>NZ_VJYZ01000009.1 GCF_007018965.1 Paracoccus marinus
TTCCAGAGCCCCATCGCCTTCGAGCGAAAGGCCCGCGAAGTGAGCTAAACGCTCTCCACAAAAGCCGGGCAAGTCCACATCGACAAGTCGCGGCCTGTGCGCATCTATCTGGTGAACGTGACCGAGTTCGACCCGATCAACTCGTTGCACCTGCATGCGAATTTCTTTGACTACTACGATACCGGCACCACCCTGACGCCGACGCTGCGCACGGTCGATCTGATCATGCAGTGTCAGGCGCAGCGCGGGATCCTCGAGTTCAGCTTCGCCGAGCACGAGGACGGCATGTACATGTTCCACGCCCACCAGTCCGAATTCACCGAGCTTGGTTGGGTCGGGATGTTCGACGTTCGGGGGCCAGAAGCATGAGCGACCAGAGCCAACCCACCCGCCCCGCAATGATCCGGCTGCTGCTTCTGTTTGTGCCGCTGGCGGTCATGCTTGGCGCCTTCGTCTGGATCGCGTCGCTCGATCCCCTCCGCAGTTTCAACAATGGCGCGCCTCCGGTCGAGGCGCTGACGGTGGAGCGGACGATTCTGGACGAGACCGGCATCCAGATTCTGGTGCGCGCGGGCGGTTCAGAGGCCATGCAGATTGCGCAGGTTGCCGTCGACGATGCCTATTGGACGTTCACGCAGGCCCCTCCGGGGGCCGTCGCGCGTGGCACTGCCGTCTGGGTTCGCATCCCTTACCCATGGGTGCTGGGTGAGGCGCATCGTGTGGCGCTGCTGTCCAACACCGGCACGGCGTTTGAACATGAAATCGCCGTAGCCGTGCCGACGCCGAAGGCCACGGCGGGCCAGCTGCGCATTCAGGCGCTGGTCGGGGCGATTGTCGGCCTGTTGCCCGTGGCGCTCGGCCTGATGTTCTATCCGGCGATGCGCGGTGTCGGGCGGACCGGGATGAACTTCCTGCTCGCGCTGACCGTCGGGCTGCTGGCCTTCCTGCTCATCGACATGACCTTAGAGGCGCTGGAGCTTTCAGCCGGAGCCGCCGCATTGTTCCAAGGCTCGGCCATGGTCTGGCTGACGGCCTTGGCGTGCTTTCTGCTGCTGATGGCGATCGGACGCTGGCGCGGCCAACCGGAGGGTCTGGCGCTCGCCTTCTACATCGCCCTCGGGATCGGGTTGCACAACTTTGGCGAGGGGCTGGCGATCGGGGGCGCCTTTGCCGCCGGATCGGCGGGGCTTGGCACGTTCCTCGTCCTCGGCTTTGCGCTGCACAATGTGACCGAGGGGATCGGCATTGCAGCGCCGATGCTGCGGATTCGACCGCCGCTCTGGACCTTCGCAGCCCTGACGCTTCTGGCTGGCGGCCCGGCCGTGCTGGGAATGTGGACGGGCAGTCTGGCCTATGCGCCGCAATGGTCGGCCTTGGCGCTGGCGGTCGGGGCCGGTGCGATCCTGCAGGTCATGGTCGAGGTCAGCGCCTACCTGATGCGTCAGAACAGCGACCGGCAAGCGGCACTGTTTTCCCCCGCCGTTCTTGGCGGATTTCTTGGCGGGCTCGCCTTCATGTACGCGACGGCGGCGCTGATCAAGGTGTGACCCGGACCATTCCCCGGCGTCGGATCATGGCGAGATCCGGCACACCGGCTTTTGCCGGGCGCAATCCGCGCGCTTGTCGCTGACACAATCGTCGCCGTGAACATGAGCTTTCTGCGCAGCGTTCTGCTCCGCCGACGGCTCACCGTTGTGTGACGACAGGAGTTCGCTCTTGAACCTCAAGTCACTGGAGGCTTTAGGGAGGACGCAAGAAGAGGAGTGACGGATCGGATGCGATTGACACGGCTGCAAAAAAGCCTCTGGGCGGCGGCGGGTATTGCCATGCTGGGCTACGGGACGATGTTTCTGATTGCAGACCGTTTGCCCGCGCCGGTGGTCGAGGCCCCGTTCCGTCCCACCTTCGCACTCCCCGACGCCGAAGGGCGCCTGCGGACCCCGACGGAATTCGGGGGGAAACACATTCTGGTTTTCTTCGGGTTCACCAATTGCCCCGACGTCTGCCCCACGACGCTGGCCGATGTCGCTCAGGTCATGGACGATCTGGGCGACGAGGCCACGCAAGTGCAGCCGCTCTTCATATCCATCGACCCCGAGCGCGACCGCAGGCTGGGTATTGCCGAATTCACCGCTGCCTTCCATCCCACCATCCTCGGGCTTGCCGGGGATGCGAACCAGACCCGGGCTGCGGCGGACAGCTTCCGCATTCACTACGCGCGCGAAGACGATGCCGCCGCGCCCGACGGCTATTCCATGTCGCACAGCCCCGCGCTTTACCTCATCGGGCCGGAGGGGGACTGGCTGCGTCAGTTCACCTATGGCACGCCCGCCGCCGACATCCTTGCCGACCTCCAGAACCGCCTCTAGGAACATCACCATGAAGCTCCCTGTTATTGCCGTTTTTGCCTTCGGCCTTTCCGCCGGCCTCGCCCAAGCAGAACCCGTCCGGCAGGGCAACCTTGAGATCGACGCGGCCTGGGCACGCGCCTCGATCGGTACCTCGCGGCCGGGCGCCGCCTACTTCACCGTCCGCAACTTCGGCGACGAGGGCGATCGCCTGATCGGCCTGTCCTCGCCGGTCTCGACCATGACCATGCTGCACGAGACCACCCTTTCCGAGGGCATCTCCCGGATGGCCCATGTGGAGGCGGCCGAGATCCCCGCGAGCGGCGAACTCACACTCGAGCCGGGCGGGATGCACGTCATGCTGATGGAACTGGCCACACCTCTCCGGGAGGGTGCCACCTTCCCGCTGACGCTCGCCTTCGAGGCCGCGGGCGAGGTCACGGTGGAGGTGCATGTGTTCGGACCGGGCGCCACGGGACCTGCGGAATGAGCCTCTCGCGCCGGCTCCTTCTCGGCGCGGGCGCGGTCACGGCACTCGGCGCCGGCGCGCTGGGTCTGGGCTGGTGGCAAGTGGACGGGCCCGGCGCGGCGCAGCCGGCGAGCCCTACCCGCAACCTGCCTCGACCGCTGGGCGAAATGGACGTCACGCTCACGGACCATCGGGGCCGTCGGGTGACGATCTCGGACTGGGTCGGCAGGCCGAGCCTGGTTTTCTTCGGCTTCACCTGGTGCCCCGACGTCTGCCCCACCACGCTCTCGGACATCTCGCTCTGGCTGGAGGAGCTGGGGCCAGACGCCGACCGCCTCAACGTGGCTCTGATCTCTGTGGACCCCGAGCGTGACACGCCGGAGGTTCTTGCGGACTACCTCGGCTATTTCGATCCGCGCATCGTCGGTGTGACCGGAGAGCCAGGCGAGGTCGCCCGCATTCTTGGCGACTTCCGCGCGAAGGCAGAGCGCATCGAGGACGTAAAGGGTGACTACACCATGAATCATACTGCCGGTGTGTTCCTGTTCCGGGCCGACGGAAGCTTTGGCAGCATCATCGACTTTCACGAGGACCGAAGGTTCGCCGTTCCCAAGATCCGGCGGGCCATGAAAAAGGAGCAACCATGATTGATCGTATTCGACGCTTCACGCAGGGCGTAGCGGTCCTGCTGACGACGACCTCGGCCGCCATGGCCGCCGATCGCGGAACGGTCCATGTGGTCGAAGGGACCGGCTGCGAATGCTGTTCCCAGTGGACCGAGTATCTGCGCCAGAACGGCTTCGAGGTGACATCCGAGGAACGCTACGGTGCTCTTCTGATCCGGCACAAAATGGACTTGGGCGTCCCGACCAGTCAGTTGTCGTGCCATACGGGAGAGATCGACGGCTATTTCATAGAAGGCCATGTCCCCGCGGCCGACATCGAGCGCCTTCTGAAAGAGAGGCCGGATGCCGCAGGGCTCGCGGTTCCCGGAATGCCCTATGGCAGTCCCGGGATGGGACCCGAAAACAAGCGTAAAGCCTACGACGTCAATCTTGTTAAGCGGGATGGCTCGGTTGAGGTGTTCTCGCACTACCCCGCCGCGCAATAATCTCCGGATGATATAAATTGCCGATGCTTCGACCGAACCGCCGTCATTTTTCGCTCACGATGCTCGCGGCTCTGGCCGCGTGCGGCACGCAACCCCCCGTCTTGAAGAGGTACCTGGGGCCTCCGGTGACACAGGTCGTCGTTCAGAAGGAGCGGCGCCGAATGTACCTGCTCAGCGGGCAGACGGTCCTGAAATCGTATGACTTCGGACTGGGAAACGAGCCCATCGGCCACAAGCAGTTTGAAGGCGACGGAAAGACCCCGGAGGGCCTCTATTACATCGACCGTTTCAATCCCCGCAGTCGATACCATCTTTCAGTGGGGATTTCCTATCCGAATGAGCGGGACCGAGCTTTTGCGGAGCAGTTCGGATTGGATCCGGGCGGTGATATCATGATCCATGGCCGCGGGCCGGAGGGAAAGCGTCTGGTCAGACAGAAGCGGGACTGGACGGCGGGCTGCATCACGGTCAGCGACGACGAGGTCGAAGATATCTTCGCGATGCTGCGCCTCGGGGTGCCGGTGATGATTTACCCCTGATATCATGGCTCGTAGGTGAGGGCGGGCCGGAGATGTCTCCGGCTCCGCCCTTCGATGGTAGATCAGAAGACCGCGACCTGTGTGCCTATCTCGGCGACCTCGTAGAGTTTCAGGACATGCTCGTTATAAAGACCGTAGCATCCGTTCGACGATTTGCGGCCGATCTTCCGGGTGTCGTGGGTTCCGTGAATCAGATATGCAGGCCATGAAAGATAAAGGCCGCGGACGCCCAGCGGATTTTCTGGCACGCCTCCTTCGACGCGTTGCGGCAGCGAAGGATCTCTCTCGCGCATGCTCGGGGTCGGGGTCCACGGAGGGTTTTCCGCTTTTCTGACGATCTCGGTCTTTCCTCTGCGGGTCAGATCCTCGGATACGGGTACCGCTGTAGGGAACAACAAGTATACCGATTCGTCGGCAGACCAGTAATGCAGCGCCCGCGAGGTCACATCAGCAAGGATGACGCCCTTTCCCAGACTCGGATAGAAATCGCTCCAATGCCACGCGCGAAAAGACGACTGATTGCGGCGTTGATCGGCGTCCGGGTCTACCTGAAACACGCCGAGGTCGGGGGCCGCCCCTCCGGCGGAACCGTAGACAGGCATTCCGGTATAAGGGTCGATATTCTGTGCGAAACTCCGTCCGGCCGGAAGGACGAGCGCCGTGGCCATCAGTCCGGTCAAGAACTGTCGGCGCCCGCTCGATCGATCTGCCTGTGTCATGTCCCACCTTTCGCTATTGTTTTCATTGCGATACTAGCTGCCCACTGCTGCCCTTCAAGAACAATGGAGATCATGACCCATAACGCCTGCGTGAGACGGATAGGCGAAGTGTCTCACGTCGACGTGACCTGGTGTTGGCGCTGGGCTGGGCTGCACCTCAGGTGGCCTCCTTCGCTACGGGCTGCAGCCGTGCTGGCCGTCCACGTCGTCGAGGGCACTGGTTGCGCCTGCTGCACCCGCGCACGGCTTCTGGGGGCGGGAAGAATGCAGTGTCACCGAAGAGGAGTTCTACGGAGGCCCCTTTCGTGAGCCACAAGCTCGACAATGACCTACCCCAAGGAGGATGATGTCCTGCCACACCGCGCCGACCACCCATCTATCGGCCTCGCGCGCTCGTCTCGGCCTGATAGCTCCGCTCGCGTTCCGGCCACGTGCTCTTGATGTAGGCGAGCACGGCCCGGATCTCGGCGTCGCTGAGGACATCGGCAAACCCGGGCATGTCGCTCTCGTATCCGCCCCCCACGATGGCGGCGGTGCCTTCCTTGACGATCCGGAACAGGATGTCGTCCGGATGATGCCATGTGTGGCCGGTGGCGTCGTGCGGGGGAGCCGGCAGGCGCCCGGAGGGCAGAGGCATTTGCCAGTCCGGCTGCCCCTCAAGCTGCGCGCCATGACATGCGGCGCACTGGGTCTCGTAAATGGTGCGGCCCAGTGCGATCGTCTCGGCATTCTCCGCATCCGCCCGCAGCCCGACAAGGATCCAGGTGGTGATGAGCGCGGAGGCGGTGAGGCCGATGAGGGTTGGTATCCGGAGCATCATTTGGCATGCTGGGCGAGCCAGTCCTGCAGGAACACGATCCGCGCGTGCTGTTCGTCGCCGGTGACTTCGGCAGACTGATGGCAGAAACGGTCTGAACGCATGTCGGCAGCACCATGATCAGCGGAACACTTCGCCTCCTCGGCCGTTCCCACAGGATGCAACGGCGGACCCCCCGGACGAAAGCCGGATTCGTCTGGCAGAAGCTTGCGAACGCACTGGCGCTTCTTGCAACTGCCATGCTCATCGCCCATGGCGCGGCGGCCGGAAGTCTGGTGCCCCACAGTCATGCCCACATCTCCGTCCACGCCGAATCTTCGCCGACGGCGACGAACGTGGCGGACCCCGTCCCGCATCACGCTCCTTCGATGGCTGTGGGGGAGGAGCCCAGCGATGACAACCATGACACGCTCGCCTGTTGCGGAGATGCGTGCCTGGCAGCGCTGATCCCCGGCCGAACCGCCGATCTGAAAGAGCCGCGCAGGAGCGATCAGAAGTTTGTGATGCCAGTCTCCTTGCTCAGCGGGCTTGCCCCGGATGGGCCGCGCCGTCCGCCGCGGGACCATCTGATCTGATCGTTACCCATCGTGAGCGCGTGTCGCGCCTTGCTGCCTGGCGTCGCTCGCGCCGGAGGGATGAGAAGACGGTCTGAAGACGCCAGGAAAGTCTTTTCGTGTCATCGCTGGCTGCGAGTGCCGAGCGCCACGCTTGCTGCTTCTCTTCCCGGCGCTTTCCGAAGATGGAGAATACAAATGCACCAGATGTCCCCTGAAATGCAGAGCTGCATCGACGAATGCCTGAGCTGCCACAGCACTTGCCTCAGCATGGCCATGAACCATTGTCTTGAGGCAGGTGGCCGGCATGTCGAGCCGGAGCACTTCCGGCTCATGATCGCCTGCGCCGAAATTTGCCAGACCGCGGCGAATTTCATGCTGATCGGCACCAGTCATCACAAGCATCTCTGCCGTGAGTGTGCCGAGATCTGTGAGGAATGCGCCCGGAGCTGCGAGCAGGTCGGCGACATGCAGGAATGCGTGGATGCGTGCCGCCGGTGCGCCGAGAGCTGCCGGAAAATGGCGGCCTGATCCCCACCGAAACCAGTTACATCAAAGGAGAACCCTTATGCGCAAGTTTGAACTCGCCGCCGTCGTTGCTGCCCTTCTCGCCGCGCCCGCGGCTTTCGCTCAGGAGAGCGGGACAGGCGGGCAGGCTGGCCACATGGCGGGACAGGGAGGTCCCATGCCCGACCTGTCGATCCTCCCGCAGGGCTGCCAGGACGCCATCCAGCAGTCCGGGATGCCGGGGATGATGCAGGGCATGGACATGTCCGCCATGATGGGAGGCATGGAGGGCATGGATGAGGCCCAGCAAGCCTCCATGCAGGCCATGATGGAGATGAACGGTCCGATGATGGCCACCCACACCATCGAGGATCCCGACCTCGCCTTCCACTGCGGGATGATCGCGCATCATGCGGGCGCCATCGCCATGGCAGAAGTCGAGCTGAAGTATGGCGACGATGAGGAGTCGAAAGCGATGGCTCAGAAGATCATCGACGCCCAAGGCCCGGAAATCGAGGAGATGACCGCCTGGGTCGAGGAGAACGCGGGCCAGCAGTAAGGACTCGGGCCGCCGGAGCTTGGAGCTGCGGCGGCCTCAACGACCGCGACGATGCATGATGCGCGGTCAGCAGGAGGCGAACCCATGTCGATGTCTCACGGCAGCCATACGGGCCACCTGCCCGCGAGCGGTGATCGCAAAGCGCTTGTCATCTCCGGCTGGCTCACCGGCCTTTACTTCATCGTTGAACTCGGGATCGGCATCTGGACGGGCTCGGTCGCCGTCATGTCGGATGCCTTCCACACCTTCTCGGCCGTCGGCGGCGTGCTCATCGCCTTTGTCGCCATGCGCCTGAGCGAGCGGAAGTCCAGCCCGGCGCGCACCTTCGGCTACATTCGCGCGGAGATCCTCGGCGCCCTCTTCAACGGCCTCTTTCTCGTCGGAATGGCCATTTTCGTGCTGTGGATGGGCGCGATGCGCCTCATGGAGCCGATCGAGTTGGCCACCACGCCGATGCTGATCGCAGCAGCGGGGGGCATCGCCACCGAGCTTGTCGCCCTCTGGCTCCTGTACGAGCGCCAGAAGGACAACCTGAACATGCGGGGCGCCTACTGGCACATCCTGCAGACGTTCGTCGGCAGCTTCCTCATCATCATCTCGGCCCTGGTGATCCGCTTTACCGGCTTCCTCGCCGTCGACCCGCTGCTCGGCATGGCCTTCGGACTGGTGCTGCTCTGGGCTTCCTTGGGGCATCCTGCGCGAGTCGCTGCACATCCTGCTGCAAGGCACGCCGGAGGACCTGGATCTCGAGGCTGTGATCGCGGCCATTCGGGAGCTGGAGGGCGTGACGGACGTGCATCACGTCCATGCCTGGAGCCCGACGTCCGGGCGCAACGTGTTCTCGAGCCACGTCTGCGTTCGAGACTGGCAGGATGGCGAGCGGGTGCTGAGGGAGGTGAACAACCTCCTGCGCGACCGGTTCAAGGTCTACTTCTCGACCACGCAGATCGAGGAATACTGCCTTGCCGTTGAGGAGGGAGCTGCCGAGATCGATGTTACGCGGCCGAAGGCGAAGTCCCGGCAGGCCGTGCGGGCGAGACCGGAAGAAGGGAGCGCCCAGCATGAACACTGACGCCGCGGCTTCCGCCTGGCGGCTTACTCTTGACCTTCCAACGACAGGAAGGTGCAGGACGAATGAGGACGATTCTCGGGCACTTCCCGGACGAGGTACATGATGGCCAGCAAGAGCAAAGACCAACACCCTGCCCCCCTCCACATGGAGAGCAGTTCTCGCGTCGGCGGCCATGAGCATCGCGGGCCGGGACATTCTCACGAACACGGGCATGCTCACTCGGGGCACCACGGGACGGAGCATTCGCACGCTGCGGAGGCGACTCCGACAGACAGCGTGCATCGGGTCAAGGACCCGGTCTGCGGCATGATGGTCGATCCCCATGCGACGCAGCACAAGGCCGAGCATGCGGGGCGGCCGTATTACTTCTGCTCGGCCGGATGCCGCGCGAAGTTCCTGGCCGAGCCGGACCGCTACCTCGACCCGGCCGCTGCGGCGGCAAAGGCCGAGCCCGTGCCCGAGGGGACGATCTACACCTGTCCCATGCACCCAGAGATCCGGCAGGTGGGGCCGGGATCCTGCCCGATCTGCGGCATGGGGCTGGAGCCTGTGCTGGTCAGCCTCGAGGCGGAGCCCAATCTCGAACTGATCGATATGCGGCGCCGCTTCTGGATCGGGCTGGTGCTGACGGTCCCTGTATTCATTCTGGAAATGGGCGGCCATTTCCTCGGGCTGGACCGCTACATCGATCAGCAGACCTCGAACTGGATCCAGCTGCTCTTCGCGACCCCGGTCGTCCTGTGGGCCGGGTGGCCCTTCTTCCAGCGCGGCTGGCAGTCGCTGGTCACGCGCAATCTCAACATGTTCACCCTGATCGCCATGGGCACGGGGGCGGCGTGGATCTACAGCGTCGTTGCGACGCTCGCGCCAGACATCTTCCCGGACGCCTTCCGCCAGCATGACGGGTCGGTCGCGGTTTATTTCGAAGCCGCAGCGGTCATCACCGTGCTCGTGCTGCTCGGACAGGTGCTGGAACTCCGGGCGCGGGAAAGCACCAGCGGCGCAATCCGGGCGCTGCTCGATCTCGCCCCGAAAACCGCACGGGTCATCCGTGATGACGGCACCGAAGAAGAGGTGCAGCTCGACACTGTCCATGTCGGCGACCGCCTGCGGGTGCGGCCGGGCGAGAAGGTGCCCGTGGATGGCGAGGTGCTGGAAGGCCGCAGCGCCGTCGACGAGTCGATGGTGACGGGCGAATCCATGCCGGTGACCAAGGAGGTCGGCTCGCGGGCGATCGGGGGGACCATGAACCAGTCCGGCGCGCTGGTGATCGAGGCCCGCAAGGTCGGACGCGACACCATGCTGTCGCAGATCGTCCAGCTTGTCGCAGAGGCACAGCGCAGCCGTGCCCCGATCCAGCGACTTGCCGACCAGGTGTCGGGCTGGTTCGTGCCGGCGGTGATCGTGGTCGCGGTGCTCGCCTTCATCGCCTGGTCGATCTGGGGCCCGGAGCCGCGCTTCGCCTATGCGCTGGTCGTGGCGGTTTCGGTCCTGATCATCGCCTGCCCCTGCGCGCTGGGTCTGGCGACGCCGATGTCGATCATGTTCGGCGTCGGCCGCGGCGCGCAGAATGGCGTCCTGATCAAGAACGCCGAGGCGCTCGAGCACATGGAGAAGGTCGACACGATCATCGTCGACAAGACCGGCACACTGACGGAGGGGCGTCCCGCCGTCACGGCCATCGTTCCCGCTGCCGGTCTTACCGAGGAGGAGGTGCTGCGCCTGGCCGCCAGCGTCGAGCGGGCGAGCGAGCATCCGCTGGCGCTCGCCATCGTGCGCGCGGCAGAGGAGCGGGGGATCGCGACCGCACCGGTTGCGGATTTCGACTCGCCGACCGGGAAGGGCGCCTATGGCACGGTCGAGGGCAAGCGCATTCCCCTCGGCAACGCAAACTTCCTGGCCGAAGAAGGGGTCGATGTGACGCCGCTGGCCGCGCAGGCTGACCGGCTGCGCCAAGACGGGGCGACCGCGATCTTCATGGGCGTGGACGGAGAGGTCGCCGCAATCTTCGCCATCGCCGATCCGGTCAAGCCCTCCACGCCTGAAGCGCTTGCCGCGCTGAAGGCCCAAGGCATCCGCGTGGTCATGCTCACCGGCGACAACTGGACCACAGCGAAGGCGGTCGCCCGACAGCTAGGCATCGACGAGGTCGAGGCGGAGGTCCTGCCGGACCAGAAGAGCGAGGTCGTGCAGCGGCACAAGGCGGCGGGCGAGGTGGTGGCGATGGCGGGCGACGGCGTCAACGATGCCCCTGCGCTCGCGGCCGCGGATGTCGGCATCGCCATGGGCACCGGCACCGACGTGGCGATGGAGAGCGCGGGCGTCACCCTCCTGAAGGGCGATCTCACCGGCATTGTTCGGGCGCGGCGACTGTCTCAGGCGGTGATGCGCAACATCCGCCAGAACCTTTTCTTCGCCTTCATCTACAACGCGCTCGGTATCCCGATCGCCGCGGGGGTGCTTTATCCGTTCTTCGGCATCCTGCTGTCGCCGATCATCGCGGCAGCCGCCATGGCGCTATCCTCGGTCAGCGTGATCGCGAATGCGTCTCGGCTGCGGGGCGTGAAGCTGTGATGTCCGGGTGGCATCGTGGGCCGTTCCCGCGAGCGCATCTGACAGGCGACATCTTGCCGCGGGACGCCGGCGCATTCTCACCCGTTCGTGGGTCGCGCTCCGGACTAGCCGGTGAGATCATGGAGTCCACGAAGAAAGGTTTGACGATGCGGAACGATCACACCATCGGCCGGCGGGCCGTTCTCGCGGCCGCCGCCGCACTTCCGTTCCTGCTGTCGATGCCGGCGTGGGCGCGGGCCGAGGCCCTGCCGCTCGTGACCGTCACCAAGGATCCGTCCTGCGGCTGCTGCGACGGCTGGATCGCGCATATCGAAGCCGCGGGCTTTCCGGTGCGGGTCGTGGACTCGGACGACGTGTTCAGCCTCAAGGAGCGGCTCGGCGTGCCGGCCGAGCTGACCTCCTGCCATACGGCCGAGGTGGACGGCTATGTGGTGGAGGGTCATGTGCCAGCTGCCGCGATCCGCCGCCTGCTGGCCGAGCGGCCCTCCGGGACGGGACTTGCCGTTCCCGGAATGCCTGCCGGCTCGCCCGGCATGGATTTTTCCGGGGTCGAACCCGAGCCCTATGAAGTGCTCCTGTTCGGTCCGACCACCCAGACCTTCGGGCGCTACCTCGGCGCGCAGGAAATCTGAGCCAGGCGCCTCCACATGACCGTCCACCTTGCCGCCGATCCGATGCAGCTCAAGCCGCGAGCGATGGCCCTTGCCCGCGTCAGCAGCGCATCAGCCCGGCTCGACACCGAGAAGGCAGGTGGCTCATGAGCGGGCGCTTCAGAGTTGCGTTCGCGGCGAGATGCGGCCGATTGCGCCAGTTCGCGATCGGCATCCTGTTGCTTGCCATCAGCTCCCTCGTTCTGCAGGGCGTAGCGCATGCCAGCCCGACCGGACACGCCCTCCACCGCGAACAGAGCGCGGCCACGGCGAGCCACTGCGGCCAACATCACCTGCCCGGCGATCACGGGGCAGAGACATCTGCAGGCTGCGAGAGTGATGACGGCGGCCAGATGCTGGCCGACTGCTGTCAGACCTGTCTGATCGCCGCCGTTCCCGTCGGGCCGCTGACGTTCGGGCCGTCCGTGAATGGTGAACTGTTCAGGGTCATGCACCGTGACCCGTGGGAACGATCCCCCGAAGGAATCCTGAGGCCGCCTCGTCTGATTGCTGCGTGACGGCCGCTCCGGCGCGACCGCCGGCAGCGCGCACTTCGAGCCCAGACGAACTTTCGGAGACCCGCGTCCGCGAATGTGACGCCGGCCCTCCGGTGCCAAGGATGAAAACCCATGAACCGAACTGCAATCGTTCTTTCCGTCAGCCTGCTGGCGGGCCTGCCGGGCGCTGCTCTTGCCCAGGCCGAACATGATACCCACCACCCGGGAACCCCGCCCGCCCAAGCGGAACAGGCTCCCGCGCCCACATCTCCCTCGGACCGGATGCCCGGCATGCAGGGCATCCCCGAGCATGGCCAGGCCATGATGCAGGCGATGCAGCAAATGATGCAGGGGGGCATGCACGGCGGAATGGCCGCACCCGGCGCTGACGGCGCCCCAACGAGCCATTCCAGCGCTCCCGACTTCACGCAGGCCTACGTCGCCGCGATGAATGAAATGCACGGACCGATGATGGAAGGCGTGATGGCCGGCGATCCGGATGTCGCCTTCGTCCGGGGCATGATCCCGCATCATCAGGGTGCGATCGACATGGCGAAGATCGTCCAGCAATACGGCGACGATCCGCAGACCAGGGAGTGGGCGGACCAGATCATCGCGGCGCAGGAAGGCGAGATCGTCGAAATGCAGGCCTGGCTGGCGACGAACGCCGGCGAGGCACCAACCGCCCTCGGTCAGACCGGCGGGACCGTCTACTCCGCCAACGAGGGCGGCAATTCGATCAGCGCCATCGATCTCGGCACGGGTTCGGTCGAGACCGTTGACGTCGGCGTGTCGCCGCACAATGTCGATCTGACGCCGGACGGAATCTGCTGCTGGCGGTCGGGAGCCCTGCCGCCGATCACGCGCACGGATCGGATGACGATGGACATGCCGACACCGATGCGGGCGGAGGGGTCCTGGTGGTGCTCGATCCGGAGCGACTGTCGCAGCCCGTCGCCACTGTGGAAGTCGGCGCGCATCCGGCGCATGTCGTCGCCGACCGCAGCGGGCGCGCCTATGCTTCGCTGTCCGGCGGGAACGAGATTGCGGTCGTCGATCTCGCACAGGCCGAAGTCATCGAGCGCATCGCGACCGGCGCCTATCCGCACGGGCTGCGCCTCAGCCCGGATGAGAGCGAGATCTATGTGGCCAATGTCGAGGACGGCTCGGTCTCCGTCATCGACACGCAGGACCTGACGGAAGTTGCGCGCATTCCGGTGGGCGCAGCGCCTGTTCAGGTCGGGTTCACGCCGTCTGGCGATCAGGTCTACGTCTCGCTGCGCGACGAGAACCGGGTGGCCGTCATCGACACCTCGTCCCGGCAGGTGACGAACAGGATCGACGTCGGGCCGAACCCGATCCAGATGTTCGCGACCCCCGATGGAGCCTACGTCTACGTGGCCAATCAGGGCACCGACGCGGAGCCGAACGACACGGTGTCCGTGATCGACACGGCGACGGGAGAGGTCGTGAAGACGATCACCACCGGGGGTGGCGCCCATGGCGTGTCGGCATCGGCCGACGGGGCTTACGTGTTCGTGACCAACATTGCGGACGACACAGTGTCGATCATCGATGTCGAGAGCCAGGACGTGGTGAGGACGGTGCCGGTCGGCGATCGGCCGAATGGCATCGTCTACGGCGACTCGAGCCGCTAAGGAGTTCGGCGCCGGAGCGGTCCAGCTCCGGCGCCAGACTTGGAGGCAGGGATATCATGTCCGCCTACACGGCCAGCGCCGGTCTGCGCGGAAGTGCAGGGCTTCTCCAAACGGTACTGGGTGCATCGGAATTGCCGCCGCCATCGCCCTCGTGGCTATCCAAGAGGTGAGAAGAGACAATGAGACTGATAGTGTTCGGACCACCAGGAGCAGGGAAGGGAACGCAGGCGCAGCGCCTGGCCGAACGCCACTCGATCCCTCAGCTTTCTACAGGAGATATGCTGCGCGCTGCTGTGACCGAAGGCACCGAAACCGGGCGGCGGGTCGACGCGATCATGGATCGCGGCGAACTCGTACCCGACGATGTGGTCAACCAGATGGTATCCGACCGGATCGATCAAGAGGATTGGCGCAAAGGGTTCATTCTCGACGGCTTTCCCCGGACAGTCGCGCAGGCGGAGTCCCTGACCGCCATGCTGGAGCAAAGGGGTGTCAGAATTGACGCAGTCATCGAACTGAAGGTCGATGAGACCTCGCTGGTCGAGCGAATGGAAAAGCGCGTCGCCGATACGCTGGCCGCTGGCGGCACGGCTCGCAGCGACGACAATCGGGATACCTTTGTCAGACGTCTCGACGCATATCGGAACAAGACGGAGCCGCTACTGGACTACTATCGCCGAAGGAGAGAGCTCATTACGGTTGATGGAATGCAGGGCATCGACGACGTGGCGCGCGAGATTGAGGACGTACTGACCCGGCGATCCTCGGGATCACGACGCTGATCCTGATCCTGGCGACAAGGAACGGTGAGGGACACCACCAGGCCGCTGCGTCCAGCGATCGATCGGCATGCTGCCTGCCGCCATATTGGTGCGGATTGCAGACCGCAGGCGCTCAGGCTCTTGCTAGCTTGTCTCAGGAGAGCAGGCCCGAGCCTGCTCTCTCATCACTGCGTAGTCGGTCAGCATTTCCGCGATGATCGAGCCTTCCGGCAACCACGCCAGTTCGTCGGCGGCCCGCGTCTGTAACTCCTGACCATATTCCACGACCGGCGGACAAAGTGCCATGATCCTTTGTTCAGAACCGACCGTCGCGCAGCCGGTCAGCAAGCTCGTCGCGATTGCGAGGGCGGCGAGCCGCCGCCTCCAGCATCCGGCGTTGGGCATCATTGATCTTCTCCGTGGTCTCATAGCGTTCGGCGAGGCGGCCAGTGCGCTCGCCGGAACGCCGGAGCGCGAGCAGGAACAGAAGCACGCTGAAGCCAACGGCGCCGTAGCGCAGCGCGGCCCGCATCCATGGGCTGGCGGCAATGCCGCCCAGCAGCGCGGCGATCATCGACGCCCCCGCTTCCAGTCGTCGAGCCGCGCGTAGATGGTCACGACGATGCCAACGAGTGCCACGGCGATGAACACCCAGCGCAGCGTTTCGAGATAGGACACAAGCGGCAGGATGGCGGTCTGGGTCTCGGCAAGGACGTCTCGAGCCACCTCGACGCCCGCCGCGCCCAGCGTCGCCACACCGGCCGCTCCGCCACCCTTCATGGTGCGGCTCTGCGCCAGCACTTCGCGCGCCGGCGGGGTTTCGGCAGCGAAGGGAGTCGGCCGGACCGGGAAGCGCTCGCCCCACTGCCGTGCCGGGCCGAGATCGACATGGATGAAGCCCGAGCGCGGGTAGAAACCGAAGCCGAGGAACCCCACCGCCCGCGCTGCCGCCTCGAACGCCACCGGATCGTGGTTCGCCATGGCGATGTCGAAGGCCGCGCCGTCGAGATGTTTCGACCGGGTTGCGCCGCCGACGGCGCGGTTGTGCTCGGAGCTGCGATAGGCCGAGCGGACGATCAGCGGCTTGCCCAGCCGATCGCGCAGCGCCTGCAGCTTGTCGAGCGCGGGTTCGTTGATCAGCAGCTTGCCGGTCCCTCGGCAGGCGATCTCGGCGGGCGAGAAGTTCGGCCAGCGCCAGGCATTCTTCGGCACGTCACGCCAATGGCGGTGGAAGGTCGTGGTCATGGGGTCCTCCAAACGAAAAAACCCGCCTCGAGGGCGGGTCATGATGGGCTGACAGATCGGAACGAGACGACGGCTACGGGCCGTTGCCGAAGATCTTGAGCTTGATGGCGATGCCCGCCAGCAGCGCCAGCACGACGCCGGTGGTGATCATGCGAACTGCAGTCTGCATCGCGGTGCGGCGCACCAGCCGGATACAGTCCACCAGCGAGCGCAGATCGCGGATGTCGAGCGCGGCCTCGTCGCCGTCGAGGCCGACATCGGCAAGCGCACGCTTCGCGCCTTCCTCAGCCGCCCGGGTCAGGATCGCCTCGAACTCGGCGTCCGGCATGCGGACGTAGCCTTCGGATCGGGGTGGGTTCATCGGTTCCTCCTTTCGCCGCTCAGCCAATCTTGCAGCCCCAGAAGGACGTGTGATCGGCGGCAAAGTAGCCATCCGCGACCCGGAAATACCCCTGCAGCTCGACGGTATCGCCTGCCGTCAGCGGGACCATAGTCTGCAGCCAGATGGCGGTGGCGAGCGAGACGTGGGTCGCGGAGCTCTCGCCGAAGGAGCCGCGAATTTCGGTTGTGCCGTTCAGGACGAGCCGCCCGCGCATGCGGGCCGTCGCGCTGGCGTTGATCTTGTAGAGCAGCGTCGCGCCGAAGAGGTAGGTGCCGTCCACGGGGGCGATGAAGTGGTTGTTCCCGGCGTCGAACGCGCCCTGATCGTTGGTGTCGGTGTTGTTGAGGCCGATCTTCGTCCATGTCCCGACGCCGACATAGTTGTCGTAGTTGGTCCAGGCCTTGAACCGTGGCAGCCGGGGCTGGTCGACGATGCCGGTGGCGTTGTCGACACTGAGCCCGTCGAAGAAGGTGCTGCCGTCGGCGGAGACTGCCAGCCGGAAGCGGTCCGAACCGAAGAGGCCGACCAGCGCCTTGGTCACGAAGCCGGTCTGCAGCGTGAGGCCGAGATCGTCGCCCGCGGCCTCCTTGTTCATGGTGTAGAAGAGATCGCCTGTGCCGCCCTCGGCGATGGTCTTCGCGGTCCAGAGCGCAGCGTTGAGCTTGGCCGAGAATGGGTTCGACCCATCCGCTGTCGTGCCGACGCCCAGCATCGCCATATTCTGCAGCGCCGTGGGCGTGGTGCCGATCCAGCCCGCGCCGTCGAAGACGAGCAGCAGCCCCTCGTCCTCAACCCAGGCCCGCCAGCCGGGGCGTGGCAGCAGGCGCAGCCAGGCGCCGTCGGTCCAGAGCGCGACGTTCAGGTCCCAGCCCGCCCAGTCGCCCGTCGCGCCCGAGCCGACGATATAGCGGTCGCCATCGGCGGGCGAACCAGGCGGCGCGGTCAGGTCCCGGTCGAGAACGGATAGCTGGACGAGCCCGTCGAGGATCCGCAGCGCCTCGTTGTGGGTAACATGCTTCTGGGCCTGCGCCGCGAGGATGTAGGGCAGCAGGAGATGGGTCGTGGCATCGGACATGGGATCCTCAGAAGGACAGCGTGATGGTCTTGGGCGCGCCCCGCCCGACGAGGGCGGAGAGCTGGAAGATGCGGATGTCGAGCGTGTCGCCGGGGCCGAGCGGCGCGCCCCAATCGGCGATCTGCTGGGCGGCGAGGTAGACGGCGCTGGTGGTGGCGGTACTCAGCACCCGCTTTACCGTCGCGCCGTCGAGGATCTCGACCTCGTAGGCTTCGAGCTCGTCGGCTAGCGGCACCTCCAGCCCGCCCCAGTTGTCGGCCGCGAGGGCTCGGGACCGGCGTGTCCAGCGGATGATGAGATCGCCGGGCGTGCGAGGCCTGCGCCACGGCTGCTCGACATGTGCGACGGAGAACGGTCGCAGTCCGATGCCCTCGGGCATGAAGGCCTGTGCGACATAGGTCTCGTCGCTGACCGGACGGCTTGCCGGGCCGATGCGCCAGTTCCACGGGATACCGAGATCGGCCTCGGCGATCGGCAGGGACGCCAGCGCGGTGTCCAGCACCACGACCCGCGCCCCCGCAGGCGCCCGATTACCCATCGCGCCCTCGGTGCCGCGCTGACCGCGCAGGAGACGTGTCAGCCGATACCGGCCGGGCGCGAGCAACTCGGCCGCACCCGCCTGCACGATCTCCCAGACGCCGTGCGCGCTCTCTACCGCGAGCGCGTTGGCCCCCCCGAAGAGGGTCAGGTCCGTGACGCTTTCCAGCGTGCCGGTCAGCAGATCGACGACCAGCGCATTGCCGAGGTCGAAGCGCGAGGTGGGGCCCTGATAGAAGTCCGAGACCAGCGCCCCGATCCGGGCGCGGCTGCCGAACGTGGTCAGTAGTTCGAAGCCGTCCGTCGACGGGCTACGGAAGACCGCCATCTCGCCCGGCCACGGTACTGCATGCGCCGCTGCGAAGGGGCGATGCGCGGGCTGGTCCTCTGTCAGCTGCGGCAGGTCCATCAGCACCGCATCCGGTGCGCCGAACACCACGGCGCGCGTCAGCGACGCCGCGCGCGGATCGCCGGGCGGAAGATCGTAGGTCGCGCGGTCCTGGCGGACCGACTCGATGCCGCGCGCCTCGGCGTCGGCGATCGAGACGAGCCGCAGTTCGACCAGCCGCCCGTCATGCGCGAGCCGGATCGCGTCGGCCGGATCAAGCGCGAGGCGCGAGGGCGGCAATCGGAACGCCGCCGTCTCGCGCCCCACCCATGCCTCCATCAGCGCGCGGCGGCAGCGCCGCTCGGCCTCCTCGGGCGGCACCGCCATCGGAAAGCTCTCGGAGGCGATCCGCGTCGTGTCCACGGTGATGCGGCGCGCCTCGACGAGGGCCGCGTCGTAATCCTCGTCGGCGCGTGCGACCTGCCACTTCAGCGCTTGCGGCAGTTCCGTCTCCTGGCCCCGCGTCAGTTCCAAGACGTCGCCCTCGCGGGCGGCGACCAGATCGTCGGGCCCGAGGGTGGCGACGGAGGCCCGGCCGCGCATCAAGAACCGGATCACGCCCTCGGTCTCCACCGCGTCGAAGCCGAAGTGGCGCGACAGCGTGGTGATCGAGGCGCGCGGGCTTTCGAGAGCCGTAATGGCGTAGCCTTCGACCGCGCCCCAGAGCCCGGTGACATCGATCCGGGACTCGGGCAGCCCGGCGCGCAGGCAGAGGTGCCGGACCAGTGCGGCCAGCGACACCGCGCCGAGACGCCCGGTCAGCCAATGCCCAAGCCGCCAGTTCGCGCCGTCCGTCCAGACGTCGGTCAGCGCCGGAAAGAACGGATAGGGCCGCGCGTCCCAGGTCCAGGCGGCGCATTCGGGGACGTGCACCATCCGGCCGCCGTAGACCGAGGACAGCAGGTTGTTCGCGGCCTCGCCCCACCAGAGATATGTCGCCTCGAGATAGGCCCGCTGGATCGCGTCATCGCGCCAGCCCCGCGAGAAATGCGGCGTGAAGCTCTCCGACGACTTCGGATCGAAGAAGACGTTCGGCTGGTTGGTGCCACGGTCGATGGCCGGGCAGCCCAGTTCGGTGAACCAGATCGGCTTTGATTGCGGCGCCCACGCCGTCGGCGTCCCGCTTTCCACCCCGCCCGGGCGGTCGTAGTGTGCGTTCGACCACCAGGCGCGCAGATCCTTGTAGCGGAAGACCCACGGCTTAGCGGCAGCGCCGTCCGTGATGGGGGTCCGGGATTGCGCGGAGCGGTCAGCAGCCGATGCATAGAACCAGTCGAAGCCTTCGCCGCCCGCGATATTCTCCTGCAGGTAGGCGCGGTCGTAGATCGCGGGCCAGCCCTCCGTCGCATCCGCATGCTCGAACCCGTCCCGCCAGTCCGACAGCGGCATGTAGTTGTCGATGCCGACGAAATCGATCTCCGGATCGGCCCAGAGCGGATCGAGGTGGAAGAACACGTCGCCCGAGCCGTCGCCCGGCTGGTGGCCGAAGTATTCCGACCAGTCGGCGGCATAGCCGATCTTCGTCCCGGCCCCGAGAATGGACCGCACATCGGCGAGGAGGTCCCGATAGGCCTGCACCGCAGGATAGGTGCTGGCGCCTGAGCGGATTGTCGTCAGCCCCGGCATCTCGGTGCCGATGAGGAAGGCGTCCACCCCGCCTGCCGCCGCGCAGAGATGGGCGTAGTGCAACACCATGCGCCGCAGGCCCCAGTCACCGGATGGCCCGGTCCAACCCACGCTGTCGCCCGAGACGCTGAAGCTCGCGGGCGTGGCCCCGCCGAACAGCGCCGCGACCTGGCTTGCGGCCGTGGCGGTCTTGTCCACGGTCCCTGCGAAGCTCGCTGCAGGCGAGCAGGTGATCCGGCCGCGCCATGGGAACGCGGGTTGACCGGTCTCGGCGGCGTTGTCGGAATACGGGTTCGGCAGCGTGTTGTTGGGCGGGACATCCATCAGGATGAACGGATAGAAGGTCATCCGCAGCCCGCGCGCCTGCATCTCCTGGATCGCCTGCACGACGGCGAAGTCGGACGGCGTGCCGCCATAGACCGGACGATCCTGATCGTCGCGGCTGACGAGGAAGGCGCCGGCCCGGCTGACGCCGTTCACCGACCAGCTGGCGGGCGTGGTCGACTTCGCGGACACCTCGACGCCCGGCCGCACCTTGCAGGACCCCGCGCGCAGATCGTCGCCGAACCACGCGACGACGAGGCTGACGCTCTCGACCGCCGGGGCCATGGCCTGCAGCCGGTCGAGGGCCTCCACCATGTCGGTGGAGTCGGCCAGAGCGTTCAGGTTCTCGGGCACCGTCGCGCCGCCATCGGTCTTGCGGATCGCCTGCGTCGCATAGCTGAACTCGCCCGAGGCCGGGATCATGGTGACGGCGCGGGTCAGCCCTTCGGCGGTGTCGGCATCCGCGAGCGGGCGGAACACCTCGAACGACAGTTGCGGCAACCGGTTGCCGTAGGTGGACAGCGCCAGTTCCTCGAAAACGACATAGGCGGTGCCGCGATAGGCGGGCGTGTTCGCCGCGCCCATCTTCGCCGCGACGAACGGGTCGGCGGTCTGTGCCTCGTCGCCCGGATACCAGCGCCAGGTGACGCCGGAGAGATCCATCGGCTTGCCGTCGGCCCAGATGCGCCCGATGCCGGCGATTCCCCGCCCTGCCGGGCCTCCTCCGCCTCCATTCTCTCCACCGGAGAGAATGGCCCCTGCGGGACCGGCTTCGGAGCCCTCGCACAGCGCGACTGCGAAGCTCGCATAGTAGAGATACTCGGTCGTCCTGACCTTGCCGCCTCCGCCGCCCTTGCCACCGCCCTGCGTGGTGGTCCTGGTCTCCTCGCGGAAATCGGTGGCCCAGATGATGTTGCCGCCCATCCGCATGCGGCCGTAGACGCGCGGGATCACTGCCCCTTCAGTGGAGGACGTGATCCGAAGGCTGTCGAGCCGCGCGCCTTCGATGCGCTGGGTGGGCGCGAGCGAGGAGATGATCCAGCTGTCGACGACAGAGCCGATGGTGGAGCCGATGAAACCGCCGATGGTGGCGGCGCTCACGCCGAGGATCGCGCCGCCGATCGAACCGCCAATGGCGGCGCCAGCGGCACCGAGAACGAGGGTGGCCATGTCGGGTCTCAGCGTTGCGGGAACAGGAAGGCGAAGGCGATGCGCCGCCGCCATGACGGGGTGAGCGGCTCCTCGATCACGCCGAGCCGTTCATAGGCGTGAAGGAAGGTGTCGGGCCCGGTGAGGATCCCGACATGCTTCGCGATGGCACGCGGCTTCATGCGGAAGAGGACCAGCGTTCCGGGACCGGCCTCCGCCGGGTCCACCTCGATCATCATGCGCCGCGCGCCCTCGGCCAGCACCTCGCGCGGGCCGGTCTCGCCCCAGTCGCGGCTGTAGGGCGGGATCGGGAACGGCTCCGGGCCGACGACCTCGCGCCAGACGCCCCGGGCCAGCCCGAGGCAATCGCAGCCGACGCACCGAAGGCTGGCCTGGTCGTGGTAGGGCGTGCCGAGCCAGGAGCTCGCTGCCCCGATCACCCTATCGGGATCGGCGGGCTTCACAGCACGCCACCCTCATGCCCACCATCTTTCGTGGCGTAGCGCAGGACCGCGTCCTGGCCGGGGATATGCGGGAAGCCCCGGAAGTTGGCGGTGTTGGCGAACTTCGCGCCACAGGTCTCCATCCGTTTGTCGCAGCCTGCCCGGATGATGAAATTGTCGCCTTCGGCGATCGCGCGCACCGGCGCCTCGAGCAGGGTCAGGATCGCCACGCCGTCCGTGACGTCATGGCCCAGCACCTCGGTGCGCCGGCCCGCATTCGCGCCGCTCGTCCATTCCAGCGTGCCGAAGGTGAACCAGCCGGAGGTGAACCCACCGAGGCCCGAGGCGGTGAAGGCCCGGTCGCGCAGGAGATCGATGACGCTACCAGTGCCCTTGAAGGCGGGATCCTCCAGATCGACCTCGCAGCGCGCATCTCCGAGCGCGGCGTCGCAGCTCGCCTGGAAGGTCCGCCCGACCGTCTGGCCCAGCACATGGGCGAGCGATCGGACCTCCGCGACGAAGGCCAGCCGGCCGCGCCGGATCTGGCCGATGGCCCCGCGGCGCATCAGCACGCGCTGGCTGGTGTCGGCCCAGTTCGCCCGCCAGACCTCGACCTCGGCGTTGTCCCAGCGGCCGTCGAGGATGTCGGTCTCGGTGATCCGGTCGGAGGTCAGCACGCCCTCGGCGTCCTGCGCATCGACCGACAGGTCCGAGCCCGAGCGGACCTCGGAGGCCGTCAATCCGCTCTCGGGCTCGAAACCGGTCCCATCGAAGGCGAGCGTCCGGTCGTGGTCGGTGAAGCCGAAGGTGACGGCGTCGGCGCGGCTGATGCGCCAGCACCAGGCGAGCGTCGTCGTGCCGTCGTCGAGATGGGCCTGCAGTGAGGGGTCGAGGGTCTTCATCGGCGCAGTTCCAGCAGCGGAATGGAGGTGATCGAGCCGAGCCGCTCGAGGTCGAGCGTTACATCAAGCGCATCGGTGTCGAAGCGGACCGGCACGTCGAAGGCGAAGCCCGCGGTGATGGCGACGCCCTCGGCTGGCGCAGTGGCGAAGGTCACCACGCCGGTGGTCGTGTCGACGGACCAGCCGCCGAGCTGCTCTGCGCCATCGAGGGCGATCCGGACCGTGCCGGCGACCGGCTTGGTGATCGCACGCACCCATGTCTGACTGCCTGAGGCGTAGCGCTTCACCAGCTGGAACGCAGTGGTGATGCCGTCGCCGGTGCCGATCGCCTGGTCCGTCGGCCCCGGCGTGGCGGACGGCAGGCAGGATTTGTGATCTGCCCAGTCCTTGAAGCGGAAGCCATGAAGCCGCCCGTTGCGGGCTTCGAAGAAGGCGACGACCGCCGCCAGATCGTCAGCACGGCGGATGCCGTAGGCGACATCGTAGCGTCGGCGGGAGTTCGCCCAGCTGGCGTTGCGCTCCTCGTCGCCCGAGGCCAGCTCGACGATTTGGGTGCGCCGCTCCGGTCCGCCGCGCGCACCGCGGCTGATGTCATCCGGAAACCGGACCTCGTGAAACGCCATCAATCCTCTCCGAGATACGTGCCGCGCAGTCCTGTCTGCGGCGTCGGGCTCACATGCCCCTTCGCCCGAGCGAAACTGCGCGGGCGATATCGGCCGCGATCTGTGTGCGGGATTGGCGGAAGCTCTCGGCATCCCGCGCGTTGATCGTGACATTGACCGTAGGCGCGCTTGCGCCGCCGTAACCGGCGGCCTCACGACGGGAGAGCACGCGCTCGCCGCGCTGCAGGATTGCCGGAACCTCGTCGGGCCTGAGGCCTGCCCAACCGCCATTGTGCATGCGCGGCGCCCCGGCGAAGGCCAGCGTCGGGACCATGCGGCCGGGGCCCGGTGCGCCGACCACCCCGCCGGCATGCAGGACGTCGGCAAAAATGCCCTCAGCGCCGCCGAGCGCGCCGGAGAGCGCATTGGCGATCGGTCCGAGGATGAAGCGCCGCGCCGCGAGCTTCGCCAGATCGGCGATCAGCGAGGTGACAAGGTCGCGGAAGCTCAGCTTGCTGGTCTTCACGAACTCGCCGATGGCGTTCTCGGCGCCCTGAAATGCTCCGACCAGCGCAGTGCCGATATCGCCGCCGATGTCGCGCGCCTTGGCGGCGTAATCGGCAAGCGTGGCGCTGACGGCGGCCCAGCCGGTGACGGCCGTTTCCGCCCCCGCAGCCGCTTCCGCCCCGGCCTGGCGCCCGGCGGCGCCGGCGCGACCCGCGGCACCGGTGGCGCCGTCCAACGCATGGCCCAACTCGAGGGCGCCGCCCGCCGCATCATCGAGCGCACCCCCGGCATCATCGTCAACGCCGGTCACCGCATCCTTCAGCGCCTGCCAGCTGGCCATCGGCCGCGACGCGGCATCGGCCAGCATGCCGGCCGCTTCGCGGTAGCCCTCGGCACGTCCGCGCGCGGCCTCGGCCATGGCCCCCAGGCCGGTGTCGGGAGCGGTGACATAGGTCTTGCCCATGGCGGCGTTGAAGGCATCGGCCGCAGCGGTGCCGGCCGCCGTCGCAGCCCCCTCGAAGGGATTCGCGACCCGCCCCAGCGCCACCGGGTCGAGCGTGCCGATCCGCACCCCGCCGTCGCCGACCGCCCAGTCGGGCAGCAGCTCCAACGCGGCATTGAGCCCGCCGATGAAACTGTTGATCCGGGTGACGACGCCGTTCAGCATCGCCTCGACCCCGGAGATCAACCCGTTCGCGGCCTGGAAGGCGAAGTCGCCGATGGCGCCGGGCAGGCTCCCCCAGATCGCCACCGCGCCGTCATAGGCGCCCTGAAACACCGCGATGGTGCGGTCACCGAAACTGACCACCCCGGTCAAGGTGTCGTCGAGCAGGGTGAAGATCGTCGCCTTCAGCCCCTCCCAGGCGGCGCTGATGCTAGCCATCACCGCGTCGAGCCGCAGCCCCATGCGGTTCCATGCCTCCGCCGCCAGATCGGCGACGAGGCGGAAGGCCTCGCCCAGCCCGCCGACCTTCTGCACGACAGTCATCAGCTGGTAGATCAGTTCGCCCGCGAGCACGATCAGGGCGCCGATGCCGGTGCGCACGATGGCGCCGCGCAGCACGGTCAATGCGCCGGAAAGCGTCAGCGTGGCTACACGGGCAGCGAGGAAAGCCGCGACCCAGCGCCCGGCCATGAAGCCGGCGAAGGCGATGCCGATGGCGGCGAGGCGTTCCATGTTGTCGGCGACCGCGATCAGCGCCGTGGCGACCAGCGACGAGGCCCCGAACACCTGATCCCACGTCCCGACCAGCAGCATCGCGGCGTTGCCGATCAGGGTGAAGGCGTCGCCGATGGTGGCGGGCATACCATCGGCTTCCTCGCGCAGCCGCTCGAGATTGCCGATCAGGGCGGTCTGGATCACCGCGCCGGTGATGCGGCCCTCGGCGCCCGCCTGGCGCAACCCGGTGACGGTGGTGCCGAGGTCCGCCGCGAGCAGCTGCGCGACGCGGCCACCCTGCGCGATCACGGTGTTGAGGTTGTCGCCCGAAAGCTGCCCCAAAGCCATGGCGCGGGCCAGCGCGGTCTGCACCGAGACGGCACGCTCGCCCTTGGCGCCCGAGACCACCATGGCGTTGTTCAGCGCCTCGGTGAAATCGAGGCTCTCGCGGGTGGAAAGGCCGAGTTCGCGCAGTGCGGTGGCGTTGGCCAGCCAGGACTCGGTCGTCTGCTCGATCCCGGAATAGGTCCGCCGCGCCATGGCGGCGAGGCGCTCCATCACAGCCGCCCCGCGCTCCTGCGAGCCGGTGGCGAGATCGACACGCGAGCGCAGATCGGTCCAGCTGTCGGCATAGGCCACGATCTGCCGAACCGACAGTGCCCCGGCGACGATCCCTGCCAGGCGGCGCAGCACCGCGCCGGTGACGTCGGCCTGCCGCTCGATGCGCCTGAAGCTCGCCTCGCCGGCATCGCCCACGCCCTGGAACTCGGCCTTCACCTGCCTTCCGCCCTCGGCGACGAGGCGGACGGAGACCTTCTTCTGAGCCATGGATCAGTGTTCCTGACGAAGGGAACGAGGCTTGTGGGCCCGGTTCATCGCTCCGGCCCCGGCGAGGACCGGTCGCCTGACGCCCTCTGTTCGTTGAGCTTGCGGACCATCACGGCCTCGATCTCGGGCAGGCATTCGGCAGCGATCAGCGGATCGACCCCGAGCGCCCGCGCCACGGCGAGCGCCGCCGTCATGTCCCAGCCGAGCACCGTGGCGCCGCCCACCCCGGTCGCGATGCGAAGCTGTCCGGTCAGGCGCTGCGCCAGATCCCAGACCTGCCAGCCTTCGAGGGTTTGCGGCCGGTTCAGGCGCGCCGGGCAGTCCGGGCACGAGGCCCCGCCGCCCTCGCAGGGCTCGCAGGCTTTGCAATAGGCGTCGCCCCCGCCGAAGTGCCAGTCTGCGAGGGCGCGGAGGCGTTTTTTTCCTGCTCCAGCATCAGATGCGGTGCGAGGCAGCGGGTCTGGAAGGCCTCGAAGATGGGCCAGATGTCGAGAAGCGCGTCGATGCCTTCGGGGCTGACGGGGACGGGACTGCCGCTTGCATCACCGACGCCCTCCCAGCCGGTGACCACGCGGCGAGCGACGGCCTTCGCCATCACCAGTGCCTGTTCCTCCCTGCTTGCCTCTTCGGGGAGTGCTTCCACTGCCGGATCGTTGCGGGCGGCGACCATGATCGCGGTGGTGATGGGCAGGACGTGCAGACGCAGGCCATGGCCGAGGTCGAGCCATTTCGGCTCGCTGGAAAGATCGAGACGGATCATGGTCAGTATTCCTCGATGTCGTTGATGAGAGTGACGGTGCACATCCGTCCCAGCGTGGCGTCGCGTGCGGCCTGCCAGTCGAAGCTGGCCTGAATGCCCTGCGGCCCGCCGATCTCGATGCGCGGGCGCGGCAGATAGACGGCGTGGACGGTGAGGGTGAGGCTCTCGCCGGAAATGAGCGTCCAGGAGAACTCCAGCTCGCAGGGCGTGCCGCTGATCGCCTGGCTGACGAGCGTGCTGTCGGCGAAGCGCACCTCGGTGCGACCGGTGAGCGCGGCGATCGAGGGATCGGCGCCGTCGATCATGCCGTCCGCGCGGATGGTCTCGATCCGGTCGAGATTGTTGGCATAGGTGATCTCGGTCGAGATCACGTTGCCGAGCGCGCTGCCGTCGCGTTTGATCGAGCCGTTGAAGTGACCGAAACGGGTCAGATCGATCTCGGCCGGCGTTCCCGCGCCGCTGGTCGTGGCGACCGTCTCGCCTTGCGCTACCAGCCGCGCGGTGGCGGTGAGCAATCCCGAGCGCTGCATCTGCCAGCTGAGCTGGTCCAGCACCACGCCGGAATACATCGCATAGCGCGGCACCTCGGGCATGGCGGTCTCGATCGCCAGGCTGGGCAGCGCCCAGCTGCCGGACTGGAAGGTATGGGTATATGGACCGGGCGAGCTTCCGGTGGTGGTCGGCGCACCGAAGGCCGCCTTCAGCCAGAAGCCGAAGGCCTCGGCGTCGATCGGCACCACGACGTCGCCGTCGGCCGTGACCGCGTCTTTGATCGGCGCCAGCGGATCGCGACCGTAGCCGAGCAATTCCGAGTTCAGCAGCGGCTGCTCCGCCCCGAGCGTCGTGCTGGCGAAGGGCATCCGGGTGAAACCGCTGGCCGGCGGCGTGCCGTAGGTCGTCTCGAACGCGAGCGCCATCCGCGCCCGCGCCCCTTGCGCGCGTGCCATGTTCGTCTCCTGTTGTCGGTTGGGTCAGGCCAGTTGGTCGGCCGTCGAATAGTGCAGCACCACCGGGATGACGGCCGCCTTCAGGCTGGCCGCGCCATCGACCGGCAGATCGACCGCCTGCGGGGCTTCGGCCTCGACCCAGTCGCAGAGGCCGCCGAGTGTGCGGTCGGCTGCGAGCGCCGTGCCGATGCTGGCGCAGAGGGCGTCGAAGGTGGCGTCACGATCGGCGCCTTGTACGACCGCCTCGATCTCGGCCCGGTGCTGGTAGTGGTAGCGCAGGGGCGACAGCGTCACCTCGGGCTCGCCGGGATCACCGTCGCGCAGGATCAGCAGCCCTTCGGCCGGGACGCGCTCGGGCAGCACCTCGCCGCGCAGGGCGGTGGGGGGCAACGCCGAGAGCCGCACATGCAGTGCGGCGAGGATGGTCTCGCGGGCGGTAGGCATTCCAATCCCTCTTACGTTCTGACCCCGCCGAGCCAGCCAAGCTGTTGTACTGTCTCGCAGGATCGCCGATCATCACGACAACACCTTCATCTCTCCGTATTCGCGACCCGCCCGACGGTTCAACCGATGCGAACCGACAGGATTTCTGAATGACGCGCCTCGATCTTGAGCGGCAACAGGTCTGGATCTATCTTGCCGCCATCCTGGCAGGGCTGGGCTTGGGTCTGGTGCTGCCGGGGGCCGCCGCACATCTCGAGGCGGCGCTCTGGCCGCTTCTCGGCATCCTGATTTTCGTGACCTTCACGCAGGTGCCGCTGATCCATCTGCCGGAGGCGTTCCGCGACCGGCGCTTCATGGGGGCGATGCTCGCGGGCAACTTCGTGATCGTTCCGCTGATTGTGGCGGGGCTGCTGTTGTTCCTGCCCCAGGATCCGGCGGTCCGGCTGGGTGTTCTCCTCGTGCTGCTCGTCCCCTGCACGGACTGGTACATCACCTTCACTCATCTGGCGGGGGGCGATGCCGGCCGTGCGATCGCCGCCACGCCGGTGAACCTGATCGTGCAGATGGCATTGCTGCCCGTCTACCTGTGGTTGTTCATGGGCACGGCCTTCCTGGAGATCTTCGCGGTCGGACCCATCGTGACCGTTTTCCTGACGCTGATCGTGGCGCCGCTGGTGGCGGCATGGGCCCTCGAGCGATGGGCCGAGGCCCGATCCGGCCGGGACGCGCTGATCGAGCGTCTTGCCTGGTTCCCGGTACCGCTGCTTGCGCTGGTCGTCTTTCTGATCGCAGCAAGCCAGGTGCAATCGGTGACCGCCTCCCTTCCGGTCTTGCCGCAGGTGACGGGCGTGTTCGTCGGCTTCCTCGTGCTCGCCCTGTTCGCAGGACTTGCGATAACACGGGCGCTAGATCTCCCGGCGCGATCAGGACGCGCGCTGGTGTTCAGCCTTGGCACACGCAATTCCTTCGTCGTGCTGCCGCTGGCGCTGGCCCTGCCGCCGGAGTGGCGGCTGGCCATCGTGGTCATCGTGTTTCAGTCACTCGTCGAACTGTTGGGCGTGCTGGTGTACCTCAAGGCGGTGCCGCGTCTTCTGCCCGAAAGATAAGCAAGCTATGTTGGGAAATCGAGCGGAACCCCTCGCCAGAAGCAATGCAATGACCGATCAACAACCGATTCTCATCAGTACCATCGCGTGTCCGGACTGCGGTTACTCGAAAAGCGAGACCATGCCGACAGAGGCATGCCAGTGGTTCTATGAGTGCGCGGGTTGCGGTAAGCTGCTGAAGCCGAAGCCCGGCGATTGCTGTGTCTATTGCTCTTGGGGCACCGTCCCCTGTCCTCCGATCCAGGCAGGCAAGGGATGCTGCGGCTGATGGACTGACTGATCAACTCTCTCAAACGCGCCCCTCCACCCAGTTCGCCACGATCAGTCCCGGCACCGCATCGCGCGCCTGCTCCGCGTCCCGCGCGAGGTCCAGCCGCTTCTTCAGCCTGACCTGCGGGACAAGCAGGAAGACCGGCACGGTGGTGAGCCCCCGGCCGGTCTTCGAGCGCGACGCCACCGCGCGACCCTTGGTGTTCAGCCGCCCCTCGGCAACCAGCAGGCTCGGGCCCCTGCGCCGATAGACGAAGCGCAGGCGCAATCCGGTGCGGCGCTCCCATTCGCCGGGGGTGATCCGGCCGCCGCGGAGGGACTTGCCGGCCGCGGCCGCGGGGATCGCCAGCCAGAAACCGTCCTTCGAGCGGATCAGCGGCCCCGTGTCGTGAGCGCCGACGATGACCGGGGCCTTCGACCAGACCAGCGCGGCGGCGTTCAGGCTGGCCCGGCCTTTCGGGAACTGCTCGGACCGGATGGTGCGGGCGAGCCGCGCCCCCAGCCCCGCGCCGGTGATCTGGGCGCGCCAGGCGGTCTTCAGCCCTGTGCTGGCCTCGCGCATTGCGGCGGTCACCGCCTTCTCCCCGGCCAGCGTTTCCGCCTCCATGATCCGGGCGATATCGCCGACGATGTCGACGCCGAGTTTCATGCAGGCCTCAGTTCGACCGTCCAGACGAGCCGCTCACGGTCGCGGAGGGGCTCGCCCTGGACGAGGAAAGCCTCGCCGTCGATCTCGATGCGGTCGCCGGGGCGCGGGTTCGCCACTTCGGAAACGCGCAGATCGATCCGCGTGGTTTCCGACCAGAGCCGCGCGTCACCGAACTCGGTGACCGCATCGGCACGCCGGGCGACGGCGCGCACCAGAACGGGCGCGCCGCCGTCGGCGATATAGACAGCATCCCGGCCGATGTTCGGATCCGCGAAGAGCGTGTCGACGGCGGCGGCAAAGGCGGACATCAGGTCCGCCGCGCCGAGCGCAGCACCTGCGGCCGCGTGCAGATCGGCAGCGGATTGCTCTCGATCTCGAGCCTGACCCATTCGTCGCGGTCCCGGTCCGGGATGGTGCGGGCGTAGAGCGGCAGACCCAGCGTGTTCACCGTCTCGAAGGTGTCGGCGGGAGCGTGATAGATCTCGAAGAGCCCCTCGACGCCTTCGGGATAGAAGAAGGCTCTGTCGGTCGGCACGCCGAAGCCCGCGCCACCCCGGTAGCGCCGGAAGGTGATGCCGCCGAAGCTGACCTCGTCGGCCACCCGGCCGCGCAGATCGGCCGCCGCGGCGGTGTTGAGGTAGGTCTCGCGCACCTCCTTGTGCGCCACCAGATCGGCGAAGAAGGCCGAGCCGCATTCCGCCCGCACCTGGATCGCGCCTGCAGCCAGGCCGCCCATCGACGCCTCGACGTCTTCGATCAGCGCCTGGCAGCGCTTCCGGAGCGCACCCGAGGCGGGCGAGGCATTGTCGAGGTCGAAGTCGATCTCGGCGGCGGGCGTGATGCCGAACTCGGTGAAGTAGCTGACCACGGTCGCGCCGTCCTTCGGGTCCTTCACGATGCCCTGAATGCCGTTCAGCAGGTGGTACTCGAAGGTGGCCTCGGCATCCTGGCGCAGGCGGCCGAGCTTGCGCGCGACCTCGCTCTGCACCTGCTGGGCCGCAGTTTCCGAGCCGAAGTCGCGGATGCCCTGGATTTCCGAGGCCCAGAGCACGTCCTGCTTCTTGAACTGGCGGCACACGAAGGCGCGCATCTCGCGCCGCTCGGGCACCTGGCTCTCGTAGGCCGAGCCGCGTTCGGAGAACGGGATCAGCGACAGCGTGCCGTCGCGGCTCTCGATCACGACGGTGCGGGACCGCACCCCCCGCGGCGAGAACAGGCCGGCGCCGGACAGGATCGCGGGCCTGAAGGGGATGTTTTCCAGCGCACGGGTCAGTTCGATGATGGTGAAGGCATCGCCTTCGAAGATGTCCATGGTGGCCATGGGAATGCCTCCTGCGGGGGTCGGGCTCAGCGGACGAGGATGCCTGCGCCCAGAAGGGCAGCGTGGGCGGCGGCGATCTCGGCCTCGCTGGGCGTGCCGGCGAAGACGAGATCGTGGCGGTTGACGATCGCGGGTCCGCGGACCACGGCGACGGCGAGCGTATCGCCGCCCGACGCGTCGGCCTTGCCCCAGAGCACCGCGCCGGCGGTCTCGGTGCCGTCGACGGCCGCGGGATCGTGGGCGGCGTATTTGCCGGAGGCGGTGATCCTGCCCAGCACGGTGCCGGGCTCGAGCGTGCCGGTTGCAACCGTGATGGTCTCGCGGGTGTAGTCGCGGAACGCCTCCCAGACGAGGAAGCCGCCCGCGTGCGTGGTCTCGGTGAGCGTGGTCATGGGTCATCCTTTCAGCCTGAAGGTGCGGGCGACGATCTCGCCCCAGGGGCGGGTTCCCGTTGGGCGCCCCGGTTGCGCGTGATGGCCGGCAATCTCGGGCTCAGCCTCGGCTTTCGCTGCGAGCAGTGCGGCGCGGACGTGATCGAGGTCCGCATCGCTTTCCAGAAAACGCCCGGCCATCTGCGGCTGTCCGGCCAGCCGGCAGAGATCGACGACGGCGCGGGCGTGCGTGATGGCCTCGGCGCGGATCGCCGCGGGATCGGGCGGTGCGCCGCCGGACGGTGGCGTCTCGGCCGGCGGGTGTTGGGCGTTCGTCCCGGCGATCTCGTCTTCGCCGGCGCCAGAAGCCTCATCGCTCTCCGCGGCCGCGCCTGTGGCCTCGTCGGCATCGGCGCCGGCGCCGTCGTTGTCGTCACCGTCGTCGCCGCCGCTGTCGGTTGCAGCCGCGACCGCTTCCGCCAGCGCCGGCGGCGCGTTGCGGAAGCGCGCGAAATCGAAGCGCGCAGCGATCCGCACCGGTTCGGCAAGCCGGTCGGCAAAGCCGAGCGCCAGCGCCTCGCGCGCATCCAGCCAGGTCTCGGCGGCCATCAGCGCCGCAATCTCGTCGATCGAGCGGCCGGATTTGGCGGCATAGCCGGCAGCGAGGCTGCCACCCACCTTGTCCAGCGCCTCGGCCATGGCCCGCATGTCGGCGGCCGTGCCCATCACGAGGCCGGCGGGGTCGTGGATCATCAGGAAGGCATTTTCCGGCATGACGATCTCATCGCCCGCCATCGCCACATAGGAGGCGGCCGAGGCGGCGATGCCGTCGATCCAGACGGTGACCGTGGCGGCGTGCCGCTTCAGCGCGTTGAAGATTGCCACCGCGTCGAAGACCGAGCCGCCCGGGCTGTTCAGCCGCAGATCGATCGGCGTGCCCTCGGGCAACGCGCCAAGCTCGGCGAGGAAGCCCTTGGCCGAGACCCCGTAGGCCCCAATCTCGTCATAGATCGCCACTTCCGCGCCGGTGGCCCGGGCGCGGATCGCATACCAGCTGGCCATGCTCTCACTCCTGTTCAGATGTGCCACCGGTGCCCGGGTCAGCGCGGGCACCCCCGTTGCTGCCCGCGTCACCGCCTGCGTCCGGCAACTGCGCCGGGGTCGCCCGCGCTCCCTGCGTCTCGCCCGGACTCGTGCGGTAGCTGAGGCCGAGACGCTTCGTGCGCTCGGCGTCGGCCGCGTTCTCGCGGTCCACTTCCTCGATGTCGTAGCCGGTGGCCTCGACCACCTTGCGCCGCGAGGTGATGCCGGCGCCCATCGCCAGCACCTGCGCCTGGATGTCCTTCAGCGGATCGACCCAGTCCCAGCGCGGCGGGATCCACTGCACCGGCCGCGCGGCGACCGGATCGGCATCGAGCGCGCCCGACAGCACCGCGGTGTCGAGCCAGCGCGGCCAGACCGCCCGGCAGAGCTGGTGCACCAGGACGCCATGCTGCAGCTGGCCGATGCGGCGCCGGAACTCGACCAGTTCTGCCCGCAGGCTCGAATAGTTCGCCTGCCGGACGTCGCCGGTCACCAGATGATAGGGCAGCCCCAGCGAGGCGGAGACGGCGAGCAGCGTGCGGTACTGGAACGCTTCGTAGCCGCCACCCACGTCGGCGGGCGCGGAGAACTTCACGTCCTCGCCGGGCAGCAGCACCTGCATGGTGCCGGGCTCGAGGCTGGCGATGGCCGTTCCATTGAGGTCCGCCTCGACCTCGCCCAGCATCGGCTCTTCCGGGGCGGTCTTGGTGATGAAGCCCGCGAACATCGCCGCGGTCTTCTTCCGGTCGAGCTCGGCGTCGTCGTACTGGTCGAGCAGGAACAGCCGCACCATCGCCGGCGCGATGTGTGGCAGGCCCCGGATCTGGCCCGCGTCGATGGGCCGGTAGATGTGCAGGACGTCCGCAGCGGGCATGCGCACGGTCTCCGGGATCACCGCCCCCTGGTCGGTGCTGTCGCCGGGATGGCGGCGGCGGAAGTGATAGGCCACGCGCCGGCCGATCGCATCGAACTCGATCCCGCAGCGGATGCGGTTGCCGGAGGGCAGCACCTCGGTCTTCTCGAAGGGCAGCATCTCCGACTGTAGCAGCTGCAGTTGCAGCGGGACCAGCAGCCCGTCCTCGGCCCGGCGCGGGCGCAGCCGGACGAAGCACTCGCCGGCCACGAACATCTCCCGCGCGACCATGGCCTGCAGCCCGTAGAAGTCGGTCAGCCCGTCGGCATCGGCCTCGTCGGTCCAGGCGAGCCAGAGCCGCTGGACCCGGTCCCGCAGGTCTGCATCCCCCATCAGCGAAGACGGCTTGATCCCGTCGCCCACGAGGTTCGCGGCGAAGGCCTCGCAGGCGTTGGCGGCATAGCCGTTGGTGACCACAAGCTCGCGGGACCGCGCCAGCAGCCGCGGGCCGCCCGAGGCGACCAGCGTGTTGATGTTCTCGAGCGGCGGGTTCCAGCCGCGCAGGCGGCGCTTCGCCATCGAACCTTCGAGGCGGGCGCGCACGGCGGCTGGGCCGCCGCTGCCCGGCGATGGACGGCGGAAGCGGTCGAAGAGGCCCATGGCGTTCAGAGCCCCTTCGTCGTCGTCACGCGGACCTGCCGCACGATGCGGCGCCCCTCTGCCGCCGCGATCTCGCGGTCGAGGGCCTCGATGGCCCGGTCGATCTCGGCGACGCTGCGATAGTCCACCGTCTTGCCGTCATAGCTCACCCGCGCCACGCCCGAGGCGCGCTGCGCGGCCAGTGCCTCGCGGCGGGCGCGGAGCTCTGTGGCCGTGGCCATGGGATCACCTCATGTAGCTGGAGTGCACGGTCCGTCGCCGCGGTGCAGGTCGGCTCGCTTTTGGTCCTGTTGTCGCGGTTCCCACATCCGGGTTGCCGTTCGCTGCCACACCGAGCTGCCCTTCCAGATCGGCCCAGCGCGCCTCGGGCCAGCGATCCGCACCGAGGATCCACGCCGCCGCGCGGGCGTAGACGCGGGTGTCGAGCGCCTCGTTGCGCTCGCGCAGCTTCTGCCATTCGAGCCTGGAGAAGCCGCGTCTTGTGCGGACCGTCACCAGCTGCTCGGCGGTCAACTGCTTCAGCCATTCGCTGTCCGCCCAGTCCGGCAGGTGGATCGTGCCGGGCGGAAAGACCGCGCCCTCGGCCATGTCTTCTTCGGTCGGCCGTTCCAGCCGCAGGAACCGGTAAGTCTCGGCCTTGAAGGTCGACACCGCGACCGTCCAGAGCCGCGCGCCGCGCCGCAGCCGCTTGCCGCCTTCGGTCGCGTCAACGAAGGTCGGGCCCGACACCGGGCTCGAGCGGTTGAACCCCTCGACGCCCTTGACCGGGGACACTTGCGCGAAGCCTTGCGCCCGCGACCAGGAGTAGACCGCCGGGGCCTCGTAGCCGGTGTCGATGGCCAGCCGCGCGATCCTGAGATGCGCGCCCCGTTCGTGCGGCCAGGGGCGGTCCAGCAGCGCTGTCAGTTCCGACCACGCGTCATGCCGATCCGGGCCGCCCTCGATGACGACGTGATCGACGAGCCAGCTTTCCAGACCACGACCCCAGGCCCAGACATCGACCTCGATGCGGTCCTTCTGGACATCGGCTCCGGCGGTCAGGAACAGCCCGCCCGCAGGCACCGTTCCGGATGCCCAACGCTCGCGCCGGTCGTAGAGCCGCTGCCAGTCCGGGGCTTCACCGGTCTCGACCCAAGTTTCGCCGAGGATCGTGTTCCGGAACGCCTTGATCGCCTCGTCCGATCCTTGGGCCGCCTCCCATGACCGCACGATCCGCTCCCAGCTCAGCCAGCCGATCGGCGAGTAAAGCGCCGAGAGGTGATACCCGACCGTGGTCGGATCGGCGGGTCTGGCGGTCGCCCGCCATTCGCCCCCCTCCAGCATCGCCGTCTTGTGGTGTTCCGCGATGGGCGTCTCGCAGCTGTCGCAGTGATACTCGGCCGTCTCCGGGCGGCCCTTCTGCCAGCGCAGCCGGTCGAACTTCAGCCATTGCATCGCGCCGCAATGCGGACACGGAACGAAGTACCGGCGCTGGTCGCTCGCCTCGTATTCACGCTCGATGCGCGACAGACCCCGGATCGTTGGGGTCGAGACCAGGAGCACCTTGCGCCGGTGGGCGAAGGTCAGCGATCGGGCCTCGGCCAGCGTGACCGGATCGCCTTCCTCATCGGCCGAGGCCGGATAGGCATCGACCTCGTCGAGGAAGATGTAACGCGCCGGGGTCGATCGCAGCCCGACTGCCGAGTTCGCCCCGGTCATGATCAGGATGCCGCCCGCGAATTCCTTGGACAGCATCGTGTTGCCCGCGTCGCGGGATCGCGCGGGCTTCACCCGCTCCCGCAGGTCGGGGCTCTCGTCGATCAGCGGATCGATCCGCTGGCGCGAGTTGCGCTTGGCCAGTTCAACAGTCGGCTGGACCGCGAGCATCGGACCCGGCGCCTGGTGGATGGCGAACCCGATCCAATTGTTCCCGGCCTCGGTCGCGCCGACCTGTGCGGCCTTCATGAACACGATCCGCTGCGTGGGATCGCCCGGCGACAGCCGGTCCATGATCTCGCGCATGTAGGGCGTGCGCACCGTGCGGTATCGCCCGGGCTCGGCCGAGGCGCGGCCCGAGAGCATCCGGTGCCGGTCCGCCCATTCCGAGACGGTCAGGTCCGGGTCGGGCCGCAGCCCGTTGCCCCAGGCGCGCAGGATCTCGCCCGCGCCGTCGAAGTCCGTCAGGCCATCATCATCACCGGAAGTCGGGCCGGACCTCGGCGAGTTCGTCGAGGTGGGCGCGTACATGTTTCTCAACGACCTTCTGCATCGCGGCTGGCTCGACGCCCAGATCGGCCGCCATCAGCGCAGACGAGCGCGCGGGCCAATTCACCCATGCGTCCCGAACTTCCCGCGCCAGGCGGAACACCAGCGCCAGGGCACGCGCCCGCTCGATCAACTCCCCCTTCAGCTTCTGGAGCCGAATGCGCCGCTCCTGCGCCTTCAGCACCTCGTTCGCGGTCTTCGCCTGCAGGAAGGTCGTGCCGCCACCGACCGCCGGGACTGCCAGACCCTGTTCGCGCAACGTATCGCCGACAGCGGCCACCGCCGCCTCGGGGACGGGCTTCAGCTTCGGCGCGGGCGGTTTCCTCGTCTTCGATGGGTCCGTCGCCTCGGCACGCCGGGCGTCGCTGGCGGCCGCGTTGATGCTGCCGTCCGGATAGAGGACCAGCCGCTCGGCCGTCTTCGCCTTCTGGATCGCACCCCGCGACAGCCCGACATGGGCGGCGTACTGGCGCTCGCTCATGCCCTGCATCGACGGCTCCGATTATCATTCAAGATCATGTGCTTATCGAGTTGATAAGCGGTGCGGACAGAGGGAACGTGTCTCCAGAAGGACGATGCAACTCAACAAGGAGCCACCTCGATGACCACCCGCCTGAACCCGATCACCACCCCGCGCCACGAACTCCGCGCCGAAAAAGCGCGGCGGAACAAGGAAGCCGCGCTCGCCGCCTTCATCGGCAAGAAGGCCGAGATCGACGAGATGCTCGCCCGGCTGCAGGCGCTCAGCGCCGACCATTTCAACTGCGCCCCCGACGAGGCGGGCTGGGCCATGGTCGGCACCCTCGAACACTACGCCAGCCTTCTGAAGCGCATCACCGACAGCGCCTTCGGCGAGGGCGAACACGCCCGCTGATCTCCGGTCCAGCCGGAACTCCTGCCGCGCGCCCTGCGCGGCTCGGGGTCGTAGAAGGCGCCGCATGACGCGGGCCCGAAAACGGAGACGACCCCATGACCAAGATTTCCGACACCCAAGCCCTGATCCTGAGCGCCGCCACCCAGCGGCCCGAGCACATCGCCCTGCCGCTGCCCGAGAGCCTGCGCGGCGGCGCCGCCGCCAAGGTGGTCGGAGCGATGCTCGCCAAGGGGTACCTGCAGGAGGTCGATGCCGACATGCGCAAGGGCGAGCCCGTCTGGCGCGAGACCGGCGACGGCCACGGCGTCACGCTGGTCGCCACCGACGCAGGCCTCGCCGCCATCGGCATCAAGCCCGACGACGCGAACACCGCGCCTGCGGGCACGACGGACGCGCCTTCCGAGGAGCCCGCGCCGGACACCCGCACCGGACCGAAGGCCGCGCCCAAGGCGCGCACCCCGCGCGAGGGCACCAAGCAGGCCACCCTGATCGCCATGCTGCGCGCGCCGGACGGCGCGACCATTGAGGAGATCATGGCCGCGACGGGCTGGCAGTCGCACACGGTGCGCGGCGCGATGGCCGGGTCGCTGAAGAAGAAGCTCAGGCTCGAGGTGACCTCGGAGAAGGTCGAGAACCGGGGGCGCGTGTACAAACTCCCCGTCGCCTGACGCGCCGGACCCCGACAAGCTGATGGCCGCCGTCCCTCCGGGGCGGCGGTCGATCATTTGGCGGTCCGCATCCGGATCGCCTCGAACACCCGCCGCAAGGCGAAGGAACGCGCTATCGACACGATGGTGAAGATGGCGCCCATCTTCAGGTTCTGCGCCAGCGTCGTGTGCAGGCCGAAGATCGGGAAGATCAGGATCTGCGTTATGACCGCGACGCCGTAGCCGACGATCACGTTGGCGACGGACTCGACCAGCGACATGAGGCGTGATTGCTTCATGTCGCCGCCTCATCCATCGGCCAGCAGTTCAGCCGCCAGAGTTCGCAGCGCATGCGCCGCAACCAGCGGGACCACGCCGTTGCCACAGAGCCGAAGCCGGTCCACCCGGTGGGCCAGCCCATCAGCGCCTCGACGAACAGCGGGTTCAAGGTCCGGCGCGGCTCGGAGGTATCGCTCCCAGCCGTCGGCGTCACCAGGACCTGGCGGCCAAGCAGGCCGTTCACCGGCGTGTTCGCGAGGCTCGTCGCCCCGTCCTTGTGATCGCGCGCCGTCGGCGTCATCCACATCCCGGCCGCGTGGGTCAGGTCTGCTGTCCGCCTGTTGCCCGCGCTCGGCTTGCATCCGTCGTTCGCCATCGGCGTCGGCCAGTCCCGCGCCATCCGGTCCAGACCCTTCTCGTCGCGCCTCTCGCCACCCCGGCTGCGGAAGCTGTCGATCTGCGGCGTCGGCCAAAGTGCTGCCGTCGTCGCGAGGTTCATCCCGTGCTGCCCCGCTTCCTGCGAGGGCGTCGGCTTCGTCTGCCGGTTCTCGTTGGCGCTGGCCCGGGGCGTCGGCCACAGCCGCAGCAGTTCGGTCCGGTTCCCGCCACTCGACCGGGTTCCAGAGCAGGCGCGCGGGGTCGGCCAGTTCGTCTCCCTCGCGGATGGCGAGGATGAAGAGCCGCTCGCGCTTGTGGGGCGCGCCGACCTCCGCCGCCGTGAAGAGGCCTGCCGCAAGCCTGTAGCCCATGCCGACCAGTCCGCTGGCGACTTCGGGGAAGCCGAGGCGGAGATGATGGGCGACGTTCTCGAGGAAGACGAAGGGCGGCTCGACCTCGTCGATGATGCGGGCGACATGCGGCCAGAGGTGCCGCGGGTCGTCCGCGCCCCGGCGTTTGCCCGCGACGGAGAACGGCTGGCATGGATAGCCCGCAGTGACGATATCCACTGCGCCGCGCCAAGGGCGGCCGTCGAAGGTTCCAACATCGTCCCAGACAACAGCCTGATCCAGGGACGCGTCTTCCATCCGCGCCACGAGAGTGGCTGCGGCGAAGGTTTCCCGTTCGACATGGCCCACAGCACGATATCCGGGGATGGCGATGGCGAGCCCGAGGTCGAGACCGCCTGCGCCAGAGCAGAGGGAGAGGCCGAAAAGGCATGCGTTTCCGGTTCCGGACGCGCGTCCGGAGGAAGGTAGAGCCAGGTCATGCATGTCACGCGGCGGTCTTGCGCTTTCGCGCGGGTTCGGGGGCCGTGTCCGTTGCCGGGGGATCGGCCGGGGCGTCGGCATCGTCGCCCAGCCGCTCCGTCCTCACCTGCGCGAAGGTCCGACCGTCGCCATCGAGGATCGCGTCGCGGCCGGTCTCGGCCTGCCAGCGTTCGACGGCGACATCGATGTAGGCTGGGCTGATTTCCATCGCGAAGACACGGCGGCCGTTGGCCTCGCCCGCCATGATCTGCGAGCCGGACCCCGAGAAGGGCTCGTAGCAAAGCCCACCGCGCGCCACATGCTGGCGCATCGGGATCCCGAAAGCGTCCAGCGGTTTCGGCGTCGGATGGTCGGGGCGCTCGTCCTTGGCGAAGGACGGCATCTCCCAGGTCGACGGCAGTGTCTGCTCGGCCACCTTCGGCGGGCGGTTCGGGCGGCGCCAGCCCATGAAACAGGGCTCGTGCTTCCAGAGGTAGTGGGACCGGGTCAGGACGCCTCGGTCCTTCACCCAGATGATCTGCTGGTGGACGAAGGCCCCAGCCTTTTCCCAGCAAGCCTCGAGCATCGCCTGGCGGCGCGAGGCGTGCCAGCAGTACCAGGCGGCATCCTCCGCGATCGCCTCGGCGACCGCCGCGGCGATGAAGCCGTCATAGAGTTCGGCGCCCTGCGAACTGTCGTCCCACGTGGTGCCGTAGGACGCCGACCAATCCTTGTTCCGGGTCGGATGGTTCGAGCCGTCGTAGTCGACCAGATACGGCGGGTCGGTCGCGAACAGGATCGCGCGCTCGCCATTCATCAGTCGGCGCACATCGGCCGCGCTGGTGCTGTCGCCGCAGAGCAGGCGGTGGTCGCCGAGGATCCAGAGATCGCCCGTCCGAGACGCCGGGTTGCGCGGCGGCTCTGGGATAGTCACCGGCGGCACGGAGCCCCCGGCGCCACCTTCTTCACCGTCTTCTTCCGTGACGTAGGCCAGCAGCTTGTCGAGCTCGCCATCCGAGAAGCCGACCAGCGACAGGTCGTAATCGTCGGCCAGCAGGTCGTTCAGTTCCGCCGACAGCAGTGCTTCGTCCCAGGTGCCGAGTTCGGTCAGCTTGTTGTCCGCGATCCGGTAGGCCCGGCGCTGCGCCTCGGTCAGGTGACCCAGCACGATGACCGGCGCTTCGGTCAGCCCCAGCTGCGTCGCGGCCAGCACGCGCCCGTGGCCCGCGATCAGTTCGCCGTCCTCTGCGACGAGGCACGGCACGGTCCAGCCGAACTCGGCCATGCTGGCGGCGATCTTCGCGACCTGGTCGGCCCCATGCGCCTTGGCGTTCTTCGCGTAGGGCTGGAGCTTGGCCAGCGGCCAGGTCTCGATCCGCTCGGGGGCGAAGCTCAGCGTCATGGTGGGCAAGGTTCCTCGGTCGGGTGGATGCCGGTGGCTTCCGGACTCCGGATGCCGCGCTGGACTCCACACGGGGTCCAGCGGCCACCAGCGGTGTCCAGGCGGAAGGCCAGCGTTCATTGGTGTTTGCGCGGGGCGCGCGTGGCTCCGGCTTCCGGGTGGCTTCCCAAAAATCCGGCCCTGTCGCTGGCGATGTCCCGCGCTTCGCCCGCCAGCATACGTTTCGGCCCGGAAAGGAACCGGAAAAACAGAGGCTTGATTGGATGGACCCCGGCTGGACCCTTCGCTGGACCCCGGAAGCCGGCGACGGGGGCCGTCCCGCGCGCGCCTCTCCCGAGCATGCCCTTTTTCTAGCGCCATTCGCCGAACGTGTAAGGCCCCGCGATGTACACCCGAAAATTCCCTCAGAGGACGATTGTTCTTGACAGCCGATTGGCGTTTTCGATGACGAACTGCTGCGAGCGTCGGGGCGACGGCACGCGACCGTTCAGCCGCCAGGTGATCACCGCAAGGCCGTACTGCCAGCGCCTGGTCGCGGCCGTGCGGGACAGACCGAACTGCCAGCAGATCGGCTTCCACGCCATCCCGTCGGCGCGGGCCCAGACCAGGCGCGCATCCTCAGGCTCGAGCCAGCGCAGCCAGAGCATGGTTTCCTCGGCCTGCGTGATCTGTCGCGGGCTGGGCCGCGGGCGACGCATCTGCGGCTCCTGACCGACCTGATCGGCGAAGCTGTGGAGATACTCGGGCCACGCGTTGAAGAAGCCCTGCGGCATCACCCCCGGCATCTGCCGCATCACGCCCGCCGCAAGTTCGAGCCGGTCCTGCACCTGTGCTGTGCTCCACTCACCCATGGCGCGCCTCCCGTTCGCGTTTGCCGTAGAGCCGCTCGCCGAGCTGCCGGACCAGTTCGCGCTCCGGCCAGGTGAGGCGGTGGTCGTCGACAGCCACGGCCAGCAGCCCCTGTTCCTTCCAGCCGTCGCGCTTGACCTCGTCGGGGTTGCGGCGGTGGCCGCCGTATCCCTTCGGCGTGAACCGCATGCCGCTCATTGCACACCTCCGCGGGTCTCCAGCGCCCAGAGCAGGATCGCGATGGCGTCGGCCTCGTTATCGTCGGCGGGCGAGAAGCCGCGCGCGCGCGCGGCCGCCAGCATGGCGTCCTTGTTCGCGTTGCCCTTGCCCGTGGCGTGGCGTTTGATGGTGCCGACCGGCACACCCTCGTAGGGAATGCCGCGCAGCTCGGCCCACGCGGTCAGCGTGGCCATGAGCCCGCCATAGACATGGGCCGCGTCGGTCCCGGCATGCCGGCGGACCTCCTCGAACCAGATGGCGGAAATCGGACCGGACAGCCGGTCGATCTCGGCCAGCCAGTTGGTGAAGCGGAGGTACCGCATGCCGCCGCCGTCAAAGCGGCCGGGGCGGAAAGACACTGTGCCGCTGGTGATCAGCCCGTCGACGCCGTGCAGGGCCCAGCCGGTGGCGGTGCCCAGATCGAGCGCGAGCAGCGTGCGGGCGGCGCGGAAGGCGGGCGGCAGATCGGGGATTGCCTCGTGGATCCTGCTGGTCAGAGTCGCTTCAGCCATCGTGGTCTCCTTTTCGGGCTGGCTGCGGGGTGGAAGACGACGGCGGTCATGTGCTTGGCGGTACCGGCCGCCGTCGTCGGACGGGGATATGCAGGGGGCGTCAGAGCCCGCGCGCGGAAACCCCTCGACGTATGGGAGGAGAGGCCAAACCTGTCGGTTGGCCTCCCCATACGTAGTATGGGGGTTTCACACCTAACTGTTCCGCACGGAACAACACTTTGATTTCATTACGGATAACAACTTCACTAAGTCTTCGGGCATGAGTTAGGGACCTACCTCTTATTTCACCGTAGCCTGTTGAATTCGTTGGGCACACAGTCGGTGAAGTCATATGAGTCAGGCCTCACTCATATGAGTGAGGTTGTCCTCGAGCCCGTCCGGGTAGACCCAGACGGACGGGTTTTCGACCTGGAGGGAGATGCCGGATTGCGGGCACTTGAAGTGACTCGGGAGCACCGCGCGCCGCTGCTCAGTCACTTCGCCGGTGATCGGATCGACATGCTCGATCGGCGTGCCGAACTGCATGCCGTCGACGCAAAGGTAGCCGAAACGCGAACGGGTGACCGGAAAGCCGAACTCCGACGCGTCGCGCAGGAACTTGATGTAGCCCTTGGTGGCGAGGACGCTGAGGCGCTCGCGGATCGTGTGCTTGCTCCCGAGACCATCCCGGTTCTCGAAGGTCTCGGCGAACTGCATCGCGGTGTAGAGCCGTTCACCCGCTGCCTCGTCCAGGAGCATGCCGAGGATGACATCGTGCTTGCGCAGACGTTCGGCATCGAGCTTGGCGCCCAGTTCCCTGCGCACCAGCCTCTCGTTCATCGGGTTGAACTCGACCCATCGGCCGCCGACCTTGTCGATCAGCTTCGCGGGCAGCGCAGGGCCATTGCGCAGCTCGATCTCGAGCCGCCTTTGAGTTGAGTCCTCCTCGGGCCGGTGCAGGATCAGGCCGGACGTGTAGAAACCACGCAGGGCGCTGGCGCCTGAAAGCGCGAGGAACGGATCCTCCTTCACCTGGTGCTTGCTGAGCTTCTTGGTGTGGTGGATCAGGATGACCCCGCAGTCGGGGTCGATGTGATCGCGCAGCACCTCCACCCGTTCCTTCAGGAAGAACATCATGGCGGTGTTGTCGTTCTCGCCGCCGCCGTCCGGGCCGCCGTCGAAAAGGTTGCGGATCGGGTCGACGCAGAGGATGTCGGGCGGCGCATCCGGGAATGCCGTCCGAACCGCGCGGGCAACCCGCACGCTGCCCTCGTTGTCGAGCAGCATCTTCAGCTTCGGGGTGGCGACGAAGGTGTCGCGTGCGGCGGCCAGCACATCGGGCGGCAGGGCGATCTGCTTCAGCCGCTCGCGCAGATAATGATATTGGATCTCCGCCTGCAGGTAGAACACGCGCAGCGGGCGTGGCGGCGTGAAGCCGAGGAACGGCACGCCAGCGGCCATGTGGACAAGCCAGGAGATCAGCAGGTCGCTCTTGCCGACCTTGGGGGCGCCGCCCAGCACCAGAAGCCCGCCCGGCGTCAGCACCCGCGGCGCGATGATGTCCTCCGGCATCGGGCTCTGGTCGTCCAGCAGCGCGCCCAAGGTGAAGGCGGGCATCTCGACCGGTCCCGGTGCGCCGGTATCCAGCCGGATCAGCGGCGGCCCGTATTTCTCGACATGCCGCTCCCAGAGCCGCTCGGATTCGCGCTTCAGCCGCTCGACCGGCCACTGGGGCCGCAGCATCGCGGCGTTGTAGCCGCAGATGCCTTCCCAGCCCTCATCCTTTGTCATCCGGCCCTCGTGGACCATGCGGATGAAATGCCCGATCGCGGCCGAGGCACCCTCGAAACGGGACCAGTCGTCCGCTCCACCCTCCCGCACCGGGGTGACCAGCACCTCGTCCATGGCGGGCTTGTCGGGATGGGTGAACGCGGGCTGCAGGGTCACGCCGGGTGCGGGCGGCATGTCGGTCACGGCCTCGATGAACTCGGCCAGATCGCGTTCGCGGTCGGCGTTCAGCTCGACGATCCGCACCTGCGTCTTGAGGTTGTTCTTGTAATAGACGCTGCCGGCCACCCGGATCGGCTGATGCGCCGAGCGGAAGTGCATGTCACCGCCGACTTTGGCGGCGATGTCGCCGCGCAGACGCGTCACGCGGGCTATGTCGTCACCCTCGGCGGGTTCCGTCAGCGCCCACCAGACGTGGCACTTGCGCTGCCCCTCGGCCGTGACGCCGCCGCTCTCCACCACCATGCTGGGCGCGCCGAGGTGGCGTTCCAGATGCGCGCGCCTGGCGGCGATGTCACCGGTGTCGAGATCGACCACCACGGTCTGCATCTGCAGGATTTCGGCGGCCTTGGCCTGACCGGGCGCGGCGACGGTGCCGGGGATCACATAGACCGCCGCCCCCTCGCGCGAGGCCCATGTCGCGAAGGTGGCCATCTTCTCCGGGGCGGCCCGATCCGCCTCGATCCAGATGTTGTGCGGGCGGCCATCGATGCCCTGACCCTTGTCGATGAAGCTGCGGACCGGGATCAGCCCGTCGCAGTACCCGAAGACGACCTGCATGAACTGGGCGATCTGCGCGGGGTCGGGCTCGTCGCCGAAGACGTCGATCTGCGGCGCGGCGTCGTTGAAGTCGCGCCATGGGTTGAAATGGACGATGTTTTCCTTGGGCTCATCGGGCGTCGCGTCGTCGCGCATGGCTGGCTCCTGGTCGGGATCGGATGGCTCGGTGGGCTCGTTGGTCATGCCGCCAGGCTCCAGCACCGTTCGGCGTGGGTGCAGAACCGGCATTCGAAGAAGTCGCGGCTGGCGGCGATGCGGGGCAGCAGCTCGCCTGCGTCGGTGGCCTGCAGGATCCGCACCGCGCGGTCGGACATGCGCTGCGCCAGCGCAGCGTCGAAGGGCACGAGCTTGTGGTGCAGCTCGGCCGTGTCCTTGTTGATCGCCGTGAACAGCGCCGGTGCCACTGAGATCCCCGGCACCGACGGCTCCATGTAGGCCTGGTAGATCGCGATCTGGGCGGCATAGACCGGCTTGGAGACGGTGACCCCGTCCTTGACGCAGGCCCGCCAGTTCTTTGCGTTCATGGTCTTGCATTCCCAGAGCGCGGGGGTGCGCAGACCGAGCGCGGCCGGGGCTGCGGCCACGATCCCGTCGACATGGCCACGGATGCGACCGCCCGCGACTGAGAATCCGAACTGATCCCCATCGGGCCGATTTCCCTTGCGGGTGTAGAGGTTGAGCCCCGCCGCCCGCAGCCAGCGGATGGCGAGATCCTCGAGCTCGTGCCCGATCGCGAAGATCCTGAGCGACCGGCCGGAGAAGTCCTGGCCCTCATCCTTCGGCGCGCCTGCGAACTCGAATTGCAGCGCGCGCTCGCAGGCATGGCCCAGACGGGAGGCGCCGAGATAGGTCCGGGGCGGCGTGGCCTCCCGCTCGGCGATGAGCGCCGCGTCGACCAGCGCGTTGATCCGCTCGGCCATGGACGGGCGCGGGTTGAAATCCAGCATCAGAACGGGATCGCCGACTGGCTGGCGATCTCGGCCATCTCGGCGCGGAACGCCTCGACGGTGGTCACGATCAGCCGGTGCATGTCGTTCTGCGTCAGCTGGGCCAGCGGGCGGTCCCAGCCGATCCGCTCCATCTCAGGCGCGAGCGCCCGCATCACCGCGGGCAGCGCCTGGGTTTCCTCTTCGGTGAAATCGACCATGCTCAGTCCTCGTTTCGCTTTGCGGTTGAAGGCCGCCTGGCAGCTGATGGAGCAGAACCAGCGGCGGGTGCGGCGCGATGGATCGGGAAACGGTCCGGGGGACCGTTCCCCTGTCGAACGGCGCGGCCGCTGGGGATCGGACCAGCCGAAGCCGCGGGTGCGGGACGCGCAGACGGCGCACAGCACCGGGCGCGGATGCCAGAGGCGATCAAAGCCCGGTCGATCCGCAGGCGCTGCGGGCGGGGATGGGACTTGCGCGACATGGTTCACGCCGCCCTCCGCTCGGGCTCGGCCGCCGTGACGAGGCGCCGGATGTCGCGCTTGTTGAACTGGAACGAGATCAGCGCCGAGGCGCGATAGCGCGTCAGCCCGAAGTCGTGCCGGCACTCGGGCGGCAGATACTGCAGCTGTTTCTCGGTCGGCGGCTGGATCAACCAGCGCTTCGACTTGAAGGCGCTCTCGTCGCTCTCATGGGTATTCAGCCAGTCGTCAGCTTGCGCGAGGCAGACGGTCCGATCGCCGACCCCGAGAAGGCAGGTTGGCTGTCTCCTGGCGCCGCCCACGGCGTACCAGCGGCCGTCGAGGAAGAATACGCCGCCCCAGGCGCTGAAGCCGCTGGCGATGAGCGCGGCATCGTCGCCGAAGAGGTCTTCCCAGGCGAAACTCGACCGCGTCAAGAGGTCGATCTCGGACATGACGAACCCGGAAAGGCTGCCGGTCCCGGCCTCCTGGCTGCGGGCCTCGTCCGCAGACTCGACCAGCAGTTCGCCGCAGAGTGGGCATTCGCGGGAGCCAAGCGGAATGTCGGCGGCGCAGGTCGGGCAGGTCTTCGTCGGCGCCTCGCCGGTGGGCGTGTGGCCGTCGAGATCGACGTCCTGCTCCAGCGTGCCGTGGATCAGGCTCGACGTCCCGAAATCCAGTACGATGCAGTCGGTCTTGACCACGCCGGGATGCTCGGCCGGATCGACGATGCGCAGACCGCGCCCGACCATCTGGATCATCGTGGACTTGTAGGAGCTGGGCCGCAGCAGCACGACGCAGGAGGTGGGCGGATGGTCCCAGCCCTCGGTCAGCACCGCGACGTTGACGATGACGCGGATGCGTCCGGCGGAATAGGCGTCGAGGATTGCCTTGCGCTCCCCCGCCTCGAGCGTGCCGGTGATGAGCGCGGCAGGGACGCCGGCCTCGCGGAACGCCTCCGTGACATGCTCGGCATGGGCGACGGTCGAGCAGAAGACGACGGTCTGGCGATCGCCCGCCTTCTCCCTCCAGTGGCGGATCACTTCGTCCGTGACCGGCGTGCGGTCCATGATGCCCGCCACCTCCGCCATGTCGAAGTCCGACATGGTCTTCCGGACCGCGCGCAGCTCGTCCTGCACGCCGACATCGATGACGAAGGTGCGCGGCGGCACGAGGTGACCGGACGCGATCAGCTCGCCCAACCGGACCTGGTCGGCGACGTTGTCGAAGACCTCGCGCAGCCCCTTCCTGTCGCCCCGGTTCGGCGTCGCCGTGACGCCGAAGATGCGCGCGTCGGGATTGGCGTCGCGCACCCGGTCGATGATCCGACGATAGCTCTCGGCCACCGCGTGATGCGCCTCGTCGATCACCAGCAGATCGAGCTTCGGCATGGCCTGCAGGTTGGCGGCCCGCGCCAGCGTCGGCGCCATGGCGAAGGTGACCTGGCCGTCCCAGGATTTCGTCGTGGCTTCGACGACGGATGTGTCCGTGCCGGGATTGATCCGCGCGAACTTCGCCTGGTTCTGGCTGGTCAGCTCGTCGCGGTGGGCGAGCACGCAGGCCTTGGCACCATCAGCGATCATCTCGCCAGTGACCGCCGAGAGCATGATCGTCTTTCCCGCACCGGTGGGCGCCACGCCCAGCGTGTTGTCGCGGGTCGAGAGCGCAGCGAGGCTGCGCTCCACGAAGAGTTTCTGGCGAGGACGGAGCAGCATCATGCGCCCTCACTGCGCCCAGGCAGGACGGCCGGGCACCGGCGCGGCCGCGGGCTGCTGGACCGGCGCCTGCTGCGGCGCGGGGTGAGCGGACGGCTGGTAACCCTGTGTCGCCGCCAACCCCATGACCTGCGCATAGTCGCGATGATCGGGCGTGACCGCGCTGCGGATCTCGTTCTTGTCGTCGCCGCTGGTGTCGGTCCCGATGTCGATCCGCGCGACGAACTCGATCCCGTCGAGATCGGCAAAGCCGCTGATGCGCCGTGCCGCCTGCGCCTGCGGCGACTGGTCCTTGTCGGAAATCCCGCGGGCCGAGTTCAGCATGCCGCGCACTAGGCTGCGGCCCATGTTGGCCCAGTCCGGTCCCTTCGGGCTGTAGAGCCCGATCAGGGTGAAGATCTTGCGCCGGGCGTACGGACCCTCGGTCACCGTGAACTCGCCGTTGATATACACCGCGCCGGTCGAGCCACGGGTGGCATAGCCCCCGGTCCAGCCTTGCGACGGGTCGTCGAAGCCGCCGGGGCGGATCGTCAGCCGCACCTTGGCGAGCGTGCCCTTGGGGATCAGGTTGGTGTTGCTCTGCGCGTCGTTGAAATCGCTCCAGGAACCCATGGGGAACCTCCTTGTCTGATCAGGATTGCGGTTGGGATTGGGCGTCAGCCGCCGGCTCGGCGGGTGGCGGGGTGTAGGTCAGGCGCTTGGGCGCTGGCGCGATGGCGGCGCGGATCTTGGTCATCAGGCGGCCGAGATGTGGCTCCTCGACCTGATCCAGGCGGCCGGAACGGTCCTTGGCCGGGTAGCCCCAGGGGTTGATCGTCTGGCAGACGAAGGCGCGATAAGGATCGCCACCGTCGGCCTTAAGCTCCGCCATGGTGATCACCTCGTCGACGATCCCCGGCAGTTCGAGCCCGGTCTTCGAGCCGTCGATCTGCGGCTGGAACACCTTGCGATTGAAGTCGTCGAGCTTCTCGTCGAGGATTCCGACGAACCAGACGTTCTTCGCCCGCGTGTGCTGCAGATGGGTGAGCCAGCCGATCATCTCGCGGCCATGGAGCCCGTAGGCCCCGCGCACATCCGGCTTGCCGGTCTTTTCCGACAACGCCTCGGGCTGGCCCTTGCACCAGCCGAAGCACAGCCGCCCCGCCACGGTGATCGAGTCCACGAAGATGGTGTCGTAGCGGTCCAGCGCGGCCGGATCGCCGAAACGGTCGCAGACCGCCTTGTAATGCGCCGAGCTGTAGGGCTGCTCGTCGCGCAGCGCCGGGTTCGGCCCGCCGATGAACACCGCGAAGTCCCGGCATTCCGTCCAGGTACGCGGCCGGATGCTGTCACCCGCCCAGCCCTCGATGGCGAGATCGCCCGCCTCGAGATCCATGAAGAGGGTCGTCGACGCGTTCAGCGTCCAGAGCAGCGATGTTTTCCCGATGCCCGACTTGCCGAAGATGCAGCCCTTGACGCCGCGGGGCTCGGCCAGCCGCTGGTCGGCGCTGATGATGGGGAGGCTCATCGATCGCCCCCCTGCGGGACGATATCGCCCGCCTCGAGATCCATGAACAGCATCGTGGGCGCCTTCAGCGTCCGGAGCAGCGAGGTCTTTCCGACGCCCGACTTGCCGCAGATGCAGCCCTTGATGCCGCGGGACTCGGCCAGCCGCTTGTCGGCGCTAACGATGGTGAGGCTCATTGATCGCCCCCCTGCGGGACGATCTCGATCTTCAGCGTGCCGGGCCGGACGGTGCGCGCGGGCTCGAAACCGGCGCGGATGGCGTCGGGCCAGGCGGCGTATTTGCGCTCGGGCACCTTGAAGGCGATGTCGACATACTGGGCGGGATCGTCCCCGGCGGCGCGGATGCGCTCGACCATGGCGGCGAGGCGATCCTGATCCCAGTCGACCCGTTTCGGCAGATCGGTGACCACGGTGAAATCACCATCGTCGAAGCGGATCGTGCCGGTGTCCTTGCCCGCCGCCTGCCGTTCCTCGGCGGCGCGGGTGGCGTAGCGGACGCTCAGCGCCCCATCGAGGCGCGCCTTCGCGGCCTTGTCCCGCTTGATGCGCGCATCGACGTCGCGCTGCAGGATGGCCAGCAGTTCGACAGGCAGCTGGGCGATGTCCTGCAGGCCGAGGCCCGGCAGGTCGTCGACGGTGGGGGTGTTCGCGGGGAACGGCATGTAAGGGTCTCCATGATCGGCAAAAAGGGATCGGAAGGCGGTCATCACGCGGCCTCCTGCTCGGCGAGCAGCAGCGCGGACAGTGAGACCGCCGCGGCCTTCGGCTTGGGGCGGGCGACGGCGATGTAGGCGAACTGGTCGGGGCCCGTGCGCTCCTGCACCAGGTGCACGAGGCCCTGCTCGGCGGCCCAGAAGGCGCGCGACCCGAGTCGGGCCAATTCCGCGCGCTGCTGATCCGGGAGCCGGGCGAACATCGGGAAGATGTCGAGAACCAGAAAGCCGCGATGGTATTCGAGCCGGTCGCCCGGCACGGCCTGCGCCACCCAGGCGCAGAACTCGATCTCGGTGAGCGGTCGGCGGGCGCGGACCGTGATAAAGGGGGTGGTGCCCATGAACATGATCTCCTCCTTTCGCCTCTACTCAGGCCGCCGCGAGATCGTCCCAGGCGGGACCGAGACCGTGGGCGGTGAGGACGTGGCGGAGATCGGCGAGGCGGCGGTAGAGCGCGGACCGGCTGCCGAAGCCCTCGGCCGCGAGCGCGGAGACTGGGCGATGCGCAAGCGCCGCGCAGAACCGGCGATCCTCGACCGGGAGCCGCGCGAGGGCGACCTGCAGGGCGTGGTGGAGTTCGGTGACGGCCGCGGCGCAGCAGGTCTGGCCGTGCCAGGCGGCAAGCCCGTCGTCCTCGGTCAGCGTGTCGCCGACCGGCTCGCGGGTACCGGCCAGCGGCACCTCGAGCGAGAGCAGCGACCCACCCTGCGCACGGCGCTGGCGGTGATGGCGCATCGCGATCCGCGAGGACTGGTTGCGAAGCACGATGTTGGCGAAGGCGCCAATGCTGCCGCGGGAGGGATCGTAGGCGGGCAAGCGGCGCAGCAGATCGACCAGGAGGTCCTGGCCCAGATCCTCGCGCTCGCAGACCGGCATGCTCAGCTTGCGCCGCAGCCGTTGCGCCGCCGCATCGGCTTCGTGGATGATGGTTTCAATGTCGTCGGGGGAGAGTTCGATCTGCATCGCTGTGCGCCTTGGTCATCGTTTCTGATGAGCCCAAGGTGCCGGATGCGGTCGGCGCGCAGGTGGGAACGGGGTGGGAATGAGGTGGGGGTTTGGTGGGCCTGGCCCTTTGCCCGAGGCGATGAGTTGGGCGCTTCACTCAACCCTTGTGCTTATTTTCGGGCGGGTTTTGCGTTCAGCCTACCCCGGGTGGTAATAAATGGCGTCGAGCATTGCGGCCCGACACTCCCAAAGCTGTCCATCGCGAGTTTCGGGCTTGTCGATGTTGTACCACTCCGATGCGCGGATCACTTCCACGACTCGGTCCCAGTAATTTTCGAGGTTGAGAGTCGACTTGGCGAAACCCATCCCATTCGCCGCGGCTACAATATTGGGATTGGAGATGCATAGGAATACGTCGGGGCGTTTCATGGCAAGCAGGCGTGACGCCGTCGCGACGCCCCCAACCCTGCTCGAATTGGCAAACGCCTTGACGAAAAGGCGGGCAAATCGGTCGAAATGCTCTCTTGTGACCTCTCCCTTCTGAGGAATGCTGTCAACGGCGCGAGCTAAAAATCGGTCGTTTTCTGCAACGCGATTCTTGAAGTCTCCCGCGCCACGCATTGAACCAAACCAACCCCAATCTCTATCAAGCGATTCGTCACCGGCCTTTTCTTGCACCCCTATTGCACCTGCAATTGCTTTCCTTTGTGGCGTTGTTAGGTCGTGGAACGAAGGCACGGCCGATAGCCAACCCTGCGCAGTTCGGAGCATGTCCAGACTTTCATCAACGTCGTGGTGAGCGGAACCTCGCACGGCGCGGACATACTGATCCCAATCCATACCGACCAAGGGGGACGATAGGCTCTTCACGCTTGCCGGCAGCACCCCTGCCAGCGGATCGCGAGGCGGACCTGGTCTCCTTGCGGCGAGTTTGCATCCGAGACGGTATCGCGCCGCAAGTTCTTTCGTCACGCGCTCACCGATTGAGGCACTTCGCGCGGCGAAGGAAAGGGTATCAGCGAGCACCTTGTCGCTGACGGAACCCTTAACAAGGACGCTGGCTTCATGGTTCTTGCCCAGCCCGCCGCGAGTGAAGTTAGCGCTCCCGATTACAGCAGCAGCCCGTTTCCCAGAACGGAACGCGTAGACCTTTGGGTGGAACGTCCCACCAGGAAATTTCGTGACGACGTAGCATCCGTCGACCCCGATGAAAGAGTCTACAAGGTCTGGATCGGTCTGAGCGAACGCGAGGCCGAATGTCACGGCTCTGATTTTTGCTGAATGGGATAGCATTTTTCGGGCGAGGGAGGTGGATGTGCCCCAAGCAACTGCCCAATGAAGCTCGTCATATTCGGCCAGAAGGCCCTGGATGGCACTCTCTACGTCGTTCCCCGTCAGAAATTCGATTTCCAATTCAATTATCCCCTCACGCGACTTGCAGGTCATCAGTTGATCGAAGCATAGCAGGCGCGGGTCAGCCCACAACTCGTGGTGAGGGGAGAGAGACCGAAGCGCCCCTACCAGCCGTCGACCAAAATCTCCGTCGCAGGGACGCCAAGCCGATAGCCACGGTTGCGTACCGTCTCGATCATGACCTTGCTCTCGGCATCGCTGAACCCCGCAGCCTTGAACGCGTCGCGCAGCTCGCGGATCAGATCCTTGGCCTCGCGCGCAGTCGTGCCTTCGACATGGGATCCGGAGGCGACCTGGTCGCGCGACTGCGCCTTTTCCAGCAGACGCTCGAACACGGGGAAAATCTGACGCGACAGGATGACGGAGCGACCATCCCATTGAACCTCGGCCGTTGCCCTTCGCACGCGAAGCACGGGCGCCAGCGGGACCGGCGCCAGAGCCGCGACGTCGATTGTGCCGCCGAGGCCATTTGTGGCGGGCGTCAGCACCTCAAGGGTTTCGATGAGATGAAAGCCCGCATCCTGATGTCGCCGGGCAGTCTCCGCTGGCAACGCCGGTGCGAGGATCGTGATGTCCGAACCCTGCGCGGCTTGGCGCAAAGATGCGATGATGCCGTCGCCGGTCATGGCTGCAGACTCCAGCGCAAGAAACACCGCCCGACCCGATGGCGTGTCGCCGAGCCGCCAGACCTTCTCCGCCGCCAGTTTCGGGGTCGCGCTGAACCCTGCCGCCGCGCCGATTACGGATGCCAATGCCGCAGCACCCATGCGGAATTCGCGCAAATCGTCCTCGGTGAGATCGACGTCGTGTCGGCGGTCGAGCGGACATTCAGCACGATATCCATCGCCCGCTCTCCGGATCGGACGACAGGGCAGTCCGCATTCGCAGGCGTCGCAGACATCCCAATCGGAGAGCGGTGCCTGTTCGACGAGGACACGTTTCGCCATCAGCCGGTCAAAGCCCGGACCGAAGAACGGCGCGGCAAGCTCGCCGGGCAGGATTGCGTCGTCGCCAGCCTCACTCAGCCGCGTCAACAACCTCAAAATCGTCTCGGTCATTCATCAGCCCGTTCCGTTCGATCAGTTTCATCACCCGCGCCTCATGCTGGGTGCGGCGGAACTGCACGACACCCGGTGGCCGCAACTTGACCGTGACCTGCGGCTGGCGCTTGCCGTCGCCCTTGAACAGGATCCGGAACACGAGCTCGCCCAGCCGCCAGGCGCCGCCGAACGACACCGGTGTGCTGCCGAAATGCTGGAGCGCATCACCGCCGAGGTCCCGCGAGCGCAGCGTGCGCACCACCCGGGGATACCCCTTCTTGCCGGGCGCCATCAGGTCGGCCGCCGCCTCGATGATCAGCACCTTGTCGATCAGTGGATCGTAGGCGGCATCGAAGGCGAAGCCCGGTCCGGCCAGTTCGACCGGGCGCAGGGTATAGAGGTCCTGCGCATCGTCGCCGTCGAAGAAGCCGGACCTGTCTGGACTTGCCCGGAAAATGTGGAGAGCACCAACTGAGGAACCAGGAGGTGTTCTATGGGAAACGGGAACAGGCCGA
>NZ_VJYZ01000010.1 GCF_007018965.1 Paracoccus marinus
CAGGCGGCCGAACTGGCGCTGATGGGCCGGACCTCGTCGGCAGCGGCAGGCGAGCGGGCGTTGCTGCAAAGCGCGATTGGTTCGGCCGACGCGCTGGGACCGGCGGTGCTGGAAACGCTGAACGATCCGGGTGCATGTTCGCGGATGATGCGGACCTTCGTCGAGAACAGCGCCAGCTTCGTCTATGCAGGGTTCACGCCGCTTAACGGGATGGTGGACTGCACGTCGCGCGACGACGGCATCGTCCACGACGTGCGGGACTCGCCGCACTACCGCGCGTTCCTCGACAATCCCGGCATCACGATCACCGCGACGGACTCGGGCGCGATCTCTGGCGTCCCGGTGGTGGTCGTGTCGCAGCCGCTGGTGAGCAACAACGAACTGATCGGCTATGTCGCGACCTCGGTGTCGCAAGCGCTGATGCGGTCCACCCACGATCCGGCGACCAGCTCATCGGCGATGATCGTGACGTTCACGAACCGCGGGCAGGTGATCTCGACCGATCTGCCGGGCGGCGCGGTGGACGACATGCTGCCGGTGACCGCCTCGCTCGACGCGCTGATGAAGCGGACCGACACGACCTTTCGCGAGGTGTCGAAATCCGGCGAGCGGCGGCTGTTCACGGTCGTTCCTGTTGTGCCCGACCTCGTCTATGCGCTGGGAAGCTGGAACCCGCGATACGCCGGGGTGGGCAACATCGCGCTGTCGCGGTTCACCGGCGTCCTGTTCCCGCTGGCGCTGTGGGCCGTGTCGCTGGCGGTCGCCTATTTCGCCGTGTTCCGGCTGGTGCTGCGCCACATCCGAGAGCTTCGCGGCCAGATGCGCCGCTTCGCCATAGGCGACCGCCGCGCGCCGCCCCCGGTGCTGGACGAGGCGCCGGCCGAGATCGCGGATGTGAGCCGCACCTTCCACGACATGGCGCGCATCCTGATCCGCGACGAGGCGGCGATGGAAGCGTCGGTCAACGAAAAGACGGTGCTGCTGAAAGAGGTTCATCACCGGGTCAAGAACAACCTGCAGCTGATCGCGTCGATCATCAACATGCAGAGCCGGGTGGTCAGCGACAGCGACGCGCAAAAGGTCCTGCGGTCGGTGCAGGACCGGGTCGCGTCGCTCGCCACGATTTACCGCAACCTTTATCAGGCCGAGCATCTGGATTCGGTCGAGGCGGACCGGCTGATCTCGGACATCATCAACCAGATGGTGCTGGCGTCGATCGGGCCGCGTTCGCGCCTGAAGGTCGAGACGCATCTGGACCGCGTGACGCTGCTGCCCGACCAGGCGGTGCCGCTGACGCTGCTGACGACCGAGGCGTTCACCAACGCGCTGAAATACGCCGAGCCGGCGGCGGACGGGCGTTACGGCGTCTGCGTCGCGCTGTCGCGTCATCGGTCGGGCACGGCCGAACTGGTGGTCGAGAACACGCTGGGCCCGCAGACCCGGACGCCCGCTGCGGGGTCGGGGTCGGGCCTTGGCGGGCAGCTGATCGAGGCATTCGCGCTGCAGCTTTACGGCGACGTCTCGACCGAGGTCGTGGACGGCCGCTACCGGATGCGGCTGGTGTTCCAGATGCAGGAAAACGTGGCCGCCCCGGCCGACGAAGGGACGCGGCAGGTCGTTCTGACATCCGCCGCACGGCGCGGCGCCCGTCACTGACGCCTTTCGCCTCAGCCCTGCGTGGGGCTGGGCTTGTTGACCAGCGCGCGCGCCCGGCGCGCGGCGACCACCCGGCGGCGGCGCGCCAGTTCGACGTTGATGAGCGCGCCCAGCATGATGGAAAACCCCGCCAGATAGAACCACATGAGCAGCGCCACGACCGCGCCGATCGACCCATAGATGCGGTTGTAGCTGTTGAAGCTTCCCAGATAGGCCGAGAACGCATAGGACGCCGCCGCCCAGGCGAAGGCCGCGAACAGCGCGCCCCAGGTGAAGATCGGCGTGCGTGGCGTCTGCACATTCGGGCCGTAGCGATAGATGATGCCGATCCCGATCACGACGATCAGGAACATCGCCCCCCAGGGCGCCGCACCGATGAGCCAGCTTCGCATGTAGCTGACGTCGAGGAAGTTCAGCGCCAGCGGCACGATCACGATGGTCGCAAGCCCCATCAGCACCACGCCGACGATGGCGAGCGTGAGTATATAGGCGAGGATGAAGCCGAAGATGGTCGGGTGCGACCGCACCCCGTAGGCCGCATTGAGCCCGCGGACGAGCGCGTCCACCCCCGCCCGCGCCGCGATGGTGGCGATCAGGAACGAGATCGCGGACGCCCAGCCAAGCTGCGTGCGCCCGCCAGATGTCAGCGCATCGACCTGCGCGTGCAGGATCTGCGCGGCGCCGGGCGGCAGGAACTCATCCAGCACCTTGTAGTATTGGGTGATGATGGTGGGGTCGAACCACAGTCCCCATAGCGCGATGATCGCGGCAATGCCTGGAAACACCGCGAACATCGCATAGAAGGCGACGCCGGCGGCGATCAGGCTCATGTGGATCTTGTCCATGCGCTCGAACAGGGCGCTGACGAAGAGCCATATTTCCTTGATCCGCTCGATCATGACGGCTCACATCCGTTCTTGCGGCAGCATCGCCTGTCCGGGGGCCTTACGCAACCGATGCTCAGCCGGACGCTGCGGTATAGCGCAGCCACAGGGCCTTGTCGCCCATTCGCGCGACGAACGCGGCGTGGGCCGCCACCTCGGCCGTGGTCAGGCGCGGCGGCAGGGGCACGGGTCGGGCGCGGCGGGGGGCCATGACCAGCACGACGCCGTCTTGGGCCTGCACCGCGGGTGCATCCAGCACCAGGTCGGGCTGCCGGCCGCCGATCAGTTCCAGATAGACCGCTGCCAGCAGCTCGCTGTCCAGAAGCGCACCGTGCAGGTCGCGGCCCGAGTTGTCCACCCCGAAGCGGCGGCACAGCGCGTCGAGCGAGGCGGGCGCGCCCGGAAACTTCTGCCGGGCCATCGCGGCGGTGTCGAGCGCGCGACCCGGTCGCAGCTCGGGTCGTTTCGCCAGGCGCAGCTCGGCATTCAGGAAGCGGATGTCGAAGTCGGCATTATGCGCGATCAACCGCGCGTCGGGGCCGATGAAGTCGAGGAAACGGTCGGCGACCTCGGCGAACCGGGGCTTGTCGCGCAGGAAATCGTCGCCGAGGCCATGGACCGCCAGCGCCTCGGCCGGCATCGCGCGGTCGGGGTTCAGGTAGACGTGGAAATGGTTCTTCGTCGGCAGGTGGTTGATAAGCTCGATCGCGCCGATTTCCACCACGCGGTCGCCGGTCGCGGGGTCGAAGCCCGTCGTTTCGGTGTCGAAGACGATTTCGCGGATCATGCGTGCGGCCGCTGGCTGAGGATTTCCGAGCAGATGGCATCTACCGCCGCAGCCGCCGCGTCAAGGCTGTGGGACGGGATGATCCAGTCGGCGCGGGCGCGACGCTGGTCGTCGGGTAGCTGGCGCGACAGGACCAGGTCGAGCGTCTGTTCCGTCATGCCGGGCCGGGCGAGGACGCGGGCGCGTCGGATATGTTCGTCGGTGCTGACGACCGCGACGCCGTCCATCTGCGCCTCAGCCCCGGTTTCGAAGAGCAGCGGGATGTCGAGAACGACGATGGGCGCGGCGGCGTGGCCCCGCACGAAGGCCATGCGGTCGGCGGCGACCAGCGGATGGACGATCGCTTCGAGCGTGGCGAGGCGCGCGGGGTCGGCCGTCAGCGCGGCCTTGAGGATGGTGCGGTCAACCGCCCCACGGACGACTGCTTCGGGGAAAACCTGGCCCACTGGCGCGACCGCAGCGCCGCCCGGCGCGTAGAGACGGTGGACGGCGGCGTCCGCATCCCACACGGGGTGCCCGCGCTCGGCGAACATCGCGGCGGCCGTCGACTTGCCCATGCCGATCCCGCCGGTGAGGCCCAGCGAAAAGGTCATGCAAGCGCGGCCCGGCGCAGGTCGTCGTCAACCTCGGGGCGGTGCCCGAACCAGCGCTCGAACCCCGGCGCGGCCTGGTGCAGCAGCATGCCGAGCCCGTCCACGGTCCGGCAGCCCCGCGCCCGCGCTTCGGCCAGGAACGTCGTTTCGAGCGGGTTGTAGACCAGATCGGTGACAAGCGCGTCCGTCCCCAGCGCGTCGAGCGGGATCCGCAGCGGCGGCCGACCGGTCATCCCCATCGAGGTCGCGTTCACGACCGTCGCCGCGCCGTCGAGCATGTTGCCCGCCTGCGCCCATTCGTAAACGACGATCCGCGCGCCGAACTCGGCCCGCAGCTGGTCGGCGCGCAGCCGGGTGCGGTTGGCGATGCGGATTTCGGGCACATGCGCCTCGAGCAGGGCGGCGACCACGGCCCGCGCCGCGCCGCCCGCGCCGATCACCGCCGACGGGCACTGTTCGGGCACCCAGTCGGGGGCGTGCTGGCGCAGGTTCGCCATGAAGCCGTAGCCGTCGGTGTTGTCGGCGTGGAGCCGCCCGTCGGGGCGGAAGATCAGCGTGTTCGCGGCCCCGATCAGCGCCGCGCGGTCGGTGACGATGTCGGCAAGTGCAAGCACGGCTTCCTTGTGCGGAATGGTGACGTTCACGCCCACGAACCCCGCCTTGGGCAGCGTGTGCAGCACCTGGCCCAGATGTTCGGGCAGGACGGCGAGCGGGACATAGGCGCCCGCGATGCCGTAGCGGCGCAGCCAATGGCTGTGCAGCGCAGGTGAGCGCGAATGCGCGACCGGCCAGCCGATCACCCCGGCCAGGGGGATCGCATCGGGGGGTTGGAACGTGTCTGGATCGTGCATGGGCAGGCGGGAGGGTTCTTTCGCCGATCATGACCCCGGGCTTCAGGACGGGGCAAGCGCGACCTGTCGACAGGTTTGTGGAAAACGCGGAGTGCGGCTTCGGGACAACGGGTCGTGGCTGGGCGATCGCGATTTTTCGCCGGGGATCGGGGCAGTGACGGGGACGGTTCTGCACAGGGGGATAAGTTCTGAGAACTGGGAAGAATAGGTGGGAAGGTTTGAGTTCTGCACAGGCAGCCTCTAAGTCTATCTCATTGAAGAGAGAAATTTTTCACGTGAAGCATCTCGCTTTACTCTCAATTTTTCACATCGTGACAATATTGTGGAAAAACCCCAAGACCGCGTCTGATTCAGTCGTCCACAGCCCTAACAACATCATCTTCCCTTTTCCTTGAATCTTTCTTTTAAGATGACTCGAGAAGGAGAGTTGCGTGTCCGATATCCTGAGTGCGGCCTACCCGTGGATCAAAGCCGTCCACGTGATGGCGGTCGTGTCCTGGCTTGCCGGGCTGTTCTACCTGCCGCGGCTGCTCGTCTATCACGCCGAGCGCGCGCAGGTTGGAGAGGAACCGGTCGCCTCGTTCAGGATCATGGAAGCCAAGCTTCTGCGGCTCATCATGAACCCCGCGATGATCGCGACGTGGGTTGCAGGGCTCGCGCTTGTCTTTACGCCGGGCGTCATCGACTGGTCGATGGTCTGGCCCTGGACCAAGGCCGCGTCCGTGCTGGCGATGACGTGGTTCCATCACTGGCTTGCCGCGCAGCGCAAAATCATGGCGACGCAGCCCGCCCCCCTCAGCGGACGGACATACCGGCTAATGAACGAGCTGCCGACGCTGCTGATGGTCGTGATCGTCCTGTCGGTGATCGTGAAGTTCTAGGCGCGTTTGACTTTCTATCCTTAGGAAGCTATGTGCGCTTGACCCGCCGTCCGGCGGTGTATCTTCATGAACAATTCTGTGGTCCGACCTTGCACCCGTTTCGCGGGTCGTCTGGCCCCTATCGGTGACCTTGATGAGCGACGAGCGGCTGAACCTGTCCGACCTGAAGGCGAAGACCCCCGCGGACCTGCTGGCCATGGCCGAGGAATGGGAAATCGAGAACGCCTCGACGATGCGGAAGGGCGAGATGATGTTCTCGCTGCTGAAAGAGCATGCCGAGGAAGGGATCGAGATCGGCGGCGACGGCGTGCTGGAGGTCGTGCAGGACGGGTTCGGGTTCCTGCGCTCGACCGAGGCGAACTATCTGCCCGGCCCCGATGACATCTATGTCAGCCCCGACATGATCCGCCAGCACAGCCTGCGGACGGGCGACACGGTCGAGGGCGTGATCCGGGGACCGGGCGAGAACGAGCGTTACTTTGCGCTGACGCGGGTCGAAAAGATCAACTTTGAAAGCCCGGAAAAGGCGCGCCACAAGGTTGCGTTCGATAACCTGACGCCGCTTTATCCCGACGAGCGGCTGAAGATGGAGTTCGAGGATCCGACCGCCAAGGACCGCTCGGCCCGGATCATCGACCTGGTCTCGCCGATCGGCAAGGGCCAGCGCAGCCTGATCGTGGCGCCGCCGCGGACCGGGAAAACCGTCTTGCTTCAGAACATTGCGCATTCAATCGCCCGCAATCACCCGGAATGCTATCTGATCGTCCTGCTGATCGACGAGCGGCCCGAGGAAGTCACCGACATGCAGCGTTCGGTCAAGGGTGAGGTCGTGTCGTCCACCTTTGACGAACCGGCGACGCGCCACGTGGCCGTGTCCGAGATGGTAATCGAAAAGGCCAAGCGCCTGGTCGAGCACAAGCGCGACGTGGTCATCCTGCTCGATTCGATCACCCGCCTTGGCCGGGCGTTCAACACCGTCGTTCCGTCGTCGGGCAAGGTCCTGACCGGCGGCGTCGATGCGAACGCGCTGCAACGCCCCAAGCGGTTCTTCGGCGCCGCGCGCAACATTGAGGAAGGCGGATCGCTGACCATCATCGCCACCGCGCTGATCGACACCGGATCGCGCATGGACGAGGTGATCTTCGAGGAATTCAAGGGCACCGGCAACAGCGAGATCATCCTGGACCGCAAGGTGGCCGACAAGCGCGTGTTCCCGGCGATCGACATCCTCAAGTCGGGCACCCGCAAGGAAGAGCTGCTGGTGGATCAGAAGGACATGCAAAAGACGTATCTGCTGCGCCGCATCCTGAACCCGATGGGCACGACCGACGCGATCGAGTTCCTGATCTCCAAGCTCAAGCAGACGAAGAACAACGCCGAGTTCTTCGATTCCATGAACGCCTGAGCCGTCGTCGCGCGAGGATGATGTGGACACGATCCACGCCGAATCGACTCCGCCCGGACGAGGCGGCATCACGGTCGTTCGCGTAAGCGGGGACCGGGCGAGGGTTGTTGCCGAGGATCTGGCGGGGGCCCTGCCCGCGGCGCGGTTCAGCTATCTTCGGGCGCTGCGTGACGGCGACCGACTGATCGACCGCGCGCTCGTCGTCCGGTTCAACGCCGGGGCGAGCTTCACCGGCGAGGACGTGGTTGAGTTTCACCTGCACGGCGCGCCGATCGTGTCGCGGTTGCTGCAAGCGGCGCTGCTTGCCCGCGGGTCGCGCCTCGCGCTGCCGGGTGAGTTCACGCAGCGCGGTTTTCTGAACGGCAAGCTCGACCTGTCCGAGGCGGAGGCGCTGTCGGATCTGCTGGCGGCCGAGACCGAGTCACAGCATCGACTCGCGATGCAGGTGGCGGACGGGGCGCTGCACGACTGGGCCGCAAGCCTGCGCGCGCTGCTGGTGCGGGCGGGCGCGCTTGTGGCGGCGTCGATCGACTTTGCCGACGAGGATGTGCCGGACGCGGTGCCGGCCGAGGTGTTCGAGAGCCTGCGGACGGTGCGGGCCCGGATCGACGAGCAGCTCGACGGATTTCCGGCGGCCGAGCGCATGCGGGTGGGGTTCGAGGTGGCGTTGATCGGGCCGCCGAATGCTGGAAAATCGTCTCTTTTGAATGCCATAGCGCGGCGGGACGTGGCGCTTGTGACCGAGATCGCGGGCACGACGCGCGACGTGATCGAACTGCGCGCGGACCTGCGCGGCCTGTCGGTGACGTTCCTGGACACGGCCGGCCTGCGGGAAACCGAAGATGTCGTCGAGCGGATGGGCGTCGCACGGGCGAGCGAACGGGCCGCCGCCGCCGACCTGCGCATCCACCTGTCCGACGAAGGAAGCGCCGTCGATGCGCTGCTGCGCGATGGTGATCTGGTCGTCAGGTCCAAGGCCGATTTGAGGACGGGCGATGTGTCCGCGCGGTCTGGTGAGGGCGTGGCCGCCCTGCTCGACCGGGTGTACGACACCTTGCGCGATCGTGCCGCGCCTGCCGGGATCGTATCGCGGCAACGCCAGGCAGACGCGCTTCGACAGGCGCGCGCGGTGCTCGAGTTGACGCTTGCGACGCCACCCGAGATCATCGCCGACGCCATCGCCATGACCACGCGCGCGCTGCGCGAGGTGGTTGGCGAAGTGGGCGTCGAGGACTATCTAGACGAAGTGTTTTCGTCGTTCTGCATCGGGAAGTAGTTTCACGTGAAGCAAAGCTATGACGTCATCGTCGTCGGTGGCGGTCACGCCGGGGTGGAAGCCGCCGCGGCTGCCGCGCGGATGGGTCGTGCCACCGCGCTGGTGACGATGCGGGCGGATGACATCGGCACGATGTCGTGCAATCCGGCGATCGGCGGCCTTGGCAAGGGGCATCTGGTGCGAGAGATCGACGCGCTCGGCGGCCTGATGGGACTGGCCGTCGACGCGGCGGGGATACAGTTTCGCCTGCTGAACCGGCGAAAGGGCCCGGCCGTTCAGGGCCCAAGGGCGCAGGCGGACCGCACGCTCTACCGTGCAGCGGCGCAGCGCCTTGTGGAGGCCCAGCCGGGCTTGGACGTCGTGCTGGGTGAGGTCTCGGCGCTGCTGCGCGACGGCGCTGCGGTCACCGGGGTCGCGCTGGCGGACGGCACGGTGCTGGCGGCGCGCGCTGTCGTCATCACTTCGGGCACCTTTCTGAACGGCGTGATCCACCTGGGCGATGTGAGCCGCCCGGCCGGTCGCTGGAGTGGGCCGGCGTCGCAGGGACTCGCGGCGGACCTGATGAGCCTTGGGCTGCTGATGGGGCGACTCAAGACGGGCACCCCGCCCCGGCTGTCGCGGGCCAGCATCGACTGGGACGCGCTCGACCATCAGCCTGGCGACGACGATCCGGTGCTGTTTTCCTATCTGAACAGCCGCGTGGAAGCGCCGCAGATCAGTTGCGCGATCACCCACACCAACGACCGGACGCACCGCATCATCCGGGACAATCTGTCCCGCTCGGCGATGTATGGCGGCCACATCGACGGCGTCGGCCCCCGCTACTGCCCGTCGATCGAGGACAAGGTCGTCCGCTTCGCGGATAAGGACGGGCACCAGGTGTTTCTTGAGCCAGAGGGCTGGGACAGCGACGTGGTCTATCCCAACGGGATCTCGACCTCGCTGCCCGAGGATGTGCAATTGGCCTATGTCCGCACGATGAAGGGGCTTGAGAACGCCGTCATCCTGCAGCCGGGCTATGCCGTCGAATACGACTTTGTCGATCCCCGCGCGCTGACTTCTGCTTTGCAGGTCAAGTCCGCGCCCGGTCTGTTCCTCGCCGGCCAGATCAACGGGACGACCGGTTACGAAGAGGCGGGCGCGCAGGGTCTTGTTGCCGGCGTCAACGCCGCGCGTCTGGCTGCGGGCGAGGCGCCGGTCGTGTTTTCACGCACAACCAGCTACATCGGAGTCATGATCGACGACCTGACGACGCGCGGCGTGACCGAGCCGTATCGGATGTTCACCTCCCGGGCCGAATTCCGGCTGTCGATGCGCGCCGACAATGCCGATCAGCGTCTGACACCGCTCGGCCGCGATCTCGGCCTGGTGGATGATGCGCGATGGCAGGTCTATCGGGACAAGATGGCGCGTTACGACGCCGCACGAAAGGTGGCAGAGGGGCGCACCCTGTCGCCGAACGAGCTTGCCGCGGTCGCGATCCCGGTGCGGCAGGACGGTCAGCGCCGCAGCCTCTTCAGCCTGCTGGCGCTGACCGATCTCGACCCGATGACCGTCGTCTCGCTGGACTCTAACCTAGCGGCAGTAGACGCGCAAACCTTGCAGCAACTCCGCAATGACGCGCTGTACGCCCAGTACACCGACCGCCAGCAGCGCGAGGCTGACGCCCTACGCCGCGAAGAGTCCGCGACGATCCCGGCCGACTTCGACTATGGTTCCGTGTCGGGCCTTTCCAACGAACTGCGGCAGAAGCTGGATCGCCATCGTCCGGTGTCGATCGCGCAGGCAAGCCGGATCGAGGGGATGACTCCGGCCGCACTCGCATTGCTGCTCGCCCTGACCCGCCGGGGCAAGCGAGCCACCGCATGATTGCTTCATGTGAAGCAAAGTTGCACGGTTTTGCCGATCTGCTGCGCCGTTGGAACCCGTCGATCAACCTCGTCGCGCCGTCCACCCTGGGCGACCTTTGGTCCCGCCATATCGACGACAGCATTCAGCTTGCTGACCTTGCGCCGTCAACAGGAACCTGGCTCGACATCGGCTCCGGCGGCGGGCTGCCGGGCATCGTCGTCGCGATCTGCCGGCCGGACCTGCAGGTCACGCTGCTCGATTCCGACGCGCGCAAGGCCACCTTCCTTCGCACCTGCATCCGCGAGCTCGACCTTGCAAACGCAACCGCCGTCACCGATCGGATCGAACGGCATCCACCCGCCGGTGCATCCCACGTCAGCGCGCGCGCCCTTGCTCCGATGCCGAAGCTGATGCCATATGTCGTGCGGCATCTGGCGCCCGGCGGAACGGCCTGGCTGATGAAGGGCGAACGCTGGAAGGATGAGGTCGACGCGGTGAAGACAGCCTGGCACTTCGACCTGACCGATCACGCAAGCCGCACCCAACCCGGCGCCGCCATCCTTGAACTGACGGCGATCCGCCATGCCTGACCCGCATATCGTCGCAATCGCGAACCAGAAGGGCGGGGTCGGCAAGACGACCACGGCGATCAACCTTGGCGCGGCGCTGGCCGATCTCGGCAAGACGGTCCTGCTCATCGACCTTGATCCGCAAGGCAACGCTTCGACCGGCCTTGGTATAGACCCCGCGCACCGCACCCCCAGCAGCTATGACCTGCTCAGCGGCGAGACGACGATTGCCGATGCGATCCGGCCCACCCAGATCGACCGCCTGACCATCGTTCCGGCCAACGCGGATCTCGCCTCGGCCGATATCGACCTGTCCGCGCGCAGCAGCCGCACGCAGCTTCTCAAGCAGGCGGTTCAGCAGGCGAAAGCCGACGTGGTGCTGATCGACTGCCCCCCCGCGCTCGGCTTGCTGACCCTGAACGCGATGGTGGCGGCCGAAAGCGTCCTCGTCCCGCTGCAGGCAGAGTTCTACGCGCTCGAGGGCTTGTCGCAGCTTCTCCTCACCGTCCGGCAGGTCCGCCAAGCCGCGAACCCCGGCCTGCGGATCGAGGGCGTTTTGCTCACTATGTCCGACAGCCGCAACAACCTTGCCGTTCAGGTCGAGGCGGATGCCCGCCAGACGCTCGGCGATCTGGTGTTCAAGACCGTTATTCCGCGCAATGTGCGCGTGTCCGAATCGCCTTCGTTCGGCCGGCCGGTCATCCACTACGACCCGTCGTCCAAGGGCAGCACCGCCTACCGCGACATGGCGAAAGAGTTCATCGCTCGCCACAAGTCATTGAAGAAAAAGGCACAAAATGGTTGATCGCAAGTCGGACAAGCGGGGCCTGGGTCGCGGATTGTCCGCCCTTATGGCCGGCGTGGCGCTGGCACCCGACAGCCCTGCGCCGCAAACCCAGCACATCGCGATCGAGCAGTTGATTCCCAACCCCGACCAGCCGCGCCGCGACTTCAAGCCCGAGCTTCTGCAGCAACTCGCGGACTCCATCCGCTCACGCGGCGTCCTGCAGCCGCTGATCGTGCGCCCTCATCCCGATGGCGGCGGGCTTTACCAGATCGTCGCCGGCGAACGCCGCTGGCGCGCGGCCCAGATCGCGCAGCTGCACGACCTTCCCGTAATCGTCAGCGACCTTACCGATCCCGAGGTGCTCGAGGTCGCGATCATCGAGAATATCCAGCGCGCCGACCTGAACGCCGTCGAAGAGGCCGCTTCGTACCGACAGCTGATGGACCGCTTCGGTCACACGCAGGAAAAACTGGCCGAGGCCCTGAACAAGAGCCGCAGCCACATCTCGAACGTCCTGCGCCTTCTGAACCTGCCCGAGCCGGTGCAGGCGATGCTGCGCGACAACACGCTGAGCGCCGGCCACGCCCGCGCGCTGATTACCGCCAACGATCCCGTCGGCCTCGCCCGCAAGGTCATCGAACGCGGCCTGTCGGTGCGCGAGACCGAGCAGCTTGTCCGCGATCAGTCGGCCGCCAGACCCGAGCGGTTGCCCGCCCGCGAAAGCACCAAGGACGCCGACACCCGCGCGATCGAAAGCGATCTCACGGCGCAGCTGAAGATGCGGGTGCGGATCGACCACGCGGGGCACGACGGCGGGCGGGTGACGATAACCTACCGCGACCTCGACCAGCTCGACCGCCTGTGCCAGATGCTTGGCGGCAGCGCCTGACCTGGGCTGCCCTAAGGCGCCAGTTCCCGCAGGATCGCGTTCAACACAGGCCGACCCTCGCGCGTGGCCCTGATCCGCTGCCCGTCCTCTTCGACCAGCCCCAGGTCCACCAGCGACCGCACCGCCGTATGATCGACCGGGGCACCGTTCAGGGCGGCGAAGCGCCCCCGGTCCATCCCCTCGACCAGGCGCATCGACATCAGCAGATATTCCACCGCCTGATCGTGCCGGGGCAGAACCTCGCGCGGCAGCTCGCCCGATCCACGCCGCTCGACCGCATCCAGCCACGCCCCCGGTGCCCGCAGCGCCTCGGTGCCGACACGGGAATCGGGCAACGTCAGGCGCCCATGCGCCCCGGGTCCCACCGCCGCCCAGTCCCCTTGCCGCCAACATGTCAGGTTGTGCCGGCTTTCCGCGCCGGGCCGCGCATGATTCGACACCTCGTACGCGGGGTACCCGAACTTCTCGCAAATATCCTGCGTCTCCAGATACATATCACCTGCCATGTCATCGTCAGGTATATCGCGCAGCCCGCCCGCAGCATGCCGCGCACCGAACGCCGTGCCCGGTTCGATGGTCAGTTGATAAAGCGACAGGTGGTCCACGGCCATCGCGAGCGCCTCGGTCAGCTCGCGCCGCCACGACGCCGCATCCTGCTGCTGCCGCGCATAGATCAGGTCGAAGCTCACCCGCCCGAACGCGTTCCGGGCGATGTCGAACGCCGCTCGCGCCTCGGCCGCGCTGTGCATCCGCCCCAGCCGCTTCAGGTCCGCGTCGTTGAGCGCCTGCACTCCCATCGACAGCCGGTTCACACCCGCGTCGGCATAACCGCGAAAGCGCCCCGCCTCGACGCTGGTGGGGTTCGCCTCCAGCGTGATCTCCACGTCGTTCGCCAGCGGCCAAGCCGCGCGCGCCGCCTCGATCACCCCCGCCACCGTGTCCGGCGCCATCAGCGAAGGCGTGCCGCCGCCAAAGAAGATGCTGCCCAGCACGCGTCCGGGTACCTCGGCCGACAGCCGCGCGATCTCGGCGCGAAAGGCGGACAACCAGCGCGGCTGGTCGATCACCGCCGCAACATGGCTGTTGAAATCGCAATAGGGGCACTTCGCCGCGCAGAACGGCCAGTGGACGTACAGCGCAAAGCCGCCCGCGCGCCAGTCCTCGGCAGGCATGGGCGCGGTGGGGTCAGCCAAGGACCGCCCGCAGCTTCGTGAACGCGTCCGCGCGGTGGCTGATGAGGTTCTTCTCGTCCGCCGTCATCTCGGCAAAGGTCCGGTCGAACCCGTCCGGCACGAACATCGGGTCATAGCCGTGCCCGAGCGCGCCCCGTACCGGCCAGGTCAGGCGACCCGGCGCGATCCCCTCGAACACCTCCTCGTGCCCGTCGGGCCACATCAGCAGGAACGTCGCGCGGAACTGCGCGGTGCGCGGCTCGGGCGCGCCCTTCGCCTCCAGCTCGGTCCACGCCCGCGTCATCGCCTGCATGAAGTCACGCCCCGACCCTGTTTCGGCCCAGTCGGCCGTATAGACCCCCGGCGCGCCGTCCAGCCCGTCGATGCAGATGCCGCTGTCATCGGCGAGCGCGGGGAGGCCGGTCGCCTTGACCGCCGCCGCGGCCTTGATCCGGGCGTTGCCGACAAAGGTCGCCTCAGTCTCCTCGGGCTCGGCCAGCCCCATCTCGGCCGCGCCCACGACCTCGATCCCGTAGGGGGCGAACAGCGCCCGCATCTCGTCCAGCTTGCCCGCGTTGTGGGTGGCGACCAGCAGCCGCCGCTCGTCCAGCTTTCTCATGCCAGCTTCCTCATGACGCCCTTCTCATGACAACGTCCTCACGCCAGCGCCGCCTTCTGCGCCTCGACCAGCCGGCCTGCGCCCAGCTGGGCAAGGTCCAGCAGCTTGTCCATCTCGGCCCGGCTGAACGCCGACCCCTCCGCCGACATCTGCACCTCGATCAGCCGGCCTGCGCCGGTCATGACGAAGTTGCCGTCGGTGCCCGCCTCGCTGTCCTCGGGATAGTCGAGGTCCAGCACCGGCTGGCCGGCATAGATCCCGCAGCTGACCGCCGCGACGTGGTCCACCAGCGGATCGGTCGTCACCATCTTGGCCGCGATCAGCTTGTTCACGGCCAGCCGCAGCGCGACCCAGCCGCCGGTAATCGACGCGCAGCGGGTGCCGCCGTCTGCCTGCAGCACGTCGCAGTCGATCACGATCTGCCGCTCGCCCAGGGCGCGCCGGTCCACGCCCGCGCGCAGCGCCCGCCCGATCAGGCGCTGGATCTCGACCGTGCGGCCACCCTGCTTGCCCGCCGCCGCCTCGCGCCGGTTGCGGCTGGTGGTCGCGCGCGGCAGCATTCCGTATTCCGCCGTGACCCAGCCCTGGCCCGACCCCTTCAGGAACGGCGGCGCCTTGTCCTCGATGGTGGCCGAACACAGCACGTGGGTGTCGCCGCAGCGGATCAGGCAAGAGCCCTCGGCGTGCCGCATGACGCCGGTTTCGATTGAAATCGGGCGCAGTTCGTCTAGATTCCGGCCAGAGGGGCGCATGGGATGTCCTTTCAGGGTGTTGCCCGTCAGATACAGGTGCGCCGACCCCATCCGCAACCCTTCCGGCCCCCCGCGCGCGCCAAGGCCCCCGATGATCCAGCCCGGCCTGTTGTCAGACCTGAACGACCGCTCGCGCGAGGTTTTTCGCCGCGTCGTAGAGGGCTATCTGGAAACCGGCGAGCCGATCGGGTCGCGGACGCTGACCCGGTCGATGGCGGTGTCGGCGGCGACTATCCGCAACGTCATGCAGGATCTGGAATATCTGGGCCTTCTCGACAGCCCGCACGTCTCGGCCGGGCGCCAGCCCACGCAGCTTGGCCTGCGCCTGTTCGTGGACGGGCTGATGGAAATCGACCCCGTCGCCCCGGCAGACCGCGCCCGCATCCAGGAAACGCTGGGCGACGACGATCCCGACACCCCGGTTCTTCTGGACCGCGTCAGCACCGCCCTGTCGCACCTGACGCATGGCGCGTCGCTGGTGCTGATGCCCAAGCAGGAAGCCCCCGTTCGCCATATCGAGTTCGTGAGCCTCGCCCCCGACCGGGCGCTGGTGATCCTCGTCTTCGCCGACGGGCGGGTGGAAAACCGCGTCTTCACCCCGCCCGCCGGACAGACGCCCAGCTCGATGCGCGAAGCCGCCAATTTCCTCAACGCCCAGGCCGAGGGGCGGACGCTCGCCGAACTGCGGGCGACGCTTGGCGATGCCGTGGATTCCAACCGTCAGCAGATCGACGCGCTGGCGGGGGAACTGGTGGCCGCCGGCCTCGCGCTGTGGGAATCGGACGACCGCGACCCGCGCCTGATCGTGAAGGGCCGGGCGAACCTGCTGCCCAACGAGGCGGCGGACCTGGAACGGATGCGGGTCCTGTTCGACGAGCTGGAACGCAAGCGCGACATCGCCCGGTTCCTGGAACTCGCCGAAGGCGGCGACGGCGTCCGCATCTTCATCGGGTCCGAAAACAAGCTTTTTTCACTTTCGGGTTCCTCTCTCGTCGTTTCACCCTATATGAACGCGGATCGAAGAATTGTGGGTGCGGTGGGCGTGATCGGTCCGACGCGGCTGAACTATGGCCGCATCGTGCCGATCGTGGATTACACCGCTCAGCTGATCGGCCGGATATTGTCGGGCCGAAAGGGGTAGACGATGAACGACAAGCCGAACGGCCATATTGACTTGGACGCGATCGAGGAAGGGTTCGCCGCCGATGCGGGCCCCGACCCGCTGGCGACGCATCCGGCCGACGACGATCGCATCCTCGCGATCGAGGCCGAGCGCGACGACTATCGCGACCGCTTCATGCGCGCGCTGGCCGACGCCGAAAACGCCCGCAAGCGGGCCGACAAGGACCGCCGCGAGGCCGAGAACTATGGCGGATCGCGCCTCGCCCGCGACCTGCTGCCGGTCCACGACGCGCTCAGCCGGGCGCTGGCGGCCGCGACCGACCGCACGGACGCGAACGCCGCCCTGATCGAGGGGGTGGAGCTGACGCTGCGCGAGCTGACCAACGTCTTCACCAAGCACGGCATCAAGGTCATCGACCCCGCCATCGGCGAACGGTTCGACCCGCAATCGCACGAGGCGATGTTCGAGGCGCCGGTGCCGGGCACCCGCGCGGGCGACATCATCCAGGTGATGGCGAACGGCTTCATGCTGCACGACCGCCTGCTGCGCGCCGCGCAGGTCGGCGTGTCGTCCACCCCGGCTTCGGCCACCGCGGCCCCCGTCCAGAACTGAACCCCGGTTGAACCCGCCGCGCGGCTGCGCCAGTCTGGCGCGGCCACCCGCGAAAGGATCCGCTCGATGAGAACGCGCGCCGCAGTCGCACTTCAGGCGGGCCAACCCCTTGAGGTCATGGACGTCGAGCTTGCCGGCCCCAGGGCTGGCGAGGTCATGGTCGAGATCAAGGCCACCGGCATCTGCCACACCGACGAGTTCACCCGCTCGGGCGACGACCCCGAAGGGCTGTTCCCCGCCATCCTCGGCCACGAGGGCGCGGGCGTCGTCGTCGAGGTGGGGCCGGGCGTCACCTCCGTCCGCCCCGGCGACCACGTCATCCCGCTTTACACCCCGGAATGCCGGCAATGCGCGTCCTGCCTGTCGGGCAAGACCAACCTTTGCACCGCGATCCGCGCGACGCAGGGGCAGGGGCTGATGCCGGACGGGACCTCGCGCTTTTCCATGCTCGATGGCACCCCCCTCCATCACTACATGGGCTGCTCGACCTTCTCGAACTTCACCGTCCTGCCGGAGATCGCGGTCGCGAAGGTCCGCGAGGACGCGCCCTTCGACAAGATCTGCTACATCGGCTGCGGCGTCACCACCGGCATCGGCGCGGTCATCAACACGGCCAAGGTCGAGATCGGGGCCAAGGCCGTGGTGTTCGGCCTGGGCGGGATCGGCCTCAACGTGATCCAGGGCCTGCGGCTCGCGGGCGCGGACATGATCATCGGCGTGGACCTGAACGACGACAAGCGCGCGATGGCCGAACGCTTCGGCATGACCCACTTCATCAACCCGCGGAACGTGGAAAACGTCGTGCAGGAGATCGTTGAGCTGACCCGCACCCCGTTCGACCGGATCGGCGGCGCTGATTACAGCTTCGACGCGACCGGCAACGTCAAGGTGATGCGCGACGCGCTGGAATGCACCCATCGCGGCTGGGGTCAGTCGATCATCATCGGCGTGGCGCCGGCAGGCGCGGAAATCAGCACCCGCCCGTTCCAGCTGGTCACCGGCCGGATCTGGAAGGGGTCGGCCTTCGGCGGCGCGCGCGGCCGCACCGACGTGCCCCGGATCGTGGACTGGTACATGGACGGCAAGATCGAGATCGACCCGATGATCACCCACACCCTGCCGCTGTCCGACATCAACCGCGGCTTCGACCTGATGCACGCGGGCGAGTCGATCCGGTCGGTGGTCATTTACTGATCCTAAAGGGATGCTTAGGTAACGATGCGACGGGGTCCGGCTTCGCGCCGCGCCCCCCGCTGCGCCAATGAAAGGATGCCCCGATGCTGCACCCGTTTCCGCCCCACCGGCTTGATGACGACGACCCCGACGAGGAAGAGGACGAGCCGCGGAAGGACGACGAGAAAGGCGAGGATCTGGGGCTTCCGCAAAGCCCCGCGATCGACAAGCTGTATTTCCGCTCGCGCACCGTCATCGTCGCGGGCACGATCAACGACAAGCTGGCGCAGCGCACCGTCTCGCACCTGCTCGCGCTGGCCGAGGATAGTGACAAGCCGATCAACGTCCTGATCTCGTCGCCCGGCGGCCACGTCGAATCCGGCGACATGATCCACGACGTGATCCGCTTCATCCGCCCGACCGTGCGGACCATCGGCTCGGGCTGGGTGGCGAGCGCGGGGGCGCTGATCTTCGTCGGCGCCAAGCAGGAAAACCGGTTCTGCCTGCCCAACACCCGCTTCCTGATCCACCAGCCCTCGGGCGGGATCGGCGGCACCAGCTCGGACATGATGATCCAGGCGGAACAGCTGCGCCTGATGCGCGACCGCCTGAACCAGATCTTCGCCGATGCGACCGGCCAGCCGGTCGAGCGGATCGCCGCGGATACCGAGCGCGACTTCTGGCTGAACACGCAGGAGGCGCTGGATTACGGGCTTCTCAGCCGCGTGATCCGCACGGTAGACGACCTCGCGTGACCCGGCCGGGGCGGGCTGTCGCGCCCGCCCCGGTCCTGCCGCTCCGCTTGGCGGCGTCGGGCCGCAACCGCAGGGCGAACTCGGCGATTGCCGTTGCGTCACGCTTTCCGCTAGACCGTCGCGCAGACGGCCGACGGGCCAACCGGCAGAGGCGCAGATGACCATGACCGACCAACCCGACACGCGGCACCCGGCCGGCGACGCGGAAACGCGCCGCGATTGCTTCCATGTCGTGGTCCTCGGCGGCGGTGCGACCGGGGCGCTGATGGCGGCGCATCTGCTGCGGCAGTCGGACAGGGTCGCCGTGACGCTGGTCGAGGGGACGTATCGCCCCGGCCGCGGCATCGCCTATTCGACCACCGATCCCGACCATCTGCTGAACACCCGCGCCGACATGATGACGGCGTACCCCGACGATCCGCTGCATTTCTTCCGCTGGCTCAAGGCGCGCCCCGAAGGGTCGGGGATGACCGAGCAGAGCTTCGTCAGCCGCTGCACCTATGGCGACTACCTGACCGACCAGTTGCGCGACAGCGCCGGCGCTTGCGGCGACCGGCTGCGCCACGTGCAGGGCATCTGCGAGCGGCTGGACGATAGCGGTCGCGGCGTCGTGGCGCGGATGGCGGACGGCGCGACGATCGCGGCCGATCTTGCGATCCTCGCCACCGGCCACGCCGTTCCGCGACCCGACCCGCGCGGCTTGACGACCGGCGCGTGGGAAGGCGTCGACGGGATCGACCCTGACGGCACGGTGGTGATCGTGGGCACGGGCCTGTCGATGGTGGACCAGGTCCTGTCGCTGTCCCGCGCCGGCCATCGCGGCCAGATCGTCACCGTCTCGCGCCGCGGCCTCTTGCCGCGCCCGCACGTGCCGGGCCGCAACCCGTTCCCGGTGGACGCCGCCGACGTGCCGTTCGGCGCGCCGATGAGCGTCGTCACCCGCTGGGCCCGCGACCTCGCCCGCCGCGCCCGGGCCGAGGGCAAGAACTGGCGCGATGCCATCGACAACATCCGCCCGCATGCGATCGCGCTGTGGAAGGCCGCGCCGCTGGCCGAACGCGCCCGCTTCCTGCGCCACGCGGTCGCGTGGTGGGACGTTCACCGCCACCGCATCCCGCCGCGCTCGGCCGCCCTGATCGACCGCGCGGTCGCCAGCGGCCAGCTGATCCACCGCCGGGGCGCGTTCCTGCGCGCCGAGGCGGGCGAGGCGGGGTCGGACCGTGCGATCATCCGCCCGCACGGGCAGGACGCAACCACCGCCATCGACGCCGCCCGCATCATCGACTGCCGTGGCATCCGTAACGACCCCGAACGCCACGCGACGCCCCTTGTCGCGGGGCTGCTGGCCGACGGAAAGGCGCGCGTGGACGTGCTGCGCGTGGGCCTGGAGGTGACCGGGGACTGCCACCTGATCGACCGCGACGGGCACCCGTCCGACCGCATCCTCGCCATCGGGCCGGTGTCCCGGGCGGCGTTCTGGGAAATCACCGCGATCCCCGACATCCGCGTTCAGGTCGCGGCCGTGGCGGCGCGGATCGCCGCGCGGGCGGACGCTCAGGCCGCGCCCAATCCCGAAACCGCGTCAAAGGTCAGCGCCAGCCAAGCCCCGGCGCGACAAGCGTGACGATCGATTCCAGCAGGTGCGCGTTGTAGTCGACGCCCAGCTGGTTCGGGATCGTCAGCAGCAGCGTGTCCGCCTCGCGGATCGCCTCGTCCTGGGCGAGCAGGTCGATCAGCACGTCCGGCTCGGCCACGTAGCTGCGCCCGAAGATCGAGCGGGTGTCGTCGATGATGCCGATCTGGTCGCGGTCGCTTTGCTCGCGTCCCAGGATCTGCCGGTCCATGTCGTTCACCAGCGCGAAGATGCTGCGGCTGACCGACGCGCGCGGCTCGCCCTTGTGGCCGGCGGCGTACCACGCCTCGCGGAACAGCCGGATCTGGCGCGCCTGCTGGATGTGCAGCGGCTCGCCGGATTCGTCGGTCTTCAGCGTCGAGCTTTGCAGGTGCATCCCCAGCTGCCCGGCCCAGATCGCCGTCGCGTCCGACGCGGCCCCCCACCAGATGCGATCCCGCAGCCCATCGGAAAACGGCTCGAGCCGCAGCAGCGCGTCGGGCGGGTTCGGGAACATCGGTTGCGGCGCGGGTTCCGCGAACCCCTCGCCTTCCAGCAGCGCAAGGAAGATCTCGGTCCGCCGCCGGGCCATGTCGGCGTCGGTTTCACCCGGTGCGGGGACATGGCCGAAATGGCGCCACCCCTCGACCACCTGCCCGGGCGATCCCCGGCTCAGCCCCAGTTGCAGCCGCCCCCGAGAGATCAGGTCGGCCGCGCCCGCATCCTCGGCCATGTAGAACGGGTTTTCGTAGCGCATGTCGATCACGCCGGTCCCGATCTCGATCCGGCTGGTGCGGGTGCCCACCGCCGCGAGCAGCGGAAACGGCGAGGCGTGCTGGCGGGCGAAGTGGTGGACCCGAAAATAGGCGCCGTCGAGCCCGAGTTCCTCGGCCGCGATCGACAGGTCGATGGACTGCAGCAGGTTGTCGGATGCCGACCGCGTCTTCGACATCGCCGACGACGACCAGTGACCGAAGGACAGAAAGCCGATCTTCTTCATGGTTGGTTCCTCGTGGGCCCCTCGGCCGGAAATGCCTTACTCGCAAAAGAACGCTGGAACCGCGGGCCGGCGCAACCGCGGGGCCTCTGCGACTTCATGGGAACTGCGAAAATGGCAAAGCAGTTTCTTTCGCAAGCCGGTGATGCGAAGCTTGGTTAACGCGCGAGGTCGCCCGCGGGTTTGCAGGAAAGTCGACGTGATGCCACAGATTGCCTTTCGTCTGGTCACCTTGTTCGTGCTGGGGGCGCTGCCGGCCGCCGCGCAGGATGCGCCGTTGGCGCCGCAGCCGGCGGCGCCCGGCGTCGTCGCCCCGCCCGCCGCATCGCAACCCGCCGCCGCGCGGGAGCCGGTGCAGACCCCCACCCCCGCCACCACGCAGGACGCGCTGGCGACCCCGACGCCTACCGATCCGAACGCCGCCGGTCCGGCGGCCGTGGCGGGCCAGCCGGCAGGCCAGGCACCGGCCGCGCAGCCCGATCCGCAGGTCCTTGCCGCGCAGCAGGCGCAGGCGGCCGCGGCATTCGCGGCCACCGTTCAAGGCAAGTCGCAAGCCGGCGAAACCTTGTCCCCGGCAGAGGTCGCCGCGATCGCCGATCAGCCTGCCCTGAAACCGGCCTACGTCCAGCGTCAGGAAGCCGCGGGCGATCCTGCCTCGGCCCAGTCGGTGGACGACACGGCGGCGGGCGGGACAGGCGGCAGCTCTGCGGATGCGACCGCCACGCCCGCGACGCAGCCCCAGCGCGCGACGGCAGACGGCACCGCGCCCGGCAATTCCGGCTCGACCGGCTGGACGGGCGGCACGGGCGGGTCGATGATCGGCACGAACCCCGCAGGCGCCGCGCCCACGTCCAAGACGTGGCAGCCGCCGACCGCGCGGGGCCTCAGCCTGAACGGCTGAACGGGGCCCCGCTGGCGGAGGAGAATGGGAGTCGAACCCACCCGGGACAGGCTCGCTGCCCCAACCGGATTTGAAGTCCGGCCGCCCCACCGGGGACGATTCTCCTCCAAGACCGGCGCGCACCGCGCATCCGCGAAGGTCAGTCCGCGAAGATGTCAGCGCGGTGGGGGTTCAGGCGCCGCAGGTCGCCCCGCCGCATTGTTACGCCCTGACGGTCGAAGAAGTCGAGGATCTCGATCGCGACCTTGCGCCCGTTCTGGACCCGGTCCCGGAACGCCGCCGCCGTGACCCAGCGGTCGGGTGCCGCCGCCTCGACCTCGGCGATGATGCCGACCATCTCGGCGGTGGTGGCGCGCAGGAAGAAGTGGTCGGGCCGGATCTGGTCCACCCGTCCCTGCCGCGCGGCCATCCTGAGCACACGGCGCACGTCGCCCTCGGGCACGGCGAGCGAGGCTGCGAAGTCGCGGACGCGGGGTGGGCGGAAGCGGTCGTCGCCGCCGAGTTGCGGCAGGATGCGGTCGAGCAGCGCAAGTTCTTCGGCGGTCATGCGGACGACGTGGCCGGGCAGGCGCACGAACCCGCCCTCGGCCGTCACTGCGCCCGCCTGCACCCGGCCCGCGAGCCATGCCGCAAAGCCTGCCTTGGGCAGGCGCGGCGTCAAAGCCAGCCGCAGCCGCTCGCGCACCATCCCCTGCATCTCGGGGTGGTCGGCGTGGAACGTGGCGAGCGTGTCCAGCGCGCCCGCATCCAGCGTCCGCATCGTGGCGTGGGACAGAGCCAACCGGGCTTCACCGGCGTCCAGCGTCGCCACGGCGGCGGCAAGGCCGTCGGAATCGGCCAGCGCGCGGTCGCGGGCAAAGCCGGTCAGGTCCACGAAATGCGGGGCGATGTCCAGCATCGCGGCCAGCGCCTGCGCGTCGTCGGCGATGCCCTGCGCCTCGATCAGCTGCAGGCGCGCGGGCGTGCGACGGTGCCGGGCGGGGGCGCGCAGGTCGCGGAAGCTGCCGCCGCCGATGGTGCGGCGGGCCGACACGTCGCGCAGGATGAAGCGGTCGCCCACGGCCGCCGCGATGGGACGGTCCAGCACCAGCTGCACCGGCCCCGACCCGCCCGGCTGCAAGGCGGCGGCCAGCGGCACGATCCGCACCCCCACCTCGGCCGCGCCGGCGTGCAGCCGCGCCGGAAACCAGGTCGAGATCGCCTTGGGCTCGCCCGCGAGCACCCGCAGGTCCGCGTCGATCCGGTCCGTGGGGGCGTGCAGCGCGGGCGCGCCCACGACCTGTCCCCGCTCGATCTGCTCGGGCGCGATGCCGTCGCCCGCAAGGTTGAGCGCGCAGCGTTGCCCGGCCACCCCTTCGCCCGCCGGTCGGTTCTGCGCGTGGATGCCCCGCACCCGCGCCGCAAGGCCCGAGGGCGACAGGACGACCACGTCGCCCACGCCGACGCGGCCCGACTGCACGGTGCCGGTCACGATCGTGCCGGTGCCCTTCAGCGAAAAGCTGCGGTCGACCGCCATCCGGAACCGCCGGTCGGTGCCGCGCGCGGCTGTCGCGGCCTCGGCGGCGGCCAGCGCGGCGCGCAAATTGTCCAGTCCCTCGCCGGTGACGGTCGAAACGGCGATGATGTCGGACCTGTTCAGCGCGGTCGGGGCGATCAGGTCGCGGATCTGCCTTTCGACCTCGGCCCGCCGCATGTCGTCGGCGAGGTCGGCCTTGGTCATCGCGACGATTCCGCGCGTGACGCCCAGCAGATCGAGGATGGCCAGATGCTCGCGCGTCTGCGGCATGACGCCGTCGTTCGCGGCGACCACCAGCAGCGCAAGGTCGATCCCGCCCGCGCCCGCCAGCATCGTGTGGACGAACCGTTCATGCCCCGGCACGTCCACGAAGCCGGTGATCGCGCCCCCATCGGCGCCGACCCCCAGATCGGCATAGGCGAAGCCCAGTTCGATGGTGATCCCGCGCGCCTTTTCGGCGGCAAGGCGGTCGGTGTCCACGCCCGTCAGCGCGCCGACGAGCGCGGTCTTGCCGTGGTCGATATGGCCCGCCGTGCCGACGATCATAGATGCGACAGGCTGGCCAGAAGCGCGCCGTCGTCCGGCAGGCAGCGGAGATCGAGGATCAGCGCGCCGTCGCGGATGCGGCCGATCACCGGCATCGGCAACGCACGCAGCCGCGCGGCAAGATCATCCGGCACCGACCCCCGGTCGCCCGACAGCGCCAGCCCGGCCGAGGGCAGCGCCTCGACCGGCATCGCGCCCGATCCGATCTGGCTGGCGCAGTCCACCACCTCGACCCGGATGCCGGGCAGCATCGCGGCCACCGGCGCCAGCAGCCGCGCGGCCTGCGCGGCGATGTCGTCGCGGGTGCGCGTCAGCAGGCGCAGGGTCGGCAGGCGTTCGGCCAGCCGGTCCGGGTCGCGGTACAGCCGCAGCGTCGCCGCGACCGCCGCAAGACGGATCTTGTCGAGCCGCAGCGCGCGTTTCAGCGGGTTGCGGTTGATCCGCGCGATCAGGTCGGCGCGCCCGACGATGAACCCCGCCTGCGGCCCGCCCAGAAGCTTGTCGCCCGAGAAGGTCACCAGATCGGCCCCCTCGGCCACCGCCTGCCGCACCGTGGGTTCCGGCGGCAGGCCCCAGCGGGTCAGGTCCACCAGCGTCCCGGACCCCAGGTCGTTGACCAGCGGCACCTCCGCCGCGCCCGCGATCCCGGCCAGTTCGGCGGGGGCGACGGCGGCGGTGAACCCCTCGATCCGGTAGTTCGAGGGATGCACCTTCATCATCAGCGCGGTGTCGTCCGTCACCGCGTCCCGGTAGTCGCGCGGGTGGGTGCGGTTGGTCGTCCCGACCTCGACCAGCCGGACGCCCGCGCGGGCCATGATGTCGGGGATGCGGAAGGCGCCGCCGATTTCCACCAGCTCGCCCCGCGACACGATCGCCTCGCGCCCCTCGGCCAGCGCGTTCAGGACCAGCAGCACGGCGGCGGCGTTGTTGTTGACGACGGTCGCGGCTTCGGCCCCGGTCAGGTCGCATAGAAGGTCGCGGACGTGGTCGTCGCGCTCGCCCCGGTTGCCGGTGGCAAGGTCGTATTCCAGCGCGGCGGGGTGGCGCATGGCGTCGGTCGCGGCCTCGATCGCGGCCTCGGCCAGCAGCGCGCGGCCAAGGTTGGTGTGCAGGACGGTGCCGGTCAGGTTCAGGACCGGGCGCAGCGCCCCGGCCCCGGCATCAAGCCGCAGGGCGGCGTCCGCGACCAGCGCGTCGGCGTCGGGCACCGCCGCCCCGGCCAGCGCCGCATCCCGCGCGCCCCCCAGCGCGGCGCGCAGGGCCGCGGTCGCCGCCGTGCGGCCGTGCAGATCTACCAGCCCGCGCGCCGCCCCGGCAAGCAGCCGGTCCACGGACGGCAGGTCGCGAAGGGACGCCATCAGTAGCCGATCAGGAACGGGTTCACGCCGCCGCGCCGCCACGCCCCCCCGCGCATCAGCGCGTCGAGGCCAAGCGTGCCCACGTCGTCCGCCACCGGATCGAGCGCCGGGTTCCGGGTCTGCAGCATCTGCTTAACCCAGGATCCGCACGCGTCACAGGTCTCGGCCCGCACGGTCGCCTCGCCGGTCCCGTCATCCACGGACTGCAGGCCGATCCCCTTGGTAGACCCGCAGCACAGGCACTTGACCCGCACCTCGTTCCACAGCGTCTGGCAGCAGGAGCAGGCGGGGTAGCGCGTGCCCTCGGCACCCTGCACGCCGGTCACGACGGACGATGCCGGGCGGCCGCCGCAGGCCGGGCAGACGCCGGTGCGGATCGGGACCAGCTGGCCGGCGTCAAGGGCGGCGGCGATCCGGGCCAGGTGGACCTGCACGGCGGCGGCGGCGAACAGATGCGGGGCCGGGCTGTCTGCTGGGATCGCGTCGTCCAGCACGTTGCCAAGAAGCCAGCGGCGGTCCTCGGCCGATGCCGCGGCAACCGCGTCCAGCGCCAGCCGGGCGGCGGCCGGCATCTCGATCGCGGTCGCCTCGCGGCAGAGCGCGGTCAGGGTGGCGTCGAGCGCGGGGTCCGCGATCGCGTCGTGCCGGTCGATCGGCGGCATCCGCGACGCGCGGGCCAGCGCCACGCGGTCGGCGGGCACCGGCACCGGCGCGGGCAGGTCGGCCGCCAGCCGCGCCTGCACCCGCGCAAGACCCGCCAGAAACCGCAGGTAGGGGCCGAGGTTCGACCCCTCTGCCAGCACGTCGAGCCGCGCCGCGCGGGCGTCGAACAGCCGGGCGGGCCGGGGCAATATGGCAAGCGGCGGCGTGGGAACGCCGCCGATCATGCCGGGATCGGGTTCTACGACCTCTGTCATCTCGCCCCTTGCGCCCCGGGCTGGTCGAGGCCGCAGGCGGTCACTCTGCCGGATCGGTCCGCTGGCGTCCAGCAAGCTCTCGCAGCCACTTGCGGTGGTGGCGGAACGCCCACCCGCCCGAGACCGTGCCGGTCGTCATCGCCGACAGCGTGCCCCGGGTCCAGATCGCGGCAAAGACATGCAGGATCAGGGTCAGGATCGTCAGGACGGCGGCGATGGAATGGACCATCAGCGCGATCCGCCGGGTGTCCACGGACACGATTTCAGGGAAGAACTGGTACCAGATCATGAAGCCGGTCGCGATCAGCACCACGATCAGCCAGAACATGGCCCAGAACACGAACTTCTGGCCAAGGTTGTACTTGCCCAGCTCGGGCAGCCTGTCCTCGTCGCCCTTGACCACGGCGCCGATATTGCGGGCCCAGACCGCGTCCTCGCGCCGGAACAGGTTGTGGCGCACCAGCTGCACGAACAGGATCATGAAGCTGACGAACAGCGCGATGCCGATGAACGGATGGACCCAGCGCGTCGCCTGGCCGCCGCCGAACAGCGACGACAGCCAGTAGAGCGAGGGGTCGAACAGCGCGAATCCCGACAGCGCCAGCAGGATCAGCGTGGTGGCGGTGAACCAGTGGTTCAGCCGGGTGAACCCGGCATAGCGCCGCACCGACACCGGGTCGCGGCTGAGGATGCGGTCGCCCGGTTCCGAATAGCGTCGTCCGGTCATCAGGCGTCCTTTCCTTCACCGCTGCCCTCGCCGCCGGGGATCGCGGCGGCGCGGTCCACCAGGTCCTCGGCGTGGCGTTCATCCTCGGGCTCGACCGCGACGCGGCTGAACAGCCCCATCGCCACGCTGCCGAGCGCCGCGAGCCCGATCGCGGCAAGGCCCACGGTCTTGGTCGGGCCCTTCCAGTTCTCGACCACGCCCGCGATCTGTGGGTCCTCGGGCAGGTCGTTGTAGATGCCCGGCTTGTCGGCGTGATGAAGGACATACATCACGTGCGTCCCGCCGACGCCCTGCGGGTCGTAAAGGCCCGCGTTGTCGTACCCGCGCGACTTCAGGTCCTCGACCCGCTCGGCGGCCAGCGCCGTCATGTCGTCCTTGGTCCCGAAGGTGATCGCGTGGGTCGGGCAGGCCTTGGCGCAGGCCGGTCCCTGGCCCACGGCCACGCGGTCCGAACACAGCGTGCACTTGTAGGACCGGTGATCGACCTGGCTGATGCGGGGGATGTCGAACGGACAGCCGCTGACGCAGTAGCCGCAGCCGATGCAGTTCTCGTGGATAAAGTCCACGATGCCATTGGAATACTGCACGATCGCGCCGGGCGCCGGGCAGGCGGTCAGGCAGCCCGGATCGGCGCAGTGCATGCAGCCGTCCTTGCGGATCAGCCATTCGAAGTCGCCCGTTTCCGGGTTGTCGTATTCGGCGAACCGCATCAGCGTGAACATGTCGGGCGTCAGGTCGTGGGGGTTTTCATAGACGCCCACGTTTTCCTCGACACCCGGATGGGTGTCGTTCCATTCGACGCAGGCCGATTGGCAGGCCTTGCAGCCGATGCACTTGCTCACGTCGATGAGTTTGGCCACCGGCGTCAGCGCGGTCGGGTTTTCCGCCACCGGCCCGCCGGCCGAGGACCGGACCACCGCCGCCTGGCCCAGGTTTCCCTGGGCCGGCTGCACGGGCGGGTTCGCGGTGGCGGTGCGGGGGCTGTCCACGTTGGGTGCGATGGTCACGACACGGCCTCCCCTGCGGCGGGCTCGATATTGACGAGGAACGCCTTGAACTCCGGCGTTTCCACGTTGGCGTCACCGATGAAGGGGGTCAGGCTGTTCGGCCCCCACCCCTTCCGCGCCGCGCCGACAAAGCCCCAGTGAAGCGGGATGCCGACGACGTGGACGGGCTTTCCGTCGCAGATCAGCGGCTTGATCCGTTTGGTCACCAGCGCCTTGGCCCAGACCTCGCCGCGCTTGGACCAGACCCGCACCCGGCCGCCCTTGGCGATGCCCTTTTCGGCCGCAAGCTGCTCGCTGATCTCCACGAAGAACTCGGGCTGCAGCGCGGCGTTCACCGCGTTGTGCTTGGTCCAGTAGTGGAAATGCTCGGTCAGGCGGTAGCTGGTGGCGACGAACGGGAACTCGGCGCTGTCGCCCAGCCGCGCCACGTCGGATTCGAAGACGCGCGCCACCGGGTTCCCCCGCATGGCCGGGTTGAACACGTTGGCCATCGGGCTTTCGAACGGCTCCATGTGGGTCGGGAACGGCCCGTCCCGCATCAGCCCGCGCGAGAACAGGCGCGACACGCCTTCCTGGTTCATGATGAACGGCCCGACCTCGCCCGGCTTCGCGGTGGGCGCGATGTCGGGCACGTCGTAGCCCGTCCATTTCGCGCCGTCCCACCAGACCAGGCGGCGGCTGTCGTCCCAGGGATTGCCGTCCAGGTCCGACGATGCGCGGTTGTAGAGGATGCGCCGGTTCAACGGCCAGCTCCACGTCCAGTTGGCGAAGGCGCCGGTGCTGTCGGGGTCCGAGTTGTCCCGCCGCGCCATGTTGTTGCCGTTCTCGTTCCACGAGCCGGAATAGATCCAGCAGCCGCAGGCGGTCGATCCGTCGTCGCGCAGCTGGCTGAAGTTCAGCACCTGCTGCCCCGCCTTCACCAGCGTCTTCGACGGATCAGCAGGGTCCGAAAGGTCGCTCAGCGCGCGGCCGTTCATTTCCTTCGCCAGTTCCTCGGGCGTGGGCTCGTTGGCGTCGGCATAGTCCCAGGTCAGGTTCACGATCGGGTCGGGGAACACGCCCCCTTCCTTCAGGTAAAGGTCGCGCACCCGCAAGAAGACCTGCGCCATGATCCAGGTATCCAGCTTCGCCTCGCCCGGCGGCTCGGCCCCCGGCCAGTGCCATTGCAGCCACCGGCCCGAGTTCACCAGCGCGCCTTCGTCCTCGGCAAAGCAGGACGAGGGCAGCTGCAGCACCTCGGTCTGGATCGCGGCGGGGTCCACGTCGTTGTGCTCGCCGTGGTTTTCCCAGAACCGCGACGTCTCGGTCTCGAGCGGGTCGATCGTGACGAGCAGCTTCAGCTTGGACAGCGCGCGCGTGACCTTGCCCCGATCGGGGAAGGCCAGCAGCCCGTTGAAGCCCTGGCAGAAGTAGATGTTGCACCGCCCCTGGTCCATCATCTCGAAGATGCGCAGCACGTCATAGGCGGGCACGTCGAGCTTGGGCAGGTAATGATAGGCCCAGTCGTTCTCGACCGTCGCGGCGTCGCCCCACATCGACTTCATGAAGCTGACCATGAACTTGGGATAGTTCTGCCAATAGCTGGTCTGCCCGGGCCGCAGCGGCTTGAACGCCCGGCTTTTCATGTAGGTGGCCCAGTCGGGTTCCTGTTCGGTCGGGATGTTCAGATAGCCCGGGATCAGGTTCGACATCAGCCCGATGTCGGTCAGCCCCTGGATGTTGGAATGCCCGCGCAGCGCATTCATCCCGCCGCCCCGGACGCCGATGTTGCCCAGGATCAGCTGCAGCATCGCCATGCCGCGGATGTTCTGGGCGCCCTTGGAATGCTGCGTCCAGCCAAGCGCGTACATCGAGGTCATGGTCTTGGTCGGCGACGAACATTCCCCGATCATCTCGGCGACCTTGAGGAAGCGGTCGGCGGGGGTGCCGCAGACGCGTTCCACCAGTTCGGGGGTGTAGGCATCGACATGCGCGCGCAGCAGCTGCCAGACGCAGCGCGGGTTTTCCAGCGTGGGGTCCGTCACCGCGAAGCCGTCGTCGCCGATCACGTAGTCCCAGCTTTTCTTGTCGTAGTCGCGCTTTTCCTCGTCGTAGCCGCTGAAGAGCCCGTCACTCCAGCCGAAGTCGTCGCGCACGATATAGGCCGCGTTGGTGTAGTTGCGGACATAGTCCCACTGCACCTTGTCGTTTTCGATCATGTGCCGGATCAGCGCCATCAGGAACACGATGTCGGTGCCCGGCCGGATCGGCGCGTAATAGTCGGACACGCTGGCCGTGCGCGTGAACCGGGGGTCCACGACGATCAGCTTGGCGCCGCGATGGTGCTTGGCCTCGGTCACCCACTTGAAGCCGCAGGGATGCGCTTCGGCGGCGTTGCCGCCCATGACGACCACGAGGTCGGTGTTCTTGATGTCGGTCCAGGAGTTGGTCATCGCTCCACGGCCAAATGTCGGGCCCAAACTGGACACCGTGGGGCCGTGTCAGACGCGCGCCTGGTTGTCGAACGCGACTACTCCCATCGACCGGACGACCTTGTAGGTCAGCCAGGCCGTTTCGTTGGTGGTGGCCGACGCGGCCAGAAAGCCCGTCGTCGTCCAGCGGTTCACGGGCACGCCCGCCTCGTTCAGCGACATGAAGTTCGCGTCGCGGTCGTCCTTGAGCGCGCGGGCGATCTTGTCCAGCGCCTCGTTCCAGCCGATCGGCTCGAACGCGTCGGCGCCGGGCTTGCGGATGCGCGGCTGGGTCAGGCGGGTGGGGGCGTTGACGAAATCCTTCAGCGCCGCGCCCTTGGGGCACAGCGTGCCGCGGTTGGTCGGATGGTCGGCGTCGCCCTCGATATGGACGATGCGCTTCTTGCCGGTTTCGTCGTCGATGCGGGAATACATGATGATCCCGCAGGCGACCGAGCAGTAGGGACAGGTGTTGCGCGCTTCCGTGGTGGCCGTCAGCTTGAAGCCGCGCACATGCGCGAGCTCCGCCGCCTCTGCCTCGCCGAAGCCAAGGGCCCCCAGCGACGTCGCCGCGACACCCGCACCCGCCAGCTTCAGGAAGCCGCGCCGTGAGAGGTCGATGTTCATCCGATCCTCCGTCCTTTGCCTGTCGAATAGATAGGTGCGCCGATGATGGACCCGACCCCCCGCCTGGTCAACAGATGTGGCGCGGTCGCGGCTACAGATCGGCGCGCAGGTCCCAGAGGTCCGGGAACAGCACCGTGTCGAGCATCGCCCGCAGGTACGACACCCCCGCCGTGCCCCCGGTCCCGCGCTTGAAGCGGATGATCCGTTCCACCGTCGTGACGTGGTTGAAACGCCAGCGGCGGAAGTAATCCTCGAAATCGACCAGCTTCTCGCCCAGTTCGTAAAGCGCCCACCAGCGTTCCGGGTCGGCATAGATCGCGGCCCACGCCGCCCGTGCGCGCGGGTCGGGCGCGGTCGCGGCGCGGGGATCGGCGGGCGGCGCCACGTCGAACCCCGCCGCCGCCAGCCGCGCCAGCACGACGGCGTATATCGAGGGCCGGTCCAGTTCCGCCCGCAGCGACTGCGCGAGGTCCGGGCGATGTTCGTGCGGGCGGATCAGCGCGGGATTGCGGTTGCCGGCCACGAACTCGATCATCCGGTACTGGTGGCTCTGGAACCCCGAGCTTTCGCCCAGGAACGGGCGGAACTGCCGGTATTCGCTGGGCGTCATCGTCCGCAAGACGTCCCACGAGTTGTTCAGCTGTTCCATGATCCGCGCCACGCGGGTCAGCATCTTGAAGGCCGGGCGCAGGCGGTCGGCGGCGATCGCTTCGCGCGCGGCGGACAGCTCGTGCAGCGCGAGCTTCATCCACAGCTCGCTGGTCTGGTGCTGGATGATGAACAGCATCTCGTCATGCGCGGACGACCGCGGGTGCTGCGCCGACAGGACGGGATCGAGCGACAGGTAGTCGCCGTAGCTCATCCGCCCCTGGAACGACATCTGCGCGTCGTGGTGGCCGGGCGGGGTGGAACCGGCGGGGTCGGACGTGACGGGATCGGACGCGGCGGGGTCGGACATGGCGGGGCTCCGCTTCGCTTGCGGTTCTGCCGCAACCATACAGCGCGGACGGCCCCGGCTGGCAAGGCCGCCGCCGCATGCTAGACCCGGGGCGACGCGATGCAGGATGACCGCCATGACCGCCCCCACCGCCCCCGCCACCGATCCCACGATCCGCCTGTCCCAGCTTGCCCACGGCGGCGGCTGCGGCTGCAAGCTTGCCCCCGCCGTGCTGCGCGACCTGCTTGCGGGCCAGCCGGTGGGGCAGATGTTCCCGCAGCTGCTGGTCGGGAACGAGACCGCCGACGACGCCGCCGTCTGGCAGATCGACGATCGCACGGCGGTGATCGCCACGACCGACTTCTTCATGCCGATGGTGGACGACCCCCACGCCTTCGGGCGCATCGCCGGGGCGAACGCGATTTCCGACATCTACGCGATGGGCGGGCGGCCGATCATGGCGCTGGCGATCCTTGGCATGCCGGTGGACCGGCTGCCGGCCGAAACGATCCGCCTGATCCTGCAGGGTGGGCAGTCGATCTGCGCCGAGGCGGGGATCCCGGTCGCCGGCGGCCATTCGATCGATTCGGTCGAACCGATCTACGGCCTGGCCGTGATCGGGCTGGTCGATCCGGCGAAGCTGCGCCGCAATGCGGACGCGCGGGTGGGCGACGCGCTGATCCTGACCAAGGGGCTGGGGGTCGGGCATTACTCGTCGGCGATCAAGAAGGACGCGCTGGACCAGGCCGGGATCGACGAGATGATCGCGTCCACGACGCTTCTGAACCGGATCGGGGCCGACCTGGCCGAGGACCCGGCCGTCCACGCGATCACCGACGTGACGGGTTTCGGCATTCTCGGGCACGGGCTGGAGGTCGCGCGCGGATCGGGCGCGCGGCTGGTGTTAGAGGCGGCGGCGCTGCCGCGCCTGTCGCGCGCCGACGAACTGGCGCAGGCGGGTTTCGTCACCGGCGCCTCGCACCGCAACTGGGCCGCCTACGGGCACGAGGTGACGCTGCCCGAAGGCTGCCCGGACTGGCTGCGGGCGCTGCTGTGCGATCCGCAGACCTCGGGCGGGCTCTTGGTGGCGGTCGCGCCGGAGGCGGCGGCCGCATGGGTGAGCCGCATCCGCGACGCGGGCTATCCGCTGGCGGCGGTGATCGGCCGGGTCGAGGAAGGCAGCGGCGTCACGGTGGTTTGACCCTACGGTCCTTCGATGCACCCCCGGTCCGCCCAGAGCGGACCGGGACGCGCCCGCCCGCCCTCAGGCGGGTGCGTTCGCACCCACCCGGGCGGACGCGTCCCTCCGGCGTGCTGGCTTCAAGGGCCGCTCGGAAACAGGCTCGTGGCCCGTTTCCTTCAGCAGGACCGCCCCTTCCGATCACTCGCAAGTCGCTGAGCCTGACTAAGCTCCGGTCCTTCGATGCACCCCCGGTCCGCCCAGAGCGGACCGGGACGCGCCTGCCCGCCCCTTGGCGGGCGCGTTCGCGCCCACCCGGGCAGTCCCGTCCCTCCGGCGTGCTGACGCCACCGGACCGCTCGGAAACGGGTTCGTGACCCGGTTCCTCAAGCACCGACCGCCGATGCGAAAGGATCAGTCCTTCGCGCGCTCGACGTAGCTGTTGTCCTCGGTGTTGATGACGATCCGCGTGCCCACGCCGATATGCGGCGGCACCATCACCCGCAGGCCGTTGTCCACCGTCGCCGGCTTGTAAGACGACGACGCGGTCTGGCCCTTCACTACCGGCTCGGTCTCGGTGATCTCGACCGTGATCCGCTGCGGCAGGGTCATCGCGATCGGCACGCCGTTGTAGACCTGCAGGAACAGGCGCATGCCTTCTTGCAGGTACGCCTTCTGGTCGCCCACCATGTCGGCCGGGGCCACCAGCTGCTCGTAGCTTTCCGGCTCCATGAAGTGGAACCCCTCGCCGTCCTCGTAAAGGAAGTCGTAGGCGCGTTCGTCCACATGCGCGCGTTCCACCTGCTCGGTCGTGCGCCAGCGTTCCGACACCTTCACGCCGTCCGCGATCCGGCGCATGTCCACCTGCGTGACGGGCGTGCCCTTGCCGGGATGGAAGTTCTGGGCGATCAGGACGACATACAGCTTGCCGTCCAGCTCCACGACGTTGCCTTTGCGAAGGCTGGAAGCGATGACTTTCACGGGCGTCTTTCTTGCGATCTGGGGATGTGTGGAATATCGCGCGGTCATTAGCGCAACCCATCGGATTTCGCCAGCCATGACCGGAACGCCGTCCCAGACCGCGTGGTGGAACCCCCGCCGTCACGCCGACCGCCGCCCGCTTCTGCTGGCGCGGAACCGCGCGCAGGCCGCGATCCGTTCCTGGCTGGACGCCCACGGCTTTACCGAGGTGGACCCCGCCGCGCTGGCCATCAGCCCGGGAAACGAGGCGCATCTGCACGCCTTTGCTACCGACGCGATCGGGAACGACGGCGTGGCGCGGCGGATGTATCTGCACACCTCGCCCGAGTTCGCGATGAAGAAGCTGCTGGCGGCCGGTGAAACGCGGATCGCCGCGTTCTCGCACGTCTGGCGCAACCGCGAGCGGGGGGCGCGCCACAGCCCCGAGTTCACGATGCTGGAATGGTACCGGACGGGCGAGCCCTACGACGTCCTGATCGACGACTGCGCCGCCTTCCTGCGCGTGGCGGCGGAAGCGGCCGGGGCGACCCTGCTGCGGCACGGCGACGCCACCTGCGATCCCTTCGCCGCGCCCGAGCGTCTGTCGGTCGCCGACGCATTCGCCCGCCACGCCGGGTTCGACCTGCTGGCGACCGTGGCCGCGGACGGATCGACCGACCGCGACGGGCTCGCCGCGCGGCTTGCCGCCTCCGGCATCCGCCACGCCCATGACGACACTTGGTCCGACCTTCTCAGCCGCGTGCTGGTCGAACGGGTGGAGCCGCATCTCGGTCACGGCCGCCCGACCGTGCTGGACCGTTATCCCGCGCCCGAGGCGGCGCTGGCCCGCCGCGCCCCCGACGATCCCCGCGTGGCCGAGCGGTTCGAGTTTTACGCCTGCGGCGTCGAGCTGGCGAACGGCTTCGGCGAGCTGACGAACCCGGACGAACAGCGCACCCGCTTCATTGTCGAGATGGAAGAAAAGCACCGCGTCCACGGCGAACGCTACCCGCTGGACGAGGACTTCCTTGCCGCCCTCGCCCACATGCCGCCCGCATCGGGCATCGCGCTGGGGTTCGACCGGCTGGTGATGCTGGCGACCGGCGCGCCGCGGATCGACGACGTGATGTGGACGCCGGTCCCGTGAAACAGGAGCCTGCCATGATCGACTACCCCGCCCTCGCCGCCAGCATCGTCTCGCTTACCCACGGGGAAACCGATAAGGTGGCTCTGATGGCGACGCTGGCGTGCGAGATCCACCACGCCGACGACCGCTTCGACTGGACCGGCTTCTACCGCGTGACCGGACCCGAACTGCTGAAGATCGGCCCGTACCAGGGCGGGCACGGCTGCCTCGTGATCCCGTTCGCGCGCGGGGTCTGCGGGGCGGCGGCGCGCACGGGGCAGACGCAGCTGGTGCCCGATGTGGACGCCTTTCCCGGCCACATCGCCTGCGCCAGCTCCACCCGGTCGGAACTGGTGATCCCGGTGTTCGGCGCGAACCGGCGGCTGATCGGGGTGCTGGACATCGACAGCGACCTGCCCGACGCTTTCACGGCCGCCGACTCGACGGCGCTGGAAGGAATCCTGCACGATGTCTTCGGAACGCTCTGACCTGACCGGCGGCTGCCTGTGCGGCGCGGTACGCTACACCGCCGGGGCCGAGGCGCTGGGCAACGCCGCCTGCCATTGCGGCATGTGCCGCAGCTGGTCGGGGCATGTCTGGGCGTCGGGCATGGTGCCGAAAGATGCCCTGAAGGTGACCGGCGCGCCGAAGTGGTTCCGCTCGTCCGGGGACGCCGAGCGCGGGTTCTGCGCCACATGCGGAACCTCGCTCTTCTGGCGCGCGGACGGGGCGGATCACGTCTCGGTCGGCATGGGCACGCTGGACGAGCCCATTGGTCAGCAGCTGGAACGCCATATCTACACCGACTTCAAGGGCGACTACTACGACATCGCCGACGGCCTTCCGCAGGAGAAAAGCGCATGAGGGATCTTTCCGGCGCCTGCCTGTGCGGCGCGATCGCGCTGCAGGTGCGGACCGACGCCGTCGAGGCGCGCGAATGTCACTGCACCCAGTGCCGCCGCCAGTCGGGCCACGTCTGGGCGTTCCTGACCGTGCCCTGGGACGCCGTGGAATGGAGCGTCGCGCCCGCGATCTACCAGCACAGCGACAAGGCGGACCGGGGCTTCTGCGCCGAATGCGGGTCGTATGTCTACTGGCGCGAACGCGACGCGGGCACGGTGGACCTGTCGGCGGGGCTGTTCGACCAGCCGACCGGGCTGCACCTGGGGCCGCCATCCTTCACCGGCAACAAGGGCGACTATTACCAGGTCAGCCCGTGGACACCGTCTGAATGACGGCCGCGCTGAAAGGCGGCTGCCTGTGCGGCGCGGTGCGCTTCACCGCCGAACCCGACGACGGCGGCATCGTCGCCTGTCACTGCGGCATGTGCCGGCGCTGGTCGGGGCACGTCTGGGCCGAGACGGGTGTCACCGCGCTTGAGATCGAGGACAGCCGCGCGCTGCGCTGGTACCGATCGTCCGCCATCGGCGAGCGGGGGTTCTGCGCCGAATGCGGGTCGTCCCTGTTCTGGCGCGGCGTCAAGGATGGACAGGCGGTCGAGGATGACATCGAGGTGTCGGCCGGCGCGCTCGACGCGCCCACCGGGATGCGGCTGTCGCACCACGTGCGGGTGGACCACAAGGGCGACTATTACGAGATCGCGGACGGCGTGCCGCAGCGGGGGAACTGACAGGTGATCTGGGACACGCTCGGCAACATCCCGGCGGCGCAGCTGCTGGCCTTCGTCACGGGCGGGCTGGTCCTGAACTTCGCGCCGGGGCAGGACGTGTTCTTCGCCAGCGCCTGCGGGGTGCAGGGCGGGCCGCGCGCGGGCGCGCTGGCGGGTTTCGGCGTGGGGCTGGGGGTGGTCTGCCACGTCTTTCTGGCGACCGTCGGCCTTGGCGCGGTGATCGCCGCGCACCCGCAGGCGCTGATGGGGATCAAGTGGATCGGGGCCGCATATCTTCTGTTCCTCGCGTGGAAAAGCTGGACCGCGCCGCCGCCCGAGCCCGCCGCCCGCGCGTCCGTGCGAACATGGAACATCGTCCGGCGCGGGATGCTGTCGAACCTTCTCAACCCCAAGCCGGTGCTGTTCCTGCTGGCGTTCCTGCCGCAGTTCACCAGCCCCGCCTATGGGCCGATCTGGCAGCAGTTCCTGGGCCTGGGCCTGATCTTCGCCTTTACCGGGACGCTGGTCACGATCGGCTACGGGGTGGTCGCGGGCAGCCTTGGCCACATGCTGGGCCGGCATCTCGGCATCCTCAACAAGGTCGCGGGGGTCATGTTCGCGGGCCTTGCGGTGCGGCTGGTCGCGAAGTGACCGATGCCTGAAGCCGCGCCTGCGCCCTTCGTCTATGTCCCGACCGACGAACAGCCCCGCCTGATCCACGCCGACGACCAGATCCTGATCGTGGACAAGCCTGCGGGCCTTTTGTCGGTGCCGGGGCGGGGGGACGACCGTGCCGACTGCCTGATCGCGCGGCTGGCAGTGGCGTTCCCAACCGTGCTGCTGGTCCACCGGCTGGACCTAGACACGTCGGGGGTGATGGTGTTCGCGCTGACGCCGCACGCGCAGCGCCATCTTGGCCAGCAGTTCGAGCGGCGGCAGACGAAAAAGGCGTATGTCGCACGGCTGTCGGGGCGGCTGAAGCCGAAGTCGGGCACCGTGGACCTGCCGCTGATCGTGGACTGGCCGAACCGCCCGCGCCAGAAGGTGGACCACAAGGATGGCCGCCCCGCCCGGACCGAATGGCGCGTGATCCGCGCGGACGACGCCGAAACCCGTGTCCGCCTGACGCCGGTGACGGGCCGCAGCCACCAGCTGCGGGTGCACATGGCCTCGCTCGGCCACCCGATCCTTGGCGACAGCCTGTATGCCGAAGGCGCGGCGGCCGACCATCCCCGGCTGATGCTGCACGCCGAAACGCTGCGCCTGCGCCATCCCGACAGCAATGTCACAATGACGTTTTCGGCCCCGGTTCCGTTCTGACCGCCGTTGCCCCGATGCCGGGCGGGGTGCTGTAGTCTCCCCCTGCACAAAGGGGACCAGCCGATGACGCACCATCTCACCCGCCGTCGGATGATCCTGGCCTCCGCCGCCGCGCTGGCGCCGCTTGGCGCGCGGGCACAGGCGCAACCGGCATGGGCCGGGACGGCCGCGCGGCTGGACCAGCTGCACGCGCTGGTGGTGACCCGGGGCGGCGCGCAGGCGTTCGGCCGCGCGTTCCGGGGACCGGCGCTGGACCGGCCGGTGAACGTGAAATCGGTAAGCAAGACCATCGTCGCGCTGCTGACCGGCATCGCCATCGACCGCGGCGTGCTGGACGGGCCGGACCAGCCGGTGCTGCCGATCCTGGGTCGCGCGGCCTTCGGGGACGCGCGCGACACGCTGACCATCGGGAACCTGCTGACGATGCAAAGCGGACTCGCCAGCACGTCGGGGGCGAATTACGGCGCGTGGGTGAACAGCCGCGACTGGGTGGACTACGTGCTGGCGAACCCCTCGGGGCGGCCGGGCGGCAACTTTATCTATTCCACCGGCGGCTGGCACGTCCTTGGCGCGGCGCTGGCGCGGGCCAGCGGCGAAAGCCTGCTGACGCTGGCGCGCGACTGGCTGGCCGGTCCGCTCGACATCGCGATGCCGCCGTGGGTGCGCGATCCGCAGGGGCGCTATCTTGGCGGCAACGACATGGCGCTGAGCCCGCTGGCGCTGGCGCGGATCGGCGACATGGCGCTGGGCGGCGGCCAGATCGGCGGCGAGCGGGTGGTGAGCAAGGCGTGGCTCGACACCTCGTGGCAGCCGCGCGCGCGATCGCCCTTCTCGGGCGACCAGTATGGCTACGGCTGGTTCCTGACGCGGTTCGGCGGCCACGACGCGGCCTATGCGCGCGGCTATGGCGGGCAGATGCTCGCGGTCGTCCCGGCCCTGCGGATGAGCGTCGCCATCACCTCGGACCCGACCCGGCCGGCGCGGGGCGAGGGGCATTTCGGCGACCTGCGGCGGCTGGTGGACGAGATCGCGCGCAACCCGGCCTGACTGGCGCGCGGCCGGTAACGGTCACAGGTCGTCGTCGCGCTGCGGGCGCCGCTGCGACCAGCGCCCCGCCACCGGGGCCAGCGCGATCACCAGCACCATCCGCACCAGGTGATGGGCCACGACATAGGCGAGGTCGGCGCCCGCGATGATCGCCATCACCACCATCTCGGACTGCCCGCCGGGCAGGAACGCCAGGAACGCATCCAGCCCGGGCGCAAGGTCGAGGGCGCGGATCACCTCGATGAACAGGATCGAGATGCCCGACAGGATCAGCGCATATGCGACGCCCGCGCCCACGTCCACGCGCAGCTCGCGCAGCGTGATGCCGCTGTAGCGCGCGCCGACCGCCATCCCGATGAAGAACTGCGCCGCCCAGATGATCTCGGCCGGGGGGCGGGTGGTGATGATGCCTGACAGCGACAGGATCGCGGTCAGGATCATCGGCCCCAGGATCGTCGCCCCGAACAGCCGCAGCCGCGCGGCGATCCGCCAGCCCGCGATGCAGGCCCCGACCATCAGGGCGATCTGCAGCGGATCGGTGTCCCCGGCCCGTGCGCCGGGCGGGACCGACAGGTCGATCCCCCAGACCGCCGACATGACCAGGGGCGCGACCGTCACGATGACGAGGACGCGCGAGGCGTGGATCAGCGATAGCGCCCGCACGTCGCCCCCCGCTTCTTCGCCGAACACCAGCATGTCCTGCAGCCCGCCCGGCATCGCCCCGAACCACGCGGTGGCGTGGTCGAAGCCGAACACGCGACGGAACAGCGGGTATCCCGCCGCCCCGATCAGCAGCACGAACAGTGGCACGAAGGCTAGCGACAGCGCGAAATCCGGCAGGTGCCCGACCATGTCCGGCGTGATCGCGGATCCCGCCGCGACGCCCAGGAACGTCCGCATGAACGTGCCCAGCAGTCCCAGGTCACGCATCCGCGCGCCGGCGAAGGCGCCCGCGAGGCAGGCGGCCATCGGCCCCAGCAGGAACGGCAGCGGCAGCCCGGCCAGATGAAAGACCAGCGTGCCGGCGGCGGCGAGCGCGAGGGTGGTGAAGGGGCGGGGGTCGAGGCGTCTCACCCGTGCAGACATCCGCCGCGCTGCCCGCCGCGTCAACTGCGCCGCGTCAACCGGGCTGCGCGAGACGCGCGGCGCTCAGGCGATCCCCGACCGGCGCTGGCCGCGCATCCGGGCGATCGCGGGAACCAGCGCCGCCACCAGCATCAGCGTCACGAAAGCGGCCGTCATGTGCGCCTCGGGCCAGCCCAGGCGCGCGTGGACGGCGAAACCCAGCCGCTCGGACAGGATCTGCGACGCGGCCCCCATCCCGGCCAGCGCCAGCGCCACCCCCAGCGCGGCGCCGCCGAGGATCAGGATCGCGGCGAAGCCCCATGACACCGCCAGCGTGAACCGCAGCGGCGCCCCCATCGCCGCCAGCAGCGCGAACTGGTCGGCGAAAAGCGCCATCACCAGCGCCAGTCCCGCCAGCACCGCGACCGTGACCAGCGCCTGCGACGCAAGCGCCATCACCGACAGCGCCGCCCGCGCGTCGCCCAGGACCGCGTGCAGCTGCGCCAGCACCGCGCCCGGAAAGAACGCCATGATGTCGGGCCGCGACAGCGCCGCGCGCACGCCATAGGCGGCGGCGAGCTGGTCGGTGTCGACCGCGACCGCGGGCACGCCGGGGAACGAGGCGGTGTCCCACGGCGGGCCGATCGGCCGGTTCCCGTCCGCGTCGCCCTGCGGGTGGCCGTCGGGCAGGCCGTGCATGTCCCACAACGTCTCGACCGGCACGATCACGGCGTGGTCCCACGGCCCGCCGGTCGGCGCGAGGCGGCCGACGACGGTCAGGTTATGGCCTTCGTGGGCGTGGTCCTCGGCCGCCTCGCCCACGCCATGCGCGGGTTCGATCTCGTCCCCCGGCGCGAAAGGGGCAAGGGCGCCGACAACCGCCTCGGCCCGCGCGGCGAAGGGCCGGCCCTCGGCCGGGGGTCCGGCGAGGTGGGAGACGAACGCGGCCGTGGTGCCGACGACCGGGGCGCCGTCGGCGCTGTCGCCGAAGCCCAGCGGGGCGGCCAGCGTCACGCCGGGGGTGGCGGCGACTTCGGCGAACTGCGCGCCGGTCAGCAGCGGCAGGTCCGCCGGTTGCAGGAACACCGACGCGAGCATCGCCGTCGTCTCGCTGCCCGGCGCGGCCACGATGACGTCGAACGGATCGGCCGCGCGGGCCGATGCCTGCCGCAGGCCGCGTTCCTGCGCGGTCAGGATCAGGCCAAGCGCCAGCGCCACGGCGATCAGCGCGGCGAACAGGACGGCCGTTCCGGCCGCGCGGCGCAGCATGGCGGCGATGACCGGCCACGGGCGGTAGCCGCGCATGACCAGCGCGCCGCAGACGAGCCCCGGCAGGATCAGCGCCAGCGCGACAAGCGCGTCCTGCGTCGCGGTGGAAAGCTCAGGCATCGCTGTCGTCGACGATGCGGCCGTCGGCCAGCGTCAGCAGGCGGGTCGCCCGCGCCTGCATCGCGGGATCGTGGCTAACCACCACCAGCGTATGCGCGCCCGCAAGCAGGGCCAGATCATCCGCCAGCCGGTCGGCGTTCTCGCGGTCCAGGCTGGCGGTCGGCTCGTCGGCAAGGATCACGGCCGGTCCGGTGGACAACGCGCGGGCCATCGCGACCCGCTGCCGCTCGCCCCCCGACATGACCGCGACGGGGCGGCGGGCGGCGTCGGCCAGACCCAGACGGTCCAGCGACGCGCGGGCGGTGGCGCGCAGCCCCGCGCGGCGCGGCGCGGGCGCCCAGGCGGCGGGCAGGGCGGCGTTGTCGAGCGCGCCCAGTTCGGCGAACAGCCGGTAGTCCTGAAACAGCAGCCCCAGCCGTTCGCGCCGGAACCGCCTGCGCCCCGAGGGCGGCAGCGCCGCGATGTCGGTCGCGCCCCAGCGCACCCGGCCCGCCTGCGCGGCCATGTTGCCCGACAGGACGTTCAGCGCCGTGGACTTGCCCGCCCCCGACGCGCCGCGCAGGACGACCAGCGCCCCCGCCGCGACCTCGAGCGACGGGACGTCGAGGATCGTGCGTCCGCCCGCCACGACCCGCAGGCCCGACACGGACAGCGGCAGCGCGCCCCTGTCCGGCAGCGTCCGGGCGGCAAGCACCCCGTCCGCCAGCGCCGTGTCAGGCACGGGCATAGGTCGCGTCCACCAGCCGCACCTTGGACGCGAAGCCCAGGTCGGGATCGACGTGGTCGCCAAGCTCCAGCGTGCCTTCGGTGACGATCGGGATGTTGAAGCCGATGACCTTGACCACGCGGCGCGCATAGATGGCGAGGATATCGTCGGGCCAGGGCATCCCCGGCTCGCAGAACGGGCAGACCGCCATCGGCTTCTTGGTCAGCACGAAGAACACCGATTCCGCCTTGAGCGGCGGGGCCATGAAGCCCGAGACGGCGACGCGCTTGCCCTCGTTCGACAGCGCGAGGTCGGAAAACGACAGGTCCTTGTTGTAAAGGTCGCGCATCTTGATCGGCGCGCCCTCGGCAAAGGCGGGAAGCCGGGTCAGCGGCGCGGTGGCGGCGGCGAGGGTGAACGCCCGGATCAGCGTGCGGCGGTTCATGGCAAGACCTCTCCTTTCGTCGTGGGGGCAGTCCCCCAACGGGACAGGGCGGACCGGGGTGGTCCGCCCTGCCTTTCACATAATGTGGGGCGCGATTACTCGGCCGTCACGGCCTTGTTCATCACGTGGAAGATCACGTTCTGCTCGATCACGCCGTCGAAGAGGTGCGACCAGGGGCCGCGCGCGAACACCGCGACATCCTCGCCCGAGTGGGTTTCCGACGACATCGGCAGCAGCGCCTGCTGGACGAAGTCGATGTCGGTCGCTTCTTCCTGTGTCAGCGTGGCGCGGCCTTCGGGCGCGGCATAAACCGCCTGCGCTTCCTCGGCGTCGGACGCCGGAGCAGCAGCCGGGGCGGCGGCGGCAGCCGTCGCGGTCGCCGCGGCACCCTGCGCCGCCGCGTCCATCGCCGGCGCGGCTTCGGGCGCCGTCACGTCGGTCGAGGCCGAGGTCGCGGCCGAGTCGGTCGCCGCCGCTTCCGGCGTCGCCTGCTCGACCAGGACCGAACCCACGCCGTTCAGGAAGCCCACGACGCTGTAGGGCTTGCCGTCGGCGGCCGATTCCAGCTCGTCCAGGTGCTTCTGGCCCGCCTCGTCGACCTTGTAGCACAGGCCCTCGATCGGGGTGCCGCGGCCGCAATAGCCGTTGAACGCGATCGCGTGCTCGTGGTCGGCGGTCACGATGATCAGCGTGTCCTCGGGGTTGGTCAGCTCGGCCGCCTTGGCGATGGCGTCCTGAAACGCCTTGCCGTCCACCAGCGCGCGCTTGACGTTGCCGTCGTGGTTGGCGTGGTCGACCCGGCCGCCCTCGATGTTGAGGTAGAAGCCCTGCTCGTTCTGCGACAGCGACTTGATCGCCGCCTCGGTCATTTCCGCCAGCGAGGGCTCGCCGGTGCGGTCGGCCTCGTACTTCATGTGCGAGCCTTCGAACAGGCCCAGCACCGGCTTGTTGTCGCCCCAGGCCAGCGCCTTGAAGCTTTCCTCGTCCTGGGCGAAGGCGAAGCCCGCGGCCTCGGCTTCCTCGACGAGGTTGCGGCTGTCGGTGCGCAGGCCCTTCTTGCCTTCCGCGTCCTCGGTCCCCTCGGGCAGGAACTGCGAGCGGCCGCCACCCAGCGCCACGTCGATCACGCCGGCCTTCATCTGGTCGATGAGCTGATCGGCGATGTCCTTCTGGGCGCAGCCTTCCGGGATTTCCGCGCTGTTTTCCCAGTCGCGGTCGGCGGTGCGCGCATAGACGGCGGCGGGCGTCGCGTGGGTGATGCGGGCGGTCGAGATGACGCCGACCGACTTGCCCATGCCTGACACGATCTCGGCGAAGGTCGTCAGGCCGTTCTTCAGCCCGGCCTCGCAGTCGCCGACCGTGGTCGCGTCCGACACGTTGATGAGGTCGTTCTTGGTCTTGACGCCGGTGTTCATGGCGCTGGCGGTCGGCGCCGAGTCAGGGGTCTGGCCGTTGGTCGAGTAGGTCTTGACCAGCGCCGAGTGGGGGAACTTTTCGGACGGCTGCTGGTAGTCGTCGCCAAGGCCGCCTTCCTGCTGGCCCGAGAACAGGCGGATCGCGTAGTTCGTGCCGACCCCGTTGCCGTCGGCGGTGAACAGGATGACGTTCTTGGCCCGGCCGGTGTTCGGCTGGATCGCCATCAGTTCCTCGATCTTGGCCTCGCCGGCCTTGAACCATTCGTTCTCTGCCTGCGGCAGGTCCTGCGCGAGCGAGGCGGTGGCAAGCGCGCTGAGGGCGGTGGAAAGCAGAATCGTCTTCATGGCAGACTCCCGGTGTGGCTTCGATCCGCCATAGCGGCCGATCCTTTCGGTAGTGTGACAGTTGATTTCAGATGGCAGAGTGCCGTCGGAAAGTAGGGCGTCAGCCGACGGAAATCGGACCGATTGCACGCATTCGCTGCCCGAGCTTGAAGGAAGGTCTCGCGCTTGCCATGTAGAGGGGAAAATATCCTGCTGCATTGCAGCGACCCGGGCGGTTATTCCTAATTTTTCACAAGGAACTCCAAGCCATTAACCCGCCCGCCCCGAATTGCTATTTATGACGGGTAACTTCGCCGGTCAGGAATGTTTTCCCTCGGCCCAGGTGGCCCCCCGCCGCCCGATGCAAAGGAGATCCCATGTCCCGTCTTCCGCTTCGCACCATCGAGGACGCGCCTGCCGAGGCTCAGCCGCGTCTTGAAGCCGCGCAGAAGAACAATGGCTTCCTGCCGAACCTCGTGCGGCTGCTGGCCAATGCGCCGGTCGCGCTGGAAACCTATCAGACCGTGGGCGAGATCAACGGCCGCGCGTCGCTGACGCTGGCGGAACGCGAGGCGGTGCAGATCACCGCCGCCGCGACCCATGGCTGCGGCTTCTGCGTGGCCGGCCACACCGCCGTCGCCGAGAAAAAGGCGAAGCTGGATCAGGGCGTCATCTCGGCGCTGCGCGACAAGGCGCAGGTGCCCGATGCGCGGCTGGACGCGGTGGCGCGCTTTACCGAAGCCGTGATTGCCTCGCGCGGCGCGGTCAGCGATGCCGAGCTGGCGGGTTTCAAGGACGCGGGCTTCGACGATCAGGCTGCGCTGGAAGTCGTGCTGGGCGTCAGCCTGGCCACGCTCTGCAACTTCGCCAACAACATGGGGCAGCCCGAGCTGAACCCGCAGCTTGCGGCCTATGAATGGAAAGGGGCGGCGCAGGCCGCCGCGGCGGAATGACGGTGACGCTGCCCGCCGACCTCGCCGACTGGCTTGCCCGGTCGGCCGAGGGGATCGACCGGGGCGATGTCCCGGCCGCATCGGTCCTGCCGCGCCTCGCCGGGGCGGGGCTGACGCGGCTGGCGGTGCCGCAGGCGGTGGGCGGCAGCGGCGGGGACGCCGCGGATGCCGTGCAGGCGGTGGCGGCGGTGGCGCAGCACTCGCTGGCCGCGGCCTTCATGCTGTGGGGACACCGCTGCTATACCGAGTTTCTGGTCCAGACGCCGAATGCCGAACTGCGCGGGGCGCAGTTGCATGCCATCCTTGCGGGTGAACGGGCCGGCGCCTCGGCCCTGTCGAACGTGATGAAGTACCTTGCCGGGCTTGAGCCCCTGCAGGTGACGGCGCGGAACGACGGCGACGGGATCGTCATCAACGGCAAGCTGCCGTGGGTCACGAACCTGCGCAAGGACGGCTTCTGGGTCGCCGCCGCCGCCGATCCGGTCGAGGGCGGGCCCGCGATCATCGTGTCGCTGGCTCATGACGACCCGGGGCTGGTCCGGTCCGACGACCTGTCGCTGATGGGGATGCGGTCGTCCGACACGGCGGCCGTGACGCTGACCGACGTGCGGATCCCCCGCGCCCGCGTCATCTCGCAGAACGCGCAAGGCTGGCTGCCCGGCGTCCGGCCGCTGTTCATCGCGCTGCAATGCGCCATGACCATCGGCCTGGCCCGCCGCGCGCTGGCCGAGGCGGGCGAATGCGGCGGTGCCGGCCGCGACGTGCTGGGCCCCGCGATCGAGGACGCCGCGCGGCGTCTTGACCACGCGCAGGCCCAGGTCGTCGCCGGCATCCGCAGCGGCGGCTTCGTCGCCAACACCGCACCCCTGTTCGAGTTGCGGATCGAGCTTGCGGGCATCGCGCAGGAAGCCGTCTCGCTGGAACTGCAGGCGGGCGGCGGGCGCAACTTCCTGCAGGAACCCGGCCGCGACTTCGCCCGCCGCTGGCGCGAGGCGGCGTTCGTGCCGCTTATCACCCCCAGCCTCGTCCAGCTTCAGGGCGTTCTGGCGGCGGCGAAGAAGGCCGCATGAGCGCCGGTTCAACCCTGCAGGCCAGCCGCGTCGCGCTGCGCTATCCCGGCGCGGCGCAGCCGGTGCTGGCCGATTTCGACCTGGACCTTGCCCCGGGAGAGATCGTTTCCGTCCTCGGCCCCAGCGGCGTCGGCAAGTCCAGCCTGCTGCGGGTGCTGTCGGGGCTGCAGGCGCCCGACGCGGGCACCATCGCCGTCGATGGCGCGGCGCTCGACGGCGTTCACCCGCGCCTTGCCATCGCCTTCCAGAACCCGGCGCTGCTGCCCTGGCTCGACCTTGAAGGCAACGTGGCCTTCGGGCTCGACTTCAAGCGCCAGCCGCAGCTGTCGCGCGCCGAACGGCAGGCGCGCGTGGACCGCGCCATCGCCGAGGTCGGCCTGACCCACGCCCGCCATCTGCGCCCCGCCGCGCTGTCGGGCGGGATGGCGCAGCGGGCGGCGCTGGCGCGCTGCCTTGCCCGCCAGCCGCAGGTGCTGCTGCTCGACGAACCCTTCGGCGCGCTGGACGAGGTGACGCGCGCCGACATGCAGGCGCTGCTGGTCCAGATCGTCGCCGACTATCGCAGCGCCGCGGTGCTGGTCACCCATGACATCGACGAGGCGCTGCTGGTCTCGGACCGGATCCTGCTGCTGGGCGGCGCCCCTGCCCGGACCATCGGCGAATGGCGCATCGACCTGCCCCGCCCGCGCGAGGACTTCGTGGCCGAGCTGGGCCGGATCCGCATCGAGATCGTCGGCACGCTTCGCCGCGCCACCCGACCCCACTGAGGAACATCCATGCCGACCGAGGACTCGCTTTTCTCCCGCCGCGACATCATCCGCCTGTCGGCGCTGCTGACGGCGACGGGCGCGCTGCCGTTCCTGAACGCCCGCGCCGCGCGCGCGCAGGACCCCGACGAGCCGGTCAGGATCGGCTATCTGCCGATCACCGACGCCACGCCGCTTCTGGTCGCCCACGGCAAGGGCATGTTCGAGGCCGAGGGCCTGCGGGTCGAAAAGCCGGTCCTTTTCCGCGGCTGGTCGCAGATCGTCGAGGCGTTCCTTGCCGGACAGGTCAACGTCGTCCACCTGCTGTCCCCGATCACCGTGTGGGCGCGCTACAACGGCAACACCCCCGCCAAGGTGGTGGCCTGGAACCACACCAGCGGCTCGGGCCTGACGGTGGCCAACGACATCGGCGGCGTGGCCGACCTTGGCGGCAAGAGCGTGGCGATCCCCTACTGGTATTCGATCCACAACGTCGTGCTGCAGAAGCTTCTGCGCGAGAACGGGCTGAAGATCGCGGCCGGCAACGCCAAGCCGGCGGCCGACGAGGTCGCGCTGGTGCTGATGTCGCCCGCCGACATGGTGCCCGCGCTGGCCGCGGGCCAGATCGCGGGCTATATCGTGGCCGAGCCGTTCAACGCCGCCGCCGAGGTCAACCGCGTCGGCAAGGTGCTGCGCTTCACCGGCGACGTGTGGAAGGACCACGCCTGCTGCGTGGTGTTCATGCATGAGCAGGACCTGACCGGGCGTCCCGAGTGGTCGCAGAAGGTCGTCAACGCGATGGTCAAGGCGCAGCTCTGGACGCGCGACAACCGGGCCGAGACGGCCAGGCTTCTCTCTGCCGCCGACCCGCAGAAATACACGCCGCACAGCCCCGAGATCCTGTCGCGCGTGCTGACCCCTTCCGACACCGACCACGCGCAATACGTGGCCTCTGGCGCGATCCGCCACCCGGAATGGCTGAGCCAGCGCATCGACTTCCAGCCCTATCCCTACCCCAGCTACACCGAGGAGCTGGTGCGCCAACTCAAGGAAACCCAGGTGGCAGGCGAGCGCGACTTTCTCGACGCGCTCGATCCGGCCTTCGTGGCCGGCGATCTCGTGGACGACAGCTTCGTCAGGCGCGCGCTGGAACAGATGGGCGGCCTTCCCGCCTTTGGCCTGCCCGACGGCTGGACCCGGCAAGAGGTCATTCAGGCGTGAGCGTCGCGGACCAGGGCCGCGCCCCGGCAAGGATGCGCGTCGTGACGCCCGGGTTTGGCGGGCGGCTGGCCCATGCGGGGCTGGGGCTTGCGGGCCTGGCGCTGCTGCTCGCGCTCTGGTGGGCGGCGACGGACCTGCTGGCGGCCGAGGGCAGCTTTGCCCGCCGCTTTTCGCCGGGCGACGCGCTGCCGGCGCTGGCGGCGCTGGTGACCGGCCCCGATCTCTGGACGCATGTCGCGGTCAGCCTCAAGCGGGTGCTGGTGGGCCTTGGACTTGCGCTGCTGGCGGGCGTGCCGCTGGGCCTGCTGATCGGCGCCTCGCGGCTGGCCGAGGCGGCGGCAACCCCGGCCTTCCAGTTCCTGCGGATGATCTCGCCGCTGTCATGGATGCCGATCGCGGTGCTGGTGTTCGGCGTGGGCGATGCGCCGATCTATTTCCTGCTGGCCTTCGCCGCCGTCTGGCCGATCGTGCTGAACACCGCCGCGGGCGTGCGGCAGCTGAACCCGCACTGGCTGCTTCTGTCGAAGAGCCTTGCGGCGACCGGGTGGGAAACGCTGACTCGCGTCATCCTGCCGGGCATCCTGGGCCATGTCCTCACCGGCCTGCGGCTGGCCATCGGCATCTCGTGGATCGTGCTGGTCCCGTGCGAGATGCTGGGCGTGCAGGCGGGCCTGGGATACTTCATCCTCGATACCCGCGACCGGCTGGCCTATGAGCAGCTGATGGCGGTGATCCTCGTGATCGGCGTGATCGGCTATCTGCTGGACACCGGCGCCCGCGCGGTGATCCACCGCTTCGCCCCGGGAAGCTGAGGCGAGGTCACCGGAACGCTGGCCGTTCCCGATGAGCGGTGAAGGTCGACGTTCACATTAGGGCTCTGCGACCGACACGGCATCCCGACTGCCGTGCGCCGAGACGGCCGAAACCCCGCGCCTGAATCCCCGCGCATGAATCCCCACGCCTGAATCATTGTCGCGCTGCCGTGATCGTGGCAGCGTATCGGCAAGGTGCAGGTCCGCAGCCGGGGTCGTCCGATGCCAAGCCGTTTCGTCTTCGTCCGTGCCGCCGCCTTCCGCCGCCTTCTCGTTCATGCATCCGCCGCGGCGGCGCTGGCGCTTCTGCCCGAGCTCGGCCTTGCCCAGACCGCGCTGCCCGAACGGCGGGTGGTCATGCAGGCCGACACCGATCTGCCCGGCGGTGACCTGCAGCCGGTGTTCGAGACCTCGCAGGAAGCCTGCGTGCAGCTGTGCCTGGCCGATGCGGCCTGCGCGGCGCTGACCTACAACGCCCGCGCCCGCGCCTGCTTTCCGAAATCGGCGGCCGGATCACCCGCCCCCTTCGCGGGCGCGCTGTCGGGCGTCGTCAGCGCCGTCGATCCGGCGGCCGAGGGGCGCGCGGCCGCGCGGCTGGCCGATGCCGGGCGCTGGCTGTCCGACGACGACCGCCGCGCCGCGCGCGACCAGGCGCAGGCGCTGGGCACGCTGTATCCTGGCACGGGTGAGGCTGTGGACCTGCTGCGCCAGTCGGCCGCCGACGCGAGCCTTGCGGGCGACCAGACCGGGCGGGTGCGCTGGCTCGGCACCGCGACCGCCGCGACGGACGGGGCCGACGACTGGCTCGCCCTTGCCGCCGCGATGCGCGACGCGGCCTATGCCGCCGACAATGACCGCGAGACGCTGGCGTCCGCGCTGAACGCCGCGACCAACGCGTGGCTTCGCGATCCCGGCGACGGGACCGCCGCGCTGAAACTGTGGACCGAATTGTCCGAGCGGCTGGACCGTGGTCCCGACGGGCTTGCCGCGCTGCGCCAGGCCGCGCAGGCGGGTGGCGGCGGCGACGCCGAACTCGCCACGCTGATCGAAGGGTTCCAGGAACGCCACGGCTTTCGCGTCAGCGACAGCCGCGTCGAGTCCGACGCCGCCGACCCGCGCGCCTGCGTCGTCTTTTCCGACGCGCTGGCAGACACCGCCGACTACCGCCCCTTCGTCGCGCTGCCCGACCCGGCGATGGCGGTCGAGGCGCAGGGCAGCGAGCTGTGCGTCACCGGTCTGACCCGCGGGCAGGCACTCCGGCTGACCCTGCGGCCGGGCCTGCCGTCGCAGGACGGCGAGGTGCTGGCGCGCGCGGTGGACCTGTCGCTTTACGTCCGCGACCGCAATCCGCAGGCCCGCTTCGGCGGCCGCGCGTATCTGCTGCCCGCCGCGGGCGATCAGGGCCTGACCCTGCGGACCGTGAACGCGGACGGCGTCGATCTGACCCTTTACCGCATGTCCGACCGCAACCTCGTCCGGGCGCTGGCGGACCAGATCTTCGCCACCCCGCTGGACGACTGGAAGGCCGGGACCTTCACCTCGGACATGGGGCAGGAGGTGTGGCGGGGCCACGCCGACGTCGCGCCCGCGCCCGGCGGCGGCGCCCATCCGGTCAACGCCGAGGTGGCGACGCGGCTCGACCTGCGGAAGGCGGCGGGGCCGCTCAGTCCGGGCATCTATGCGCTGACGGCGGCGGTGCCGGGCCAGTCGCCCGATCGCAGCCCGCCCGCGACCCAGTGGTTCATGATCTCGGACCTCGGGCTTGCGAGCTATGCGGGCAGCGACGGGATGACGGTCGTGGTGCGCGGCCTGTCGGATGCGGGCCCCCGCGCCGGGGTGACGGTGCAGCTGCTGTCGCGCGGGAACGCGGTGCTGGGCACGGCGCGGACCGACGACCAGGGGATCGCCCGCTTCGACGCGGGGCTGGTGCGCGGCACCGGCTCGGCCGAGCCGGCGGTGGTGACGGCGCTGGTGCAGGGCGGCGGCGATGCGGGAACCGGCGCGCCGACCGACATGGCCTTCATGTCGCTGCTGGACCCCGAGTTCGACCTGTCGGACCGGGGGGTCGAGGGCGCGCCGCCCGCGCCCCCCATCGACGTGTTCGTGGCGACCGACCGCGGCGCCTATCGCGCGGGCGAGGTCGCGCACGCCACCGTCATGACCCGCGACGAGCGCGCGCAGGCGATCGACGGCCTGCCGCTGACCGCCGTGGTGACCCGCCCCGACGGGGTCGAACACGCGCGGCTGATGCCCGCGCCCGCCGGTGCCGGGGGCTATGTCCTTGACGTGCCGATCCCCGACACCGCCCCGCGCGGCGTCTGGCGCATCGACTTCCGGGTCGAGGAAAGCGGCCCCGCGCTCGCCTCTACAGACGTGCTGGTCGAGGATTTCCGGCCCGAGCGGATCGCCTTCGACCTTGCCCTGCCCGACGCGCCCCTGCCCGCGGGCCAGCCGGTCGAGGCCGACATCGCCGCCCGCTGGCTGTTCGGGGCGCCCGCCGCCGACCTGCCGGTCGAGGGCGAGCTGCGGCTGACCCCGGCGCGCGCGCTGCCCGGGTTCGACGGCTTCCAGTTCGGCCGCCACGACGACGACGCCTCGCCCGAGATCGTGGCGATGCCGTCCGGGACGACCGACGCCGAGGGCCGCTTTGCCGCCCGGATCGACCTGCCGCCCGCGCTGGCGCAGGCGACGCAGCCGTTCGATGCGCGCCTGACGCTGACCGTGCGCGAAGGCGCGGGCCGCCCCGTCGAACGGGCCGACCAGCGGCTGGTCGTGCCCGCCCGCGGCGCGCTGGGGATCCGCCCCACCTTCGACGCGGTGGTGGCCGAGGGGGCGGAGGCCGCGTTCCGGGTGGTCGCGCTGAACCCCGACCTGACCTTGCGCGCGGGCCCGGCCGAATGGGTGCTGAACCGGGTCGAGACCGACTATCAATGGTATGCCGTCGGCGGCGACTGGAGCTATGAGCCCGTCACCCGCCGCACGCGCGCGGCGAACGGCACGCTCGACCTGACCGCCGCCGGTCCGGCCGCCCTGTCGGTGCCGGTGGACTGGGGCGGCTACGAGCTGGTCGTGACCGGCGCCGACGGCGTCGCGTCCTCGGTCGCGTTCGAGGCGGGCTGGGGGGCGGCCGGCGCGGGGTCCGACACCCCCGACCGGCTGCAGGTCACGCTGGACAAGCCCGCCTACCGCTCGGGCGACACCGCGCGCGCCACGCTGGACGCGGCGGCCGACGGGGTGGCGGTCGTGTCGGTGCTGTCGAACCGGGTGATCGACCTGCGGGTCGTGCCGGTGACGGCGGGCCGCAACACCGTGGACCTGCCGGTGACCGAGGCATGGGGCGCCAGCGCCTATGTCGCCGTCAGCGCCATCCGCCCCCTCGCCCCCGGCACGGCCAAGGCGCCCGGCACGGACGGCGGGTCGGACGGCACGACCGTCTCCGCCCACGCACCGATCCGTGCGCTGGGGATCGCGCCCGCGCCGGTCGATCCGGCCGACCGCGCGATCCGCGCCACCTTGACCGCCCCGGCCGAGGTCGATCCGCGCGGCGAGGTGCAGGTCGCGCTCGCCGTCGAGGGCGCGGCCCCGGGGCAGACCGTGCAGGCGACGATCTGGGCGGTGGACCAAGGCATCCTGAACCTGACCGGCTACGCGCCGCCGTCCGCGACCGGGCACTACTTCGGCCAGCGCAGGCTTGGGGTCGCGCTGCGCGATGTCTATGGCCGGCTGATCCTGCCCGGCGGGGCCGCCGATGGCGCGATCCGGTCGGGGGGCGACGCGGGGTCCATGCAGACGCAGGCGCCGCCGCCCACGGAAAAGCTGATGGCGTGGTTCTCGGGCCCGGTGACGCTGGACGAAACCGGCCGCGCGACCGTGTCGGTGCCGCTTCCCGACTTCAACGGCGAGGTGCGGGTCATGGCGCTGGCCTGGACCGACCGCGCGGTCGGGCAGACCGACACCACGATCCTCGTGCGCGATCCGGTTGTGATGACGGTTACCGCGCCCGCCTTTCTGTCGCCGGGCGACCGCGCGCAGGCGCAGGTGTCGCTGACCCACGTCTTGGGCCCCGCGGGCGATGTCGGGCTGGCGGTCGAGGATATCGCGGCTGCCGATCCGGCCGCCGGTCCGACGCTTTCGGGGGATGCCGTGACGATCGCCACGACCCTTGCGGACAGTGTCGCGCTGGCCGAGCGGCAGGCCACCACCCTGCCGCTGACGCTCGCCGCGCCGGACGCCGAGGGGCTGGCGCGGCTGCGCGTGTCGGCGCGGCTGCCCGACGGGCGGACGGTGACCAAGGACCTGTCGATCCCGGTCCAGCGGCAGGACGCGGCGGTGAGCCGCCGGATGAAGGTCACGGTCGCGCCCGGCACCGAGCAGACGGTGGACCTGTCGCCCCTGGGCGCGTTCCGCCCTGGCACCGGCCGCATCACCCTGACCAGCGGCGCATTCGCGCGGCTCGACGTGCCCGGCGCGCTGGCGCGGCTTGCCGCCTACCCCTACGGCTGCAGCGAACAGCTGTCGTCGCGGATCCTGCCGCAGCTTTACGCCGCGGCCCTGATGCCCGAAGGCGTGCCCGCACCGGCCCCCGCAGGCGATCCCGCCGTCGCGACGCTGCCGGTGGACAAGGCCATCGCGCAGATCCTGACCCGGCAGACTTCGGACGGCAGTTTCGGCCTGTGGTCGGCCGAAGGCGGTGACCGCTGGCTCAACGCCTATGTCACCGACGTGCTGTCGCGAGCGCGGGCGGCCGGGCGGGCGGTGCCCGACGCTGCCTTTGCGGCGGCGCTGCGGTCGCTGCAGAACGGCCTGAACGCCGCCGCCGAGCCGCAGTTCGCCGAGCCGATGGAAAACGCGGCCACGGCCTATGCGGCCTATGTGCTGGCGCGCGAGCATGCCGCCGTCATCAGCGACCTGCGCTATTACGTCGATACCGGGGCCGAGGGGTTTGCGACCCCCCTTGCCGCGGCCCAGCTGGGCGCGGCGCTGGCGGCCTATGGCGATCAGGCGCGGGCGGACGTGATGTTCCGCCGCGCGGGCGCGCTGTCGCAGCAGGCGGCCGATCCGCAGGACCTGTTCCGGGCCGACTACGGCACGCTTCTGCGCGATCGCGCCGGGGTGGTGGCGCTGGCGGCCGAGGCGGGCAGCCGCGCGGTTGACCTTGACGCGCTCGCCGTGGGGATCGCCGCGCAGGTCGATGCCGCGGCGCAAGCGGGCGCGCCGCTGTCCACGCAGGAGGCGGGGTGGATCGTGCTGGCGGCGCAGGCGCTGTCGCAGGGGCCGGATGCCGGGGGCGGGCTGATGCTGTCGGGCGCGCCCCTGACCGGCGCGGTCCACGACGTGGGCGACGCGGGCGCTCTGCCGCCGGTCGTCCTGGGCAACACCGGGTCCGCGCCGGTCGAGGTGACGCTGGGCACGACCGCCGTGCCGGTCGATCCGCCGGCGGCGGGCGGCACCGCCTTTGCGATCTCGCGCCGCTACCACGACGAGGCGGGCGCGCTGGTCGATCCGGCGCTGGTGCCGCTGGGCACAAGGCTCGTCGCCGTGATCGAGGTGCAGCCGCTCGCGCAGGCGGACGGGCGGCTTCTGATCTCGGACCCGCTGCCGGCGGGGTTCGAGATCGACAACCCGAACCTTCTATCGCAGGGCGAGGTCGAGGGGCTGGACTGGCTGGGCGACACCTCGGACACCGATATGGCCGAGTTCCGGCAGGACCGCTTTGCGGCCGGCGTGACGCTGTATGGGACCGATCCGATCCGGCTGGCCTATCGCCTGCGCGCCGTCACGCCGGGATCGTTCGCCCACCCCGCCGCCACGGTCGAGGACATGTACCGCCCCGAACGACGCGCCTGGACCGACAGTGGCACGACGGTCGTCGCCCCCTGACCTGCCGGGCGGCGGCCCGTCCGGTCCGGTGTCCGGTCGCGTGTCAGATGGGCGGGCCAGTCGGCGCGCCGGCCGCCGCCTGATCGCGGCGGTCGCGGCCCTGGCCCTGCTGGCGGGCGCCGCCGACCGGGGCCGCGACGCCTGGTCGGCCTGGATCGACGCCACCCCGCTGCCGAACCTTTCGGTGCCGACCGGGGTCGAGGTGCTGGCGCGCGACGGCAGCCTTTTGCGCGCCTTCGCGGTCGAGGACGGGTTGTGGCGCCTTGCCCCGCCCCGATCCGGGGTCGATCCGCAGTTCATGGCCATGCTGATCGCGTGGGAGGATCGGCGTTTCGCCAGCCACCGCGGCGTCGATCCACGGGCGGTCCTGCGCGCCGCGGTGCAGGCGGTGTGGAACGGGCGGGCCGTGTCGGGGGCATCGACCTTGTCGATGCAGGCCGCGCGGCTGCTGGAACGGGGGCCGACAAAGGACTGGCGCGGCAAGATCCGGCAGGCGCGGCTGGCGCTGGCGCTGGAACGGCGGATCGGCAAGGATGGCGTGCTGGACCTGTACCTGCGCCTCGCGCCCTATGGCGGCAACACCGAAGGGGTGCGCGCGGCCAGCCTGATGTGGTTCGGCAAGGAACCGCGCCGCCTGACCGCCGCCGAGGCGGCGCTGCTGGTGGCGCTGCCGCAATCGCCCGAAAGCCGCCGCCCCGACATCCCCGCCCGCCGCGCGGCCGCCCGCGCCGCCCGCGACCGCGTGATTGCCCGCGCCGAGGCGCTGGGCCTGCTCACGCCCGAGGCGGCGCGGACCGCCGTGGCCACCCCCCTGCCGACCCGCCGCCACCCGTTTCCGGCGCTGGCGCCGCTGCTCGCCGACCGGCTCCGCCGCGAAAATCCCGGCGCGCTGTCGATCGAGACGACGATCGACCCGGTCTTGCAACGCCAGGCCGAGGCGCTGGCCGCCCGCGCCGTCGCCACGCAGGGGTCGCGGATGTCGGCGGCGCTGATCCTGGCCGACCACCGCACCGGCGAGATCCTCGCCCATGTCGGCGCGGCGGCGTTCAGCGATCCGCGCGCGGGCGGCTTCATCGACATGACGCAGGCGCTGCGCTCACCCGGATCGACGCTGAAGCCGCTGGTCTATGCGCTGGGGTTCGACGACGGGCTGATCCACCCCGAAACGCTGATCGAGGATCGCCCCGCCGCCTTTGGCCGCTGGCAGCCGGAAAACTTCGACCGCCGCTTTCGGGGCACGGTCACGATCCGGCAGGCGCTGGTGGAATCGCTGAACATTCCCGTGGTCCGCGTGGCCGAGGCGCTGGGTCCGCCCCGGATCGCCGCCGCCCTGCGGCGGGCGGGCGCGCCCGCCACGACCGCGGGCGGGCAGCCAGGGCTGGCGCTGGTCCTCGGCGGCGGCGGGGTCTCGCTCGAGGGGTTGGTCACCGCCTATGGCGGCCTTGCGCGCGGCGGGCGGGCGGTCGCGCTGCATGCGCGGGTTGAGCCCGCGCGCGAGCTCGCGCCCTTCGTGGGGCCGGTCGCGGCGTGGTATGCGGGCGCGATCCTTGCGCAGCTGCCGCCGCCGGGGGGCCGCGCGGCGGGGCGCGTGGCCTACAAGACGGGGACGAGCTATGGCCACCGCGATGCGCTGGCGGTGGGGTATGACGGGCGTTTCGTGGCGGGGGTGTGGATGGGGCGGCCTGACGGGACCCCGGTGCCGGGCGCGTTCGGCGGCGATCATGCCGCGCCGCTGCTGTTTGACCTGTTCGACGCGCTCGCCGCGCGCGCGGTGCCGCTGCCGCCCCCGCCCGGCGCGGCGCTGACGGTTCCGAACGCGGCGCTGCCGCCGCCCCTGCGCCGCTTCGCGCCCCCGGGCACACTGCGCGCGCCATCCTCGGCCCCGGCGCGATCCGAGCCGCTGGCGATCCTGTTTCCGCCCGACGGGGCCGAGGTCGAGCTGACCGGCGACCGGCTGGTCGTCCGGGCGCGGGGCGGGCGCGGGCCTTATACCTGGCTGATCGACGGGCGGCCGGTCGCGGTGGGGGTTGCGGACCCGACCGCCGATCTGCCCGCCGCGCCGGGCTGGGGCCGGATCTCGGTCATCGACGCGGACGGCGCATCGACCCGCGCGGGCGTCCGGCTGACGCGACCGGGGCAGGGCTGATTTCAGCCAAGCCCGTGCTCGCGCAGCAGCGCCTGTTCGTCGCCCGAAACCCAGCCGAACACTCGAACGCCCGCGTCATCGCGCCGGACAAAGTAGTGGACGGTGAAGGCAAGCACCTCGGTCGTCCCGTCGGCGCGCGCGTAGGTGGCGGACCAGGCGACGTGGGCCACGCAGTGGTCGGGGCCGAGCGGCGTCAGATCGACCCGGTCGACCCGCATCTCGCGCGCGCCGGTGTCGCGGTAGTGGCGAAATCCCTGCGAAAGCGCCTGTTTCAGCGCCTCGTCGTTCACGCCGGTCATCAGCCCCTCGGGCGAGGCCGCGATGTAGCAGGGGGCATAAAGCCGCGCCGCCTCGTCCACGTCCGCCCGACCCGCGAGCGCGCGGTTCATCGACGCGGCGTAGCGGTCGAACAGGGCGGCCACGTCCTTTTCCATCGTCACCCCGCTGACAGGTCCTGCGGGACGTCCACGTCCACAAGCTCGGCCGCGGGGGCCGAGACGCAGGCGGCGTCCTGCAAAAGCTCGCCCGCGCCGCGGTCGCCGTGCAGGTTCGACAGCGCCGGGAACAGGCTTTCGGGAAAGCAGGCCGGCGCGCCGGGGCGGCCGTCGGGATGGCGCGCCGCGGACGGGGTGTCGTCGGTGCAATCGTCGAGGATGGTGACCGCCAGCCCCTCGGTCACAAAAGGCATGTCGCCCAGCAGCACCAGCAGCCGCGACGCGCCCACCTGCCCGGCCCAAGCGACCGCCGCGCGCAGGCTGCCGGCCTGGTCGTCGCCGTCGGGCGACAGCAGCGTCGCCTGGTCGATCTGCGCGCCGACCTGGGGATCGTGGACCACCGCCGCTCGCAGGTCCACCGGCACCCGGCACAGCAGCGTCGCCGCATAGGACACCAGCGGCCGCCCGTTCCACGGCGCCAGCAGCTTGTTGTCCGCGCCCCAGCGGCGCGAATGGCCCGCCGCCAGCAGCACGGCGGCGGTTCGGACGGTAGCGGTTCGGAGGGGGATTGGCGAAGGTTCGGTCATCGTTCGGCCTCGGACAGGATTTCGGCTAGGACGGACACCGCCAGCACCTGGGGGTCGCGCGCCGACGGGATCAGCCCGATCGGTCCGCGCAGGCGGGCGATGTCGGCGTCGGCCACGCCCATTTCGCGCAGCGCCTGCACCCGCGCGCGGTGGCTGCGCAGGCTGCCCTGCGCGCCGACGTAGAACGCGGGCGAGGCGAGCGCGCGGGCCAGCACCGGCGGCTCCCGGTCATGGTCGTGGTAGAACAGCGTGACGGCGGTCCACGGGTCGGCGTCCAGCGGTGCTGCGCCGCTTGCGGGGGTTGCATCGCGCAGCGGCGACAGGCCTTGGGCGCGGGCCGCGTCCGCTGTCGCCTCGTCGTGGGTCGTCAACTGGGCCGGGTAGCCTGCGGCGCGGGCCAGCGCGGCAAAGCGCACCGCCTCCACCCCCGCGCCCCAGACCATGAACCGCGTCGCGGGCTTCAGCCGCAGCTGGAACCCCGGACCGCCCGGCACCACCGCGCCGCTGTCGAGGTCGATCCCCAGCGTGAAATCCTGCCGCGCTGCTCGCGCCGCGAGCGCGCGGGCGATGGGCGCGGGGCCGACCGGCGTCAGCGCCACGTCCAGCCCGCCGCCGCAGGGCAGCACCAGGTCGATGAACGGCGATCCCGCGCCGTAGCGCAGCCGCCGCGTCCGGCCATCGTGCGCCACCTGGGCCGCGTGGATGGCCAGGTCGGCCTCGATACAGCCGGAACTCAGCTGCCCGACCGATCCGCCTTGCGCCGGGAACGCCATGAAGGTGCCGGGGCTGCGGTAATGCGGACCCTCGACCCCGGTGATGAGCGCGATCACCCCGCCGCCCGCCAGCGCCGCCAGCGGATCGCCCAGCGGGTCGCCTACCGGGTCGCCTACCAGGTCGCCCAGCGGATCAGGCCGGGCGGCCGCCTGCGGATCGGCCGCTGCCCGGTCGGGCGGGAATGGAAATGGGGTGACGTTCGCCGTCATGGATCGTGCTTTGCCTTTATTTGTCCGCTTGGAAAGGAACACCGCCCCCCGCGAGGTCGTTCCCCCCGCAGCCACGCAGCCGACATGAAGGATCCCACCATGGATGTCACCCTTACCGTCAACGGCGCGCAGCGGACCTTGCAGCTGGACGACCCGCGCGTCTCGTTGCTGGACGCGCTGCGCCAGCGACTCGACCTGACCGGGACCAAGAAGGGCTGCGACCACGGCCAGTGCGGGGCCTGCACGGTGATCGTGAACGGGCGGCGGATCAATTCCTGCCTGTCGCTCGCGGTCATGCACGACGGCGACGAGATCACCACGATCGAGGGGATCGGCCAGCCCGGCGACCTTGCGCCCATGCAGCAAGCCTTCATCCGGCACGACGGATTTCAGTGCGGCTACTGCACGCCCGGCCAGATCATGTCGGCCACCGCGATGCTGGACGAGGTGCGGCAGGGATGGCCCAGCCAGCTGTCGGGCGACCTTGGCCCCGCCGAGCTGACCGACGACGAGATCCGCGAACGCATGTCGGGGAACCTGTGCCGCTGCTCGTGCTATCCCAACATCGTCGATGCGATCCGCGACGCGGCGCAGGGCGGCGACCGCGCGAACGCGGAGGACGCGGCATGAAGGCGTTCGATTACTACCGCGCGGAAAGCCCGGCCGACGTGATCGGCACCGACGCCCGCCCGATCGCGGGCGGGACCAACCTTCTGGACCTGATGAAGCACCAGGTCGAGACGCCGGACCGCCTTGCCGACGTGAACCACGTCGGCCTTGACGGGATCGAGCGGGACGGCGACGGGCTGCGGGTGGGTGCGCTGGTGCGGAACTCGGACCTTGCCGCCGACCCGTCGGTGCGCGAGGGCTGGCCGCTCTTGTCGCGGGCGATCCTTGCAGGCGCAAGCGGGCAGATCAGGAACCGCGCGACCACCGGCGGCAACCTGATGCAGCGCACGCGGTGCTATTACTTCTATGACCTCGACACGCCCTGCAACAAGCGCGCGCCGGGGTCGGGATGCAGCGCCATCGGCGGCGTGAACCGGATCCACGCGATCCTGGGCGCGTCCGGCGACTGCATCGCCACCTATCCGGGCGACATGGCCGTCGCGATGAGCGCGCTGGACGCCGTGGTCGAGGTCGAGGGGCCGAACGGCCGCCGCGAGATCGCCGCGACCGATTTCCACCGCCTGCCCGGCGACGCGCCGCAACGCGACAACGACCTGCAGCCGGGCGAGATGATCCTGTCGGTCCGCCTGCCCGCGCCTCTTGGCGGCAAGCACATCTACCGCAAGGTCCGCGACCGGCGGTCCTATGCCTTTGCGCTGGTGTCGGTCGCCGCCGTGGTGGTGATGGACGCGGGCCGCATGTCCACCGTCCGCCTGGCCTTCGGCGGCGTCGCCCACAAGCCGTGGCGGGTGCCCGCGGCCGAGGCGCTGTTGCAGGGCCAGGCGCCCTCGCCCGACCTGTTCGACCGTGCCGCCGATGCCGTGCTGGACGGCGCAACGGGGCAGGGCCACAACGATTTCAAGATTCCGCTGCTGCGGCGCACGCTGAACGCGGTGCTGGCCGAAGCCACGGAAGGGAGCAAGTGATGTCCGATCCGATCGAAGTCAGCCTGACCCACCGGATGAACTTTCCCGACAAGGAAGACCTGCTCGACCGCACCGCGCAGGGCATCCTGGGAACGCCGATGGACCGCCCCGAAGGGCCGCTGAAGGTCAGCGGCACGGCCACTTATGCCGACGAGGATCACCCGCCCGGCACGGTTTATGGCTGGCTGGTCCGGTCCTCGATCTCCAAAGGGTGGGTCACGGGGTTCAACACCCGCGACCTGCGGGCCATGCCGGGCGTGCTGGCGGTGATCCGCGACAAGCGGATGCTGCGGAACCCGGCCCAGGGCCAGGCGTCGAAGGCGCCCTATCAGGGCCCGGCCGAGATATTCTACAAGGGCCAGCCGATCGCGCTGGTCGTGGCCGAGACGTTCGAGCAGGCGCGCGACGCCGCGCTGAACGCGCGGGCCGACTATGACGACCGCAGCGCCAAGGGCGTGTTCGTCCCGGCCGAGGCGAAGTACGAGGCGCCGCGTTCGCAGCAGGCGTCCAAGGGCGATCTGGATGAGGCGATGGACGAGGCGGCGTTCGCCGTGGATGTGGAATACCACACCCCGTCGATGAGCCATGCGGCGATGGAACCCCACGCTGCCGTGGCGTGGTGGGACGGCGGCCACGTGACCCTTCGCGGCAGCTACCAGATGCTCGGGTCGAACAAGGCGGAACTGGCGGATGCGCTGGGGATCAGCCCCAGGAACGTGCGGATCCTGTCGCCCTATGTGGGCGGCGGCTTCGGCAGCAAGCTGGGGATCAGCCACGAGGGCGTCGCCGCCGCCATCGCCGCGCAGAAGCTGGGGCGGCCCGTGGCCGTCGCGCTGCACCGCCGCCAGCAGTTCGAGACGACGCACCGGCGCAGCGAAAGCCGCCAGCGCATCCGCCTGTCCTGCGGCGCGGACGGTCGGATGACCGGCGTGGGCCACGACGCCTGGGTGTCGAACCTGCCGGCGGAAAGCTTCAGCGAGCCGGTGACGCAGGCCACGCCCTTTACCTATGACGGCGAAAACCGGCAGATCGGCCACCACGTCGGCCGCCTGAACATCACCTGCGCCGGATCGATGCGCGCGCCGGGCGAGGCGATCGGCGTGCCCGTGACCGAAGCCGCGATGGACGAGCTGGCCCAGGCGGCGGGCATCGACCCGGTGGAGTTCCGGCTGCGGAACATCCCCGAAAAGGACCCGTCCTCGGGCCGCCCGTTCAGCAGCAACCGCCTGGCGGACTGCCTGACGCGCGGGGCCGAAAGCTTTGGCTGGAAGGACCGGCGCGAAAACGGCGCCCGGCGCGAGGGGGAATGGCTGATCGGCATGGGCGTCGCCTCGGCGATCCGCGTCAACATGCTGGTGCCCAGCACCGCCCGCGTGATCCTGCTGCCCGACGGCACCGCGCGGGTGGAAACCGACATGACCGACATCGGCACCGGCAGCTATTCGATCCTGACCCAGATCGCGGCCGAGGTGCTGGGCCTGCCCGCCGACCGCGTGACGACGGTGCTGGGCGACAGCGACCTGCCGCAGTCGTCCGGTTCGGGCGGGTCGTTCGGCGCTGCCTCGTCGGGCAGTTCTGTCATGCTGGCCGCCAAGGCCGTGCGCGAGAAGCTCGCCAAGCGGATGGACTGCGATCCCGACGACCTGACCCTGAAGGACGGCTACGCAATCGCCGAAAACCGCCGTCGTACGTTGGCCGAGGTGCTGGAAGGCGACACGCTGCAAGGCACCGGCACGATCAAGAAGGGCCTGACTTCGGTCGATCACCAGCAGGCGTGCTGGGGTGCGCAGTTCGCCGAGGTCGCGGTCAGCACCGTCACCGGCGAGGTTCACGTCCGCCGCCTTGCCGCGACCTTCGCCTGCGGGCGGATCCTGAACGCCAAGACCGCGCGGTCGCAGTGCATCGGCGGCATGATCTTCGGGATCGGCCAGGCGCTGCACGAGGAAATCTCGACCGACGCCCGCGACGGCAGCTTCGTGAACCGCGACCTTGCGGAATATCACGTGCCCGCGAACCTCGACGTGCCGCATATCGACATCGAGTTCCTGAACGACCGCGACCCCTACGCCAACCCGATGCAGGCCAAGGGCATCGGCGAATTGGCCTGCTGCGGCACCGCGGGCGCGATCGTGAACGCGATCGCGAACGCGACCGGCGAGCGGTTCCGCAGCTTCCCGGTGACGCTGGACAAGGTGCTGGAGCGGCTGGGGTAAGGGGGCCGTCAAGCCGTCCCCGTCACCCGCCGCAGGATAAGCGGCAGCAGCCCGCCCTGCAGCAGCGTCTCGACTTCCAGCGAGGTTTCGATCGCGGCGGTGGCGGTGAAGCGGGCGGTCCGGCCGTCGGCGTAGCGGATGGTCACGGGGACCTCGCCGCGCGGGGTGATGTGGGCGGGGGCGGCGTCGATGTCCGCCATGTCGTGGACAGTCAGCGCCAGCGTTTGCGGCGTAACGCCCTGGGGCAGGCGCAGGGGCAGGACGCCCATGCCGATCAGGTTGGCGCGGTGGATGCGCTCGAAGCTGGCCGCCAGCACCGCGCGCGCGCCCAGAAGCGCCGCGCCCTTCGCAGCCCAGTCGCGTGACGAGCCCATGCCGTAGCGTTCATCCGCGACGATGACGACCGCCTCGCCCGCCTCGCGGTAGCGCGCGGCGGCCCGCCATAGCGGCAGCACCTCGCCATCCGGCAGAATGGTCGCGCCGGGCGGGACCCCTTCGCCCAGCAGGTTCACCACGTTGCGGTTGGTGAACAGGCCGCGCAGCATCACCTCCCAGTTGCCGCGGCGCGAGGAAAAGACGTTGAGGTCCCGCGGGTTCTCGCCGCGTTCGGTCAACCAGCGTCCCGCCTCGCCCGACGCGGGGATCGCCCCGGCGGGGGAGATGTGGTCGGTGGTGATGTCGTCGCCCAAGACCAACAGCGGACGCGCGGCGTAGCGGCCCAGCCGCGTGCCCGCGTCCATCGCGGCGAACGGCGGCCGGCGGATATAGGTCGAGGCGGCGTCCCACGGGAACAGCGGCGTGTCGGGCGCGTCGAGGTCGGCCCACAGGCGGCTCGCCCCGGCCTCGTCATAGGCTGTGGCGAAGTCGCGCGGGTCGGCACCGTCGGCGAGCGCCGCGTCGATCTCGGCCCCCGTGGGCCACAGGTCGGCCAGCCGCACCCCCGGCGCGATGTCGTCGCGCAGGATGTCGCGTTCCACGTCGCCCGCCAGCGCGAATGCAACGACGAGCGGCGGCGAGGCGAGGAACCCGGCCTCGAGCTGCGGATGGACGCGGCCGGGAAAGTTGCGGTTGCCCGACAGCACCGCCACCTGCAGCCGCCCGTCCGCCATGGCGTCCTGCGACAGGGGCGTCAGGTCGCCCGAGTTGCCGATGCAGGTGGTGCAGCCGAAGCCGACAATGCCGAAGCCGACCGCTTCCAGGTCATCGAGCAGCCCCGCGCGTTCCAGGTAGCGCCGCGCGGTGGGCGATCCGGGCGCGAGCGAGGTCTTGACCCAAGGCGGCGGCGCGAGCCCCAGCGTTCGCGCCCGGCGGGCGACGAGGCCGGCTGCGACCAGCAGGCGCGGATCGGTGGTGTTGGTGCAGCTGGTGATCGCGGCGATGGCGACGGCGCCGTCGGGAACCTCGCCCGGCGGGGTGCGGCGGGGCGGGGCGCCGCGCACGTCGGCCGCGCCCCGCGCGGTGGCGGAGGCGGGCAGGCGGTCCTGCGGGCGGCGCGGTCCGGCGACGCTGACCTCCACCTGCGACAGGTCCAGCTCCACGACCTGGCTGAAGGTCGGCGCTTCCTCAGGGTCGAACCACAGGCCCTGCCTGCGACAGTAGGCGGAGACGCGCTCGACCACGTCAACCGCGCGCCCCGTCGCCGACAGATAGTCCAGCACCGCCTGATCCACCGGAAAGAAGCCGGTGTTCGCCCCGAACTCGGGCGCCATGTTGGCGACGGCGGCGCGGTCGCCCGCCGAAAGGGTGGACACGCCCGGGCCGAAGAACTCCACGAAGCGGTCGGACAGGTCGATCCGGCGCAGCCGCTCGGTCACCGTCAGCGCAATGTCGGTCGCGGTCACCCCGTCGCGCAGGCGGCCCGTCAGGCGCATCCCGACCACGTCGGGGACGCGCAGCATGACGGGCATGCCGAAGAAGACGCTTTCCGCCTCGATCCCGCCGACGCCCCAGCCGAGGACGCCGATCCCGTTTATCATCGGCGTGTGGCTGTCGGTGCCGATCATCGCGTCGGGCATCAGCCAGCCGTCGCGCGCCGCCACGACGGTCGCGAGGCGTTCCAGGTTCAGCGTGTGCATGATCCCGGTGCCGGGCGGGTGGACGCGGAACCCGTCCAGCGCCGCCGTTGCCCACTTCATGAAGCGGTAGCGTTCGCCGTTGCGGCGGTATTCGTTGGCGAGGTTGCGTTCCATCGCCCCGCGCCCGCCGAAGAAATCGACCGCGAGCGAGTGGTCCGTGGACACGTCCACCGGCAGCACGGGGTTGAGGAGGGTCGGGTCGAACCCCGCCTCGGCCAGCGTCGCGCGCAAGCCCGCGATGTCCACCAGCGCCGGGCCGCAGGTGGTGTCGTGCATCAGGACGCGGCCCGGCAGGAACGGGATTTCCGCATCCGACGGGCCGTCGAGCGCGGCCATGATCGCGGCGTGGGCGGCGCGGGCATCCGGTCCGCCGGTCCGCAGGACGTTCTCCAATAGGATGCGGTGGATGTGGGGCATACGCCCGATCCGGCCCGCCGCCGCGGCGGGCAGGTCGATGATCCGGTGGCGGGTGCCGCCCAGCGACAGCTCGGTCTCGAACTCCATCGGCGTCGTCCGGGATCGGCCCGGATCAGTCCTCTTCCTTGCGCAGCCTGGCGAGGCCCCTGAACAGGAACGGCGCCAGCAGCGCGAGGACCGCGATCACGATCATGATCGCCGATCCCGGATGCTGGAACAGCACCATCGGGTCGCCAAGGCTCATCTGCAGCGCGCGGCGCAGCTGGCTGTCGGCCATGGGTCCGAGGATCAGCCCCACGATCACCGGCGCGACCGGGTAGTCGTATCGTCGCATGATGAAGCCCACGACGCCGAAGCCCGACAGCAGCAGCAGTTCCACGACCGAGGGGTTGGCCGCGATCGTGCCCATCGTCGCAAAGACCAGGATGCCCGCGTAAAGCCACGGCATCGGGATACGCAGCAGCTGCACCCACAGCCCGACCAGCGGCAGGTTGAGGACCAGCAGCATGACGTTGGCGATGAAGAGCGAGGCGATCAGCGCCCAGACAAGGTCGGCGTGCTGGACGAACAGCAGCGGGCCCGGCTGGATGTTGTATTGCTGGAACCCCGCCAGCATCACCGCCGCCGTGGCCGATGTCGGCAGCCCAAGCGTCAGCAGCGGCACCAGCGATCCGGCGGCCGAGGCGTTGTTGGCGGCCTCGGGGCCGGCCACGCCCTCGATCGCGCCCTGCCCGAACTCCTCGGGGTGGCGCGACAGCTTCCGCTCGGCGGTGTAGCTGAGGAAGGTCGGGATCTCGGCCCCGCCCGCCGGCAGCGCGCCGATCGGAAAGCCGATCGCGGCGCCGCGCAGCCAGGGTTTCCACGACCGGCCCCAATCCGCGCGGGTCATCCACACCGAGCCCTTGATCGGGATCGGCTTTTCCGGCGCAAAGGCGTGGCGCGAGACGACGTAAAGCGCCTCGCCGATGGCGAACAGGCCGACGGCCAGCGTCGTGACCTCGATCCCGTCGAACAGGTTCGGGACGCCGAAGGTCAGGCGGGTCTGCCCGGTCAGCTGGTCGATCCCGATCAGCCCCAGCCACAGGCCAAGCGCGAGGCTGGTCAGCCCGCGCAACGGCGACGATCCGAACGTCGCCGATACGGTAACAAAGGCGATCAGCATCAGTCCGAAGTAATCCCACGGCCCGAACCGCACAGCGACCTTGACGAGCCACGGGGCGAGGAACGCAAGCCCCGCCGTCGCGATCAGCGCGGCCACGAACGACCCCAGCGCCGCGGTGGCGAGCGCCGGGCCGCCGCGGCCGCTGCGGGCCATGCGGTTGCCCTCCAGCGCGGTCACGACCGACGCGGCCTCGCCCGGCGTGTTCAGCAGGATCGCCGTGGTCGAGCCGCCGTACATCCCGCCGTAGTAGATGCCCGCGAACATGATGAGCGAGCCGCCCGGGTCCAGCTGGAAGGTGACGGGCAGCAGCAGCGCCACCGTCAGAGCCGGGCCGATGCCGGGCAGGACGCCGACGGCGGTGCCCAGCAGCACGCCGATCCCGGCGAACAGCAGGTTCACGGGCAGGATCGCCGCGCCGAACCCCTGGAAAAGATGCGTCAGCGCGTCCATGGCGACCTCAGAACAGCCGCTCCAGCGGACCCATCGGCAGGGCCAGCTGCAGCAGCTTGTTGAAGAGAAGGAAGATCAGGGTGGACAGCGCCAGCCCGATGAGAAGGTCGGCCGGCAGCGCCCGGCGTCCGAACGACCGCGCGGTGAAGGCGAAAAGCAGCGTAGACCCGATGATGAACCCGGCCCCCGCCCAGATCGACCCGATCAGCCCGACCAGCGCCAGCATCACCCAGCCCACGCCCGCCCAGTCGGTGTCGCCGGCGCGGATGCCCGGCCGCATCGCGGCGATCAGGTGACCCGCGCCGAGAGCCGCGAGGAAGGCCGCGACGAAATAGGACGCGGCGTCGGCCCCCATGCCGTAGTTCGCCCGGATCGTCATCGACCGCGCGTCGAACCACGTGACCGCGGCCAGCGCGAACAGGCCCACGCCGATGATGAGGGTGGGGCGATGGAAGCCCGGACGGGCGGGCGGCTGCATGGCGGCGATCCTTGCGAAGGGCGTGGGGTGGCGCGCGAAGGGCGGGGACGACCCCGCCCTGCGCCTGCTTTCTTACTTCGCCAGGCCGATGGCGCGCAGGGTGGTGCCGACGCGCTCGTTTTCCGACGTGATGAACGCCGCGAAATCGTCGGCGGGCGCGTAGTAGTCGGTCCAGCCGCGCGCCTTCAGGATTTCCTGCCATTCGGGCGACTTCACCGTGTTGGCGATAGCGGTGGACAGCGCGGCCTTGGTCTCGTCCGGGATGTCCGGGCCCGCGAACACGCCGCGCCAGTTGACCAGTTCGACATCCACGCCCTGCGCCTTGAGCGGTTGCGCGGCGATCCCCTCGATCGGCTCGGGGTAGGAAATCGCGAGCGCGCGCAGGTCGCCGGATTCGATCTGGCCCTGCCATTCGCCGTAGCCGGAAATCCCGGCCGTCACCTGCCCGCCCAGCATCGCCGCCAGCGCCTCGCCGCCGCCCGAATAGGCGACGTAGTTGACCTTGGACGGATCGGCACCCGCCGCCTGGGTGATGAGCGCGGCAAGGATGTGGTCCGCGCCACCGGCCGAGCCGCCGGCCCAGATGGTGTTGGCGACATCGCCCTTGATCGCGGCGGTCAGGTCCGCGAGCGTCTGGTGGGGCGAGTTCTTCGGCACCACGACGACCAGCGGGTCGCCGGTCAGCCGCGCGATCGGGGTGACGCTGGTCAGGTTTACCGGCGAGTTGTTGGTCAGGATAGCGCCGACCATGGTGATGCCGCCGACGAGCAGCTGGTCATCGGCGCCGCGCGCCTGCTGCGCGAACTGCGCCAGGCCCACGGTGCCGCCCGCGCCCGGGACGTTCTGCACCTGCACGCTGCGGGCGTTGCCCGACTTGACCATCGCGTCCTGCAGCGCCCGCGCCGCGCTGTCCCAGCCGCCGCCCGCGCCCGCGGGCGCGATGATGCTGAGTTCCAGATCCTGCGCCACGACCGGCGAGACGCTGGCCGCGACGGCGATGCATGCGGCCAGAAGCCGCGACTTGAAGAATGACATGAGTTCCTCCCCGGTTGCTCTTTTGCCCTGTGTGTTCCCCGTTCCGCCGAAAAGCAACATCGTTGCTGCCGTGGCGCTGGCGGGGGCAGGCGGTGTCAGCGCAGCCCCAGCAGCCGGCCCAGCCGCGTGTCGGCCAGTTCGCCGACGATGCCGCGCCGGAACAGAAGCACGCAGACCATGAACACGACCCCCGTGACGACCGTGACCGGCACGTTCGAGGTGGCGAGCCGGTCCTGCAGCGCGACGATGACGCCCGCGCCGACGACCGGGCCGGCCATCGTCCCGATCCCGCCCAGAAGCGTCATCAGGATCACCTCGCCCGACATCTGCCAGGCCACGTCGGTCAGGGTCGCGAACTCCATCACCAAAGCCTTCATGCCGCCGGCGAGGCCCGCGAAGGCCGCCGACATCACGAACGCGCCCAGCTTGTAGCGTGCGACCGAATAGCCGAGCGAGATCGCCCGCTGCTCGTTCTCGCGGATCGCCTTGAGGATCATGCCGAACGGCGAATGCACGATCCGCCAGATCGCCCACAGCGCCAGCGCGAACACGACCGCGACGAACCAGTACATGTTGAGGCCACGGTTCAGCTCGATCACGCCGAAGAGCACGCCCTTGGGAACGGACTGGATCCCGTCCTCTCCGTGGGTGAAGGGCACCTGCAGGCAGGCGAAGAAGAACATCTGCGACAGCGCCAGGGTGATCATGGCGAAGTAGATGCCCTGCCGGCGGATCGCGATGGCGCCCATGACAAGGCCCAGGACCGACGCCCCGGCGACCCCCAGAAGGATGGCCCATTCCGGCGGCCACCCCCAGACCTTGGCCGCGTGGGCGGTGAAATAGGCCGCCCCGCCGAAAAACGCCGCGTGGCCGAAGGACAAAAGCCCGGTGAAGCCGAGCAGCAGGTTGAACGCCGCCGCGAACAGGCCGAAGCACAGAAGCTTCATCACGAACACCGGATAGGCCACGAACGGCGCGAGGATCAGGGCCGCCAGCGCGATCAGCACCAGGACCAGCAGCCCGGCACGGCGGCGCGGCGCGGCGGCGGCGGCCCGGGGGGTGGCCGCGGTCTGCATGTGGTCGGCCATCTCAGGCTTCCTTTCCGAACAGGCCCGCCGGGCGCAGGATCAGGACGATCGCCATGATGACGAAGATCACGATGTTGGACGCCTCGGGGTAGAAGACCTTGGTCAACCCCTCGGCGATGCCCAGCAGGTAGCCGGTGACGATGGCGCCCATGATCGACCCCATCCCGCCGACCACGACGACCGCGAAGACGACGATGATGATGTTGGACCCCATCAGCGGCGACACCTGATAGATCGGCGCCGCCAGCACGCCCGCCAGCGCGGCGAGGCCCGCGCCAAGGGCGTAGGTCAGCGTCAGCAGCATCGGCACGTTGATCCCGAAGCTTTGCACCATGACCGGGTTTTCGGTCGCCGCGCGCAGGGTCGCGCCCAGCCGGGTCTTTTCGATCAGCGCCCAGACCGCAAGGCAGACGACCAGCGAGGCGACCACGACCCAGCCGCGATACAGCGGCAGGAACATGAAGCCCAGGTTGACCGCCCCGGTCAGCGCGGGCGGCGCGGCATAGGGCTGACCCGACGCGCCGAACTGCCAGCGGAACAGCCCCTCGAGCGTCAGGGCAAGGCCGAAGGTGAAGAGCAGGCCGTAGAGATGGTCCAGCTTGTAAAGCCGCGACAGCATCGACCGCTCGACCAGCGCGCCGAACGCGCCCACGATCAGCGGCGCGAGGATCAGCGCGAACCAGTAGTTCAGCCCCAGCCATTGCTGCACCAGAAGCGCCACGAACGCCCCCAGCATGTACTGCGCCCCGTGGGCGAAGTTGATGACCCTGAGCAGGCCGAAGATCACCGCGAGTCCCAGCGACAGCAGCGCATAGAACGACCCGTTGATGAGCCCGACCAGCAGCTGCCCCATCAGGGCCTGGACGGGGATTCCGAATATCATCGGCATGTCAGACCCCCAGCGTTTCGTGCAGCATGCCCATGCGGGCGGAAAGCTCGCCCACCGGAAACTCGTGCGCCATCTGCCCGTGGTCCATGACGTAGAACCGGTCCGCGACCCGGGACGCGAAGCGGAAGTTCTGTTCGACCAGCACCACCGTCATGCCTCGCGCGCGCAGTTCCTGCAGCACCTCGCCGATGGCGTCGATGATGACGGGGGCCAGCCCCTCGGTCGGCTCGTCCAGAAGCAGGGTCGTGGCGCCGGTCCGCAGGATGCGGGCGATGGCCAGCATCTGCTGCTCGCCGCCCGACAGTTTCGTGCCGGGGCTGCGGCGCCGTTCCAGCAGGTTCGGGAACAGCCGGTAGATTTCGTCGAGCGTCATCCCGCCCTGGGCGATGACCGGGGGCAGCAGCAGGTTTTCCTCGACCGACAGGGTGGCGAAGATGCCGCGTTCCTCGGGGACGAAGCCCAGGCCCGTGCGGGCGGTGCGGTGCAGGGGCATGGCGATCAGGTCCCGCCCGCCCAGCGTGATGGTTCCCTTGCGCTGCCGCACGATCCCCATGATCGAGCGCAGGGTCGTCGTCTTGCCCATGCCGTTGCGGCCGAGGATGCAGACCGTCTCGCCCTTCTGGACATGCATGTTCACGCCGTGCAGGACGTGGCTTTCGCCGTACCAGGCGTTGAGGTCGCGGACTTCCAGCAGCGGCGTCATGCCTCGGATCCCATATAGGCGGTCCGCACGCGCGGATCGGCGGAAACGGTCGCGTAGTCGCCTTCGGCGAGGATCTCGCCGCGCTGCAGGACCGTGACGTGGTGGCAGATGTCGGCGACGACCGACAGGTTGTGTTCGACCATCAGCACCGCGCGCGTGCGGGCCACGTCGCGGATGATGTCGGCGACCATCCGCACGTCCTCGCGGCCCATGCCGGCCATCGGCTCGTCCAGCAGCAGCACCTCGGGGTCGAGGGCGAGGGTCGTGGCGATCTCCAGCACACGCTTGCGGCCATAGGACAGGTCGGCGGCGCGGGTGTCGCGCCAGGGCGTGAGGCCGAGGTTGTCGATCAGCTCGTCCGCGCGGGCGTTCAGCCGTTCGAGCGCGCCCATGCCGCGCCAGAACTGCACGTGCAGCCCGGCCGGTCGCTGCAGCGCGACGCGGACGTTTTCCAGGACAGTCAGGTCGGGAAACACCGCCGAGATCTGGAACGACCGCACCAGCCCCATCCGCGCCACCGCGTCGGGGCGGGTGCCGGTGATGTCGGTGCCCAGCAGCGTGATCCGCCCGCGGGTCGGTTGCAGGAACTTGGTCAGCAGGTTGAACACGGTCGTCTTGCCGGCCCCGTTGGGACCGATCAGCGCATGGATGCGGGCGTGATGGACGTCGAGGTTCACGTTGTTCACCGCCGTGAACCCGGAAAAATCGCGTCCGAGGCGGCGGGCGGTCAGCACCACCCGCGGCCCCTCGTCGGTTCTGATCGCGTCCACGGCCGTCACTGGACCAGCGGGCAGCCGGACTGCGCCGGGTCCATGTAGGCCTGTTCGCCCGGGATCTCGGCCACGATCTTGTAGTAATCCCAGTCGTACTTGCTTTCGTCCGGCGTCTTGACCTGCATCAGGTACTGCGTGTTCATCAGCCGCCCGTTGGCCGCGACCTTGGCGCCGCGCCCGAACACGTCGTCCACCGGCATTTCCTTCAGCTTCGCGGCGACCGCTGTCGCATCGTCGCCGCCCGCCGCGTCGATCGCCTTGAGGTACTGCGTCACCGCCGAATAGACGCTGGCGTGGACCATCGACGGCATCCCGCCGGTGCGGTCCATGAAGCGCTTGCCGAACTCGCGCGACTGGTCGTCGCGGTCCCAGTAGAAGCCCTCGGTCAGGTACAGACCCTGCGCGGTATCAAGGCCCAGGCCGTGGATGTCGGTGATGAACAGCAGCAGGCCGGCCAGGCTTTGCCCGCCCTGGGTGATCCCGAACTCGGCCGCCTGCTTGATCGCGTTCTGGGTGTCGAGACCCGCCGACGCCAGCCCGATGACCTTGGCGCCCGACGCCTGCGCCTGAAGCAGGAACGCGGAATAGTCGTTGTTGTTCAGCGGATGGCGGACCGACCCCAGCACCTTGCCGCCCGCGGCCTCGACGGTTTTGGTGGTATTCTCCTCGAGCGAATAGCCGAAGGCGTAGTCGGCGGTCAGGAAGAACCAGCTGTCGCCGCCGGCCTTCACGACCGCGCCGCCGGTGCCCACGGCCAGCGCGTGGGTGTCATAGGCCCAGTGGAAGCTGTAGGGGGTGCAGGCCTTGCCCGTCAGGTCCGAGGTGCCGCCGCCGGTCACGATGTCGATCTTCTGCTTCTCGCCCGCGATCGCCTGCACGGCCAGCGCCACGGACGAGGTGGTCAGGTCCATGATCGTGTCCACCTGCTCGGCGTCGAACCACTGCCGGGCGATGGTCGCGCCGATGTCGGCCTTGTTCTGGTGGTCGGCGCCGACGACCTCGACCGGGGCGCCCTGCACGGTGCCGCCGAAATCCTCGACCGCCATCTTCGCGGCTTCGAGCGAGCCTTGCCCGCCCAGCGCCGAATACGGCCCCGACATGTCGTTCAGGATGCCGATCTTGACGACGTTGTCCGAGATTTCGGCGTGCGCGGCAGAAGCCATCAGCGCGGCCGCGCCGACGGTCATCAGGATGTTCTTCATGCTTCCCCTCCCCAGGTGCCGGTCCGACCGGCTTGATCGACGTTGTTTGACGGACGGCCGCGACGCAAGCGAAGGATGGCGGGCGCGGTGCGACCCGCGCCGCCATCCCGTTCGCGGATGCGTCACTTGACCAGCGGGCAGCCCGCCTTGGCCGGGTCCAGATAGGCCTGGTCGCCCGGGATCGTCGCGCGGACGTTGAAGTAATCCCACTCGCCCTTGCTCTCGTCCGGCTTCTTGACCTCGAGCAGGTACACGTCCGAGATCATGCGCCCGTTCGCGCCGACCTTGCCGTTCTCGGCGAAGAAGTCGCTGACCGGCATCTCGCGCATCTTGGCGGCGACCGCCTCGGTCTCGTCCGTGCCGGCTTCCTTGATCGCCTTGAGATAGTGCATGACGCCCGAATAGGTCCCGGCCTGCACCATGTTCGGCATCCGCCCGGTGCGTTCCTTGAAGCGGTTGCCGAACTCGCGCGAGGCGTCGTTGCGGTCCCAGTAGTAGCTTTCGGTCAGCGTCAGCCCCTGCGCCGTTTCCAGCCCCAGCCCGTGGACCTCGGCCAGCGTGAACAGCAGCGCGGCCAGCCGCTGGCCGCCCTGGGTGATCCCGAACTCGGCAGCCTGCTTGATCGCGTTCTGGGTGTCGAGGCCCGCGTTCGCCAGCCCGATGACCTTGGCCCCGGACGCCTGAGCCTGCAGCAGGAACGACGAGAAGTCGGTCGTCGCCAGCGGGTGCTTGACCGCGCCCACCACGGTGCCGCCCTTTTGCGTGACCACGCCGGCGGTGTTTTCTTCCAGCGAGTAGCCGAACGCGTAGTCGGCGGTCAGGAAGAACCAGCTGTCGCCGCCCTGATCGACCAGCGCGCCGCCGGTCCCGACCGCGAGCGCGTGGGTGTCATAGGCCCAGTGGAAGCCGTAGGGCGAGCATGCCTTGCCGGTCAGGTCGGCGGTGGCCGCGCCGGTGACGAGGTCGATCTTCTTCTTTTCCTGGCTCAGCGCCTGAACGGCCAGCGCCACGGACGAGGTCGTCAGCTCCATGATCGAATCGACCTGCTCGGTGTCGTACCACTGGCGGGCGATGGTGCTGGCGATGTCGGCCTTGTTCTGGTGGTCGGCGCTCACGACCTCGATCGGGGCGTCCAGCACGGTGCCGCCGAAATCCTCGACCGCCATCCGCGCCGCCTCGACCGAGCCGGTGCCGCCGAAGTCGGCATAGACGCCCGACTGGTCGTTCAGGATGCCGATCTTGACGCGGCCGTCGGAAACCTTTGCGTCCTGCGCAAGGACAGGCGTGGAAACAAGCGCCGCCGCGGCGACGCCAAGAAGAAGCTTGGTCATGTATCCCCCCATGGACCGGCCTCCCCGCCGGTCCTTGGGCGGCAGCGTTGCCGATGTGGCGAGGCTTTGCAACAGATGACGAAAGGAGGAGGGGGCGCGGCGGGGCGCGGCCCGGGGCGGTCAGCCGCGGACGAAGACCCGGCTGGGATGGACCTCGCCGCCCATGTAGCGGCCGATGGCGATGGCGCGGCCGTCGTGGCTGACCACGACCTCGGTCCCGAACTCGGCGTGGCCAAGCACCTGGCCGGGGTTGCCGTTCGCGATCCGCACCGCGCCCATGTCGGTCGCCTGCAATCGCGGCAGGTCCAGCGCCGCCTCGACCGGCAGCAGCGCGGCGTCCAGCTCGTCGATGTTGGCGCGGTCGATGCGGTCGAACGGGATCGCCTGGTCCACGTCGAACGGTCCCGACCAGACGCGGCGCAGGCCGACCACATGGCCAAAGGTGCCCAGCGCACGCCCCAGATCGCGGGCGATGGCGCGGACATAGCCGCCCTTGCCGCAGACCATGTGCAGGTCGGCCGCGTCCGCGCGCGCGTCCAGCAGTTCCAGCTCGTCCACCCACAGCGGGCGGGGCTGCAAGTCCACCGCCTCGCCCTCGCGCGCGAGGGCATAGGCGCGCGCGCCGTCCACCTTCACGGCGGACACCGACGGCGGCACCTGCACGATGTCGCCCCGGAACCGCCCCAGCGCCGCGGCGATGGCGGCCGCGTCGGGCCGCGCGTCGGACGTGCGCAGCACCGCGCCTGACACGTCGTCGGTCGATGTCTCGGCCCCCCAGCCCACGGTGAAGTCATAGGCCTTGAGCGCGTCGGTGAGATAGGGGACGGTCTTGGTCGCCTCGCCCAGCGCCACCGCCAGCAGGCCGGTCGCGTCCGGGTCCAGCGTGCCCGCGTGGCCCGCCTTCTTCGCGTCCAGCGCCCAGCGGACGCGGCCCACCACGTCGGTCGATCCGATCCTTGCCGGCTTGTCCACGATCAGCCAGCCGGACACGTCCCGGCCCTTCTTGCGCGCCATCAGGGCCCCGCCTTGGCGTGTGCCTTGGCGCCCGCTTCGGCCGCGTCGGTGACAAGGCCCACGATCGGCCCCATCGTGCGGCCCCAGTCGGCACGGCTGATGTCGGGCGCATACAGCCGCGAGATCGAGCCGTCGAAATAAAGCGCGTTGTGCGCGGACAGCTCGTCGCGAAAGAAGCGGGCGAACTCGTGGAACGTCACCGCCCCGTCCGAGATCACGAACCACGCCGTGTTGAAGTCGCGCGACACGCCGACGCCGTTCCTGATGTAGCGGCTGTCGCTTTCGGCCAGGAAGCGCGGGTGCAGTTCGCCCTGGATCAGCAGCATCGGCCCCGATTGCGTGGCCAGCCGGCAGTCGGGCCGCACCTCGGCGAAACGGCGGCTTTCGATCACCTGGAACGGCGCCTTGGCGCCCACGCAGAACACCCCGTTCGGGCGCATCCCGAAATTGCCGCCGCCGCCTGCGGTCACGAGCGCGCCTTTCTCCACCCCGTCGGCGCGGAACAGCCCCACCGGGCTGAAGTCGGGATGATACATGCCCGCGTTCATCGCGAAGGCCAGCACCTGCCCTTGCGGCAGGGTGCCGCGAACGCTACGGAAATCGCCCAGCACGCGGCCGTCCGGCCCGTCCAGCCACAGGCGCAGCTTGTCCTGGTCGGCGGCATCGACGGTGCAGACGGCGTAGCTCTTGCCCTCGAACTGGCGCTTTTCGCAGCTGTCGGCGACGGCGGGCAGGGTCATCGCGATCAGCGCGCCGATGGCGAGGCCGAACCGGCGGGTCAGGTCAAGTCTCATCGCGACCGCCGCTTTCGTCATCGTCGCCGTCCTGTTCCACGTCGCGGCGCACCCGGTCCTGTTCCAGCAGGCGGCGGGTGTCGTCCATCCGGTCGAACGTCTCGTCCAGCACGAAGCGCAGGTTCGGCGCGTATTTCAGCGTCATCTCCTTGGCGACGTGGTGGCGCAGTTCGCCCGTGTTGCGGCGCAGCGCGGCCAGCGCCTCTTCCGCGTCATGGCCGCCCAGCGGCAAGACATAGGCCGTCGCCACCTTGAGGTCGGGCGAGGTGCGGACCTCGCCCACGGTGATGGAAAAGCGGTTCAGGTGGGGGTCGTGCACGTCGCCGCGCAGTAGCACGTCGCTGAGCGTGCGGCGGATCAGTTCGCCCACCCGCAGCTGGCGCTGCGACGGACCGTGCCCGGTATTGAAGCGGTTGGATGCCATGCGCCCCCATCTAGGGTCTCGCGGGGGCCGCCGCAACGGGCTAGGACATCGGGGCAACAGTTCCGGGGCCGCGCATGGATCAGCAATCGACAGGCATCGTCGTCACCGGCGCGTCGGGCCGCATGGGCCAGATGCTGGTGCGCGAGGTCATGGCGACCGACGGCTGCCACCTCGTCGGCGCGGTGGAACGGACGGGCAGCGACTGGGTCGGGCAGGACGTGGGGGTTGCGATGGGCGGGGCGCCCGCAGGCGTCATCGTCACCGACGACCCGGTCGAGGCGATCGCCCGCGCACAGGCGGTGATCGACTTCACCGCGCCCGCAGCCACAGTCGCCTTTGCCGAACTGGCCGCGCAGGCCCGCGCGGTCCACGTCATCGGCACCACCGGGCTGTCGGCGGACGACCTGAGGAAACTTTCCGCCGCTGCCCGCCACGCGCCGATCGTCCGCGCGGGCAACATGAGCCTTGGCGTGAACCTGCTGGCGGGCCTGACGCGCCGCGTCGCCGCCGCGCTGGGCGAGGACTGGGACATCGAGATCGTCGAGGCGCACCACCGCATGAAGGTGGACGCGCCTTCGGGCACCGCGCTGATGCTGGGCGAGGCGGCGGCCGAGGGGCGGGGCGCCACGCTGGACGCGCTGCGGACGCCCGCGCGCGAAGGTGACACCGGCGCGCGCGCCCCCGGCAGCATCGGCTTCGCCGCGATCCGGGGCGGCGACATCGTGGGCGAACACGACGTGATCTTCGCGGGCGCGGGCGAGCGGGTGATCCTGCGCCACGTCGCCACCGACCGCGCGATCTTCGCGCGCGGCGCGGTCAGGGCAGCGCTGTGGGGACAGGACAAGGGCCCGGGCGAATACGACATGGCGGACGTGCTGGGGCTGTAGCGGGCGCGCGTCCGGCCTCCCGTCGCATCGACGCAAGGATCGCGCGCAGGATCCGCGTCGCACCGCATGTTCTTGCGTCGCATTGTCGAACGCCCGAACAGTTTCGCAGTACATTCGCAGCGGTTTGCCGCATCTTCCCCCGGGTTCTTTTCGGGGATGGAAAGCCATGCGAATCGTCGTTCTGGGTGCGGGTGTCATCGGTGTGACCAGCGCGTGGTATCTTGCCCGCGCCGGGCACGAGGTCACAGTCGTCGACCGCCAGCCCGCCGCCGCGCTGGAAACCAGCTTCGCCAACGCTGGCGAGATCTCGCCCGGCTATTCCACCCCCTGGGCCGCGCCCGGCATCCCGCAAAAGGCGCTGCGCTGGATGTTCCAGCAGCACGCGCCGCTGGTGCTGCACGCCTCGCTCGATCGCGGCCGCGCGTCGTGGATGGCGCAGATGCTCAAGAACTGCACCGCCGACGCCTACGGGATCAACAAGCAGCGGATGATGCGGATCGCGATGTATTCGCGCGACTGCCTGGAACAGCTCCGCAAGGAAACCGGCATCCGCTATGACGAGCGCACGCAGGGCACGCTGCAGGTGTTCCGCACCGACAAGCAGGTTCAGGCGGTCGCCAAGGACATCAAGATCCTGAAAGCCGACGGCGTCGCCTATGAGGAGCTGGACGTGGACGGCTGCGTCCGCGCCGAGCCGGGGCTGGCCCATTCGCGCCACCTGCTCGCGGGCGGCCTGCGGCTGCCGGGCGACGAGACCGGCGACTGCAACATCTTCACCCAGTCCCTCGCCGCGATGGCCGAGGCCGAGGGGGTGCGGTTCTTTTATGACACCAGCATCGTCTGCCTGGAATCGGGCACGACCGGCCGGGTCGAGGCGGTCCGCACTTCCGCCGGGCGGCTGACGGGTGACCTGTTCGTCGTGGCGCTGGGCAGCCATTCGCCGGCGCTGGTGCGCCCCTTTGGGGTCCGACTGCCGGTCAACCCGGTCAAGGGCTATTCGCTGACCCTGCCGATCGTGGACGAATCCCGCGCGCCCGTCTCGACCGTGATGGACGAAACCTACAAGGTTGCGATCACGCGGCTGGGCGACCGCATCCGCGTGGGCGGGCTGGCCGAGCTTGCGGGGTTCGACCTGTCGCTGTCGCCGCGCCGCCGCGCGACGCTGGCGAAATCGGTGGGCGAGCTGTTTGGCGGCGCGGGCGATCTGGACCGGGCGACGTTCTGGACCGGGCTCAGGCCGATGACGCCGGACGGAACCCCGATCATCGGGCCGACCTCGGTCGGGAACCTGTGGGTCAACACCGGCCACGGCACGCTGGGCTGGACGATGGCCGCCGGGTCGGCGCGGGTCCTGTCGGACCTCATCAGCGGCCGCACGCCGGAAATCCGGGCCGACGACCTGTCCTGCGCGCGCTACGACCGCAAGGGCCAGGCGCGGCAGTCGGCGCTGGAGCCTGCGGCGGCCTGACAGGCCGGAACCGCCCGTCAGAAATCGACGGCGATTCCCTTGCGTTCGTAATCGCCGTAGCGCACCGGCTCGGGCCCGTCGCGGCCGCCGAGTTCGACCGGCAGGTCCAGCGGCGCGGCGCTGCGGCGGCGTTCCTCGGCCTCGGCCAGTGCGCGCTGGGCGGCTGGCGGCAGCTGCGCGCGATCGCGGCTTTCCGCTTCGGTGCCGGTCGCGTCCGTCGGTTCGGTCATGGCAAAACCCGCCTCGTGTGGATATCACTGTCCCCCAGCTAAGCAGCGGAGCGGCGATGGACAAGCGCGACGACACCGACCAAAGCGGCGCCGAGGCGCGGCCGCGCCGCAAGGCCAAGCCGGTGGCAGAGATTGCGCCCGTGCTGGCGCCGGTGGCGGAACCCGCGCTGGTGGCGGAACCCACGCCCGCCGAACGCCCCGCCCGCGCGCCAAAGCCGCCGCGCGCGCCCCGGCCCCCGCGCCAGCACCGCGCCGAGAGGGCGGAGCGTTCCGTCATCCCGGCACCTAAAAACGCCCGCCCGGAACCCGGCCCGGCAAACCCCCGCGCCGGCGCGCTGGCGCTGATCGCCGCTGTGCGCGGCGGGGCCACGCTGTCCGAGGCGGCGGGCCTGCTGGACCAGCTGACCCCGGCCGAGCGCGCCCGCGCGCAGCGGCTCGCCGCCGAAACCCTGCGCCACCTGGGCCGCGTCGAAGCCACGCTTGACCCCCTTCTCCAGCGTCGGCCCCGGCCCGAGGTCATGGACATCCTCGCCCTCGGCACGACCGAGATGCTGGCGCTGGACGAGGCGCCGCACGGCGTCGTCAACGCCGCCGTGGCGCTGGCGCGGGCCGGATCGCCCAAGGTCGCGGCGGCGTCAGGGATGGTGAACGCGGTCTTGCGCCGCGCGGCCGACGCGAAGGGCGCATGGGCGGCCGCCGCCCCGTCGACCATGCCGGGCTGGTTGCGCGGTCCCGTCGCCGCCGCGTGGGGCGAGGATAAGGCCCTGGCGATCGAGGCCGCGCATGAGCGGGGCGCGCCGATCGACCTCAGCGGTAAGCCGGGCGCGGACCTGCCCGGCGAGGCGCTGCCGACCGGCAGTCATCGCCTGCCCCAGGGCGTGCAGGTGACGGCGCAGCCGAGATATGACGCGGGCGACTGGTGGGTGCAGGATGCCGCCGCCGCGCTGCCGGTCATGCTGCTGGACCCGCGTCCGCGCGAGCATGTCGCGGACCTGTGCGCGGCGCCGGGCGGCAAGACGATGCAGATCGCGGCCGCCGGGGCCACGGTGACCGCCATCGACCTGAGCGCCGCGCGGCTGGACCGGGTGCGCGAAAACCTGGCCCGCACCGGCCTGAACGCCACGCTGGTCATGGGCGACGCGCTGAACTGGCGGCCGGATGCGCCGCTGGACGCGGTGCTGCTGGACGCGCCCTGTTCCGCCACCGGCACCATCCGCCGCCACCCGGAACTGCCGCTTTTGCGCGACGGCGGCGGCATCGCCGAGCTGACCGCGCTGCAGGCGGCGCTGATCGACCACGGGCTGAGCCTGCTGAAACCGGGCGGGCGGCTCATCTATGCGGTCTGTTCGCTGCTGCCGGCCGAGGGCGAGGACCAGCTTGCCGCCGCGCTCGCCCGCCATCCCGGCCTGCGGGTGGAACGCCCCGACCTGCCGGGGATCGAGCCCGCGTGGATCACCGACGCGGGCGGGCTGCGCCTGCGCCCGGACCATTGGCCCGGGCAGGGCGGCATGGACGGGTTCTTCATCGCCCGGCTGGTGCGGGACGCCTGAGCGATCAGGCGGCGCACAGCTCGCGTTTGGCGGCCGCGTATTCCTCGGCCAGCCGGTCCACCAGCGCCGCCGCCGGCTGCACCGACTTGACCGCGCCGATGCCCTGGCCGGAACCCCAGATCTCGCTCCACGCCTTGGCCTTGGCGGTGCCCTTGCCGAAGTCCATCGACGACGGATCGGCGCTTTCCAGCGCGTCCGGGTCCATCCCGGCGTTGCGGATCGACGGCTTCAGGTAGTTGCCGTGGATGCCCGTGAAGAGCGACGAGTTCACGATGTCGTCCGCGCCGCTGTCCACGATCATCTGCTTGTAGCCCTCGACCGCGTTCGCCTCGGCCGTGGCGATGAAGGGGCTGCCGATATAGGCCAGGTCGGCGCCCGCCGCGCGCGCGGCAAGGATCGCGCGGCCCGTGGCGATCGCCCCCGACAGAAGCAGCGGGCCGTCGAAGAACTCGCGAATTTCCTGGATCAGCGCGAAGGGGTTCTGCTTTCCCGCGTGCCCGCCCGCGCCCGCCGCCACCGCGATCAGCCCGTCCGCGCCCTTTTCCAGCGCCTTGCGGGCGTAGGTCACGTTGATGATGTCGTGCAGCGCGATGCCGCCGCAGTCGTGGGCGGCGTGGTTCACCTCGGGCCGGGCACCAAGGCTGGTGATCCAGATCGGGACCTTGTGGCGGTGGCAGATCTCGATGTCGCGTTCCAGCCGGGTGTTCGACTTGTGGACTATCTGGTTGACCGCGAAGGGCGCGGCCGGGCGGTCGGGATTGGCCTGGTTGTGACGGTCCAGTTCCTCCTCGATCCGGGTCAGCCACGCCGCGAGCAGCGGCGGCTCGCCGTCGCGCTCGCGCGCGTTCAGCGCCGGGAAAGACCCCACGATGCCGGCCTTGCACTGTTCGATGACCAGTTCCGGCCCCGACACGATGAACATGGGCGAGGCGACGACGGGGATGCGCAGGTTCTGAAGGATGGGGGGCAGCATGGGTCCTCGCGGCGTTTGGGGTCAGAAGGGCAGCGGGTGGGCGCGGTGGAACGCGTCGATCTGCTTGGCGGCGGCGGCGTCGATGGCCACGTCGAGACCGGCGAGCAGGTGGTCGAGCTGGGTCACGGTCGTCGCGCCGATGATCGGGATCGCCGGGAACGGACGCGCGCGGACGAACGCGATGGCAAGGTGGACCGGGTCGTGGCCCAGGTCGCGGGCCAGCGCCACCCAGTCGTTGGCCGCGGCCACGCCGCGATCGGTGCGCCGCGCGCCCAGGTTGCCCGGCCCGCCGTGTTCCACGTCCACCGCCGCGCGGCTGCCCGGGGGCGTGGCGCCACCCGAATACTTGCCGGTCAGCAGCCCGGCGGCCAGCGGCGAATAGGCCAGCAGGGTCACGCCCTCTTTCTGGCCGACCTCGGCCATGTCGGTGTCGTAAAGCCGGTGCAGCGGCCCGTATTCGTTCTGGATCGACACGACCCGCGGCCCGCCGGTGCGGTCGGCCGCCGCGTTCCACGACATCGTGCCCCACGCCGTCTCGTTCGACAGGCCGAACTCGCGCACCTTGCCGGCGGCCACGATCCGGGCCATCGCCTCGGATATGCCGTTCATGTGGTCCTCGACCCGCGCCTTGCTCGACGTCGAGGGGTCGAACGTCCAGTTGCCGCGAAAGCCGTAGGTGCCGCGCTTGGGCCAGTGCAGCTGATAAAGGTCGATGACCTCGGTCTGCAGCCGTTCCAGCGACAGGTCCACCGCCTCTTCGATGTTGCCCGGCTCGAACCCGGCGTCGTTGCGGGAAAACCGGCCGCTGCCGCCCCTGCCGGATGCCTTGGTGGCGATCTGCACCTCGCCCCGCCGGCCGGTGCGGGCGAACCATTCGCCGATGATGATCTCGCTCAGCCCATAGGTTTCTTGCGTGGTCGGGTTGACCGGATACATCTCGGCCGTGTCCCAGAAGGTGATCCCCGCATCCATCGCCCGGTCCATCTGCGCAAAGGCATCCTCGCGCGGCGTGGCGTTGCCGTAGGTCATCGTGCCCAGGCACACGTCCGGGACGGTCAGCCCGCCGAGCTTGAAGGTCTGCATGCGTGTCGTCCTTTGACGTCAGAGTGGTGCCGCGCGGCGAACCTGCCAGCCCGCCCGGGCGGGTGCAACCTGCCGGGCGGGCGCACCCGCGCCCGACGTTGCGGCGCGCGGGCGGCGGCGTTCCGGCGAACGTGATGCAACGATCCTGCGCGTTTCGCGTAGAACCCCGTGACCGATGAAGGAGGCTGCCATGATGCGTGGCGCAACGATGATGATGGCCGCCGCAGCCCTGGCGCTGACGGGAACCACGGCGCTGGCCGATCCCGGCAAGGGGAACGGGAACGGCAACGGCAAGGGGAACGGCAAGGCCGGGCATGCGCGCCATCAAGCCCCCGCAGCCGGCCATGCCGGGTATGGCCGGGGTTGCCCGCCCGGGCTGGCCAAGAAGGATCCGGCCTGCGTGCCGCCCGGTCAGGCGCGAAATGACGACGACCGCCGCTACGGCAACCGGGTGGGCGACGTGCTGCGGATCGGGGACTATCGCGTGATCCGCGACTTCGACCGCTACGACCTCGATCGCCGCGACGGCTGGGACTACTACCGCGACGACGACCGGGTGTACCGGGTGGACCGGGACACGCGAAAGGTGCTGGCGGTGCTGAACCTGATCGACGCCTTTGCGAACTGACGCCCGGCTGAGCTGATCCTGCCTTGCAGACGCGGCGAGCGGGCCGGCGTATTCACGCCGGCCTCACGCGTCTGTCGGTTGCGGCGCCGGGCGGGCGCGGCCACCCTGCGCCCACATCCATCCGCCGAGGAGCCGCCGATGCCCTGCGTCCGTCCACCCCGCACGGGGCGCCGCGCCCGAAAGCTTCATGCCGCGAGCGCCGCGGCGGCGCTTGGTCTGCTGGCCGCGCCCCTGCCGGCACTGGCCGAAATGCCGCCCGGCGTCGGCAGCTTCACGCTCGACAACGGCCTGCAGGCGGTGGTGATCGAGGATCACCGCGCCCCGGTCGTCGTGCAGATGGTCTGGTACCGGATCGGGTCCGCCGACGAGGTGGCGGGCAAGACCGGCCTTGCCCATTATCTGGAACACCTGATGTTCAAGGGCACCGACACGCTGGCGCCGGGCGAACTGTCCAAGACCGTGACCGCGAACGGCGGGTCCGACAACGCCTTTACCAGCTACGATTTCACCACCTACTTCCAGCGCATCGCCGCCGACCGCCTGCCGCTGGTCATGCGGATGGAGGCGGACCGGATGGCCAATCTTCGCATCGGCGAGGATGACTGGCAGGCCGAGCGGCAGGTCGTGCTGGAGGAACGCGCGCAGCGCACCGACAGCGACCCCTCGGCGCTCTTTGGCGAAGAGGTGTCGGCGGTCCAGTACTACAACCACCCTTACGGCCGCCCCGTGATCGGCTGGCGGGCCGAGATGGAAGGGCTGACCCGCGCCGACGCGCTGGACTGGTACGACCGCCACTATGCGCCGAACGCGGCCGTGCTGGTCGTGGCGGGCGACGTGACACTGGATCAGGTCAAGGCGCTGGCGCAGGAATACTATGGCCCGATCGCGGCGAAACCCACAGCCGAGCGCGCGCCGCGCCCGCAGGAACCCGCGCAGCGCGCCGACCGCCGGATCGAGATGGCCGACCCCCGCGTCCCGCAGCCGGTGCTGACCCGCAGCGTGATGGCCCCGGAACGGAACGCGGGCGACCAGAAGACGGCGGCGGCGTTGTCGGTGCTGGCCGAGCTGCTGGGCGGATCGGCCCAGACCTCGGTTCTGGGGCGCGAGCTGATGCTGACCGGCAAGGCCGTCTATGCGGGCGCGAGCTATGACGGGCTGGCGGTCGATCCGACCACCTTTGCGCTGACGGTCGCGCCTGCGCCGGGCGTCTCGCAGGACGATGCCGAGCGGCTTCTGGACGAGGCGGTGGCCAAGTTCCTGCGCGAAGGGCCGGACCCGGCCGCGCTGGAACGGGTGCGGACCGGGCTGCGCGCCGCGCGCATCTATGAACAGGACTCGGCTCACGGCCGCGCCTACGACTACGGGCAGGGGCTGGCGGTGGGGCTGACGGTCGACGACGTGAACGACTGGCCGGACCTGCTGGCGCAGGTGACGTCCGAGGACGTGATGGCGGCGGCCGCGCTGGTCCTGAACGACGCGCGCGGCGTGACGTCGTGGCTGCTGCCCGCGGCCGAGGGGCAGGTGGCGCAGGCGGATCAGCCCGCCGCGCCGGTGCCGCCCGCCGCCGTCGATCCGGCGACGACCCCCGCTGGCCGCGAGCCGCCGCCCGCCGCCGACGGCGCCGCGCCGATGCCTGAGGCTGACGCGGCCGCCGGTCCGCCGGCGGGCCCGGATGCGCCGGTGGCAGGCCCCGGGGGACCCCCACCCGCTGCTCCGCCCCAGCCTCAATCCGCGCCCGCCGCACCCCCACCCGCACCCCCGGTGCCGCCTTCCCCCGCCCAACCCCAGCCGCCGGAGCCCAAGCCATGATCCGCGCCATCCTCACCGGCGTCGCGCTGGCCGTCATGGCCGCGCTGCCCGCCCGCGCCATCGACATCCAGGACGTACAGTCGCCCGGCGGCCTCACCGCATGGCTGGTCGAGGATCACTCGATCCCGTTCGTCTCGGTCACGATCCTGTTCAGGGGCGGGGCCTCGGTCGATGCGGCGGGCAAGCGCGGCGCGGTCAACCTGATGACCGCCACGCTGGAAGAGGGCGCGGGCGACATGGACGCCAGCGCTTTTGCCGAAGCCGTGCAGGAACAGGCCGCCAGCATCGGCTTTGATGCGGGCGACGATGCGGTGTCGGTGTCGGCCCGGATGCTGTCCGAGAACCGCGACGCCTCTGCCGACCTGATCCGCGCGGCGCTGGTCCAGCCCCGCTTCGACGCCGACGCGGTCGAGCGGGTGCGCGCGCAGGTGCAGGCCGTGATCCGGGCCGAGGATACCGACCCGAACGCCATTGCGGCCAAGACCCTCGCGCGCGAGACGTGGGGCGACCACCCCTATGGCAGCTCGATCAACGGCACGGCGGACAGCGTGGCGGCGCTGACGGCGGACGACCTGCGCGCGGCCAAGGACCGGGTGATGGCGCGAGACCGGGTTCTGGTCGCCGCCGCGGGCGACATCACCCCCGACCAGCTTGGCGCATTGATGGACCGGGTGCTGGGCGACCTGCCCGCGACCGCGACGGCGCCGCTGCCGCCCGAGGCGCCGCTGGCGCTGACCGGCGGCACCACGGTCGTCGACTGGGACAGCCCGCAGACGGTCGTGGCCTTTGCCCAGCAGGGCCTGCCGATGGACGATCCCGACTACTTCGCGGCCTTCGTCTTGAACCACATCCTGGGCGGCGGCGGCTTCTCGTCGCGGCTGATGGACGAGATCCGGGAAAAGCGCGGCCTGACCTACGGCGTTGGCACCGACCTGTCGAACAAGGTGCTGGGCGACACCTGGACGGGCGGGATGGCCACGGCCAACGCATCGACCGCGCAGGCGACGCAGATCCTGCGCGAGGTCTGGGACGGCATGGCCGCGGGCGTGAGCGAACAGGAACTGACGGACGCCAAGACCTACCTGACCGGCGAATACCCGCTGCGCTTCGACGGAAACGGCCGGATCGCGGGAATCCTGGCGGGGATGCAGCTGGTCGGGCTGCCGCGCGATTACGTCAACACCCGCAACGCGCGGGTCGAGGCGGTGACGGCCGAGGACGTGAAGCGGGTCGCGGGCGAGTTGCTGGACGCGGGCAAGCTGCGCGTCGTGCTGGTGGGCCGGCCCGAGGGGATCGACGGGGCCGCGCCCGACGCGGCGCCGAAGGGCTGAGTGATTGTTGGACAAGGAAAGGCCGCGCCATCCGTCGGGATGCGCGGCCTTTCTGTTCTGCGCGGCGCCGGGGGTGGTTTCCCGCGCCCCGCCGCTGGATCAGGGGTTGACCTGAACCGCGCCGGTGGCGCCGGCGAGCCCGCCGGCCGCGGCGCCCACCGGGCCCGCCACGACCGCACCGGTCGTCGCGCCGGTCACGGCCCGCTCGGTCGGGTTCTGGCCGCACGCCGCGACGCCGAACACCAGCCCGCAGGCCATCACAACACCAAGTTTCTTCATCGCTCATTCTCCCGTTACGAAAATCCGGTGGCCCTGCGGCCTGTGATAAGTAGCGCGCGAGGCACTGTTTTTGTTCCCGGAAAGTTGAGCGGGGGTAGCGCGGTGGCCGTCGGACACGGCACGGTCATCCACGCCCCGCGCCGCGAATCTCTGGCGACCACACAAGCCCCCGTGCTACATGTTGCGGCATGACCCGCCATGACCCCCATATCCGCCCGGTCATCCGCCAGCTGGACGAGGCTGCCGCCAACCGCATCGCGGCGGGCGAGGTGGTCGAGCGTCCATCGTCGGCGGTCAAGGAGCTGGTGGAAAACGCGCTCGACGCGGGTGCGCGGCGTATCGAGGTGGCGATCGCGGGCGGCGGCAAGCGGCTGATCCGGGTGACCGACGACGGCTGCGGCATGACGCCCGCCGACCTGCCGCTGGCGCTGTCGCGGCACGCGACGTCCAAGATCGACGGATCGGACCTTCTGGACATCCGCAGCTTCGGGTTTCGGGGCGAGGCGCTGCCGAGCCTGGGCGCGGTCGGCCGGCTGACAATCACCAGCCGGGTCGCGGGCGGCGACGCCGCGCAGATCACCGTCACCGGCGGCCGCCAGTCCGAGGTGCGCCCCGCCGCCGGCAATCGCGGCACGGTGGTCGAACTGCGGGACCTGTTCTTCGCGACGCCCGCCCGCCTGCGCTTCCTGCGCGGCGACCGGGCCGAAACCCAGGCCATCGCCGAGGTCGTGCGCCGCCTGTCCATGGCCGAGCCGCTGGTGACCTTTGCCCTGATCGACGAGGATGACGGCCGCACCCTGTTCCGCGCCGACGCCGAAAGCGGCGGGGGTGACGGGGGGACCGCGACGAACGCCCGCATCGCGCGGGTGATGGGGCGCGAGTTCGCCGAGAACGCGATCGCGATCGACGCCGCGCGAGACGGGCTGCGGCTGACAGGCCTTGCCGCGCTGCCGACCTATTCGCGCGGCGCGGCGGTGGCGCAGCATCTTTTCGTCAACGGCCGCCCGGTGCGCGACAAGCTTCTGACCGGCGCGCTGCGGGCGGGGTATTTCGACGTCCTCGCCTCGGGCCGGCATCCGGCGGCGGTGCTGTTTCTCGCCTGCGATCCGCATGGCGTGGACGTGAACGTCCACCCCGCCAAGGCCGAGGTGCGGTTCCGCGAACCCGACGCCGCGCGGGGGCTGGTGGTGTCGGCGCTGCGGCACGGGCTGGCGGCGACGGGGCCCCGCGCCGCGACCACCGGCGGCGCGGCGACGCTGGCCGCGTTCCGCCCCCAAGAGCTGTCGCGGGCGCCGTCACAGCGGGCAGTGCAAGCCGCCTGGACGATGCAGGCGCCGCTTGCTGCCGACGAGGGGCGCGGCTTCTTCGAGGCGAGCGGCCGGATCGAGCCGCCCGGCCCCGAGGCGGCTATCCCGACCGACATGCCCGCCGACGCTCCACTTGGTGCCGCGCGGGCGCAGCTGCACGAGAACTGGATCGTCGCGCAGACCGCCGACGGTATCGTCATCGTGGACCAGCACGCCGCGCACGAGCGGCTGGTTTACGAGCGGCTGAAGGCGCAGGCGGCGCGGGCGCGCGTTCCCGCGCAGGCGCTGCTGGTGCCGGAAATCGTCGATCTGGGGGACGCGGCGGCGGCGCTGCTGGCGCTCGCGGGCGATCTGGACCGGCTGGGGCTGGTGGTGGAGCCGTTCGGCCCGGGCTGCGTCGCGGTGCGCGAGGTTCCGGCGGCGCTGGGGCGCTGCGACGTGGCGGCGCTGGTCCGCGACATCGCCGACGATCTGGCCGACGGCGACGGCACCGACCGGCTGCGGGGGCGGCTCGACGCGGTGCTGTCGTCGATGGCCTGCCACGGGTCGGTCCGGTCGGGGCGGCGGATGTCGGGGGACGAGATGAACGCGCTTCTGCGCGAGATGGAGCGGACCCCGCGCTCGGGCCAGTGCAACCACGGCCGGCCGACCTGGGTGGAGCTGAAGCTGTCGGACATCGAGCGGCTGTTCGGGCGGTAGCAGGCGATCACCCAACTCTGCTGTCGGCGACGTTCGTCTGCTCCGTCAATGTTGCTGAAGGAAACGGCCTTCAAGGCCGTTTCCGGGCGATTCATTGAAGCCAGCACTCCGGAGGGACGCGTCCGCACGGGTGGGTGCGAAAGCGCACGCCTGAGGGCGGGCGGGCGCGTCCCGGTCCGCTTTGGGCGGACCGGGGGGGTGCATCGAAGGATCGGAGCTAAGGAACAGATCCTGTGGGCCGCAAGTCGGACAATTCCACGCGCTGCCCGCCAATCCCCGAATCCATGGTCAAGTATTAACTGATTTGGCTTCGCAGCTTTGCTGCAGGCAATCGGTCACGCACGACTGTAGATGGGTGCGAGACACGCCCGCTGGTGGGCGGGCGCGCGCGTCGTGCCCCGCATCCGCGGAACGGGCGAAAACGGCAGCGTTGCCTCCCAACGTCCCCGCGGATCACTCCGCCCGCGTCACCCGCACCATCTGCCCGTTGTCGGCGTCGGTCAGCAGCATCAGCGACCCGTCGGCCGCCACCGCCACGTCGCGGACCCGGCCGATCCCTTCCAGGTAGCGCGCCTCGCCCGCGACCCGGTCGCCGTCGAGGTCCAGCCGCACCAGCGCCTGCGCGGCCAGGCCGCCGACAAGGATGTCGCCGTTCCATTCCGGGAACATCGCCCCGTCGTAGATCACAAGGCCCGAGGGCGCGATCACCGGGTCCCAGTAATAGACCGGCTGCTCAAGCCCGTCCTGCGCGGTGATCCCTTCGCCGATCGGGGTGCCGTCGTAATCCTCGCCATAGGTGATGATCGGCCAGCCGTAGTTCAGGCCCTTCTGCGGCTGGTTCAGCTCGTCGCCGCCCTGCGGTCCCATCTCGACCGTCCACAGCCGCCCCTCGCCGTCCAGCGCCGCGGCCTGCACGTTGCGGTGGCCCTTGGACCAGACGTCGGGCAGCCAGCCGGCGGTTCCCGCGCCCGCGGGCTTTCCGTCGGGCGAGATGCGGACCAGCTTGCCGATGTGGTTGTCGTCGTTCTGCGCGGTGGCGCGCGGTTCGGGGTCGGACCGTTCGCCCAGCGTCACGAACAGCATGCCGTCGCGGTCCAGCACCAGCCGCGACCCGAAGTGCTTGTCGCTGGCCCACGCCGGCTGCTGGCGGAAGATCTCGGTCACGCCATCCAGCGTGCGGCCGTCCTGCGACAGCGTGGCCGTGGCGACCCCGGTCGAGTTCTTGCCCGGCTCGGTCGCGGACGGGGCGGCATAGCTCAGCCAGATGCGGCGCGACTGGGCGAAGTCCGGCGCGACCAGCACGTCCAGCAGCCCGCCCTGGCCGCGCGCGTCCACCTGCGGCACGCCCGCGATCGGCTCGGACAGCGTGCCGTCGGCAGCGACCATCCGCAGCGCACCCGACCGTTCGGTCACGAGCCAGCTTCCGTCGGGCAGCGGGTCCATGCCCCACGGGTGGTCCAGCCCGTCCGCTACCACGGCGGTGTCCAGCTGGACTGACCCCTGCGCCTCGGGCGCGCGGGTTTGGCCCTGAAAGGCGGGCGTCTGGCCGTCGGCGTTCGCGCCCTCGTCGTTCCAGTCCTGGGCGCAGGCGGGGGTCGCCAGCAGTACCGACGCGGCGAAAAGGGCGGCGGTGCGTCCGCGTGACGGAACCGGGGGGTCGGGTTGGGGTGTCATGATGATCTCCTCCTCCTGTCAGGGCGAACGCCTGCGACAAGGCGGCGTTCCGGGCGCGCACGCGGGCTTGATCGCGGGCGAGCGGGCGGGAAGGAGCGTTGGCGTCAGGCGCGGGCGAGGGGCGCGCGGTCAGCGGCTTTCCGGGCGCATGACCTGCGGGGTCTCGTCCATGTGGTTCACCTTGGCCATGTGGTCGGCCACGTGCCCGACTTCGGCCAGCCATTCGCCGACCATCAGGGGATCGTCAGGGGCGGCGTGGACCCCCGGGGGGAAGGCGCCGCCATCCACCGCCGCCGCCGCCAGCGCGACCGGGTTCGACACCAGCCGCGCCATCGCCGAGCCCTTGTGCGAACCCTGCGCGTCCAGCACCCATTCCTTGTCGAACACCGCAGCGCCGTCCCGTTCGGCACGCAGCCGCACGAACAGGACCACCCGGTCTGGTTCCTGCGGGTCATAGGCGTGGCTGGCCCACAGCTCGTCCGCCATCTGCTGCAGGCGCACGTCGCCTTCGGGGCCGGTCAGCCCCTCGACCTCGGCGAAGATGTCGGCCCATGCCTCGGACCAGCCCTTCAGGCGGATGGTGCCGCGGACGAAATCGTGCAGCGTCCATTGGGGATCGAAGCCGTAGTGGTCGATGAACTCGGTCGAGTCGCGGTTGGGATAGATCTCGAACCGCTCGGGCGTGGGCAGGGGCGCGTCATAGGGTTCGATCGCGTGCCACGGACGTTCGACCACGCGGTCCGCGCCGCCCCGGATCGACCGCGAGGGGGCGCGCAGCGCGCGCAGCACGCCCAGCGGCGACCAGCTGAACTTGTAGCGGAACGGGTTGGGATGGCGCGGGATGCCGCCGCAATAGCTCGTAAAGCTGACCACATCGCCCGGCTGCGCGATCTGGCGGTAGTCGGCGACCAGGTCGTGGGCCATCAGGTGGTCGATGCCGGGATCCAGCCCGACTTCGTTCACCAGCGCGACGCCGGCGTCGCGCGCGCGCGCGTCCATCGCCGCCATCGCGGGCGAGATGTAGGACGAGCTGACGAAGTTCGCGCCCGCGTCCAGGCACAGCTCGGCGATGCCGGGATGCAGGTCGGCGGGCAGCATCGACACGACCGTGTCGCCGGGCCGGACGGCGGCGCGGATGTCGTCCAGCGAAAAGCCGTGGATGTCGTCGGTGAGGTCGCCCACCGCCGCCTGCGCCACGTCCAGTTCCCGGTTCCAGACCGTGACCTTGCGCCCCTCGGCCAGAAGCCTCCGCAGGCCGGGGACCGACGACAGCCCGGTGCCTATCCAGTGGATCGTCATGCGGGAACCCCCTTCAGCGTGGTGTCGAAGACGTCGGCCGCGCGGCCCCACGGCCCTGTGTCCAGCCGGTCAAGCTGGCGCAGCACCGGCAGCAGCTGCTGGGAATAATCAAGGCTCGATTCACGCGGCAGCAGCGACGGCAGGTTGTCGATCGCCATCACGTCGAGCGGCGGGTGGTCGGCCACCCGCACGGCGGGCGCGATCCAGTTCGTGATCCGGTCATAGACCGGCACCGGGTTGTAGGGCCCGTCGGGGTCGCAGGCCACGTCGCCGATCACCGTCAGGCGGCGCGGGCCGCCGAGCGCCGCGTGCGGGACGAACACCGGGCTGCCGGGGCGGGCGAAGATGCAGTTCAAAAACAGGTCGTGGGCCATGATTTCGGGGAACGGCCCGCCGTGGCTCGTATCCGCCGATCCCCAGCGGGTGACGGGCAGGCCCATCTCGGCCAGCAGGTCCGACGCGCCGGTGCCGACCCGCCCGCGCGCGCCAACGACGATCGCGGTGGGTCGCGCCTGCCCGGTCGCGTCGATTTCGGCCCGCAGCGCATCGGTCAGCGCGTGGCGGTCGGGATAGGGATCGACCGGGCCGCAGATCTCGCCCCGCTGCTGGGCGGCCCAGCATTTCAGGCTGACCGCCGCGCCCGCGAACCCGGCCCAATAGCCGAACGCGGCCAGCCTGCGCCCGCTTTCGTCCACCAGGTATTCCAGATCGTAAAGCCGCCCCCCGCCGGCGCGGAACCGCCTGAGCAGCGTCTCGGCCGAGCGCTGGCCCTTGAAGGCGTGGCCGAACATGATGTGGCGGTGCGGCAGGACGGAATTGTCCTCGGGCAGTTCCTTGAGGCCAAAGACGATGGCGTCGGGCGGGGCTGCGGTCCACGATCCTTCGGGGGCGATCCGCGCGCCCGCCGCCGCGTAGCCGTCGATCGGCAGGATGCGGCGGGCGCTGTCCTCGACCGTGACGGTGAAGCCCTGGGCGATCAGGTCGGCCACGCCGTCGGGGGTGATCCCGACCCTGTCCTCGTTCCGCCGGCTTTCGGCGCGGACCCACAGATGCGTCATGCGGCGATCCTTTTCATCAAAGACCCGTCAGGGAAACTGGTGCGCCGGGGTGGCCGTGGGCCGCCGCGCGCCCCGGAACGGCCCGTCGCCCGCCGCGTCGATGCGGGCGATGGCGGCGGCGATATCCTCGGTCACGACCGACATGGTGAAGGCGGTCGCGTGGACCATGGTCGAGCCGTCCAGCGCCATGGCGACATGGCCGGGCCAGAACAGCAGGTCGCCGCGCCGGATGTCGGCGGTTTCGGGGAACGCCTGCGCCTGCAGGTCGCTGTCGCCGGGGCAGGCGATGGCACAGGCGTGAAGCGCCGCCTGCGCCAGACCCGAGCAGTCGATCCCCGCGCGGCTGTTTCCGCCCCAGAGATAGGGCGTGCCCAGCAGCGACAGCGCCACGGCGGCGGGATCGGCGGCGGGTTCGGCGGCGATGTGCTGGACCGGGACGTAAAGCCCGTCGGTCAGGCGGACGAACCTGCCCTCGATGCCTGCGACCGACAGCCGCGCGCCAAGGGACAGGCCGATCCGCTCGCCCTGCTTGAAGTCGGGATGGGGATACAGATGCGTCGCGGGCGCGCTGACGCGGTGGGTGATCGGCGTCAGGTCGTCGGTCAGGTGGCTGGTCACCACCCAGCCGCAATAGCCGTCGGCGGCGGCCTGCACAAAGGACCAGCCGTCGCGATCCTCGATCACCGTCACGTCGGCGCCCAGAAGCAGCTGCCGGTCACGGGCGCCCTGCGGCGCGCGGCGCAGGTCCGACAGCGCGGCGGCGATCCGCATCGGGCGGCCGTCGGTCATCGTCTCGCGCGCGATGCCCACGCCGCGAAGCGCGGTGCGGTCCGACGCCGGGCTCAGGCGGCGGTCCATCAGGCGATGCCCGGCAGCGCGTGCAGGATCGCGCGCATCCCCTGGCCCACGCCGCCCTTGGCGCGTCCGGGCGCAGGCGAAGGCTGCCAGCCGTAGATGTCGAAATGGGCGTAGGCGGCCGCGCCTTCGGTGAAGCGGCGCAGGAACAGCGCGGCGGTGATCGCGCCCGCGAAGCCGCCGCCCGGCGCGTTGTCGAGATCGGCGATCGTCGGCTCGATCAGCGCCTCGTAGGGTTCCCAGAACGGCATCCGCCAGATCGGGTCGGCGTTGTCGCGGCCCGCGTGGTAAAGCGCGTCCGCGATCCGCTCGTCATCGCAGAAGAACGGCGGCAGGTCCGGGCCCAGCGCGACCCGCGCGGCCCCCGTCAGCGTCGCCATGCTGACGAGCAGCGCGGGCTTTTCCTCGGCCGCGAGCGCCAGCGCGTCGGCCAGCACCAGCCGCCCTTCGGCGTCGGTGTTGTTGATTTCGACCGTCGGGCCCTTGCGGCTGGTCAGCACGTCGCCGGGACGGAAGGCGTTGCCCGCGATCGCGTTTTCCACCGCCGGGATCAGCACCCGCAACCCGCCCGCGCGCCCCAGCCGGGCCAGCGTCTCGGCAAGGCCCAGCACGTTCGCGGCCCCGCCCATGTCCTTTTTCATCAGCAGCATCGAGGCGGCGGGCTTGATGTCCAGCCCGCCGGTGTCGAAGCACACGCCCTTGCCGACCAGCGTGACCGCGGGCCCTTCGCCCGGAAAGCGGATGTCGATCAGCCGCGGCGCTTGCGCGGCGGCGCGCCCGACCGCGTGGATCATGGGAAAGTTCCGCGCCAGCAGGTCGTCGCCCGCGATGACCGTGATCCCGGCGCCGTGGCGTTCCGCCAGCGCGCGCGCCGCCGCTTCCAGCGCGTCCGGGCCCATGTCCGAGGCGGGTGTGTTGATGAGATCGCGGGCGAGGTATTCGCCCGCCGCCTGCGCCAGCACCAGATCGGCGTCCACGCCCGGCGGGCAGACCAGCCGCGCGCGCGGCGGCTCGCCCTTCTTGTAGCGGTCGAAGCGGTATTCCGCGAACAGCCAGCCGAGCGCGCCGTGGGCGAGGTCGTAGTTTTCGGGCGCCGCCTTGATCCGCCAGCTTCCCGCAGGCAAGGCGTCGGCCGCGCGGGCCAGGGTGAAGCGTTCGCGCGCGGGCCGGTCGGCGGGTGTCGCGGGCGTGCCGATGCCGAACAGCGCGCCGCAAAGGCCGGCGTCGCCCGGCAGCAGGCAGACCTGCCCCGGCTTGCCCGTGAACCCCGTCGCCGCGGGCCACGCCGGATCGACGCCGTCGGGCAGGATCGGCCCGTCCGCGCCCTGCGGCACCAGCCACAAGGGGCGGCTGTCTGCGTCGGCGGCGGCAAAGGCGGGCGGGGTCATCGGCAGGCTCCTGCTGGCAGTGGAATGTTTGTCGGCGCGATCATGGCACAATGGAAGCCCGGCGGGCATCCTGCCAGCGCACGGCTTCAATCCGCCAGCGCGCAGGGGGCGCGGCCCACGCACCGTAAATCCTGCGCCCTTCACTTTTCCCGGCGTTTCCGCTAACCGCGCACGTCTGCACCTGAAAGGAACGTCGATGGGCTACAAGGTCGTCGTCGCGGGCGCCACGGGGAACGTGGGCCGCGAAATGCTGAACATCCTCGCCGAGCGGGAGTTTCCGGCCGACGAGGTCGTGGCGCTCGCCTCGCGCCGCAGCCTCGGGACCGAGGTCAGCTTCGGCGACAAGACCCTCAAGACCCGCGATATCGAGGGCTTCGACTTCACCGGCTACGACATCGCGCTGTTCGCGATCGGGTCCGAGGCGACGAAGCAGTATGCCCCCATCGCCGCCAAGGCGGGCTGCGTCGTGATCGACAACTCCAGCCTTTATCGCTACGACCCCGACGTGCCGCTGATCGTGCCCGAGGTGAACGCCGACGCGATCACGGGCTATGCCAAGCGCAACATCATCGCCAACCCCAACTGCTCGACCGCGCAGATGGTCGTGGCGCTGAAGCCGCTGCACGACCGCGCCCGGATCAAGCGCGTCGTCGTCGCGACCTACCAGTCGGTCAGCGGCGCGGGCAAGGACGGCATGGACGAGCTGTGGTCACAGACCAAGGGCATGTACGTGCCGGGGCAGGAGGTCGCGCCGAAGAAGTTCCAGAAGCAGATCGCCTTCAACGTGATCCCGCAGATCGACGTGTTCCTGGATTCCGGCGACACCAAGGAAGAATGGAAGATGGTCGCCGAGACCAAGAAGATCCTCGACACCAAGGTGAAGGTCACGTCGACCTGCGTCCGGGTGCCGGTGTTCGTCGGCCACTCCGAGGCGATCAACGTCGAGTTCGAGGACTTTCTGGACGAGGACGAGGCCCGCGACATCCTGCGCGAGGCGCCCGGCGTCCTGGTGATCGACAAGCGCGAGCCCGGCGGCTACGCGACCCCGGTCGAATGCGTCGGCGACTACGCGACGTTCGTGTCGCGGATTCGGCAGGATTCCACGGTCGAAAACGGCCTGAACCTGTGGTGCGTCAGCGACAACCTGCGCAAGGGCGCGGCGCTGAACGCGGTGCAAATCGCCGAGCTGCTGGGGAATCGGGTGCTGAAGAAGGGGTGAGGGGCGGCCGCAAACAGTCCGGTGGACTGTTTGCAGCCCCGAACGCCCGAAGCGCAAGCGAAGGGCCGGAGGAGGGGCGGCCGCAGCGGCAGCGAAGGCCAGAGGATCGCCACCCCCCCCCACGCAAAAGGGCGCCCCACCGGCGCCCTTCCCCCCTCAGATCACGTGAAACCCGCTGTCGTCCAGCTGCCACAGCCGTCCGTCGCCGATGTCGTGGACGAGGCCGTGCAGCGTCATCTCGCCCGCCTCGACCTTGGCCGCGACGAACGGGAAGGTCATCAGGTTTTCCAGCGACACGACCACCGCCTGCCGTTCCAGTTCACCGATCCGCTCGGGCTCGGGCAGGTCTTTCACCCGCTCGTAGCCGGGGCGCAGGATGTCCATCCAGCGGCCGACGAAGCTGGTCTTTTCCTCGAGCTCGGGCGCGTGGCCCGAACACATCGCAAGGCAGCCCGCGACGCCGCCGCAATTCGTGTGCCCCACGACGATCAGGTGCGCGACCCGCAGCGTCTGCACCGCGTATTCCACCGCGGCCGACGTCCCGTGCTGTTCGCCGTCGGGCGCGTAGGCCGGCACCAGGTTTGCGATGTTGCGGTGGATGAAGAACTCGCCGTTGTCGGCCCCGAAGATCGAGGTGACGTGGACCCGCGAATCGCAGCAGGAAATCACCATCGCCCGCGGCCGCTGGCCATCCTCGGCAAGCCTGCGGTACCAGGCGCGGTTTTCGGTGAACGCTGTCGCCTTCCAGCCGTGATAGCGCTGGACGAGATAGCTCGGCAGGGCCGTGACGTTCCGCATGGCGCACCCCTCGGGTTGTTTCGCGCCCGAGTCTTAGAAGCGAAAAGCCTAAAGTTCGAGAGGCTTATCCGGGCCCGTGTAAGCTTTTCTTGACCCCGACGTGACAATGTTCCTGCGACCCAAGAGGAAGCGACAGGATCGACATGGCGACGTTGGCCAGGCTGGACATCACCGAGGACGTGCGCTTCGACGGGCGCAGGCTGGGCGCGATCATGGACGAGCTGGGCGAAAGCACGGCCGAAAGCGTCATCTGCGCGGCGCTGGAACAGCTGGCGAACGGGCTGTCGGCGACCCGCCGCGCGGCCCTTGCGGGGGATCGCGCGGGGACGGTGGCGCAGGCGGAATCGGTGGCGCGGCTGGCGTGGCAGCTTGGCCTCGTGTCGCTGGCGGGCGTCGCCGTGGACGTGGGGCGCTGCGCCGATCACCGCGATCAGGCGGCGCTGTCGGCGACGATGGCGCGGATGATGCGGGTCGGCCGCCGCTCGCTGACCGAGATCTGGGACGGGGTGGATATCGTCGCCTGACGCGGGGGACGGGCGCGGCCCGTATCAGTTCAGGTGCAGGCGGGGGTCCGACCGGGCGCGCGCGCGGACCCAGCCCGCCTCGGCGGCGAAGTCATGGGGCACGTCCGCCGCGGTGCGCCGCCCCGACAGCGACTGCGAGGCGAAGAAGTCGAAGCCGTAAAGGTCGAGCCGCGCCAGCCCCGACCGCAGGCACAGGTCGATCATCATCGCCCCGGTGGTGGGCGGCGCGGCCAGCCGCGCCTTGAGCGCGCGATAGTCGCTCAGCGGGTGCAGGTAGAAGCCGGGCGCGCGCGCCGTGCGCCAGTCCAGCCGCTTGCGCTTGGGCGACATCCACAGGACCCGCCCCGGCGCGATCCGGTCGCGGTCGGCGCCCGGCAGGCGCGTCGCCAGCGCCAGCCAGTCGGTGCGGATGCCGTGGCTTGTCCGCGCGGGCATCGGAGCGCGGTTGATGCGGATCACCAGATCGGCCGCGTCGATCGCCGCGCCGTGGCGCGCGGCCGCAAGCGCGCGGGCGTTGCCCACAAGCGCGACCCGGCGGCCGTCCAGTGCCGCCAGAAGATCGCGCTGCGGCACCGACAGCGCCGCCAGCGCGGTCTCGTCGCGCAGGGTCCGCGCAAGCAGGAAGCGCCAGCGCGTCACGCGAGAAGCTTCAGGTAGATGTCCACGATCGCCCGCGCCTCGACCTCGATTGCGTGGTTGCGGACCACGTGGCGGCGCGCGACCTCGCCCGCCCGCGCCCGCGCCGCGTCGTCGCCCAGCCAGCGGTCCAGCGCCCGGGCCAGCGCGTCCGCGTCGTCGCGCGGGACCAGCGTGCCGGTGTCGCCGTCGCGGATCAGCGCCTCGTACGCGCCGGCGCGGCTGGCGATGACGGGAACCCCGCAGGCCATCGCCTCGAGCGGGGTCAGGCCGAACCCTTCCCACCGCGCAGGCGCGGCGAACAGGTCCAGCGCCTGGTAGTGGCGGACGACCTGCTCCCACGGGATCTCGCCCAGGAAGCGGACGCGGTCACCGATCCCGGCGGCGCGGGCGCGGGCCATCAGGTCGCCGGCGAAGGCGCGGTTGTCGGGGGTGATGCGGCCGGTGAAGATCAGCTGCGCGCGGGGGTGGCGCGGAAAGACGCGGATCGCCGCCTCGACCAGCAGGTCCACGCCCTTTTGCGCCCGGACCCGCCCGAAGCAGCCGACCAGCACCGCGTCGGGGTCAAGGCCAAGGTCGCGGCGCAGCGCCGCCCGGTCGGGCGCGGGGCGGAACACGTCCGTATCGACCCCGTGCAGGATCACCGTCGCCGGCCGTTCCAGAAAGCCCGCGGCCTGCGGCGAGGTCGCGATCACCGCGTCCTGCCGCCGGATCAGCCAGCGGGTCAAACCGGTATGCGCCCGCTGCGCCGCGCTGGTGAACAGCAGCCGGTAGCGCCGCCGCAGCAGGTGGCGCAGGACCAGCCCCAGCAGCATTTCGGTGTTCCGCCGCGCGTGCCAGACCCGCCAGCGGTCGCGCGGCAGGGTCGCCGCGCGGGCGAGGGGGACGTGGGGCAGGTTGTCCGGCAGCCCCGGCCCCGTGGTCACGATCCCGATCATCCGCGCCTGCACCGGCACCAGCCGCACCACGGTCGCGGTCACGCCCGACAGGCGGCGCTTGAGGTTCGGGGCCACGACCTCGATCAGGCTGCTGCGGGGGGCGGGCGTGGGCATCGGCGGACCATCGGACAAGGGGCGACCCGCCAACCCATACACGGGATGCGGCCGGGTTCGCCACTGCCGGGCGGCGGGGTGGCGCGGCGTCGGCGTGCGGCCTCAGTTCGCCGCCAGCCGCGCACCGGTCGCCGACCGGAACCAGTCGCGCAGCACGGCGCGTTCCGGGGGCTCGATGTAGCTGACGTTGGCGGGCGGCATCGCATCGGTCAGCCCGGCCTGAAGGTAGATGCCGCGGGCCGCGCGGGCGATCTGGGCGTCGGTTTCCAGCATCACGCCGCGCGGGGCGGTGGCGATGCCGGGCCAGCCGGGTTCGGCCGCGTGGCACATGGAACAGCGGCTGAACACCACGTCGCGCACCCGCTCGAAATGCGGATCGGCGACAAGGGCCTGCTCGCGCGCCGACAGCCGGGCTTCCTCGTCGGGCAGCGCCTGCGTGCCCACCGTGGACAGCCACACGACGCCTGCGAACAGCAGCGCCGTCACCCCCCAGGTCCACCACGGCCATGTCCGCCGCGCGTGCTTGGTGTTGAAGAAATGCCGGATCGTCACGCCCATCAGGAACACCAGCGCCGCGATCAGCCAGTTGAACCGGCTGGCGAAGGCAAGGGGGTAATGGTTCGACAGCATCAGGAACACGACCGGCAGCGTCAGGTAGTTGTTGTGGGTGCTGCGCAGCTTGGCGATCTTGCCGTATTTCGGGTTCGGCTTGCGCCCCGACTTGAGGTCGCGGACGACGATCCGCTGGTTCGGCATGATGATGAAGAACACGTTCGCCGTCATGATCGTGGCCGTGAACGCGCCCAGGTGCAGCAGCGCCGCGCGTCCCGTGAACACCTGGTCATAGCCCCAGGCCATCACCACCAGCAGCACGAACAGAAGCAACATCAGCGCGATCGGCCGCTCGGCCAGCTCGCTCTTGCACAGGCGGTCGTAGATCAGCCAGCCGATGCTGAGCGACGCGGCCGAGATCAGGATCGCGGCCCGGACCGACAGTTCCATCTTGGCCGGGTCGATCAGGAACAGCTCGGCCTGCGCCCAGTACACGACCATCAGCAGCGCCGCGCCGGACAGCCAAGTGGCGTAGCTTTCCCATTTGAACCAGGTCAGATGCTCGGGCATCCGCTCGGGCGCGACGAGGTATTTGGTGATGTGGTAGAAGCCGCCGCCGTGGACCTGCCATTCCTCGCCGTGCGCGCCTTGCGGCAGCCCCGGCGCGCGCTGCAGGCCAAGGTCCAGCGCGATGAAATAGAAGGACGACCCGATCCACGCGATGGCGGTGATGACGTGCAGCCAGCGGATCGCGAACGACGCCCAGTCGTGCAGGATGACATAGTCCATCAGCTTCCCCGATAGGTCGAATAGCCGTAGGGCGAAACCAGCAGCGGCACGTGGTAGTGATCGTCCGCGGCCATCCCGAAGCGGATCGGCACCTCGTCCAGAAACCGCGGCGCGGGTCCGGGCGCATCCTGCGCGTCAAGCCACGCGCCGACGTGGAACACCAGCTCGTAGGCGCCGGCGGCGAAGCGGGCCTCCGGCAGGATCGGCCCGTCGGTGCGGCCGTCGGCGTTGGTCGTGACCTGCGCCAGCTCGCGCCGCCCGCCGTCCAGCGCGTAAAGCGTGATCCGCATCCCGGCGGCCGGGCGACCCGTGGCCGTGTCCAGAACATGCGTGGTGAGATAGCCTGCCATGCGTCCCCCTTTGTCAGTCCCTGCCGGCGCTTCGTCCGGCGCTCGGCGTTCTTCTGCATCATGCATAGCGCGTGGCCGCGCGCCACGCCCAAGGGTGCGGCGCCGTCCGGTGTTTATCGTTCCGCAGAATACTGGCATCAGGAAGGGCGCGCAAAGAAGGAGCAGCCCTTGACCCGCCGGATCGTCGCCCGCCTTCTGACACCCACGGATTTCGCCCCCTTCGGGCAGGTGATCGAGGCCGCGGGCGCGCCCGACCGGATCATCAACGCCGGCCGCTGCGGCCGCTTCCACGATCGCGCCCGTCCGGAGATCGAGGGGAGGACGGGGATATCCGTTTTTCGCTCGGAAACCGTGGCGCTTCCTTACAGCTTCACGCTGGTGGAACGGCACCCCCTCGGCAGCCAGGCGTTCCTGCCGATGGCGCAGGACCCGTTTCTTGTCATCGTGGTGCCCGATGCGGGCGGGCGGCCGGGCGCGCCGCTGGCATTTGTCGCGGCGCCGGGGCAGGGGATCAACATCGGCCGCAACGTCTGGCACGGCGTGCTGACGCCGCTGGCGGGTCCGGGCCTGTTCGCCGTGGTCGACCGCTGCGACGAGGGGCCGAACCTGGAAGAATACCTGTACGACGAGCCGTGGACGGTGGTCGCGGGCTAGCCCCCGTTTATCAGACCCCGCCCATCAGCCGCCGTCCATCAGCCGCCGTCCATCAGCCGCCGCACCGCGCGGTTCGCGTCGGCCGCGATCGCGGTTTCGTCGGCGGTCGTCAGGCGGTGGTCGTCGACGACCGCGCGGCCTTCGACATAGACCGCGCGCGGCCGGATCGGCGCGCCGAACACAAGCGCCGCGACCGGGTCCCAGTGCCCGGCGGCGGCGATGTCGCCCAGGTTCCACAGCACGAGGTCCGCCCGCATCCCCGGCGCAAGGTGGCCGATGTCGGACCGACCCAGCACCCGCGCGCCGCCGCGGGTCGCGATCTCAAGCGCCTCGCGGGCGCCCATCGCGGCAGGGCCGTCCCGAAGCCGGGCGACCAGCATTGCCTGCCGCGCCTCGAGCCCAAGGTGGCTGCTGTCGTTCGACGCCGACCCGTCCACGCCAAGCCCCACGGGGACGCCCGCGTCGCGCATCGCGCGCACCGGCGCGATGCCGCTGGCAAGCCGGGCGTTGGAACAGGGGCAATGTGCGACCCCGGTGCCGGTGCGGGCGAACAGCGCGATTTCCGCGGGCGACAGCTTCACGCAATGGGCGTGCCACACGTCCTCGCCCGTCCAGCCGACGCTTTCGGCGTAATCGCCCGGGGTCAGGCCGAACATGCGGCGGGAATAGTCCACGTCCTCGGCGTTCTCGGCCAGGTGGGTGTGCAGCCGCACGCCCTTTTGCCGCGCGAGGATGGCCGCGTCGCGCATCAGCTCGCGGCTGACCGAGAAGGGCGAGCACGGCGCCAGCGCCACCTGCACCATCGCGCCGGGCTGCGGGTCGTGAAAGGCGCCCACGACCCGCTCGCAGTCGCGCAGGATCGCGTCCTCGTCCTCGACCAGCGCGTCGGGGGGCAGGCCGCCCTTGCTTTCGCCGATCGACATCGACCCGCGCGTCGCGGTGAAGCGGATGCCGATGTCGGCCGCCGCCTCGATGCTGTCGTCTAGCCGCGCGCCGTTCGGGAAAAGATACAGGTGATCCGACGAGCAGGTGCAGCCCGACAGCGCCAGCTCCGCCAGCCCGAGCCGGGCCGAGGCGCGGATGTCGCCGGGCGTCATCCGCGACCAGATCGGATAAAGCGTCCGCAGCCACCCGAACAGCGCCGCGTCCTGCGCGGCCGGCACCGCGCGGGTCAGGGTCTGGAACAGGTGATGGTGCGTGTTGACGAGGCCGGGGGTGACGACGCAGCCCCCGGCTTCGACCACATGGGCCCCGTCGCGCGGCAGGTCGGGCCCGACCGCGGCGATCACGCCGCCGTCGATCAGGACGTCGCCGCCCGCGATCTCGCGCCGCTGGTCGTCCATGGTGACGACCGCCAGCGCGCCCCGGATCAGCGTGCGCGCCATGTCAGTGGCTGTCCGCTGCGTGACCGGCGCGGCGGATGTCCGCCTCGTCGGCGTGCGGCGCGCCGTTGAAGAACCAGTTCAGCAGCACCGCCGCGATCGCCGCCAGCAGGATCCCCGAGTGCAGGAGCGAATCCAGCGACTTGGGCATCCACTGCCCGAAGTTCGGCGCGGCCATCGGGATCATCCCCAGCCCTACCGCGATGGCCACGATGAACATGTTGTGCCGGTTGCCCTTGAAATCGACGTTGGACAGGATGCGGATCCCGGTCGCGGCGACGGTCCCGAACATCACCAGTCCGGCGCCCCCCAGCACCATCGTCGGCAGCGATTCGATCAGCGCGCCCATCTTGGGGATCAGCCCCAGCACGATCATGATCGCCCCGCCCGCCACGCAGACGAAGCGCGACCGCACCCCGGTGACGCCGACGAGCCCCACGTTCTGCGAAAACGAGGTATAGGGAAAGGTGTTGAAGATGCCGCCTATGGCGGTTCCCAGACCGTCCGCGCGCAGCCCGGCCGACAGGGCCGCGGGCGTGACCTTCCGCTCGCAGATGTCACCCAGCGCAAGGAACATGCCGGTCGATTCGATCATCGTCACGAACATGACCAGCACCATCGTCAGGATCATCACCGGATCGAACATCGGCGCGCCGAAGTGGAACGGCGCGATCGGCGCGAACCACGGCGCGGCGGCCACCGCGTCGAAGTCCATCTTGCCCAAGCCCAGCGCCAGCAGCGCGCCCGCCGCGATCCCCAGCAGCACGGCGATGTTGGCGACGAACCCGCGCGCGAAGCGCGAGATCAGCAGGATGATCGCCAGCACCGCAAGCGCCACCGCGATGTTGCCCGGCGCGGCATAGGCCGCGTTCGGAACCGACGGGGCCAGCGCCACGCCCTGCGGAACGCCGCCCGCCGTCCGCGCCGCCTCAAGCCAGGCCGCGTGGGCGGGGTCCACCAGCTGCGGCGCGGTCGGTCCGACCGGCAGGCCGAAGATCCAGTTGATCCCGACCGGCATCAGGCTGATCCCGATCACCAGGATCACCGTGCCGGTGACGACGCTGGGAAAGAACCGCAGCAGCCGCCCGACCAGCGGCGCGATGAAGATCGCGATCACGCCCGCGGCCATGATCGCGCCGAACAGCATCCGCGCGCCGTCGGGCCCGGGATGGCTGCCCGCGATCGCGACCATCGGGCCCACGGCGGCGAAGGTCACGCCCATCATCACCGGCAGCCGCACGCCAAACCACTGCGTGGCGCCGAGGCTCTGGATGATCGACACGATCCCGCAGACGAACAGGTCGGCCGAGATCAGGAACGCCACGTCGCGCGGTTCCAGCGCAAGCGCGCGGCCCACGATCAGCGGCACGGCGATCGCGCCCGCGTACATCACCAGCACATGCTGGAACCCCAGCGTGAGCAGCCGGGGCAGCGGCAGCATCTCGTCCACCGGGTGCACGCGCTGCGGGCCGGGCTTGCGGAACGGTTCGGTCGCGTCGGTCATCACTATCTCCTTCCCTCGCCGGCGGCGCGTGGCCGGCCATCGTTGCGGCCCCCGCCGGGCGCCCGTTGGCCGGGCGTCCCGCGACTGAAGGTGGCTCGGGCTCGATGATCATCGGGCACGCGGCGGGTCGCAAGATCGAAACGGTGAAAGCCGCATCCGGCGCGTGCGCGCAGCGCGGCAGGGCCGCAGCGCGGGGGCCCGCAGCGTGGGGGGTGGAGTGCGCAGCCCCGAAGGGCTGCGCACGAGGGCCGGCAAAGCCGATCCGTGAACCTGCGCGCGATCCGCCGTCAACAACGTAACGGTCAAACTTTCACACCGGCGGTGCGCACAATCCGGCTCAGGCCGGACTTTCCGCTGATCAGCGGCACGGAAATTGTGCCGCTGCCGATCCGGCCCCTCCGACGAGACGCCACGAATGTCGCATCCTCATCGTCCCGGCCGCAGGCGTGCAATACTCGCCAACCTTCACGCTCGTCTCGACGAGACGGGTACCGGCTGCGCTGCCTGCGCCCTTCGGGCAATCAACGGTCTTCGGAAATGTTGCACGTCTACGCAGCGGAATGGTTGCATTATCGGTGCGACTTGACAGGGTGGGTGCGAGTTTTTTACGGCGTATCAAGATTTCATGACCGGAACTGATTTAGACGGCTTCGACATCGCCATTCTGTCCGCCCTTCAGCAGGATGGCGCCCTGACCGCCGCGGCCCTTTCCGAAGTCGTCAATCTTTCCCCCAGCCAGTGCGCGCGCCGGCGTTCGGCGCTGGAATCGGCAGGCATCATCCAGGGATACAGCATCCGCCTTGACGCGGACGCGCTGGGGCTGGGGTTGCGGGCCATGGTGCGGATCACGCTGCGCCGGCCGTCGGCCGATAGCGACGCCGACTTCATCCGCTTCGTCAACGCCCAGCGGCAGATCGAATCAGCGTATTCGATTTCCGGCGATGCCGACTACGTGCTGGACGTGCGCTGCCGCGACCTGGCCGAGTTCGGGACGTTCGTCCACGAATGCCTGCTGTCCCATCCGCTGATCGGGCAGGTCCGGTCGGACGTGGTGCTTCGAACCGTCAAGGACCGCGCCGCGCTGGACCTTCGTCCCGACCGGCGATAGGGGACGGCAACGCCGTTCGCCACTGGACGGCGCAGCTGTCCAGAGGGCCCGCATGACCCGCACCATCCCGCTTCGCCGCGCGCTGATTTCCGTATCCGACAAGTCCGGCCTGATCGACTTCGCCCGCGCGCTGGCGGATCGCGGGGTCGAGCTTCTGTCCACCGGCGGCACCTCGGCCGCGCTGCGGCAGGCGGGGCTGCCGGTGCGCGACGTGGCGGACGTGACGGGTTTCCCCGAGATGATGGACGGCCGCGTCAAGACGCTGCACCCGGCGGTCCATGGCGGCCTGCTGGCACTGCGCGACGACGCGGGCCACGTGGCGTCGATGAAGGAACACGGGATCGAGCCGATCGACCTGCTCGTGGTGAATCTGTATCCGTTCGAGGCGACGGTGGCCAAGGGCGCGGCGTATGACGACTGCGTCGAGAACATCGACATCGGCGGCCCGGCGATGATCCGCGCGGCGGCCAAGAACCACGCCTTTGTCACCACCATTGTCGACGTGGACGACTACGCCACGCTGCTGGAGGAGATGGACGCCAACGAAGGCGCGACCACCGAACCCTTCCGCAAGCGCATGGCGCAGGCGGCCTATGCCCGCACCGCGGCCTACGACGCGGCCGTGTCCACGTGGATGGCGGGCGCGATCGGGGCCGACACCCCGCGCCGCCGCGCCTTTGCGGGAACGCTGGCGCAGCCCCTGCGCTACGGCGAGAACCCGCACCAGCAGGCGGCGTTCTATACCGACGGCTCGAACCGCCCCGGCGTCGCCACCGCGCGCCAGTGGCAGGGGAAAGAGCTGTCCTACAACAACATCAACGACACCGACGCCGCGTTCGAGCTGGCGGCCGAGTTTCCCGCCGCCGCCCCCGCCGTGGCGATCATCAAGCACGCGAACCCCTGCGGCGTGGCGCAGGCGGACACGCTGGAAGCGGCCTACCGCCGCGCCTTCGACTGCGACCGCACCTCGGCCTTCGGCGGCATCGTCGCGCTGAACGGCACGCTCGACGAGGCGACGGCTCGCGCCATCGCCGAGATCTTCACCGAGGCGGTGATCGCCCCCGATGCGACCGACGCCGCGCGCGAGGTGTTCGCGGCCAAAAAGAACCTGCGCCTGCTCACGACCGGCGGCATGCCCGACCCGCACGCGGGCGGGCTGACGTTCCGGCAGGTCGCAGGCGGCTTTCTTGTCCAGGGGCGCGACAACGGCCACGTGGCGCGCGCCGACCTGCGCGTCGTCACCCAACGGGCGCCGACCGAGGCCGAGCTTGCCGACCTGATGTTCGCGTGGACCGTCGCCAAGCACGTCAAGTCGAACGCCATCGTCTATGCCCGCGACGGCGCGACCGTGGGAATCGGCGCGGGCCAGATGAGCCGGGTGGACAGCACCCGCATTGGCCGCCGCAAGTCCGAGGACATGGCCCAGGCGCTGGGCCTGCCCGCCCCGCTGAGCGAAGGGGCGGCGGTCGCGTCGGACGCGTTCTTCCCCTTTGCCGACGGGATCGAGGCGCTGGCCGAAGCCGGCGCCCGCGCGGTGATCCAGCCCGGCGGGTCGATGCGCGACGCCGAGGTGATCGCGGCCGCCGACCGGCTTGGCCTTGCGATGGTCTTTACCGGCCAGCGCCATTTCCGGCACTGAGGGCGGGGCGATGACCGACGATCCCGATCGCGGCCCTGCCGTCGCCCCCGATTCGGCCCCGGCCGAAAAGCCCGCGCCGAAGCCGCGAAAGCCGCGCGCCACGCCCAGCGTGAAAAAGCCCGCCGCGTCGGGCGCGCGCCTTGGGCCCGCGTCCTCGAAACAGGTGGTCAGCCGCAAGCGCATGGTCCCCGCCGCGCCCCCGCCTGCGTCGTCCGCGTCCCCCGCGCGCCCGGCGCTGCGGCTTGCGCTGATCGTGGCTGCGCTGATCGTGGCCGTGGACCAGCTGTCGAAATACGTCGTCGTCCACGCGCTGAAGCTCAAGGACATCCAGGAAATCACCGTGTGGGAGCCGTGGCTGAACCTGCGGATGGCGTGGAACCAGGGCGTGAACTTCGGCCTGTTCAGCTCGGACGTCGAGGTGATGCGCTGGGTGCTGGTCGCGGTCGCGCTGGCGGTCTGCGTCTGGGTCGCGGTTTGGCTGTGGCGGACGCGCCCGGGGCGGCTGGCGCAGCTGTCGGCGGGGCTGCTGGTGGGCGGCGCGCTGGGCAACGTCATCGACCGGGTGGCCTATGGCGCGGTCGCGGATTTCCTGAACATGTCGCTGCCGGGCTGGCGCAACCCCTACAGCTTCAACGTGGCCGACATCGCGATCTTCGCGGGCGCGATCGGGCTGGTGTTCCTGCCCGCGCGCGAGGCGGCGGACGGCGGCGGCGCGGGGCCGGGCGACAAGACCCGTGACGGGCGCGGCAAGACGCGCTAAGACGGCGCGACGATTTCTGCGGGAGTGTGAGATGCGGCTGATCGCGCTGGGACTTTCCCTTGCCATGCTGGCCGCGTGCAGCGGCGGCACCGCGCTGCGCAACCCGCAAGCGGGCGGCGACGGCCCGGACGAATTCGCGATCGTTCCCACCCGCTCGTTGCAGATGCCCCCGGACCTCGCGCAGCTGCCCGCGCCGACACCGGGCGGCGGCAACATCACCGACCCGACCCCGGTCGCCGATGCGGTGGCGGTGCTGGGCGGCAACCCCGGGCAGCTTTCGGCCAGAGGGATCGGCGCGGCCGATGGGGCGCTGGTCGCCTATGCCTCGCGCGGCGGGGTGGAACCCGGCATCCGCACCGTCGTCGCGCGCGAGGATGCTCAGGTGCGGTCCGGCCAGCGGCGGCGCCCGCTCGAGGTGCTGGCGGGCACCGACGTCTATAACCGCGCCTACCGCCGCCAGACGCTGGACAGCTGGGCCGAGCTTGGCCGCTGGCGCCCGACCGGGGTCCAGACCCCGTCGGCCCCGCCGCCGGCCGAGTGATCCTGGTTCCGTGATCGCGGACCGGCCCTTTGCGGCCGACCGCTTGACAGACCCGCATTGAAGCCCGTAAGCCGCCCCCGTCCCGAACGCGGGCGGCAATCGGCCGCTCGCTTCCCCGGGGCCGAGTTGTCCGCGACCTTGTAAAACGGAACTTCCGATGCGCTTTCTTCTGCCCGCCATTCTGGCGATGGGCTCTGTCGTCGTTGCCTCCAACATCCTCGTGCAGTTCAGGCTGGGCGAATGGCTGACCTGGGGGGCGATGACCTATCCCTTTGCATTCCTCGTGACCGACATCACCAACCGCATCCACGGCGCGGCCGCCGCGCGGCGCGTGGTGCTGTTCGGGTTCCTGGTCGGGATCGTCTGTTCGCTGATCGCGGCGGGCGCCGGCACCACCACGGTGCGGATCGCGCTCGCCTCGGGGGCCGCGTTCCTGATCGCGCAGATGATCGACGTCGCGATATTCGAGCGGCTGCGCCATGTCGGCTGGTGGCAGGCGCCGTTCCTGTCGTCGGTGGTCGGATCGGCGCTCGACACGCTGCTGTTCTTCGGCATCGCCTTCGCCGCGTTCCTGCCGCACGACGCCAACACCGGCTGGGCGACCCAAGGCGTGCCGCTGCTGGGCGCGGGCCCGCTGGCGCCGGTCTGGGCCTCGCTCGGGATGGCCGACTGGCTGGTCAAGATCTTGCTTGCGGCACTTGCGCTTGTGCCTTTCAGGATGGCTATCGACAAAATATTGTCCCGGCCTGCGTGATTTGCCGTTGACAGGAATCATGGCTGTGGCAGGCTTCCAATCAGCGTCAACGCATTGAAAGGAGGTGGTCCAGTGTCGAGAGTGATGTTGGAGAGGAGTGCCGGGACAAACAGGGGGACGATCGCCTGAGGGCAGCCCCAAGGGTGAGATTCCCTGACTGGGACCGGACTAGTCCATCCCTAACCGTACCATCTCCCAGATCTCGCGGGCCGTCCCCAGGGGGCGGCCCGTTTCGTTTCTGCCGGCCGTCAAGTGCTGGCAGGCGGTCACGGAAAAGCCCGGCCGCATCGCTGCGGCCGGGCCGGCTTCAAGCCAGGTGTGGGGCCGGATCAGATCCGTTCGATCGCCACCGCGATGCCCTGGCCGCCGCCGATGCACATGGTGATGAGGGCCTTCGACCCGCCGGTCCGTTCCAGCTCGTACATCGCCTTGACAGTCAGGATCGCGCCGGTCGCGCCGACCGGGTGACCCAGCGCGATGGCGCCGCCGTTCGGGTTCACCCGCGCCGGGTCCATGCCAAGCTCGTTGCCGACGGCCAGCGCCTGCGCGGCGAAGGCCTCGTTCGATTCGATCACGTCGAAGTCGCCGATCGACAGGCCGGTCTTTTCCATCAGCTGGCGCACGGCGGGTATCGGGCCGTAGCCCATCACCTCGGGGCGGACGCCCGCAACGGCATAGCCAAGGACGCGCGCTTTCGGCGTCAGCCCCGCGGCCTGCGCCGCATCCGCGCGCGCCAGCACGATCGCCGCCGCGCCGTCGTTGATGCCGCTGGCGTTGCCCGCGGTCACGGTGCCGTTTTCCTTGCGGAACGCCGGTTTCAGCCCGGCCAGCGCCTCGGCGCTGGTGGATTTCGGATGCTCGTCGGTGTCGAACGACACGGTGCCCTTGCGGGTCTTGACCTCGACCGGGACGATCTGGTCCTTGAAGCGCCCTTCCTCGATCGCGCGGGCGGCGCGGGTCTGGCTTTCCAGCGCAAAGGCGTCCTGGTCCGCGCGCGAGACGTTGCTTTCGCTCGCCACGTTCTCGGCGGTGATGCCCATGTGGCCGGTGCCGAAGGGGCAGGTCAGCGCGCCGACCATCATGTCGACGGCCGTCTGGTCGCCCATCTTGGCGCCGTGCCGCATGGAGGGGATGACATAGGGCGCGCGGCTCATCGATTCCGCGCCGCCGGCCACGGCGAAGTCCGCGTCGCCCAGCATCAGCGCCTGCACCGCAGACACGATCGCCTGCGCGCCCGATCCGCACAGGCGGTTCAAGTTCATCGCGGGCGTGGTGTCGGGGATGCCCGCGTTGATCATGGCGACGCGCGCCAGGTACATGTCGCGCGGCTCGGTGTTCAGGACGTGGCCGAAGACGACCGTTCCGATCTGCGCGGGCTCGACGCCCGCCCGTTCCATCGCGGCCTTGGTCACGGTCGCGGCAAGGTCGATCGGGGGCACCGAGGCAAGGCTTCCGCCGAAGCCGCCGATGGCGGTGCGGGCCCCGGACAGGATCACGATTTCAGTGTCGGCCATGGCGGCTTCCTTTTTCGGATGAATGGCTGCGTCGGCGGCAAGATAGACGCGGGACCGGCGATGGAAAAGGCCGCCGTGTGGGGACGCGCCCGCGCCCGGCGGGCAGGGTTCCGCCATCTGACACAAAGCTGATTTGCCCGGCCCCCGATTTTCCGTACATTCACCGGCAAAAATACCAAGAAAAAACGAGGCGGCAGATGAACAGGTACCTGAAACTGGGGATCATCCTTCTGGTGGCGTCCTGCGGCGGCGGCGGCGGCGGCACGCCCCCGCGCAACATCGAGAACGCCTGCGCGCTGGTGCGCGAGCGGCCCGCCTATCTGCAGGCGATGCGCGCGGCCGAGCGGCGCTGGGGCGTCCCGATCCACGTCCAGATGGCGGCGATCCACCAGGAATCCAAGTTCGTGGGCAACGCCCGCACCCCGCACCAGTATGCGCTGGGGATCATCCCGATGGGCCGGCAAAGCAGCGCCTTCGGCTATTCCCAGGCGCTGGACGGCACGTGGGAGGAGTATCTCAAGGAAACCGGCCGCGGCCGGGCGCGCCGCGACAACATCCGCGACGCGACCGACTTCATGGGCTGGTACATGAACGGATCGACCCGGCGGCTGGGGATCTCGCCCGGCGACGCGCAAAGCCATTACCTCGCCTATCACGAGGGGCGGACGGGGTTCGCGCGGGCGTCCTATCGCGGCAAGCCGTGGCTGATGACGGTGGCCGCGAACGTGGGCGTCCGGGCCGAGGTCTATCGCCAGCAGCTCGCCGCCTGCCGCTGATCCGCCACGAAAAAAGGGGCCGCGCGGCCCCTTTTTCATCCGTCTCTGCGTCCGGGCGTCCGGGCGTCAGGGCGAGGTGAAGGTCGAGGACGGGATCTGCACGCCCGTCTGCAACTCGCCCAGGATCACGGTCGTCTTCTTGCCCGAGTCGTCGGTCACGATCCACTGGCGCAGCTGCGTCGGGTTGGCCGTGAACACCATCTGGATGTTGCCGTATTCCGGGTGGGCCGGGTCCTGCGCCGTCACGACGGTCGAGTTCTTGACCTCGGAATGGGCGATGACGTTCGCTTTGCCCAGCTTGACGTTCTCGGCCAGGATGATCGAAAGCGGCGTCTTGGACAGCGGATAAACCTGCGGTCCGGTGTTCGACTTGCCGTCCTTGACGGTGACCTGCCCGGCCGATGCCACCACCAGCGTGCCGTCGCCCTTGTATTCGAACCGCACCCGGTTGGGGCGCTGGATATAGACCTTGCCGGTGCCGACCGACCCGTCCGCGTTCACCTGGGTGAAGTCCGCGACCGCCGAGCGCACCGTGTTGAGATAGCGCGACACTTCGTTGAGGGGGATCTTCTCGGCCATCGCCGGCATGGCCGAGGTGAGGGCGAAGGCGAGGGCGAGGGCGGGCGCAAGCGCGAAGGACCGAAGGTTCATGGGGGGGATCATAGCGCCTTTACAAAGCGTTGCACGTCACGAAACGGGGACGGCTCGGGCGGAAAACGCTCGCGCTGTCGTGACGGTTCCGGGGCCGGGCCGCGCGGGTAAGGGGCGCTACAGCGGCCGGCCTTCCAGCAGGCGCGGCATGGGGTCCATCGACAGCCCCGCCGCCTGCCGCATGAAGGCGCGGCGCAGCGGCCCGACCGAATTGATCGCGCCCATGCCCAGCCCGCGCGCCGTCCGCAGGACCGGGTTTCCGTTGGAAAAGAGCCGGTTCACCCCGTCCATCCCCAGCCCCATCAGCGTGGCGTCGAACCGCCGCCAGCCTTGATAACGGGCCAGCACGTCCGCCGCGCCGATGTCCTCGCCCCGCCGCTTCGCCTCGACCAGCACTTGCGCCAGCGCGGCCACGTCGCGCAGGCCGAGGTTCAGCCCCTGGCCCGCGATCGGGTGGACGCCGTGGGCGCTGTCGCCCGCCAGCGCCACGCGCGGGGCGACGTAGTCATGGGCAAGGCCAAGGGCGAGCGGATAGCTGAAGCGTGGCCCGGCCAGCGCGATCCGCCCCCGGAAATCGCCGAAGCGCGGGCGCAGCAGGTCAAGGAAGCCGTCGTCGTCCAGCCGCGCGATGGCGGCGGCGCGGGCCCTGTCCTCGGACCAGACGATCGAGCTGCGGTTGCCGGTCAGCGGCAGGATCGCGAGCGGCCCTGTCGGCATGAAGAACTGATGCGCCTCGCCGTCGTGGGGGCGCTCGTGTTCCACCGCCGCGACCAGCGCCGTCTGCGGATAGTCCCAGCCCGCCCGCCTGATCCCGGCGCGCGAGGCCACGCCGGACTGCCGTCCGTCCGCGCCGACCAGCAGCCGCGCGGACATGCGGCGCCCGTCCGACAGCACCGCCTCGATCCCGCCGGGCACGGCGTCCTGGCCTACGACCGAGGTGCCCGGAACATGCGTCACCCGGCCCTGCATGGCGTCCAGCAGCGCGCGGTACAGGTGCCGATCCTCGACCATGTGGCCGACCGCGCCTTCCTCGATTTCGGCGCTGTCGAAGACCATTGCGAACCGGTCCGCGCCTTCGCCGGGCAGCCCTTGGGTGGCCACGACCTTGCCGATCGCCTGCGCGTCGGGCGCGAGCGTCCCCCACAGCCCCAGCGCCGTCAGCAGCCTGCGCGAGGCGAGCGCCAGCGAATAGGCGCGCCCGTCGAACCCGCGCACGGCGCGGTCCGGCGCGGGGCGGGCGTCCACCACCGCGACCGCCAGCCCCGCCTGCGCGAGCGCCAGCGCCAGCGTCGGCCCGTTCAGCCCGCCGCCCGCGATGATGACGTCGTGATCGTGATCCATGTCGTGTCTCGCGCGGCGGGGTCCGCGCCAAGCTTACCCGCCGCCCCGGCCGGGGTCCATGCGGGCCGGACGCGCGCCCCCGCCCGCCCGCCGCCCGCCCCCCGCGCCATTGCCCGCGCGGCGGGGCGGGGCTAGCCTTTGCGCGTCACCCGAACCGGCGAGGGATAGCGCATGGACTGGCTCAGATCTTCGGCGACCGAACAGGGGCGGGCCGTCATGGCGGGGCTGGTCAGCCCGGTGGACCTGGCCGAGGGCTATCTTGACGCCATCGCCCGCCACCCCGACGCCGCGCGCGTCTATGCCCGCACCACGCCCGACCGCGCCCGGACCGAGGCCGTCGGCGCCCATGACCGCGCCCGCGCCGGGCTGCGGCGGGGCTTGCTGGACGGCGTGGCGCTGAGCTGGAAGGACAACATCGACAGCGCAGGCACCGCGACCGAAGGCGGGACGCGCCTGCTTGAGGGGCGGGTGCCCGGCACCGATGCGCGGCTGCTGGCCGACGCGGCCGCGCAGGGGCTGGTGTGCCTGGGCAAGACCCACCTGACCGAACTGGCGTTTTCCGGCCTTGGCGTGAACCCGTCCACCGCGACGCCGCCCAACAGCCTTGACCCGGCGCTGTGTCCGGGCGGGTCGTCGTCGGGCGCGGCGGTGTCGGTCGCGCTCGGCCTCGCGGCGGCGGCGATCGGGTCGGATACCGGCGGCTCGATCCGGGTGCCTGCGGCGTGGAACAACCTCGTGGGCTTCAAGCCGACCCACGGCGCGACCCCGATGGACGGCGTCCTGCCCCTTTGCACCAGCTTCGACAGCGTAGGCCCCATCGCCCGCACGGTCGAGGACTGCGCCGAGATCATGGCGCTGCTGACCGGCGCCCCGTCCGCCGACCTGCGCGGCGCGGACGACGTGCGCGGCCTGCGGCTGCTGGTCCTGGGCGGGCTGCCTTACGTGGACGCGCGCGAAGCCCCGGTGCAGGCGTTCGAAGAGGCGGTCCACCACCTGTCCGCCAAAGGCGCGGTCATCAGCCACGCCACGCCGCCCGAAGGCCAGCTGGCCATGGACCTCGGCACGCCCCTGTTCGGGCCCGAGGCCTACGGCCTTTGGCGCGCGCAGATCGACGTCGCGCCCGAAATGCTGGGCGCGTTCACGCTGAACCGCTTTCGCAGCGGCGCGGCGATGACGGCGATGGAGTTCGTGGAACGCTGGGCCGACCTGAAACGCGCGCGGCTTGCCTGGGCCGAGGCGGTCGCGGGCATGGACGCGGTAATCCTGCCCAGCGTCGCGTCGCTGCCGCCACCCATCGCCAGGGTCGCGGACGACGCCGACGCCTTTGTCGCGGAAAACATCCTCGCGCTTCGGAACACGCGCTTTGCGAACGTGCTGGGCCTGCCCGCGGTCACGCTTCCCACCGGGCGGCCCGCCTGCGGGATCATGCTGATGGGCGCGGGCGGGCGCGATCGCGCGCTTCTCAGGATCGCGGCGGCGGTCGAGGCCGCGCTGCGGGACCACGGGTGATTCGCGCAAGCCTCGCCCGCCTGCCAGCTGCGCCCTGTGGCTGGACGCAATGGCGAAATGCCGGTAATGTTGCCCCAAACGGGGCGACAACGATCCCGTAACCCGAGGCAGCAATGGCAGATCCCGAGCGGTTTTCGAACCTGCCCGAATACGCGTTTCCGCGCCTGCGCCGGCTTCTGGCCGACGTGACCCCGCCCGCTGGCGTGGCCCCCGTCGTCATGACCATCGGCGAGCCGCGCCATGCCATCCCCGACTTCGTCGCGCCCACGCTGGCGCGCTCGGTGGGCGAGCTTGCGAAATACCCGCCGAACGAGGGCACGCCCCAGTTCCTCGACGCCGTGTCGGGCTGGCTGCAGACCCGCTACGGGCTCGACATCGCGCCCGACCGGATCACCGCGCTCAACGGCTCGCGCGAGGGGCTGTTCAACGCGGCGCTGGCGCTGTGCCCGGAACGCAAGAACGGCGGCCAGCCGGTCGTGCTGATCCCGAACCCGTTCTATCAGGTCTATGCCGTCGCCGCCGCCGCCGTGGGGGCGCGCGCGGTGTTCGTGCCGGCGACCGACGCCACCGGGCACCTGCCCGACTATGCCGCGCTGGACCCGGCGGTGCTGGACGCGACCGCGATCTGCTATCTGTGTTCGCCCGCGAACCCGCAGGGGTCGGTCGCCGACCGCGACTATCTGGAACGGCTGATCGCGCTGGCCGAGCGGCACGACTTCGTCGTCTTCGCCGACGAGTGCTATTCCGAGATCTGGCGCGACGCCCCGCCCCCCGGCGCGCTCGAGGTGGCCGAGGCGATGGCCCTGCCCGAGCGCGTCGTCGTCTTCAACTCGCTCAGCAAGCGGTCGAACCTGCCGGGTCTGCGCGCAGGGATCGCCGTGGGATCGCGGGCCAACATCTCCCGCCTGCGGGTCCTGCGCAGCTATTCCGGCGCGCCGGTGCCGCTGCCGATGCAGCGCGTGGCCGAGGTCGCCTGGGCGGACGAGGCGCATGTGGCGGCGAGCCGGGCGCTCTACCAGGAAAAATACGCCATCGCCGACCGGGTGCTGGGGAACGTGCCGGGCTACAAGGGTCCGGCGGGCGGGTTCTTCCTGTGGCTGCCGGTCGATGACGGCGAGGCGTCGACGATCCGGCTGTGGCGCGAGGCGGGCGTGCAGGTGCTGCCGGGCGCCTATCTCTCGCGCGAGGTGGACGGCGTGAACCCCGGCGCGGGCTTTGTCCGGGTGGCGCTGGTGGGGCCCGCGGACGAAACCGAGGCCGCGCTGATCCGCATCCGCGACGTGCTGTACGAAAGGGGCTGAAAGATGGCGAGCTGGCAGGCCAAGCAACGCAATCCGCTGTTCGACCAGTCCACGCAGGCGGCGCTGGAACGGCGCGGCAAGGAAGTGGTCGGCGCGGCGCTGGTGGCGCTGGGCGCGCTGATCGCGCTGATGCTGCTGAGCCATTCGCCCGACGACCCCAGCTTTCAGTCCGCGACCGACGCGCCCGCGCAGAACCTGCTTGGCGGGATCGGGGCCTATGTCTCGTCCGCGCTCTACATGATCACCGGCTACGGCAGCTACATGCTGGCCGTGGGCGCGGTCGGCTGGGGCCTGCGCCTGATGCTGCACCGGGGCGAGGACCGGCTGATGCGGGCGGTGTTCCTGCCGATCGCGATGGTGCTTCTGTCGGTCTATGCGACCTCGATCGTGCCGCCGCCCGGGTGGCGCGAAAGCTTCGGTCTGGGCGGGCATCTGGGCGACATGCTGATGGGCGCGATGCTGGGGCTGGTGCCGGTCAAGGCGTCGATCGCGATCAAGATCCTGGCGCTGCTGACGGCGGTCGCGACGGTCGCGTTCTCGGCCTTCGTGCTGGGCTTTTCGCGGGCCGAGGCGATCGCGATCGCCCGGTTCCTGCAAAACGGCCTGCGCTTCGCGGCCCACCTGTTCCTGCAGGCCATCGGCCGCGGCGCGGGCGCATCGGCCGGGGCCGCGCGCGCGATCCGCGGCCGGGCCGATGCGCGGCGCGCCCGGCTTGCCGCCGCCGCCGGTGCCGACGTGGCGCTGCCCGACGACGACGCCGGCCGCCCCCGCGCCGGCCGCCAGATCGGCCGTTTCCGCATCGGCGCGCCCGCGCCGGAACCGGACGAAGCCGAACACGCCGCCCACCGCGACCCCGAGCCCGAACTGGTCGATACGCTGCGCGACTATGCGGACGACGATGAGGCCCCGTCGCAGGACGAGATCGACGCCCGCATCAGCGACGCGATCAGCGCCCGCACCGGCGGCGCGGGCGGCACGGGGGGCGCCGGCGGGCCCATCGGCGCGCTGTCGGCCCTGACCGCGCGGCTCGGCCGCAACCGTCCGCCGGGCGATCCCGAACCGGCCGAGCCCGCCCCCTTCGGCGCCGACCGCCAGCGCGTCGTCGTGCCGCCGATGCGCAAGCCCGCACCGTCAAAGCAGGCCCGCAGCGAGGCGCAGCCCAGCCTCGACTTCGACCGGGCGTCGCCGCACTACGAACGCCCGCCGCTGGCGCTGCTGTCCGCCCCCTCGACCGTCGAACGCCACCAGCTGCCCGAAGAGGCCCTGATGGAAAACGCGCGGATGCTGGAGGCGGTGCTGGACGACTATGGCGTCAAGGGGCAGATCACCGCCGTCCATCCCGGCCCGGTGGTCACGCTTTACGAACTGGAACCCGCGCCGGGGCTCAAGGCCAGCCGGGTGATCGGCCTGTCCGACGACATCGCCCGGTCGATGTCGGCGCTGTCGGCGCGCGTGTCCACCGTGCCGGGCCGCACCGTGATCGGGATCGAACTGCCGAACCAGCGCCGCGAAAAGGTCGTGCTGCGGGAAATCCTCGCCGCCCGCGCCTTCGGCGATACCTCCATGCCGCTGCCCTTGGCGCTCGGCAAGGACATCGGCGGCGAGCCTGTGGTGGCGAACCTCGCCAAGATGCCGCACCTCCTGATCGCCGGGACCACCGGGTCGGGCAAGTCGGTCGCCATCAACACGATGATCCTGTCGCTCCTCTACAAGCTCACGCCCGAGGAATGCCGGCTCATCATGATCGACCCGAAGATGCTGGAACTCAGCGTCTATGACGGCATCCCGCACCTGCTGTCGCCGGTCGTGACCGACCCCAAGAAGGCGGTCGTCGCCCTCAAATGGGTCGTCTCCGAGATGGAGGAACGCTACCGCAAGATGTCCAAGATGGGCGTCCGCAACATCGAGGGCTACAACGGCCGCGTCCGCGAGGCGCTGGCCAAGAGCGAGATGTTCCGCCGCACCATGCAGACCGGCTTCGACGAGGACACCGGCGAGCCCGTGTTCGAGACCGAGGAGTTCCAGCCCGAGGCGTTCCCCTACATCGTCGTCATCGTGGACGAGATGGCCGACCTGATGATGGTCGCCGGCAAGGAAATCGAGGCCTGCATCCAGCGCCTTGCCCAGATGGCGCGGGCTTCGGGCATCCACATCGTCATGGCCACGCAGCGCCCGTCGGTCGATGTGATCACAGGCACGATCAAGGCGAACTTCCCGACCCGGATCAGCTTCCAGGTCACGTCCAAGATCGACAGCCGCACGATCCTGGGCGAACAGGGGGCCGAGCAGCTTCTGGGCATGGGCGACATGCTCTACATGGCCGGCGGCAGCCGCATCACCCGCGTCCACGGCCCGTTCGTGTCCGACGAGGAAGTCGAGGAGGTCGTGAACCACCTCAAGTCCTTCGGCCCGCCCAGCTACATGTCGGGCGTCGTGGACGGACCCGAGGACGAGGTCGCGTCCGACATCGACGCGGTGCTGGGCCTTGGCGGCGAGGGCGGGGACGCCGAGCTTTACGACCTGGCGGTGCAGATCGTCGCCAAGGACCGCAAGTGTTCCACCAGCTACATCCAGCGCAAGCTCGCGATCGGCTACAACAAGGCCGCGCGCCTCGTCGAGCAGATGGAGGAGCAGGGCGTCGTGAGTTCCGCCAACCACGTCGGCAAGCGCGAGGTGCTGGTGCCGGAGGTCTGATGCCCTACTGGCAGGTCCATTTCCTGAACGCGCGGCACGACCTGACGGGGATCATGCCCGAACTGCGTACCGCCATCGCCGACAGCGTGGCGCTGGCGTCGGACCATGCGCGCGTTCCCGATTTCGACGTGGTGGTGCGCGCGGGCGAGGGGATCCCCGACTGGGGCGTCGGCGGTGCCGCGCCCGCGCCGGGCGTGATCGAACTGACCGTCGCGCCCGCCCGCTTTGCCGACGGCGATCCGGTGCCGCTGATCCGCACCATGCTGCACGAACTGCACCACATCCTGCGCTGGGACGGCCCCGGCTACGGCCGCAGCCTGGGCGAGGCGCTGGTGAGCGAGGGGCTGGCCGGGCATTTCGTTACGCAGGTGCTGGGCGGCGCGCCCGATCCGTGGGACCAGACGCCGCCCACCGCGGGGCTTGCCAAGCGCGCGATCACCGAATGGGCGCGGCGCGACTATGACCACGCGCTGTGGTTCCAGGGCCGGGGCAACCTGCGGAAATGGGCGGGCTACGGGCTGGCCCACCGGCTGCTGGCAGATCATCTGGACGCGAACCCCGGCGAAACGGCTGTGACGCTGGCCCATGTCCCGGCCGAGACGCTGCGCCCCGCCATGCGGCGATTGTCAGGCAGCGACTTTCCCGAGGAACCGGCGGATGCACCCGGGAATGCGCCCCCCGCCGAACCGGACCAAGGGCGCGAACGGGATGCCGCGAAGGTGGAGCCTTCGGCGCCCGCACCGGCCTCCGAACCGGGCCTCGGCCCGGCAGCCGAGCCGGGAACCACGCCCTGAATACCGCTGCACGATCTTTGTTAAGCTGACCGGAAATGCCGGGACCATCGCCGGTCCTTCGGGTTGTCGCATGGATGCCGATGTCGGCATCCGCCCAAGCGAGGACCGAAAACCATGTTCATGCGCGTCGATCAGCTTCAGACCGAACTGCCGCCCCCCACCCGCGCCGACCCCAACGCCGCCGCCGCCCTGCAGGAGCTGCTCGGCGGCAAGTACGGCGAGATGTCGACCCTTGGAAACTACATGTTCCAAAGCTTCAACTTCCGGTCGAAGTCGAAGCTGACGCCGTTCTACAACCTCGTCGCCGCGATCACGGCCGAGGAACTCGGCCATGTCGAGCTGGTCTCGCACGGGATCGCGATGCTGGCGAACGGCCCCGACAAGCCCGGCGCGGATGAGCGCACCGGCGGCGACGTCTCGGGCGCGCCGGCCGAGGCCATGAAGGACATCCGTTCGGCCGCGTCGTTCTTTTCCCACGCGGGCGGGGCGGTGCCCGTGAACTCGAATTCCATGTCGTGGAACGTCGACATGGTCACGACCACCGGCAACGTCGTCTTCGACCTGCTGCACAACTTCCACCTGGAATGCGGCGCGCGCCTGCACAAGCTTCGGGTCTATGAATCGCTGACCCACGACAACGCCACCGGACGCGAGGTCTGCGGTTACCTGCTGGTGCGCGGCTCGGTCCACGCCCATGCCTACGCGCTGGCGCTGAAAAAGCTGACGGGCGTTGCGATCGAGCAGATGCTGCCGACGCCGAACATCCCGCTGGACAAGATCCCCGAATGCCAGAAGTACCTGGACGAAGGGTCGCACCGGCGGCTGTATACCTTCTCGCAGGGCGACTATCAGGCGATCCGCGGGATCTGGGAAGGCGAGCAGGCGCTGCCCGGCGATCCGCCCGGCGACCTCGTGGTCGTCGAAGGGATGCCCGAAGGCGGCAAGATCCACGACCTCACCGGGGAGCCGAACGTCTTCACCCCCGACTACGCGCCCGAGGAAATGTTCGAGATCGCCGAACGCCTGACCCGCGCGGCGATGCAGGGCGCAGGCTCGCTTTGACCCTCGCGCGGCGGTGAACGCCGCTTGCTTTCGAACGACCCGCCCGGCGCAGGCCCTGCGCCGGGCGGGCTTATGCGCCGTCTCGACCTCCGCCGAATGGAACGGTTCGGTTTCGTGTGCGGTTAAAGCCACGCTGGTCCGCGGCGCGGGGCACCGGCGGGCCGGCTGTCAGGGCCGGACCCCGCAAGGCGCGTCCGGTCTTACCAACAACATCGGGACGCGAGAGAGCATCATGGCACAGAAACCCACCCCCGGCGCCGGCAAGCGGGACAATCCCGTCGCCGCCACGTCGCTGCAGGCAGGCACCAACACCGACGCGACGAATGCGTCCTACCAGGACCAGCGCGGCAACGGGGGCGAACTGCAGCAGACCACAACCGACCGCGACGCGCGGATCACCACCAACCACGGCGTTCCGATCAGCGACAACCAGAACAGCCTCAAGGGCGGGGCGCGCGGGCCGTCGCTGCTGGAAGATTTCGTGCTGCGCGAAAAGATCTTCCACTTCGACCACGAGCGCATTCCGGAACGGATCGTCCACGCCCGCGGCTCCGGCGCGCACGGCACCTTCACCGTCACCCGCGCGATCCCCGAACTGACCCGCGCCGCGCTCTTCCAGGCCGAAGGCACGACCTGCGACGTGTTCGTCCGCTTCTCGACCGTGGCCGGGTCCAAGGGATCGAAGGACACGCCCCGCGACGTGCGCGGCTTTGCCGTCAAGCTGTACACGAGCGAAGGCAACTGGGACCTCGTCGGCAACAACATGCCCGTGTTCTTCATCCAGGACGCGATCAAGTTTCCCGACCTGATCCACTCGGTGAAGCCCGAGGCGGACCGGATGATGCCGCAGGCGGCATCGGCCCACGACACCTTCTGGGACTTCATCTCGCTGATGCCGGAAAGCCAGCACATGGCGATGTGGCTGATGTCCGACCGCGCGATCCCGCGCAGCTTCCGCATGATGGAAGGCTTTGGTGTCCACACCTTCCGGCTCATCAGCGCGGACGGAAAAGCGTCCTACGTCAAGTTCCACTGGAAGCCGAAGCTGGGCCTGCAATCGACCCTGTGGGACGAGGCGGTCAAGATCTCGGGCGCCGACCCCGACTATCTGCGCCGCGACCTGTGGGAGGCGATCGACGCGGGCGATTTCCCGGAATGGGACCTGGGCATCCAGGTCTTCGACGAGGCGTTCGCGGCCGCCCAGTCCTATGACGTGCTGGACGCGACCAAGATCATCCCGGAAGAGGACGTGCCGGTGCAGGTGATCGGCACCATGCAGCTGAACCGCAACCCCGACAACTTCTTCGCCGAGACCGAGCAGGTCGCCTTCCTGCCCACGAACGTGCCGCCGGGGATCGATTTTTCCAACGACCCGCTGCTGCAGGGGCGTCTGTTCAGCTACATGGACACGCAGAAATCGCGTCTGGGCACGACCAACTTCCACCAGATCCCGATCAACGCGCCGCGCTGTCCGATGCACAACTTCCAGCGCGACGGGCTGATGCAGACGCAGGTGCCGAAGGGCCGCGCGAACTACGAGCCGAACTCGCTCAACGAGGCGGGCGAGGCTGCGGGGCCGCGCGTGGACGCCGAGCAGGGGTTCCGCACGATCGCCCGGATGACCGAGCTTGGGAACGAGCCTGCCGAAAAGCTGCGGGTGCGGGCGGAAAGCTTTGCCGACCACTTCAGCCAGGCGCGCCAGTTCTACCTGTCGCAGACAGAGACCGAGCAGGGGCACATCGTCAACGCCCAGGTGTTCGAGCTGTCGAAGTGCCAGATGCCGCATGTCCGCATCCGGCAGATGTCGCAGCTTCGCAACATCGACGAGGACCTTGCCCGCCGCGTGGCCGAGGGGCTGGGGATGGACCTGCCGGAGGCCGCGCCCGTGGCCAAGGCGCCGGTCGATGCGGCCCCGTCCGATCCGCTGTCGATCCTGAAGAACGCCGACCGCAGCGCCAAGGGGCGCAAGCTGGGCGTCCTCGTGACCGACGGCGCGGACGCCGCGGTGGTCGAGGCGCTGGCGTCGGCGGCCCGGTCGCAGGGCGCGTCGGTGATGATCGTGTCGCCCAAGGTCGGCGGGCCGAAGCTCGCCGACGGCAAGCAGATGGCGGCCGACGCGCAGCTTGACGGCGCGCCCTCGGTCATCTTCGACGCGGTGGCCGTGGTCGCGTCTGCCGACGGCGCGGCCGAGCTTGTCCGCCACAAGCCCGCGATCGACTGGCTGTCGGACGCCTTCGCCCACCTCAAGGCGATCGGCTATTCGGCCGAGGCGCAGCCGGTGCTGGACAAGGCCGGGGTGCAGGCCGACGATTTCGTCCTGCAGGCCAGCGCGGCCGACCAGATCGTGTCCAAGCTGTGCGAGCGGAACTGGGCCCGCGAAAAGACCATCTGGGCGCCCAAGTAAGGGGCGGTCTGCAGGGTTTCACGGGGCCGGTGCGATGCGCCGGCCCTATCCCTTTCGGGTCAGCACCGCCTGCGCGATCCCCAGCACCGCGCCGGTCGCGGCGCCCCCCACATGCGCCTGCCACGCGATCTGCGGCACCAGCAGCGCCAGCGCCACGTTCAGGACCACAAGCGTCGCCGCCGACCTGACCAGCGGCTGCATCGGCAGCCGCCGCCGCACCACCACGACGAAGTTGCGCGCGATCAGCGCCCCGGCCAGCCCGAAGATCGCACCGGACGCGCCGACCATGACCGGCCCCTCGGGCGCAAGCGCCGCCTGCGCCAACGCTGCGCCCACCTGCGACACCGCATAGATCAGCAGCATCGCGCGGGCAGCCATCACCGTGGCCATCTCGCGCGCAAGCTGCGCCAGCGCCAGCATGTTCATGGTCAGGTGCAAGAGGCCCGCGTGCAGGAACCCGTAGGTCGCGAACATCGTCATCCGCTGGCCGGGAAACAGCCCGGGCCAGTCGTCCAGCATTTGCGGGTAGAACCCGCCATAGGCGAATGCGCCCAGCCGGACCGCCGGCCAGCCGGCCAGCGCCGCCCCGGTCAGCGCCAGCTCGACCGTGGCGCAGGCGGCGATGATGAGGACGAAGACGAGCGGCACGGGCGGTCACCTTGAAAAAGCATCCGCTGGATACCCCGCCCCGCCGCCGCCGCAAAGCCGTCGCGGCGTTTGGCGCGCGGGCGCGGCAGGCCCGCAGATCGGCATGGCCCTGCCGCGCCCGCGCAGGTAGAAGGGCCGCGTCCGGCGGGGTGCGGCCCTTCGATCCCCGCGGAACGGCAGGAGGCTTTCGATGGATTGCGGACCGCTCGACTTCCACTCGGACATGGCCGGCTGGAACGCCGTTTCGGTCGCCACGCGCTACGTGACCGTCGTGACCGCGCCCGAAAAGCTTCGCACCCGCGACGGCACCGGCGTTCCCGAAAACCTGCGCGGCCACGTCCTTGAGACCGTGAAGAAGCGCAAGGGCAACAAGGGCGGCACGGCCGACCGGGCGATGGCGGAACTGCGGGGCAGCGGACCGGTGGCGCTGCTGCTGGACCCGGTCACGCGGGAACCGGCGCGGCTTGCCGACGGCCGGCTGCTGACGCTTGATCCGCCGCCGAAGAAGGAACCGGTGCCGGGACTCGGCACGATGGTCAGCTGGCGCGCCGACAGCGGCGTGGACCTGCAGATGGGCGGCAGCGGCGAACAGTTCCTTGCCGCGCTGCAAGGCAGCTTCCCCGAGGTGAATGTCCTGCGGCTGGATTTCAACGCGGCCAGCGTGGACAATGCGGGCGTGACCGAGGACTGGCGCGCCTTCGCCAACCTTGCCGCGCAGGCGGGGATGCGGCTGGTGATCCAGAACTCGGACGGGGTGCTGGCCAAGGGGATGACCCCGGCCGAAAAGGCCATGCTGGGCGGCGCGGACGCGCTGCGCGACGATGCCGACGACACCAAGATCGACGACGTGCGGGACGACTGGGACGCGATGCTGGGCTGGTTCCGCCGCCCCGAGAACGCCGCGATCCTGGACGCGGTCGTGGGGTGGGAACTGGTCAACGAGCCCATCGCCTACGGCAACCGCCCCGAGGCGGGGGCGGTTTACAGCCAGCACATGGCCGACCTGATCGGCGCGCTCGACTGGGGCGACAAGCGGTTGTTCGTGGGCGGGCTGAACGCCTCGGCCCAGTTCGCGAACCTCGATCACGACCTGATCCGCAAGGTGGCCGGGGACCGGCTGGTGTGGTCGGTCCACATGTATCCGGCGTGGGTGGTGCCGGGCCAGCCCGACCCCGACGCGCAGGGCTTCGCCGCGCAGGCTTGCAAGCGGATCGGCGACCTGGTGCAGCCGGGCGATGACCTGATGATCACGGAATCGCAGCTTTACACGGCGTCCGGGTCGCTTGATCCGGGCACGAAGGAACGCGCGAGCCAAAGCTACAACATGGCGCGGCTGCTGCCGTGGATCGCGGACCGGGGGATCGGCTTCACCTGGTGGCCGCCCACCGCCCGCTCATCGCAACTGGTGCGCTGGAACGGGCAGGGCAAGGGCTACGCGGCGATGATCGAATCCGCGGCCTTCGCCCATGACGGCTGGGTGCGGGACGAGGACGCCGCGCCCGCCGGCGCCACCGAGCATTGGGGGACGCCCGGCGCGGACGCGGTGGCGATCGGCGCGGCGGACGGGGACGACCGCGATCACGTCACGGACGGCGTGTCGAACCCGCACGGGCTGTTCTTCGCGCTCGGCGGCGACGACCGGGTCGAGGGCGGCGGGCTGACCGACCTGATCTATGGGGGCGACGGCAACGACGCCCTTTCCGGCGGCGACGGCGACGACTGGCTGTTCGGCGGGCGCGGCCGCGACGCGCTGGACGGCGGGCCGGGCGATGACGCGCTGATCGACCCCGAGGGCGCGAACACCCTGTCGGGTGGCGCGGGCGACGATCACCTGGAAGGCACCGGCGCGCTGTCGGGCGGGGGCGGCGACGACGTGCTGTCGGCGCTGCGGCCCGCCGCCGCGCTGAACCCTGGCCGAGCCGCCGGGCCCCCCACCACGCTGGACGGGGGCGATGGCGCCGACCGCTTCCTGCCCGGCCCGTACGGCGACTTCACCATCGCCGACTTCACCCCCGGCACCGACACGCTGGACCTGTCCCTGCTCGCCCGCCCCAAGGACGGGCCCGAGGTGACGATCCGCATCGCGGACGGGTCGGCCACGCTGGCATGGGGCGCGCTGACCGTGGCGCTGCCGGGCGCGGGCGGCCTGACCTTGCGCGACGTCGTCGCGCCCGCGCAGCGCCGCGTCGTCATTCAGGGCGACTGAGCGATGGCCGGCACCGTCGTCATCACCGGGCACGCGGGGTTCATCGGCTTTCACCTGTCGCAGGCGATGCTGGGGCAGGGCTGGCGCGTGGTCGGGATCGACGATCACAACGACTATTACGACCCGGGCCTCAAGGCCGCGCGCGAGGCGCGGCTGACCCCGTCCGCGGCCTTCCGCGCGGTCCGCGGCGGGATCGAGGAACCGGGGCTGCTGGACCGCATCTTCGCCGAGGAACGCCCCGACGCGGTGGTCCATCTGGCCGCGCAGGCCGGCGTGCGCCATTCGATCGACAACCCGCGCGCCTATGTCCGCGCCAACCTTCTGGGCACGTTCGAGCTGCTCGAGGCGGCGCGCGCCCATCCCCCGCGCCACATGCTGCTGGCGTCCACCAGCAGCGCCTATGGCGCCAGCACCGCGATGCCCTACCGCGAGACGGACAAGGCCGACAGCCAGATGTCGTTCTATGCCGCGACCAAGAAATCGACCGAGGCGATGGCGCATTCCTATGCCCATCTTTTCGGCCTGCCGATCACCATGTTCCGGTTCTTCACCGTTTACGGCCCATGGGGGCGGCCGGACATGGCGCCTTACCTGTTCACCAGCGCGATCATGGAAGGGCGGCCGATCAAGGTGTTCAACCACGGCGACATGCGGCGCGACTTCACCTTCGTGAGCGACCTCGTCCGCGCGACCATGCTGCTGCTCGACGCGGTGCCGGGGACCGAAAGGGCGGGGGACTTCGACAGCCTGTCGCCTGTCGCGCCGTTCCGGGTCGTCAACATCGGCAACGGCGCGCCGGTGCGGCTAATGGACTTCATCGCCGCGATCGAGACGGCGACGGGGCGCACGGCGGAAAAGCGGATGCTGCCGATGCAGCCGGGCGACGTGCCCGCGACCTGGGCCGACACGACGCTGCTGCGGGCGCTGTCGGGCTATGCGCCGCAGACGACGGTGGAAGAAGGCGTTGCCGCCTACGTGGACTGGTTCCGGGACTTCTACGGAACCGGCTAGGCGCGCCGGTCCATCGCGTCCGGCACGATCAGCCGCGTGCCGGGCACGGCATGCGCGGCGATCCACCGCAGATGTGCGCGGGCAAAGGCGATGCAGCCGGCCGTCGGCGCGCCCGGCCGCCGCCACTGGTGCAGAAAGATCGCCGACCCTGCCCCCGGCTGCGCGCGGGGCCAGTTCCAGTCCGTGACCAGCACGATGTCGTACAGCGGATCGGCCCGGCGCAGCCTTTCGTGGCTAGGCGCATAGGGCGCGCGGACATGGTGGTTGTAGTTGCGGTCGCCCGGCGCGTCGGACCACAGGTCGCCCGGCCCGATGGTTTCGGCCCACGGCGCGGGCCGCGCCAGCCGGTCGGGGCGATAAAGCATGCCCACGACGCGGTGGACGCCCACGGGGGTCGCGCCGTCGCCCTCGCGCTTGTCGCGGCGCACGCCGCCGCGGCCGATGCTGCAGGGCCACAGCCTGCCCGCGAAGCGCAGCCCCGCGCGGGTCAGGACCATGTCGGCGGCGCTCACAGCAGGTGCCCCGACTTGCCCGCCTTGACGGCCAGATACCCCTCGTTGAAGCGGTTGCGGCCGACGACCAGCGGCACCCGTTCCGTCACCGCGATCCCGTGGTCCTGCATCATCGCGACCTTGCGCGGGTTGTTGGTCAGCAGCCGCACCGCGCCAAAGCCCAGCTTTCGCAGCATCGCCGCGCCGATGCGGAAGTCGCGCTCGTCATCCTCGAACCCCAGGCGGTGGTTCGCTTCGACCGTGTCGAAGCCCTGGTTCTGAAGGCCGTAGGCGCGCATCTTGTTGGCAAGTCCGATCCCGCGCCCTTCCTGGTTGAGATACAGAAGGACGCCCGCGCCCGCCTCGCCCATCGCGCCCAGGGCGGCGTGAAGCTGCGGGCCGCAGTCGCATTTCAGGCTGCCCAGCACGTCGCCGGTGAAGCAGGCCGAATGCAGCCGCGCCAGCACCGGGCGGTCGCGGTGCGGGGTGCCGATCTCGACCGCATAGTGTTCGGCGCCGCCATCGTCGGGGCGATAGATGTGCAGCTTGCTGTCGTGCGACCACGCCAGCGGCAGCCGCGCCGCCGCGACCGGGGCGAGCGCGGTTTCCGCCGCGATCTGCGCCAGCAGCGGCCCGGCGGGCAGGGTGGTCAGCCCCTCGTGGGCCGCGTCCACCGGCACCATGACCAGCGCGGGCAGCAGCTGCGCCGATTTTGCCAGTCCCAGCGCCGCCCGGTGCGCGGTCGTGTCGCCGCCGCGGTCGGTGAAGAACGGCCCCTTCATCGGCGACATCAGGTCCGACGACGGGTCCGCCACCGACCGCAGCCACGCAAGGTCGGCCGCCCCGTCCAGCCGCACCCGCGCCAGCTCGCCGTCATAGACCCGCGCCTTCAGCGTCTCGGCCCGGCGCGCGGTAATGGCCAGCACCGCCGGTCCCGCCGCCCGCAGCGCCGCCAGCCGGTCGGCGGACAGTGTTTCCACCGCCGCCGCCAGATGGCCGTCGATCACGACCGGCAGCCCCACCCGCAGGTCGGACCGCGCCCGCGCGGCGCGCTCGGCAAGGGTCGGGACAAGGCTCATCGGCGATTTTCCTGAAACATTCCGCAACATAACCGCCCCCACGGACAACTGCATGTGAGAAATGTGGCAACCCGCTGGACCGCAAGGGCCGGCATGCGCACCTTCCCGTCAACGCGATTTGCCGCGCGATTTCCGATGGAGGAAAACATGGCCGGTCTGAAGAAGATCCTGCTGGTGGACGACGAGGACGACCTGCGCGAGGCGCTTGCCGAGCAGCTGGTCGAGACCGAGGATTTCGACGTGTTCGAGGCCGGTTCCGGCGCCGAGGCGGTGGAAAAGACCAAGGGCGCGATCTTCGACCTGGTGGTGCTGGACGTGGGCCTGCCCGACACCGACGGGCGCGAGCTGTGCAAGCGGCTGCGCAAGCAGGGCGTCAAATGCCCGGTCGTCATGCTGACGGGTCACGACACCGACGCCGACACCATCCTGGGGCTCGACAGCGGCGCCAACGACTACATCACCAAGCCGTTCAAGTTCCCGGTGCTGCTGGCCCGCCTGCGCGCGCAGCTTCGCACCCACGAACAGTCCGAGGACGCGATCTTCCAGCTTGGCCCCTATACCTTCAAGCCGGCGATGAAGATGCTGATCGACCAGAAGGATCGCAAGATCCGCCTGACCGAAAAGGAAACCAACATCCTCAAGTTCCTGTACCGCGCGCAGGACGGGGTGGTGCCGCGCGACGTGCTGCTGCACGAGGTCTGGGGCTACAACGCGGGCGTCACCACGCACACGCTGGAAACCCACATCTACCGCCTGCGCCAGAAGATCGAACCCGATCCCTCGAACGCGCGGCTGCTGGTCACTGAAAGCGGCGGCTATCGGCTGGTGGCGTGACGCGGCGTAAGGTTTCGTTAACCTGATCGCACGGGAACTTGGGGGTTCCCCCCGGGTTATCCCCACGAAGCCCAGTGACCGGGGATGCGGTCATGTCTCTCTCTACCCCCCTATGCGTCAGGGTCCCGGTGAAAGCCGGGACCCTGACGCGTTCCGGGCCCCTTTGTTCAGGGTCCGTGTGGATTGGCCGCCCGCTCATCAAGCTTTGCGTCCGGGCCGCCGCGACGCTATCAAGACGGCGGTTTCATGGGGTGAGGTGAGGCATGGCGCACAAGGTGTTCATCGACGGCGAGGCGGGCACGACCGGGCTGCAGATCCGCGAGCGGCTGCAGGACCGGTCCGACGTGACGCTGGTGCAGGTCGATGCCGCGCGCCGCAAGGATCCCGCCGCCCGCCGCGAGGCGATGGAGGCGGCGGATGTCGCTATCCTGTGCCTGCCCGACGCCGCCGCGCGCGAGGCGGTGGCGCTGGCCGAAGGGCTGCCGGTCCGCATCATCGACGCCTCGACCGCGCACCGCGTGGCGGACGGCTGGGCCTACGGCTTTCCCGAACTGAACACGGCGGCGCGCGAGGCGGTGACGTCCGCCCGGCTGGTCGCGAACCCCGGCTGCTATGCGACCGGCGCGATCGCGCTGGCCGCGCCGCTGGTGAACGCCGGGCTGATCGCGGGCGACGAGCCGCTCAGCATCAACGCCGTCAGCGGCTATACCGGCGGCGGCAAGGAACTGATCGCCGAATACGACAACGGCACCGCGCCGGACTTTTTCGTCTATGGGCTGGCGCAGGCGCACAAGCATTTGCCCGAGGTGATGCACCACGCCCGCCTGTCGGCGCGCCCCGTCTTCGCGCCCTCGGTCGGGCGGTTCGCGCAGGGCATGGCGGTGCAGATCCCCCTGCAGCTGAACGGCCGCCGGATCGCGGATCTGCGCGACGCGCTCGCCGCCCATTATGACGGCGCGCGGTTCGTGCAGGTCGTGGACGCCGCGCCGCGCGTGGTGCCGACGACGTTGAACGGCACCAATCTGATGGAGCTGTCGGTCCACGGCAGCGACGACAACGGCGTGGCGGTGCTGGTCGCGGTGCTGGACAACCTGGGCAAGGGCGCGTCGGGCGCGGCGGTGCAGAACCTGAACCTGATGATCGGCGCGGACGAGGCGGCGGGGCTGTAGCCCCGGTGCCGTCCGGCGGATCAGTCCGCCTTGATCTGGCGGGCCTCGCCCACCAGCATGATCGGGATCCCCTCGCGGATCGGGAAGGCGAGGCCGACCGTCCGCGAAACCAGTTCCTGCCGCGCCGCGTCATAGTCGAGCCGCCCGTGCGTCACCGGACACACCAGCGATTCCAGCATGTGCCGGTCGAAGGCGCGGGTCGGGCGGTCAGCCTGCACAGCCTGCCCTGCCTGCCCGGACCCGGGCGGCGTCCCTGTCGTGTCGTCGGTCAATGCACCGTCTCCTCTTCGTCGCCGCCGTGCAGCGCGTATTCCAGCAGCCCGTCCAGCATCTCGCGCCGGGCGGGCAGGGTCTCCGCCTCCAGCAGCGCCTGTTTTTCCTCGGGCGAGAACGGCAGCAGCATCGACAGGCTGTTGACCAGCATCTCGTCGTCGGCCTCGCGCGCGGCTTCCCAGTCAGTCGAAAGCTCGCGCGCCTGCATGTAGCGGCTCAGCCGGTCCAGCATCGCGTCCCGGTCCAGCCCGGGATCGGTCGGAGACTTGCTGTCGCGGTCAGGCCCGAAGCCGGTCCAGGCGATCCGGCCGCGCGGATAGGGGGTGAACCCGTCCTCGACCCCCGAAAGCGAGAACCGCGACACCGCGCGCAGCACGATGTCCATCCGCCCGTCGCAGGTTTCCGAAAACATCACCACCCGCCCCGCGCAGCCGATCCGGGCAAGTCCGTCGCCCATCGGCTGGATCATCCCGATCAGCCGGTCGGGGGTTTTGAGCGTGTCGTCCAGCATCTGCAGGTAGCGCGGCTCGAACAGGTGCAGCGGCAGGCTGGCGCGCGGCATCAGCACCGCGCCCGGCAGCGCGAACAGCGGGATCGTGGCCGGCAGGTCGAAGCCGCGCATCGCCATCAGGCGAAGATCAGCGACGACAGCCGCCGCCGTCCCTTCTGCGCCACCGGGTCGGCAGGGCCCATCGCGTCGAAGATGGTGATGAGCTGCGCCTTGGCCGCGCCGTCGTTCCAGTCGCGGTCGCGCCGGAAAGCTTCAAGAAGCTGGTCGATCGCGGCCTCGACCTGGCCCGCGGCGTGCAGCGCGGTGGCGTAGTCCAGCCGGGCCTGCTGGTCGGCGGGATCGGCCGCGACCTTCGCCTCGGCCTCGGTTAGGGGGCCGGCGGCGCTTGCCTGCCGGGCCAGCGCCAGCATCGCGCGCGCGGCCTCGACCGGGGCGGCGTTGGCCGCCGCCGGGGATACCTGCGCCAGCGCGGCGTCGGCGGCGTCCAGATCCCCCGCCGCGACATGGGCGCGGATCAGCCCGCCCCATGCGGCGGCGTTGTCGGGTTCCTCGCCCAGGATCGCCTGGAACGTCTCGGCCGCGTCCTGGTGCGCGCCTTCGGCCAGCATCGCCTCGGCCGCGTCCAGCGCGTCGGCAAGCCCGCCGTCGTCGCCGCCGAGCGCCAGCAGCTTGTCCACGAACTGCTTGACCTGGCTTTGCGGGATCGCGCCCTGGAACGCATCGACCGGCTGTCCCTGGAAGAAGGCATAGACCGTCGGGATCGACTGCACGCGCAGCTGCTGGGCGATCATCTGGTTCTCGTCCACGTTCACCTTGGCCATGACCACGCGGCCCTTGGCCTTGGCGACCTCGGCTTCCAGCTGCGGGCCCAGCGTCTTGCACGGCCCGCACCACGGCGCCCAGAAATCGACGATCACGGGGACGGACATCGACTTGTCGACGACCTCGGTCATGAAGTCTGCTTCGGTGACGTCCTTGACGAAATCGGTGGTCTGCGGCTGATCGCCCGTGCCTTGCAGCAGCATCGCGAACTCCTTGCTGGGTCATTGCGTTGGGCGGAATATGGAGTGCCGCACCCGCAGTTGAAAGCCCCGCCTCGGCGCCCGGGCGACCCGAAGGAGCTTGACTTGGCAACGACCAACCCCGCCGGAACCGGCAAGCCCGATGTTCAGCCCGACGCGCAACCAGACGAGGGGCCGCGCACGCTGCCGCCGCTGTGGGTCGCGATCCTGCCCATCGTGTTCACGCTGGGCATGCTGGCGTTGCAGCTGTTCTACTATGGCGACTTCACGCCCCATATCCCGCTGGCGCTGGGGCTCGCGTTCACCGGCGTGCTGGGCGTGCTGCGTGGGCAGACCTGGATGGATATCCGCGCGGGCGTGTTCCACGTCATCCACGTGTCGATGCCGTCGCTGGCGGTGCTGATCATCGTCGGCATGCTGATCGGCGTCTGGATCGGCGCGGGAACGGTGCCCACGCTCATCAACTATGGGCTGACGATCCTGAACCCGACCGTGTTCCTGCCGGCGGCGATGGTCCTGTGCGCGGTCGTGTCGGTGTCGCTGGGGACCAGCTGGGGGACGGTGGGCACGGTGGGGCTGGCGCTGATGGGGATCGGCGCGGGCTTCGGGATCCCGCCGGTCTGGACGGCGGGCGCGGTGGTGTCGGGGTCGTTCTTCGGCGACAAGATCTCGCCCCTGTCGGACACGACGAACCTTGCCCCCGCGGTCACGGGCACGAACGTGTTCGACCACATCAGGAACATGATGCCGACCACGATCCCGGCGATGCTGATCGCCCTGGTGATCTATGCGGCGGCCGGCTACTTCCTCGTCCAGAAAAGCGACGCCTCGTTCCAGGGGATCGAGCTGATCACCACGCAGCTGCGGGCGGACTTCAAGCTGGGCCTGATCCCGCTGCTTCCGGCGCTGCTGGTGCTGATCCTCGCGGTGACGAAGAAGCCGCCGATGCCCGCGCTGTTCGCGGGCGTGCTGGCGGGCGGCGCGGTCGCGATCTTCTACCAGGGCGCGGGGCTGCACGACGTGTTCGCGCTGGCGCAGGACGGCTATACCAAGCAGACGGGGATCGAGCAGATCGACACGCTGCTTAACAGCGGCGGGATGCAGTCGATGATGTGGACCATCTCGCTGATGCTGATCGCGCTGGGGTTCGGCGGCGCGCTGGAACGCACCGGCTGCCTTGAGGCGATCATCAACGCCATCGTCGCCCGCGTGAAGTCGTTCGCGGCCGTCCAGATTTCCGCGATCGGCGCGTCGTTCACCACCAACATGGTCGCGGGCGACCCCTATATCTCGATCGCGCTGCCCGGGCGCATGTTCTCGCCCCTGTATCGCGGGATGGGGTATTCCACGTTGAACCTGTCGCGAGCGCTGGAGGAAGGGGGCACGATGATGTCGCCCCTGATCCCGTGGAACGCGGGCGGGGCTTTCGTGATCTCGGCGCTGGGCCTGGGGGTCATGCACGGCAACCTCGGCGACCTGATGTACATCCCGCTCAGCTTCGCGTGCTGGCTGTCGCCGCTGATCGGCTGCTGCTATGCGCTGACGGGCTATTTCTCGCCCCGCGCGAGCGACGCCGAGCGCGCGCAGTGGGATGCCGAGAACCATGCCGTGCTGGACCTGGGCGAAACCGAGCTCGGGTCCGCGATCCAGGATACCGACGAGGCCGAAAAGGTCGCCGAGACGGTGGAATCGCGCGCCCGCCCGCACTGAGCGGTTCCGCGCACGGGCAGGTCGCGGGCCTCGTCAGACGGGCAGGTCGAACGCCGCCAGCACCGGGACGTGGTCGCTGGGCCCGTCCCAGCCGCGCACGGGCCGCAGGATGCGGCTGGCGTGGCCCGCCGCCGCGATGTCGCGCGTGGCCCAGATGTGGTCCAGCCGGCGGCCCCGGTCCGACAGGTCCCATTCGCGGTTGCGATAGCTCCACCAGCTGAACAGCGGCCCGGCGGGAATATCCTGCCGGGTGATGTCCACCCAGCCGCCCGCGTCCATGACGTCGCCCAGATGCGCGACCTCGACCGGCGTGTGGCTGACGATCTTGACCAGCTGCCGGTGCGACCAGACGTCATCCTCGCGCGGGGCGATGTTGAGATCGCCGACGAGGATCGAGCGCGCGGGCGGATCGGCCGCAAAGGCGTCGCGCATGTCGGTCAGGTAGTCGAGCTTCTGCCCGAACTTCTCGTTCACCGCGCGGTCGGGCACGTCGCCGCCCGCCGGGACGTAGAAGTTGTGGATCGTGACGCCGTTCTCCAGCCGCGCGGCGACGTGGCGGGCGTGGCCCAGGCGGGCGTGGTCGCGTTCGCCGGCATCGGTGATCGGCAGCCGCGACAGGATCGCCACCCCGTTGTAGCCGCGCTGCCCGCGCGCGACCGACCAGCGGTAGCCCATGTCGTGAAACAGCTGCAGCGGCATCTTGTCGACCGGCGACTTGCATTCCTGCAGGCACAGGATGTCGGGCGCCTGTTCGGTCAAAAGCCGCGCGACCAAGGCGGCGCGCAGGCGGATCGAGTTGATGTTCCAGGTGGCGACGGTGAACATGGCCGCACATCTGGACCATGCGCGGCCGGAACGGAAGCCCGCGCGCCTACGCGGCGTCGGCGAGCCGTTGTTCCAGGAACCGCAGCACCCGCGCCTCCTCGGCCTGCAGGCCGCTCGCGTCCAGTTCGTCCGCGATCTCCTCCTGCACTTCAAGCACCAGGTCGCGGGCAAGGTAGCTGTCGATCACCTGCGGGTGGATGTAGCACTTGCGGCAGATGGTGGGCGTATTCCCCAGCCGCCCCGCCACCCGCTCGATCGCGTCGCGGACGTTGCGCTTGGCGGCGGCGTCGCTGTCCACCGCCTCGTATTCCGCCAGCGCCATCGCGGCCAGCACCGTGCCGGTCCAGGTGCGGAAGTCCTTGGCAGTGATGTCGCGGCCTGTGATTTCCCGCAGATAGGCGTTGACGTCGCCCGACGCGACCTCGCGCCGGTCGCCGTCCTCGTCGAGATACTGGAACAGGTGCTGGCCGGGCAGGTCCTGGCTTTGCCGCACGATCTTCGCGATCCGGCGGTCGCGGACCGACAGGTCCCACTGCTTGCCCGACTTTCCCTTGAAGCGGAACCGCACCTCAGACCCGGAGATGTCGGCGTGCCGGTCGCGCAGCGTGGTCAGGCCGTGGGACTTGTTCTGCTTGACATAGTCTTCGTTCCCCACGCGGATCATGGTCGTTTCCAGCAGCCGCACGACGGTCGCCAGCACCTTTTCGCGCGGCATCCCCCGGCGCGACAGGTCCTTGTCGACATGTTCGCGCAAAGCGGGCAGGGCGCGCGCGAACTCCAGCATCCGCTCGTATTTCGCGCTGTCGCGCACCTCGCGGAAGCGGGTGTGATAGCGGTACTGCTTGCGCCCCTTCGCGTCGCGCCCGGTGGCCTGGATGTGGCCCATCGGGTCGGGGCAGATCCACACGTCCTCGTAGGCGGGCGGGATAGCGAGCTTGCGGATGCGGGCAAGGTCGGCCTTGTCGCGGATGGGCTTTCCGTCGGTGCCGCGAAAGCTCCACCCCGTGCCGGCGCGGCGGCGGGTGATCCCCGGCTCGGTGTCGTTCACGTAGACAAGGCCCGCGCCCTCAGCCGCGTCCTGCGGATCGACGATGGTTCCGGTATCGTTCGGCATGATGGTTCCGGCGGTGTTCACACGTGCGGAACAGTGGCGGGGCGGGTTTCGTTCCGGCGGCGTCGCCGTGTCGCCTCGTCACCGCGTCGTCCGGGCACGCCCGTCATTCGGTGACGCGGTATTCCACCAGTTCCGTGCGCTGCAGGAACATGAAGTTGTCGTCCGAGATCATCGTCAGCCTGATCCCGCGCCCGTCCTGCCAGACCGAGATCCCTTCGAGGTTGTCGTATTGCAGGTAGCCGGTGGTCAGGATCGTCTCGCCCGCACCGATGTCGTCGGCCAGGGTGCCACCCCCGTCACCCCCGTCACCCACATCACCCAGATCGAACCGCCGCACGCGCGAGGCGAAGCCCAGCACGCCCTTGAAGTCGCGTTCCAGCAGGTAAAGCTTGCCGTCCGGGCCGACATCGGCGCCGACCGGGGCATAGGGGCCGTCGCGCGGGATCGTCCACGGCATCGACCAGCGGTCCCCCTGCCGCAGCCATACGGGATAGGCGTTCATCCCCTCGGGCGGGGCTTCGGGGATGGTCAGCAGCGATCCGTCGGGCAGCACCGCCAGCGCCTCGAGCGCCGTGTTGCGCTTGAGCGAGCGGAAGGCCGGATCGCCCTCGACGGGCTGCGAGGGGGCGTCGGGCGTGTCGAAGCGCGCGATGCGGACCATCCCCTCGAAGCTGACCCAGATGCGGCCCTGCGCGTCGGTGGCCATGCCCTCGCTGTCGCCGATCCAGCCGGGGGGCAGCGGCTTGCCGCGCGTGTCGCGCAGCTGCGACGTGCCCGCCACCGTCAGTTCGCGGATGCGCCCCTGGCTGTCGCGGTGAACGCTGCCCCAGCGCAGCGTCGCGCGGTCCGACAGCGCGGTGTAGCGCGCCCCGTCGGCCGACAGTTCGATCGCCGAGAAGCCGCCGAAATCCTCGGGCGACAGGTCCCAGACATAGGTGCCGACATGGGTCGCGGTGGCGGCGGCCGACGGGGTCGCGGTGGGGGCGGCGGCAAAGACGCACGCGCCCGTCGCCGTGACCGCCAGGAACCCGGCCGCGCCGACCGCCCTCAGCGCCCGACGAGCGCCTGGCATGCGCGCGGCATTTCGCTAAGGCCGTAGCTGCGGGGGTGGCGGTAGTTGGGATCGGAGGGGCCGGCGGGCGGCGGGTCGATCCGGTTGCGAATCCACTGCGCCGCTTCCTCGCAGCCGTCGCCGGCGGGCGGGGGGGCCTGATCCTCGCAGCCGGGCGATCCGGCCTGGCACGACAGGCGGACGTGGAAGTGGAAGTCGTGGCCGTCGATCGGGCGGATCTTGCGCAGGTAGCCGCGGTTGCCGCGCTCGGCCTTGCACATCATCACCTTCGCGACCGGATCGACGAAGATGCGGGCGACGCGCGGGTCGCTGGCGGCGGCGCGGATGATCTGGTGGTGCGCGGCCGACCACAACCCGCTGGGCGCGACCCCGCCCCGCACGACCGACTGCGACGAGATGCTTTCGCGCTGTGCCGGCGACAGCCGCAGCGACGACGGCGGCAGCATCCAGATGTCGGCATCAAGCCCGATCTGGTGGCTGGCGTGGCCGGTGACCATCGGCCCGCCCAGCGGCTGGCTCATGTCGCCGATGTAAAGCCCCTGCCAGCCGACCTGCGTCGCCACCTGCGACAGCCCGACCAGGAAGTCGACCAGCTGCGGCTGGCCCCAGTTGCGGTTGCGCGACAGCCGCATCGCCTGCCAGGTCGGCCCGCTTTCGGGCAGCTGCACGTTGCCCGCCGCGCAGCCGCGCGAATAGCCGCCGATCGCCTGCGCCGGGCCGCCGTTCGAGGCGCGAAAGGACCCGAACACGTCCTTGGCCAGCGGCTCGGCCCGCGCGGGGACTGCCGTCATGGCGACCGCCGCGGCCAGCGCCAGCGCGGCCTTCAGTTTCTTGGGGATCACTGCTCGATCTCTCCTTCTGGATTGACCCATCTTAGCAGCAGGAGCGACAGAAGGAACATCACGATCAGCGGCGAAATGCCCAGCCGCTGGCTGCCGGTCAACTGCGTCACGGCGGCGATGCTGAACGGCGCGAGGAACGCCGTGGCCTTGCCCGACAGCGCATACAGCCCGAACGCCTCGGCCGGGCGGTCGGGGTGGGCGTGGCGCACCATCATCGTGCGGCCCGCCGCCTGCATCGCCCCGCCCGCGCCGCCGATCGCGACCCCGCAGATCAGGAAGATCAGGTCGGGCGCCCGCGATCCGGCCGCGAAGGGGATGCCAAAGGCGCCCGCCCGGTCCATGCCCACCAGCAGCGCGCAGACCGCGGCAAGGATCACCGAGCAGGCGACGATCACCGGCTTCGGCCCCCAGCGCCGGTCCGCGCGCCCGCCGATCCAGCAGATCACCGCCGCCGACAGCGCGCTGATGACGCCGAACACGCCCGACCAGATCACCGGCCAGCCCAGCACGGTGCCCGCATAGATCCCGCCGAAGGAATAAAGCCCGTTCAGCGCGTCGCGCGACAGCATCGACGACACCAGCCACGACGCCAGCGACCGCCGGTGCGCGAGGCTGCGAAGAAGCCGGCCCAGGTCCGCCAGCGCCACGCCGATCCGCACCGGGCGGCGCGGGCCCGCAGGCTCACGCACCCAGGCGAAGAACGGGATCATGAAGACGGCGTACCAGACCGCGGTGAAGGGGCCGACGAAGCGCGTCCCCTCGCGCGCCGCGCCGTCCAGCCCGAAGGCGGGCGGGTTCCCCAGGAGCGTAAGGCCGGTGGTCGCGCTTTCCGCAAACAGCAGCAGCATCACCGCCAGCGACAGGACGCCCCCCACATAGCCGAAGGCGAACCCGCTGCCCGACAGCCGCCCCACGTCGTCCCGGGGTCCGATCGAGGGCAGAAGGGCGTTGGTGAAGATGGTCGTGAACTCCATCCCGATCAGGCCGATGCCGAACAGCATCAGCGTCGGCACCAGCGGCGGGTCCACCGGGGTCAGGATCCACAGCCCCGCCGCCCCCACGACGTAAAGCGCCGAGAACAGCCAGATCCACGGCATCCGCCGCCCCGAGGTGTCGGCGACCGCGCCCAGCACCGGCGCCAGCACGGCGATGAACACGCCCGAGATGGCGAGCGCATAGCCCCAGAGCGACTGCGCCCGCGCGCCCGCCGCGTCCGCCGTCAGGCCGTCCGCCATGAACGAGGTGCGCGCGACCTCGGCGAAGTAGATCGAGAAGATGAAGGTCAGAAGCAGCGTGGCGTAGGGCTGGCTTGCCCAGTCATAGAACCACCAGCCCCAGACCCTGCGCCCGTCGCGGGTTTCCCGCGCCACAGCGCCCCGGCCCTCGGTCACGTCCTGCGTCATGCCTGCCCATCCGCCAAGATGTCCGGGGCCGATCCCCGAAGCTGGCGGCATAAGGCCCGGGCTGCGTCAGGCTGGCAAGTCCCGCGTGCGCTCGGCCGCGGGAACCGGCGGCAGCACCGGGGGCCACGGGCGCGTGCCCTCGGCCGCGATCCACGCCTGCACCCATTCGGGCAGGGGCGGGCTCACGATGTCCTGACCCATCGCCCGGATGATCTCGACCGGCGGCACGATCCCCTTTCGGCCGCTGCCGCCGCCGACGACGGCGACGCGCAGCAGGATCTGGTTGCAGCATTCGCCGCGCGACCACATCGACTGCTCCATGTAGACGAAGCGCTCGTCCCAGCCGACCATCCGCGACACCTCGGTGAACTTCTGCATCACCTTGATGCGGCGGCGATAGCGGACCGAGCTGCCGGCGACCGTGAAGCCCCAGCCTTCTCGCTTCAGCACGTCGGTCAGCCCCATCCGCACCGCCATCGGGATCCGGCCCAGATCGTAAAGCGTCAGCGTGCGGCCGTTGTTCAGCTCCATCCACGGGTCGATGTCCCAGGGCATGCAGCGATGGGTCGAGACGTGGGGGTCGAGCGCGCCGATCCGGGGCGCGCGCCGCGCGCTCGCCAGGCCGGACAGGAAACGGATCATGGGGTACAAGGGGTATCCTTTCGGATCGGGCAGCTTTGCCGTTGGTGGCTAGTGGGGCCGCGAAAGGGCGTCAACCGCGACGCCGCGCAACTCGGACGGGGAAGAACGGCGCGCACGAAGGGGGGACACCGCCGACCTGACGCTTGCGCGCGGGCCCGCCGTCCCCTACCTGACAGCCACGCCCGATCCTGAACCCCGACGATGACGCCCCCAGATCGAACCTGACCGGAAGGACGCCGCCATGACCACGCTCTACCAGGCCCTGATGCTGATCCTGAACGTGGTCTGGTGGATCATGATCGCGCATATCATCATGTCGTGGCTCATCAACTTCCAGGTCCTGAACCTGCGCCAGCCGCTGGTCGCGCAGCTGTGGGACGGGCTGTCGCGCCTGCTCGAGCCGCTCTACCGGCCGATCCGCAGCATCCTGCCGGACACCGGCGGGCTGGACCTCGCGCCGCTGGTCGTGTTCATCGGGATCATCGTCCTGCAGCGGGCGCTCGCCAACAACGCCGGCTTCTTCTTCGGCTACTGATGCCACAGGATCTTCTGCGCGAGGTCTGGGGCTTCGACGATTTCCGCCCCGGCCAGCAGGAGATCGTGCAGGCGGTGGCAGACGGCCGCGACGTCCTGGCGATCATGCCCACGGGCGGCGGCAAGTCGCTGTGCTACCAGCTGCCCGCGCTGGTCCGCGAAGGCGTGACGGTCGTCATCTCGCCGCTGATCGCGCTGATGCGGGATCAGGTCCGCAGCCTGTGCGAGGCGGGGGTGGCGGCGGGCGCGCTGACCAGCGGCAACACCGACGACGAGACGCGCGAGGTGTTCGACGCGCTGGGGCGCGGGGCGCTCAAGATCCTCTACATGGCGCCCGAACGGCTCGCCTCGGGCGGGACGCTGACGCTTCTGCGCCGCGCAGGCGTGACCGCCATCGCGGTGGACGAGGCGCATTGCGTCAGCCAGTGGGGCCACGACTTCCGCCCCGACTACCTGCGCGTGGGCGAACTGAAACGCGCGCTGGGGGTGCCGCTGGCCGCCTTTACCGCCACCGCCGACGCCGAGACGCGGGACGAGATCGTGGCCCGCCTGTTCGACGGCCGTGCGCCCGAGACGTTCCTGCGCGGCTTCGACCGCCCCAACATCCACCTGGCGTTCCAGCCCAAAGACGGGCCGCGCGCGCAGATCATGGACTTTGCCCAAGGCCGCCGCGGCCAGTCCGGCATCATCTACTGCGCCACACGCGCCAAGACCGAAACGTTGCAGGCCGCGCTGCAGGCGGCGGGCATCGCCGCCGTCGCCTATCACGGCGGGATGGAGGCCGAGGCGCGGCGCGAGGTCGAGGGGCGGTTCCAGCGCGAGGACGGGCTGGTCGTGACCGCCACCGTCGCCTTCGGCATGGGGATCGACAAGCCCGATATCCGCTGGGTCGCCCACGCCGACCTGCCGAAGTCGATCGAAAGCTACTATCAGGAAATCGGCCGCGCGGGCCGCGATGGCGCGCCGGCCGAGACGCTGACCCTGTTCGGCCCCGACGACATCCGCCTGCGCCGCACCCAGATCGACGAGGGGCTGGCACCGCTCGACCGCAAGCAGGCCGACCACGCCCGGCTGAACGCGCTTCTGGGCCTGGCCGAGGCCACCGCCTGCCGCCGGCAGGTGCTGCTGGGATACTTCGGCGAGACCGCCGCGCCATGCGGCAACTGCGATCTGTGCGACACCCCGCCCGACGTGTTCGACGCCACGCAGGCGGTGCGGATGGCGCTTTCGGCGATCCTGCGCACGGGCGAAAGCTTCGGCGGCGGGCACGTGATCGACGTGCTGCTGGGGGTGCCCTCGGACAAGGCCGTGCAGCGCGGGCACGACCGGCTGCCGACCTTCGGCGTGGGCAAGGGCACGCCCAAGGGCGAATGGCAGGCGATCATCCGCCAGATGCTGGGGCGCGACCTGATCCGCCCCGACCCGGAACGCCACGGCGCGCTGCGCATCACGGAAACCGCGCACCCGGTCCTGCGCGGCGAGGTGCCGGTCCACCTGCGCCGCGACCTGATCCGCAAGGCGCGCCCCGCCAACGTCGTCAAGACCCAGGTGGACGAGGAGGACGCGCCGCTTCTGTCCGCACTCAAGGCCAAGCGGCGCGAACTGGCCGAGGCGCAGCGCGTGCCCGCCTATGTGATCTTCCCGGACCGCACCCTGATCGAAATGGCGCAGGACCGGCCGCAGACGCTGGACGAGATGGCGCGGGTCGCGGGCGTGGGGGCCAAGAAGCTGGACAGCTACGGCGACGCGTTCCTGCGCGTGATCGCGGGCGAGGTGGCGGCGATGCACCCGGCGCGCCGCGCGCTCGCGGGGCGGGACGCGGGCGCGCTTTACGACCGGCTGACCGAGTTGGCGCGCGACCTGGCGCGGGGCGCCGACGGGACCGAAAAGCCGCTGTCGCTGACACCGTCGCTGCTGCGGCGGATCGCGACGGATCGTCCGGGCGACCTGTCGCGCTATCTAGACGCGCCGCGGCTGGACCGGTTCGGCGCGGCCTTCGCGGCCGAGATCAGCGAGAAGCAAGACGGCTAACGTCTCACGCTCGTAACGGTTCCTTGAACAAATGCTGTGACGGCTCCCGTCTTGACCTGCATCCGCATAGCTGCGCTAGGGTGGGGCGTTCGATTGGACCGGGAGGGCCGTTCTGAGCCAAGCTGGCAATCTTCGCGACAGGCTGCGGGCCGACACCCGTGCCGCGCATGACCGCGTCGATGCCGCTTACCGCGCCTGCGACATCGCGTCGCCGCATGGCCTAGGCCTTTTCCTGTCCGACCACCTGCGCGCCTTTCGCGCGCTGGACCCCGGCCCCCTGGCGGTCCCGCTGCGCGACGAATACTGCGACGCGCTTGCCGCCGACCTCGCCGCTCTGGCGCTGCCGGTGCCGCAGGCGCCGTCGTCGCGGCTGCCGGTCCATCCCGACGCGGCGCTTTACATCTTTCTCGGCTCGCGGCGGGGGGCGCAGATGATGCGGCGGTACTGGGCCGCACACGCGCAAGGCCCGGCGCGGGACGCGGGCGCGTTCCTGTCGCTCGACCCCCGGAACGAGGACTGGCGGCGGCTTTGCGCGGACCTGGCCGCGCGCCCGCCCGACGGCGCGCTGGCCGACCGCATCGTCGCCGACACCATCGCCATCTTCGATCTTTTCGACCCCGTGCCCGCCGCCGCGCTTCCGGAAAGTTGCCATGCCTGACAGCACCACGCCGCAAATCCAGGCAGACCCCGTGCAGTCGGCCGTGTCGCAGGACATGATCGACGCCTGCGCGCAGGAACAGATCCAGTTCCTGGGCCACGTTCAGGATTTCGGCTGCCTTCTGGTGATCACCAGCCAGTGGGTGGTGCGGAACGCATCGGCCAACAGCCAGGCGATCCTGGGGATCGCGCCCGAGGCGCTGGTGGCGCAGCGGCTGACCGATCTTGTGCCCGCGTCCACCATGCACACGCTGCGCGGCAAGGTGCAGGTGATGGGCCGCGGGGACGAGGGGATCCGCCTGTTCGACGTGGACGTGTTCGGCGACGGGCGCGGCTTCGACATCGCGATCCACCGCGACAACCAGACCTTCCTGCTGGAGTTCGAGCCCAAGCGCCCCGACCGGGTCCGCGACCCGGCCGCCGTCGCGCAATCGCTGCTGCCCCGGATGGTGCGCGCCGACACGACCGACGAGTTGTGCGAGATCGCGGCCGACGCGGTCTGGGCGCTGACCGGGTTCGACCGGGTGATGGTCTATCGCTTCGAGCAGGATTTCAGCGGCGTCGTCGTGGCCGAGACGCTGAACGGCGCCGCCTCGAGCTACATGGGGCACCGCTTCCCCGCCTCGGACATCCCGGCGCAGGCGCGCGCGCTTTACCGCCGCAACCTGATGCGGATCATCGCCGACGTGGACGCGCCGGTCCATCCCATCGTGCCCCCGCAGGCCCCCAGCGGCGCGCCGACCGACCTGTCGCTCAGCGTGACGCGGGCGGTGTCGCCGATCCACCTGCAATATCTTCGCAACATGGACGTGGGCGCGTCGATGTCCGTGTCGATCCTGCTTGAGGGCGAGTTGTGGGGCATGATCGCCTGCCACCACGCCGGCGCGCATTACGTCGATTACGAAACCCGCTCGGCGATCGAGCTTTTCACCCAGCTTCTCGCCTACGAGATCGGGTTGCGCGCCGTCCGCGAGGAACGCCGCCAAAGCGAGGCGGCGCTCGACGCCCACGAACGCGTGGCGATGCTGGTCGAAAGCTCGACCAGCCCTACGCCCGACCTTGCCGCCATCGCCCGCGAGATCGAACGGGTGTTCGAGATCGAGGGCGTGGCGATGCTGATCGGCGGCCACTACCACGCCGGCGGCCTTGTCCCCACCCGCGAGGAGTTCACGCGGCTGATGGGCGACGTGGCCCGCAACGGGCTCAGCCGGGTGTTCAGCAGCGACAACCTTGGCCTGTCCAGCCCCGGCGTGGTGGCGCCCGAACGCGGGATCGGCGGGATGCTCGCGATCCCGATCCACAGCCAGCGCGGCGACGGGGTGATCCTGTTCCGGCGCGAGATGACGCGCGACCTGATCTGGGCCGGGCGGCCGGAAAAGGAACGGCTTGCCGACGGGCGCCTGTCGCCGCGCACCAGCTTCTCGACCTGGCGCGAGGAACGGCGTGGCTTCTGCCAGTCCTGGACCCGCGCCGACCAGAGCGCGGCCGAGGTGATGCGGGTCAGCCTGCTGGAAACCACGCTCAGGCTCAGCAGCGACCGCGACCGGATGAGCACCAGCCGCAACGAGCGGCAAGAGGTCGTGATCGCCGAACTGACCCACCGGCTGCGCAACGTCTATACCACCATCGCGGCGGCCATCGACAGCGGCGCCCAGAAGGGCGACGACGCGCTGCGCGGCTTTGCTGCCGAGATGCAGGACCGGCTGGGCGCGATGAAACGCGCAAGCGACGTGCTGACGCGCCGCGACCAGCAGTCAAGCTCGCTGCACCGGCTGATCCGCGACGAGGTGCGCGCTTATGCCGGCGCCGACGACCGGCTGGACTATGCGGGCTGCGACGTGATGCTGACCCCCGTCCAGCGGTCGGCGCTGACGCTGGTGATCCATGAACTGACCACCAATGCCGTCAAGTACGGCGCCTTCGCGGCGGCCGCGGGCCGGGTCGAGGTGACGGTGGACAACACGGCCGATGCGGTCGAGATCGTCTGGCGCGAACGCGGCGGCCCGGCCGTCGCCGCGCCGGGAAGGGTCGGGTTCGGGAGCGCCCTGATCGAACAGACGATCCCGCACGAACTCGGCGGCACGGTCGCGACCAATTTTGCGCCCGAGGGGTTCGAGATGCGGATGCGGATCCCCGGGCTCGCGTCCGCGCCCGCGGGTCAGGCCGCGGCCGAGCGTCCGCGCGTCACCCTGGTTCCGCAGGGCAACCTGCGGCTGTCGGGCCGGGTGCTGGTGGTCGAGGACAACACCATCATCGCCATGAACGCGGCCCAGACCCTGCGCCGCCTGGGCGCCGACGACGTGGTGATCGCGCCCGGCGCGGATGCGGCGATGGCGGCGCTCGATGCCGGCGAGGTGACCTTCGCGGTGCTGGACCAGGACCTCGGCGGCATCAGCTCGCAAGCGGTCGCCGAGCGGCTCGAGGGGGCGGGCGTGCCGTTCGTCATGGCAAGCGGCCTCGTTCCCGACCCGGCCGACACGCAGGGGGTGTTCGGCCGCGCGATCTGGATCGAAAAGCCCTACAGCAGCGAGGCGATCGGGCAGGCGCTTGGCCTGCACTTCGCCGACAGGTTCGCGCAGGCCGACGGCTGAGCCGGCGCCGCGCATCCCCGCCGGACGAAATCCGCTTGATCCGCCCGCCGGGCTGGCTTAAGGCGGGCGTCGGCCTAGGGGTATAGCTCAGTTGGTAGAGCATCGGTCTCCAAAACCGAGGGTCGTGGGTTCGAGTCCCCCTGCCCCTGCCAGCCGCTTTCCGTCCGATCCCTGCGAACCTTGCGACGCCCGTCGGGGCGGCCGCCGGCCGGCAGGCCCCGGACGCTTGCATCCGCGCCGCGGGGTCTTTATCTGAGCCGCTGCACCTGAAGGTATCGCCATGATCAACCCCGCCCAGTTCATCAGCCAGGTCCGCGCCGAAGCCGCCAAGATCGCGTGGCCGGGCCGGCGCGAGGTCGTCACGACGACGATCATGGTATTCGTCATGGCCGCGCTGTTCAGCGTGTTCTTCTCGCTTGTGGACCTCGTGATCCGCACCGGCGTCGGCGGCGTCCTGCGGATCGTTTCGGGCTGAGGACGCGCGCGCCCGTCGCGGGCGCGCAGGGACTGCTGCAGGGCGGACTTGCGGCCCCAAGGCTTGCATTGGCGGTGTTTGGCGGATATGTCCCGGCGACCCGGCCGGACCTGGAAGGCGTGCAGCGAATCGGCATGCGCGCCCTTTGCATTTCCGGGCAGGGGCGATTTACGGATTTTGCGCGGACCCGGTTCCGCGTGCAGGGACGAACGAGGAACGGTCTGGCTATGGCAAAACGGTGGTATTCGGTCAGCGTCCTGTCCAACTTCGAGAAGAAGGTCGCCGAGGCGATCCGCCAGGCTGTGGCCGAGAAGGGGCTTGAGGACGAGATCGACGAGGTCCTCGTCCCGACCGAGGAAGTGATCGAGGTCCGGCGCGGCAAGAAGGTCACGTCCGAGCGCCGCTTCATGCCGGGCTACGTGCTGGTCCACATGGACCTGTCGGACCGCACGCACCATCTGGTGAACTCGATCAACCGCGTCACCGGGTTCCTGGGCGCGCAGGGCAAGCCGATGCCCATGCGCGACGACGAGGTGAACCTGATGCTCAACCGCTCGGGCGACGGCGAGACCAAGGCCGAGCCGCGCAACCTGATCCGGTTCGAGGTTGGCGAGAACGTGAACGTGACCGACGGCCCCTTCGAGGGTTTCGCGGGCATGGTCGAGGAAGTGGACGACGCCGCCGGCCGCGTGAAGGTGACGGTGTCGATCTTCGGCCGGCCGACGCCGGTCGAACTGGAATTCACGCAGGTCAGCAAGGCCTCGTGAGTGTCGTGCGGGAGGCGTCGGCCCACGGGCTGAGCCGCACCGCTATGTCGGCCCGCATGGTGCGGGCGTGATGAAAAAGGAGAAGGCCACATGGCCAAGAAAGTCGTCGGCAGCCTGAAGCTGCAGATCAAGGCGGGTCAGGCAAACCCGTCCCCGCCCGTCGGCCCCGCACTGGGCCAGCGCGGCATCAACATCATGGAATTCTGCAAGGCGTTCAACGCCCGCACGCAGGAAATGGAACCGGGCTCGCCCACGCCGGTCATCATCACCTACTACGCCGACAAGTCGTTCACGTTCGAGACCAAGACCGCGCCCGCGTCGTTCCTGCTGAAGAAGGCCGCCGGCCTGAAGCCGGTGGGCAAGCGCAACCGCGCCAAGGGTTCGGACAAGCCGGGCCGCGCGCAGGCCGGCACCGTGACCGCAGCCCAGGTCCGCCAGATCGCCGAAGCGAAGATGAAGGACCTGTCGGCCAACGACGTCGAGGCCGCGATGCAGATCATCCTCGGCTCGGCCCGTTCCATCGGTATCGAGGTGAAGGGCTAAGTCATGGCAAAGATCGCAAAGAAGAAAGCCGCGGCCCGCGCCGCCTTCGAAGGCAAGGCGAACCTCGCGCTTGAGGAAGCCGTCGCGCTGGTCAAGGCCAATGCCACCGCCAAGTTCGACGAGACGGTCGAGATCGCGATGAACCTGGGCGTCGATCCGCGCCATGCCGACCAGATGGTCCGCGGCGTGGTCCAGCTGCCCAACGGCACCGGCAAGGACGTCCGCGTCGCCGTGTTCGCGCGCGGCCCCAAGGCTGACGAGGCGAAAGCGGCGGGCGCCGAGGTCGTGGGCGCCGAGGACCTGGTGGAAAGCATCCAGGCCGGCAACCTCGACTTCGACCGCGTCATCGCGACGCCGGACATGATGCCGCTGGTCGGCCGCCTGGGCAAGATCCTGGGCCCGCGCAACCTGATGCCGAACCCCAAGGTCGGCACCGTGACGATGGACGTGAAAACGGCCGTCGAGGCGGCGAAGGGCGGCGAAGTCCAGTTCAAGGCCGAAAAGGCGGGCGTCGTCCACGCCGGCGTCGGCAAGGCGTCGTTCGACGGCGAGAAGCTGGCGCAGAACATCCGCGCCTTCGTCGAGGCCGTGAACCGCGCCAAGCCGTCGGGGGCGAAGGGCACCTACGTCAAGAAGGTCTCGATCAGCTCGACCATGGGTCCGGGCGTGTCGCTGGACCTGACCTCGGCCACGCAAGGCTGATCTTTCCGGCAGGCCGCGGCGTCTCGCGCGCGCGGCCTGCCGCTTGCCATCCGGCCCATGCGGACGTATGAGGCCGGTTCCATCCCGGACCAGTCGATTCGGGGTGCCTGTCCGAGACGGAGGGCCGGTGCGTGAACACCGCTAAGTCCTTCCCGAGATGGAAGTCGAGCATTTTTCCGAAGGTTCCACCTTTGGGCGATCTCGGGTCCATCATTGCGGACCCGCCCGGCTGCCGCCCTGGCTGCCGGACATGAGAGCCGGGGGGAAACCCCCATACTTGGAGTGAACCGTGGATAGAGCCCAGAAAGAACAAGTGGTCGAGGAACTCGGCCAGATCTTTGCAAGCTCTGGCGTCGTGGTGGTTGCCCACTACGAGGGGATGACGGTTGCCGAAATGCAGGACCTGCGCGCGCAGATGCGCGAAGCTGGCGGGTCCGTTCGCGTCGCCAAGAACAGGCTCGCCAAGATCGCCCTTGAAGGTAGCCCGGCGTCTTCGATCGCCAGCTACCTGACGGGCATGACCGTGCTCGCCTTTTCCGAAGACCCCGTGGCTGCGGCCAAGGTCTCGGACGCGTATGCCAAGTCGAACGATAAGTTCGTCATCCTTGGCGGCGCGATGGGCGGCTCGGCGCTTGACCCGGCCGGTGTGAAGGCCGTGGCACAGCTGCCGTCGCGTGAGGAGCTCATCGCTTCGATCGTGGCCAGCATCGGTGCCCCGGCGTCGAACATCGCGGGCGCGATCGGCGCACCTGCTTCGAACATCGCGAGCATCCTCACGACTCTGGAAGAGCGCGAGGCTGCCTGAGGCAATCCCGTCCGTCGTGGGGCAGATGCCCCGACGTTGGAACAATCTTTACTGAAAGAACGGAAAAATGGCTGATCTTAAACAACTCGCCGAACAAATCGTCGGTCTGACCCTGCTGGAAGCGCAGGAACTGAAGACGATCCTGAAAGACGAATACGGCATCGAGCCGGCCGCCGGTGGCGCCGTCATGATGGCCGGCCCGGCCGCCGGTGGCGCTGCCGCCGCCGAAGAAGAAAAGACCGAGTTCGACGTCGTGCTGACCGACGCGGGCGCCAACAAGATCAACGTGATCAAGGAAGTGCGCGCGATCACCGGCCTGGGCCTGAAAGAAGCCAAGGACCTGGTCGAAGCCGGCGGCAAGGTCAAGGAAGGCGCGTCCAAGGGCGACGCCGAAGAAATGAAGAAAAAGCTCGAAGCGGCTGGCGCCAAGGTCGAGCTGAAGTAATCGACCGTGGTCCCCGCCGGGGACCCGCGCGTGAGACAGGGCAGGGTCCGGCTTATCGCCGGTCCCTGCCGAGCCCGTCTTGAAGGACGCTTGCCGGGGGCATACATAGCCTCGCTCGAGCGTCCTTCAGGGCGTGTTCGCGGTTCGGGAGCTTCGCGGTGGGACGCGGGGCACGAATGGGACCGCACCCCTGACATTCGTATGCGTGCCGCCGATCGTGCCCCGACGATCCGCCGCGCGCGTTGACGAAAGGCGAAAGACCCCATGGCGCAAGCTTATGTCGGCCAGAAGCGCATCCGGCGCTATTACGGCAACATCCACGAAGTGCTGGAGATGCCGAACCTGATCGAGGTGCAGAAGAGCTCGTACGACCTGTTCCTCGCGTCCGGCGAGGGCGGGGGCCATAACGACGGCGACGGCATCCAGGGGGTCTTCCAGTCGGTCTTTCCGGTCAAGGACTTCAACGAGACGGCGACGCTGGAGTTCGTGAAATACGAGCTCGAGCGGCCGAAATACGACGTCGAGGAGTGCCAGCAGCGCGACATGACCTATGCCGCGCCGCTGCGCGTGACGCTGCGCCTGATCGTGTTCGATGCCGACGAGAACACCGGCGCGAAGTCGGTCAAGGACATCAAGGAACAGGACGTCTACATGGGCGACATGCCCCTGATGACGCAGAACGGCACGTTCATCGTGAACGGGACCGAGCGGGTGGTCGTCAGCCAGATGCACCGCAGCCCGGGCGTGTTCTTCGACCATGACCGCGGCAAGACCCATTCCTCGGGCAAGCTGCTGTTCGCCTGCCGGATCATCCCCTATCGCGGCTCGTGGCTCGATTTCGAATTCGACGCCAAGGACCTGGTGTTCGCGCGCATCGACCGCCGCCGGAAGCTGCCGGTGACGACGCTTCTGTATGCGCTCGGCATGGACCAGGAAGGCATCATGGATGCCTTCTACGACACCGTGGACTACACGCTGCAGCAGGGCCGCAAGGGCGTTCAGGAAGGCTGGGTCACCCGGTTCTTCCCCGACCGGATGCGCGGCACCCGCCCGGCCTACGACCTCATCAACGCCGACACCGGCGAGGTCATCACCAAGGCCGGCGAGAAGGTCACCCCCCGCCTTGTCAAGAAGCTGGTCGATTCCGGCGAAGTGTCGAACCTGCTGATCCCGTTCGAGCGGATCGTGGGCCGCTTCGTCGCGCGCGACATCATCAACGAGGAAACCGGCCTGATCTATGCCGAGGCCGGCGACGAGATCACCGCGGAATACAGCAAGGACGGCACCGAACTGGTGGGCGGCCTGCTGAAAGTGCTGCTGGACAACGACATCACCAACGTGCCGGTGCTGGACATCGACCACGTCAACGTCGGTCCCTACATCCGCAACACGATGGCCGCCGACAAGAACATGAACCGCGAAGGTGCCCTGATGGACATCTACCGCGTCATGCGCCCGGGCGAGCCGCCGACCGTCGAGGCCGCCTCGTCGCTGTTCCAGTCGCTGTTCTTCGACAGCGAACGCTATGACCTGTCGGCCGTGGGCCGGGTCAAGATGAACATGCGCCTGAACCTCGACGCGCCGGACACCCAGCGCACCCTGCGTCCCGAAGACATCATCTCGTGCATCCGCGGGCTGGTTGAACTGCGCGACGGCAAGGGCGAGATCGACGACATCGACCACCTGGGCAACCGCCGGGTGCGTTCGGTCGGCGAGCTGATGGAAAACCAGTACCGCATCGGCCTGCTGCGGATGGAGCGGGCGATCCGCGAGCGGATGTCGGGCGTCGAGATCGACAACGTCATGCCCCAGGACCTCATCAACGCCAAACCGGCGGCGGCGGCGGTGCGCGAGTTCTTCGGCTCGTCGCAGCTGTCGCAGTTCATGGACCAGACCAACCCGCTGTCGGAAGTGACGCACAAGCGCCGCCTGTCGGCGCTCGGGCCGGGCGGTCTGACCCGCGAACGCGCGGGCTTCGAGGTGCGCGACGTTCACCCGACCCACTACGGCCGGATGTGCCCGATCGAGACGCCGGAAGGCCAGAACATCGGTCTCATCAACAGCCTTGCGACCTATGCGCGGGTGAACAAGTACGGCTTCATCGAAACCCCCTACCGCAAGGTCGAGGGCGGGCAGGTGACGGACGACGTGGTCTATATCTCGGCCACCGAGGAAATGCGCCACACCGTCGCCCAGGCGAACGCCACGCTGGACGCCGACGGCCGTTTCGTGGACGAGCTGGTCAGCACCCGGCAGGCGGGCGACTTCATGATGAACCCGGTCGATGCCGTGGACCTCATCGACGTGTCGCCCAAGCAGCTGGTGTCGGTCGCGGCCGCGCTGATCCCGTTCCTTGAAAACGACGATGCCAACCGCGCGCTGATGGGCGCCAACATGCAGCGTCAGGCCGTGCCGCTGCTGCGGGCCGAGGCGCCGTTCGTCGGCACCGGCATGGAAGCGATCGTCGCGCGCGATTCCGGCGCCGCCATCATGGCGCGCCGGGGCGGCATCATCGACCAGGTCGATGCCAGCCGGATCGTTGTCCGGGCGATCGAGGGTCTGGGCGCGGGCGACGCGGGCGTGGACATCTACCGCCTGCGGAAGTTCAAGCGTTCGAACCAGTCCTCGACCATCAACCAGCGTCCGCTGGTCAAGGTGGGCGAGCGGGTGCAGACGAACCAGGTGATCGCCGACGGTCCCTCGACCGACCAGGGCGAACTGGCCATCGGCCGCAACGTGGTCGTCGCGTTCATGCCGTGGAACGGCTACAACTACGAGGACTCGATCCTCGTGAGCGAGCGCATCCACCGCGACGACGTGTACACCTCGATCCACATCGACGAATACGAAGTGGCGGCCCGCGACACCAAGCTTGGCCCGGAGGAGATCACCCGCGACATCCCGAACGTGGGTGAGGAGGCGCTGCGCAACCTCGACGAGGCGGGCATCGTCTATATCGGCGCCGAAGTCGGCCCGGGCGACATCCTTGTGGGCAAGATCACCCCCAAGGGCGAAAGCCCGATGACGCCCGAGGAAAAACTGCTGCGCGCCATCTTCGGTGAAAAGGCGTCGGACGTGCGCGACACCTCGCTGCGCCTGCCGCCGGGTGCCTATGGCACGGTCGTCGAGGTGCGGGTGTTCAACCGCCACGGCGTCGAGAAGGACGAGCGCGCGCTGCAGATCGAGCGCGAGGAAGTCGAACGCCTCGCCCGCGACCGCGACGACGAGATGGCGATCCTGGATCGCAACATCTACGCCCGTCTCAAGACGCTGATCGCCGGCAAGAAGGCGGTCAAGGGTCCGCGCGGCATCCGCTCGGGGTCGGACATCGACGACGAACTGCTGGGCACGCTGAGCCGTGGCCAGTGGTGGCAGCTTGCCGTCGCCGAGGAGGACACCGCCAAGGAAGTCGAGGCGCTGAACCAGCAGTACGACGCGCAGAAGAAGGCCCTGGAAGCCCGGTTCGAGGACAAGGTGGAAAAGGTCCGCCAGGGCGACGACCTGCCCCCCGGCGTGATGAAGATGGTCAAGGTGTTCGTCGCCGTGAAGCGCAAGCTTCAGGCCGGGGACAAGATGGCCGGTCGTCACGGCAACAAGGGCGTCGTGTCCAAGGTGGTCCCGATGGAGGACATGCCGTTCCTTGCGGACGGCACGCCGGTCGACCTGGTGCTGAACCCGCTGGGCGTGCCGTCGCGCATGAACGTGGGCCAGATCCTGGAAGTGCACATGGGCTGGGCCAGCCGCGGCCTGGGCATCCAGATTAACGAGGCGCTGGAAAACTATCGGCGCGACGGTGACATGAGCCCGCTTCGCGACGCGATGAAGAACGGCTACGGCGACGACATGTACGCCGCGGACTTCGCCGACATGGATGACGACCACCTGGTCGAGCATGCGGAATCGGTGAAGGGCGGCGTTCCGATCGCCACCCCGGTCTTCGACGGCGCCAAGGAAGCCGACATCAACGACGCGTTGAAGCGCGCCGGTTTCGACCAGTCGGGCCAGTCGGTGGTCTTCGACGGCCGCACGGGCGAGGCGTTCTCGCGCCCCGTCACGGTGGGCGTGAAGTACTTCCTGAAGCTGCACCACCTTGTCGACGACAAGATGCACGCCCGTTCGACCGGTCCCTACAGCCTCGTGACCCAGCAGCCGCTGGGCGGCAAGGCGCAGTTCGGCGGCCAGCGTCTGGGCGAGATGGAGGTCTGGGCGCTGGAAGCTTATGGCGCCGCCTACACCCTGCAGGAAATGCTGACGGTGAAGTCGGACGACGTGGCGGGCCGGACCAAGGTCTACGAGTCGATCGTCAAGGGCGAGGACAACTTCGAGGCCGGCGTGCCGGAATCGTTCAACGTGCTGGTCAAGGAGGTCCGGGGTCTGGGCCTCAACATGGAACTCCTGGATGCGGAGGGGGACGAGTAACGGCGCGTTCCCGCCGCGCGCCCATCGCCGGGCGCGCGGCCCCACGCTTCGTCAATCCCCACCGCGCCACCTCATAAGGTATTCAGATGAACCAGGAACTTTCTACCAATCCGTTCAACCCCGTCGCGGCACCGCGCCAGTTCGACGAGATCAAGATCTCGCTGGCCTCGCCCGAGGAAATCCTCGCCTGGTCGTTCGGCGAGGTGAAGAAGCCCGAAACGATCAACTACCGCACGTTCAAGCCGGAACGTGACGGGCTGTTCTGCGCGCGCATCTTCGGGCCGATCAAGGACTACGAGTGCCTGTGCGGCAAGTACAAGCGCATGAAGTATCGCGGCCTCGTCTGCGAGAAATGCGGCGTCGAGGTGACGCTGCAAAAGGTCCGGCGCGAGCGCATGGGCCATATCGAGCTGGCCTCGCCCGTGGCCCACATCTGGTTCCTCAAGTCGCTGCCCTCGCGCATCGGCCTGATGCTGGACATGACGCTGCGCGATCTGGAACGCATCCTCTACTTTGAAAACTACGTGGTCATCGAGCCGGGTCTGACCGACCTCAGCTACGGCCAGCTGCTGTCCGAGGAAGAGTTCCTCGACGCGCAGGACCAGTTCGGCGCCGACGCCTTTACCGCCAACATCGGCGCCGAGGCGATCCGCGAGATGCTGGCCAACATCGACCTGCAGGCGACCGCCGACCAACTGCGCGAGGAGCTGAAGGAAGCCACCGGCGAGCTGAAGCCCAAGAAGATCATCAAGCGGCTGAAGATCGTCGAGTCGTTCCTGGAATCGGGCAACCGTCCCGAGTGGATGGTGATGACGGTCATCCCGGTCATCCCGCCCGAACTGCGCCCGCTGGTCCCGCTGGACGGCGGCCGGTTCGCCACGTCCGACCTGAACGACCTCTACCGCCGGGTCATCAACCGCAACAACCGCCTGAAGCGCCTGATCGAACTGCGCGCGCCCGACATCATCGTCCGCAACGAAAAGCGGATGCTGCAGGAATCGGTCGATGCGCTGTTCGACAACGGCCGTCGCGGTCGCGTCATCACGGGCAACAACAAGCGCCCGCTTAAGTCGCTGTCGGACATGCTGAAGGGCAAGCAGGGCCGGTTCCGCCAGAACCTTCTAGGCAAGCGCGTGGACTTTTCGGGCCGCTCGGTCATCGTGACCGGGCCGGAACTGAAGCTGCACCAGTGCGGGCTGCCCAAGAAGATGGCCTTGGAGCTGTTCAAGCCGTTCATCTATTCGCGGCTGGAAGCCAAGGGCTATTCGTCCACCGTCAAGCAGGCCAAGAAGCTGGTCGAAAAGGAACGCCCCGAGGTCTGGGACATCCTGGACGAGGTGATCCGCGAACACCCGGTGCTGCTGAACCGCGCGCCGACGCTGCACCGTCTGGGCATCCAGGCGTTCGAGCCGATCCTGATCGAAGGCAAGGCGATCCAGCTGCACCCGCTGGTCTGTTCGGCCTTCAACGCCGACTTCGACGGCGACCAGATGGCCGTGCACGTCCCGCTGAGCCTCGAGGCGCAGCTGGAAGCGCGCGTCCTGATGATGTCCACGAACAACGTGCTGTCGCCCGCCAACGGCGCGCCGATCATCGTGCCGTCGCAGGACATGGTCCTTGGCCTTTACTACACCACCATGCAGCGCGACGGCATGCCCGGCGAGGGGATGGCGTTCGGCAGCGTGGACGAGGTCGAGCACGCGATGGCCGCGGGCGCGCTGCACCTGCACGCCAAGATCACCGCGCGACTGACCCAGATCGACGAGGACGGCAACGAAGTCGTCGAACGGTTCGAGACGACCGCCGGCCGGATCCGTCTGGGCGCGCTTCTGCCCAAGAACGCCAAGGCGCCGTTCAGCCTGGTCAACCGCCTGCTGCGCAAGAAGGACGTCCAGAACGTCATCGACACCGTTTACCGCTACTGCGGGCAGAAGGAATCGGTGATCTTCTGCGACCAGATCATGGGCATGGGCTTCCGCGAGGCGTTCCGCGCCGGCATCTCGTTCGGCAAGAACGACATGGTCGTCCCCGACAACAAGTGGGACATCGTGGGCGAGGTCCAGGACCAGGTGAAGGAGTTCGAGCAGCAGTACCTCGACGGCCTCATCACCCAGGGCGAGAAGTACAACAAGGTCGTGGACGCGTGGTCGAAGTGCAACGACCGCGTGACGGAATCGATGATGTCCACGATCTCGTCCAGCAAGCGCGACGAGAACGGCGCCGAGGCGGAACCCAACAGCGTCTACATGATGGCGCACTCGGGCGCCCGGGGTTCGGTCAGCCAGATGAAGCAGCTTGGCGGGATGCGCGGCCTGATGGCCAAGCCCTCGGGCGAGATCATCGAGACGCCGATCATCTCGAACTTCAAGGAAGGTCTGACCGTTCTTGAATACTTCAACTCGACCCACGGCGCCCGGAAGGGTCTGTCGGACACCGCGCTGAAGACCGCGAACTCGGGCTACCTGACTCGCCGTCTGGTGGACGTGGCGCAGGACTGCATCATCCGCGACCACGACTGCGGCACCGACCGGGCGATTACCGCGTCGGCGGCCGTCAACGACGGCGAGGTCATCGCGCCGCTGAGCGAGCGCATCCTGGGCCGTGTCGCGGCCGAGGACGTGCTGGTCCCGGGTTCGGACGAGGTCATCGTCGCCCACAACGAGCTGATCGACGAGCGCAAGGCCGATGCCGTGGAAGCGGCCGGCGTGACGACCGTCCGCATCCGCTCGGCGCTGACCTGCGAATCCGACGACGGGATCTGCGCGCTGTGCTACGGTCGCGATCTTGCCCGCGGGACGCTGGTCAACATCGGCGAGGCGGTGGGCATCATCGCCGCGCAGTCGATCGGCGAACCCGGCACGCAGCTGACGATGCGGACCTTCCACATCGGCGGTATCGCGCAGGGCGGTCAGCAGTCGTTCGTCGCGGCGAACCAGGACGGCACCGTGAAGTTCGAGAACACGGCCGTGCTGGAAAACGCGGGCGGCGAGCTGATCGTGACCAGCCGGACGATGCAGCTGCATGTCCTGAACGACCAGGGCACGGCGCTGGCCACGCACAAGCTGTTCTACGGCTCGAAGCTGCTGGTCCGCGACGGCGACAAGGTCGCGCGGGGCGGCAAGCTGTTCGAATGGGACCCCTACACCCTGCCGATCATCGCCGAGAAGGCCGGTATCGCGCGCTTCGTCGATCTTCTGTCGGGCCTTTCGGTCCGGGATGAGACCGACGACGCGACCGGCATGACCCAGAAGATCGTCACGGACTGGCGGTCGGCGCCGAAAGGCAACGACCTCAAGCCCGAGATCATCGTCATGGACGAGAACGGCGAGCCGGTCCGCAACGAACAGGGCAACCCGGTCAGCTATCCGATGTCGGTGGACGCGGTGCTGTCGATCGAGGACGGGCAGGAAATCCGCGCGGGCGACGTGATCGCGCGGATCCCGCGCGAGGGCGCACGGACCAAGGACATCACCGGGGGTCTTCCCCGCGTGGCGGAACTGTTCGAGGCGCGCCGTCCCAAGGACCACGCGATCATCGCGGAAATCGACGGCACGGTGAAGTTCGGCAAGGACTACAAGAACAAGCGCCGGATCATGATCCAGCCCACCGACGAGACCCTTGAGCCGGTCGAATACATGGTGCCGAAAGGCAAGCACATCCCGGTGCAGGAAGGCGACTTCGTGCAGAAGGGTGAGTACATCATGGACGGCAACCCCGCCCCGCACGACATCCTGCGGATCATGGGGATCGAGGCCTTGGCCGACTACCTGATCGACGAGGTGCAGGACGTCTATCGACTGCAAGGTGTGAAGATCAACGACAAGCACATCGAGGTGATCGTCCGCCAGATGCTGCAGAAGATCGAGATCCTCGACAGCGGCGACACCACGCTGCTGAAGGGGGAACACATCGACCGCGAGGAGTTCCAGGAAGAGAACGCCAAGATCGAGGCCCGCGGCGGCCGCCCCGCACAGGGCGAGCCGGTCCTGCTCGGCATCACCAAGGCGAGCTTGCAGACGCGCAGCTTCATCTCGGCGGCGTCGTTCCAGGAAACCACGCGGGTGCTGACCGAGGCGTCGGTCCAGGGCAAGCGCGACAAGCTGGTGGGCCTCAAGGAAAACGTCATCGTCGGCCGGCTGATCCCGGCCGGCACCGGCGGCGCGACGCACCGGATCAACGCCATCGCCGAGGGCCGCGACAAGGATGTCATCGAGATGCGCCGGGCCGAAGCCGAGGCCGCGGCGGCGCTGGCGGCCCCGGTCCAGTCCTCGCCCGAGGTGCAGGCGATGAACATCGACGACGTGATCACCTCGCCCGAGGAATGATCGCTTCGGCATGATCGATAAGGGGGCCCGGCGGCGACGCCGGGCCCTTTTTCGTGCCGCGCCGGGTCCGGCGTCATCGTCCTGGGGATCGGCAATCAGCCGCCGATCCGGTGTTAGCGAGCCCGATTGTCACACAAGCGGCGCCGTCAGTTGTTAACCTTTCCACGAATCGCCAATCGCGGAGCACGCAAGATGGTCAACCCGATCAGGCAAGGTGGCAACGTCCCGGCCCGCCCGGCGCCCGAGCCGCACGCACCGACCGCCAACCAGCCGGGCAGCCCGCAACGCTCGACCCCGCAGGGGATCGACAGCGACCTTGCGCTGGACCTGACGCAGATCGGTCTCGACATCGTCGGGATCTTCGATCCGACGCCGGTGTCGGACGGGGCCAATGCGCTCATTTCGCTGGGTCGGGGCGACTTCCTGGGCGCGGCGCTGTCGGGCGTGGCGATCATCCCCGGGGTCGGGGACCTCGCCAAGTTCGGCAAGCTCGGCCGCTATGTCGAGACGCTGGGCAAGATCGCGGACAAGGCGGCCGGCAACCCGGCGGTCAAGAACGCGCTGGAAGGCGCGATGGGCAAGATCGCAAAGGCGCTGCAGGACATCCCGCAGGGGCTTCTCGACAAGCTGCCGCAGGGCGTGAAGGACAGCGTGCAGGGCCTCAAGGACGCGGTCGCGCGGTTCGACAAGGCGCCGGGCCAGCTGCTGGGCCGCGCCCACGGCATGACCGAACTTGCGGCGGAACGCGCGCGCCGTGGCCTGCCCGCCGCCGGATCGGCCGGCGACACTTCGACCACTGCCATGCTGCGGCTTCGCGGCGAGAACTATTTCGGCGTCAACAGCAGCGTCCAGAACCCGCGCACCAACGTGACGCTGGACCGCGTGAATGCGCAGACCCGCACCCACGCCGAGGCCGACGTGATCCAGCAGGGCCTGAACGGCACCGCGCGGATGAACGGCGGCCGGGCCGAGATGTGGGTGGACCGCGACCTGTGCCGGTCGTGCGGCCAGAACGGCGGCATGCGCTCGCTGGCGCGCAACCTTGGCGTGGACGAGCTTGTCGTCCATAGTCCGTCCGGCACGCAGACTTTCACCCCGACGCGGTAGGCAATGCAGGCTTATATCGAACGTTTCGAAGGGACTTCGGTCCTGACCGACAACCGCGAGATCGCGACCGCCGACGACGCGGCGGCTGCACTGGACCAGCTGGACGGGCGCGAGGTGACGTCGATCACCTATGAGCGCGGCGAGGGCGCGAACCTGATGGTGTCGGGCGGGCCCGGCGCTTATCTGGCGAGCCTGTGGGACGACGAGGCCGGCGAGGGCTGGGTCGCCGAGGAAAAGGGCCCGGGCGAGACCGGCGAGGTCGAGGTCGTCTCGGCCGGTCAGTCCGTCCTGGTTCCCGCCAACCAGGTCCTGTCGCGCGGCCGCGTGGCCGAGATCGTCACGGCCTATGTCGCCGATGGCAGCCGCACCGCCGCGGTGGACTGGGCCGCGAACTGATCCGCAGCTGATCGGACCGGCGCCGCTCGGCCCCCGGGCGGGGCGCCGACCCAGTCGGTCACCGCTTGCGCAGCAGCCGGGCGAAGGGTAGCGGTGGCCGACCCGGGTTTTCGGGCATGCTCAGCTGCGATGGTGCCGAAGTGCGAAGGTCGGTCGAACGAGTGACGCGGGGTGCCCGGTCGGGGGTTGTCCTGCCGGGGCGGGTTGCGCCGGCGTTTCCCCCGACAAGCCGCAGCCGCCGCCCCGTGACCTGACCCATGCGCGCGCCGCTCCTCTCCGTCAGTCGCCGTTTGCGTCCGGCCTCCGCGCCCCGCGCCCGCACGCGCGAGGGGGACAACCTGCACGGCGCGGCGCTGATGGTGATTTCGACCATCGCCTTCACCACCAACGACTCGCTCATCAAGCTAGCCAGCCAGACCCTGCCGCTGTCGCAGGCGATGCTGATCCGCGGCGTGATGATCCTGGCGCTGCTGTCGCTGGTCGCGCGCCGCGACGGCGGTGTTCTCTGGTGGCCGCATGCGGCGCGGGATCGCCTCGTGCTGGTGGCGCGCGCGGCGGCCGAGGTCGGGTCCACGGTGCTGTACCTCAAGGCGCTGCAGTCGATGCCGCTGGGAACGCTGGTGGCGATCCTGCAATCGCTGCCGCTGCTCATCATGCTGGCGGCCGCCGTCGTCTATCGCGAACGGCTGGGGGCGCGGCGGCTTGCGGCGGTGGGCGTGGGGATGATCGGCGTGGCGATGATCGTCCGCCCGGGATCGGCGTCCTTCGACGTCTGGTCGCTGGTCGCCATGGGATCGGTCGTCCTGATCCTCGTGCGCGACCTGCTGACCCGCGCGCTGGGACCGGAAATCCAGACCAGCACCATCGCGTTCCAGGCGGCGCTCGCGGTCACGCTGATCTCGCTGGTGATGCCGACCGAGCCGTGGCGGATGCCCGCCGCGGGCGAGCTTGGGCTGCTGGCGCTGGCGGCGGCGTTCCTGACCGTGGGCTACATCGCGGGCGTGGCGACGATGCGGGTGGGCGAGGTCGGGTTCGTGTCGCCGTTCCGCTATGTCTCGCTGATCTCGGCCGGAACGCTGGGGTTCTTCATCTTCGGCGAGCGGCCGGACGGGATGACGCTGATTGGCGCGGCGCTGATCGCGGCGGCGGGCCTGTATTCGATCTGGCGCGAACAGCGGCTGCGGCGGGTCGCCGGCTGATGCGGGTGCAGGTCCTCGGACTGTGCCGGTTTTCCTATCTGGGCGGTGGCGGGTTCCAGACCGATCATCCGACGATCGAGGAGCGGCGGGCGTATCTTTACGACCCCGCCCGCCTGGCCCGCCGCTGGTTCTGGTTCGAGCATGTGGCGCTGCCCGGCCTGCTGGCCCAGACCGACCCGGATTTCACGCTGGTCGTGATGACCGGCCCCGATCTGCCCGCGCCCTTGCTGGACCGGCTGCGCGACCTGGCCGCGACGGCGCCGCAACTGCGGCTGGCGCTCGTCGATCCGGTCGAGGCGCATCTGGACGCCTGCTTGCAGGCGATCGCGCCCCATGTCGAGGCGGAGGCGGACGTGATCGCCCATTTCCGGCACGACGACGACGACGCGGTGGCCGTGGACTACGTCGCCAAGGCGCGGGCCGATTTCGCGCTGGCCCAGCCGGTGTTCCGCCGCTCGCGCAGGGTGTCGATCGACTATCCGCGCGGCTTCGTCCTGACCGCCGACGCGGGCGGGATCGCGGTCCAGCCGCGCATGATCGCCAACGCCTCGGCCGCGCTGACGATCTATCTCAAGCCCGACGTGCGGCGGACGGCCGTGCATTTCCCGCATTGGAAGCTGGCGCTGAGCATGCCGGGGCTGGTCCTGCCGGCGCAGCCGCGCTTCGTGCGGCTGATCCACGGCGACAACGATTCGGGCGCGGTCGGCGCGGGCTACGAATGGCCGGTGCCCGCGGACGGTGTGGACGCGATCCTGGCCGACCGGTTCCGCATCGACCTGCCGGCGCTGCGGGCGGGGGCCGCGACGCTGCCCGGCTGACGGCGCGCACACCCCTGCGTTGACAGCACCGGCGATTCTCCCTATATGCGCCAGCACCCGACGGGAAACCGTGGGGTGCCCAGAACCTTTCCGTGGTCACGATCCGGGCCGAACCAGCCCCGATCCTCTGGATTTAGGCCCGTCCATCCCGCGCGCGGGGTCGGATGGGTTTGGCGTTTTGCGATGGGCGCAGAATGCTGTCGAGAAGTAGCGCACCACAGCCCGGGTGCGAGTATCGCAAAGCAAGGCGGGGAACCGAATGCCGACGATCCAACAGCTGATCCGCAAACCGCGGCAGCCGAAAGTGCAGCGATCCAAATCGCAGCACCTTCAGGGAAACCCTCAGAAGCGCGGCGTTTGCACGCGCGTCTATACCACGACGCCGAAAAAGCCGAACTCGGCCATGCGGAAAGTCGCCAAGGTGCGGCTGACCAACGGGTTCGAGGTCATCAGCTACATTCCCGGTGAAAAGCACAACCTGCAGGAACACAGCGTCGTGCTGATCCGCGGCGGCCGGGTGAAAGACCTTCCCGGTGTGCGCTACCACATCCTGCGCGGTGTTCTGGATACCCAGGGCGTCAAAGATCGTCGTCAGCGTCGTTCGAAATACGGCGCCAAGCGTCCGAAGTGAGGGTTTAGATAGATGTCCCGTCGTCACGCCGCTGAAAAGCGCGAAGTCCTGCCCGACGCCAAGTATGGCGATCGCGTGCTGACCAAATTCATGAACAACCTGATGGTCGATGGCAAGAAATCCATCGCCGAAACGATCGTCTACAACGCGCTCGACCGCGTTCAGACCCGCCTCAAGCGCGAGCCGATCGAGGTCTTTCACGAGGCCCTCGACAACGTGAAACCCTCGGTCGAGGTGCGCTCGCGCCGCGTCGGCGGTGCCACCTACCAGGTCCCGGTCGAAGTGCGTCCGATCCGCCGCGAGGCGCTCGGCATCCGCTGGCTGATCGACGCCGCCAAGAAGCGCAACGAGAACACCATGGAAGAGCGCCTTGCGGGCGAGCTTGCCGATGCCGTCAACAACCGCGGCACCGCGGTGAAGAAGCGCGAAGACACCCACAAGATGGCCGACGCTAACAAGGCGTTCAGCCACTACCGCTGGTAAGGAAAGCTCATGGCACGCGAATATCCGCTTCCGCGCTATCGCAACTTCGGGATCATGGCCCACATCGACGCGGGCAAGACCACGACAACCGAGCGCATCCTTTATTACACCGGCAAGTCCCACAAGATCGGCGAAGTGCACGAAGGTGCCGCGACGATGGACTGGATGGAGCAGGAGCAGGAGCGGGGGATCACCATCACCTCTGCTGCCACCACCACCTTCTGGCAGCGTCAGGAAGACCCGTCGACCGACACCGCGTCGGCCACCAAGTACCGCTTCAACATCATCGACACCCCCGGCCACGTGGACTTCACCATCGAGGTCGAGCGTTCGCTGGCGGTGCTTGACGGCGCGATCTGCCTGCTGGACGCCAACGCCGGCGTCGAGCCGCAGACCGAAACCGTCTGGCGCCAGGCCGACCGCTACAAGGTTCCGCGGATCGTGTTCGTCAACAAGATGGACAAGATCGGCGCGGACTTCTTCAAGTGCGTCGAGATGATCAAGGACCGCACCGGCGGCACACCGTGCCCGATCGCGCTGCCGATCGGCGCCGAGGACAAGCTGGAAGGCATAGTCGATCTGGTGAAGATGGAAGAGTGGGTCTGGAAGGGCGAGGATCTGGGCGCGTCCTGGATCCGCCAGCCGATCCGCGAAGAGCTGCAGGACCTCGCCGAAGAATGGCGCGGCAAGATGATCGAACTCGCGGTCGAACAGGACGACGCCGCGATGGAAGCCTATCTCGACGGCAACGAACCCGACGTCGACACCCTGCGCGGCCTGCTGCGCAAGGGCACGCTGTCGCTGTCGTTCTTCCCGGTGACGGCCGGCTCGTCCTTCAAGAACAAGGGCGTGCAGCCGCTGCTGAACTCGGTCATCGACTACCTGCCGGCCCCGACCGATGTTCCCGACCTGCTGGGCTTCGCCCCCGACGACGAGACGGAAACCCGCAACATCGTCCGCAAGGCCGAGGACACGGAACCCTTCTCGGCGCTGGCGTTCAAGATCATGAACGACCCCTTCGTCGGCTCGCTGACCTTCACGCGCATCTATTCGGGCGCGCTGAAGAAGGGCGACCAGATGATGAACTCGACCAAGGGCAAGCGCGAGCGCGTCGGCCGCATGATGATGATGCACGCCATCAACCGCGAGGAAATCGACGAAGCCTTCGCGGGCGACATCATCGCGCTGGCCGGTCTGAAGGAAACCACGACCGGGGACACGCTCTGCGATCCCAACAAGGCGGTCGTGCTTGAAACGATGACCTTCCCGGAACCGGTGATCGAGATCGCCGTGGAACCGAAATCCAAGGCCGACCAGGAAAAGATGGGCCTCGCCCTTCAGCGCCTGGCTGCCGAAGACCCCTCGTTCCGCGTCGAGACCGATCTGGAATCGGGCCAGACCATCATGAAGGGCATGGGCGAACTTCACCTCGACATCCTCGTCGACCGCATGCGTCGCGAGTTCAAGGTCGAGGCGAACATCGGCGCCCCGCAGGTGGCCTACCGCGAGACCATCTCGCAGCCGGCGGAAATCGACTACACCCACAAGAAGCAGACCGGCGGCACGGGCCAGTTCGCCCGCATCAAGCTGCAGATCGACCCGACCGAACCCGGCGAAGGCTACACGTTCGAATCCAAGGTCGTCGGCGGTGCGGTGCCCAAGGAATACATCCCGGGTGTCGAAAAGGGGATCAAGTCGGTCATGGACTCCGGTCCGCTGGCGGGCTTCCCGGTCATCGACTTCAAGGTCGCGCTGATCGACGGCGCCTACCACGACGTCGACTCGTCGGTGCTGGCGTTCGAGATCGCGTCGCGCGCGGCAATGCGTGAGGGCCTGAAAAAGGCCGGCGCGAAGCTGCTGGAACCGATCATGAAGGTCGAGGTGGTCACGCCCGAGGAATACACGGGTTCGATCATCGGCGACCTGACCAGCCGTCGCGGCATGGTCCGCGGGCAGGACAGCCGCGGCAACGCCAACGTCATCGACGCGATGGTCCCGCTGGCCAACATGTTCGGCTACATCAACAACCTGCGCTCCATGTCCTCGGGCCGCGCGGTGTTCACGATGCAGTTCGACCACTACGACGCCGTGCCGCAGAACATCTCGGACGAGATCCAGAAGAAATACGCCTGATGCGCCTGGGCGGGGGTCGTTCCCCGCCCGGCCTTCACCAGACATTTTGAAGGAGCTTTGCAATGGCAAAGGCAAAATTCGAACGGACGAAACCGCACGTCAACATCGGGACGATCGGTCACGTCGACCACGGCAAGACGACGCTGACGGCGGCGATCACGAAGTACTTCGGCGAGTTCCGGGCCTACGACCAGATCGACGGCGCGCCCGAGGAAAAGGCGCGCGGGATCACGATCTCGACCGCGCACGTGGAATACGAATCGGACACCCGCCACTACGCGCACGTGGACTGCCCCGGCCACGCCGACTACGTGAAGAACATGATCACCGGCGCGGCGCAGATGGACGGCGCGATCCTGGTCGTGAACGCTGCCGACGGCCCGATGCCGCAGACGCGCGAGCACATCCTGCTGGGCCGCCAGGTCGGCATCCCCTACATGGTCGTCTACCTCAACAAGGTCGACCAGGTGGATGACGAAGAGCTGCTGGAGCTGGTCGAGATGGAGGTGCGCGAGCTGCTGTCCTCCTACGACTACCCGGGCGACGACATCCCGATCGTCAAGGGCTCGGCCCTGGCGGCGATGGAAGGCCGCGACGCCGAGATCGGCGAGAACTCGATCCGCGCGCTGATCGCGGCGGTCGACGAATACATCCCGACGCCCGAGCGCGCCGTGGACCAGCCGTTCCTGCTGCCGATCGAGGACGTGTTCTCGATCTCGGGCCGCGGCACGGTGGTGACCGGCCGGATCGAGCGCGGGGCTGTGAACGTCGGCGACGAACTGGAGATCGTGGGCATCCGCGACACCAAGAAGACGACCTGCACCGGCGTCGAGATGTTCCGCAAGCTGCTGGATCGCGGCGAGGCGGGCGACAACGTCGGCGTCCTGCTGCGCGGCATCGACCGTGATGGCGTGGAACGTGGGCAGGTGCTGTGCAAGCCGAAATCGGTGAACCCGCACACCAAGTTCGAGGCCGAGGCCTATATCCTGACCAAGGAAGAAGGCGGCCGCCACACGCCGTTCTTCGCGAACTACCGCCCGCAGTTCTACTTCCGCACGACGGACGTGACCGGGACGGTGAAGCTGCCCGAGGGCACCGAGATGGTGATGCCGGGCGACAACCTGAAGTTCGAGGTCGAGCTGATCGCCCCGATCGCGATGGAAGAGAAGCTGCGGTTCGCCATCCGCGAGGGCGGCCGCACCGTGGGCGCGGGCGTGGTGTCGAAGATCATCGCGTAAGCTAAGGGGGGGGCGTCCTGGCGGCGCCCCACCGCAACGATGCAAAGCCCGTCCTTGGAAGGGACAGGTAGTTTTCTGACTTGGGCGTTTAAGTGGCCAGGACTTTCGTCATTCTCACGCTAATGACGGAAGGTCCGCCGCCCTGACGGACCAGTGTGCCTCCGGAGAACTGTTCAAACTCCCAGCTATCAAATAGTGTCAAGGAACCCGTTTTCTCGTCGGCACTCAGCGCGACCGAGTAGTGCGTAAAGTCATCGCCCTCGAAATACACGATCACGCCCTTGTTCTTACTCAGCAAATTCGCCACGGACTCAATCGTGGCGGGCGAGACTTCCTTGAACTTTGGGCCCCCAAGTTGGGTCGAGAGCCAGATCAAGTCCATCGCGTCCAAACCCTCGGTAACGGTTTTCACGAGGTCGCCCTCGGTATCACTCGCAACAGCGTGGAGGGCGCGGACGAAAAATTCCGCCTCGACGGAAAGACCATCTTCCTCAACATCTCGAGGATCGGTTTCTACATCGCGCTGTAACCGTTGAAGGTTCATGAGGGCGTAGATACCACATAGCGCGTCAACGTCACCCTGGCGTACGGGAACTGGCAAATCTGATCCTCCGTTCATCAGCTCGATGAATTGTGAAACCGTTAACACGCAGTTGTTGACAAGGATAGTGCAGCGCTCCATACACCCCCATCGCCGCCGGTCCCCACAGAATCGGTTGCATCCGCCAGGGCCGCCCGCTATGGGGGCGGCCTTGCGGTTTTTCTATACCAAGGTCCGATGCTGGCGCCGCGTGGTGTGTCGTCAGCCTCTCGACTGAAATCCCCGAAAGAGGGATGCTTTGATGCAAAGCCAGACCATTCGTATCCGGCTCAAGGCGTTTGACTATCGCGTGCTCGATGCCAGCACGCTGGAAATTGTCAACACCGCCAAGCGGACCGGCGCGCAGGTGCGCGGCCCGATCCCGCTGCCGAACAAGATCCAGAAGTTCACCGTACTTCGCGGCCCGCACATCGACAAGAAATCCCGCGACCAGTGGGAAATCCGCACGCACAAGCGCCTGCTGGACATCGTCGATCCCACGCCGCAGACCGTGGACGCCCTGATGAAGCTCGACCTCGCCGCCGGCGTGGACGTCGAGATCAAGGTCTGAGGGGGTCATCATGCTGCGGACTGGTCTTATCGCCAAGAAGCTGGGCATGACCCGGCTGTTCCTGGAAGACGGGCGTCAGGTGCCCGTTACCGTTCTTCACCTCGACAACCTGCAGGTCGTCGCCCAACGCACCGCCGAGCGCGATGGCTATGTCGCCGTCCAGCTGGGCGCGGGCGAGGCGAAGGCCAAGCGCGTGTCGGCGCCGATGCGCGGCCACTTCGCGAAAGCGAACGTCGCCCCCAAGCGCAAGATCGCCGAGTTCCGCGTCGCCGCGGAGAACATGATCAACGTCGGTGAGGAAATCACCGCCGACCACTACTTCGCCGGGCAGTACGTCGACGTGGCCGGCACCTCGATCGGTAAAGGCTTCGCCGGTGCCATGAAGCGGCACAACTTCGGCGGCCTGCGCGCCTCGCACGGTGTGTCGGTCAGCCACCGCTCGCACGGCTCGACCGGGCAGTGCCAGGATCCGGGCAAGGTGTTCAAGGGCAAGAAGATGGCCGGCCACATGGGCGCCGTGCGCGTGACCACGCAGAACCTGCAGGTCGTCCGCACCGATGCCGACCGTGGGCTCATCATGGTCAAGGGCTCGGTCCCCGGCTCCAAGGGTGGCTGGGTCACGATCAAGGATGCCGTCAAGAAAGCGGTCCCCGAGAACGTGATCTACCCCGCCGGCCTGCGCTCGATGGCAGAGGAAGCTCGCCGTCTGGCCGAGGAAGCCGCCGCTGCCGCCGCCGCCGAAGAGGAAGCCGCGCGTCAGGCCGCCGCCGAGGCCGAAGCCGCCGCGATCGCCGCTGCCGAGGCTGAAGCCGCGAACGCTCCTGCCGCCGACGCCGACGCCGCGCCCGAAGGAGACAAGGAATGAAACTCAACGTGATTTCTCTGTCCGCGGGCACCGCCGGGGACATCGACCTGTCCGACGAGATCTTCGGGCTGGAGCCGCGCGCGGACCTTCTGCACCGTGTGGTCCGCTGGCAGCGCGCGAAGGCGCAGCAGGGCACGCACTCGACCCTCGGCAAGTCCGACGTGTCGTATTCGACCAAGAAGATCTATCGCCAGAAGGGCACCGGCGGCGCACGCCACGGGTCCCGCAAGGCGCCGATCTTCCGCAAGGGTGGCGTCTACAAGGGCCCGGTCCCGCGTTCGCATGCGTTCGACCTGCCCAAGAAGGTGCGCGCGCTTGGCCTCAAGCACGCCCTGTCGGCGAAAGCCGCGTCGGGTGAGCTGGTGATCCTCGACAACCTCGACTTCGGCGCCGCCAAGACCGCGGCGGTGGCGAAGGCGGTCAAGGAACAGGGCTGGAAGCGCGTCCTGGTCATCGATGGCGCCGACGTGAACGAGAACTTCGCCCGCGCCGCCCGCAACCTGGAAGGCGTGGATGTGCTGCCCTCGATGGGCGCCAACGTCTATGACATCCTCAAGCGCGACACGCTGGTGATCACGCGCGCGGGTGTCGAAGCCCTGGAGGCTCGACTGAAATGAGCGCGACGGATCGCAACAAGCCCGAGCATTACGACGTGATCGTCAAGCCGATCATCACCGAAAAGGCGACGCTGACCGGCGAGACCTCGAACGCAGTGGTGTTCCAGGTCGCGAAATCGGCCACCAAGCCGATGATCAAGAACGCGGTCGAGGCGCTGTTCGGCGTCAAGGTGAAGGCGGTCAACACCACCATCACGAAGGGCAAGACCAAGCGTTTCCGCGGCCGCCCCGGCGTCCGCAGCGACGTCAAGAAAGCCTACGTCTCGCTGGAAGCCGGCAACACGATCGACGTGAACACCGGTCTTTGACGACCGACCGCGCGGCCCTGCCTAGCCGGGGCCGCGCGGCTTTCGACTGAAACGGACCTTCCGGTCCGCGACTGAAACGGACCTTTGGTCCAAGGCAACGGAAGACAGAAAGCATGGCACTCAAGTCGTATAAACCGACGACGCCTGGCCAGCGTGGGCTGGTTCTGATCGACCGTTCGGAGCTTTGGAAAGGCCGCCCCGTGAAGACCCTGACCGAGGGTCTGACCAAGACGGGTGGCCGGAACAACACCGGACGCGTCACGATGTGGCACAAGGGCGGCGGGGCGAAACGGCTCTACCGCGTCGTCGACTTCAAGCGTCGCAAGTTCGACGTGTCCGCGACCGTGGAACGGATCGAATACGACCCGAACCGCACCGCGTTCATCGCCCTGATCCGCTACGAGGACGGCGAGCAGGCGTACATCATCGCCCCGCAGCGCCTCGCGATCGGCGACAAGGTCGTGGCCGCGGCCCGCGCCGACATCAAGCCGGGCAACGCGATGCCGTTTTCCGGCATGCCGATCGGCACGATCGTTCACAACGTCGAGCTGAAGCCCGGCAAGGGCGGCCAGATCGCGCGCTCGGCCGGCACCTACGCCCAGTTCGTCGGCCGTGACGGCGGCTACGCGCAGATCCGCCTGTCCTCGGGCGAGCTGCGTCTGGTGCGCCAGGAATGCATGGCGACGATCGGTGCGGTGTCGAACGCCGACCACTCGAACCAGAACCTCGGCAAGGCCGGCCGCAAGCGGCACATGGGCGTCCGCCCGACCGTCCGCGGCGTCGCGATGAACCCGATCGACCACCCGCACGGCGGTGGTGAAGGCCGCACCTCGGGCGGGCGTCACCCGGTGACCCCGTGGGGCAAGCCCACCAAGGGCAAGAAGACCCGCAGCAACAAGTCGACCGACAAGTACATCCTGCGGTCGCGTCACGCGAAGAAGGGGCGCTGATCCATGGCACGTTCTATCTGGAAGGGGCCGTTCGTCGACGCCTATGTCCTTCGCAAGGCCGAAAAGGCCCGCGAATCCGGCAAGTCGGACGTCATCAAGATCTGGTCGCGTCGTTCGACCATCCTGCCGCAGTTCGTCGGCCTGACCTTCGCCGTCTACAACGGGCACAAGCACATCCCCGTTGCCGTCAGCGAAGAGATGATCGGCCAGAAGTTCGGTGAATACTCGCCGACCCGGACCTATTATGGTCACGCGGCCGACAAGAAAGCGAAGAGGAAGTAATCCCCATGGGTAAGGAAAACAATCCGCGCCGCGTGGCGGAGAACGAGGCGTTCGCCAAGACCAAGATGCTGCGCACCTCGCCGCAGAAGCTGAACCTGGTCGCCGCCATGATCCGCGGCAAGAAGGTGGACAAGGCGCTGGCCGACCTCACCTTCTCGAAGCGCCGGATCGCGGGCGACGTCAAGAAGTGCCTGCAGTCGGCCATCGCCAACGCCGAGAACAACCACAACCTGGACGTCGACAACCTGGTCGTCGCCGAGGCGTGGGTCGGCAAGAACATGGTCCTCAAGCGCGGCCGTCCGCGTGCGCGGGGCCGGTTCGGCAAGATCATGAAGCCGTTCTCGGAAATCACCATCAAGGTGCGGGAGGTCGATCTGGCCGCCGCCGAAGCCGCCAAGAAGGCCGCGAAGCTGCAGAAGCGCACCGCGTCCAGCCGGCAGGCCGAAGCCACCGCCACCCCTGAAGCCGCCGTCGAGGAGCACGCGTAATGGGACAGAAGGTCAACCCCATCGGGATGCGCCTCCAGGTCAACCGCACCTGGGACAGCCGGTGGTATGCAGACGACAAGGACTACGGCAAGCTGCTGCTCGAGGATCTCAAGATCCGCGAGTTCATCCACGATGACGCCAAGCAGGCCGGCATCAGCCGCGTGATCATCGAACGCCCGCACAAGAAGGCGCGCGTCACGATCCACGCCGCTCGTCCCGGCGTGATCATCGGCAAGAAAGGCGCCGATATCGAAACCCTGCGCGGCAAGCTCGCAAAGTTCACCGATAGCGAGCTGCACCTCAACATCGTCGAAGTCCGCAAGCCGGAACTCGACGCCCAGCTGGTGGCGGAATCGATCGCCCAGCAGCTGGAACGCCGGGTCTCGTTCCGCCGCGCGATGAAACGCTCGGTCCAGAACGCGATGCGGATGGGTGCGCTGGGGATCCGGGTCAACGTCGCCGGCCGTCTGGGCGGCGCCGAGATCGCGCGGACGGAATGGTACCGCGAGGGCCGGGTGCCGCTGCACACGCTGCGGGCGGACATCGACTATGCGCTGTCGGAAGCCACCACCCCTTACGGGATCATCGGCGTGAAGGTCTGGATCTTCAAGGGCGAGATCATGGAACACGACCCGCAGGCCCACGAGCGCCGCGCCGCCTCGGCGCAGGAAGGCCCGGCCTCGCGTGGTCCGCGCCGCGACCGCGACGCGCGCTAAGGAGACAGGGAAATGCTGCAACCGAAACGGACCAAGTTCCGCAAACAGCACAAGGGCCGCATCCACGGCGAGGCGAAGGGCGGGTTCAACCTGAACTTCGGCTCGTTCGCCCTGAAGGCAACCGAGCCGGAGCGGGTCACCGCCCGCCAGATCGAGGCGGCCCGCCGCGCGATCACCCGGCACATGAAGCGCCAGGGCCGCGTCTGGATCCGGATCTTCCCGGACGTCCCGGTCTCGTCCAAGCCGACCGAGGTGCGGATGGGCAAGGGCAAGGGCTCGATCGACTTCTGGGCGGCCCGGGTCCACCCCGGCCGGATCATGTTCGAGATCGACGGCGTCAGCGACGACATCGCCCGCGAGGCGCTCCGCCTCGGCGCGATGAAGCTGCCGGTGCTGACCCGGATCGTGCATCGGGAAGACTGGTAAGGTCTTACGCGAAGTCATTCTACGCAAAGCCCCGCCGGAAACGGCGGGGCTTTTTGCATTGGAACTGGTATGCGGGACGAAGCTACCGTTCATTGTTCTCAGTGTGAAATGCTACTCGTACCTATCCAGAAGTCTCTGACCCGCGTCGGTCCAGCTTGCGAAGCGCACCCCGCCATGCAGCCAAGTCACGAGTCCATGTTCGGCCAATACCTCCAAAGCGAGTTCACCTGAGCTCATAGCCAGGTTGTCTAGTGCGCCTTCATCGCGTCCCAAGTACTGCTCGGCCATCCAAGCCAAGGCCCTGAGTGCCTTCTGCTCCGCGCTCTCTCCCTGGAAGGTCTTCCGCTCGGCACCTGCCGCGATCCGCTCATGGGCGTCACCTGTCATCCCGGTTAGTCATGGATTAACCATACCACGCCAGCGACTGACGGCTATGGACTCAAGGTGGACTAAAGTCTTCTTGCTTCTTTCCCCTTGCCACGTTGGCTGAAACCCCGTATGAGCCACGCTTCATCTCGAACTCCACCGGGAATCAGGGTGGCCCAGGTTTCTGGGGCCCTCCGGTGATGTTGAAAGGAAAACGGCATGAAAGCCGCTGAACTGAACGACAAGACGCCGGAACAGCTGCGCGAGCAGCTGGTGGCGCTGAAGAAGGAAGCGTTCAACCTGCGCTTCCAGCAGGCGACCGGCCAGCTTGAATCGACCGCCCGCATGCGCGCCGTGCGTCGCGACGTGGCCCGCGTCAAGACCGTCATGAACCAGAAGGCCGCGTCCGCGGCCGCGACGAACTGAGGAGCTTGACCCATGCCGAAACGCATCCTGCAAGGCAAGGTGACCAGCGACAAGAACGAGCAGACCATCACGGTTCTCGTCGAGCGCCGCTTCAAGCATCCGCTGCTGCACAAGACCGTCCGTTCGTCCAAGAAGTACCGGGCGCACGACGCACAGAACCAGTTCAAGGTCGGGGACACCGTCCGCATCGTCGAATGCGCGCCGATTTCCAAGACCAAGCGCTGGACCGTCCTGTCCGACGAGGCGCAGGCCGTTCAGGCCTGAACCGCACCAAGACTGATCGAAACCCTGGGGCCGGACCTGCATCCGGTCCCCAAAGGTCGGGAGAAACCGAATGATCCAGATGCAGACCAATCTGGATGTTGCTGACAACTCCGGCGCTCGCCGGGTGCAGTGCATCAAGGTTCTGGGTGGCTCGCACCGTCGCTATGCGTCGGTCGGCGACATCATCGTCGTTTCCGTCAAGGAAGCCATCCCGCGCGGCCGCGTGAAGAAAGGCGACGTCCGCAAGGCCGTCGTCGTGCGCACCGCCAAGGAAGTGTCGCGCGAAGATGGCACGTCCATCCGCTTCGACCGCAACGCCGCCGTCATCCTGAACAACCAGGGCGAGCCGGTCGGGACCCGTATCTTCGGGCCGGTCGTCCGCGAACTGCGCGCGAAGAACTTCATGAAGATCATCTCGCTTGCGCCGGAGGTGCTGTGATGGCTGCCAAGCTCAAGAAGGGTGATACCGTCGTCGTGCTCGCGGGCAAGGACAAGGGCAAGACCGGCGAGATCACGCAGGTCATGCCCAAGGACAACAAGGCCGTGGTCGATGGCGTGAACATCGCGCTGCGTCACACCCGCCAGTCGCAGACCAGCCAGGGCGGCCGCGTTCCCAAGAACATGCCGATCGACCTGTCGAACCTTGCGCTGCTGGACAAGAACGGCAAGGCAACCCGCGTCGGCTTCCGCATGGAAGGCGACCAGAAGGTGCGCTTCGCCAAGACCACGGGAGACGTGATCTGATGCTCGACCAAGCAAGCTACACCCCGCGTCTGAAGGCCGAGTTCCGCGACCGCGTCCGCGCGGCGATGAAGGAAGAGTTCGGCTACAAGAACGACATGCAGATCCCGCGCCTGGACAAGATCGTCCTGAACATGGGCGTCGGCGAAGCGGTCAAGGACACCAAGAAGGTCAAGCAGGCCGCCGAGGAACTGTCCCTGATCGCCGGTCAGAAAGCCGTCATCACCCACGCCAAGAAGTCGATCGCCGGCTTCCGCGTCCGGGAAGAGATGCCGCTGGGCACCAAGGTGACCCTGCGCGGCGACCGGATGTACGAATTCCTGGACCGCCTGATCAACATCGCGCTGCCCCGCGTCCGCGACTTCCGCGGCGTCAAGGGCACGTCCTTCGACGGCCGCGGCAACTACGCCATGGGCCTGAAGGAACAGATCGTGTTCCCGGAGATCGAGTTCGACAAGGTCGACGAGGTTCTGGGGATGGACATCATCATCGCGACCACGGCCAAGACCGATGCCGAGGCGAAGGCGCTGTTGAAGCACTTCAACATGCCCTTCAACAGCTGATCGCGCGAGGAATCTGATAATGGCTAAGAAATCCATGATCGAACGTCAGAAGAAGCGCGAGCGGATGGTGGCGAAGTTCGCCTCCAAGCGCGCGGCTCTGAACGAAATCATCAACGACCAGGAACGCCCGATGGAAGAGCGGTTCAAGGCGACGCTGTCGCTTGCCGAACTGCCGCGCAATTCGTCGGCGACGCGCCTGAACAATCGCTGCGAGCTGACCGGGCGTCCGCGCGCGTATTACCGCAAGCTGCGCCTGTCGCGGATCATGCTGCGCGAGCTCGGCTCGCAGGGCCAGATCCCCGGCATGGTCAAGTCGAGCTGGTAAGGGGGTAACAGATGTCGATGAACGATCCGCTCGGCGATATGCTGACCCGCATCCGCAACGCGCAGATGCGCGGCAAGTCCACGGTCCGCTCGCCCTCGTCCAAGCTTCGCGGCTGGGTCCTGGACGTGCTGAAGGCCGAGGGCTACATCCGCGGCTACGAACAGGTGACGACCGACGCCGGTCACACCGAGCTTGAAATCAGCCTGAAATACTTCGACGGCACCCCCGTGATCCGCGAGCTTGCCCGCGTGTCCAAGCCGGGTCGTCGGGTCTATGCAGGCGCCAGGGAAATCCCGTCGGTCCGTAACGGCCTCGGCGTTTCCATCGTCTCCACGCCCAAGGGCGTGATGTCGGACGCAGCGGCTCGCAACGCCAACGTTGGCGGCGAAGTCCTCTGCACCGTGTTCTAAGGAGGGCAGGATGTCTCGGATTGGTAAGAAGCCGGTCGAACTGCCCAAGGGCGTCACGGCCGAAGTGAAGGGTCAGACCGTCGAGGTGAAGGGGCCGAAGGGCACCCGTTCGTTCACCGCGACGGACGATGTCACCCTGTCGCTGGACGAAGGCAAGGTCACCGTCACCCCCCGCGGCTCGTCCAAGCGCGCGCGCCAGCAGTGGGGCATGACCCGCTCGATGGTGGAAAACCTGGCCACCGGCGTCAGCACCGGCTTCCGCAAGGAGCTGGAGATCCAGGGCGTGGGCTACCGTGCGAACATGCAGGGCAAGGTCCTGAAGCTGGCGCTTGGCTACAGCCACGACGTCAACTTCGAGGCGCCCGAGGGCGTGACGATCACCGCTCCCAAGCAGACGGAGATCGTGGTGGAAGGGATCGACCAGCAGCTGGTCGGCCAGGTCGCCGCGAACATCCGCGAGTGGCGCAAGCCCGAGCCTTACAAGGGCAAGGGCATCCGCTACAAGGGTGAGCAAGTCTTCCGCAAGGAAGGCAAGAAGAAGTAAGGATCACGCAAATGGCACTGAACAAACGAGAGCTGTTCCAGAAGCGCCGTCTGCGCGTCCGGAACAAACTGCGGGCGATGTCCAACGGCCGTCCCCGCCTGTCCGTCCACCGTTCGTCCAAGAACATCAGCGCGCAGCTGATCGACGACGCGAACGGGATCACGCTGGCTTCGGCCAGCACGCTGGAAAAGGACCTGGGCTTCGTCGGCAAGAACAACGTCGACGCAGCGGCGAAGATCGGCTCGGCGCTGGCCGAGCGGGCCCGCGCCAAGGGTGTCGAAGAGGTCGTGTTCGACCGCGGCGGCTTCCTGTTCCACGGCAAGATCAAGGCCCTGGCCGACGCCGCGCGCGAAGGTGGCCTGAAGTTCTGATGACTGCGGGTGGCGTTCGCGCCACCCCGATGATCCGGGGGCACGGCCCGTCGCAGGGCGGCCCACCTGGATCGGCACCAACGGCGCCGCCCGTGCGCCAGACATAAGGAATGCCGCATGGCAGAACGTGAACAACGCCGGGACCGTCGCGACGGTCGCCGTGAAGAGCGTGAAGAAACCCCGGAATTCGCCGACCGCCTGGTCGCGATCAACCGGGTGTCCAAGACGGTGAAGGGCGGCAAGCGCTTCGGCTTTGCGGCGCTCGTCGTCGTGGGCGACCAGCGCGGCCGCGTCGGCTTCGGCAAGGGCAAGGCCAAGGAAGTGCCGGAAGCGATTCGCAAAGCGACCGAACAGGCCAAGCGCGGCCTGATCCGCGTGCCGCTGCGCGACGGCCGGACGCTGCACCACGACATCGAGGGCCGTCACGGCGCCGGCAAGGTCGTGATGCGGACCGCCGTCCCGGGGACCGGCATCATCGCCGGTGGTCCGATGCGCGCCGTGTTCGAGATGCTGGGCGTCCAGGACGTCGTCGCCAAGTCGATGGGGTCGCAGAACCCCTACAACATGATCCGCGCCACCATCGACGGTCTCAAGGCGGAAGCCTCGCCCCGTTCGGTCGCGCAGCGTCGCGGCAAGAAGGTCGCCGACATCATGCCGTCGCACGATCGCGCGCCGGAAGCCCAGACGGGCACCGATGCGACGGTGACGTCGGCCGAAGTGCAGGAGGCCTGATCCATGGGTACCATCGTCGTCAAGCAGATCGGCTCGCCGATCCGCCGCCCCAAGGAACAGCGCGCGACGCTCGCGGGTCTGGGCCTGAACAAGATGAACCGCACGCGCGAGCTGGAAGACACGCCCGCCGTCCGCGGCATGGTCGCGAAGATCCCGCACCTCGCGGTGATCGTCGAGGTCAGGAACTGATCCCGGTCGCCTGACCCGGACGTTCCGCAAGGAAACATCGAACGCCCCGGCTCGCCGGGGCGTTTCGCTTTTCAGGTGCCGCCGATCCGGGCGGACCGGAAGGAAGGGACATCCCATGCGCGCCGTCGTCCACGAACAGTTCGGCGATCCCGCCGATGTCCTGCAACTCTCCGACCGCCCCGACCCGCAGCCCGGCCCGGGGCAGGTGCGGCTGAAGGTCACGCTGACCCCCATCCACAACCACGACCTGTCCACCGTGCGCGGGCAGTACGGCTATCGGCCCGACCTGCCCGCGATCGGCGGGTCCGAGGCGGTGGGCCTCATCGAGGCGGTGGGCGAGGGGGTGGATACCGGCATGATCGGCCGCCGTGTCGCCGCGGCGGGGATCCATGGATCTTGGGCCGAGTATGTGCTTGCCTCTGCCAAAGGGCTGGTGCCGGTGCCCGACGGCGTCCCCGACGAAAGCGCCGCCCAGATGGTGGCCATGCCGTTCAGCGCGATCAAGGTGCTGTTCCGGCCCTGACCGGCCGCGCGGGCGCGTTGTCACGCGCCTGACGCACACTTGACGCGCGGGCGCCGGTTCTGTACCGACCCGCGGGTGGCTTCGCGCCACGACTCACGAACAACGCATGCCGTGTCCGCCCCATCATCGCTTCGGGGGATGTGTCCGGCGATTGGAGAAGCGACATGAAACTGAACGAACTGCGCGACAACGACGGCGCGACCCGCAAGAAGAAGCGCGTCGCGCGCGGCCCGGGTTCGGGCAAGGGCAAGACCGCCGGCCGCGGCATCAAGGGCCAGACCTCGCGGTCGGGCGTGGCGCTGAACGGCTATGAAGGCGGCCAGATGCCGCTGTACCGCCGCCTGCCCAAGCGCGGCTTCACCAAGCCGAACGCGCTGAAGTTCGCGGTCGTCAACCTGGGCCAGCTGCAGTCCATGATCGACGCAGGCAAGCTGACCGCCGGCGCTGACCTGACCGAGGACGCGCTGATCGAGGCCGGCGCCACCAAGCGCAAGCTGGACGGCATCCGGGTGCTGGCCAAGGGCGAGCTGACCTCGGCGCTGAACCTGACCGTCGCGGGCGCGTCCAGGACCGCCGTCGAGGCGATCGAGCGCGCGGGCGGCAAGATCACGTTGACCCGCCCGGTGCGCGAGCGCGCGGAAACCGGCGCCGAAGTCTCGGCCGAATAACCTGTTGAAGGCGTGCCTGCGCGCCAATAGATAGAAGTCGAGTTTCCAAGCGCCGCCGACCGGGAACCGGGCCGGCGGCGCTGACATGACAGCCGACGCGCTGCGTCGGTCCGCATTCACGAGGGCAGCATGGCGTCAGCCGCAGAACAGATGGCCGCCAACCTCAGCTGGGGACAGCTGGGCAAGGCGACCGAACTTCGGAACCGCATCTGGTTCACGATCGGCCTTCTGATCATCTATCGGCTTGGGACCTACATCCCCGTTCCCGGCATCGACGGCGGCGCGCTGCGCAACTTCATGGAACAGGCGCAGTCGGGGATCGGCGGCATCCTGTCGATGTTCACCGGCGGCGCGCTGGGGCGGATGGGCGTGTTCGCGCTGGGGATCATGCCCTACATTTCGGCCTCGATCATCGTCCAGCTGCTGGCGGCGATGGTGCCTTCGCTGGAGCAACTGAAGAAAGAGGGCGAGCAGGGCCGCAAGAAGATCAACCAGTACACCCGCTACGCGACGGTGGCGCTGGCGTTCTTTCAGGCCTACGGCCTTGCCGCCAGCCTCGAGGCGGGGAACCTTGCCCATGATCCGGGGCTGTTCTTCCGCGTGGGCGTGGTCATCACGCTGGTCGGCGGCACCATGTTCCTGATGTGGGTGGGCGAGCAGATCACCTCGCGCGGGATCGGCAACGGCATCAGCCTTATCATCTACGTCGGCATCCTGGCCGAGATCCCGGCCCATATCGCGCAGTTCCTGGCGCAGGGGCGGTCGGGCGCGATCTCGACCCCCGTGGTGCTGGGGATCATCCTGCTGGTCGTCGTCGTGATGGCGTTCGTGGTGTTCATGGAACGCGCCCTCCGCAAGATCAGGATCCAGTACCCGCGCCGCCAGGTCGGGATGAAGGTCTATGACGGCCAGTCCTCGCACCTGCCGATCAAGGTCAACCCGGCGGGCGTGATCCCGGCGATCTTCGCCAGTTCGCTGCTGCTGCTGCCGACCACGATCGCGACCTTCTCGGGCGGCCAGACCAGCCCGGTGATGTCCACGATCCTCGCCTATTTCGGGCCGGGACAGCCGCTGTATCTGCTGTTCCTGACGGCGATGATCGTGTTCTTCAGCTACTTCTACACGCAGAACGTGGCCTTCAAGTCGGACGACGTGGCCGACAACCTCAAGAACCAGGGCGGCTTCATCCCGGGCATCCGCCCCGGCAAGCGGACCGAGGAATACCTCGACTATGTGGTGAACCGGGTGCTGGTGCTGGGGTCGATGTATCTGGCGGCGGTCTGTCTGTTGCCCGAGGTGATCCGGGGTCAGTTCTCGGTGCCGTTCTATTTCGGCGGTACCTCGGTCCTCATCATCGTCTCGGTCACGATGGACACGATCAACCAGGTCCAGAGCCATCTGCTGGCGCACCAGTACGAGGGCCTGATCGAGAAATCGCAGCTTCGCGGCCGGCGCAAGCCCGGCGCGCCGAAGCCGCGCAAGGCACCCGCGCGGCGCTGACCGCCGCGCAAGGCATCCGCCCGGCGTATTTCGCCGCGCGGCCATTCTGATCCGAAGGGGGGACGACACGGTGGCGACGAACATCATCCTGCTGGGGCCGCCCGGCGCCGGCAAAGGCACGCAGGCGCACCGGCTGGTCAACGATCGGGGGCTCGTCCAGCTGTCCACCGGCGACATGCTGCGCGAGGCGCGGACCTCGGGCACCGAGATGGGGCGCGTGGTCGCCGACGTGATGGACCGCGGCCACCTGGTCACGGACGAGATCGTGATCGGCCTGATCCGCGAGAAGCTGGAAGGCGGCGCGGGCGCGGGTTTCATCTTCGACGGTTTCCCGCGCACGCTGCAGCAGGCTGACGCGCTTGAGGATCTGCTGTCCGGCATGGGTCAAAGGATCAACGCCGTGATCGAGATGCAGGTTGACGACGCAGCGCTGGTGGACCGCATCAGCGGCCGCTTCACCTGCGGCAGCTGCGGCGAGGTCTATCACGACCTGACCCGCCCGACCGAACGCGCCGGGGTCTGCGACGTCTGCGGGTCAAGCGACCTGCGCCGCCGTGCCGACGACAACGCCGAAAGCCTGAAGACGCGGCTGCTGGAATATTACAAGAAGACGTCGCCGCTGATCGGTTATTACTATGCCAAGGGAAAGCTGCGCCCGGTGAACGGTCTTGCCGCCGTGGCGGACGTCGCGGCGCAGATCGCGGGGTATCTGCCGGCGGTTGGCGGAGCCGACGGACAGGACGGCGACCGCACCCGTGAAGCGTTGACAGCGGGTGACAGTTCCACTACGGCACAGTCTCTCGTTTGAGAATCGGCCGATGGGCTGATCGAATCGGGCCCGAAGGCACGCCTTCGGGTCTTTGGTTGTGAAAAAAGGTTCCGGCACGACGGAACCGCAACGATAAGGAAAAACGCGTGGCTCGTATTGCTGGCGTCAACATTCCGACTGGGAAACGTGTTCCCATCGCACTGACCTACATTCACGGCATCGGCTCGATGTATGCCGACCAGATCGTCCAGGCCGTGGGGATCGACCCCGCGCGCCGCGTGAACGACCTGTCGGACGCCGAGGTTCTGGCGATCCGCGAATACATCGACGCGAACCTGACCGTCGAGGGCGACCTGCGCCGCGAAAACCAGATGAACATCAAGCGCCTGATGGACCTGGGTTCGTATCGCGGCCTGCGCCACCGTCGCGGCCTTCCCGTGCGCGGCCAGCGCACCCACACCAACGCCCGCACCCGCAAGGGCCCGGCGAAGCCCATCGCCGGCAAGAAGAAGTAAGGAGGGTTCGGGACAATGGCACGCGACAAGACGCGCATGAAGCGCAAGGAACGCAAGAACATCGCCACGGGCGTGGCGCATGTGAACAGCTCGTTCAACAACACCAAGATCCTGATCTCGGACGTGCAGGGCAACGCGATCTCGTGGTCGTCGGCCGGCACCATGGGCTTCAAGGGTTCGCGCAAATCGACCCCTTACGCCGCCCAGATGGCCGCCGAAGATGCCGGCAAGAAGGCGCAGGAACACGGCGTCCGCACGCTTGAAGTCGAGGTGCAGGGCCCCGGTTCGGGCCGCGAGTCGGCGCTGCGCGCGCTGGCCGCCGTCGGCTTCAACATCACCGCGATCCGCGACGTGACCCCGATCGCGCATAACGGCGTTCGCCCGCCCAAGCGCCGGCGCGTCTGACCCGACGACACTTTCGCCGGCCCGCGTCATTTCCGGCGCGGGCCGGTCGTTCGCATTTTACCTCGGGCGTTCGCGGCGGCTTGGACATGGCGCCGGGAACTGGAATGGAGGCAATCGCATGATCCACAAGAACTGGGCCGAACTCATCAAGCCGCAGCAGCTTGACATCCGTTCCGGCGCCGACGCGTCGCGGGTGGCCACGGTCGTCGCCGAACCGCTGGAACGCGGCTTCGGGCTGACGCTGGGCAACGCGCTGCGCCGCGTGCTGATGTCGTCGCTGCAGGGCGGCGCGATCACCAGCGTGCAGATCGACAACGTGCTGCACGAGTTTTCGTCGGTCGCCGGCGTCCGCGAGGACGTGACCGACATCGTCCTGAACCTCAAGGGCGTGACGCTGAAGATGGACGTGGACGGGACCAAGCGCCTGACCCTGTCGGCCCAAGGGCCGGGCGAGGTCAAGGCCGGTCAGATCCAGGAAACCGCCGGCATCACGATCCTGAACCGCGACCACGTCATCTGCCACCTCGACGAGGGCGCGGACCTGCACATGGAACTGACCGTCGCGAACGGCAAGGGCTACGTCGCCGCCGACCGCAACCGTCCCGAGGACGCGCCGATCGGCCTGATCCCGATCGACGCCATCTTCTCGCCGGTCAAGCGCGTCAGCTACGAAGTCACGCCCACCCGCGAGGGGCAGGTGCTGGACTATGACAAGCTGACGATGAAGGTGGAAACCGACGGCAGCCTGTCGCCTGAGGACGCGGTGGCCTATGCCGCGCGCATCCTGCAGGACCAGTTGGCCGTGTTCGTCAACTTCGACGAGCCGGAATCGGCCGTCCGCGGCGACAGCGACGAGGGGCTGGAGTTCGACCCCCGCCTGCTGAAGAAGGTGGACGAGCTGGAGCTTTCGGTCCGTTCGGCCAACTGCCTCAAGAACGACAACATCGTCTATATCGGCGACCTGATCCAGAAGACCGAGGCAGAGATGCTGCGGACCCCGAACTTCGGCCGCAAGTCGCTGAACGAGATCAAGGAAGTGCTGTCGGGCATGGGCCTGCACTTGGGCATGGACGTCCAGGACTGGCCGCCCGAGAACATCGAGGACCTCGCCAAGCGGTTCGACGACCAGTTCTGATGGAATTCGCGGGGCGGCGACGCTGCCCCGCGGTTTACCGGGCCAACAGCCCGACACGACCGGGCACCTGCCCCAAGGAGAGCGGCCGAAACGCATCGCCGCCGGACAAAGCAAAACACGACGATAGGAGATCACCATGCGTCACGCCCGCGGCTACCGCCGCCTGAACCGTACCCACGAACACCGCAAGGCCCTGTTTGCGAACATGGCCGGCAGCCTGATCGAGCACGAGCAGATCAAGACCACCTTGCCGAAAGCCAAGGAACTGCGTCCGATCATCGAAAAGCTGATCACGCTGGCCAAGCGCGGCGACCTGCACGCCCGCCGCCAAGCGGCCTCGCAGCTGAAGCAGGACGCGTATGTCGCGAAACTGTTCGAGATCCTCGGCCCGCGCTACGCCGAGCGCCAGGGCGGCTACGTCCGCGTCCTGAAGGCCGGTTTCCGCTACGGCGACATGGCGCCGATGGCGATCATCGAGTTCGTGGACCGCGACACCTCGGCCAAGGGTGCGGCCGACCGCGCCCGTGTCGAAGCCGAATTCGAAATGGACGACGCCGAAGCCTGATCGGAAATAAACGGGGGTCGGGCGCGCGAGTTCCCGCCTGCCGGATGGCCGTACTCGAATCGGCAATTAACCGGCGATGAAATGCGAAACCCCCGCCGTGAAAAGCGGGGGTTTTCGATGTGCGGCTAATGTGTTGACTGTCGTTCCTGCCGGACTGCGTCACTTGTTTCAGTCCCGCACGGGCCGGGACCGCCGCCGGGGCGGTTCTGATTGCAGGCGGGCGACCAGCCTGCGCGCCACCTCGGCCGCTTCGTCGTGGGTCAGGGCGCCCGAATCACGCATCGCCAGCAGCGCGTCAAGCTCGCGCTGCGCGAGCGGAAAAACGTCATCGCTCAAAGAATCAGCGCGTGGCACTTTAACACCGGACCAGGAACATACACCTACTGCGAGAGTTTTCACGTTGACGAAAGCTTTGGCAATTTGTCTAAAAGGCCATGTCACAACGTTCTGATATAAACGCGGCGATGGCACGCCTGCGGAAGATAGCCCCGGCGGGCTACTTCCTTGCGCTGCACATCCGGTTTGCCGCCCCCCTGATGCAGTTTCAGACCTATCCGGTCGCCTGGACCGACAGGTACGCGCAGAACGCCTATGCGCTGCGCGACCCCACGATCGCGTGGGGCTTTTCCACCACGGGCTCATGCCGCTGGTCTTCGCTGCCGGTGCCCGACCCGTTCGGCATCTGCAAGGACGCCGCCGCCCACGGCCTGACCTACGGGCTGACGGTGTCGTGCGGCCCGATCGGTTCGCGGACCATTTGCAGCTTCGCGCACGACAAGCGCGAATTCACGGATGACGAGGTCGAATCGATCTTGGACACGGTACGACGGCTTCACGAGATCACCGAGCCGCCGGAGAGCCTGACGAAGGCTCAGCAAGAAGCCCTCCGGTGCATCGCGGAGGGTGACCGTCATGCAGCGGCGGCTGCGAAGTTGGGTATCACGGAAAGCGCCTTCAAGGCCCGTCTGATCGCGGCGCGCGAGCGGCTTATGGCGCGCACGACCGCCGAGGCGTTGCAACGTGCCAAGGAGTACCGCTTGCTGTAGCGATGGCGCCCTGACCGCGCCGCTCCCGGGGGGGAAACCCTTTCAAACCCCCAGGAGACTTCCCATGCAGACCACCACTCTTTCTTTCAGCAACCTTCACGTTCACGGCGAACTGTTTGCGAACCTGTTCCGCGCCCGGCGCGAAAGCTTCATCGTCCAGAAGAACTGGGACCTTCCGCAAGCGGACGGGATGGAGTTCGATCAGTACGACACCCCGCAAAGCCGCTGGATCGCGGTGCACGACGCGGGCGACGTTCTGGGCGGCTTCCGCCTGACGCCCACCACCGCGCGCTGCGGTGTCTATTCCTACATGATCCGCGACGCGCAGAACGGCATTCTCGGCGGGTCGATCCCGCGCGACCTGCTGTTCGAGGATGCGCCCGTGGACCCCACCGTGTGGGAATGCACCCGCGTCTTCGTGAACCACGCGACGCCGCAGGCGATCCGTCGCAAGGTCCATTTCAGCATGGTCGACGCGATGACGGCGTCGGCGCGTGAGGTGGGTGCCTCGCGGCTGATCGCGCTGACCGGCGCGACGTGGCCGCGCTGGTACGGGCGCTGCGGGCTGGAAGCGACCGCGATCGGCCGGGTCATGTGGATCGACGACGGCGACTTCCAGTGCGTGTCGATCAACCTCGCGAGCAAGCTGCACTGACAGCCATGTTCAGCGGGGGGATACCAAGCGACTGGCGGGCAGCGTAACATCTGCCCGCCATGGCCGATCTTTTCGACACACCGCCCGGCGCTGCATTTCCCGGCGCCGCATCGCCCGGCGCCGCGTTGCCGGACCGTTCGTCCGCGCGGGCGGCGCCGCGACCGCTTGCCGACCGGATCCGGCCCGCGTCCCTGTCCGAGGTCATCGGCCAGGACCGGGTGCTCGGGCCCGACGCGCCGCTGGGCGCGATGCTGGCCGCGGGCAGCCTTGGCTCGCTGATCCTCTGGGGCCCGCCCGGCGTCGGCAAAACGACCATCGCCCGGCTTCTGGCGCATGAAACCGACCGCAGCTTCGTCCAGATCTCGGCGATCTTTTCCGGCGTGGCGGACCTGCGAAAGGTGTTCGACAGCGCCCGGCTGCGGCGCGAACAGGGGGACGGGCAGGGGACGCTGCTGTTCGTCGATGAAATCCACCGCTTCAACAAGGCGCAGCAGGACAGCTTTCTGCCGTTCATGGAGGACGGGACCATCCTTCTGGTCGGCGCCACGACCGAGAACCCGTCCTTCGAACTGAACGCGGCGCTTCTGTCGCGCGCGCAGGTGGTCGTGCTTGAGCGGCTGAACCTGACCCATCTGGAACTGCTGGCGCAGCGGGCCGAACGCGAGATGGCGCGGGCGTTGCCCCTGACCGGCGAGGCGCGGGACGCGCTATTGGAGATGGCCGACGGCGACGGCCGCGCCGCGCTGAACCTGATCGAGCAGGTGATGGCGTGGAAGGTCGATGCACCGCTCGGCCCTGACGAGCTGGCCCGGCGCCTGATGAAACGCGCGGCCAAGTACGACAAGGCGGGGGATGAGCATTACAACCTGATCTCCGCGCTGCACAAATCGGTCCGCGGGTCGGACCCCGACGCCGCGATCTACTGGCTGGCGCGGATGCTGGAAGGGGGCGAGGACCCGCGCTATCTCGCCCGCCGCATCACCCGGATGGCGATCGAGGATATCGGCCTTGCCGATCCCGCCGCGCAGCGCCAGTGCCTGGACGCGTGGGCGCTGTACGAACGGCTGGGCTCGCCCGAGGGGGAGCTCGCGCTGGGGCAGGCGGTGATCTATCTCGCGCTCGCGCCCAAGTCGAACGCGGGCTACGTCGCCTACAAGGGCGCGCGGGCCGAGGCGCGGCGCACCGGCAGCCTGATGCCGCCCGCCCACATCCTGAACGCGCCGACCGCGCTGATGAAGGATCAGGGCTACGGGGCGGGCTATGCCTACGACCACGACGCCGAGGACGGGTTTTCGGGGCAGAACTACTTTCCCGACGGGATCAGGCGCCCGGTCCTGTATCAGCCGGTCGAGCGCGGGTTCGAGCGCGAGCTGAAGAAGCGGCTGGACTGGTTCGTCAGCCAGCGCGCGAAGCGCGGCGGTTGACTTTGGGCGGGCGGCCCTACAGGTCAGCGGGATGATGAATCCGTATCTTCAGGTGGCGCTTGGCGGCGCGATCGGCGCGACCGCGCGGTTCGGCGTGACCCGCGCGGCGCGGGCCGCGTTCGGGCCGGGGCTGCCCGGGGGCATCCTGCCGCTGCCGACCTTGTTCGTGAACGTCGCCGGGTCGTTCCTGATGGGCGTCCTCGTGGTGCTGCTGGCCGGGCGCGGCAACGCGCTGTCGCCGTTCCTGATGACCGGCGTTCTGGGCGGCTTCACGACCTTCTCGGCGTTCTCGCTGGACACGGTGGCGCTGTGGGAACGGGGCGCGCCGGGGACCGCCGCCGCTTACGTCGCGGCCAGCGTCGGCCTGTCGCTGCTGGCGCTGGTGGCGGGATCGGCCGTCGCGCGGGGGATCGGGGCATGAGTTCGGTGCAGGTGATCCGCGTCGGCGCGGACGAAGGCGATCAGCGGCTGGACCGCTGGCTCAGGCGGCAGTTCCCGCAGCTGAACCAGATCGCGATCGAAAAGCTGTGCCGCACCGGCCAGCTTCGGGTCGATGGCGGCCGGGTCAAGCCCGCGACGCGGCTGGAGCCGGGGCAGGAGGTGCGGGTGCCGCCGCTGCCCGACGCCGCCCCCCCGCCCGCGCCCCGCGCCGGCGCGAGCGAGGCGGACGCGCGCATGATCCAGGGCGCGGTGATCTGGAAGGACGAGCATGTCATCGCCCTGAACAAGCCGCCGGGCCTGCCGAGCCAGGGCGGCAGCGGGCAGGGCGATCGTCACGTGGACGGGCTGGCCGGGGCGCTGATGTTCGGGTTCAAGGACAAGCCGAAGCTGGTCCACCGGCTCGACAAGGACACTTCGGGCGTCCTGCTGCTGGCCCGCACCGACCGCGTCGCGCGGCGGCTGTCGGAATCGTTTCGCGCGCGCACCACGCGCAAGATCTACTGGGCGGCGGTCGCGGGCGTGCCTGCGCCCGCGATGGGCACCGTCCGCTTCGGGCTGGTCAAGGCGCTGGGTCACGGGCGCGGCGGCGAGGGCGAAAAGATGATCGCCGTCCACCCCGCCAAGGTGGACCAGACCGAAGGCGCCAAGCGCGCGACCACGGATTATGCCGTTCTCGACAGCCTCGGCACCCGCGTGAGCTGGTGCGCGCTGGTGCCGATCACCGGCCGCACCCACCAGCTGCGCGCGCATATGGCCGAGCTTGGGCACCCGATCATCGGCGACGGCAAGTATGGCGGCTCGGGGCAGGAAAACCTGGGCGACGGCTGGGGCGCGCAGCTGGGCGGAGAGATCAGCCGCAAGCTGCATCTGCACGCCCGCTCGATCAGTTTCGACCACCCGGTCACCGGCAAGCGCATCACGCTGACCGCGCCCCTGCCCGACCACATGGCGCGCACCTGGAAGACGCTGGGCTGGCACGAGAACGACGTGCCCGCCGATCCGTTCGAGGACCTGACGTGAAGGACCGCAGCCCGTTGAAGCTGGTGATCTGGGACGTGGACGGCACACTGGTCGACAGCGCCGACATCATCATGCGCTCGATGGCGCGCGGCATGGCCGCGGCGGGGCTGCCGGAACTGCCGCCCGCGACCGTCGGCAGCATCGTCGGGCTGTCCTTGCCGGTGGCGGTCGCGACGCTGCTGCCGCAGGCGGACGAGCCGACCCGCGCCGCCGTCGTGTCGGGCTACCGCCAAAGCTATCACGACGACCGCACGCGGGCGGAATCGCCCCTGTTCGACGGGGCGCGGGCGCTGCTTGAACGGCTGGACGCGCGCGGCGACGTGGTGATGGCGGTGGCCACAGGCAAGTCGCAGCGCGGCCTGACCGCGCTGATGGCCGCGCACGACCTGTCGCGGTACTTCGTGGCGATGCACTGCGCCGACGGGCATCCGTCGAAGCCCGCGCCGGGAATGGTTCTGGCCTGCCTGGCCGATGCGGGCGTCCAGCCGGACCGCGCGCTGATGATCGGCGACACCACCTACGACATCGCCATGGCGGGCAATGCGGGCGTGGCGGCGGTCGGCGTGTCCTGGGGCCACCACGACGCCGCCGACCTGACCGAGGCGGGCGCGATCGCCGTCGCCCACGACTTCGCCGAGCTGACCCGGCTGATCGAGGGCTGGATCGACGGGGCCGCGCCATGACCGAATGGAAGCCGCGCAGGTTCTGGACCTCGGTCGGGCTGCGCGCCGCCGATGGCGGCTGGCAGGTTGCGCTGGACGACCGGGTGGTGAACACGCCGGGCAAGCTGCCGCTGGTGCTGCCCACGCGGGCGCTGGCGCAGGCGGTGGCGGACGAATGGGACGCGGTGGACCAGGCGATCGACCCCGGGGCGATGCCGGTGACACGGGCCGCGAATTCGGCCATCGAAAAGGTCGCGCCGCAGTTCGACGCGGTGGCCGGGATGCTGGCGGAATACGGCGGCACCGACCTTCTGTCCTATCGCGATGACCGGCAGGACGCGCTGGCGCGCGAGCAGGCGGCGGGCTGGGACCCGATCCTCGACTGGGCGGCCGACGCCCTGGGCGCGCGGCTGGCGGTGACCGGCGGCGTGATCCCGGTCGCGCAGGACCCGGCCGCGCTGGCGGCGCTGCGCGGGCACGTCGCGGCGCTGGACCCGTGGGGGCTGACCGCGCTGCATGACCTGGTGACGCTGCCCGGATCGCTGATCCTGGGCCTCGCCGTCGTGAACGGCCGCCTGACGGCGGAGCAGGCGCACCGACTGTCGCGGCTGGACGAGGACTATCAGGCCCGCATCTGGGGCCGCGACGACGAGGCGGACGCGGCCGCGCGCCGCCGCCTTGCCGCCATGCAGGATGCAGAGCGGTTCTGGAAGCTTTCCCGCGCCGATTGATCGCCGCACATGTTTTAAGCAATCACGATCAACTTGGCCGTGTTTGGCCGCGCGATTTTCTTGACGCATCAAGCGGCATCGTGATGATGACATTCATTCGGGCACCCGCCCGCAAAGCAAAGGGCCGGACCACGGCCCGTCGTCGTTCCCGAACAGGTCGGGCGAACAGAGAGGTCCTGATGACGAAAACTGTGTTCTTCGGAGCGGTTGCCGCGGCAGCCGTGCTGGGTTCGACCGGTGCCTATGCGGCCGAGGGTGATACCCTGCGGACGGTCAAGCAGCGTGGCGAGCTGATCTGCGGCGTGAACCCCGGCCTCGTCGGCTTTGCCGCGCCGGACGCCAACGGCAACTGGTCGGGCTTCGACATCTCGCTGTGCCGCGCCATCGCGGCGGCGGTCGTGGGCGACCCCAACAAGGTGCGCTTCGTGCCCACCACCGGCCAGACCCGCTTCACCGCGCTGTCCTCGGGCGAGGTGGACGTGCTGACCCGGAACTCGACCTGGTCGTTCCAGCGCGATACCGAGCTGGCGCTCGATTTCCCGGCCGTGAACTACTATGACGGTCAGGGCTTCCTGGTCCGCAAGGATCTCGGCGTGACCAGCGCCAAGGAACTGGACGGCGCGACGGTCTGCATCCAGACCGGCACCACGACCGAGCTGAACCTGGCCGACTACTTCCGCGCCAACAACATCACCTACCAGCCGGTGAACATCGATTCGAACGCCGAGGGCGAGCAGCAGTACCTGGCCGGTGCCTGCGACGCCTACACCACCGACGCCTCGGGCCTCGCGGCCACCCGCGCGGCGTTCGCGGACCCGGAAAACCACATCATCCTGCCCGAGATCATCTCGAAGGAACCGCTGGCTCCGGCAGTCCGCCACGGCGACAACAACTGGGGCGACATCGTCCGCTGGACCCTGTTCGCGCTGGTCGCGGGCGAGGAATACGGCGTGACCTCGGCCAATGTCGAGGAACTGTCCAAGTCCTCGACCAACCCCGAGGTGCAGCGCCTGCTGGGCCAGACCGACAACCTGGGCGGCATGATCGGGCTGGATGCCGAATGGGCCAAGCGCGCCATCATGGCGAACGGCAACTACGGCGAGATCTTCGCCGCCACCATCGGCGAGCAGACCCCGATCGGCCTTGCCCGCGGCCTGAACGCGCTGTGGACGCAGGGCGGCCTGATGTACGCGCCGCCGTTCCGCTGAGCATGACCCGGATGAGGGCGCGCGAACCCGCTTCGCGCGCCCTTTTTCCATGACGGACGACAGACGGCCGACAACAACGGGCAGCAAAGACGGGGGAAGCCCCGCGCTCTGTGGCCAACAGGGGAAAGACATGACGCACCTGCAACCGGCGGAACACCAGCCGTTCCGCCTGTCGATGCTGATCTATGACCGGCGTTACCGATCGCTGACGATCCAGGCGGTGGTGTTCATCGCCGTGATGCTGGCGGGCGCGTGGCTTGTCCACAACACGCTCGAAAACCTGGCCCGGATGGGCAAGACCTTCAGCTTTTCGTTCCTGTGGGCGCGCGCGGGCTACGACATCCCGTTCTCGCTGATCCCCTATACCGCGACCGACACCCATTTCCGCGCGCTGGTCGTGGGGCTGCTCAACACGCTGTTGGTGTCGTTCATCGGCTGCATCCTGGCCACCATCGTGGGCGTGATCGCGGGCGTGCTGCGGCTGTCGAACAACTGGCTCGTCTCGAAGATGATGACCGTCTACGTCGAGATCTTCCGCAACGTGCCGCTGCTGCTGTGGATCCTCGTGATCCTCGCGATCTTCACCGAGGTCATGCCCTCGCCCCGCGACTACAAGGGCGACAATGCCGCCGCCTCGATGATCCTTTTCGACAGCGTGGCGCCGACCAACCGCTACACCGCCGTGCCGCGCCTGGCGATGGAATCCCCGCCCGAGCCGCTGACGATCGCGGGCACGCCCATCAGCGGCACCCTGATCGCGTTCGGCGGCGCGCTGCTGGCGGCCTACCTGATCTTCCGCTGGGTGCGCCGCCGCGCGACCGACCGCCAGAATGCCACCGGCCGCCGCCCCGCGACGTGGTGGATCGGCCTTCTGCTGTTCGCGGTGCCGCTGGCCGCGCTGATGCTGCTGTTCAAGGTCCACCTGATCCCGCCGAAGCTGACCGGCTTCAACTTCACCGGCGGCGCGAACCTCGACAACGGGTTCGTCGTGCTGGTGCTGGCGCTGACCCTGTACACCGGCGCCTTCATCGCCGAGATCGTGCGCGCGGGCATCATGTCCGTCAGCCGCGGCCAGTCCGAGGCGGCGTTCGCGCTGGGCCTGCGGGCGCGCCCGACGATGGGGCTGGTGATCCTGCCGCAGGCGCTGCGGGTGATCGTGCCCCCGCTGATCTCGCAATTCCTGAACCTCACCAAGAACAGCTCGCTCGCCATCGCGGTGGGCTATCCCGACCTTCGCGCGACGCTGGGCGGCACCACGCTGAACCAGACCGGCCGCGAGATGGAGGCGATGATGCTGATGATGGGCATCTACCTTGCCCTCAGCCTGCTGATCTCGGCCGCGATGAACGTCTACAACGCGCGCGTGCGCCTGAAGGAGCGGTGAGATGAGCGAAGTCCACGCCGAAACCGTCCCCTTCGTCCGCGGCACGATGCTGCCCGAGGCGCCGCCCCCTGCGGCCGAGCGCGGCGCGATCCACTGGCTGCGGGCCAACCTGTTCTCGGGCTGGGTCAACACGATCCTGACCTTCGTCGGGCTGTTCGTCCTGTGGTGGCTGTTCCAGCACTTCTATCCGTGGTTCCGCCATTCGGTCTGGAACGCGTCCAGCATGGCCGAATGCCGCACTCTCATCACTGAACGCTGGGGTGAGGGCGCGGGCGGCGGCTGCTTCGGGCTGGTGCGCGAACGCTGGAACCAGTTCCTGTTCGGCTTCTACCCGCCGGCCGAATACTGGCGCCCGATCTCGGCCTTCTGGCTCTTGTTCCTGGCGCTGGCGCCGGTGCTGTTCACCGAAAGCCGCAAGCTGCGCTGGATCGTGGTGGGCGTCGCCAGCGTCATGGCCTTCGCGCTGTCGATGCTGATGGGCGCGCCCGACCCGGTGCTGATCTGCCTTGCGGTGGGCATCGTGCTGTGGGTCGTGCTGATCGAATACATACCCCGCGCGGCGCTGATCGTCAGCGTGATCTTCCCGTTCCTCGCCGTGTGGCTGCTGTGGGGCGGGTCGATCTGGGGTCCGGCCACCATCCTCGCCGGGGCGGTGCTGGGGCTGGCCGTATGGGGGGCGCTGTCGCGGTTCGGCGCGCTGGCGGTGCTGGCGGGTCTTGCCGTCGCGGTGCTGTGGTGGTGGTTCCTGTCGTCGCAGGCGGCCATCGACCTGCAGCGGCTGCTGCCGCTGGAACTGCCCAAGATGGAATCGCGCGGCTTCGGCGGCTTCCTTCTGGCGATCACCATCGGCGTGTCGGCGATCGTCATGTCGCTGCCGCTGGGCATCATCCTCGCGCTCGCCCGGCAGTCCGACCTGCCCATCGTCAAGGGCTTCGCGGTCATCTTCATCGAGTTCATCCGCGGCGTGCCGCTGATTACCCTGCTGTTCGTGGCCTCGCTGCTTCTGAACTACTTCCTGCCGCCGGGGACGAACTTCGACATCATCCTGCGCGTCATCATCATGGTGACGCTGTTCGCCAGCGCCTACATGGCCGAGGTGATCCGCGGCGGTCTCGCCTCGCTTCCCCGCGGGCAGTACGAGGCGGCGGGGGCGCTGGGGCTGAACTACTGGAAGATGCAGCGGCTCATCATCCTGCCGCAGGCGCTCAAGGTGTCGATCCCCGGCATCGTCGGCACCTTCATCGGCGTCTTCAAGGACACCACGCTCGTGACCTTCGTGGGGCTGTTCGACCCCTTGAAGCAGCTGGCCGACACGATCCGCGCGACCTTCGAATGGAAGGGCGCCTACTGGGAGCCGTATATCTTCAGCGGCCTCATCTTCTTCATCCTCTGCTTCAGCATGTCGCGGTATTCCATGTACCTGGAACAGCGGCTGAAGCGCGATCACCGCTGAGGGGCGACCATGACCTATTCCGACAACAGCACCGCCCGCATGACCGCCGACCGGTCCGCCATGTCCGTGGGCGACGAGGTGGCGATCGACATCGTCAAGATGAACAAGTGGTTCGGGACGTTCCACGTCCTGCGCGACATCGACCTGACGGTGCGCCGGGGCGAACGGATCGTCATCGCGGGCCCTTCGGGGTCGGGCAAGTCCACCCTGATCCGCTGCATCAACCGGCTTGAGGAACACCAGTCCGGGCGGATTGTCGTGGACGGGGTCGAACTGACCCACGACCTCAAGAACATCGACAAGGTCCGGTCCGAGGTCGGGATGGTGTTCCAGCACTTCAACCTGTTCCCGCACCTGACGGTGCTGGAAAACTGCACGCTGGCGCCGATCTGGGTGCGCAAGCTGCCCCGGCGGCAGGCCGACGAGATCGCGATGCGCTACCTTGAAAAGGTCCGCATCCCGGAACAGGCGCACAAGTATCCCGGCCAGCTGTCGGGCGGCCAGCAGCAGCGCGTGGCCATCGCCCGCTCGCTCTGCATGGAGCCGCGGATCATGCTGTTCGACGAACCGACCAGCGCGCTCGACCCCGAGATGATCAAGGAAGTGCTCGACACCATGATCGAGCTGGCGCAGGACGGCATGACGATGATCTGCGTGACCCACGAGATGGGCTTCGCGCAGGCGGTGGCCAACCGCGTGATCTTCATGGACCAGGGCCAGATCGTCGAACAGAACAGCCCGCGCGAGTTCTTCAACAACCCGCAATCCGAGCGGACAAAGCTGTTCCTCAGCCAGATTCTGGGGCATTGAACGTCTGAACGGGTCACGTCAGGGAGAGTGCGATGAACCAGATGTATCTGATGCTGCTGGGTATCCTGGCGCTGGGCGGGCTGGTGGGGCTGGTCGGCGGGTCGGACGACGACGATGACGACGACCTGCCCCCTCTGCCCGACGACATCTTCGAGGGCCGCGAAAGCATCGAGGGCACGGACGATGCCGACACCCTGACCGGCAGCGGCGTGGACGAGGTGGTGCAGAGCTACGCGGGCGACGACCGCGTCACGGCGGGCGCGGGCGACGACTATGTCTATACCGGCGCGGGCAACGACACGGTGGCGGCCGACCTGGGCGACGACGCGGTGTTCCTTGGCGCCGACGACGACGTCTATTCGCCGGTCGCGCAGGCCGACGACATGGGCGACGATACCGTCGCCGGCGGCAGCGGCGACGACACGATCTTCACCGGCGTCGGCGATCACGTGATCTACGGCGACGACGAGGACGACGACGTTCAGGGCGGCGATGACAGCATCACCGCGTTGAACGGCCGGGACGAGATCCACGGCGGCGGCGGCGACGACTTCATCAGCGGCCTTGACGCGGCGGGCACGCAGCAGGACCGCGCCGACCTGCTGGAAGGCGGCGAGGACGACGACACCATCCACGGCGACGGCTTCGACACGCTGGATGGCGGCGACGGGTCGGACGACTATGTGCTGGGCGCGGGCGCGGACGGGGCGGCGCAGGTGAACTACGGTTCCGGCGACCGGATCGTCGTCACCTACGACGACAGCTACGAGGGCGCGGGCGAACTCACCGTCGAACAGGACGGGGAAAGCTCGCAGGTGCTGCTGGACGGCCGCGTGGTCGCCGTGCTGCCCGAGACGCTGGCCGACGACGTGGACGTGGAACTGCAGCGGGTCTGACGCCGCCGCGGGAAGCGAAAATGGCCGCGCACGGGCGCGGCCTTTCTTGTGTCAGGGTTGCCCCTCTTGGTCGCGGTCAGATCGCCGACTTGCGGCTTTCCTCAAGATAGATCTCGCGCAGGCGGGCGGCGACCGGGCCAGGCTTGCCGGTGCCGATCTCCGCGTCGTCGATCTGCACGACCGGCATCACGAACATGCTGGACGAGGTGATGAACGCCTCGTCCGCCGCCTGCGCCTCGGCCACGGTGAAGTTGCGCTCCTCGACCTTCATCTGCGCCTCGTCGGCGAAGCGCAGGACCGCGGCGCGGGTGATCCCGTGCAGGATGTCGTGGGACAGCGCGCGGGTGACGATGGTGCCGTTCGCGACGATATAGGCGTTGTTGGACGTGCCTTCGGTCACGAACCCGTCCTCGACCAGCCAGGCGTCGTCGCGGCCCGCCGCCTTCGCCTGCATCTTGGCCATCGACGGATAGGCCAGCATCACCGACTTGATGTCGCGCCGTTTCCAGCGGATGTCGGGCAGCGTGATGACGCGGATGCCCGTCTGCGTCAGCGGATTGTCCGCCATGCCGGGCTTGTTCCAGGTGAACATCACGACCGTCGGCGGCGTGTCCTCGGGCGGAAAGACGAAGTCGCGGTCGCCGCCGTTGCCGCGGCTGATCTGCAGATAGACCATGCCGTCGGTGATGCCGTTCAGTTCAAGCAGCTTGCGGTGCGCGGCGAGATAGGCATCGTCGTCCAGCGGGTTGCGGATCGAGAACTCGCCCAGAGACCGCTTGAGCCGCGCCATGTGCCCGGGAAAGTCGATGAGCTTGCCATCCAGCACGGCCGTCACCTCGTAGATCGCGTCGCCCATGACGAAGCCGCGATCGAAGATCGACACCTTGGCCTCGGTCTCGGGGATGTAGTCGCCGTTCAGGTAGACGGTGCGGGTCATGGCTGCCTCATGCGCGGACGGTGGGGTGACCCGGTGGTGCGCGACGACGCGGCTTGCGTCAAGGGCGGGGTGGCGTTCCCCGTTCCAGGTGTCGCGCATCTTCGGTATGCAAAGGTTGACAGCCTGCCCGCCCGTCAGGCAGAAGTGATCGACGCCGCGTCCGATGTGATCGCGCGGCAGGCATTCCCAGGGTGGCGCGCGGGGGAGGCGCGGCACCCGTTCCGGGGGGAGGGAGACAGGCCCCGAGCCGCCAGCGGCCGGGGCCTGTTCGTTTGCCGCGCCCGCCGCGAACGCGGGCATGGACCTCAGGAAGTTTCTCCGGGCATCCGCGGCATCGCCGCCACCAGCCGCCTGGCCGCCGCGCTTTCGGGCGCGTCCAGCACCCGCCGCGTCGGGCCGTCCTCGACGATCCGGCCCCGGTCCATCACCAGCACCCGGTCGGTGATCGACCGCACCACCGACAGGTCGTGGCTGATGAACAGCCACGCGATCCCGTGGCTTTCCCGCAGGCGCGACAGCAGGTCCAGCACCTGCGCGCGGACCTGCACGTCAAGCGCGCTCACCGCCTCGTCCAGCACGATCAGGCGCGGGCGGATGATGAGCGCGCGGGCGATGGCGATGCGCTGCCGCTGGCCGCCGGAAAACTGGTGGATGTGGCGGCGCATGGCGTCGGCGGGCAGCCCCACCTCGGCCAGCGCGGCGGCGACCTGGTCCTGCCAGTCGCGGGGGCGCCCGGTCAGGTGGAACGGTTCGGCCACCAGCCGCTCCACGGTCCAGCGCGGGTCGAAGCTGCCGAAGGGGTCCTGGAACACGACCTGCACCCGCGCCCGCAGCGCGCCCGGCATCCGCCCCGCGACGACCGGCTGCCCATCCAGCAGGATCCGCCCGCCCTGCACCGGATCAAGGCCAAGGATCATGCGCGTCAGTGTCGATTTCCCGCAGCCCGACTCGCCGACCAGCCCGACGCTTTCGCCCGGCTGCATCGAAAAGCTCACGTCATCGACGGCGCGCAGATGCCCGGTCGGCGCAAAGGGCGCGCGGCGGGGCAGGGCATAGCTGCGGGTCGCGCGCTCGACCCGCAGGATCGGGGGGCCGGGCAGGGCGGGGGCTTGCGCGCGCGCCGGGCGGTGCCGCGCCGCCGCCAGCAGGGCGCGGGTATGGGGGTGGCCGGGGGCGCGGAACAGGTCGGCGGTCGCGCCTTCTTCGACGATGCGGCCGCCCTGCATGACCGCGACCCGGTCCGCCGTCGACCCCACCACGGCAAGGTCGTGGGTGATGAGCAGCAGCGCCATCCCCTCGTCCGCGACGAGGCCCCGCAACAAATCCATGATCTGCGCCTGCGTCGTCACGTCGAGCGCGGTGGTGGGCTCGTCCGCGATCAGCACGTCGGGCGCGTCGGCGATGGCCATGGCGATCGCGACCCGCTGGCGCTGGCCGCCCGACAGCTCGTGCGGGAACAGCCCCAGCGGGAACCGCGCGCCGGGCAGTCCGACGCGGTCGAGCCGCAGGCGGGCGACCGTGGCGGCGGCGTCGCGGGCCATGCCGTGGTGGCGGATCAGCACCTCGGCCACCTGATCGCCGATGGTCATCAGCGGGTTCAGGGCCGTCATCGGCTCTTGAAAGATCATTCCGATCCGGCGGCCGCGCAGGTCCGACATCCGCCGGTCGTCCAGCGCCAGCAGGTCCCGCCCGTCCAGATCGACCCGGCCGGTGGCACGCGCGCCGTCGGGCAAAAGCCCCATGATCGCCAGCGCCGTCATCGACTTGCCCGACCCGCTTTCGCCCACAAGACCGGTGATCCGCCCGGGCGGCAGGGCCAGCGACACGTCGTCCAGCACCGGGCGTCCGCCGATGGCGACCGAAAGCCGCTCGACCCCGATCATGCGGCGCGCGCCTTCAGCCGCGGGTCCAGCGCGTCGCGCAGACCGTCGCCCAGCAGGTTCAGCCCGAGCACCGTCAGGACGATCACGATCCCCGGCACGATCGCCACATGCGGGGCCAGCGTCACCATCGTCTGCGCCTCGGCCAGCATCCGGCCCCAGCTGGGCGTGGGCGGCTGCGCCCCAAGGCCGACGTAGGACAGCCCCGCCTCGGCCAGGATGCCAAGGCTGAACTGGATCGTCGCCTGCACGATCAGCGTGCCGGCGATGTTGGGCAGGATATGCTCGGCGCTGATGCGGGGCGCGCGCTTGCCCGCGACCTGCGCGGCGCGCACGTAGTCCAGCGTCCACAGCGGCAGCGCGGCGGCGCGGGTCACGCGGGCAAAGACGGGGATGTTGAAGATCCCGATCGCGACCATCGCGTTCGCGGCCGACGGCCCCAGCGCCGCCGTGATGAGGATCGCGATCACGAGCGAGGGGAAGGCGAAGATCAGGTCGTTGCCGCGCATGATCGCGTCGTCGAGCCAGCGCCCCCGCATCGCCGCCGCGGCCAGCCCCAGGGGCACCCCCGCCCCCGCCCCGATCGCCACCGCCAGCACCGCGACGCCAAGCGAGGTGCGCGCGCCCGCCATCAGCATCGACAGGATGTCGCGGCCCAGGTGGTCGGTGCCCAGCCAGTGGACCGCGCCGGGCGGTTGCAGCCTTGCGGCCACCGACATCGCCGTGGGGTCGAACGGCGTCCACGCCAGCGACAGCGCCGCCGCACCCAGCGCGACGGCCGCAAGCGCGCCCCCGGCGATCAGCCCCGCCTTCACCTTGCGCCCCTGAGGCGCGGGTCAACAAGCGCATAGGCCAGATCCACGACGAACGTCACCAGGATGACCGCCGCCACCATCACCAGCACCGACGACTGCACCACCACCAGATCGCGCTGGGTGATCGCCTGAAAGATCAGGCGGCCAAGTCCGGGCAGGTAGAACACGTTCTCGATGATGATCGCGCCCGCCAGCAGGAACGAGAACTGCATCCCCAGGATCGTCAGCACCGGGATCATCGCGTTCCTGAGCGCGTGGCGGCGCAGCGCCTGCGCGCGGGTCAGCCCCTTGGCGCGGGCGCTGCGGACATAGTCCTGCCCCAGCGTCTCGATCAGGGCCGAGCGCAGGACGCGGGCAAGGATCGCGGCCTGCGGCAGCGCCAGCGCCACTGCGGGCAGCGCCAGCGACCGGATCGCGGCCAGCGGCTGGTCCCAGCCCGGAAAGCCGCCCGCGGGCAGCCAGCGCAGCTTGACCGCGAAGACGAGGACCAGCAGCATCGCGAACCAGAAGTTGGGGATCGCCACGCCGACCTGCGTTCCGGCCATCACCGCCGCGTCCCCCGCACGTCCACCGCGCGAGGCGGCGTACAGACCGGCCGGAAACGCCACCGCCGCCGCCAGCGCCAGCGCCGCGAGCGCCAGCGGCAGCGACACCTGCAACCGCTCGACGATCATCCCGGCGACCGGGGTGCGATAGGCAAGGCTGGTGCCCAGGTCGCCGGTCAGGACGCCGCCCAGCCAGCGGGCGTAGCGGACGGGCCAAGGCAGGTTCAGCCCCATCTCGGCCCGCAGCGCGGCCAGCGTGTCGGGCCGGGCGCCGGTGCCCAGCATGAAGCTGGCGGGATCGCCGGGAACAAGGTCCACGACCGCGAAGATCACCGCCGACGCGACCAGAAGGCTGACCGCCAGCGTCATCAGCCGGCGAAAGACGGCGCGCGTCACCCCGGCGCCCGTTGCGTCAGGGCCGCCCGCCGGGCCGCGCGGGAACGCCCGGCGCGCGTCATGTGCCCGGCACCTGCACCTTGCCGACCAGCGGCATGTCGTCGGCGGGCGTGACCTCGTGCCGCTCGATCATGCGGTGGACGGGCGGGTCGCCCTCGCCCCGGTGCAGCGCCCGCAGCAGGACGGCGGATTCCGCGTCGGCCTTGGTTCGGCGCAGGTTGTGGCGGATGTATTCGTCCCAGGTCGCGATGTGGTAGGTTTCGGACCATTGCTCCGGCTTTTCCAGATCGCGCAGCAGGGCCCAGTTGCGTGCCCCGTCGCGGCGGCGGATGTTGCGCCGCTCGGCCATCAGGGCGAGGAACCGGGGCACGTCGCGCTGGTCGATGACGTAGTCCACCATCACCATGATCGGGCCCGACCGGCTGCGCAGGTCAAGCGCCAGCGCCGGCTCGCGGAACAGGTCGGCGGGGTCGAGATCGCGCTTGCCGAACTCGGGCTGGCGCAACCACAGGCCCACGACCGCGCCGAAAAGCAGCACCCCGCTTGCCACCAGCAGCGAGGTCGAGACCGAGTGCGCGCCCGCAATCGCGCCCCAGATCCACGCCCCCGCCGCCATCCCGCCGAAGGTGGCGGTCTGGTACAGCGCCAGCGCGCGCGCCACGACCCAGCGCGGCGTGGACAGCTGCACCGTCACGTTGAACAGGGACAGCGCCAGCACCCAGCTTGCGCCCGCGGGCAGCAGCGCAAGCCCCTGCAGCCAGACGCGGTCGGTCAGCCCCAGCACCAGCGTCGACAGCGAAAAGCCCAGAAAGGCGATGCGGACGACCTGTTCGTTCGTCAGCCGCTTGCGGATGCGCGGGTTCAGCCCCGCGCCAAGGATCGCGCCGACGCCGAAGCAGCCCAGCAGCAGGCCCAGCAGCAGCGAACCGCTGCCCGGATGGTCGCGCGCGATCAGCGGCAGCAGCGCCAGCACCGACACCGCCGACACCCCGAACAGCGCGGCCCGCGCCAGCACCCGGATCAGGTTGGGCGACAGCGCGACATAGCGCAGGCCCGCGGCAAGGGCGGGGCCCAGCGGCTCGCGCGCGATCCGCGCGGTGCGGGGCGGCGGCGACCAGCGGGTCATCGCGACGGCCAGCGGCGCATAGCTCGCCGCGTTGACGGCGAACGCGGCCGCCGCGCCGAAGCCCGCGGTGATCAGCCCGCCGATCGCCGGGCCCACGCTGCGCATCAGGTTGAACCCGACCGAGTTCAGCGTCACCGCCGACGGCAGGTCCTCGCGCGAGACGAGATCGCCCATGCTGGCCTGCCAGGGCGGGTTGTAGATCGCCTGCCCCAGCCCGATCGCGAAGGTGAAGATCAGCAGGCTCCACGGCCGGACCCCGCCCATGTAGGTCAGCACCGCCAGCGCGACCGACATGATTGTCATCACCGCAAGCGCGATCAGCATCAGCCGGCGGCGGTCGAACAGGTCGGCCAGCGCGCCCGACAGCAGCGCGAACAGCATGATCGGCAGGGTATTGGACGCCTGCACCAGCGCGATCAGCGTGGCGCTGTGGGTCAGCTGCGTCATCATCCAGGCCGCGCCCACGGCCTGCACCATGCCGCCGAAGTTCGACACGATCGTCGCCCCCCACAGGCTGCGGAACGCGGGATAGCGGAACGGCGCGAGAGCGGAGCCTTGCCTCATCTGTGCCTTGTCAGCGACCGGCGGTCGCGTGCGGGACGTTCGGGGGACCGGATGGTGCGGCACCATGCGGCAGGGCAGGCCGGGGTGCAAGGCCCGGGGTTCGCGGGGCGGGCCGCGCAGGTGCAGTCGGGCCGGTCAGGCGCGGGCGGCGCGCCCCGGCCCGTCACGGCCGCGGGCGGCGCAGCAGCCGCACGGCGACCAGCAGGATCGCGGCGCCCGCCGCCGAAAAGAGGATCCGTCCCGCAAGCCCCGCTTCCGCCGTCATCCGCCAGCCGATGCGCGGCAACAGCACCGCCGCCAGCAGCGCGCCGACCATCCCGGCCGCCACGTTGGCGGCGACCGTCGTGCCCGCCGGTCGCGTCCGGCGCCCGTCGCGGTCCTTCACGATCATGCCAGCGAGCCATCCCAGGATCGCCCCCACGATCAGCGGGACGACCAGCCCCGCGCCACTCAGCACCATCGCCCGGCCCTCCGCCCCAGCACCCATATCCTGTTCAACCGGCGCGGCTTTTCCGGGTTCCCGCGACCGGCCAGCGCCGGGTTCACCGCGCGGGCCCCGGCCCCGCACGCGGGCGCAACAAATATGTCACGCTCGGCCTTTGTCCCCGGGCCGGTCGTTGACCTTTCGCTTGCGTCAGCCGCGAATGATCGCCAGACGAATCGTCCCTCCGGCTCTGCCGTCGGAGGCGGCGATTGCTCTCAAGCTGCCCCAAGGGCGCGCGCCGCGCCGCCCGACGAACACGAAGGATACCGCGATGCGTTTCGCCACCCTCACGCTGGCGGTCGCGCTGGGCCTTGCCGCCTGCGCGCCGGCCCCGACCGTGCCCACCGCCCCCGACACCTCGAACATCGTGCCCGGCATCTACGGCGCCCGCACCGACACCGGCCCCAATGGCGAGCCGATCGAGATCGCGGCGGTGAAGCCTGCCTATCTCACCGACCGCAACCAGCGCCAGCGCGTCCCCTATAACGGTCCCGAAGCGCCCGGCACCATCGTCGTCGATCCCTATGCCCGCGTCCTTTACGACGTGCTGGAAGGCGGCGAGGCGATGCGGTTCGGGATCGCGGTCGGCCGGGCGGGCACGGGCTTCGCCGGCAGCGGCACGATCCGCCGCAAGGCGGCCTGGCCGTCGTGGACCCCCACCGCCAACATGGTGCGGACCGAGCCCGAGCTTTACGGCGCCGTCCGCAACGGCCTGCCGGGCGGCCCGCAGAACCCGCTGGGGTCGCGCGCGCTGTATCTGTATCAGGGCGGCCGCGACACGATGTATCGGATCCACGGCACGCTCGACCCGTCGTCGATCGGCAAGGCGACCTCGGCCGGCTGCATCCGCCTGTTCAACCAGGACATCCTCGACCTGTATGACGAGACCCCGCTGGGCACCCAGGTGAAGGTCCGCAGCCAGGCCGAAAGTGCGCGGCTGGAAGGCCCGCTGCTGGAAACCCCGGACGGCTATCTGCAGCCGGTGTCGCAGGTCGCGCAGACTGCGCCTGCGGGGCAGGTCGTGCAGTAACGCACGGTCGATTTCGCTTGCGTCCAAGATCGCGCCCCGGGTTCTATCCCGGGGCGTTTCGCGTTGCGGCGGCGCGCACGATCCACATCCAGCAGGGTTGATCCATGGCCAAGACCTTTGCCGCCGACGGCGCCGCCCGCGCGTCCGGCGACGCATCCCCGGAACCCGCGGCTGCGGAGGGTGCGCCCGCCGACCCCGCGCTTCTGGGCCCCGCGCTTCTGGGCCCCGCGCTTCTGGACCGCGCGCTTCTGGACCGCGCGCGCAAGAACGCCCTTGCCGGGCTGGACCGGGCCGAGCTGAACGACCTCGTGCGCGACCTGCGCGCCCGCAAGAAGGCACTGGCCGACGCCGAGGACGCGGACCGCAAGCCGATCACCCAGGCGCTGCGCCGCGCGGTCGAGGAAAAGCGCGCCCGCGAGGATGGCGCGGACGAGGGCGAGGATGACGCGCCGAGGACGCCGGGCAAGGGCGGCAAGCGCGCGGGTCACGGGGCCGGCGCCGGCGCGAGAACCGATCTGCCCGCCGCCGGGGCGCGCATGCGGCCGGCCGAGATCATCGATCGCGGCGACACCGCCGCCGAACCGGTCGCGAAACCAGCGGGCAAGTCCGACGCCCGGGCCGAGCGCGAGGCGCGCAGGCAGGCCAACATCGCCGAACGCGCCGCCCGGAAGGAAGCGCGGCAGGCCGGCGAAAGGCTGACCCCCGCCAAGCGGCCCAAGGACGATGCGACCGGCCGGGACGGCGACGCCTGACCGCCCGCCGTCCCGCCGCGTCCCGCCGCGTCCCGCCGTTCCACCCGCGTCTTTCCGTTCCAAGCCGCCGCCGAATCTGCTAACCGGGCGCTTGTTGGCGTGGGGACGTGAATGACGCGGGCTTGGGTGACGATTGTGCTGGCGCTGTTCTGCGCGACCGGGGTGCCGCTGGTCGCGCCCGCGCGCGAGGCGGTCGATGTCTATGAGGGGCTGCCCGCCCCGCGCCTGACCGAGAACCGGCGCTGCACCGACGACGGACGCAGCTGCATAGAGGCCGCGACCTACGTCGCTGACGTCTGCACCACGATCGAGCGCGCGGCCGCCGACAATCGGCTGGACCCCAACTTCCTCGCCCGGCTTCTGTGGAAGGAAAGCCTGTTCGAACCCGATGCCGTGTCCCCCGTGGGGGCGCTGGGGATCGCGCAGTTCATGCCCGAAACCGCGCGCATCCGTAAGCTCGACGACCCCTTCAACCCGGCCAAGGCGATCCACGCCTCGGCCACATACCTCGCCTACCTCGCCGACGGGTTCGGCAATATCGGCCTGGCCGCCGTCGCCTATAACGGCGGCGAGGGGCGGGCGATGCGGTTCTTCAACGGCAGCCAGGTCCTGCCCTACGAGACGCAGGACTACGTCGAGGCGATCACCGGCGAGAACGCGTGGAAATGGCGCGACGACCCGCCCAAGGGCGTGGACCTGCGGCTGGACAAGAAGCGCCCCTTCCACGAGGCGTGCATCCAGCTGGCGGCGAACCGCACGCTGAAAGAGTTCGGGACACCGAACCGGGTCTGGCCGTGGGGCGTGATCCTGGCCGCCCATCCCAGCCAGTCGGGCGCGCAGGCGCAGGTCAGCAAGCTGAACCGGCAACTGCGCCCGATCCTCGGCGGCAGGAAGATCAGCTATGTGCAAAAGGCGCTGACCGGGAACCCGCGCCGCGTCTTCACGGCGCAGGTCGGCTATTCCTCGCGGACCGAGGCGGCGGCGTTCTGCAACCAGCTCAAGCAGCTTGGCGGCCGCTGCATCGTCCTGAAGAACTGACCGGCGGCCCCGCGCCCGGCATGAAAACGGCGCCCCGAAGGGCGCCGTCATGTCACCGGCGGACCCGGTTCAATCGGTCCAGCGCACCGCCGTCAGGTCGTTCGCGGGCGTGGGCGAGTTTTCCCACAGGCCCTCGATCTTCGCGTTGGCGACTCCGGTCTTGGCCAGCTGGAACAGCCAGGCCACGACGTAGTCGTCGGCCAGCGCCGCCTGCGCCTGCTTGACGAGCGCGCTGCGTTCGGCCGGATCGACCGCCGCCTTCAGCTTGTCCATCAGCGCCACGTAGTCGGGCTTGGCATAGTGGATGTAGTAGTCGGGGCGCGCATAGATATCGAGGTCCATCGGCTCGACATGGCTGATGATGGTCAGGTCGAAGTCGCCGCCGTTGAACACGGTTTCCAGCCACTGCGCCCATTCCATGTTGGTGATCTCGGTCTCGATCCCGACGGCGCGCAGTTCGGCCGCCACGATCTCGCCGCCGCGCCGGGCGTAGGGGGGCGGGGGCAGGGCAAGCCGCAGGCGCAGGTCCGACACGCCCGCCTCCTTCAACAGAGCCTTCGCCTGTTCGGGATCGTGCGGCGACTTCGCCGTCTCGTCCACGTAGTCGGGGCTGTGGGGCGGGGTGTGGCTGCCGATGGGCGTGCCATAGCCGAACATCGCGCCCTCGATGATCTCCTGCCGGTCCAGCGCGAGCGCGATCGCCTTGCGGACCCGGACGTCGTCCAGCGGCGCCTTGGCGTTGTTGATCGACAGCATCGTCTCGCCCTCGGTCGTGCCGACGATGACCTTGAAGCGCGGATCGGCCTTCAGCACGTCCAGCGTTTCGGGCGCGGGGTAGTTGGGAAACGCGTCCACGTCCTCGGCCATCATGGCCGCAAAGGCGGCGGTCGGGTCGGCGATGAATCGGAACGTGGCCTGCGCGAGCTCGGGCCTGGCGCCCCAGTAGCCGGGGAACGCCGCGATCGTCACGCGGTCGCCCTGCCGCCAGTCCTGGAACGCGAAGGGGCCCGTGCCCACGGGCCGCGTGGCGTTGCCGTCGGCCGAGGCGGGATCAACGATCACCGCGTCGCCCCAGGCCATTTTGAACGGGAACGCCCCGTCCGGCGACTTGAGCGTCACCCGCACCTGCGTCGGGGACACCGCCGTCACCGTCTCGATCCCCTCGAACAGGGCCTTTTGCGCGTTCACCGAACCTTCGGCCCGCGCCCGGTCCAGCGAGAACACCACGTCGTCGGCGGCGAAGTCCGCCCCGTCGTGGAACTTGACGCCCGCGCGCAGGTGAAAGTCATAGACGCGCCCGCCCTCGGTCACGTCCCAGCGTTCGGCCAGACCGGGCTGAATCGAGCCGTCGGGGCCGAACTTCGTCAGCCCCTCGAACAGGTTGGAATAGGTGATCTCGTCAATCGCCGCCGCCGCGCCCGCGGTCGGGTCCAGCGTCGGCGGTTCCAGCACCATGCCCAGCGTGATGGTGTCGCGGGCAAGCGCGGGCGCGCAAAGCGCGCCCAGCATCGCCACGGTGGTCAGAAGCCTGCGGATCATCGTCATCCCCCTTCAGCCGACATCCGGGCCCCGCGGCAGAGCGGGCCCGGTTTTCTGCGGCGCAGCGTTACCGCAATGTCATACTGGATCAAGCCCGGGATGAACGTCCCTGACGTTCGGGAACGATCTGCTGGACCAGCCCCGCGAGCATCAGCCAGACCGAGGTCACCACCAGCCCCCACACCGCCCAGCTTTGCGGATGGAAGTGGACCCACACCGCCCAGCTTGCGAACACCACCCAGCCCACCGCCATCGGCAGCGACACGGCCCGCCAGCGTTCGGTGCGGACGGGGTGGATGAACTTGATGTTGGTGAACATGGTGAACGCCAGCGCCACCACCACGACCAGCGTGACGCGCCAGTCGGGTTTCAGCGCGAACAGGACCAGCACGACCATGTTCCAGCAGGCCGGGAAGCCCGCGAAGCTGTTGTCGCGTGTCTTCATCCGGGTGTCGGCGAAGTAGATGATCGAGCCGTAGACGATGCAGATGATCGCGACCCAGCCGGTCCACCCGTCCAGCAGCCCCGACTTGAACAGCGCGAAGGCGGGGATGAACACATAGGTCATGTAGTCGATGATGAGGTCCATCAGCACCCCGTCATACATCGGCCAGTTGTCCTTGACCCGGTAGCGGCGCGCCAGCGGCCCGTCGATCCCGTCCACGACCAGCGCGACGACGAGCCAGCCGAACATCAGCGACCAGCGTTCCTCGACGGCGGCCAGCATGGCCAGCATCGACAGGATCGCGCCGGTCGCCGTCAGCATGTGGACGGACAGGGCCTGAAGGCGTTTCTTCATGACGGGTCTTGTCGCATCTGGGCGGGGGCGGCGCAATGCGCGCGATCGGAGATCGGATCGGGCGCGCAAGTTTTGCCCGCGTTTTGCCCGACGTTTCACCCGGCGTTTTGCCCGTGCGTTTCAGTCGGGCTTTCGCTCGCGCGCCGCAGCGCCTAGATGCAGGACGTGGAAAGCCCGGCAGCGGCCGGGCGGGCGAATGCGGGTGCAGGAGCGATGATGGACGACACGACGAAATCGCGCGCCGCGCCCCCGGCGGCCCGCACGCCCGACACGCAGACCGTGACCGACGTCCGGCACTGGTCCGAATGGCTGATGTCGTTCCGCTGCACCCGGCCCGCCTCGCTTCGGTTCCGGTCGGGGGAGTTCGTGATGATCGGCCTGCCCGGCGACAACGGCAAGCCGATCCTGCGCGCCTATTCCATCGCCTCGCCCTGTTGGGACGAGGAGCTTGAGTTCTATTCGATCAAGGTCGCGGACGGGCCGCTGACCTCGCGGCTGCGCCATATCCGCCCCGGCGATCCGCTGATCCTGCGCCCCAAGCCCGTGGGGACGCTGGTCCTCGACGCGCTGCTGCCGGGGCGGCGGCTGTGGCTGCTGGCGACCGGCACGGGATTCGCGCCCTTCGCGAGCCTTCTGCGCGACCCCGAGACGTTCGAGCGCTACGAGCAGGTCGTGATGATGCACACCTGCCGCACCGCCGACGAACTGGCCTATGGCCGCGAACTGGTCGCCGACCTGACCCGCGACCCGCTGCTGGCCGAGATCTTCGGCGAGGGGATCGCGGACCGGGTGCTGTATTACCCGACGACCACGCGCGAGCAGGGGCCGCGCATGGGGCGCATCACCGACAACCTGACCTCGGGCAAGGCGTTCGCCGACATGGGGCTGCCGCCGATGGATCCGGCGGTGGACCGGGCGATGGTCTGCGGCAGCCTTGCCTTCAACCTTGACGTCAAGGCGGTGCTGGAAGGGTTCGGGCTGACCGAGGGGGCCAACAGCGACCCCCGCGAATTCGTGATCGAGAAGGCCTTCGTGGGCGAGGGCGTCTGACCGCCCTTGGCGGCGGCCCGCACGGGTCGCCGTGGTTTGATCTTTATTCAGGAAACCTTGCGCGCCGCCCCGGTGTTGCTTCGCCAGACGCTTGTGTCTGAGGAGTATTCCCATGAAGACCGCAATCCTTGCCGCCGCGATCGGCCTTGCCGCCGCTGGCGCCCTGTCCGCCCAGACCGCCACCCCGCCCACCGCCGACACCTCGGCCGCCGTGCCCACGGTGCCGACCGATGGCGCGACCACGACCACCCCCGCCGCTACCGCGACCGTGGGCAGCACGGACGTCGCGGTCTCGGCCCTGACCCCGCAGGAGTTCGTGAACCGCGCTGCCTCCAGCGGGATGTTCGAGGTGATGTCGAGCGAGCTTGCGCTGGAACGGGCCGCGACGCCTTCGGTCAAGGAATTCGCCCAGATGATGGTCACCGACCACACCAAGGCGAACGACGAGCTGAAGATCGTCGCCGCCGCGAACGGCCTGACCGTCCCGGCCGAGATGTCGGGCACCCCCGCCGACGACTGGGAAATGCTGCAGAACGCCGATGCCGGCGTGTTCGAGCAGTCCTACGTGGACATGCAGATCAAGGCGCACTCGACCGCGATCGACCTGTTCTCGGCCCAGGCGCAGGCGACCACGAACCCCGAACTGGCGGCCTTTGCCCAGAAGACCCTGCCGACGCTGCAGTCGCACCGCGAAATGCTGACCGGCATGGGCGGCTGATCGCAGCCCCCAAGGCCCTGCATCCACGCAGTCCCGCCGCCGCATCCGAAAGGGTGCGGCGCCTTTCATTCGCCGGGCGCGGACCCCGCCTCTCCCGGCTGCGGCGCAACCGGGGTGCGTTGACACCGCTGCGCGCGGTGCCCATGTTCCCGCGTCAAGTCGTCCCCCCGGAGGTGCCATCATGCCCGTCGTCGTCGTGGAATCTCCGGCAAAGGCCAAGACCATCAACAAGTATCTGGGCGACGACTACACGGTCCTGGCGTCGTTCGGGCATGTCCGCGACCTGCCGCCCAAGGACGGGTCGGTCGATACAGACGCCGATTTCGACATGAAATGGGAAGTCGCCGCCGACAGCCGCAAGCACGTCAAGGCGATCAAGGACGCGCTCGCGTCCGACCCCAACCTGATCCTCGCCACCGACCCCGACCGCGAGGGCGAGGCGATCAGCTGGCACCTGCGCGAGGCGCTGGCGCCGGCGCTGAAAAAGGCGGCCGTCAGCCGCGTGACCTTCAACGCGATCACCAAGTCCGCCGTGACCGAGGCGATGGCCAACCCGCGCGAGATCGACCAGCCGCTGGTCGATGCCTATCTGGCGCGGCGGGCGCTGGATTACCTCGTCGGCTTCAACCTGTCGCCGGTGCTGTGGCGCAAGCTGCCGGGGGCGAAATCGGCCGGCCGCGTCCAGTCCGTCGCCCTGCGCGTCATCGTCGACCGCGAGATGGAGATCGAGGCGTTTCGCGCCCGCGAATACTGGACCGTCCACGCGACGCTGGCGACGCCCGGCGGCACCGAATACGCGGCGCAGCTGGTCAGCTATGCGGGCAAGAAGCTGGAACGCTACGACCTGGCCGACGCCGAGGCCGCCGCGCTCGCCGTCAGCGCGGTGCAGTCGCGCGACCTCACCGTGACCTCGGTCACGTCGAAGCCCGCCAGCCGCAATCCCTGGCCGCCCTTCATGACCTCGACGCTTCAGCAGGAAGCCAGCCGCAAGCTGGGCCTGGGCGCGCGGGCCTGCATGTCGGCGGCGCAGCGGCTGTATGAGGCGGGCTACATCACCTACATGCGGACCGACGGCATCGACATGGCGCCCGAGGCGGTCCACGCCGCCCGCGACGCGATCAAGGCGCGCTTTGGGGCCGAGTACGTCCCGTCCAGCCCGCGGATGTACAAGAACAAGGCCAAGAACGCGCAGGAAGCGCATGAATGCATCCGGCCCACGGACATGATGCTGTCGCCCGACCGCCTGAACGTCGAGGCCGAGCAGCGCAAGCTGTACGACCTGATCTGGAAGCGCACGATCGCCTCGCAGATGGAAGCCGCGCGGATGGAGCGCACGGCGGTCGAGATCGGCAGCGCCGACGGGCAGGTCGGCCTGCGCGCCACCGGGCAGGTGATGCTGTTCGACGGCTTCCTGCGGGTCTACGATCAGGGCCACGACGACGACGAGGGCGAGGACAGCGCCCGCCTGCCGCAGATCGCCGAAGGCGAGGCGGCGGCCAAGCGCGACGTGGTGCCCGAACAACACTTCACCCAGCCGCCGCCGCGCTACACCGAAGCCACGCTGGTCAAGCGGATGGAGGAGCTGGGGATCGGCCGTCCGTCCACCTATGCCAGCATCGTCACGACCATCCAGGACCGCGACTATGTCCGCAAGGACAAGAACCGCCTGATCCCCGAGGACAAGGGGCGGCTGGTGACGGTGTTCCTGACCCGCTACTTCCCGCGCTACGTCAGCTACGACTTCACCGCCGACATGGAGGAAGAGCTTGACGACATCTCCAGCGGCAACCGCGCCTACCGCGAGGTGCTGCGGCGGTTCTGGCGTGACTTCACCGCCGCGCTGGAAGGGACGAGCGAGCTTCGCATCAGCGAGGTGCTGACCGCGATCGACGACGCGCTGGCGCCGCACCTGTATCCGCCCCGCGCGGACGGGGGCGATCCGCGCGAATGCCCGCTGTGCGGCAAGGGGCGGCTGAACCTCAAGACCGCGCGGTCGGGCGGGGCGTTCATCGGCTGCACGAACTATCCCGAATGCCGCTACACCCGCCCGCTGTCCGGCCCCGAAGGCGAGGTCATGGGCGACGTGGTGCTGGGGCAGGACCCGGCGGGGCTGGACATCAGCCTGAAGAACGGCCGCTTCGGGCCTTACGTCCAGCGCGGCGAGGCGTCGGCGGACGAACCCAAGCCCCCGCGCGCGTCGATCCCCAAGGGCTGGGACGTCGCGGCGATGGACCTGGAAAAGGCGCTGCGGCTCTTGGACCTGCCGCGCCCGATCGGCCCCCACCCCGAGGACGGGGTGATGGTCGAGGCGGGGATCGGCCGCTATGGCCCGTTCGTGAAGCACGGCCCGAAATACGCCAATCTCGCCGAGGTGGACGAGGTGTTCACCATCGGCATGAACCGCGCGGTCGAGGTGCTGGCGCAACCGCCGCGCCGGGGCCGGGCCGCGCCCTCGGCCCCGCTGGCCGACCTGGGCGAACACCCCGAAGGCGGGTCGGTGCAGGTGCTGAACGGGCGGTTCGGCCCTTACGTCAAGTGGGGCAAGGTCAACGCCACCCTGCCGCGCGACGTGGCGCCCGAGGCGATGACGATGGACCGGGCGGTCGAACTGATCGCGGCCAAGGCCGCGAAGGGCGGCAAGCCGGCAAAGAAGCCGGCGGCGAAGAAGGCGACCGCGAAAACGGCCCCGGCGGCCAAGAAGCCCGCCGCCAAGAAGCCGGCGGCGAAGAAGGCCACGGCGAAGAAGGCGACGGCGGACGGGGCAGAGGGCGAAGCCGCAAAGGCGCCCGCCGTCCGCAAACCCGCCGCGAAGAAGCCCGCCGCGAAGAAAGCGGCCACACCGGACACCTGACCCTAACCGGCAGGCAACCCGCTTCGGCCCGCGCGCCCCGCTCCCCGCCGCGTTGACAGCGTGGCGCCCGTGTGCAGACATCCTGCCGACCCTTCGCCCGGCGAAACAACGCGCGGGTGCGGGACCGGCCAGACCAAAGGGGGGTACATGCACAAGGTTTACGACAGCGCCGCCGCCGCGCTCGACGGGGTGCTGAAGGACGGCATGACCATCGCCGCCGGGGGCTTCGGCCTGTGCGGCATCCCCGAACTGCTGATCGCCGCGATCCACGAGGCGGGCACCCGCAACCTGACCATCGCGTCCAACAACTGCGGCGTGGACGGGTTCGGCCTGGGCATCCTGCTGGACAGCAAGCAAATCAAAAAGATGATCTCGAGCTACGTGGGCGAGAACGCCGAGTTCATGCGCCAGTACCTGTCGGGCGAGCTGGAGCTTGAGTTCAACCCGCAGGGCACGCTGGCCGAGCGGATGCGGGCGGGCGGTGCGGGCATCCCCGGCTTCTACACCAGGACCGGCGTCGGCACCGTCATCGCCGACGGCAAGGAGGTGAAGTCCTTCGACGGCGAGGACTACATCCTCGAACGCGGCCTGGTCGCCGACCTGGCGATCGTGAAGGGCTGGAAGGCCGACACCTCGGGCAACGTCGTGTTCCGCAAGACCGCGCGCAACTTCAACGTCCCCGCCGCCACCTGCGGCCGCGTCTGCGTGGTCGAGGTCGAGGAGATCGTGCCCGTGGGCAGCCTTGACCCCGACGCGATCCACCTGCCGGGGATCTACGTCCACCGGTTGATCCAGGGGCAGCACGAGAAGCGGATCGAGCAGCGCACCGTGAGGAAGGGGTAAGCCATGGCCGACACGAAACCCACCGCCGCCGCCGGTTCCGAAGCCGGCGCGCCTGCGGCCGCCCCCGCCGCGAAGGGCTGGGACCGCAACCAGATGGCCGCCCGCGCCGCGCGCGAGTTGCAGGACGGGATGTACGTCAACCTCGGGATCGGCATCCCGACGCTGGTCGCGAACTACATCCCCGAGGGGATGACCGTGACGCTGCAATCCGAAAACGGGATGCTGGGCATCGGCCCCTTCCCGGCCGAGGACGCGGTGGACCCCGATCTCATCAACGCGGGCAAGCAGACGATCACCGAACTGCCGCACTCGGCCTATTTCGACAGCGCGCAGTCCTTCGCGATGATCCGCGGCGGCAAGATCGCAATGGCGATCCTGGGCGCGATGGAAGTGGCGGAAAACGGCGATCTGGCGAACTGGATGATCCCCGGCAAGCTCGTCAAGGGCATGGGCGGGGCGATGGACCTGGTGGCGGGCGTCAAGCGCGTGGTCGTGGTCATGGACCACACCAACAAGGCCGGCGAATCCAAGGTGCTGCGCGAATGCACCCTGCCGCTGACCGGCAAGGGCGTGGTGGACCGCATCATCTCGAACCTCGGCGTGCTGGACGTGGTGGACGGCGGGCTGCGGATCGTCGAATGCGCCGACGGCGTCAGCGAGGATGAACTGCGCGCCGCGACGCAGGCCACGATTGTCGCCTGAGGCGGGCGTCCGCGCCGTTCGCTGGACCGGCGAGGACGGGCAGGGGCTGGAACACTGCGTCCTGACGCTGAAGCGCGGCGGGCTGGTGCTTGAAGGCATGGTCGCAGGCAACCGCGAAGGCGGCAGCTACGGCGCGCATTACATCGTGCGCGCCGACGCGCAGGGCCGCACGCGCGAGGTGCGGGTGCGCTATGCGGGCAGCTATTCGCTGCATGTCACCGCCGACGGCGAGGGCAACTGGCACGACGAGCAAAGGGGCAGGGCGATCCCCCGCCTTCGCGGCTGCATCGACGTGGACATCGGCGCGACCGCCGCCACCAACACCTTGCCGATCCGGCGGCTGGGGCTGGCGATCGGCGAGGCCTGCGCGATCAGCGCGGCCTATGTTCCGCTGCCGGGCGAACTCGCGGGCCAGCTTGAAGGGGCATTCCTGCCCGAGCCGGTGGACCAGCGATACACCCGGCTCGGCGACCGGCTGTGGCGGTACGAGGGGTTGTTCCGCGACTTTGTGGCCGACCTGCCGGTGGACGACATGGGCCTTGTCCTCGACTACCCGCAGCTGTTCCGGCGCGCGCCCCTCGGGGGCAAGGCGTGACCGCGGACGATATCGCGGCGCTGTTCACGCAGGGCGACGATTTCCTCTGCGCGCGCTGGGGACGTCCCGTCGCGCCGGTGGTGTTCGGGCTGGACGACGCCTCGCTTGCGATCTTTCGCGATGCGTTGAAGGCGGTGGTGGCCCATGCCCGCCACCCGCTGGCCGACACCGACCCGGAAACCGGCGCGAACCTGATGATCTTCGCGGTGGCGGACTGGGACGATCTGCGGGCGGTGACCGACCTCGACCGCCTCACCGGGATCGCGGACCTGCCCGGGCGGCTCGCGGCGCAATCCGCCGATCGCTACCGCCTGCTGCGGTTCGACGCTGATGGCGCGATCCGCGCCTGCATGACCTTCCTGCGCCTGGGCGGCGCGCTGGGGCAGGCGCATCCGGCCGCGCTGGCCGAGGACGCGGGCGTCAACGCGATGCTGAGCTTCGCCCGCCACGTGACGCCATCGCCCGACCTCGCGCGCCTGATCCGCGTCGCCTACGATCCCGCGCTGCCGTCCTGCGCCCGCGATCCCAGCCACGCCCTGCGGCTTGCGGCAAGGCTGGCCGCGCCATGACCCACCGCTTCCCGGTCCGCGTCTATTACGAGGATACCGACCTGGGTCAGGTGGTCTATTACGCCAACTACCTGCGCTTCATCGAACGCGCCCGCAGCGAATGGCTGCGCGCGGGCGGGATCGACCAGCTGGCGCTGATGCAGCGGGACGGCATCGCCTTTGTCGCGCGGCGGGTGAACGCCGACTATCTGTCGCCCGCCCGCTACGACGACCTGCTGGACGTGGTGTCCGACCTGCGCGGCATCCACGGCGCGCGGATCGCGCTGACGCAGCGCGTCGAACGCGCCGGTCGGGTGCTGTTTTCGGCCGAGGTGGACCTTGTCTGCGTCGCCGTGCCGTCGATGCGGCCGGTCCGCGTGCCGGCGGCGGTCCGGGCCGCGCTGGGGCAGGGGGAACCCGCCGGCGCGCCGCCCACCTGACGCACATGTGTTGCCCCGCAGGGGTGCGTTCTGGTTAAATCCCGGCCAAAAGACCGCGCGAAGCGGCCAGATCCCGCATCGATCACCCGCCGGCGCGCCGTCGCCCGGGCAAGGACAGGCACCGACCCATGGAACAAATCGCCGCCGGAACGCCGGTCGACTTTTCGCTCATCGCGCTGTTCACGCGCGCCTCGCCGATCGTGCAGGCGGTCATGGTGCTGCTGGTGCTGGCGTCGGTCTGGTCGTGGGCGGTGATCATCCAGAAGATCATCACCTTCGGCGCCGCCAAGCGCGAGACCGGGCGGTTCGAGCGCGCGTTCTGGTCCGGCCAGCCGCTGGACGACGTCTACGACCAGATGAGCGGCCGCCCCCGCGGCGCGGCGGAACGCGTGTTCGCGGCCGGGATGCTGGAATGGCGCCGCTCGCAGCGGGACGACGGCGGCATCATCCCGGCGGCGCAGTCGCGGATCGACCGGGCGATGAACGTGGCCATCGGGCGCGAGGCGGACCGGCTGAACCGGGGCCTGCCGCTGCTCGCCACGATCGGGTCGGTCGCGCCGTTCGTGGGCCTGTTCGGCACCGTCTGGGGGATCAAGAACGCGTTCGAGGGCATCGCGCTCAGCCAGAACACCAGCCTCGCCGTGGTGGCGCCCGGCATCGCCGAGGCGCTGCTTGCCACCGCGCTGGGCCTGCTGGCCGCGATCCCGGCGGTCGTCGCCTACAACAACCTGTCGTCCGACGCCGACCGCATCAGCGGCAGCCACGAGGCGTTCGCGGACGAGTTCTCGACCATCCTGTCGCGCCAGCTCGAGGAGGACTGAGTTGGGCGCGGGCACCATGCGCCGGGGCGGCGGCCGGCGCGGCCGGGGTCGGCGCAGCCAGCCGATGTCGGAAATCAACGTGACGCCGTTCGTGGACGTCATGCTGGTGCTGCTCATCATCTTCATGGTCGCGGCGCCGCTTTTGACCGTGGGCGTGCCGCTGCAACTGCCGCGCACGGCGGCCGAGGCGATCACCTCGGAACCCGAAGAGCCGCTGACGATCAGCGTCCCGCCGTCGGGGCCGCTGGTCCTGATGACGAGCGAGGTGCCCGAGGACCAGCTGATCGCCACCCTTCGCGCCGTGGCCGCCGAACGGCAGAGCGGGCGGATCTACCTGCGCGCCGACGGCGGCATCCCCTATGCCCGCGTGATGCAGGTGATGGGGGCGCTGAACGCGGCGGGGTTCCGCGACATCGTGCTGGTGACGGACACCGGCGGTCCCCGGATGGACGCCACCGCGGTGGACGCCCCCGTGGTGGACGGCTGACGGAATGGAACGCGCCGACCGGATCGGGGCCTGGGTCTCGGGCGTCGCGCACGCGGCGCTGATCGCGTGGGTCGCGGTCGGCGGCGCGCTGTTCCGGGGCCAGTCCTCGGCCCCGATCCGCATGACCAACGTCCAGACCATGACCGAGGCGGATTTCCAGCAGATGGCGGCGGCGACGCGCGGGGCGGGGCCGGTGGGCGAGACCGCGCAGGTCCAGCCCGCGCAGCCGCAGGCGCCGGGCGACGAGGTCGTGGCGGGCGGCAACGTCTCGGTCGCGCCGCCCGCCGATCAGGTCGATCCGCTGGCGATGCCCGCGCCCGAGGTCGCGCCCGAAGCCGCGCCCGACCTGTCGGACCTGCGCGCCCCGCAGGAAGCGGTGGCGGTGGCGACCGTCGCCCCGGTCCAGCCCGACACCCCGTTCGAGGCGAGCGGCACCGTCATCCTGCCCGATGCCGCGCCCGGCCGCGCGGTCGCCGCCGCCGCACCCCAGCCGCTGCGTCCCGGCGCGCCCACGGGCGAGGCGCCGGCCCGACAGCCCGCGCCGCCGCCCGAGCCGGGCATCGCGCCGCTGACCTCGGTCACGCCGCTGGATGCGACCCAGGCGCGGGGCCGTCTGGCCGAACGCCAGGCCGCCGCGGCGGTGGAACTTGCCCGCCAGCAGGCCGAAGCGGCCGCAGCCGCCGAAGCCGCCGCCGCTGCCGAGGCCGCGCGCCAGGCCGCCGCGGACGCCGCGCAGGCCGAGGCCGAACGCCAGGCCGCAGCCGCCGCGCAGGCCAGGGTCGAGGCGGAGCGCCGGGCCGAACAGGACCGCCTTGCCGCCGCTGCCGCCGCCCGCCAGCAGGCCGAGGCCGCCGCCGCGCAGGCCCGCGCCGACGAGGAAGCGCGGGAGGCCGAGGCGCGCGCCCAGGCCGAAGCCGAGGCCCAGGCGGAAGCCGAGGCGCAGGCGAAACCTCAGGCCGACCGCATCGCCGAAGAACAGCGCCTCGCCGAAGAAGAAGCCGCCGCCGCCGAAGCCGCCGAGGCGGACGCGCGCGAGGCGGAAGCCGCCGCCGCCCGCGAGGAAGCGCGGCTCGAAGCCGAGCGGCGCGCCGTCGAGGAACAGGCGCGCGAGGACGCCGAGCGTCAGGCGGCCGAGGAAGAACGCCTTGCCGCCGAGGCGGCCGCCGAGGAACAGGCCCGCGCCGACGAGATCGCCGCCCGCGCCGAGGCCGAGGCCGAGGCGCGCAGGCAGGCGGAAACCGAGACCCCGTCCGCGCTGGACGACCCGCTGACCGCCGCGCTGAACGAGGCGATGAACGACGACGCCCCGCCCGAGGGCGCGGCGGCCGAAGGCGGCGGCGGGCGGGCCGAGACCGGGCCGCCGCTGACGCAGGGCGAACGCGACGGGCTGCGGGTCGCGATTCAGGACTGCTGGAACGCGGGCGCGCTGTCGCGCGAAGCGGCGCAGGTCCGCGTCACGATCGGCTTTTCGATGACGCCCGAGGGGTTGCCGCGCGAAGGCTCGGTCGAGCTTCTGGATTCCGACGGCGGGTCCGAACAGGCCGTGCAGCAGGCGTTCGAGGTCGCGCGTCGGGCGATCATCCGCTGCGGCTTCCAGAAGGAAGGCTACGACCTGCCGTCCGACAAGTACGACCGCTGGCGCGACGTGGTCGTGGACTTCACCGCCAGCGGCAGCGGCGTCAACCTTCGCTGAGGCGTAATGGTAAGTGCTGAATGCGTGGGATATGGTGCCCGCGAACCCGGAAGGACCGACGATTTGATGTGCCGCCCCCTGCTGATCGCCCTGTCTGCCGCGCTGACGCTGGGCGTCCTCGCCGCGCCCCCGGCGCTGGCGCAGGAAGACACCGGCCCCCTTCGGATCGAGATCACCGAAGGCGTGGTCGAGCCGATGCCGATCGCGGTCGCGCCGTTCTTCGACGCGGGCGGCGGGGCCGCGATGGTGGCGCAGGTCCAGCAGGTGCTGACCGACGACCTGACCGGCACCGGCCTGTTCCGCACCATCGCGAACGAGGCGCAGATCGCGCCCCCCGACAGCTTCGAGGCGCCGATCGCCTATGAGGACTGGCGCGCCGTCAACGCCGAGGCGCTGGTCACCGGCGCGGTGTCGGTCACGGGCGACGTGGTGACCGTGCGGTTCCGGCTTTACGACGTGTTCTCGGGCCAGCCGCTGGGTGACGGGATGCAGTTCGACGCGCCCGTGGACGGCTGGCGCCGCGCCGCGCACAAGGCGGCCGATCAGGTCTATTCCCGGCTGACCGGCGAGGCGCCCTACTTCGACAGCCGCGTCGTGTTCGTGAACGAGACCGGGCCCAAGGACGCGCGCCTCAAGCGCATCGGGATCATGGATTTCGACGGCGAGAACCAGAAGTGGCTGACCGACGACGCGACGCTCGTCCTGTCGCCCAAGCTGTCGCGCGACGGCAAGCGGCTGCTTTACACCTCGTACGAGACCGGCTTTCCCCGCGTGATGGCGCTGGACATCGACACGATGGCCGAGGTCGAGGTGCCGACCGATCCGCAGACGATGACCTTCGGCCCGCGCTTTTCGCCCGACGGGCGCTGGATCATCTTCTCGCGCGAGCAGAACGGCAACACCGACATCTGGCAGATGGACCCGTCCAGCGGCGCCGCCCGCCCGCTGATCCAGGGGCCGTTCATCGACACCGCGCCGAGCTACAGCCCCGACGGCACCCGGATCGTGTTCGAAAGCGACCGCTCGGGCAGCCCGCAGCTTTACGTCGTGTCGGCCGACGGCACGGGCGAGCCCCTGCGGATCAGCTTTGGCCAGGGCCGCTACGGCGCGCCCGCGTGGTCGCCCATCGGCGACCTGATCGCCTTTACCCGCCAGGATGGCGACAAGTTCCACATCGGCGTGTTCGGCCCGGACGGGGCCGAAGAAAAAACCCTGACGGAATCGTTCCTTGACGAAGGCCCCACCTGGGCCCCCAATGGCCGGGTGGTGATGTTCACCCGGCAGACGCCGGGGGGCGACGGGGTGGCCAGGCTGCATTCGGTGGACGTGACCGGGCGGAACATGCGCCCCGTCACGATCGAGGGCGCCGCGTCCGATCCCGACTGGGGACCGCTTCTGCCGTGACGAGGATGGCTGCAATGACGACGATCCGGATGTCCGCCGCAAAACCGGCCGCAGCGCTCGTGCTGGCGCTTGGCCTGTCCGCCTGCGCGGCCCCGCCGCCGCCCCCGGTGGTGGTGGACCCCTATGCCGGAACGGCGGGTGGCGGCGCGGTCTATACCGGCGCGGTGCCGGCAGGATCGCTGAACGGCACGGCCGAGTATTTCCGCACCAATGTCGGCGATACGGTGCTGTTTGACCGCGACCAGACGACGCTCAACGACGGCGCGCGCACGGTGCTTGCCCGGCAGGCCGACTGGCTGCAGCAGAACGGCAGCTTCTCGACCGTGATCCAGGGCCATTCGGACGAACAGGGCACGCGCGAGTTCAACCTGGCCCTTGGCGCGCGGCGCGCGGGCGCGGTGCAGGAGTACCTGATCTCGCGCGGGGTCGGCGCGAACCGGATCCGCACCGTCAGCTACGGCAAGGAACGCCCCGCGGCGACCTGCTCGGACGAGTCCTGCTTTTCGCAGAACCGCCGCGTGGTGACGGTGGTGCAGCCGGGCGCCGGAACGTAATGCTGCGGCTGCTGCACGGGGCCGTCTGCGCCGCGGCGCTGGCGGCGCTGCCCGGCGTGGCGGCGGCGCAGGATGCGGCGATCGAAGCGGTGCCCCCTTCGGCAGAGGCCGCCGTGCCCGCGTCCGCTGAGGACACGCCGACCGCCCCCGACGCAGCCACGCTTGCCGACATGCGCGCTTCGCTCGACCAGCTGTCCGCCGCGCTGCAGTCGCTTCGGGCCGAGCTTCGGGCTGGCGGCGCGCCCGCGTTCCAGGCGGCGGGCGGCGACAGCGCCATCGACCGCATGAACGCGATCGAGGTGGAAATCGCCCGCCTCACCGCCCGCAGCGAGGAACTGGGGAACCGCATCGACCGGATCGTCGCGGACGGCACGAACAGGCTGGGCGATCTTGAGTTCCGGCTGTGCGAGATGACCGAGGGCTGCGACCTTGGCGCGCTGACGACGCCCCCCTTGGGCGGCATGCCGTTCCAGCCCGGCGCGCTGGCCACGCAGGCCTCGTCCACCACCCCCAACGGCGACGTGTCGCGCGGCGCCGATGCAGCGCCGGGCGGTGCCTCGACCGCGGCCGAGCGTGCGGCGTTCGACCGCGCGACCGAGACCTTGCGGGCGGGGGACGCCGCGGGCGCTGCGGACCAGTTCGCGCGCTTTGCCGCCGATCACGCGGGCGGCCCGCTGGCGATCGAGGCGACGTGGCAGCAGGGCGTCGCGCTGGAAGCGGCCGACGACAGCGCCGGGGCGGCTGCGGCGTGGCTGCAGGTGTTCTCGTCCGATCCCAACGGCACCCGGTCCCCGGACGCACTGCTGGGGCTGGGGCGGCTGGCCGCCAACGCCGGCCGGACCGAGCAGGCTTGCAATTACCTGGGCGAGGTTTCGGCCCGCTTTGCTGGAACGCCCGCCGCCACCGACGCCGAAGGTCGCCGCGCCTCGCTGACCTGCCCGACGGCCCCGACGGTCCCGGCAGGCGACGTCGACCCCGAGGCCGCGGCAGATGCGGCCGATCCGGGGCTGGATGTCGGCGCGGGCGCCACCCCCGACCCCGACCCCGACCCCGTCCCCGGCGCGGTTCCGGTGGATGGCGGCTGAGCCGCCGTCCGACGCCCCGACCGTCGTCCACCGCGCGCTGGACCGGCTTGCCGGGGATTGCCCCGCGCTGGGGATCGCGCTGTCGGGCGGCGGTGATTCGACCGCGCTGATGCACCTGGCGCACGACTGGGCCACGCCGCGCGGCGTGGCGCTGCGGGCAGTTACGGTGGACCACGGCTTGCGCCACGAATCCGCGGCCGAGGCGCGGGCGGCGGGCGACGCGGCGGCGGCGCTGGGGATCGCGCATCAGGTTCTTCGCTGGGACGGGCCCGGGGCCGGCAACCTGATGGCGCAGGCGCGCGCGGCGCGGATCGCGCTGATCGCGGACTGGGCCCTGGGGCACGGGATTGCTGCCGTCGCGCTTGGCCATACCCGCGACGACCAGGCGGAAACGGTCCTGATGCGGCTGATGCGGGGGGCCGGGGTGGACGGGCTGTCGGGCATGGCCGCGACGCGCCGCGCGAGCGGCGTCCTGTGGCTGCGGCCGATGCTCGACGTGTCGCGCGACGCCCTGCGGGCCGAGCTTCGGGCGCGCAACGCGGGCTGGATCGACGATCCCAGCAACGACAACACCGAGTTCGACCGGGTGCGGGTGCGGCAGGCGATCGCGGCGCTGGGGCTGGACGCGGGCGCGCTGGCCCGCACCGCGGGCGACCTGCGATCCGCCCGCGCAGCGCTGGACCATGCCGCGCGCGAGACGGCGCGCGGCTTTTCGACCGATCGCGGCTCGCTGACCCTGCCGCTTCCCCCGCTTCTGGACGCCCCGTCCGAGATCCGCCGCCGCCTGGTCGCTGCCGCGCTGCGCTGGGTCAACGGCGCGGATTACCCGCCGCGCCGCGATCCGCTCGCGCATTTGCTGGACGAGATCGGGCGCGGGCGAAAGGCCACGCTGGACGGCGTGATCGTGCGGCCCGGCGCGGGCGCGCTGCGGCTGATCCGCGAACCCGCCGCCGCCCGCCGCGCACCGCCGTCACAGGACGGCCGCGCCTGGGACCGGCGCTGGCGGGTGACCGGCCTGCCCCCGGGCGCCGCCGTTTGCGCGCTGCCGCCCGACATGCTGGCCCGGTTCGACTGGCGCGCATCCGGTCTGTCGCTGGACGAGGCCGCATCGACCCCGGGCGTTCGCCTGCCGTCGGGCCGGTGGCTCGCGCCGGTGCTTTCGCCCGGCGAAGGCTGCACCGCTGCGCCATTGCGCGCCGATCGGGCGTTTGTGTCGCTGCTGTCGCATTGATACCGACCCCCGCAATCCTTACCTTGTGCCACAAAGTTATATCCCCGCGGAGGACCTGCCTTTGGGCAACGCGCGCAACATCGCCTTCTGGGTGGTTCTGTTTCTGATGATCCTGGCGCTGTTCAACGCGTTCAGCGGGAACACGGCCCAGCTCAACAGCCAGCAGATCAGCTACTCGGACTTCATCCGGCGGGTGGACGACGGCGACGTCGCGTCGGTCACGATCGACGGCGAACTGATCGGCATCACCGGCCGCGACAACAAGACCTACGCGACCGTGCGCCCGCAGGGCGAGGAAATCGCCGACCGCCTGATCGGCAAGGACGTCGAGGTCAAGGTCGAGCGCCAGCAGAAATCCGGCTTCATGTCGGCGCTCAGCCTGTGGCTGCCGTTCATCCTGCTGATCGGCGTCTGGATCTTCATGATGAACCGGATGCAGGGCGGCGGCAAAGGCGGGGCGATGGGCTTTGGCAAGTCCAAGGCCAAGCTGCTGACCGAAAAGCACGGCCGCGTCACCTTCGACGACGTCGCCGGCATCGACGAGGCGAAGGAGGAGCTTGAGGAGATCGTCGAGTTCCTGCGCAACCCGCAGAAGTTCTCGCGCCTCGGCGGCAAGATCCCGAAGGGCGCGCTGCTGGTCGGCCCGCCCGGCACCGGCAAGACGCTGCTGGCGCGCGCCATCGCGGGCGAGGCGGGGGTGCCGTTTTTCACCATCTCGGGCTCGGACTTCGTGGAGATGTTCGTGGGCGTCGGCGCAAGCCGGGTCCGCGACATGTTCGAGCAGGCGAAGAAATCCGCGCCCTGCATCGTCTTCATCGACGAGATCGACGCCGTGGGCCGCGCCCGGGGCGTGGGCATCGGCGGCGGCAACGACGAGCGCGAGCAGACGCTGAACCAGCTGCTGGTCGAGATGGACGGGTTCGAGGCGAACGAGGGGATCATCATCATCGCCGCCACGAACCGCAAGGACGTGCTGGACCCCGCGCTGCTGCGCCCCGGCCGCTTCGACCGCCAGATCCACGTCCCGAACCCCGACATCAAGGGCCGCGAGAAGATCCTGAACGTCCACGCCCGCAAGGTCCCGCAGGGCCCCGACGTGGACCTGCGGATCATCGCCCGCGGCACGCCGGGCTTTTCCGGCGCGGACCTGATGAACCTCGTCAACGAAGCCGCGCTGATGGCCGCGCGCATCGGACGCCGCTTCGTCACGATGGAGGATTTCGAGAACGCCAAGGACAAGGTGATGCTGGGCGTCGAGCGCCGCAGCATGGTCCTGACGCCCGAGCAGAAGGAAAAGACCGCCTATCACGAGGCCGGTCACGCCGTCGTCGGCCTGTCGCTGCCGAAATGCGACCCGGTCTACAAGGCCACGATCATCCCGCGCGGCGGCGCGCTGGGGATGGTGGTGTCGCTGCCCGAGGTGGACCGGCTGAACTTCCACAAGGACGAGGCCAAGCAGAAGATCGCGATGACGATGGCCGGCAAGGCCGCCGAGATCATCAAGTACGGCGAAGAGGGGGTGTCGAACGGCCCTGCCGGCGACATCCAGCAGGCCTCGGCGCTCGCGCGCGCGATGGTCATGCGCTGGGGCATGTCCGACAAGGTCGGCGCGGTCGATTACGCCGAGGCGCACGAGGGCTACCAGGGCAACACCGGCGGCTTCTCGGTCAGCGCCCACACCAAGGAGCTGATCGAGGAAGAGGTCCGCACCCTGATCGAGGAAGGCTACGACGTTGCCCGCTCGATCCTGCTGGAAAAGTCCGAGCAGTTCGAGCGGCTGGCGCAGGGCCTGCTGGAATACGAGACGCTGACCGGCGACGAGATTGGCAAGATCATCCGCGGCGACAAGCTGGGCGGCGACGACGACACGCCGCCCTCGGCGATCCCGTCCGTGCAGTCGATCCCGCGCGTGACCCCGCCCAAGGGCGACCCCGCGCCGGTGCCGACGGCCTGACCACGCGGACCTTGCAACGATACCGCGACCCCGGCCCGCGCGGCCGGGGTTTCGTTTTACCTCCGTCCCGGCCCCGACGGGGTTGCACGCGAACCGCTTGCCGGGCAATGAACGCGCCATGACCCAGAACGATCTTTCGCACATCGCCGACATGCCCGCCCTTCGCGCGGCGATCGACGATCTCGACCGCAAGCTCGCGCGGCTGCTGGCCGAACGGACCCGGCTGATCGACCGCGCGGCCGAGATCAAGTCGGGCATCGGCTGGCCCGCCCGCATCGATTCCCGCGTCGAAGAGGTCGCCGCCAACGCCCGCGCCAACGCCCTTGAAGCGGGCTACGACCCCGATCTGGCCGAGGCCCTGTGGCGGCTGATGATGGAACATTTCATCGCCCAGGAAGCCCGCGCGCTGGAGGAACCCGATGACCGCTGACCTGATCGACGGCAAGGCCACCGCCGCCGCCTTGCGCGCCCGCATCGCCGCGCAGGTCGCGGCGATGAAGGCCGACCACGGCGTGACGCCGGGCCTTGCCGTGGTGCTGGTCGGCGACGATCCGGCGTCGGCGGTCTATGTCCGCTCAAAGGGGCGGGCGGTCGAAGAAGCCGGGATGGCGGGCTGGCAGCATCGGCTGGCGGCGGACGCCTCGCAGGACGAACTGCTGGCGCTGATCGGGCGGCTGAACGCGGATGACGCGGTGAACGGGATCCTCGTCCAGCTGCCGTTGCCCCGGCACATGGACGATGCGGCGGTCATCAACGCGATCGCGCCGGAAAAGGACGTGGACGGGTTCACGGTGCTGAACGCGGGGCGGCTGGCCGTGGGGCAGAAGGCGATGGTGCCCTGCACGCCGCTGGGCTGCCTGATGCTGCTGCAGGGCCGGCTGGGGTCGCTTGCGGGCAAGCACGCGCTGGTGATCGGGCGGTCGAACATCGTCGGCAAGCCCATGGCGCAACTGTTGCTGGCAAGCGACGCGACGGTCACGGTGGCCCATTCGCGCACCGCCGACCTGCCGGCGCTGTGCCGCCAAGCCGACATCGTGGTCGCGGCCGTGGGGCGTGCGCATTTCGTCAAGGGCGACTGGATCAAGCCGGGCGCCGTGGTGATCGACGTGGGCATCAACCGTACCGACGCCGGTCTGGTGGGCGACGTGGATTTCGACGCGGCGCGCGAGGTTGCGGCCGCGATCACCCCGGTTCCCGGCGGTGTCGGCCCGATGACCATTGCCTGCCTGCTGGCGAACACGCTGACCGCTGCCGCCCGCGTGAACGGCCTGCCCGATCCGCAGGGGCTGACGGGCTGAGGTCGAGAGGCGCCAAGCGTTCCGGTTTGCATGGCGAGGCTTGATCGCAGAGTTGGCTGACAGACCCGGTTAGTGCTCCGCCCGCGCAGCACCCCCCGGACGCGTCCCGCGCCTTGGCAGGAATGCCGGACATCGGCTCGCCCCGGCCATTGACCAGCTCGGGCCGGACCGCCAAGGCCCGCAGGCGCGGCGAGTTGGTTTGAGCGCCGCCGTAAAGCAGCAAGCGGCAGGCGGCCTGGCTTGCGCCGCTCACAGGAACTCGGACCCGCCGCACGGAACGGCGTTCAACGGTCTGCCCCGTCCGTCGACAAGTTCGGCGCGTGCGGCAAGCTCGCGCAGCCGGGGCAGGTCGTTTTCCGTCTCGCCGTAAAGCGCGGCCCGGCATGCCTTCCACGCCGCCGTGTTTCCTCCGGTCTGCGCCGGTTGCGCCTTGAACATCCGGACGAGCGGCGGCGGCCCTTCCGGCAGGTCGCCCCAGATCAGCCGATAGCCAAGCTCGATCAGGGGCAAGGCGTCCTCCGGGTCGTTCCAGGTAAGAAGATACGACACCTGCCGCTCGGGCGCGGCGCGGATCAGCCACTCGGATGCCAGCTGCATCAGGTTCTCGCCGTGCAGCCTTGCCCCAAGATGGACGCTTCGGATCAGGTCGTGCTCAAGGGTCAGTCCTTCTTCGGAGACGCGTCCTTCCACAAAACCCATCTCTCCGGTGAGTGCGGACCAAACATCGAATAGCGCGAACCTGTCGATGGCGATCAATGAGAAGTTCCTCCGACGTATGAACGAGTTGCCTGATCCCAGCCCTGCACTTGCGGAAAGTGCTGAACCACTCGCCACTTGGCCTGCCGAGCGTCGCAGAGACGGTCGTCGATGTCACGGTCACGCCGGAAACCTCCTTCGCGCCTAGTTCTCGGCTCCTGCGGCATGCCCCCAGATACTTTCCGCGTCTTTGCACGGAATATCGGTCATGTGCTTGCCCCGGCCGTCGACCAGTTCGGGCCGAATTGCCAGCTCCCGCAAGCGTGGCAGGTCGTTCTCAACATCGCCGTAAAGCAGCTGCCGGCATGCGGCCCACCTTGCGGTCGGCGCTGTCTGTCCGTCGCTTGCCATCCTGAACATCTGCACGAGCGGCGGCGGCCCGTCGGGCATCGGACCCCAGATGAGCTCGTGGGCGATGGTGAACAGCGGGATGACGTCCTCGGGATCGTTCCAGGTGAGCAGCGCGCCGACATGGTCTTCCGGTGCCGCCCGGATCAGCCATTCGGTCGCGAGACGCATGAGGTTGTCGCCGTGGCGGGCGGCCTTCACGCGGACGTCGTAAATCAGCGGATGATCGGGGGTGAGGTCTTCAAAGTCGATTGTTCCCTCGACGAACCCCGTCTCCATGATCAATGGCGACAGGGTGTCGAAGATGGCGAAGGCATTGATGGCGATCATCCTGGGTTCTCAGGAATGTAGGAAAGCGATGACTGATCCCGGCCTCTTACGACGGGAAAGTGCTGAGCTACATGCCAAGCACGACCGCCGCCGTTCCGCTCGACCTTGGTCATCATTGCTCAATACCCGAAACCGGGTTCATGCTAGAGGATGACTGCCCCCTCGCAAGGTATCGAGGGGAGCGGGTTGCCTCCTCCGTCCACGAGGTCGGGCCGGATCGCGAGTTCGCGCAGGCGGGGAAGGTCGTTCTCGACCTCGCCATAAAGCCGCATCCGGCACTCGGCGCACCGGATCGCGGGATCACCGATCGACCCGGCAACCCTGAACAGCTTGATCCGGGGCGAAGGGCCGCCGGGCAGATCGCCCCATATCGCGCGGTAGAAGGGGTCGATCAGCGGCCTGAAATCCTCAGGCTCCACGCTGACCAGCAGCCCGTCGATCTCGTCGTCAGAGGCCGCATCAAGCATCCACTCCAGCGACAGACGGACAAGGTTCTCCCCCTGCCGTCGCGCGAGAATGGCGGTGTTGCGGATCAGGGGGTTCTCCGGGGTCAGGCTATCGCCGGCCAGCGTTCCATTGGAGATCGCTTCTTCGCTGCTGAGCAAGGCGAGCGCCTCCCGAAGGGCATAGCGTGACACAGCGATCATTCTATCAAGCCATTCGGGTAAGACTGTGTTGCTTGGCTCCACCCTTTCACGACAGGGAAATGTTGCGTTACCTGCCATCGCTGCGCACTTTGGTTCCAAGCGACCCGCGTGAAGGTACCAGTCACTCCTGAGACGGGCTCGGCTTCCTGCCACGCCTTCCGTTTGCCCGTTGGGCTTTCGCTGACAATGTGCTTTCCAGTTCCCTGCGGCGCAAAGAACCCGTGATCGATAGGTCGCCCGTGGTTGAGAGTGACAGGATGTTCAACCAGTTCGCCAAACCCCGGCGCTTTGGTCAAATCGACGCCCTGTGCCCTCAATGCTTCAAACGCTGCATCCCGCGTCTCTAACAGATCGCGATACGTGTTGAAGCGCCCCGAGTATCTGCTCGGGTTCCAAGTACCGTCGGGCGCATAGCCGGTCGTGACGCGGGCGCGCAGGGCTTCATCGGACACCTCCGGCCCATGGCGGCTGACGACGTGACCGCCCTCGATCCCATCCAGCTCCAGCGCGCGCAGCCTCGCTTGCGCCTCGCCCGGCGGCTGATGATTTTCGTCGGTTCTTTTCCGCTCGCGAAGCGGCGCCGAATCCGGGGCTGACGCGTCTCGCGGATGCGGTTCGTTCACAGGCGTTCGCTTGACGCGAGCGAGCCTTCCCATCACCCCTCCGGTGAGGAGCGAACCTGCCGCGCGAAGCGGGTCGTCCTTGAGTTCTTCGGCGATCGAGCCGACGATTTGCATGCTGCTCTTGCCGCGCTTCGCCTCGATGACGGTTGCCCCGTCGGCCAGGCGGTCGATCATGCCGATCGAGGTCTGCTCGTAGGCGAGTTGGCCCAGGTCGGCCATGCCTTCACCCGTCGCCGACAGCGAGTTCCGGTAGTAGGCTCCGGGCTCGGTTCCCGGCGGGTCGCGGTCGCTGCTGGGCCGTATGTGGCCCTTCCAGACATCTTCGACCAGGTGCGGCAGGGCGCAAACCGCGTCGTCGACTCCGGCACCGACGCGCAGCACACCCGTCGAAAGCCAGTTGGCGTCCTCTGTCAGCTTTTCATATGCGTGCTCTTTCGCCTCGGGCCGCATGCAGAGGCCCGACGCCAGATATCCGTCATCGTTGTTGATCTTGTCGGCCGCCGACTGAAGCACCGGGCCGATCCGCCGCATCGGCGGCACGCCGGCGGCGACGACCGGAACAGGTGAGCCGGAGAAGATGAAGGGAGAGACGGGTTGCGAGCTGCTGATCTTGGGTTCGGAACGTGGCGCCATGGAAAACCCCTGGTGATAATATAAACGGCCGATCGCTCCGGCAAGGCTGCCTGCTGCGTTCCCCATCCCGCAACGGTTATTCGTTCAGGCGGCGCCCCCTACGGCTCGACCGGCAGCATCGTGCCGAGGAGCGTCGCGGCGTGTTTGCGGGTGCCGCCCGTCTCGGCCCACACCTCTGCCGCCACCACCACGATCCGGCGGCCGGCGCGCAGGACGCGGCCCTCGGCCACCAGCCGGTCGCCAAGCGCGGGGGAAAGCAGGTTGATCTTCATCTCGACGGTCATCACCTCGACGCCCTCGGGCATCGTGGACAGCGCCGCATAGCCCGCGGCGCTGTCGCCCAGCGAAAAGGCGAGGCCGCCGTGCCCCGCGCCGTGCTGTTGCAGGACATGGGGCGCGATCGGGGCCGCGATCACGGCGCGGCCGGCGCCGGCTTCCAGAAGCTCGGCGCCCAGCGTCGCCATCATCGTCTGCCGTGCGAAGCTGTCCCGCAGCCGCCGTTCCGTGTCGTCCATCAACCGATCCCCCTGCTCGTCGCCGCGCGCCATTCGGGCATGGGTCGGCGGAACGATCAAGGGATCAGCCGTCGAACAGCCCCACCTGCGCCGCCTTGGGCTGGTCCAGGCCAAGGTGCCGCCAGCCCAGTTGCCCCAGCATCCGGCCACGCGGCGTGCGCTGGATCAGGCCCTGTTGCAGCAGGTAGGGCTCGATCACCTCCTCGATCGCGTCGCGGCTTTCAGACAGGGCGGCGGACAGGGTTTCTACCCCGACCGGGCCGCCGCCGTAATGTTCGGCCATCAGCGTCAGGTAGCGGCGGTCCGCGCCGTCAAGGCCAAGGTCGTCCACGCCCAGCCGCGTCAGCGCGCTGTCCGCGATCTCGCGCGACAGGCGGCCGTCGCCCTCGACCAGCGCAAAGTCCACGACCCGGCGCAGCAGTCGCCCGGCGATGCGGGGGGTGCCACGGGCGCGGCGGGCGATCTCGCGCGTGCCCTGCGGGTCGGCCTTGATCCCCATCAGCCGCGCGCCGCGGGCGACGATCAGGTCCAGTTCCTCGATGGTGTAGAACTGCAGCCGGGTCGGGATGCCGAAGCGGTCGCGCAGCGGCGTCGTCAGCAGGCCAAGCCGCGTCGTCGCGCCGACGAGGGTGAAGGGTTGCAGCTCGATCCGGACCGTCCGCGCCGCCGGGCCCTCGCCGATCACCAGATCCAGCTCGAAATCCTCCATCGCCGGGTACAGGACCTCCTCGACCGCCGGGTTCATGCGGTGGATCTCGTCGATGAAGAGGACGTCGCGCGCCTCGAGGTTGGTGAGGATCGCGGCAAGATCGCCCGCCCGCGCCAGCACCGGGCCTGATGTCATGCGGAAGTTCACGCCAAGTTCGCGGGCCATGATCTGCGCGAGCGTGGTCTTGCCCAGACCGGGCGGGCCGTGGAACAGCGTGTGGTCCATCGCCTGACCGCGCATCCGCGCGCTGTCGATGAACACGCGCAGGTTCGCGCGCGCCTCGGCCTGGCCCACGAACTCCTCCAGCCGCTGCGGGCGGAGCGCGCGGTCGTCGGCGTCGCCCTCGACCGGCTCGGGGCGCAGGGTCGGGTCGGGGCCGGACGAAAAGGCCGTCATCCGCGCCGGACCGGGGGCACGCGGCTGGCCTGCGCGGGGGCAGAGGTCGGCGCGCCCGTCATCGCGGCAAGCCGGTCGATCCGGTCCTGCGTCGGCGGGTGGGTCGCGAACAGCCTGTCCGCCTTCAACGCCGACAGCGGGTTGATGATGAACATCGCGGCGCTGGCCGGGTTGCGCTCGGCCGGGACGTTGACCGTTCGGCCGGCCGCGTTCGCGATCTTGGCCAGCGCCGAGGCGAGCGCCATCGGCTTGCCCGAAATCTCGGCCCCGCCGGCGTCGGCCGAGAACTCGCGCGTGCGCGAGATCGCCATCTGCACCAGCCCGGCCGCGAGCGGCGCAAGGATCATGGCGAGGATCCCGCCAACTGCGCCGCCGCGTTCCCGGCTACTGCTGCTGAACATCGCCATGTTGCCCATCATCGCGATCGCCCCGGCCATCGTCGCGGTGACCGTCATCGTCAGCGTGTCGCGGCTGCGGACATGGGCCAGCTCGTGCGCGATCACGCCCGCAAGCTCGTCGCGCGACAGGATCCGCATCAACCCCTGCGTGACCGCCACGGCCGAGTTCTGCGGGTTGCGGCCGGTGGCAAAGGCGTTCGGCTGCTCGGTCTGAAGAACGTAGACCTTGGGCATCGGCAACCCGGCGTTTTGCGCGAGTCCGCCAACCAGCGCCACGAGGTCGGGGGCGGTCGTCGCGTCCACCTGCACCGCGCCCTGCTGGCGCAGCACCGCCTTGTCGCTGTTCCACCACGCCCACAGGTTGCCCGCGCCCGCGAACACCAGCGCGATGACCGCGCCGCCGCGCCCGCCCAGAAGCCAGCCAAGCGCCATGACAAGCGCGGTCATGGCGGCCATCAGGATGAAGGTGCGGATGTTGCCCTGCATGTCGTGACCCTTTCGAACGCTACTGCCGGGGAGCCAGCGCCCGCAGCGCCGCGCGGATCAACGCGGGCGTGGCCGCCTGCGGTTCCGCGGCGGCGGCTTCGGTGACGGCGGCGGCGGCCTCGGACGGGCCGTAGCCTAGGTTGGTGAGCGCCGACAGCGCCTCGGCGGTCGCCTGCGCGGACGACGGGGCCGGGGGGGCGGCGGCGCGGCGGGTGGGGGCGGGGGGCGCGTCGCCCTCGATCACCTCGGGGGCGGGGTCCAGCGTCACCGTCAGCGCGCCGCCCATGGCGATGACGCCCGGGGCCTTGTCTTTCAGTTCCAGCACGATCCGCTGCGCGAGTTTCGGCCCGACCCCCGGCGCGCGGCGGATCGCGCCGGCGTCCGCCAGCGCGATCGCCCGGCCCGTGCCTTCGGCGCCGAGCGTGCCCAGGATCGCCAGCGACGCCTTGGCGCCCACGCCCTGCACGCTGGTCAGAAGCCGGTGCCATTCCTTTTCCAGCAGGGTCGGGAAGCCGAAAAGCTGCAGCAGGTCCTCGCGCACCAGAAGGTCGGTGTAAAGCGCCGCCGCCTCGCCCACCGGGGGCAGCGACGCGGCGGTGCGTTCGCTGACGTGGACGAGGTAGCCCACCCCCCGCACGTCGATCAGGACGTGGTCGGGGGCGCGGTGCAGGATCACCCCGGCGACGCGGCCGATCATGCGACCACCTTGATGCGGAGGCTGCGCGATTGCAGGTGCCGGGCGTGGCAGATCGCGATCGCCAGCGCGTCGGCGGCGTCGGGCCCGGCAAGGTCCACGCCCGGCAGGGTCAGGCGGACCATGTGTTCCACCTGCTGCTTTTGCGCGTGACCCACGCCCACGATCGCCTTCTTGACCGCGTTCGGGGCGTATTCCCCGACCGACAGCCCCGCCTGCGCGGGCACCAGCAGCGCCACGCCCCGCGCCTGCCCCAGCTTCAGCGTGCCGACCGCGTCCTTGTTGACAAAGGTCTGTTCCACCGCCGCCTGATCGGGCAGGTGGGCCGCGAACACCTCGGTCAGGCCGCGATACAGGTCGGCCAGCCGCGCCGCGAGTTCGGTGCTGCGTGAGCGCACGATCCCGTTCGCGACATGGCGGATGCGCGAGCCGTCCACGGCGATCACGCCCCAGCCCATGTTGACCAGCCCGGGATCGATGCCCAAGACGCGCATTGTTGCCTGCCCTTCGAACTGCTTCTTGTTTTTCCGACGGTTAGCACGAAACGCGAACACCGCCTAGCGGGATTTGCGGATGGCGGCGGCCTTGCCGCACCCGCCTTGACCCTTGCGGGTCGATCTGGAACAACGTCCCGAACTCACGAGGTCGCATGTCCCCTGCGCTGATTGCCGTGCTGCCGTTCCTCGGCGCGCTTCTGCCCGGACTGCTGGTGCGGTCGGGGCGGGGGGTCGCGGCCGTGGCTTGCGGGGTCGTCACGCTGACGGCGCTGGTCGGGCTGGGCCTGCACGCCCCGGCCGTCATCGCGGGCGAGGTCGTGGCGTCGCGGCTGGACTGGATGCCGCAGATCGGCCTTGCCGCCGATTTCAGGCTGGACGGACTTGGGCTTCTGTTCGGGCTGCTGATCCTGGGGATCGGGCTGCTGGTGATCCTGTATGCGCGGTTCTATCTGGACGCGAAGGATCCGGCGGGGCGGTTCTTCACCTTCCTGATGCTGTTCCAGGGCGCGATGCTGGGGATCGTCCTCAGCGACAACCTGCTGCTGCTGCTGGTGTTCTGGGAGCTGACGTCGCTCAGTTCCTTCCTGCTGATCGGCTACTGGCGGCACCTGCCCGAGGCGCGGCAGGGCGCGCGGATGGCGCTGGCGGTCACGGGCCTGGGCGGGCTGGCGCTGATCGCGGGCGTGCTGATGCTGGGCCACGCGGCCGGGGCGGACGACCTGACGGGCCTTCTGCGGGCGCGGGACGCGGTGCAGGCGTCGCCCCTGTATCTGCCGGCGCTGGTCCTGATCCTGATCGGCGCGTTCACCAAGTCGGCGCAGTTCCCGTTCCACTTCTGGCTGCCGCGCGCGATGGCCGCGCCCACGCCGGTCAGCGCCTATCTTCATTCCGCGACGATGGTGAAGGCGGGGATCTTCCTTCTGGCGCGGCTCTGGCCGGTGCTGTCGGGCACGCCCGAGTGGTTCTGGATCGTCACGACGACCGGGCTGGTCACGATGTGCCTTGGCGCGGTCGTGGCGCTGTTCCAGGACGACCTCAAGGGGCTGCTGGCCTATTCCACCGTCAGCCATCTGGGCCTCATCACCATGCTGCTGGGGTTCGGGACCCAGGGCGCGGTGGTCGCGGCGATGTTTCACATCGTGGCCCATGCGACCTTCAAGGCGTCGCTGTTCATGGCGGCGGGCATCGTGGACCACGCGGCCCACACCCGGTCGATCCGCAGGCTGTCGGGACTGGGCGCGCTGATGCCGCTGACCTTCGTCATCTCGGCGGTGGCGGCGCTGTCGATGGCGGGGATCCCGCCGCTCGGCGGCTTCATCTCGAAAGAGCTGATGCTGGAACAGGCGGCCGCGACCGCGTGGCTGGGCGGGCCGCGGCTGCTGGGCTGGGTGGCGGTCGCGGCGACGATGTTTTCGGTGGCCTATTCGCTGCGGTTCGTCTTTCACGTGTTCACCGGACGGGTGGCGTCGGGCTATCCCGCGCCCGCGCGCGATCCGGGCGTGGGGCTGTGGCTTGCGCCCGCCGTGCTGGCAATGCTGACGGCGCTGGTCGGGGCGGCGCCCGACCGGGTCGCGAGTTGGCTGGTCGGCGCGGCCGCAAGCGGCGTGACGGGCACGGCGCTGCACCCGCATTTCAGCGTCTGGCACGGGATCACCCCGGCGCTCGTCATGTCGGGGATCGCGGTCGCGGGGGGCGTGGCCGCGCTGCTTGCGTGGCCGCTGCTCGACCGGGTGCGCGCGGCGCTGCCCGATCTTGACGCGAAGCGGTGGCACGATGCGATGGTGCTGACGGCCACGCGGTGGTCGTGGCGCGTGGCCGACGGGCTGACCGACGGGTCGATGGCGCGCGCGCTTGGGGCGATGGTCGCCGCGATCGTGGCGGCCGGGATCGCCGCGTGGGGGTCGGGAACGGCACCCGCATTCGACCGGCCGATGCTGCCGGTCACGGGGGCCGCAGCCGCGGGCTGGGCGATGCTGGTCGCCGCGACCGGGGCGATGGTGTTTTTCCACCGCAGCCGCGTGCTGGCGCTGGTGCTGGTGGGGATCGTCGGCCTGATGGTGTCGGCGGCGTTCGTCCATCTGTCGGCCCCCGACCTCGCGCTGACGCAGATCAGCGTCGAGGTGGTGACCGTGATCGTCCTGCTGCTCGCGCTGAACTTCCTGCCCAAGGTGACGCCGGTCGAATCCGGCGCCGCCCGGCGCGCGCTGCACGGGGTGGTCGCCGTCGTGGCGGGGGGCGCGTTCGGGGCGCTGGCCTATGCCATCATGCGGACCGGCGCGGCCTTTCCGACGATCGCCGGTTACATGGTCGAGAACAGCTACCGGCTTGGCGGCGGCGACAACGTGGTGAACGTGATCCTCGTCGATTTCCGGGGCTACGACACGTTCGGAGAGATCACCGTGCTGGGTATCGCCGGGCTCGCGATCTTCGCGCTGGCGCGGACGCTGGTCGAAGGGCCGACCGGCGACCGGCTGCGGGCGATGTTCGGCGACCGGCCGCGCGTGGGCGACCGTCACCCGATGCCGCTGGTGGTCGTGACGCGGCTGCTGCTGCCGCTGGTGCTGGTGGTCGCGACGTATATCTTCCTGCGCGGGCACAACGCGCCGGGGGGCGGGTTCGTGGCCGGGCTTCTGGTTTCGATCGCGCTGGTGATGCAGTACATGGCCTCGGGCTTTGCCTGGGCCGAACGCCGCCAGCGCGTACCCTATCACGGGCTGATCGGTCTGGGGGTGCTGGCGGCGGGGATCACAGGGATCGGCGCGTGGTTCGCGGGGCGGCCGTTCCTGACCTCGGCCTATGGCTATTTCAAGCTGCCGGGGCTTGAGGAGTTTGAGCTGGCGACCGCCATGGGCTTCGATTTGGGCGTGTTCCTGTGCGTCGTGGGGGCGGTGATGCTGATGCTGGATTCCCTATCGCGGATCGCGCGGCGCGCGGGCGAGACGGTGAATGCCGGCCCGATGGACATCCTGAGCGGCGACCCTGACCGCGATCCCTCGGGCCCCGCGTGATGGAGATGCTCGTCGCCTCGGCCATCGGCATCATGACGGCGGCCGCCGTCTATCTGATCCTGCGGCGGCGGACATTCGCCGTCGTGCTGGGGATGACGATGCTCAGCTATGCGATCAACCTGTTCCTGTTCGCCACCGGTAGGCTGGTCCGGGGCGCGCCGCCGGTGCTGGCGGATGGCGTGGCCACCTATACCGACCCGCTGCCGCAGGCGCTGGTCCTGACCGCGATCGTGATCGGGTTCGGGATGACGGCGGTGGTGGTGGTGATGGCGCTTGGCGCCTTCGTCGAGGGGGGCGACGATCGCATCGACCTGCCGCCGGGCGACGGCGACGGCCGTGCCAATGCGGGTGATACGGGCGGGGCGCCATGACCGGAGCGCTTGGCCACTGGCTCATCGCGCCGGTCCTGCTGCCCGCCGTGGTCGGGCCGCTCATCATCCTGTGGATGAGCGAGGATCTGCTGCTGGCGCGCGTCTTTTCGCTGTGCGCCACCGCGGCGCAGCTGGTGCTGGCGGCGTGGCTGCTGGCGCAGGCGGCGGGGGGCGAGATCTTCGTCTACCGGCTGGGCAACTGGCAGGTGCCGTTCGGGATCGCGCTGATGCTGGACCGTCTGTCGGCGCTGATGCTGCTGCTGACGGCGGCGCTGGCGCTGCTGGTCCAGCTTTACGCCATCGGATCGGGCTGGGACCGGCGCGGCGCGCATTTCCACGCGCTGTTCCAGTTCCAGCTGATGGGGCTGACGGGCGCGTTCCTGACCGGCGACGCCTTCAACCTGTTCGTCTTCTTCGAGGTGCTGCTGATCGCGAGCTACGGCCTGATGGCGCATGGCGGGGGCGGGATGCGGCTGCGCGCGTCGATCCAGTACGTCATCACGAACCTTGCCGGGTCGGCGCTGTTCCTGGCCGCGCTGGGGACGATCTATGCCGCGACCGGCACGCTGAACATGGTGGATCTGGCGCAGCGCACGGCGGCGCTGCCCGCCGACCAGACGGCGCTGCTGCGGGTGGGCGCGGTGCTGCTGATGCTGGTGTTCGCGATCAAGGCGGCGCTGGTGCCGCTGCATTTCTGGCTGCCCGCGACCTATGCCAACGCGCCCGGCCCGGTCGCGGCGCTGTTCTCGATCATGACCAAGGTCGGGCTTTACGGGATCGAGCGGTTCTACACGCTCGTGTTCCCGCCGGGCGGCAACGCGGGCACGCTGGTCGCGGACCTGCTGCTGCCGGCCGCGGTCGCAACGCTTGTGCTGGGGCAGGCGGGGGTGATGGGCAGCCGCGATCTGGGGCGGATGGCGTCCTGGGCGGCGCTGGCCTCGGTCGGCACGCTGACGCTGGCGGTGGCGCGATTCACGCCGCAGGGGATTTCGGCCGGGCTGTTCTACCTGATCCATTCCACCCTCGCGACCGCCGCGCTGTTCCTGGTGGCGGACCTGATCGCGCGGCGGCGCGGCAGTCTGCGGCTGGTGCCCGGACCGTCCATCCCACAGGGCGGGCTGATCGCGGTGTTCCTGATGGCGGCCGGCGTGGCGATCGTCGGCCTGCCGCCGCTGTCGGGGTTCCTGGGCAAGATCGCCGTCCTGAAGGCGTCCACGGGCACCGGCTGGACCGTGGCGGTGTGGACCGCGGTCCTCATGACCTCGCTCATGGCGATCGTGGGGCTGGCCCGCGCCGGATCGGCGATCGTGTGGAGCGCGGGGGCCACCCCGCCCCCCGCCCGCGCGGCGGACCCGGCGGCCCCGGCAGAGTGGCTGGCGCTCGCCGCGACCGGCGCCATGCTGGCGGGGCTCGCGGTCCTTACGCTGGCGGCGGGCCCGGTCATGCGCTTCACCGACGCGACCGCCGCGCAGCTGTCCGACCCGGCCCCGTATGTCGAGGCGGTGCTGGTCCGGCAGGAGGGGGCGAAGTGATCCGCCGCATCCTGCCGCATCCGGTCCTGTCGCTGCTCATCGTGCTGGTGTGGATGGCGCTGGTGAACCGCTTTGCCTGGGGGTCGCTGGTGTTCGCGGCGATCCTTGCGCTGGTGATCCCGTGGCTGACCGCGCCCTACTGGCCCGGCAGCCCGCGCGTGCGCGGCCCCCTGCGGATCGCGGCCTATCTGGCGCTGGTCCTGTGGGACATCGTGCGCGCCAATATCGAGGTCGCGCGCATCGTCCTGTTCACCCCGAACGGCGACCTGCGCCCCGCATGGATCGCGGTGCCGCTGGACCTGACCAGCCCGGAAGGGATCACCGCCCTTGCCGCCACCATCACCCTGACGCCCGGCACCGTCACCGCCGACGTCAGCCAGAACGGCAACGCGCTGCTGGTCCACTGCCTGCACGCCCCCGACCCCGACGCGGTCGCGGCCGACATCAAGTCCCGCTACGAATCGCGGCTGCTGAGGATCTTTTCATGACGCCCGACCTGATTCTTGAGGGCGCCGTGTGGCTGTCGCTCGGCTGCTTCGGGTTGTCGCTGCTTTTGTGCCTTTACCGGGTCGTGTTCTCGACCGCGTTGCCCGACCGCATCCTTGCGCTGGACACCATGACCATCAACGTGATCGCCGTGTTCGTGATCGTGGGCATCGCCGAGGGCACCCCGGTCTATTTCGAGGCGGCGATGCTGTTCGCGATGGTCGGCTTCATCTCGACCGTGGCATTTGCCAAGTTCCTGCTGCGGGGGGACATCATCGAATGACGACGCTGGTGCAGCTTCTGGTCGCGGCGATGCTGGTGATCGGCGGCGGCTTCGCGCTGGTCGGCGCCTGGGCGCTGGTGCGGCTGCCCGATGCCATGACCCGGCTGCACGGCCCGACCAAGGCCGCGACGCTGGGCGTGGGCGCGGTCCTGATTGCGTCGATGCTGTATTTCTGGGGCGTGCGCGGCGTGCCCAGCTGGCACGAGCTGCTCATCACCCTGTTCCTGTTCGTGACCGCGCCGGTCACCGGCTTCTTCCTTGCCAAGGCGAACATGCACCTGTCGTGGACCGCGTCCGAGATCCCGCCGCCCCCGGGCAATGGAAACGACTGGGCGACCTTCGGCGATGAGCCGGGGCCGGGCGCGGGGCCATTGCCAGCGCGCAAGCCGGGCGGCCACGGTCGCCCCTGACGCCTTCAGCCGCGCGGGTGCGCGGCGCCGAACACCGCCAGCAGATGGGCGTCGTCCACCGCCGTATAGACCTGCGTGGTGGACAGGCTGGCGTGGCCCAGCAGTTCCTGGATCGTCCTCAGATCGCCGCCCGCCGCCAGCAGATGGGTGGCGAAGCTGTGGCGCAGCGCGTGGGGCGTGGCGGTGGGCGGCAGGCCAAGCGCGTGGCGCAGGCGCACCATCGCCTTTTCCACCGCGCCCGCCGACAGCCGCTTGCCGCGCACCCCGCGAAACAGCGGATCGTCGGGGCCGAGACCCCAGGGCTGCGCCCCGAGGTAGGCCGCGATCGCCGCCCGCGCCACCGGCAGCACCGGCACCTGCCGTTCCTTGCCGCCCTTGCCGCGCACCCGCAGCGCCTCGCCCATCGGCCAGTCGCGGCCGTCGAGCGCCAGCGCCTCGGATATCCGCAGCCCGCAGCCGTAAAGCAGCGTCAGCACCGCCTCGTCGCGGGCCGCGACCCAGGCGGTCGGATGGCTGGCCGCGGCAAGGTCGATGACCGCGCGGGCCTGGTCGGGGGCGAGCGGGCGGGGCAGGCTGCGGCGATAGCGCGGGCTGCGCTGCGACAGGGCGCGGCTGGCGTCGAAGCCCTCGCGGTCGGAAAGCCAGCGCAGGAAGGACTTCACGGCCGACAGGCGGCGGGCGAGCGACCGCGCCGACAGGCCGCGCGCGCGTTCGGCGGCGGCGAAGGCGCGCATGTCCGACTGGGTCAGCGCGCCCATGCGGGCGGGCAGGGCGGGTTCGCCGTGATGGCCGCCCATGAACGACAGGAACGCCAGCAGGTCGGACCGGTAAGCGGTGATGGTGTGGCCGGACCGGTCGCGCGTGGACCGCTCGCCGTCGAGCCAGCGCGCGAGCGCGTCGGCCATCGCGGGCGCGAGGGCGAGCGGGGCGTGAAGCGGCGTGGCGCCAGTCATCCCCGCCAGCCCTTCATCACCGCCCGGCCTTCATTCCCGCAGCCAGCCCATCAGGACCAGCCGGAACACCTGTCCGAAAAATCGCAGCAGGTCGGTCCCTTGGGCGGGCGAGAACCGGCCCGGCTCGGCCGACCCGATCAGCAGCAGCGCCGGGTGGCGGTCGGGGCCAAGGTCGATCGGCAGCAGCGCCTCGGACGCGACGGACTGGCCGTGGATGGCAAGGGTTTCCGACGCCGCCTTCCGCAGCACGATGTCGGCCCCGCGCGGGGCCCGCCGCCCGGCCGAGATCAGGTTCGCGATGGTCCCCGCCGGCATCATCTGCAGCGCCGCGTCGGGGTCGGTCTGCGGTTCGTCCAGCGCGTCGGTTTCCATCACCAGCCGCAGCGTGTCCACGCGCAGCAGGGGCGCGACCTCGGCGTTCAGGATCTCGACGAAGCCCGCGAAATCCACGGGCTCCAGCAGCGCGATCACCGCGCGGTGGATCGTCTGGGTGCCGGTCTGGTTCTCGTAGGCGGCCGAGATCACCGTCTCGTGCGCCGATTCCAGCCGGTCGAGCCGATGTTCCAGCGCCTCCATCGCGCGGCCGCGGATGTCGATGACGTTGGCCCCAAGCTCCGCCTCGCGCGCGGCAACGAGGGCCCGCATCAGCCCGCGGTCGTGCAGGATCAGCGCCGGATCGGCCAGCAGCCGGTCGCGGGTGGGGGCGTCCAGCGCCGGGTCGTCGTCCGCCGCCCGATCGTCGTCGGGCGTCACCCGCTCGCTCATGCGCCGATCTTCTGGCCGGTCTTGGCCCAGTCGGCGTTGAACTGGTCAAGGCCCTTGTCGGTCAGGACGTGGCTCGCCATCGCCTTGATGACGGCGGGCGGCGCGGTGATGACGTCGGCGCCGATGCGGGCGCAGTCGATGACGTGGTTCACCGACCGGATCGAGGCGGCCAGCACGTTTGTCTCGAACCCGTAGTTGTCATAGATCGTGCGGATGTCCGCGATCAGCTCCATCCCGTCCAGCCCGATGTCGTCCAGCCGCCCGATGAAGGGGCTGATGAACGTGGCCCCGGCCTTGGCGGCCAGCAGCGCCTGCGCGGCGGTGAAGCACAGCGTCACGTTGACCATGTGGCCGTCGTCGGAAAGCGCCTTGCAGGCCTTGAGCCCGTCCCAGGTCAGCGGCACCTTGACGGCGATGTTGGGCGCGATTTCCGCCAGGTGCTTGCCCTCGCGGATCATGCCTTGGGCGTCGGCCGCCACCACCTCGGCGCTGACCGGGCCCTCGACCAGCTCGCAGATCTCGCGCGTGACCTCGGCGATGGCGCGGCCGGATTTCAGGATCAGCGAGGGGTTGGTCGTGACGCCGTCCACCATGCCCAGTTCGTGCAGTTCGCGGATGGCGGCGATGTCGGCGGTATCGACGAAGAATCTCATGTCGTGGCTCCTGCGCGGGGTTTCGCGGAATGGCGGAATGCTTGGGCGCGGGTGTATCGCAGAACACCCGCCCGCGAAAGGCCGGGGGCGCGGATGAGCGGGGCGGAGGCGCGGTTCTTCCCGCCCGGCGAACGGGTCGGCGTCCTGACGACCGAGCCGGTGGGAATGCTCGACTATCTCGCGCCCGAGGGGGGCGTCAGGGCCGGGCAGCTCGTGATGGTGCCGCTGGGGCCGCGGCAGGTGATGGGCTGCGTCTGGGGCGCGGGCGACGGCGGCTTCGACGCGGCGAAGCTGCGCCCGATCCTGCGGCTGGTCGAGGCCGAGCCGCTGACCCCGCGCATGGTCGAGTTCCTGTCGCGCGCCGCCGACTACACCCTGACGGCGCTGCCGGTCATGCTGCGGATGGCGCTGCGCGCGCCCGATCTGGGCCAGCCCCCCGCCGCGCGCCGGGTGATCCACCGCGCCGGGCCGCCGCCCGAACGGATGACCGACGCCCGCGCCGCCGTGCTGCGGGTGATCGACGAACACGGCGGCGCGGGGTTCTCGCCCGGCGAGCTGGCGAGCCTTGCGGGGGTCGGGTCGTCGGTGGTCAAGGGGCTGGTCGCCGCCGGGACGCTGGCCGAAACGCAGGCGCCGCGCGACGCGGCGTTCCCGCAGCTGGACCCGGGCCTGCCGGGTAAACCGCTCGCGCCCGATCAGGCGGACGCGGCCGACACGCTGCGCGCCGCGATCCGCGCGGGCGGCTACGGCACCACGCTTCTGCGCGGCGTCACCGGCTCGGGCAAGACCGAGGTCTATCTGGAAGCCGTCGCCGAGACCCTGCGGCAGGGGCGGCAGGCGCTGGTCCTGCTGCCCGAGATCGCGTTGTCGGCCGAGTTCCTGGACCGGGTCGAGGCGCGGTTCGGCGCGCGGCCCGGCGAATGGCATTCCGGCGTCACCGGGGCCGAGCGGCGGCGGCTGTGGCATATGGCGGCACGCGGGGCTGGGGGCGTCGGCATGGTCGTCGGCGCGCGCTCGGCCCTGTTCCTGCCGTTCCGCGACCTCGGCCTGATCGTCGTCGATGAGGAACACGACGGCAGCTACAAGCAGGACGAGACGGTCTATTACAACGCCCGCGACATGGCCGTGCTGCGCGCCAGCATCGAAGGGGCGCAGGTGGTGCTGGCGTCCGCCACGCCGTCAGTCGAAAGCTGGGTGAACGCGGGGGCGGGCAAGTATCGCCGGATCGACCTGCGGTCCCGCTATGGCGAGGCGGAGCTGCCCGAGATGGCCGCGATCGACCTGCGGGCCGAGGAGATGCCGTCCGGCCGCTGGATTTCCCCCACGCTGGCGCGGGCGGTGGACGAGCGGCTAGCGCGGGGGGAACAGTCGCTGCTGTTTCTGAACCGCCGCGGCTATGCGCCGGTCACGACCTGCCGCGCCTGCGGGCAACAGGTCGGCTGCGACGACTGCGACGCGCGGATGGTGGAACACCGCTTCCAGAAGCGCCTCGTCTGCCACCAGTGCGGGGCGACGAAGCCGATCCCGGTGGCCTGCCCGGCCTGCGGGACCGAAGGGAAGATGGCCGCGATCGGGCCCGGCGTGGAGCGGGTCGCCGAGGAGGTGGCGGAGCGGTTTCCCACCGCCCGTTCGGCGGTGCTGTCGTCGGACCTGTTCCAGTCGGCCCGGGCGCTGAAGGCGACGATCGCCGACATCGCGCAAGGCGGGGCCGACATCATCATCGGCACGCAGATCGTGGCCAAGGGCCACAACTTTCCCGGTCTGACGCTGGTGGGGGTGATCGACGCCGATCTTGGGCTGCAGGGCGCGGACCTGCGCGCGGCGGAACGGTCGTTCCAGCTGATGCGGCAGGTCGCGGGCCGTGCCGGGCGGCAGGCGGGCGACCGGCCGGGGGTTGCGCTTTTGCAGACCCACCAGCCCGACCACGCGGTGATCCGCGCGATCCTGTCGGGCGACGACGAGACCTTCTGGAACGCCGAGGCCGAGGCGCGCCAGGCGGCCGCGATGCCCCCGTTCTCGCGCCTTGCCGGGATCATCCTGTCGCATCCCGACCAGCCGGTGGTGGAAGGCTACGCCCGCGATCTCGCCCGCGTGGCGCAGCCCTTGCGCGACATCGGCGCCGACCTGTTCGGCCCCGCGCCCGCGCCGATCGCCCGGGTGCGGGCGCGCTACCGGGTGCGGATGCTGGTCCGCGCGCCGCGGCAGGCGCCGCTGCAGGACGCGATCGCGCGCTGGCTGGCCGGGGCGCCGAAGCCGCCCGCGAACCTGCGGCTGAGCGTGGACATCGACCCGCAGAGCTTCCTGTGAGGTCGCGCCGGGGGTTTTCCACCCCCGGACCCCCGGAGGATATTTTCGGCCCGCCCGAGTCAGAGGCCGGAGCAGGCCAGCACCCGTTCGAGGACCGGGGCGAGGCGTTCCGCCCATTCCCGCTGCCCCGCGTCGTCGGCGATCAGGTCGTTCCTGACCTCGACCAGCACGTTCGGGCGGCCGTGCGCCAGCGCGTGACGGTCGATCGCGTCGCCCTCCAGATGGCCGGAATAGGGCTGGTTGTCGCCCGTGATCCAGCCCGCGTCTCGGCAGGCGCGGACCATCGCCGGGCCCAGCCGCTCGTCGCGGTGGGAATACAGGATCCCCACCTGCCACGGGCGGGGCGGGCGGCCGCGCAGCTGCGGGGTGAAGCTGTGGACCGCGCAGATCGCGCGCGCGGGATGGCGCGCCGCTACCCGGGCCAGCGCCGAGTGATAGGGGCGGTGGAGAAGCCTCAGGCGGCGTTCGCGCTCGGCCGCGTCGGCGCGGCGGTTCGCCGGGATCACCGTCCCGTCGTAAAGGCGCATCAGCAGCGTCGGGTCGTCCTCGCCCCGGTTCGGGTCGATCACGAGGCGTGAAAAGTCCGACAGGACCGCCGGCGCATCCAGCAGCGTGGCGAGATGCAGCGCCACCCCCGCCGCGCCCACGTCAAAGGCGATGTGGCGCGCCATGTCGCAGGCCGCGATCCCCAGATCGCCGCCGTTCACCCAGTCGGGCACCCGGTTCGAGGCGTGGTCGCAGGTCACCAGCCAGCGCGACGGGCGATCCTCGCCCTCGATCCGGTATGCCGGCGCGTTCACCAATTCTTGTTGCATTGCTGCGATATAGCTTGCGCGTTGCCGGTCTGCCAGTTGCCGCCACGGGGCGGTTGCGACATACAGACCTCGCGACCGGAAGCGCCGCGCGACGGGACGGAAGGACATCGGATGAGACGGCACCGCAACGTCAAGATCGTGGCGACCCTGGGGCCCGCGTCGGCCGACGAGGCCACGATCCGCGCCCTGTTCGAGGCGGGGGCGGACGTGTTCCGTCTGAACATGAGCCACGGCAGCCACGAGGATCACCTTGGCCGGCTGAAGATCATCCGCAAGATCGAGGCGGACAGCGGCCGCCCCATCGCCGTTCTGGCCGACCTGCAGGGGCCGAAGCTGCGGGTGGGCACGTTCGCCGTCGGGCCGGTCGAACTGGCGGTGGATCAGCCGTTCCGCTTCGATCTGGATGCCGCGCCGGGCGACGAGCGGCGGGTGCAGCTGCCGCACCCCGAAATCTTCGCCGCGCTCGAACCAGGGTCCAAGCTGCTCGTCAACGACGGCAAGATCCGCCTGCGCGTGGATGCGTGCGGGGCGGACTTCGCCGACTGCACGGTGCTTGCGGCCGGCACCATCTCGGACCGCAAGGGCGTGAACGTACCCGACGTGGTGCTGCCGCTGGCGGCGCTGTCGGAAAAGGACCGCGCCGACCTGGAATTCGCCTGCGAGGCGGGGGTGGACTGGCTGGCGCTGTCGTTCGTGCAGCGCCCCGAGGACGTGATCGAGGCGCGGGGGCTGGCTCGCGGCCGCGCCGCGATCCTGTCCAAGATCGAGAAGCCGGCGGCGGTGCGCGCGTTCTCGGAAATCCTCAAGGTCTCGGACGGGATCATGGTCGCGCGGGGCGACCTTGGGGTCGAACTCCCGGTCCATGCCGTGCCGCCGATCCAGAAGCGGCTGGTGCGCGCCTGCCGGCAGGCCGCGACCCCGGTGATCGTGGCGACCCAGATGCTGGAAAGCATGATCGAAAGCCCGATGCCGACCCGGGCCGAGGTCAGCGACGTCGCAACCGCCATCTACGAAGGCGCCGACGCGATCATGCTGTCGGCCGAATCGGCCGCCGGTCACTTCCCGGTGGACGCGGTCCGAACGATGGATGCGGTCGCCCGGTCGGTCGAAAGCGACCCGGTCTACCGCGAGGTCATCGAAAGCTCGCGCAGCACAGCCAACCGCACCTCGGTCGCCGACAGCATCGCCGTCGCCGCGCGCGAGATCGCGGAAACCACCGACATCGCCGCGATCTGCGCCTATACCCAGTCGGGCACCACCGTGCGGCTGGCCGCGCGCGAACGGCCGCGGGTGCCGATCATCGCGATGTCGTCGCAACTGAACGTGCTGCGGCAGATGGCGCTGGTCTGGGGCGCGCATTGCGTCCTGACGCCCGCGCTGGAACGGTTCCGGCAGGCGGTCGTCAACGCCGTCGTGGCGGCGAGGGAGTTCGAGTTCGCCGACGCCTCGCGCCAGATCATCGTGATCGCGGGCGTGCCGTTCAACACGGCGGGATCGACCAACATCCTTCGCGTCGCGCCCTGCGACGAGCGGTTGATCTACCGAACCGACCCGGAATAGACGGCCACCCGACCGAACCGCGGACCCGACTGCGGCCGACCCCGCAGGCAAATCAACGGATACCGAATGACCGACATCCTGATCCTTCTCGGCACCGCCGCCGTGGCGCTGTCCATCGTTCTGCTGGTCGCGGCGCTGGCCCGCACCGAACCGCCGCGCGGCGCGGCGATCGCCGCCATCGCGGGCATCGCCGCGATCGTCGTGGCCGCGTGGATCGACCCCACCCCGTTCCAGGTCCACGACCTGGGCCTTGCCTGGCAGCGCCTGTTCAGCGGCGAGATCCGGGCCTGACCGCCACAAAGCGCGGCCTTGCCGAAACCGCCGCTTGCGCGCGGCGACCACGGCCTGTATAGGGCGCCCTTCGATCCCGTGCGGCCGGCCAAATGGCATTGCCGAGTCGCGCGTTCACTCTGACTTCGAGGAGAAGAAAATGCCGAAGATGAAGACCAAGGCGGCCGCGAAGAAGCGGTTCTCGATGACGGCCTCGGGCAAGGTCAAGGCCGGCCCCGCAGGCAAGCGCCACGGCATGATCAAACGCTCGACGAAATTCATCCGCGACGTGACCGGGACCATGATCCTGTCCGAAGCGGACGCGAAGATCGTCAAGAAATACATGCCCTACAATCGCTGATCGAGGAGCCGAGACATGTCCCGTGTGAAATCCGGCAAGGTCACCCACGCCCGCCACAAGAAAGTCCTTGACGCCGCCAAGGGCTATTACGGCAACCGCTCGCGGAACTTCCGCACCGCGACCCAGGCCGTCGACAAGGCCAACCAGTACGCGACCCGCGACCGCAAGACCCGCAAGCGCAACTTCCGCGCGCTGTGGATCCAGCGGATCAACGCCGCCGTCCGTGCGGTCGATGCCGAGATGACCTATTCGCGCTTCATCGCCGCGCTGTCGAAAGCGGGGATCGAGGTCGATCGCAAGGTCCTGGCCGACCTCGCCGTGCACGAGCCCGAGGCGTTCGGCGCCATCGTCGCGCAGGCGAAAGCCGCCGCCGGCACCGAAGCCGTCGCCGCCTGACCGGCCCGACCTTTTCAGGCTACCCGAACCCGCGCCCCGGCGCGGGTTCTTTCGTTTCCGCGCGTCGCGCCCGCAGCCGGGTGGCTTCCGCGCCAACCCGCCGCGTGCTAAGCCCGCCCGGCAATTTCCGCGAGGCCCCGATGACCGACACCGAAACCCTGCGCTCCACCTGGCTTGCCCGCGTGGCCGATGCGGGCGACGCCCCCGCGCTGGAAGAGGTGCGGCTGGCCGCGCTGGGCAAGAAGGGCGAGATCAGCGGGCTGATGAAGGAACTCGGCCGGATGACGCCCGAGGAACGCCAGACCCGCGGCGCCGACCTGAACCGCCTGCGCGACGAGATCGACACGGCGCTGCGCGTCCGCCGCACGGCGATGGACGATGCGGCGCTGGACGCGCGGCTGAAGTCGGAGTGGCTGGACGTGACGCTGCCCGGCCGCCCGCGGCCGAGCGGCACGATCCATCCGGTGTCTCAGGTCATGGACGAGGTCACGGCGATCTTCGCCGACATGGGCTTTTCGGTGGCCGAGGGGCCGCAGGTGGAAAGCGACTGGTTCAACTTCGACGCGCTGAACATCCCGCCCGAACACCCCGCCCGGCAGGAACACGACACCTTCTTCATGGCCCGCGCCGAAGGGGACGACCGCGCGCCCCACGTCCTGCGCACCCACACCTCGCCGGTGCAGATCCGCGCCATGCAGGCCCAGGGCGCACCGATCCGCGTGATCGCGCCGGGCCGCGTCTACCGCATGGACATGGACCAGACCCACACGCCGATGTTCCACCAGGTCGAGGGGCTGGCGATCGGCCGCGACATTTCCATGGCGAACCTGAAATGGACGCTGGAGGAGTTCTGCCGCGCCTTCTTCGAGGTCCCGGCGGTCGAACTGCGCTTTCGCGCCTCGCATTTCCCCTTCACCGAGCCGTCGGCCGAGGTCGATATCCGCTGCGACTGGTCGGGCGGGCAGCTGAAGATCGGCGAGGGGGAGTCGTGGCTGGAGATTTTGGGATCGGGGATGGTGCATCCGAAGGTGCTTTCGGCGGCGGGGGTGGACCCGGCGGAGTGGCAGGGGTTCGCGTTCGGGATGGGGATCGACCGGATCGCGATGCTGAAATACGGGATCCCGGATCTGCGGGCGTTCTTTGAGAGCGATTTGCGATGGTTGCGGCACTATGGGTTTGCGGCGGGGGATGTGCCGAGTGTAGCAGGCGGATTGAGCCGCTAGCGAATATCTGAAGGTGGATTTCGGATTATGGGGCCTAGGGGAAGCATGAAGAATCTCAAGATTGTTGCGCCTCTTTTGCTTGTAGGCGGACTTGCTGCGGAAGCTAATGGTGCTGTGTGCGACTATCGTCCTAGCAGGCTTGTCGGTTCGGCGGTAACGACGACGGCGGGCGTTGCGGGCGCTGGGTTGGCAGCTACTGGTAGTGCGGCAAACGCGGTCGGCGTCTACACACTGGTAAACGCGACTACCGGCTTGACGATGGTGGGCGGCACCTGGGCAGGTGCATCAGCGGCCGGGACTGCGGGTATCATCGCTGGAACGGGTGGAGCTATTGGCACGGCGACGGCAGTCGTTACGGCCCCCGTAACCATCGCGGTGGGCGCCGTCGCTGCCGTCACCGTCGCCGCCTATGAAGGTGCCTGCTATTTCACCGACACGAGAATTACGGATTACAAGGAAGTCGACGCGATCGTACGTAACATTGCCCTGACATCGCCTCCAGATCTTTATTCTTATAATGCCGGCGACAAGGAGCAGGAGGGTGCAACGATTACGGTGAGGGATCCTGACAGCGATGAAGTCAGGTATGACACTTACGACGTCGCAGACCTCTATGTTGTTAATGGCGTGTTGAAGAACCGGGATTGGGGATCAAACACGACGATCGGGATCGTTGGCCTTATCCAAGGCGCCAACTAGCAACGCACCGTCCCTCTCTGGAGTCCGGGGAAAGTCGGCTGTAAGAGGACTGCGACTAGTTGGATATGCCGCATGAAACTCACCCTCTCCTGGCTCCGTGACCACCTCGACACCACGGCCTCCCTCACCGAGATCGCGGACGCGCTCACCGACCTCGGGCTCGAGGTCGAGGATATCCACGACCCCGCCGCGCGGCTCCACGCGTTCACCCTCGCGCAGGTCACCCATGCCGAACAGCACCCCGATGCCGACCGGCTCCGCGTCTGCCGCGTCATGACCGACGAGGGCGAGAAGCAGATCGTCTGCGGGGCGCCCAACGCGCGGGCCGGGATCACCGTCGTCCTCGCCAAGCCCGGCGACTACGTGCCCGGGATCGACACGACCCTCGGCGTCGGCAAGATCCGCGGCGTCGAATCCCACGGGATGATGGCGTCCGAGCGCGAGCTTGAGCTTTCCGACGAACACAACGGTATCATCGAACTGCCCTCGGGTGAGGTCGGGCAGCGGTTCACCGACTGGCTTGCCGCGAACGCGCCCGAGAAGATCGATCCGATGATCCATATCAAGATCACCCCGAACCGCCCCGACGCGCTCGGCGTGCGCGGCATCGCGCGCGATCTTGCGGCGCGGGGTCTGGGGACGCTGAAGCCGCTGGAGATCGCGCCGGTCGAGGGCGGCTTCGACAGCCCCATCGGCGTGACCATCGCCCCGGACGCCGCCGAACGCGCGCCGCATTTCACCGGCCGGCTGATCCGCGGCGTGACGAACGGCCCCAGCCCCGACTGGCTGCAGAGCCGATTGCGGGCGATCGGGCTGCGGCCGATCTCCACCCTGGTGGACATCACCAACCTGTTCACATTCGACCTGAACCGCCCGCTGCACGTCTTCGACGCCGCCCGGGTCCACGGCGACTTGACCGTGCGCGGGGCGGCGGCGGGTGAAAGCCTGCTCGCGCTCGACGGCAAGACCTACGACCTGCGCGCGGGCGACCTTGTGATCGCCGATGCGAACGGCCCCGAAAGCCTCGCCGGGATCATGGGCGGCGAGGCGTCGGGCGTGACCGGGGCGACGACGGACGTGTTCCTGGAAAGCGCCTACTGGCAGCCGATCGGGATCGCGGCGACGGGCCGCGCGCTGAAAATCAACTCGGACGCGCGCTACCGCTTTGAACGGGGCGTGGACCCGGCGTTCACGCGCGACGGGCTGGAACGGGCGACGCGCATGATCCTCGATCTTTGCGGGGGCGAGGCGAGCCGGGTGGTCGAGGCGGGGGCGGCGCCCGACACCTCGCGCGCCTATCGGCTGGACCCCGCGCGCACGCAAAGCCTCGTGGGCATGGACATCCCCGAGGCGCAGCAGCGCGCGACGCTTGAGGCGCTGGGGTTCGTCATGGACGGCGACATGGCCCAGGTGCCGTCTTGGCGCCCCGACGTGCAGGGCGAGGCCGACCTGATCGAGGAAATCGCCCGCATCGCCAGCCTGTCGCGGCTGCAGGGCAAGCCGCTGCCGCGTCCGCGCGCGGGCGTGCCGCTGCCGGTGCTGACGCCGTTGCAGCGCCGCGAGGGGGCGGCGCGGCGGATGGCGGCGGCCTTGGGTTACAACGAATGCGTCACCTACAGCTTCATCGACGAAGCCTCGGCGGCGCTGTTCGGCGGCGGCTCGGACGCGGTTCGGATCGAGAACCCGATCTCGTCGGAAATGTCGCATCTGCGCCCCGACCTGCTGCCGGGCCTGCTGGCGGCGGCGGCGCGGAACCAGGCGCGCGGCTTTGCCGATCTGGCGCTGTTCGAGCTGGGGCCGGTGTTTTCGGGCGGCGAGCCGGGCGAGCAGACGGTGCAGCTGACCGGCCTTCTGGTCGGGGCGAGCGCGCCCCGCGACGCCTTCGGGTCGCGCCGCCCGGTCGATGTCTATGACGCCAAGGCCGATGCCGAGGCGATCCTGTCCACCATCGGCGCGCCCGCCCGCGCGCAGGTGGATCGCAAGCTCGACGGCTGGTGGCATCCGGGGCGCGCGGGCAACATCGCGCTGGGGCCGAACCGCCTTGCCACCTTCGGCGAGGTGCATCCGCGCGTCCTGAAGGCGATGGAAGTGAAGGGGCCGGCGGTCGCGTTCACGGTCCACGTCGCCAATGTGCCGCTGCCCAAGGTCAAGACGCCGACGCGCCCCGCGCTCAACCTCAGCGACCTGCAGGCGGTCGAACGCGACTTCGCCTTCGTCGTCGATGCGGGGGTCGAGGCGCTGACCATCGTCAACGCGGCGCAGGGCGCGGACAAGGCGCTGATCGAAAGCGTGCGCGTGTTCGACCAGTTCGCGGGCGACAAGGCCGAGGCGCAGATGGGCGCGGGCAAGAAGTCCGTCGCGATCACCGCGCGGCTGCAGCCCCGCGACAAGACGCTGACCGACAAGGACATCGAGGCGGTCGCGGCGAAGATCGTGGACAAGGTCGCCAAGGCGACCGGCGGCACGCTGCGAAGCTGAGAGGAAAGGGGCGTCGGTCCCCCGACGCCCCTTTCTGTCACTGCCGCGGCGGGATGTTCAGGCCCCGTTCGACCGCCGGCCGGGCCGCGAAACGGTCCACCCACGGGCCGATATTCGCGAAGTCGTCCAGGCCGACCAGCTCCGCGGCCTCGTAGCCCGTGCGCAGGTTGCGGACCCACGGCGCGATCGCGATGTCGGCGATGGAATAGTCGCCGGTGATCCACTCGCGCCCGTCGAGCTGCCGGTCGATGACGCCCAGCAGCCGCTTCGCCTCGTTGACGTAGCGGTTGAGCGGGCGCTTGTCCTCGATCTCGCGGCCCTTGTAGCGGTGGAAGAAGCCGATCTGCCCGAACATCGGCCCCACACCGCCCATCTGGAACATGAGCCATTGCAGGGTGTGATAGCGCGCCGCCCCCTCGCGCGGCAGGAAAAGCCCGGTCTTGTCGGCGAGATAGACGAGGATCGCGCCGGATTCCCACAGCCCCATCGGCTCGCCGCCCGGGCCGTTCGGGTCGATCAGCGCCGGGATCTTGTTGTTGGGGTTGAGCGACAGGTACTCGGGCGTCATCTGGTCTTCGGGATCGCCGATGCTGATGCGGTGAACCTCGTAGTCCAGCGCGCATTCTTCGAGCATGATCGACGCCTTGACCCCGTTGGGCGTCGGCAGCGAATACAGCTGGATCGCGTCGGGGCGCTGCGCGGGCCAGCGATCCGTGATCGGAAATCCACTCAGGTCAGCCATTCTCGGGCCTCCGTTAGTTCAATAATTGTTTACCGGTTTCCGCCATGCTAGCGGCAAGGTGCAGGACCTTGTCTGCGGCAAACGACGAAAGGGATCCGTCATGATCAAGGAGTTTCGCGATTTCATCGCAAAGGGCAATGTCATGGACATGGCCGTCGGCATCATCATCGGTGCGGCGTTCACGGCCATCGTGACTGCGCTCGTCGCCGACCTGATCGAGCCCATACTGGGCCTGATCACCGGCAACACCGACTTTTCGAACTACTTCTACCCGCTCGACGGCAACGACTATCCGACGCTCCAGGCTGCGCGCGACGCGGGCGTCGGCGTGTTCGCCTATGGCAGCTTCATCACCGCGGTGATCAATTTCCTGATCATCGCCTTCGTGGTGTTCCTGCTGGTCAAGGGCGTGAACGGCATCAAGGAACGCGCGCTGCGCAAGCAGGAAGCCGACGCATCCGCCGCCGGCCCCTCGCAAGAGGCGCTGCTGGCCGAGATCCGCGACCTGCTGGCCGCCCGCACCGACGTGGGCCGGACCTCGGGGCCGGCCGGTTCCTACGATCCAGCGCCGCTGCGCTGATCTGACGAAGCAAGGGCGGGCCGGGAACGACCCCCGGCCCGCCTTCCTCGCGCGCGGTCGGCGTCGGGGCTTACAGGCCCAGCAGCGCCTCGGGCGTGCGGGCGTCCAGACCCAGCGCCTCGCCCACCGGGGGCGATGTCAGGATGCCTTCGTGAACCGCCAGGCCCGCGCGCAGATGCGGGTTCGCGGTCACGGCGTCGCGCCAGCCACGGTCCGCCAGCGCGACCACGAACGGCAGGGTCGCGTTCCCCAGCGCCTGGGTCGAGGTGCGGGCGACCGCGCCCGGCATGTTGGCCACGCAGTAGTGCAGGACATCGTCCACCGTATAGACCGGGTCCTCGTGCGTGGTCGCGTGCGAGGTTTCGAAACAGCCGCCCTGATCGATCGCCACGTCCACCAGAACCGATCCCGGCAGCATGTCCGACAACTGCGCGCGGCTGACGAGCTTGGGCGCCGCGGCGCCGGGGATCAGCACCGCCCCGATCACCATGTCGGCGGTGGGCAGCAGTTCGGCGATCGCACCCGCGTTGGAATAGCGGGTCTTGAGCCGCCCCATGTAGATGTCGTCGAGATAGGCGAGCCGGGCGAGCGAGCGGTCCAGCACCGTCACGTCCGCGCCCATCCCCACGGCGACCCGTGCCGCCGATGCGCCGACCACGCCGCCGCCGATCACCACCACCCGCGCGGGCTGCACGCCCGGCACCCCGCCCAACAGGACGCCGCGCCCGCCATTCGCCTTTTGCAGCGCCCACGCCCCCATCTGCGGCGCAAGGCGGCCCGCGACCTCGGACATCGGCGCCAGCAGCGGCAGCCCGCCGCGCGGATCGGTCACCGTCTCATAGGCGATGGCGGTCGCGCCCGACGCCAGAAGGTCGCGGGTCTGGTCGGGATCGGGCGCGAGGTGCAGGTAGGTGAACAGAAGCTGGCCCTGCCGCAGCATCGCGCGTTCGCCCGGCTGCGGCTCCTTGACCTTCACGATCATGTCGGCCGCCGCGAATACGGCCTGCGCGTCCGGCGCGACCTCGGCGCCCGCGGCGACATAGTCCTGGTCCGTGAACCCCGCGCCCGTCCCGGCCTCGGCCTGGATCGTGACGCGGTGGCCGCGCTCGACCAGCTCGCGCGCGGCGTCGGGCGTCAGGCCGACGCGGAACTCCTGCGGCTTGATCTCTTTCGGGCAACCGACATGCATGTGCAAACTCCCCCCTGCAAAAGCATCCGTGGCGCCGATCCTGTCATGACACGGGTGCAACTTTCTGCTTATCTGCCGCGCAGTGCCGCGCGTCCGCGGCAGGTTCTTCTATCAACCCGCGCTTTCGTCGAAGGAAACGCCAACTTGATCGCGATCGACGAAACCGACCGCCGGATCCTTACCACGCTGCAGAAAGAGGGCCGGATCTCGAACGCAGATCTGGCCGAGCGGGTGAACCTGTCGGCCAGCGCCTGCCACAGGCGGGTGCAGCGGCTGGAACAGGCGGGCGTGATCGCGGGCTATGTCGCGCTCTTGGACCAGCGCAGCCTTGACCGCAACACCACCGTGTTCGTGGAAATCACCCTGTCGGGGCAGGGCGACGCGGTGCTGGACGCGTTTGAAAAGGCAGTCCGGGCGATCCCCGACGTGCTGGAATGCCACCTGATGGCGGGCACGGCGGACTACTTGGTGAAGGTGCTGGCCGCCGACACCGACGACTTCGCCCGCATCCACCGCCAGCACCTCGCCCGGCTGCCCGGCGTGGCGCAGATGCAGTCGTCATTCTCGCTGCGAACGGTGGTGCAGACGACGGCACTGCCGGTGTGAGGCTGGGCATCCCGGCGGCGTTGCGCCACAGTAGGTCCGCATTGCCGATGAAGGAGACCGCCGTGCCCGCCGCAGAGATCGAAGCCGCCGTCCGCAACCTGATCCGCGCTGGATCGACATACGACCTGGACGCCCTCGACCCCTGCTACGCGCCGGAACTGGAAATCGTGATGGTGGCGCCGGATGGGCAGGCGATGGTGTTCGACCGCGCGGCCAACATGGCCTTCTTCCGCGATCGCCGGGACGGCGGCGCGCCGCCGCTCAGCCAGGACGTGCGCTTCATCCACACGGCCGCGACGGGCGACATCGGCTGCGCGGTCGTGGAACGGCGGATGGCGCTGACCGGCCCCGAGGTGCAGACGATCGTCTTTACGCTGATGCTGCGGCGTGACGGCGGCGGCTGGACGGTCTTTCGGGAAACCGCGGTCGTCCGCTGAGCCGCGTCGATCCGCGCCCGCGCCGCGCATGAAGAAACCCCCGCGGCCAAGGCTGCGGGGGTTTCCTGAACTCATGGCTCGCTCGTCTTGCAGCGCGCCGTCGCAAGACCCTTGGCGGGGCTTTCTCAAGTCCCTTAAAGGGCGCCTTCGCGCTGGGCCTTTTTACGGGCCAGCTTGCGGGCGCGGCGGACGGCCTCGGCCTTTTCACGGGCTTTCTTGACCGACGGCTTCTCGAAATGCTGCTTCAGCTTCATTTCGCGGAAGACCCCTTCGCGCTGAAGTTTTTTCTTCAGGGCACGAAGCGCCTGTTCGACGTTGTTGTCGCGAACGCTCACCTGCATGTGGTTGTCACCACCTTCCTAGGTTAGAGTTGATAGATTGCAGGAAGCGGCCCTATAGCCCGGCCGCCCCCGATTGTCCAGTGAGGGATGACGATGCCGGACCGGACCGAAAAGCTGCTGGACGCGGTGCTGCCGCATGTGCCGTTCGAGGGGATGAACGATCGCGCGCTGGTCGCGGGCGCGCGCGACCTGGGGATCGCACCCGACGTGGCGCGCGCGCTGTTCCCGCAGGGCGGGGCGGGGCTTGCCGCGGCCTATCACCGCCGCGGCGACGCGGCGCTGCGGGCGTCGCTTGGCGAACACCCCGCGACCGGCCGCTTCCGCGACCGCGTGGCCGAGGCGCTGTGGCGGCGGCTGTCGCTCGCCGATCCCGAACTGGTGCGCGCGGGCGCGGCGGTCATGGCGCTGCCCCAGAACGCGGGGCTCGGCGCGCGCCTTGTCTGGGAAACCGCCGACACGGTCTGGACGGCGCTCGGCGACACGTCGGACGACGTGAACTGGTGGACCAAGCGGGCGACTCTTTCGTCGGTCTGGGGGGCGGTGGTCCTTTACTGGCTGGGCGATCTGTCCGAGGGGCGCGCCGACACCCGCGCCTTCATCGACCGCCGGATCGACGACGTGATGCGGTTCGAGACGTTCAAGGCCAATGCCCGCCGCGTGCCGGGCGTCGCGCGGCTTGCGGGCCTCGCCACCGGCTGGATCCGCAAGCCGCGCGCGGGCGACCGCTTCGCCGCGCCGGGGGGCCGCGCGGGCCAGGGCATCGGCGAAGGGGCGAAGTGATGGACCTGCCCGACGACATGACCGCGATCGAGATCACGGCCCCCGGCGACCCGTCGGTCCTGCGGCCCGCGCGGCGCGCGCTGCCGATGCCCGGACCGGGGCAGATCGTGATCCGGGTGGCCTTTGCCGGCGTGAACCGGCCCGACGTGCTGCAGCGGCTCGGGGCCTATGCGCCGCCGCCCGGCGCGTCCGACCTGCCGGGGCTGGAATGTTCCGGCCACGTCGCCGCCGTGGGGCAGGGCGTCACCCGCTGGCAGATCGGCGACCCGGTCTGCGCGCTGACGCCCGGCGGGGCGTACGCCGAATACGTCGCGACCCACGCCGACCACGCACTGCCGGTGCCGCGGGGGCTGCCCCTGCGCGAGGCCGCGTGCCTGCCCGAGACCTGCTTTACCGTCTGGTCGAACGTCGTCACCCGCGGCCGCCTGCAGGCGGGCGAACGCTTCCTTGTCCATGGCGGATCGTCCGGGATCGGCACGACCGCGATCCAGATCGCCCGCGCGCTCGGCGCCCGCGTCTGGGCGACGGCCGGATCGGACGAGAAATGCGCGGCCTGCGCCCGGCTCGGCGCGACCCCCATCAACTACCGCACCGAGGATTTCGTCGAGCTGCTGCAGGACGAGGGCGGCGCCGACCTGATCCTCGACATGGTGGGCGGCGACTACATCGCCCGCAACCTGCGCGCGCTGGCGGACGACGGGCGGCTGGTGTTCATCGCCTTTCTCGGCGGCCCCAAGGCCGAGATCAACTTCGCCCAGATCATGGCGCGCCGCCTGACCGTCACCGGCTCGACCCTGCGCCCGCAATCCGACCTGTCCAAGGCCGCGATCGCGGACGACCTGCGCCGGCACGTCTGGCCGATGGTCGAGGCGGGCAAGCTGCGCCCGGTCATGGACGAGGAGTTCGCCCTGACCGACGCGGCCGCCGCCCACGCGCGCATGGAAGCGGGCGATCACATCGGCAAGATCGTGCTGCGGGTGGCGGGGGAGGACTGACCGGAACGCTACGCCGCCGCGGCAGACCGGACCGGCAGCGACTGCAGGACGCCGAAGGCAAGCTCCACCGCCAGAAAGCCCCATAGCAGCGGCGTTGCGCCATGCGCCAGCGCAACAGCCATCCAGGCCGAGAAAAGCCAGCGCCCGACGGCGTCGAATCGCGCATAGGCCGGATCGCCCGACCGCAGCCGAACGATCGCCCACAGCGCCACGATCGTGCCGAAGAAGTTCGCGAACAGCGCGCCATGCGCGTCAAGATCGGGCAGCGCCGGCAGCCCCGCCGCGAGGTGGACCCATTGCAGCGCGGCCCATGCGACTGCCAGGAACATCGGCGTGGCAAAGGGCAGCGCAACGGCCAGGTCGTACCACGCGGAGACGCGATAGATGCGGTTCATTCGGGCAGGTTCGAGCATCGTTCATCGTCCTGATGATTTCCAATGCGGACGCTGCTACACCTTGGACCACGCTTAAGGGTCAAGAGATTTCGATGCGGATAGGAGAGCTTGCCCGGCGGGCGGGGGTAAGCCCCGACACGCTGAGGTTCTACGAAGCGCGCGGGCTGATCGCGGCCGATCGCCGGCCGAACGGCTATCGCGACTATCCGACCGGGGAGCTGGCGCGGGTGGCCCTGATCCGGCAGGCGAAAGCGCTCGGGTTTTCGCTGGCTGAGATCGGTGTGCTGCTCGATCAGATCGGTGGCGAGCTGCCGCCCGCCGAGGTCGCGGCGCTGCTGCAGCCGAAGCTTGACGAGATCGACGCGCGCATCGCCGCGATGACATCCCTGCGCCAGCTGCTTGCAGACCGGATCGACCGTCCCTGCCCGCTGGCGGTCGGGGCGCGGCCGGCGGGCGGGCCCGGTCAGCCCGGCGCTTCCATCAGCAGGGCGCCGGCGCAGTCGCGGCGGCTGTCGGGGGCGCAGTCGCGCGGCTGAAGGTCGCGGGTCAGGCAGATCCGCACCTCGTCCAGGCGCTTTCCGTTGCAGGTGACGGTGATCCCGTTGCGGGTCATGTCGGGGTTGGCCTGGATGAAGGCGTCCTCGACCACCCCGGCGGGCAGGGTCACGTCGCGCGGCAGCATCTTCAGCAGCGCCGGCACCTCGGCCCCGGCGGCGGCGTCGCGCACCGCCGCGTAGTAGCCCTGCGCCGACAGCCCCGAACAGCGGCCGTGCTTCTGCCACTGATACCAGGCCAGCCCGCCCGACCCCATCACGTCGGCCATCGCCGCGCTTTCGCGGCGCGAGGGGTCGCGTTCGGCGGTGCGGCAGTCGGCGGGCCAGCCGTCCTCGTATTGCGGCCACAGCCCGTGGACCACGAAGGCGGTGCGGCGGCGCGGGTCGCACTGCGCCTCGTCCCGGCCGCGACCCTCGGTCGCGCACCATGACGGCGACCAGCTGAGCGCCAGGACGTAATAGTCGAAATCGCCGGCCACGTCCTGCGCGGCGGCCGCCGGCGGCAGGGTGCAAAGGGCCGACAGGAAGGCTGCGGCGGCGGCGGCGATGGTTTTCATGGCGCCCAGCCTAGACGCGCGCGGGGGCCGGCAAAAGGGGCTTCAAACGTCCCGTCCTTCTGCGTATATTATCCGTCAATTCCCGAAATTCAGGAATGGCGCCCCGCGCCACCCGGTTTCACCGGACAGGACACGTTTGCGAAGGAGCAACCCATGAACAAGCCGCTGATGGCCAAGGCCACCGCCGTCTGGCTGGTCGACAACACCACCCTGAGCTTCAAGCAGATCGGCGATTTCTGCGGCCTGCACGAGCTGGAAGTGCAGGGCATCGCCGATGGCGACGTGGCCACCGGGGTCAAGGGGTTCGATCCCGTCGCCTCGAACCAGCTTGACCCGGTCGAGATCGAGAAGGGCCAAAAGGATACCGCCTACAAGCTGAAGCTGAAGCACAACCCCGCCGCCGAGGGCGAGGAAAAGCGCCGCGGCCCGCGCTACACGCCCCTGTCCAAGCGCCAGGACCGCCCGGCCGCGATCCTGTGGCTGGTCAAGTTCCACCCGGAGCTTGCGGACGCGCAGATCGCCAAGCTGGTCGGCACCACCAAGCCCACCATCGCGGCGATTCGCGACCGCACCCACTGGAACATCCAGAACATCACCCCGATCGACCCGGTGGCGCTTGGCCTGTGCCGCCAGACCGAACTGGACGCCGCCGTCCAGAAGGCCGCGAAGTCCAAGCCCGAGGTGATGACCGACGACGAGCGCCGCAAGCTGGTGTCCACCGAAAGCAGCCTTGGGATGAGCGACGAGGCGCGGCTGCCGTCCGCGATCGCCGGGCTGGAAAACTTCACCCTGACCCGCGACGAACCCCGCCGCCCGACCGAGGTGGACGCCGACAGCTTCTTCAACCTGCCGGGCGGCGACGAGGAGGAGTGAGGCGCGGGCGGGCGGCTGCCGGACGCTATTGCGAACCGGATGGCTGCCCGGGTCGGGTTGCACAGTTGTGATGTTTCACCCTTAACGTGTATGGGGGACGACAAGCGGGGCGCAATTAAGGCGTTCCGATCGCGGGTCGTCCGCGTGCATGAGAAGGATATTTCGTGGCGTTCATCTTTCGCGACGACCCCACCAACGTGGGCGACCACGTCTGCCCCCCGTACAAGTATTTCGACTTCCGCGATGCCCCCGTCTACGACGTGATGGACCCCTCGGCGGACCTGTCGACCGAGAAGGTCGTCGTGGTCGGCGGCGGCGGGCTGGGGCGCAGGTATTTCCGCAAGCAGCTTGACCGGATCGCGGCCTCGCCCCGTCCCTACAAGCTTGTCGCCTGGGGTGTCGGCGCCGACACGGTGATCGACAAGTCGGGCGCGGCGCTTGATCCCGCTGGGGATTACGACCTGTTCAGCCCGTTCTTCGACGCCTTCGACATCGTGGGCATCCGCAGCTGGTCCGAGGACCAGCGGTTCACCTGGGTGCCCTGCGCGTCGTCGATGTCGGGCCTGCTGGACATCTATCGCGACAAGCCGCCGACCAGGACGATCGGCTATTACCAGCACAAGCACACCCGCATGGGGGTGGGCACCGGCGACACGGTAATGACGAACAACGGCACGGACCTGGAAAGCAAGTTGCGCTTCCTTGCCGACCACGAATACATCGTGTCAAATACCTACCACGGCGTGTTCTGGGCCACGCTTCTCAACCGCAAGGTCCTGTGCCTTCCATTCAAGTCAGGGTTGTTCTCGTACAAGCACAAGCCCGCCTACATCACCACGGAACGTCCCGGCGACGATGATCTGCATCGGGCCGTGTCGTACGACAGCAGCCTGGAGGAATGCCGGGCGGCCAACGTGGCCTTCTACGACCGCCTGCAGGATGAGATTGGCCCGTTCTGATGACAGCTGACAAACCCCTCGCCGATATTGCGTCGCTCTGGATCGAGGGGCCGCTGTCCTGGATGGAGCGGGCCTCGATCCAGAGCTTCCTCGACCTGGGGCACCGCTATACGCTTTACAGCTACGGCGAGGTCCCGAACGTGCCCGAAGGGGCCGTTCACCGGGATGCGCGCGAGATCTGGGCGCAGGACGAGATCGTCGTCCATGCCAAGGCGAAAAGCCCCGCGATCCACGCCGACGTGTTCCGCGCCATCATGACGTGCAAGACGCGGCAGGTCTGGGCCGATACCGACATCATCGCGGTGCGCCCCTTTGCGCTGGCCGGTGGATGGTATCTTGGCTACGAGCGCGGCGCGAAGCTTGGCAACGCGATCATGGGCTTTCCCGAGGGGTCCGAGACGGCGCGCCTGCTGTCCGAGTTCCTGTCGTCGGAAAACATGGTGCCGCCGTGGTTCAACGCGGGCGGGCAGAAGCAGCTTCGCAAGATGCTGGAGAACGGCCAGACGATCCGCCTGGGCGATCTGCCCTGGGGCAGCACCGGGCCCCAGGCGCTGAGCTATTATGCCGAGCTGACGGGCGAGATCAGCCACGCCCAGCCGGTCGCCACGTTCTTCCCGGTCGATTTCGGCGCGCGGAAGATGCTGGTCGATCCCAAGCAGGCCGACCGGGTCGCCGCGTTCGAGGCGGACGAGCGCTGCCTGTCCATCCATCTTTATTCGCGCTGGCTGCGGAAATACACCGAAGGCCGCTTCCCCAAGCAGGGCTCGTGGCTGGGCGACAAGCTGGTCCAGCTGGGGATCGCCGAGGCGGATCAGCTCGCCTCGGCCGAGAAGAAGAAAAAAGCAAAGGCGCCCAAGGCGAAGCCGGTGCCGATCGATCCCGAGGCTTTCTTCGCCGATCTGGATGCCCGCAAGGATGCCGTGCCGGGCGGGGCGAACACCTCGCCCCACGGGCGCATCGTCGCGGTGACCATGGCCAAGGACGAAGGCCCCTACGTGCTGGAATGGGTGGCCTATCACCACCTGCTGGGGTTCACCGACCTGCTCGCCTTTACCAACGACTGCACCGACGGCACCGACGAGATGCTGGACGCGCTGGCGAAGCTTGGCCTTGTCACGCGGATCGACAACCCGCCGCTGGGCACCAAGCCGCCGCAGTCGCGTGCGTTGCGCCGGGCTCAGGTCCATCCGCTGGTCAGGGCAGCCGACTGGGTGATGGTCTTTGATTTCGACGAGTTCGTCAGCATCAAGGCGGGCGAGGGCCGGGTGGACGACGCGATCGACATCATCAAGGACCGGGGCGCCACCGGCATGGCGATGACCTGGCGCTTCTTCGGAAGCGGGGGCGTGCCGCGCTATTCCGACCGCCTGGTGACCGAGCGGTTCACCAACGCGGCGGGCGACGACTTCGTGAAGGGCTTCGGGGTCAAGACCCTGTTCAGCCACCAGCCCGGCATCAAGCTGGCGATCCACCGCCCCAACATCGCGGGCAAATCCGACAGCGAGCGGGTGGTGTTCAACTGGGTCAACGGATCGGGCAACCCGGTCGACGGTCGGGTGATGACCTGGCGCCAGACCCGCAACACGGCGGGCTACGATTTCGCGCAGGTGAACCACTACGGCGTGAAGTCGGGCGAGGAGTTCCTGATGCGCCGACTGCGTGGCGACGTGCTGAACAACCACGGCAAGTACGACGACGCGTATTTCCAGCAGTTCGACCGCAACGAGACCACGGACCGGTCGGCCGCGGACCGGGGCCGCAAGGTCAAGGCGTTCATCGCCAAGCTGCTGAAGGACCCGGACGTCGCGGCGGCGCAGAAGCTGATCGAGTCGCGCTATGCCGAAAAGCTGGAACGGCTGCGGACGTCGGATGGCTACGACGACCAGATGCGCAGCCTGCGCGAGGTCGCCGATCAGCCCTTGGCCAGCGCCACGAGTTCGTAGACCAGTTCCAGCGCCTCGCGCGGGGTCAGCGCGTCCGGCGTGATGGCGTGCAGGCGGGCCTCGGCCGCAGACTGCTTCGGCGGGGTGGCCCTGGCCGCAGGCGCCGCGCGGAACAGCGGCAGGTCGTCGATCAGCGCCGCGGGTTCCGCGCCCCCCTCTCGCGCACCCGATTCCAGCGCGGTGAGGATGTCGCGCGCGCGGTCCACCACCGCTGCCGGCAGGCCCGCCAGCCGCGCGACCTGCACCCCGTAGCTGCGGTCGGCCGCGCCCCTTGTGACCTCGTGCAGGAAGATCACCTCGCCTTCCCACTCGCGCACCGCGACGGTCGCGTTCTCGACGCCTTCGAGCTTCGCGGCAAGCTGCGTCATCTCGTGGTAGTGGGTCGCGAACAGCGCGCGGCAGCGGTTCTGGGCGTGCAGGTGTTCCAGCACCGCCCAGGCGATCGACAGCCCGTCCCAGGTCGCGGTGCCGCGCCCGATCTCGTCCAGGATCACCAGCGCGCCCGCGTCGGCCTGATTGAGGATCGCGGCGGTTTCCACCATCTCGACCATGAAGGTGGACCGCCCGCGCGCCAGGTCGTCGGCCGCGCCCACGCGGCTGAACAGCTGCGACACCAGCCCCAGATTCGCGCTTTGCGCCGGCACGAACGCGCCCGCCTGCGCCAGCACGGCGATCAGCGCGTTCTGGCGCAGGAAGGTCGATTTCCCGGCCATGTTCGGCCCCGTCAGCAGCCAGATCGCGGGGGTGTCGCCCGTCGTCAACGCGCAGTCGTTGGCGACGAACGGCTCGCCCTTGCGCCTGAGCGCGCGTTCCACGACCGGGTGCCGCCCGCCCGTGACCACAAAGGCGCGGCTTTCGTCCACGCGGGGCCGGGTCCAGCCGTCGGCGGTGGCGAGGTCGGCGAAGGCGGCGGCAAGGTCGATCTCGGCCAGCGCCCGCGCCGTCTGGCCGATCGTCGGCCCCGTGGCCAGCACGGCGGCGACGAGGCGGGCGTAGATCTGGCGTTCGATCTCAAGCGCGCGGTCGCGGGCGTTGAGGATGCGGGTTTCCAGCTCGCTCAGTTCGACGGTGGTGAAGCGGATCTGATTGGCGGTGGTCTGGCGGTGGATGAAGCGCGCGTTCAAGGGCGGGGCGAGCATCCGTTCGGCGTGGGTGGCGGTCGTCTCGATGAAGTAGCCCAGCACGTTGTTGTGCTTGATCTTCAGGCTGGACACGCCGGTATCCGCGATGAACTCGCCCTGCATGCGGGCAATGACGCCGCGCCCCTCGTCGCGCAGCGCGCGGGTGTCGTCGAGGTCGGGATCAAAGCCCTGCGCGACGAAGCCGCCGTCGCGGGCCAGCAGCGGCGGCTCGGCCACCAGCGCGTCATCCAGCCGCGCGATCAGCTCGTCGTGGCCGATCAGGTCGCGTGCGGCGTCCCCCAGCAGCGGGTCGTCGCCGCCCAGCATCGCGGAGATGCGGATCGCGGCGGCAAGGCCGTTGCGGATGGCGGCAAGGTCGCGCGGCCCGCCGCGTTCCAGCGCCAGCCGCGACAGCGCGCGGTCCATGTCGGGCACGCGGGCCAGCGCGTCGCGCAGGTCGGCGGTCAGGCGCGCGTCGTCCACGAGATGCGCGACGGCGGCCTGGCGGCGGTGGATTTCGGGCAGGTTGCGGCTGGGCGCGCTGAGGCGGCGTTCCAGCAGGCGCGCGCCGGGCGCGGTCACGGTACGGTCCACGGCGGCCAGCAGCGATCCTTCGCGTCCGCCCGACAGGGCCTGCGTCAGTTCCAGGTTGCGCCGCGTCGCCGCGTCGATCTGCATCGCGCCCGCGCCGCTTTCGCGCACCGGGGGCGCAAGGCGCGGCATCCGCCCGCGCTGGGTCAGTTCCAGATAGTCCACGATCGCGCCCATCGCGGAAAGTTCGGCGCGGCCGAAGCTGCCGAAGCCGTCCAGCGTCTCGACCCCGTAGGCCGCGCACAGGCGGCGCGCGCCGGACTGGCTGTCAAAGCTGGCGGCCGACAGTTCCGTCAGCGCGGCGCCCGCTTCCGCCGCCACCTCGTCCAGCCGCGATCCGTCAAGCGCCAGCAGTTCGCGCGGCGCGTGGCGGGCGAGTTCGGGCGCCAGCCGCGCGGGCGGGCAGGGCGCGACCCGCAGCGCCCCGGTCGAGATGTCCACCCACGCCAGCGCGCAGTCGTCGCGGACCTGCGCGAAGGCCGCGAGGAAGTTGTGGCGCCGCGCTTCCAGCAGCGATTCCTCGGTCAGCGTGCCCGGCGTGACGAGCCGCACGACGTCGCGGGCGACGACGGACTTCGCGCCGCGCTTCCTGGCCTCGGCGGGGTCCTCGATCTGCTCGGCGATGGCCACGCGAAAGCCCTTGCGGATCAGCGTCAGCAGGTAGGATTCGGCGGCGTGAACCGGCACCCCGCACATCGGGATGGGCTGGCCCAGATGCGTGCCTCGCTTCGTCAGCGCGATGTCCAGCGCGGCGGCGGCCGCGACCGCGTCGTCGAAGAACATCTCGTAGAAATCGCCCATGCGATAGAACAGCAGCGCCCCGGGGTTCGCGTCGCGGATCGCGAGGTACTGGGCCATCATCGGGGTCGGCTGATCGGTCATCGGGCACCTTGGGGTTTCGACGGTTCTAGGGCGCGGGCGGGGCGATGGGAACCGCCCCGCGGCAGCTTCCGGTGGACAGGCGGCGCGCCCGCGCGCACCCTTGCCGCATCGGAAAAAGGGGGAGGTTTCCATGAGGATCATCACAGCACTCGCGGCCATGTTCGCGGCCACCTTCGCGGCAGGCCCCGCGCTTGCCGCCTGCCCGCCGCCCGCGCAGATGCAGGCCGCCGCGACCGGCTGGCTCGCGGGCGATCGTCTGCCCGACCCGGGCGTTGCCAGCATGGCCGACGCCGCCTGCGCCTATGCCGCCTTCCGGGGCGGGCTCGAGGCCGCGATGGGCAAGCCGGTGGGGGTCAAGGTCGGCTTCACCTCGAAGCCCGTGCAGGAAAGGTTCGGGGTGACCGAGCCCGCGACCGGCGCCCTGTTCGCGCCCATGATCGTGGCGGACGGCGAGGCGGTGTCGCTTTCGGGCAGCCGAGCGCCCTTTTACGAGGCCGACCTGATCGTGACCGTGGCCGATCCCGCGATCATGCAGGCGACCACGCGCGAACAGGTCGCGGCCGCCCTGGACGAGGTGCGGCCGTTCATCGAACTGCCCGATCTCGCCATGGCCGAAGGGGTGAAGCCGACCGGGCCGGTGATGGCGTCCTACGGCGTGACGCCATGGCGCGGCGTGCTGGGCGAAGGGGTCAAGGTGGCGGAGCTGTCCGATCCGGTCGCGAACCTCGCCGCGCTGACGGTGGACCTGAAGGCCGACGGCACGTCGGTCGCGCAGGGCACCGGCGACATGCTGCTGGGGCATCCGCTGGACGTGGTGCTGTGGCTGGCCGGGCAGGGCGGCTACGACCTGCCGGCGGGCACCATGATCTCGCTGGGGTCGCTGAGCCCGCTGACGGAGGCCGCGCCCGGTATCGAGGTCAGCGCCGACTACCTGATCGACGGCAAGCCGATGCGCGTCGCCACGCGGCTGACCGAATGACTAAAGCACCCGCTGCAGGAAGGCGCGGGTGCGCGGGTCCGTCGGGTCGGAAAAGATCCGCTCCGGCGGCCCTTCCTCGACGATGACGCCGCCGTCCATGAAGACGACGCGGTCCGCGATCTCGCGCGCGAACTGCATCTCGTGGGTGACGACGACCATCGTCTGCCCGGCCTCGGCCACGCGGCGCATCAGCGCCAGCACCTCGCCCACCCATTCGGGATCAAGGGCGCTGGTGGGTTCGTCCAGCAGCATCAGGTCCGCATCCAGCGCCATCGCCCGGGCGATCCCGATCCGCTGCTGCTGACCGCCCGACAGATTCGACGGGTAGGCATCGGCGCGGTCGGCCATTCCGATGTCGCGCAGGATCGACATGGCGCGCGCGTCGGCCTGCGCCTGCGGCATGCCGCGCACCACGGTCAGCCCCTCGGCGATGTTCTGGCGCGCGGTCTTGTTGGCGAACAGCGCATAGCTTTGAAACACGAACGCGGTGCGGCGGCGGATCGCCAGCACCTCGGCCTTGGTGGCGGTCGCGGAATCGACCGAAAGGTCGCCGATCTGGATCCGGCCCGCCTGCGCGCGTTCGAGAAAGTTCCAGCAGCGCAGCAGGGTGGACTTGCCGGTCCCCGAGGGGCCGATGATGGCCACGCATTCCCCAGGATCGACGCACAGGTCGATGCCGCGCAGCACCGGCGTCTCGCCAAAACGCTTGGCCAGCCCCGTCAGGCTTGCGCCGCACCGCCCGCTCATGCCCGCGTCCCCCCGGTGGCCCGCCGCTCGGTCCGCCGTTCAAGCCACGCCTGCACGCGCGACAGCACCTCGACCATGATCCAGTAGATGATCGCCACCACCAGGAACGATTCGAGATAGCGGAAGCTGCCCGCCGCTTCCTTCTGCGCCGCGCCCATCATCTCGGTCACGCCAAGGGTGAAGGCGAGCGAGGTCGATTTCAGGATGTCCACGAAGTAGTTCACCATCGTCGGCGCGAACACCCGCGCCGCCTGCGGCAGGATGATCCGGCGCATCGTCTGCCCCTCGGTCATGCCGACGGCGCGCGCGGCTTCCCACTGGTCGCGGGCGACCCCCAAGATCGCGCCGCGCAGCGATTCCGCCATATAGGCCGCGAAGTGCAGCGTCAGGCCCAGCATCGCGGCGGTGACGCCGTCGATCGCGACGAAGGCGGGGATCGCCTGCGGCAGGCCGTAGTAGAACAGGAACAGCTGCACCAGCAGCGGGGTGCCGCGGAAGAAGCTGATGAACACCCCCGCCGCCTGGTTGGCGACGGGAATGCGCAGGACGCGGATCACGGCCAGGATCGCCGCAAGGATCAGCGCGCCGATCATCGACCCCACCGCCATGCCGAAGGTCAGCGGCACGAAGCGCAGGATCACGGGCAGCAGCCCGGCCATGTAGTCGAGGTCGATCACCCGCGCATCACTTGGCCGCGGCGGGCGCGGCGGGCTTGGTGATGTCGGTGCCGAACCATTTCTGGCTGATCTTCGTCAGCGTGCCGTCGGCGGCCAGTTCGGTCAGCGCGCCGTCCACCTTGTCGCGCAGCGCGGTCCCGGCCTCGTCCTTGCGGAACGGCAGGGCGTTCTGGATCTCGCTGAACGGGGTCCCGGCGAGTTGCAGCGGCAGGCCGCTTTCCTTGATCGACTGGATCGAGCTCACGCGGTCCATCACAAAGGCATCGACCCGGCCAAGCGCGGTGTCTTGTTCGATGTTGCTTTCGTAGGTCTTGATGTCGATTTCCGAGGCATAGGGCAGCTCGCGCAGCAGCTGTTCGTAGTTGGACCCCAGGTTCACGGCGACCGTCTTGCCCTTCAGGCTTTCGGGGCCGGTGACCTCGTCATTGCCCTTGCGGGTGACGACCTGCGCCCCGTCAAAGACGTAGGGCTGCGAAAAATTGAACTGCGCCTGACGTTCCGGGGTGATGGTGATCTGGTTGGCGACGGTGTCGATGCGGTTCGCGCCAAGCGCGCCGATCAGGCCCGAAAAGCCCATGGTGACGAACTCGATCTCGTCTCCGGTCTTTTCGCCGACGGCGTTCAGCACGTCGACCTCGAACCCCTGCAGGACCCCGCCCTCGGTGAAGGTGAACGGGAAATAGCCGCCCGACATCCCCACCCGGATCGTTTCGGCCTGCGCCGCACCGGTCATCATGGCGAGAGCCATCGCCGCCGACATCAGCATCTTGTTCATGGAAAAAGCCTTTCCGGTGTGAAGCCTTGTGGCAACGATGTAGCCATCGTTCCTGTTCCTTGCCAGTGCGCTTCTGCGCGGGCCTTGCCAGTGCGCTTGTGCGCGGACGAGCCTCGACAGCCGTGCCCGTGCGCGACATCCTGAACCCGGCCGGGTGTGGCCGGGAAAGGGGTCGCGATGAGCTGGGAAGGTTTGCTGGCCGAGGCGCGGGCGGGGTCACGGTTGAAGGCGTCGCCCGACCACGGCGAGCGGCACTGGCGCGCGGTGGCGGCCACGGGGCTGGAGATCGCCCGCCGCGACGACCGCGCCGATGCGGCGATCTGCGTGGCCTTCGCGGTCCTGCACGACTGCCGCCGCGTCAGCGAATACCGCGACCCGCAGCACGGCCCCGCGGCCGCCCGCGTCGCGCGGGAAAGCCGGGCCCTTCGCGATCTTCTCGGCGAGGAACGGGCCGATATCGTGGCCACCGCCTGCCACGATCACGAGGGCACGATCCACAGCCGCGAATGGCCGCTGGTCGGCGCCTGTTTCGACGCCGACCGCTTCACCCTGGGCCGTGTCGGCATCGACCCGGACCCGCGCTATTTCTCGCTGATCCTCGACGATCCGGCTTTTTCCGAGATGGTGCGCTTCGCCCGGGCTGCCAGCGACGCGCCGCCGAAATGGGCCGACCTGTTCGCCGAATTCGCGTCGGCCTGACGCGCCATCAGTCCGCGAACAACTCGCCCCGTTCCACCTGCCGCTGCCGATCGCGGAAACGCGCGCGGTCCGCGTCGGAATATTCGCCCTCGCACAGGTGGCAGCGCACCCCTTCCTCGTATTCCGCGCGCGCGGTGTCCGCAGGCGTCAGCGGGCGGCGGCAGGCGTGGCACATGACGTGGCCGCCGGGTTCCAGCCCGTGGGTCAGGCTGACGCGCTGGTCGAAGACGAAGCAGGCGCCGTCCCACAGGCTGTCCTCGCGCGGGACATCCTCGAGGTATTTCAGGATCCCGCCCTGCAGGTGGAACACCTCCGCCACGCCCTGTGCCAGCAGGTAGTTCGTGGATTTCTCGCAGCGAATGCCGCCGGTGCAGAACATGGCGACGCGCTTGCCCTGGAAGCGGTGGGCGTTCGCCGCCCACCACGCGGGAAAGTCGCGGAAGGACTGGGTGCCAGGATCGACCGCGCCGCGGAACGTGCCGACCGCGACCTCGTAGTCGTTGCGGGTGTCGATCACCGCGACATCCGGCGCAGAGATCAGCGCGTTCCAGTCGGCGGGCGCGACGTAGCGGCCGACATGCGCGGTCGGGTCCACCTGCGGCACGCCCATCGTCACGATCTCGGCCTTGACCCGCACCTTCATCCGCCCGAATGGCATCGCGCCGGCGGCGCTTTCCTTGCACTCCAGCGCCGCGCATCCGGGCAGCGCGCGCAAGCCCGCCAGCACCGCGTCGATCCCGTCGCGCGTGCCGGCGATGGTGCCGTTCACCCCCTCGCCCGCGAGGATCAGGGTGCCGCGCACGCCCGCCCCCTCGCACAGCGCCAGCAAGCCCGGCTTCAGCGCGGCGGGGTCGGGGAAGCGGGTGAAATGGTAAAGGGCGGCCACGACGAACATGCGCGGGGCGTTAGTCGGCCCCCCGGTCCTTGGCAACCCCGCATTGACGCTGCCCGCCGGCCTTTCTACCGTTCGCCGATCCGCGAAGGGGACGATCATGCGCGCGCTCATCATCATCGACATGCAGGTCGATTTCTGCCCCGGCGGGGCGCTGGCCGTGGCGGGCGGGGACGAGATCGTGGACCCGATCAACGCCATGATGGGCGACTACGACGCGGTCGTTCTGACGCAGGACTGGCACCCGGCGGATCATTCGAGCTTTGCCGAAAGCCACCCGGGCGCGGCGCCGTTTTCCACCGTGACGATGGATTACGGCCCGCAGGTCCTGTGGCCCGCGCATTGCGTGATCGGCAGCGCGGGCGCGGCATTCCACCCTGGCCTGGCAGTGGACCGTGCCGACCTGATCGTCCGCAAGGGGTTACGCCGCGGCATCGACAGCTACTCGGCGTTCCGCGAAAACGACCGCGCGACCCCCACCGGCCTTGCGGGTTACCTGCGCGAATGGGGCGCGGACGACCTTCATTTCGTCGGCCTCGCCCATGATTTCTGCGTCGCCTGGTCGGCGATGGACGCGCGGCACTTCGGCTTCGACGCCACCGTCATCGAACCCGCGACCCGCGCCATCGACCTGAACGGCTCGCGCGACGCGGCCCGCCGCGCGATGCAGGACGCGGGGGTGAACCTCGCATGATGATCCCGACCATCGACATCGCGACCCGCGTCTACAACCACAAGTGGAAGATCGACCCGATCGTCCGCTCGCTGATCGACACAGACTTCTACAAGCTCCTGATGTGCCAGTCGGTGTTCCGCAACCGGCCCGACGTGGACGTAACCTTCCGCCTCATCAACCGGTCGAGGTCCATCCGCCTCGCCGACCTGATCGACGAGGGCGAGCTGCGCGAACAGCTGGACCACGCCCGCAGCCTGTCGCTGGCGCGCGGCGAAAGCACCTGGCTGCGCGGCAACACCTTTTACGGCAAGCGGCAGATGTTCCGCCCCGACTTCATGGAGTTCCTCGAACGGCTGCGCCTGCCCGCCTATCACCTGGAAAAGCGCGACGGCCAGTACGAGCTGACCTTCGAGGGCCGCTGGCCCGAGGTGATGCTGTGGGAAATACCCGCGCTGGCGATCATCATGGAACTGCGGTCGCGGGCGGTGCTGAAGGATCTGGGCCGGTTCGAGCTGCAGATCCTCTACGCCCGCGCGATGACCCGCGTGTGGGAAAAGATCGAGGCGCTGCGGGCGCTGGGCCCCGACCTGCGGATCGCCGATTTCGGCACCCGGCGGCGGCACAGCTTCCTGTGGCAGGACTGGTGCGTGCAGGCGATGATCGAGGGGCTGGGCCACCGCTTCACCGGCACCTCGAACTGCCTGATCGCCATGCGCCGCGACATCGAGGCGATCGGCACCAACGCCCACGAACTGCCCATGGTCTATGCCGCGCTGGCGGGCAGCGACGAGGAACTGCGCCAGGCCCCCTACCGCGTGCTGGCCGACTGGCACGAGGAACACGACGGCAATCTGCGCATCATCCTGCCCGACACCTACGGCACCCGCGGTTTCCTTGACGGCGCGCCGGACTGGCTGGCGGGCTGGACCGGCATCCGGGTCGATTCGGGCGACCCGGTGGCGATCACCGAATACGCGATCGCGTGGTGGAAAAGCCGGGGCGAGGACCCGACGCAGAAGCTGGTGATCTTTTCGGACGGGCTGGACGTCGACCAGATGGCGGCGCTGTTCCAGCGCTTCAACGGCCGGGTGAAGGTGAGCTTCGGCTGGGGCACGCTGCTGACCAACGACTTTCGCGGCCTGGTGCCGGGCGACGGCCTGGCGCCGTTCAGCCTGGTGTGCAAGGCCGCATCCGCAAACGGCGAGCCCACGGTCAAGCTGTCGGACAACCCCGAAAAGGCAACCGGTCCCGCGGACCTGATCGCGCATTACCGGCAGGTGTTCGGGGTGGGCGAGCAGGTGGGGATGGAGGTTGTGGTGTGAGGGGGGTGGCGCGAGAGACTGCGCGCGCCTTGACGAGCGGCTGATCGGAGGGATTTGCCAGGTGGGGCTTTTCGACTTGATCAGACCGGGTCGCCCGCAGCGTCCCGAATGGGAACCGCGTCTGTCCGATGCGCTGCACGAAACCGGTTCGTACCGCGTCACCTACGACGGCTGGACGCCTGCGTCGCTGCCCGGTGACCCGATCCTGGATTGGACGGCAAGGTTTCCAAGGCGCGAGGCCATCCGCGTCTCGGACAGTCTGATCGCGATCGCGCCGGCGCGCGCCGAAGTCGCAGCCTTGATGCTGGAACGAGCGGGCCTCGCGCCGCGCCGCGATGCCGAGGACTGGAACGGGATCGAGCGGTATCTGATCGCATTGGCAGAGCCCAGCAAGGAGCCGCGCGACGCGTCCCTGCCTCATCCGGTGATGCGCCCGGCCTATTGCGCGTTCTTGCTGGACGTCGCCCTGCTGTTTGCCGAACGGGCAATGCTGCATCGCCCCGCGCTGCGGCTGGTGCGCGCCGATGCGGAGCGCGCGTGGAACGCGCGATGGCTACGGCAGGCACCGCGAATAATCGACCACCAGGGGGAGTTCTACCTGTATCCGGTCGAAGTGCTGTTCGACCTCGGCGCCCGCGCCGTTCTTGGCGATACGCGCGAGCGCAACCTTGCATGCCATCTTGACGCTGAGTTGTGCGACGACATCGACGAAGACGACGAAGTCCGGCTGTTCTGGGACGGCTTCGTCAAGCAGCACGGCCGCTTCCCGACCCATGAGGAGCTAGCCGAGTTCGCCGTCAAGAACGAGTACAGAGCCAAGGACATCCCGGTCGAACTTTACCGGCTGCTGCTCGATCCCTGACCCGCCGTCACCCCCCGCCGATACCTCTCGCCGTCACCCCTCGTCGCGCCACTTGTTCACCAGCGGATAGCGCCGGTCCAGCCAGAAGCTGCGGGGCGACAGGCGGGGCCCCGGCGCGGCCTGGTAGCGCTTCCATTCGCTGCCGTAGAGCAGGCGTTCGACATGCTTCACCGTCTCGCGCTCGAACCCCTGCGCGACCAGTTCGGCGACCGAGGCGTCGCGTTCCACGAGGCCGGTCAGGATCGCGTCCAGCACCTCGTAGGGGGGCAGGCTGTCCTGGTCGGTCTGGTCCGGGCGCAGTTCGGCCGAGGGGGGCTTGTCGATGATGGTCTGCGGGATCACCTCGCCGCCCGGCGCCGCCATCCAGTCGCGGTGATTTCCGTTCCGCCAGCGGCAGGTCTGGAACACGCGCGTCTTGTAAAGGTCCTTGAGCGGGTTATAGCCCCCCGCCATGTCGCCGTAGATGGTCGCGTAGCCGACCGCGACCTCGGACTTGTTGCCGGTCGACAGCAGCAGTTCGCCGTGCTTGTTCGAAATCGCCATCAGCAGCAGGCCGCGCAGGCGGGACTGGATGTTTTCCTCGGTCAGGTCGGGTTCCGTTCCGGCCATGACGCCGGCGAGCGCGGCGCCCACCGCCTCGCGCGGGCCCTCGATCGGGATCGTGTCCAGCCGGATGCCGAGGCGCGCGGCCAGCTCTGCCGCGTCGTCCAGCGAGTGCTGGCTGGAATAGGCCGAGGGCAGGCGGACGCCGCGCACGTTTTCCGGCCCCAGCGTGTCGGCGGCGATGGTCGCGACCAGCGCGCTGTCGATCCCGCCCGAAAGCCCCAGCACGACCTTTCGGAAGCCCGATTTCCGCATGTAGTCGCCAAGCCCCACGCACATCGCGCGGTAGTCCTGTTCCCATTCGCCGGGCTGCGGCGCCATCGTCCCCGGCCCGGCCCGCCAGCCCGCGGCGGTGCGGACGAAATCGACATGCTCGATCGCGGGCTCGAACGGGGCCAACTGCACGACCTTGTGCCCGCCCGGGTTCAGCACGAACGACGCCCCGTCGTAAAGCTGGTCGTCCTGCCCGCCCACCATGTTCAGGTAGGCTGCGGGCAGCCCGCTTTCGACCACGCGGGCGACGATGTGGCCCATCCGCAGGTCCAGCTTGTTGCGGTGATAGGGGCTGCCGTTCGGCACCACGAGGATCTCGGCCCCGGTTTCCGCCAGCGTTTCCGTCACCGGCTGCCACCACGCATCCTCGCAGATCGGGCTGCCGATGCGGACCCCGTCCACCACATAGGGGCCGCTGATCGGACCGGGGTCGAACAGGCGCAGTTCGTCGAAGAGCTGCTTGTGCGGCAGTTCGTGCTTGAACACCCTGGCCGCGATCCGCCCGCCCTGAAGGATCAGGTAGCCGTTATACAGGCTTTCGCCCTCGGACCACGGCGCGCCGATGGCCAGCGTCGGGCCGTCCGCGCAGGCGGCGGCAAGGGCGTCCAGCGCCGCGTGGCAGTCGCGCAGGAAGGCCGGTTTCAAGACCAGGTCCTGGGTCTGGTAGCCGGTCAGGAACATCTCGGGCAGGGCCACCATGTTCGCGCCCGCGTCGCGCCCCTGCGCCCACGCGTCCAGCGCCAGCGCGGCGTTGCCGGCAAGGTCGCCCACGGTCGCGTTCAGCTGGGCGAGGGTCAGGCGGAAGCGGTCGATCATGGGTCTATCCTGCGGGGCGTCGGGCGGACGATAGGGCAGCCGCCGGGCGAGGGAAAGCGGCCCGGAAGGCGGCCCCGCGCGCGGGTGCGGCAAAGCAGGGCTTTGCCCCGTAGGGCGGCATGGGCTAAGGCTGGGCCCATGGCAGGACGGCACTTTACGGCGGCGGGGATCGGGCAATGAAGGCGGCAATCGGCAAGACATTCGCGGGGCTGGCCGTGGCGGCGATGCTTGCGGCCCCGGCCCTGGCCGAGCCGGTCGTGACCAAGCAGTACGAGGACGGCGGCGTCTACGAGGGCACGTTCCGCAACGGCCGCCAGCACGGGCAGGGGTCCTATACGCTGCCCTCGGGCTATCGCTACGAAGGCGACTGGGTGGACGGGCAGATCGTGGGCCAGGGCCGCGCGACCTATCCCAACGGCTCGACCTATGAAGGGCATTTCGACGCCGGCAAGCCGAACGGAAAGGGCAAGATCACCTATGCCGACGGCGGCACCTATGACGGCGACTGGGTTCAGGGCGAGATCACCGGCCAGGGCACCGCGACCTATGCCAACGGCTCGACCTACAGCGGCGGCTTCTCGGGCGCGCTGCACGACGGCAAGGGCACGCTGACCCAGCCCAACGGCTACCGCTACGAAGGTGACTGGATTCAGGGCGCCAAGGAAGGAACCGGCAAGATCACCTATCCCGACGGCTCGATCTACCAGGGCGGGATGCTGGCGGGGATGCGCGCGGGCCAGGGCAAGCTGACCATGCCCGACGGGCTCGTCTATGAAGGCGTCTGGGCGGCGGGGCGGATGAACGGCAGCGGCAAGCTGATCCAGCCCGGCGGCGACGTCTATCAGGGCCAGATGAAGGACGACCAGCGCCAGGGCACCGGCACCGCCACCTACGCCAACGGCGACACCTATGCGGGCGGGTTTCGCGCCGACAAGCGCCACGGCCAGGGCAAGTTCACCGGCACCGACGGCTACGTCTACGAAGGCGAGTGGGTCGATGGCCGGATGGAGGGGCAGGGCCGCGTGACCTTCCCCGACGGCTCGATCTACGAGGGGGCGCTGGTCGCGGACCAGCCGCAGGGGCGCGGCCGGATCACCTATCCTGACGGCGCAAGCTACGAGGGCGACTGGGCCGCCGGCGTGATCGAGGGGCAGGGCCGCGCGACCTATGCCAACGGCATGGTCTACGAGGGCAGCTTCAAGGGCGCGCGGAACGACGGGCAGGGGCGGATGACCTATCCCGACGGCTACGTCTATGACGGCGCGTGGCGGGACGGGCAGCGCCACGGCAACGGCACCGCGACCTATGCCGACGGCACCACCTATGCGGGCGGCTTCGTCGCCGGCATGCGCGAGGGGCAGGGGACGCTGACCACGAAAGACGGCTTTCGCTACGAGGGCGGCTGGCGGTCGGGCGAGATCGACGGCGAAGGGGTCGCGACCTATGCCAACGGCGACGTCTACACCGGCAGCTTCGTGGCCGGAAAGCGGCAGGGGACCGGGGTGATGCGCTATGCCTCGGGCCAGGTGGCGCAGGGCGAGTGGCAGCAGGACCAGCTGGCGCGGCCGACGCTGGCCGACCCGGCCGCGACGCAGGACGGCGCGGAGGCCGACCCCGCCGCGACGCCAGGCGACGCGCCGGCCGACGCGGTCGCGACGCCCGCGATCCCGGCCGAGGCCGCGCCGGCAGACGCCGCAGGCCAGCCGGCCCCCGTGCCGGCGGTGCCCACGCCGCCTGTGGATGCCGCCTCTGGCGATCAGGCGTCGGTCGAACAGGTGTCGGGCGATGAAGCGACCGGAGAACAGGCGCCCGGCACCGAAGCCGCGCCCGCCGGTCCGGCGGCCGATCCGACTGCCGATCCCGCCCCCGCCACAGCCCCGGTTGCGCCCGCCGCTCCGCCCGCCGCCGACTGACGGCCACGGATTACGCCCGCGTTTTCCGCCCCGTGCCCTGCCGACGCGCGAATCCCACACTGCGACGATATGCGCGCACCGTCACCGCGTGGCCGCTGGACTGGCCGAAACAACGCCGCTAGAAGCGCCTACGCGAGGGCCGCATTTTTGCGGTCCGAAGACCTGTCGCACCGGCCCGCCGACGGCCAGGAATTGGAGAAAGCCCGTGTCCCACGCAGACGATCACGCAGGAGATCACGGCACCACCCGGAGGGACTTCCTCTACTACGCGACCGCCGGTGCCGGCGCCGTCGCGGCGGGGGCTGCCGGCTGGACCCTGATCAACCAGATGAACCCCTCGGCCGACGTGCAGGCGCTGTCCTCGATCCAGGTCGACATCAGCGGGGTTGCCGAAGGCACGCAGCTGACCGTCAAGTGGCTGGGCAAGCCCGTTTTCATCCGCCACCGCACCCCCGCCGAGATCGAGAAGGGCCGCGCCGACGACAGCGCCGCGCTGATCGACCCGCAGGCCGAGAACGCCAACAAGCCCGGCGAGCCCGCGACCGACGTGAACCGCACGATGGACGAGGAAGGCAAGTGGCTGGTCATGCTGGGCGTCTGCACCCACCTCGGCTGCGTGCCGATCGGGGACGGCGCGGGCGACTTCGGCGGCTGGTTCTGCCCGTGCCACGGGTCGCACTACGATACCGCGGGCCGCATCCGTAAGGGTCCGGCGCCGCAGAACCTGCACATTCCCGTCGCGACCTTCGTCAACGACACCACCATCCAGCTGGGCTGAGGAGACGCGACCAATGGCCGGTATTCCCACGGAACACTACGAACCCAAGTCGCGGGCCGAGCGGTGGATCCACCGCCGCCTGCCGGTGGTGGAACTGATCGTCGACTTCGTCACCCTGCCCACGCCCAAGAACCTGAACTGGATGTGGATCTGGGGCATCATCCTGACCTTTTGCCTGGTGCTGCAGATCGTCACCGGGATCGTGCTGGCGATGCACTATACCCCGCACGTGGACATGGCGTTCCGTTCGGTCGAGCACATCATGCGCGACGTGAACGGCGGCTACATGCTGCGCTACCTGCACGCGAACGGCGCCTCGCTGTTCTTCTTTGCCGTGTACATGCACATCTTCCGCAACCTCTACTACGGCAGCTACAAGCCCCCGCGCGAGATCACCTGGATCATCGGGATGCTGATCTACCTCGCCATGATGGCGACGGCGTTCATGGGCTACGTGCTGCCGTGGGGCCAGATGTCGTTCTGGGGCGCCACCGTGATCACCGGCCTCTTCGGCGCGATCCCGGGCATCGGGCCGTCGATCCAGGAATGGCTGCTGGGCGGCCCGGCCGTGGACAACGCCACGCTGAACCGGTTCTTCTCGCTGCACTATCTGCTGCCGTTCGTGATCGCCGCGCTGGTCGTCGTCCACTTCTGGGCGTTCCACACCACCGGCAACAACAACCCGACCGGCATCGAGGTGCGCCGCACCTCGCGCGAGGAGGCTGACCGCGACACCGTCCCGTTCTTCCCCTACTTCGTGATCAAGGACCTGCTGGCGCTGGCCTTCATCCTGATCGTGTTCTTCGCGGTCGTGGGCTACATGCCCAACTACCTCGGCCACCCCGACAACTACGTCGAGGCGAACCCGCTGGCGACGCCCGCGCACATCGTGCCGGAATGGTACTTCCTGCCGTTCTACGCGATCCTGCGCGCCTTCACCGCCGACGTCTGGATCGTGCAGATCGTCAACTTCCTGAGCTTCGGCATCATCGACGCCAAGTTCTTCGGGGTGCTGGCGATGTTTGGCGCGATCCTGGTGATGGCGCTGGTGCCGTGGCTGGACACGAGCCGCGTCCGCTCGGGCCGGTTCCGGCCGCAGTTCAAGTGGTGGTTCTGGCTGCTGGCCGTGGACTTCGTGGTGCTGACCTGGGGCGGCGCGCAACCGGCCGAAGGGATCTATCCCTACATCTCGCTGGTCGGCGCGGCCTACTGGTTCGCCTACTTCCTGGTGATCCTGCCGCTTCTCGGCCTGATCGAGCGTCCGGCGCCGATGCCCACGACGATCGAGCAGGATTTTGACGAACACTACCGGCCTTCGGCCGCCCATCCGGCCGAATAAGGAGCGCGCGAGATGACCTTCAGAACCGTTACGCTGACGGCGGTCGCGGCGCTGTCCCTGGGCATGGCCGCAAGCCAGGTCCAGGCGCAGGCCCAGACCATCACCGTTCCCCTGAACGAACCCGGCACCGCCGCCCCCGCCCAGACCGGGCCGGGCACGGTCGTGACCCGCGGCTCGGACGGCGCCACCACGGTCGACACCGTAGGCGGCGTCGCGGCGGGCAGCGCGCCCGCGGTGCCTGCGAACGATGCGGCGGCCCCTGCCGCGCCGGCCGCGACCGACACGTCGGCCGCGCCTGAAACCACCCAGACCCCCGGCGCGACCGGCGGCGTCGCGGCCACGGGTCCGGGCGCCGCCCCGGCCACCGGCTCGATCGCCGACCCGAACGCCACCAGCGCCGAGGCCGATCCGTCCGCCGAGGCCGCCAGCCCCTCGGGGATGACCGGCGGCGCGACCGTCGAATCGGGTGCGGGCAACGTCGTCTCGGGCACCACCGACGCGCCCGCGACCGACGGCGTGACCAGCACGGGCGTGCCAGCGGCCCAGCCGCAGCAGCCCGCAGTGACCGACGCGGCGACGACCGAAAAGACCGGCGGCGACGTGTCGGACAACGAATCGACCCCGCGCCCGACCGCCGAGGGCACGACGCCCGCGCCGCAAAGCTCGGACGCCGAGGCGACCTCGACCGCGCGTTCCGGGACCGCCGCGCCTGACGGGGCACCAGCGACGCCCACGCCGACCCAGTCGGCGGGCGAGCCGCCGGCGGCGCCCAAGGAAGGGCTGCCCGCCTCGGCCACCGAGGAGCAGGTGACCGCGCCGGTTCCGGTCGGGACCGAGGAAGGCGAAGCCGTCGTCGAGGACGCGCCCGCCCCCGCGGCGTCCGACGCCGCCGCCCCGGAAGGTGCGGCCGACACCCCCGCCGACGGCCAGGATCATGCGGCCGCGCCCGAAGGCGCCGACGCCCATGCCGCCGAGGGCGCGCCCGCCGCCGCTCACGCCGCGCATGTCGAGGACGTGGACTTCTCGTTCGAGGGCCCGTTCGGCCGGTTCGACCAGTTCCAGCTTCAGCGCGGCCTTCAGGTCTATACCGAGGTCTGCTCGGCCTGCCACGGCATGAAGCAGGTGGCGATCCGCAGCCTGTCGGACGAGGGCGGCCCCGGCCTGCCCGAGGATCAGGTCCGCGCCTATGCCGCGCAGATGACGATCATGGACGCGGAAACCGGCGAAGAGCGTCCGCGCCTTCCGACCGACCACTTCCCGACCGTGACCGGGCTTGGCATGGGTCCCGACCTGTCGCTGATGGCCAAGGCGCGCGCGGGCTTCCACGGCCCCTACGGCACCGGCATCAGCCAGCTGATGAACGGGATCGGCGGGCCGGAATACATCCACGCCATCCTGAACGGCTATACCGGCGAGCAGAAGGAAGAGGCGGGGTCGGTCCTTTACGAGAACACCGCCTTCGCCAGCGGCTGGATCGCCATGCCGCCGCCCCTGCAGGCCGACCAGGTTGCCTTCGCCGACGGCGCGCCGGCCGACGTGGACAGCATGTCGATGGACGTCACCTCGTTCCTGATGTGGGCGGCCGAGCCACACCTGATGGACCGCAAGCAGGTCGGCTTCATCTCGGTGCTGTTCCTCATCGTCCTGACGGTGCTGCTGTACCTGACCAACAAGCGCCTGTGGTGGCCGCTCAAGCACGGCCGGGACCGGCTGAACGACGGCCGCTGAACCGCCGCCACACGGCCAAGACATCGGAACGCGCCCCCCGGGGGCGCGTTCGTCCGTTTCAGGGACGCGCGGGTCGCGGGCATTGCTCGGATGCGCAGACAGCGGGGCGACATGACGATCTTCAACCTCGGCTCGATCAACGTCGATCACGTCTATCGCCTGCCGGCTCTGGCCCAGCCGGGCGAGACGATTGCGGCGCGAACGCTGTCGCGGGGCCTGGGCGGCAAGGGCGCGAACCAGTCCATCGCCGCGGCCCGCGCCGGCGCGGCCGTGCGCCACGTGGGCGCTATCGGCGCGGCCGACGGATGGGTGGCGGACACGCTGCGCGCGGCGGGGGTGGACGTGCGCGGGGTCCAGCGGCTGGCCGACGAGGCGACGGGCCACGCCATCATCATGGTGGACGACGGCGGCGAGAACGCGATCGTCATCCACGGCGGGGCCAACCACGCGCTGCCGCAATCCGCCGTCACCGCCGGGCTGTCGGGCATCGGTCCCGGCGACACGCTGCTGTTGCAGAACGAGACCGCGCACCAGCGCATCGCCGCCGCGCAGGCGCAGGCGGCGGGCGCGCGCGTCATCTATTCCGCCGCGCCGTTCGATCTGGCGGCCGTGCGCGACGTCATCCCCCACCCCACGATCATCGCCGTGAACGAGGGCGAGGCGGCGCGGCTGCAAGCCGGCATCGAAGGCCCGCTGCCGGTCGCGGGGCTGCTGGTGACCATGGGCGGCAAGGGGGCGGAATACCGCGACCTGACCGCCGGGCGGGTGACGCGGCAGGACGCCTTTCCGGTGACCCCGGTCGATACCACCGGCGCGGGCGACTGCTTCGCCGGGTGGTTCGCCGCCGGGATGGACGAGGGGCTGGCGATCGAGGCGAACCTGCGCCGCGCCGCCGCCGCCGCCGCCCTGCAGGTCACGCGGCCGGGTGCGGCCGACGCGATGCCCACGCTGGCCGAAGTCGACGCGATCCTGACCCGCGGGCGCTGAGCGTGTGCAGGCCCCGCGCTTGCGGCGCGCGGGCGTGGTGCCTATCTGCCAGTCATGCGTATTCCCATTCTGAAGTCCGCACCGTCGGTTGCGGTGATCCGCCTTCACGGCACCATCGGCGCGGCCACGCGGGGCGGCGGGCTGTCCGATGCGGCGCTGGCGCCGCTGCTTGAACGCGCGTTCCGCAAGGGCCGCCCCGTCGCCGTGGCGCTGTCGATCAACTCGCCGGGCGGCTCGCCCGTGCAGTCCTCGCTGATCGCCGACCGTATTCGTCGCCACGCGGACCGCCGCCGCCTGCCCGTCCACGCTTTTGTCGAGGATGTGGCCGCGTCCGGCGGCTACTGGCTCGCCTCCGCCGCAGACGACATCTGGGCCGACCACAGCTCGCTTCTGGGATCGATCGGGGTGATCGCGGCGGGGTTCGGCTTTTCCGACCTGATCGCCCGCCACGGGATCGAGCGCCGGGTCCACACCGCCGGCCGGTCAAAGTCGATGCTGGACCCTTTTCGCCCCGAAACGGCCGAGGACGTGGCGCGGCTGGAACGCCTGATGGCGCCCATGCACGAGGCGTTCAAGGCACAGGTCGCGGCGCGGCGGGGCGCGCGGCTGGCGCAGGGGCTGGACCTGTTCACAGGCGACGTGTGGACCGGCGCGCAGGCGGTCAAGGTGGGCCTGGCCGACGGGATTGCGCATCTGGAACCCAAGCTGCGGCAGCTGTACGGCGACAAGGTCAGGCTGCGCCCTTATGGCGCGCGCAAGCCGTTCCTGCGGCGGCTCGGCATGTCGGCCGACGATCTGGTGGGCGCGGCCCATGACCGGCTGATGTGGCCGGGGGCGGGGGCCTGATGGCAACGCAGGGCGCGACACGCGGGCCGCGATTGGGCGCGGCGCTGGTCACCGGTGCAGGCCGGCGGCTGGGCCGGGCGATGGCGCTGGCGCTGGCCGCGCGCGGCTACGACGTGGCGATCCACTATTACCGATCGGCCGAGGATGCGGAGCGCACGGCGGACGACGCCCGCGCGCTTGGCGTGCGCGCGGTGACGCTGCAGGCGGACCTGCTTGATCTGGACCGGGTCGAGGCGCTGGTGCCCGAAGCCGCGCGGCAGCTGGGTCCGCTGGCGGTGCTGGTCAACAACGCCTCGGTCTTTGAACACGACCGCATCGACACCGCGACCCGCGAGTCGTGGGACCGGCACCTGGGTTCCAACCTGCGCGCGCCGTTCGTCCTGTCCCAGCACTTCGCCGCACATGTCCCGCCCGCGCCGGACACGGGCGCCGAACCGGGCCCTACCGCGCTGATCGTCAACATGGTCGATCAGCGCGTCCTGAAACCGACGCCCGAGTTCATGACCTATTCGCTCGCCAAGGCCGGCCTGTGGGCGCTGACGCGGACGATGGCGCAGGCGCTTGCCCCGCGCATCCGGGTGAACGCGATCGGCCCCGGCCCGACGCTGCGCGGCGACCGCCAGAGCGAGGATCACTTTCGCCGCCAGCGCGCCGGAACGATCCTGGGCCGTGGCGCCGACGCGCAGGACGTCTCGGCGGCGCTGGTCTACCTGCTGGACGCGCGGGCGGTCACCGGGCAGCTGATCTGCGTGGACGGCGGGCAGCACTTGGCTTGGCGGACGCCTGATATCGTCGGGTCGCCGGGGCAGGCGGGGGCTTGAAGGATGCCGGGTTGTCCACTTGTCGCATTTGCGTGAAGCGACCGTCGCGAATCCGTCAACAAAATCAGCCGGTTCTTCGAGCGAGGTAAAATAGTATGCCTTTACAATGGCTTGTAACTGTGCACAATTTATGTGCAATCCGTTGCCAGCCTAACATTTGCTGGCAAGCGGCACCTCTCGCCCCAGCCCCTCCACAGAGTTATCCACAGAAACCGTGGACATGAATCCCCTTGTCAGATGGCCGCTCTTGCGGGGTGCCCCAGGAATCACTTTGTTGTCCCCATGACCGACCAGCCCCCTATGGATAACACGCCTGAGGCGAGTGGGCCGCCGTCCCCGACGCCGCCCCCGCCGCCGTCCCCGACGCCGCAGAAAACCGGGCACAGGCTGATCGCCGACTACGTCCGGCGGCTGGACGGCAGCCCTGGCGTCTACCGGATGCTCGATGCGCAGGGCGCGGTGCTTTACGTCGGCAAGGCGCGCAACCTCAAGGCGCGGGTGTCGAACTATGCCCGGCCGTCCGGGCACTCGGGGCGGATCGCCCGGATGATCCGCGACACCGCCAGCATGATGTTCCTGACGACGCGCACGGAAACCGAGGCGCTGCTGCTGGAACAGAACCTCATCAAGCAGCTGAAGCCGCGCTACAACGTGCTGCTGCGCGACGACAAGTCGTTCCCGAACATCCTCGTCGCCAAGTCGCACCCGTTCCCGCAGATCAAGAAGCACCGGGGCGCAAAGTCCGAGGCGGGCGACTACTACGGCCCCTTCGCGAGCGCCGGCGCGGTGAACCGCACGCTGAACCAGTTGCAGCGTGTGTTCCTGCTGCGGTCCTGCACGGATGCGACGTTCTCGTCGCGCACCCGGCCGTGCCTCTTGCACCAGATCAAGCGGTGCAGCGCGCCCTGCACCGGGCGGATCGACCTGCCCGACTACCGCGCCTTGGTGGCCGATGCCGAACGCTTCCTGCAGGGCAAGACGACCGCCGTGCAGGCGAACCTTGCGAACGAGATGGCGCGGGCGGCGGAGGGCATGGAATACGAACGCGCCGCCGCCTTGCGGGACCGGATCAAGGCGCTGACCTCGGTCCAGTCGGTGCAGGCGATCAACCCCAAGGGCGTGCCGGAGGCGGACGTCATCGCGCTGCACATGGACGGGGGGCAGGCCTGCGTGCAGGTCTTTTTCATCCGTGGCAACCAGAGCTGGGGCAACCGCGACTTCTATCCCAAGTTGAACGGCGCCGAGTCCGCCGACGAGGTGATGGAGGCGTTCCTGGGCCAGTTCTACGACGGCAAGGTGCCGCCGCGCATGATCCTGCTGAGCCACGGGATCGAGGACATGGACCTGATGACATCGCTGCTGTCCGACCGGGCCGGGCGGCGGGTCGTCGTCGGCGTGCCCCAGCGGGGCGAAAAGGCCGAGCTGGTCGAGAACGCGCTTAGGAACGCGCGCGAGAGCCTGTCGCGGCGGATGTCGGAAAGCGCCGCGCAGCACAAGCTGCTGGAGGGGCTCGCCGACGCCTTTGACCTGCCCGCCCCGCCGCGCCGGATCGAGGTCTATGACAACAGCCACATTCAGGGCGCGGCCCCGGTCGGCGGCATGATCGTCGCGGGCCCCGAGGGCTGGATGAAAAGCCAGTACCGCAAGTTCAACATCAAGGGGACCGAGATCACGCCCGGCGACGACTTCGGCATGATGCGCGAGGTGCTGACGCGGCGGTTCTCGCGCCTGCTCAAGGACGACCCGGACCGCGCGTCCGAGGCGTGGCCGGACCTGCTGCTGATCGACGGCGGGGCGGGGCAGGTATCGGCGGTGCAGGGGATTCTTGCCGATCTGGGCGTCGATGACGTGCCCATCATCGGGGTCGCCAAGGGGCAGGACCGCAATCACGGCAAGGAAGAGTTCTACCGTCCCGGCCGGACCGTCTTTGCCCTGCCGATGAACCACCCGGTGCTGTATTTCGTCCAGCGGCTGCGGGACGAGGCGCACCGCTGGGCGATCGGCACCCATCGCGCGCGGCGCACCAAGCAGGCGATGGCGAACCCGCTGGACGAGATCGCGGGCATCGGCGCGGCCCGCAAGCGCGCCCTGCTGGCGCATTTCGGCAGCGCCAAGGGCGTGGCGCGCGCGGGCCTGCCGGACCTGCAGGCGGTCGAGGGGATCTCCGACACGATGGCCCGCACGATCCACGATCATTTCCACGGGCAGGGGTGACGCGCGCGGCCGCGTGGGGCGCGCGCCCTACAGCAACCCCGACGCCCGGAAGCTCAGCTCACGGTCCTTGCCGATGATGAGGTGATCGTGGACGACGATGCCCATCGTCTCGGCCGCCTGCATGATGCGGCGGGTCATCTGGATGTCGGGATCGCTGGGCGTCGGGTCGCCCGAGGGGTGGTTGTGGACGAGGATCAGGGCGCTGGCGTTCAGGTCCAGCGCCCGGCGCACGATCTCGCGCGGGTAGACCGGGACGTGATCGACGGTGCCCCTCGCCTGCTCCTCGTCGGCGATCAGGACGTTCTTGCGGTCGAGGTAGAGGACGCGGAACTGCTCGACCTCGCCATGCGCCATCGCGGTGTGGCAGTAATCGACCAGCGCGTCCCAGCTGGTCAGGACGGGGCGCCGGATCACCCTGGACCGGGCCAGCCGCTGCGCCGCCGCCGCCACGATCTTCAGTTCCACGATGATCGCGGGCCCGACGCCGTCCACGTCCGCCAGCCGCGCCGGATCGGCCGACAGGACGCGGTTGAAGTCGCCGAACCGGTCCAGAAGCCGGCGGGCCAGCGGCTTCATGTCCCGGCGCGGGACGGCGCGGAACAGGACCAGTTCCAGCAGCTCATAGTCCGGCATCGCCGCCGCGCCGCCCTGCATGAAGCGGTCGCGCAGCCGGGCGCGGTGGTCGGCGATGTAGCTGGGGGGCGCCGCCTTCTTCGCTGCCGGGCCCGGCACCGGGTGGACGTCGTCCTGCGCCGGATCGAACCGGAACAGGGACGGCGAGTCTTCGTGAAAGGCGCGGTTCTCTGGCATGGCCTTCAGCCTGCCAGCGAAGGGTTAAGGCGCGGTTAAGCGCCCAGCCCCTCCCAGAAATTCTTGATCTTGCCGAAGAAGTTTGACGTCTGCGGGTGGTTGTCGGCGTCGATCGCCTCGAACTCGCGCAGGATCTCCTTCTGCCGGGCGGTCAGGTTCACCGGGGTTTCCACCGACAGCTCGACCAGCATGTCGCCGAAATCGCCCTGCATCCCCGGCCCGTGCCGCAAGGGCGGCATCCCCTTGCCGCGCAGGCGCATCTGCTGGCCGGTCTGGCTGCCGGGCGCGATCTTGACCCGCGAGCGGCCGCCGTCGATCGTCGGCACCTCGACCTCGCCGCCAAGCGCGGCGGTCGTCATGCTGACCGGCACGTGGCAGGCCAGCATCCGCCCGTCGCGCATGAAGATCGCGTGGTCCTTGACCTCGACGAAGATGTAAAGATCGCCAGACGGGCCGCCGCGCAGCCCCGCCTCGCCCTCTCCCGCAAGGCGGATCCGGGTGCCGGTTTCCACGCCCGCCGGGATGTTGACGGCCAGCGAGCGCTGCTTTTCGATCCGGCCGGCGCCGTGGCAGGCGGCGCAGGGGTTCTTCACGATCTGGCCCTGGCCGTTGCAGGTCGGGCAGGTGCGTTCGACGGTGAAGAAGCCCTGGCTCGCGCGGACCTTGCCCATGCCGGCGCAGGTCGGGCAGGTGGCGGGTTCCACCGCCCCTTCGGCGCCGGTGCCGTTGCATTCGCCGCAGGCAACCGAGCCGGGCACGGAAATCGTCTTTTGCAAGCCCGCGAAGGCTTCCTCGAGCGAGACCTGAAGGTTGTAGCGCAGATCCTGCCCGCGGGTGGCGCGGCTGCGCCCGGACGCGGCGCGCCCGCCCATCATGTCGCCGAACAGATCCTCGAACACGTCAGCGAAGGCGCTGCCGAAGTCGCCATTGCCGCCGCGCGCGCCACCAAAGCCGCCGGGACCGAAGCCGCCACCCTCGAACGCCTGGTGGCCGAAACGATCATAGGCCGCCCGCCGCTGCGCGTCCTTGAGGCAGTCGTAGGCCTCGTTCACTTCCTTGAAGCGGCCTTCCGACAGGGTGCAGTCGGGGTTGCGGTCGGGGTGCAGTTCCTTGGCCTTGGCGCGGAAGGCCTTCTTGATCTCGTCGGCCGAGGCGCCGCGCGCCACACCAAGAACCTCGTAGAAATCGCGCTTGGCCATGATCTTCCGGTCTGAGGTGGATCGTCAATGAAAGACCGGCCCGCGTGCAGAAACACGGGCCGGCCACGGTCGCGGGAAGCTTACTTCCGCTTTTCTTCGCCGAGGTCTTCGAAGTCGGCATCGACGATGTCGTCGTCCACGCCGCGCGGGCTTTCCTCGCCCTCGCTCTCGCCCGAGGCACCGGCCTGGCCGGCCTTGTAGATCGCCTCGCCCAGCTTCATGGACGCATCCATCAGGTTCTGGATGCCGCCCTTGATCTTGCCGGGCTCGTCGGATTTCAGCGCCTCTTCAAGCGCGCCGACGGCCAGTTCGATCGCCTCGACGGTCGAGCCGTCGACCTTGTCGCCATGCTCGTCCAGCGACTTGCGGGTCGAGTGGATCAGGCTTTCGGCCTGGTTGCGCGATTCGACCAGCTCGCGGCGACCCTTGTCGGCTTCGGCGTTCGCCTCGGCGTCCTTGACCATCTTCTCGATCTCTTCGTCGGACAGGCCGCCCGACGCCTGGATCGTGATCTTCTGTTCCTTCCCGGTGCCCTTGTCCTTGGCGTTCACCGACACGATGCCGTTGGCGTCGATGTCGAAGGCCACCTCGATCTGCGGCATGCCGCGGGGGGCGGGCGGGATGTCTTCAAGGTTGAACTGGCCGAGCAGCTTGTTGTCGGCGGCCATTTCGCGTTCGCCCTGGAAGACGCGGATCGTCACGGCGTTCTGGTTGTCCTCGGCGGTCGAGAAGGTCTGCGACTTTTTGGTCGGGATCGTCGTGTTACGGTCGATCAGGCGGGTGAACACGCCGCCCAGCGTCTCGATCCCCAGCGACAGGGGCGTCACGTCCAGCAGCACCACGTCCTTGACGTCGCCCTGCAGAACGCCCGCCTGCACCGCTGCACCCAGCGCCACGACCTCGTCGGGGTTCACGCCCTTGTGGGGTTCCTTGCCGAAGAAGTTCGTCACTTCCTCGATCACCTTGGGCATCCGGGTCATGCCGCCGACCAGCACGACCTCGTCGATGTCGGATTTCGCCAGACCCGCATCCTTAAGCGCGTCCTGAAGCGGCTTGATCGTCCGCTTGATGAGGTCCGAGACAAGGCTTTCCAGCTTGGCGCGGGTCAGCTTGACGACCATGTGCAGCGGCGTGCCCGAGTTCTTGTCCATCGAGATGAACGGCTGGTTGATCTCGGTCTGGCTGGACGACGACAGCTCGATCTTGGCCTTTTCCGCCGCTTCCTTCAGGCGCTGAAGCGCCATCTTGTCGCGCGTCAGGTCGACGCCGTGTTCCTTTTTGAACTCGTCGGCGAGGTAGTTGACGATCTTCATGTCGAAGTCTTCGCCGCCCAGGAACGTGTCCCCGTTGGTCGATTTCACCTCGAACAGGCCGTCGTCGATTTCCAGGATGGTGATGTCGAAGGTGCCGCCGCCGAGGTCGTAGACCGCGATGGTCCGGCTTTCCTTCTTGTCGAGGCCATAGGCCAGTGCGGCGGCGGTCGGTTCGTTGATGATCCGCAGCACTTCAAGGCCCGCGATCTTGCCCGCGTCCTTGGTCGCCTGACGCTGGGCGTCGTTGAAATAGGCCGGGACGGTGATGACCGCCTGCTCGACCTTTTCGCCCAGATACGACTCGGCCGTTTCCTTCATCTTCTGAAGGATCATCGCGCTGACCTGCGCGGGGGAATACTTCTCGTCGCGAACCTCGACCCAGGCGTCGCCATTGCCGCTGTCCACGATCTTGTAGGGGACGAGGTCCTTGTCCTTCTTTACCTCGGCGTCCGTCACCCGACGGCCGATCAGGCGCTTGACCGCGAACACGGTATTTTCCGGGTTCGTCACGGCCTGCCGCTTGGCGGGCTGGCCGACCAGGCGCTCGCTTTCGGTGAAACCCACGATCGACGGCGTGGTGCGCGCGCCTTCGGAGTTCTCGATCACCTTGGGCTGGCTGCCGTCCATAATGGCGACGACGCTGTTCGTTGTTCCGAGGTCAATGCCGATGACTTTGGCCATTCGTTTACCTTTCTTGAGGCGATGAGCGGGCTGCGGGTCCGATATGCGGCCCCCGGAACCCTATCCCTTGGGGGTGTGATGGCCGGTGACCCGGCCGGTTCGTTGGGTATATAGGAAGGGGATTTTGGGCCTGCAAGCATCGCGCGACACCAGGATGAACGACACGGAAACCAGTTCGCCGCCCGGTCCGACGGGCGCGGCCGCGCCGCTGAGCCTGCGGGGCATCGGCCTGTGGCCGGGGTTTCTGGGCGCGCGCGAACAGGCCGCGCTGATGGCCGAGGTCGCCGCGATCTGGGACGCGGCGCCGCCCGTGCGTCCCGTCACGCGCTGGGGCAAGCCGCTGTCGGTCGCCATGACCTCGGCCGGCAGCCTTGGCTGGACCACCGACCGGCGCGGCTATCGCTACGAACGCGCGCAGCCGGACGGGCGCGCGTGGCCGCCGATCCCGCCGATGCTGCTGGCGCTGTGGGACCGGGTGACGGGCGGGGCGCGGCGGCCCGACAGCTGCCTTGTCAACCTGTACCGCGACGCCGCGCGCATGGGTCTGCACCAGGACCGGGACGAGGCCGACCTGACCTGCCCGGTGGTGTCGGTCAGCCTGGGCGACGACGCGCTGTTTCGCGCGGGCGGGACCGAGCGGGGCGGGTCCACCGAAAGCGTCTGGCTGAAATCGGGCGACGTGATGGTGCTGGCGGGGGCGGGGCGCCTGGTCTTTCACGGCGTGGACCGGATCAGGCCCGGAAGCTCGGGCCTTGTGACCGGCGGCGGGCGCGTGAACCTGACCCTGCGCGTGGCCGGCGGCTGACCCGCCGGTTCGCGATCAGCCTCGCGAGCCCGCGATCAGCCCCGCGGGCCCGTGATCAGCGCGCCGCCCAGCTGAGCGAGCGGGCGTTGCGGGTCACGAACTCCAGCATCAGGGCGACCATCAGGCAGGCCAGCGTCACATAGACCGCATAGCGCACCGACGAGTTGTGGGGCGTATAGTTGATGAAGGCGAACCCCCGCGCCTGGTCGATCACGTGGAACAGCGGGTTCCAGTCGAACAGGTTCAGCATCATCGTCGGCAGCACGTTGGCCACGAACATCTTGCCCGACGCGATCATGTTGAGACGCTGGTAGAAGCTGCTGATGACGCCGATCCCCGACGGCCACCACTGCTTGGCCGACATGAAGATCATGCCGATCGCACAGCCCGACGCCCAGGCCAGAAGCAGCATCGCGTAGCAGCCCGTGATGTGCTCGATCCGGATCGGCATGATCAGGGCGTGGTAGGTCCACAGGATCACGATCGAGGCCAGCGTCTGCTGATACAGGATCGCCAGCGCGGTGGCGCTGATCGACACGGCGGTGTTCATCGGCTCGTGTCGCATCATGGTCGAGGTCGCGTTGGCCGCGCCGGTCATCGCCGCGATGGACTTGGTGTGCGTCATGAACATGAAGATGCCGGTCATGACGAAGACCATGAAGTCGCCGCGGATGGGCGAGCGGCGCACCCCCAGCACGTAGAACATGGCGACGAAACCGATCACCATCGCCAGCGACTGCATGATCGACATCGCCAGCCCCACGACCGCGTTGCTGTGCGACTGCCGCAGGTTGTGGACCGTCTGGTGATAGATCAGCGCCAGCGTCGCGAACGCGGCCTCGATCATGTTGCGGTTGCGCGGCTGGACGAACATGCGGGGCGGCTTTCGGTGGAAAGGTCTTTGGGTCGGTCGGGGGCTGTCGGGGGGTCTGTCGGGCCGCGTGGACGCGCCGCTTGCCGGAAACGATCGCTGCGATCATAAGAGGCGTGACCCCGTCTTTCAACGCCGCGCATCCGGCGGATGCCCGTGACTGCAAAGGAAAGCGCATGCAATTTGATGAATTGATCGCCGTCATGCGACGGCTCGCGCTGGAAGCCGGGGACCGGATCATGCAGATCTATGACGGCCCCGACTTCGAGGTGCGCGCCAAAAGCGACGATTCGCCCGTGACCGAAGCGGACGAGGCTGCCGACGCGCTGATCTCGGCCGGGCTGCGCGCGGCGTTCCCCGACGTGGCGCTGGTGACCGAGGAACAGGCCGACACCCACGGGCAGCGCCCGCGCAGCTTCCTGATCGTGGACCCGCTCGACGGCACGAAGGAGTTCGTGCAGCGCCGGGGCGATTTCACCGTGAACATCGCCTATGTGCAGGACGGAACGCCGGTGCGCGGGATCGTCTATGCGCCTGCCCGCAAGCGGCTGTTCTACACCCTTGCCGACGGCCGCTCGGTCGAGGAGATCGGGCCGTTCGGCGATCGTCCCGGCGAGGTGCGCCCGATCGGCGTCAACGCCACCCCCGACAACCGCGCGCTGATGGTCGTGGCGTCCAAGTCGCACCGCGATCAGGCGACCGACGATTACATCGCGCAATACGGCGTCCGCGACATGACGAGCGCGGGATCGTCGCTCAAGTTCTGCCTGGTGGCGACGGGCGAGGCGGACCTTTACCCGCGCCTCGGCCGCACGATGGAATGGGACACGGCGGCGGGGGACGCGGTGCTGCGCGGCGCGGGCGGGCAGGTGGTGCGTTTCGACGACCACGCTACGCTCGGCTACGGCAAGGCGGGGTTCGAGAACCCGTTCTTCATCGCCTACGCGCCGGGCGTCCTGCTGCACCCCCTGGGCTGAGCCGCGCGTGTCGGTCGTCATCGTCATCCCCGCCCGCCACGCCTCGACCCGCTATCCGGGCAAGCCGCTGGTGCCGCTGACGGGCGCGTCGGGGCAGGCGCGGACGCTGATCCGGCGCAGTTGGGACGCGGCGATGCAGGTCGGCGGTGCCGACCGGGTGATCGTGGCCACCGACGACGCCCGGATCGCGGATCACGCGGCGGGCTTCGGGGCCCAGGTTGCGATCACCTCGACCACCTGCCGCAACGGCACGGAACGCTGCGCCGAGGCGGTGGCGGCGCTTGGCCTTTCGCCCGAGATCGTCGTGAACCTGCAGGGCGACGCGCCGCTGACGCCCGCGTGGTTCGTCGAGGATCTGGTCGCCGGGCTGCGCCGCGACCCTGCCGCACAGGTGGCGACCCCGGTCCTGAACTGCACGGGCGCGATGCGCGCCGACCTGATGGCCGACCGCGCCGCGGGCCGGGTGGGGGGGACGACGGCGGTCTTCGGCGTGGATGGCCGGGCGCTTTACTTTTCCAAGGAAGTGATCCCGTTCGTGCCCCATGACGTGGCCCCGGATGCCGCTAGCCCCGTGTTCCACCACGTCGGCGTCTATGCCTATCGCCCCGAGCCGCTCGCCGCCTATGCCGGCTGGCCCGAAGGCACGCTCGAACGGCTCGAGGGGCTTGAACAGCTGCGCTTCCTCGAACGCGGGATCCCCGTTCTTTGCGTCGAGGTTCAGGCGCGCGGGCGCGAGTTCTGGGAATTGAACAACCCCGAGGACGTGCCGAAGATCGAGGCGATGATGCGGCGCATGGGGCTGGATTGACGCAGCCGGACGCGGGCGCGCCGGCAGTCAGTGTTGTCGGCAGTGTCGTCGGCAGCGTCGTCGGCAGCGTCAGCGTCGTCGTCGTCTCGCGCCACCGTCCCGCGGCGCTGTCGCTGTGCCTGACCGCGCTCACGCTGCAGGATCATCCCGGGTTTGAAATCGTGCTGGTGGCCGACGCGGGGTCGGTCGGAGTGCGCCCGGACCTGCCGATCAAGAGGGTGCGCTTCGACGCGGCCAACATCTCGGCCGCCCGCAACGCCGGGATCATGGCGGCGGCGGGCGAGGTCCTGGCCTTCATCGACGACGACGCGGTGGCCGAGCCGACGTGGCTGTCTCGCCTGACCGCGCCGTTCGCCGACCCTGCCGTGCCGGCTGCGACCGGGGCCACGCGCGGGCGCGACGGGCTGCGCTGGCAGGTGCGGGCCGAGAGGATGACCGGCAACGGCCTGGCTGTGCCTGTTCAACCCTGGGGTGATTCGGTCCGCCTTCTGGCACCCGAAGGCGGGCGTCCCGTCGGCACGCTGGGAACCAACTGCGCCTTTCGCCGCGATGCGCTGGCCGAACTGGGCGGGTTCGACACCGCCTTTGCCTATCATCTGGACGAAAGCGACCTGAACATGCGGATGGCGGCGCGCTGGCCCGACGCCCCGACCGCTGTCGTGCCGCTGGCCGAGGTGGCGCATGGATGGGCGGGCGACGATCGCCGCAGCGCCTCGGGCGTGCCCGCCGACCTGACGCAGATCGGCCGGTCCGCGGCGATCTTCTGCGACCGGCACGGGGGCGATTCGGCCAGGGCGTCCGAACGGGTGCGGACGCGGCTGCTGCGGCTGATGGTCTCCGGCAGGCTCGACCCCTTGCGGGTGGCGCCGCTGATGGCGACGTTCCACGCGGGCGCGACCGGCGCCCCGCGCAGCGTTTGCTGGCCGAAACCGCTGTCCGACGCCCCGCCGCCGCCGTTTTTGACCCTGCCCGGCACCGGCCCGCGCGCGCACAGCCTGCTGACCGGCTGGCACTGGCAGCGCCGCCGCCTTCGCGCCGACGCCGTGCGGCTGTCCGGCAAGGGGCGGCTGGTCACGCTGGTCCTGTTCAGCCCTTCGATCCTGCGCCATCGCGTGCGGTTCGACCCCGCCGGGTTCTGGGAACAGGCGGGTGGCCTGTGGGGGCCGTCGCTTCCCGGCGATCCGGCCGTCCGCGCATGGCGTTTCCGCGTCCGCGCCGCGCGCGAGGCGCAGCGCCTTGCCCGCACGCGCAGTTTGCAAAAGTTAGATGAAATCGGCGGCGTTTGACCGGTCGTCACAGTCGTTTGCTTGCTACGGGGGCCGTCTGTGGGTAAGCCCTTGGCCATGAAAGCAGGGCGGGTGCGCGTCACCCAAAACGGAGCTACGTCCATGGTCCGCAAGGTCACCAAAGCAGTTTTCCCGGTCGCCGGACTGGGCACCCGGTTCCTCCCCGCAACGAAGTCGATCCCGAAAGAGATCATGACTCTCGTCGATCGGCCGCTGATCCAGTACGCCATCGACGAAGCGCGCGCGGCCGGCATCGAGGAGTTCATCTTCGTCACCTCGCGCGGCAAGGGCGCGCTCGAGGATTACTTCGACCACTCGCACGAGCTGGAAAACACGCTGCACAAGGCGGGCAAGAACGACCTGCTGGAGCTGCTGCGCCAGACCAACATGGATTCGGGCGCGATCGCCTATGTCCGCCAGCACAAGGCGATGGGTCTCGGCCACGCCGTCTGGTGCGCCCGCCGCCTGATTGGCGACGAGCCCTTCGCGGTCGTCCTGACCGACGACGTTGTGATGGGCGAGCCGCCGTGCCTGCAGCAGATGATCGAGGCGCATGCCGAGACCGGCGGCAGCATGGTCGCCACCATGGAAGTGCCGCTGGACAAGACCAAGTCCTACGGCGTCCTCGACATCGAGGAAGACATGGGCGCGATCGTCAAGGTCCGCGGCATGGTCGAGAAGCCCAAGGAAAACCCGCCCTCGAACCTTGCCGTGATCGGGCGCTACATCCTTGCGCCGACCGTCATGGAAAACCTCAACAAGCTGAAGCAGGGCGCGGGCGGCGAGATCCAGCTGACCGACGCCATCGCCGACGAGATCGAGGAAGGGCGCGACGTGTTCGGCCTGCGCTTCCGCGGTCAGCGCTACGACTGCGGGTCCAAGGCGGGCTTCCTGCAGGCGACGGTCGCGTTCGGGCTGGAACGCGACGACCTGCGCGAGGAGTTCGCGGAATACCTGCACGACGTTCTTGCGATGCGAAAAGCGGCCGAGTGACCGGATGGCAGATAAGGTTCTTGTAACCGGCGGCGCCGGTTACATCGGCTCGCATGCCTGCAAGGCGCTGGCCGCCGCGGGCTACATCCCCGTCACCTTCGACAACCTCTGCACCGGCTGGCGCGAGGCGGTGAAGTTCGGCCCGTTCGAGCAGGGCGACCTGATGGACCGCGCCCGGCTGGACGAGGTGTTCGCGGCCCACAAGCCGATCGCCGTCATGCACTTCGCCGCGCTGAGCCAGGTCGGCGAGGCGATGCGCGAGCCGGGCAAGTACTGGCGCGGCAACGTCTGCGCCTCGCTCAACCTGATCGAGGCGGCGGTGGACGCGGGCTGTCTGGACTTCGTGTTCAGCTCGACCTGCGCGACCTACGGCGACCACGACGGCGTCGTGCTGGACGAGACGACGCCGCAGGCGCCGCTGAACAGCTACGGCGCCAGCAAGCGCGCGATCGAGAACATGCTGAAGGATTTCGGCGCGGCCCACGGCCTGCGCTCGGTGATCTTCCGCTATTTCAACGTCGCGGGCGCCGACCCCGACGCGCAGGTGGGGGAGTTCCACCAGCCCGAGACGCACCTGATCCCCGTGATCCTTGAAGCGATCGACGGCAAGCGCCCGGCCCTGACGATCAACGGCACCGACTACGACACCCGCGACGGCACCTGCGTGCGCGACTATGTCCACGTGATGGACCTGGTTGACGCGCATGTGCTGGGGCTGAAGTGGCTGCGGGACGGGCGCGGCCGCCCGGCGGACACGCAGGGCGAAGGCGGGGCCGAGGTGTTCTGCCTTGGCACCGGCTCGGGCTTCTCGGTCCGTGAGGTGATCGACCAGGCCAGGCTCGCCACCAACCACGCCGTCCCGATGACCGAAGGGCCGCGCCGCGAAGGCGATGCGGTGTCGCTGGTGTCGGGCAGCGCGCGGGCGGGCGAGGTGCTGGGCTGGCGGGCAGACAGGTCCACGCTGCCGCAGATGATCGGCGACGCGTGGCGCTGGCACCAGACCGGCGGCTATGGGAAATGACCCGGACGTTCCGCTGCCCTTTTTCCTGTTCGATGTCTCACGGCTGATCTCTCGCCTTGGGCAGGGGCCGCTGACCGGGATCGACCGGGTCGAGGCGGCGTGGCTGTCACATCTGCAGGACCGCCCGCATCTGCTGGTCGCGCGGCTGGGGCCGGTGCAGGCGGTGTTGCCGCCCGCGGCGGGCGCCGATCTGCTGCGCTGGGCTGCGGGCGATCTGGCCACGGCGCCGCGCGCGACGCTTCTTGACCGTGCGCTGCGGCAGACCGGGCTTCGCGCCCGGGTCAAGCGCGCGCTGGTGCGCCGCGCGGTGGTCCGGGCGGGGCGGTCGGGCCGGGGGCTGCAAGCGCCGGTGACCCGTATCCTGCCGGGGGCGACCTACCTGAACGTCGGCCACACGAATCTCGATCCGCCGTGGCTGGCCCGCATGGCCTGGGCCCGCCCGGCGATCCTCATCCACGACACCATCCCGCTGGACCATCCGGAATTCACGCGCGCCGGTCAGAGCGCGCTGTTCCGCGCCCGCCTGCAATCGGCCCTGCGCCACGGCGCGACCATCGCCACGATCAGCGACGCGACCCGCGCCGACGTGCTGCGCTGGCGCGACCGCTTCGGGATTGCGGGCGGCGCGCCGGTCGTCGTGGCCCCCATCGGCACGACGCTGGCCGCGCCCGCGCCCGCCCACCTGCCGCCCGACCTCGACCTGTCGCGTCCGTTCTTCGTGGCGCTGGGCACGATCGAGCCGCGCAAGAACCACGCGCTGCTGCTGGACGCGTGGGACCTGCTCGCGCAGCGCCTGACCCCCGGTACCATGCCGGGGCTTTTCATCGTCGGGCGCCGCGGCTGGGAAAACGCCGCGACCTTCGCCCGCCTCGATGCGCTGCCGCCGGGCGGCCCGGTGCGCGAGCTGAACGACCTTTCCGACGAAGCCGTCGCCGCGCTGATTACACGGGCCCACGCGCTTTTGATGCCCAGCCACAGCGAAGGCTTCGGCCTGCCCTTGACCGAGGCGGCGGCGCGCGGGACCCGCGTCCTTGCAACGCCGCTTCCCGCCGCGCGTGCGCTGCTGGGCGATCTGGCGACGTGGCTGCCGCCCGACGACCCCGCGCCCTGGGCGGCGCATGTTGCAGAAATCGCATCCTCGCCCCGCGACACGCTTCAACCTATGGTGGTTCCCGGGTGGAGCGGGCATTTCCAAACGATTAGCAATGCTGTGATAAGTCAGGCATCCGCAAGGAACTGATCGGCTGGGGTTTCGGGGGCAAAGGGGTAACGTGCCGGGTTGGTGGACAGGCTACTGGCGTAAGATCCGGCTGCGCGCGCGCCGCCAGTATTTCCTTGGCCGCGCCATCCGCCGCAGGCGGGCGCTGTCGCCCGTGGCCAACCGCACGAGGGCGATCGGCAGCGGCGCGATCCTGTGCTTCGTCACCCTGCGGAACGAGGCGGTGCGCCTGCCGTATTTCCTGGATTACTACCGCGCGCTGGGGGTCGATCACTTCCTGGTCGTGGACAACGACAGCGACGACGGCAGCCGCGCGCTGCTGGAAGCGCAGCCGGACGTGTCGCTGTGGACGACGAAGGCCAGCTACAAGGGATCGCGCTACGGCCTCGACTGGGTCAACTGGCTGCTGTTCCGGCACGGCACCGGGCACTGGTGCCTGACCGTCGATCCCGATGAGTTCCTCGTCTATCCCCATTGCGACGTGCGGCCGCTGCGGGCGCTGACCGACTGGCTGGACAGTTCGGCCTATCGCGCGTTTCCGGCGATGATGCTGGACATGTATCCCCGTGGATCGGTTACCGAACGCATCTACGCCGCGGGCGAGAACCCGCTGGACATCGCGGCATGGTTCGACCCCGCCAACTACATGATCCGCAAGAACCGCGAATACGGGAACCTGTGGATCCAGGGCGGGCCGCGCGCGCGGGCCTTCTTTGCGGACGATCCGCAGAATGCGCCCGCGCTGAACAAGATCCCGCTGGTCCGCTGGGCGCGGCACTATGCCTATGTCAGCTCGACCCACATGCTTCTGCCGCGTTCGCTGAACCTCGTCTACGACGAGAACGGGGGCGAGCGGGCATCCGGCATCCTGCTGCACACCAAGTTCCTGTCCACCTTCGTAGGAAAATCCGACGAGGAGATGACGCGCGGCCAGCACTATGCCGGCAGCCGCGAATACAAGGCCTATCACTCGGCGCTTCAGAACCAGCCGCAGCTCTGGTGCCCGGAATCGATCGAATACGAGGGCTGGCGCCAGCTCGAGCATCTGGGCCTGATCTCGCGGGGGAACTGGCCGTGATGTACGCGGCCCGCCCCGTGCCGTCGGTGCCGACGACCGCCGACCGCGCCGCGGACGCGCCGGCCGCGCGGCTGGGCGTCGTGATGCTGTGCCACGAAAACCTCGACCTTGCCACGCGGATGGCGCGGATCTGGGCCGAGGGGGGCGCCACCGTCGCGATCCACGTGGACGCCAAGGTGCCCGACGCCGCGTTCGCGGCCATGCGCCAGACGCTGGCGGACTGCGCGCGGGTCCTGTTCGCGCCGCGCCGCGCCTGCGAATGGGGCACCTTCAGCCTGGTCGCCGCCACGCAGGACACGGCGCAGGCGCTGCTGGCGGCCGATCCCGACCTGACCCACGTCCTCACCGTGTCGGGCGCCTGCCTGCCGCTGCGCCCGGTCGAGGAACTGATCGAGTTCCTGTCCGCCCGCCCCGACCGCGACTTCATCGAAAGCGTGAACGCCTCCGATGTGGGCTGGGCGATCGGGGGGCTGGACCTTGAACGGTTTACCCTGCGGTTCCCGTTCTCGTTCCGCCGCCAGCGCAACCTGTTCGACCGCTACGTGAACCTGCAACGGCGGCTGAACCTGTCGCGCCGCATTCCCGAAGGGGTGATCCCGCATCTGGGGTCGCAGTGGTGGTGCCTGACCGTGCGCACGCTGACCGCCATCCTGTCGGACCGGGAGCGCGCGCGGTACGACCGCTATTTCCGCCACGTGTGGATCCCGGACGAAAGCTATTTCCAGACCTTGGCGCGGCGGCACACGCTGGGGATCGAAAGCCGGTCGCTCACGCTGTCCAAGTTCGACGGGCAGGGCAAGCCCTACGTCTTTTACGACGACCACCGCGACATGCTGGCGCAGTCGGGCTGCTTCGTCGCCCGCAAGATATGGCCGCGCGCGCAGGGCCTGTACGAGGCGTTTCCCCGCCCCGCGCAGACGGCCGAGCCCGACAGCTACATGATCGACCGCCTGATCGACCAGGCGGTCGCGCGCCGCAAGGTGGGCCGGCCGGGCCTCTACATGCAAAGCCGCTTTCCCCGCAAAGACGCCGAGAACGGCAAGACCGCCGCGCCCTACACGGTGCTTTACGGCCTTGCCGAAGCCTATCCCGGCCTGACGGAATGGCTGCCATTCCATGTCGACGCGGACGTCCACGGCCACCTGTTCGCCGAAACGGGTGTCGAATTCAGCGGCGGCCGCAGGCTGGGACCGGGCTGCCTGAGCGGCAGCGCCGCGATGCGCAACCTTGACCCGCAGGGGTTCCTCACCTCGCTGATCCGGGTGACGAAGCGGCGGCAGATGTTCCAGTTCAGCCCGCGCGACGACCAGCAGCTCAACTGGTTCATGGGCACCGACCCCAACATGCGGCTTCTGGTCATCACCGGCGCGTGGGCGGTGCCCTTGCTGCATTCCGGCATGCCATTCGACGACGTGCGCCGCGCGGCCGCGATCCTGCAACGGCGCGAGCTGGATTTCCTCAATATCCTCGATTCCGTCTGGCTGAAGGCGCAGGTGAGCCGCTGGAACCTGGCCGAGATCGGCGCCGACCCGCTGCCGCCGCTGGCGACGCTGCTGGAAACCGACGACCTGCCCGACGGCGCGCCCGCGCCCGCCGACCTGACGGGAATGCTTGCATTCCTCGACCGGCTGCGCAACGCGGGGCTGCGCCCGCGCAAGATGGGCGATTTCCGCCATCCCGAACGATCCGCCCGGCCCCCGATCATCAAGGACGCCTCATGACGCCGCAGCCCTTCCGCAGCTTCGTGATCTTTGCCGAGATGCGAACCGGGTCGAACCTTCTGGAAGCTACGCTGAACGCGATCAAGCGCGTCACCTGCTTTGGCGAGGCGTTCAACCCCTACATGCTGGGCTGGCCCGACAAGGACGAGCTGCGCGGCGTGACGATGGCCGAACGCGACGCCGACCCGATGGCGCTGTTCGAGGCGATCCGCTCGCACCCCAACATGACGGGGTTCCGGTATTTCCACGATCACGACCCGCGCATCCTCGACGCGATCCTGGACGACCATAGCTGCGCCAAGATCGTCCTCGCCCGCAACCCGCTGGACAGCTACGTCTCGACCCGGCTCGCCTATGCGACGAACCAGTGGAAGCTGAACGAGACGGAAACCCCGATCCCCGCCCGCATCCGCTTCGACCCGGCCGAGTTCGCGCAGGCCATGTCCGAGGTCGAGCAGTTCCAGCTGCGCGTCCTGCACCGGCTCCAGACCAGCGGTCAGGCGGCGTTCTGGCTGGGCTATGACGATCTGCGCGACGCGGACGTGATGACCGGCCTTCTGCACTGGCTTGGCCGGACCGATCTGGAACGGGTCGAACCCGCCAGCGACCAGGTGCCCCAGAACCCGCGCGAACTGGCCGAAAAAGTCGAGAACTTCGACGAGATGCAGGCGGCGCTGGCGGCGATGGACCCGTTCCAGTCCCGCCGCCTGCCCAGCTTCGAGCCGCGGCGCGGCCCGGCCGTCCCGTCGTTTCTGGGCGTGGACGCGGGGCGCGGGCTGGTATTCATGCCGGTCAAGGGCGGCCCGTCGGACGTGGTCGATCCCTGGCTGCGCGGCCTTGGCGCCGTCACCGCCGACTTCAACCAGAACAGCCTGCGCCAGTGGAAACGCCAGCGTCCCGGCCATCGCGGCTTCACGGTCGTGCGCCACCCGCTGCCGCGCGCATGGGCCGCGTTCACCGCGCTTGCGAACGGCGGCAACGCCGACCTGCGCGAGGTCCTGCGCACGGTCCACCGCGTTCCCCTGCCCGAAGGCGGGGTGCAGGCGATCGCGCCCGACGCGCGTGCGGACGTGTTCGCGGCCTTTCTCGACTTCCTGCGCCGCAACCTGAACGGCCAGACGACGCTCGCCACCCATCCGGGCTGGGCCACGCAGTCCGAGGTCGTGTCGGGCTTCGCGCGCTTCGGCGCCCCCGATATGATCGTGCGCGAGGACCGGATGGCCGAGGACCTGGGCTTTCTGTCCCGCGCGGCGGGGATCGACGCGGCCCCGCCTGCGCCCGCACCGCTGCCGGACCTGCTGGACGACGCGGGCCTGCGCAAGGCCGCAAAGGCCGCCTATCTGCGCGACTACGTGGCTTTCGGGTTCCCGGACCAGCCCTAGCCGCGCGCTTCAGCCTTGCGGCGTCATCGCCTTGCGCGACCGCGACCGGGCGATCCCCAGCTGCCGTTCGCGCCAGATGATCGCGATGCCCGCCGCGATGATGACCGCGGCACCCGCCAGCATCGTGGTGGTCGCCACCTCGCCGAACACGAACCAGCCGATCAGCAGCGCCAGCACCATCGACGCATAGTCGAACGGCGCCACCAGCGACGCGTCGGCATAGCGGTAGGACGAGGTCAGCATGATCTGCCCGATCCCGCCCAGCGTCCCGGTGGCGACCAGCAGCGCCGCCGTCGCGGGCGAGGGCCAGACCCAGCCGAACGGCAGCGATACCAGCGCCAGCACGGTCGAGGTCACGGAAAACCAGAACACGATCGCCGAGGTGCGTTCCTGCGTGACCATCCGCCGGATGAAGATCTGCGCCAGCGCCCCAAGCGCCGCGCCGGCAAGCGTCACCACGGCGCCCAGCGTCTCGCGCGTGGACACGTCGGCGCCGCCGCTGCCCAGGCGCGGCGACAGCACGATCAGCACGCCGACGATCCCCAGCAGCACCATGCTGATCCTGAAGCCGCGGATCTCCTCGCCCAGGAACATGCCCGCGAACAGGACCGTCAGCAGCGGCATCGCATAGCCCAGTGCTGTCTGCTCGGGCAGCGGCAGCAGTCCAAGGCCCGCGAACCCGCAGACCATCGCCATCGTCCCGATGATCCCGCGATAGAAGTGGCTCATCGGCCGATGGGTCCGCAGCCCGGTCCCCAGTTCGCCCCGCGACGCGAGCCACACCAGGATCACGGGAATCGCGAAGAACGAGCGGAAGAACACCTGCTCGCCCACCGGCACCTCGTCGGCGGTGGCCTTGAGGATCGCGCCCATGACGGTAAAGACCGTGACGCTGCCGAGCTTGAGGGTGATCCCCTTCAGCGGGTTCTGGAAAGGCAGGGCACTGGGGGCGGCGCGCGGCAGGTCGGCGGGGCGAAGGTCGTCGGGGCGCAGGTCGTCGGGGGTCGTCATGCCAGCCGCGCCACGGCCCAGCGGGCCGCGTCCGCGACCGCCGCGTCGGGGTCGTCCACTAGCGCGCGCGCGAACGGCGCCAGCCGCGCCTGCCCGCTGTTTCCCAGCGCATACATCACGTTCCGCACCATCCTGTCCCGCCCGATCCGCTTGATCGGACTGCCCGCGAACCGCGCCCGGAAACCCGCGTCGTCAAGCACCGCCAACTCCTCCAGAGCGGGTGCGCGGTGGGGGCCGTGATAGCGCATCTCGCTGGCGTCGACGGCGAACTTGTTCCACGGGCAGGCCGCAAGGCAATCGTCGCAGCCATAGATGCGATTGCCAAGCAGAGGCCGCAATTGTTCATCGACCGGGCCGCGATGCTCGATCGTCAGGTAGGAAATGCAGCGCCGCGCATCCAGCTGGAACGGCGCCGGAAAGGCCCGGGTGGGGCAGGCGTCCAGACAGGCGGTGCAGCTGCCGCAGTGGTCGCGCTCGGCCGGATCGGGCGGCAGGTCCAGCGTGGTGAAGATCGCGCCAAGGAAGAACCAGTTCCCCAGTTCGCGCGACAGGACGTTGGTGTGCTTGCCCTGCCAGCCCAGCCCCGCCGCCTGCGCCAGCGGCTTTTCCATCACCGGCGCGGTATCGACAAAGACCTTGATCTCGGCCCCCGTCTGATCGACCAGCCAGCGGCCGACGCGCTTCAGCCGCGCCTTGACGAGATCATGATAGTCGCGCCCCTGCGCATAGACGCTGACCGCGCCCCGGTCCGCGCGGCCAAGGTCCACGCGGGGATCGTGGCCGGGGGTATAGACCTCGGCCAGCATCACGACCGACCGCGCCTCGCGCCACAGCGCGGCCGGGTCGCCGCGCCAGTGCGTCCGCTCGGCCATCCAGCCCATCTGCCCGTGCCGTCCCTTCGCGACGAAATCGGCCAGCCGCGCCGCCGCCTGCGGGATCGCGCCCGGCGTGGTCACGCGCACGGCCGAAAATCCTTCGGCCAGCGCGCGGGCGACCAGCGCGTTCTTTTTTGCCGAAATATCCCCGGGGGAATCGCCCGCCGGGCGATGGGGGGCGGCGCCCCCCTGCGGCCGGTCAGAAGTCAAGCTGGGCATAATGCGGCGCGGGCGGGATGCCCGGCACCTGATCGGCCAGCACGCTGCGGAACGCGGGCCGCGACTTCACGGTCGCATACCAGTCGCGCAGCGTGGCCGAGCGGTCCCAGTCCACGTCCGAGATGTAGTCGAGGCACGACAGATGCGCCGCAGCGGTGAAGTCGGCAAGGCTCAGCGTGTTCCCCGCCAGCCACTTCCGCGTTTCCAGCAGGCCGGTCAGGTAATCCATGTGGTCCTTGACCGCACGCAGGCCGCCCTTGACCAGCTTGCTGTCGGGATAGCCCGCCTTCATCACCTTCTTCCACACCCGTTCGGACAGGATGGGCTGGGTGACTTCCTCGTTGAACTTGTCGTCGAACCACGCGCAAAGGCGGCGCACCTCGTAGCGTTCCAGGGGCGAGCCGGGCATCAGGGGCGGGGCGGGGACCGTCTCGTCCAGGTACTCGCAGATGGCCTGGCTTTCGGCCATCAGCCGCCCGTCCATCCGCAGGACCGGGATCTTGCCCGCGGGATTGCGCTTGAGGACCTCGGACCCCGGCTCCCAATAGCGTTCCTCGACCAGCTCGACCTCGATCCGCTTCTCGCCCAGGACCAGCCGCACCTTGCGGCAGAACGGGGACAGCGCGATGTGGTAAAGGCGCGGGGTGGTCGTGGCGGTCATGGACATGCGGGCGATCTGGTCTGGGCTCATGGCGTGCGGGGGACCTTGCGGTCATACGCGCCGGGCGCGCGCGTTTCAACCGCGGGGGCGGCAGCTCAGCCGGCCGGAACCTCGCGCTGGAAGCAGGCGGCGCGGCCGTCGGCATCGATGGTGGCCGCCCCGTCGGCGATGGCGCGCGCGCGGCGCGATCCGGGGTCGGGGCTGCGGGTCTTGGGCGCGGGCAGGACCGCAGCCAGGGCCGCCGCCTGCCGCGCGGTCAGCTTGTCGGGGGTGGTCCCGAACAGCTCGCGCGCGGCGGCGTCGATGCCGAATATGCCGGGGCCGAACTCGGCCACGTTCAGATAGGCCTCGAGGATGCGGCGCTTGGACCAGACCGCCTCGATCATCGGGGTATAGACCGTTTCCAGCAGCTTGCGTGCCCAGCTTCGCCCCTGCCACAGATACACGTTCTTCGCCGTCTGCTGCGTGATGGTCGATGCGCCGCGGTTCGACCCGGACGCGACGACGCGCCGGATCTCGGTCATGTCGAAGCCCCAGTGGGTGCAGAAATTGGCGTCCTCGGCCGCGACGACCGAGCGTGCGACCACCGGCGCGATGTCGTCCATCCGCACCCAGGCGCGGGGGCCGGGCCCGGCCTCGCGCATGATGGTCCAGGTCGTCGGCGGGTTGACCATCCAGTAAAGGACGACCAGCGCCGCCATCAGCGCCACCACCCGCAGCGCGAACCACCTGAGCGGTCGGGTAAGCCGCCCGAGCGGCCGCAGCAGGCGCGTGACCCCGCCCCGTCGCCGCGCGGGCGGCACGGGAACGGGGTCATCGACCGGCGGGGCAGGGGGCGTGCCAAAGCGCATGGGGCGTGGTGTCACGCCCCCGCGCCGCGCGTCAAGTTCGGCGTGAGGGGCTACAGCCGCGGAGGCCGGGACGGATCGGCCGCCACGTCTCCAGCCGGACCGTCGCTGTCGGGCCCGTCCTCGGCCAGGATCGACGACTTGTGGGCGCCCGTGCGCGCGTGCGGCACGGTGACGGCCTGACCCGCCCCGCCCGACAGCGCAGACCGCAGTCGCGCCTCATCCTCGTTCCCCAGCGAGGTCTGGATCACCCGCGCCGTGCTGCCATAGCGTTCCAGCCGCGGCAGCAGCTTGTCGAGGTTCATCTTGCGCGACAGGATGAACACCGCGCCGCTGCCGACCGGAACCGTCTTGCCGATCTGGCGGATGAAATCGTCGTTGATGCCATAATCGGAGGCATTTCCGGCCAGCGCCCCGGCCCCCGCCCCGACCGCCGCGCCGAGCAGCGGATTGAGGAACAGAAGCCCGATCAACCCGCCCCAGAACCCGCCGCCCAAGGCGCCCGCCGCCGTCAGGTTCGCCGCCTGGTGCAGCTGGTAATGCTCGGCATCCGGCCGGGTGACGACGACCGCGTCCTCGAGCTCGACAAGGTATTCGGACTGCGCCTTCGCAAGATCCTGCCGCACGGCAAAGGCGTCATCCTGGTTGTCGAAGGCGATCACGATGAGGTCGGACATGGGTTCCTCGGGGCTGGCTCTTGTTGCGGCCCAACCCCCGCCGCGCGCGCTCGGTTCCCCCCGCGGTTCCCCGCAGCCGCCCTCGCTAGCGCGCCCCGGGGCGAAGGCTCATGGCGTAGCCCTCGACGTTGCCCTTGCCGCCGCCGATCGACCAGCGGGCGGGATCGTCGTATTCGAACTGCACGTCGATCTCCGGTCCCGGCCGGCTGATCTGGACCAGCGCCTGCACCCAGCGCTTGCCAACCTCGGCGGCCATGACGTCCTGAAGGTCGGCGGCGAGGTTGATGAGGTCATCGCCGTTCTCGTCGGGCAGCGATCCTTCCCAGTCGTCGCCGGAATAGACGTAGCCGTTCATCGACGTGTGCCCCGGCTCGACGTTGATGACGATCGAGATTCCGTCCCAGTCGCTGTTCATGTAGGCCGGATCGGACAGGATCGCGTAGCCGATATCCGTGATCAGGTCGTCTTTGCTCATTGGATGGGGCTTTCTGCTATGGGCTTGCTAATGAGCGGGGGTGCCCCCGCGTCTCGCAGTGATGATGAATTCGCTGTTAGTTGCAACGTTGTTAGCCGACAAGAATTGGTAGCTTCGCCGCAGGCCTAATTACTTGTTTGCACCGGCGGCCTCAGGCTTTCGGCGTAATCCGCCAGATCGAGGCTGACCTTTTTCAGCGACCAGCGCGTGGGGTCGTCGTATTCGAACTGGATGTCGATTTCTGGGCCCGGACGGGTGATGTGGATGAGGGCCTGCTTCCAACGGTTGCCGGTTTCGGCGGCCATGGCGTCCTGAAGCTCCTGAAGGGAGTCGAACAGCTCAAGAGAGTATTCTTCAAGTTGAAGCCCCTCCCATTCCGTTGCGAGAAACCGATAGCCGGTCCTCTGAAGGTGCCCTGGCTGAATGGTGGCAACGAAAGACAAGGCATCCCACGACGCGGCCCGGACAGCACTGTCAGATAGAATCAGTTCGCCAATTTTCATGACGAGATCGTTCTGGCTCATCGGATTATCTACGCTCTATTTCAAGCCGCTCGGCTATTTCCTTGCGGGTCAGGCGCGAAAAACCTTGCCCTGCCGAATTGTTGAACAAATGCTCGTTTGGATAGACAAGGCGCCCTGTGGTCGGGTCGATAACTTCGTAGCGGACGTCCACGATTCCCGGCCTCCCGCTCGCATCCATCGTCCCCAGCCGCACGTCCAGTCTTACCTCAGCGCCCGCCTTCACCCAAACGGACGACTCGTTCATCATCGTCCAATACGCGCTGGCGGTGAAGGTCTTCAGCGTCTCCAGCAGCACGCCGATCTGCGGGAACATGTTGACTGCCCGCTGGATCATCCAGAAGCCAGTCCCCGTATCCGTCACCTGCGAGGCGGTCGGAGGCTCTCCGCATAGTCCGCCAGATCAAGGCTAACCTTCTTGAGCGACCAGCGCGTCGGGTCGCCGTATTCGAACTGGATGTCGATCTCGGGGCCGGGGCGGGTGATGTGGATGAGGGCTTGTTTCCAGCGGTTGCCGGTTTCGGCGGCCATGGTGTCCTGGAGTGCTCTCAGTATGTCGATCAGGTCGCGACCGTGCCGAGGGGTTTCGGCATACCAGTCCTCGTCAGCGTAGCGATACCCTGTTAGGTTCGTCCGTTCGGGCGTCAGCGTGGCAACAAGAGAAATGTCGGTCCACTCGTCATCCGCATAGTTCTCGTCGGATAGTATCTGAAAGCCCGCATCCGTAATGAGATCGTCCGCCGTCACGGTCATCGTGCTAGCCTCGCGAGTATTTCTGACTTCGACATTCGCTGAAAAACCTGACCAGCACGATTTTCGAAATAGTCCTCATTCTTGTAAACACGTCGATCATTCGACCAAACTTCGTAGCTGACGTCTACAACGCCCGGCCGCCCGCTCGCGTCCATCTTCCCCAGCCGCACATCCAATCTGACCTCAGCCCCCGCCTTTACCCAATCGGACAACTCGTTCATCATCGTCCGATACGCGCTGCCGTTGAAGTTCTTCAGCGCGCCGAGTGGCACCCCGTTCTGCGGGAACATGTTGATCGGGCCTTGGTCACCCACGAAACGGTGGTCGAAGATGTGGCCGCCATGGTCGCTGGGCAACCCGCTTTTTCCGACTGAGCGTTGCGCCGCCTTTTCCGTCGACGATCTCGTAAGGCCGCTGAAGACCTCGCGCAGCACGGCTTTGGCGCGGACGACACGACCTGCGTTGTCCGAATGCCATTCAACCTCGTTCCGCCCGATGCTGGCCGTGCGGATGGTCAGGTTGCCGACCGCGCCGCCTGCCGCACCATCGGCTTTCGACGCGGTTCTTGCGGTCACCGCCTCCGCAACCTCGTCCCCTGCACCCAGCAGGCCCGACACGGCACGCACGCCTTTGCCGGCGAGACTCATCGCCACCCGCGCGAGCGCTACGGTTTCGGCAGCGCTGACGACCAGCGCGCCGCCCTTTTCCGCGTCTCCGTTCAGCGTCGCCTTCGGAAGCTCGAACTCGCGTATCCGCTCGAACGTGCGTTCGTTGCGTGCGTGGTAATCCGCTGCGGTCTGGTCGAGGCCAAACGCGTCAAGGCCGGCCGCGATACCCGTGTTTACCCCGTAGCCGATGCCGTTTGCAGCCACGATCCCGAGGTCGCCAACCGAGATGACGTCATTCAGAACTTTTTTCAGGCCGCCTGCAACCGCTTCTTCTGGACTGTTTGTTGCCGCCGCAAGTTGCCGGATAGGGGTGTCGAGAAATGACCGCTTTGGCGTCGGATGGACCGGCGCCACGCTATGCCGGGCCCCGCGGCCGGAAGCCTGCGCCTCGCAAGGGTGCCCGGCTGCCTGCATGACGTAGTTGCATGACATGTTTATCGCTCCTTGCTTGCCGCCCGGAAATAGTAGGAATGCTGTGCGAAGGTTTCATCTCTCAATCTGACGATCGGCACAACAGCGCCGATCGGCAATCGGCGCCCTCGCCTCACTCCGCCGGCACCGCCGCCAGATCGCCGGTCTCATCCAGCGGGTGCTTCAGGTGCGCCAGCATCTCGACCGGGCAGACCTGCAGGAACGCGGCGCGGGTGCGGGGCCAGTCCTGCAGGATCTCTGTCGCCCGTGCGCTGCCGGTTTCCGCCGCGTGGCGCTCGACCAGCGCGCGCAGCTGGTCTTCCCAGAAGGTCTGCGTCACCGGGCAGGTGACCAGCGTTTCCATGTTCAGGTGCTTTGCCGCCACGCCCTCGGGGTCGTAGATATAGGCCATGCCGCCCGTCATGCCGGCGCCGAAGTTGGTGCCGATGGACCCCAGGATCACCGCGACGCCGCCGGTCATGTATTCGCAGCCGTTGGTCCCGCAGCCCTCGATCACCACCTTCGCGCCCGAGTTCCGCACCGCGAAACGTTCGCCCGCGCGCCCCGCGGCGAACAGGTGGCCGGCGGTCGCGCCGTAAAGGACGGTGTTGCCGATGATGACGTTGTCGGCGGCGACCAGCGGGCTGCCCATCGGCGGCTTCACCACGATGATGCCGCCCGACAGACCCTTGCCGACATAGTCGTTGGCGTCGCCCGTCACCTCGATCTTCAGGCCCGGCGCGGCAAACGCCCCCAGCGACTGCCCGGCGCTGCCCGTCAGGCGCAGCGTCAGGTGGTCGGGCTGCAGCGTGTTCCGCATCCCGTATTTCTGGACGATCAGCGAACTGGTGCGGGTGCCGATGGTGCGGTGGGTGTTCCGCACGGCATAGGACAGCTGCATCTTCTCGCCGTCCTCGAAGAAGCGGGCGGCGTCGCGGGCTATCTCGGCGTCCAGCGTGTCGAGGACGGCGTTGCGGGGCCGCGAGCGGTCGTAGACGATCTTGTCCGCGCCATCGACGGTGATGAGCAGCGGGTTCAGGTCGAGGTCGTCCAGATGCGCCGACCCCCGGCTGACCTGCGTCAGCAGGTCGGCGCGCCCGATCACCTCGTCGATGGACCGCGCCCCGATCGAGGCGAGGATTTCCCGCACCTCCTGCGCGTAGAAGGTGATGAGGTTCACGACCTTGTCGGCCGAGCCGGTGAACATCGCGCGCAGGCGTTCGTCCTGCGTGCAGACGCCGACCGGGCAGGTGTTCGACTGGCACTGGCGGACCATGATGCAGCCCATCGCGATCAGGGCGGCGGTGCCGATGCCGTATTCCTCGGCCCCCATCATCGCGGCCATGACGATGTCGCGGCCCGTCCGCAGCCCGCCATCGGTCCGCAGCGTGACGCGGTCGCGCAGGCGGTTCATGGCAAGGACCTGGTGCGCCTCGGTCAAGCCCATTTCCCAGGGCAGGCCCGCGAATTTGATGGACGTGGCGGGCGACGCGCCGGTGCCGCCGTTGTGGCCGGAAATCAGGATGATGTCGGCCTTGGCCTTGGCCACCCCGGCGGCGATGGTGCCGACGCCCGACCCGGCCACCAGCTTGACCGTGATCTTGGCGCGCGGGTTGATCTGCTTGAGGTCGTAGATCAGCTGCGCGAGATCCTCGATCGAATAGATGTCGTGGTGCGGCGGCGGCGAGATCAGCGTGACGCCCGGCGTCGAATGGCGCAGCCGCGCGATCAGGCTCGTGACCTTCATGCCCGGCAGCTGCCCGCCCTCGCCGGGTTTCGCGCCCTGCGCGACCTTGATCTCCAGCTCCTCGCAGGCGTTGAGGTATTCCGCCGTGACGCCGAAGCGGCCCGACGCGACCTGCTTGATCTTGGCCGACGGGTTGTCGCCGTTGGGTAGCGGCGCGTGGTGGGCCGGGTCCTCGCCGCCCTCGCCGCTGTCGGACTTGGCGCCGATGCGGTTCATGGCGATGTTCAGCGTCATGTGCGCTTCCGGGCTGAGCGCCCCCAGGCTCATCCCCGGGGTCACGAAGCGCTTGCGGATCGAGGTGATCGATTCCACCTCCTCGATCGGGACCGGCTTGCCCAAGGGCTTGATGTCGAGAAGGTCGCGGATGTGGATCGGCGGGTTCGCCCGGATCGCGGCCGAGAACTGCTTCCACACCTCGTAGGACGCCTTTTCGCACGCGACCTGCAGCAGCCGCATGGTGCCCGCTTCCCAGGCGTGCTTTTCGCCGGACCGGCGGGCCTTGTAGAAGCCGCCGATCGGCAGCAGGTCCGCGGCCTGGGTGAAGGCCTGCGCGTGGACCTGTTCCAGCTTGCGCTGGATGCCGATCAGGCCGATCCCGGAGATCCGGCTTTGCATGCCGGGGAAGTATTCGGCGACCATCGCGCGGCTCAGGCCCACCGCCTCGAAGTTCAGGCCGCCGCGATAGGACGACAGGACGGAAATCCCCATCTTCGCCATGATCTTCAAGAGCCCCGCGTCGATCGCGTCGCGGTACCGGCGCATCGCGGTGACAAGATCGCTGTCGAGCAACCCGCGCCCGATCCGGTCGGCGATGCTGTCCTGCGCGAGATAGGGGTTCACCGTCGTCGCGCCGCAGCCGATCAGCACCGCGAAGTCGTGCGGGTCCACCGCCTCGGACGAGCGGACGTTGATCGAACAGAAGGTCCGAAGGCCCTTGCGGGTCAGCCATGAATGGATCGCGCTGGTCGCCAGCACCATCGGAATGCCGATCCGGCCCTCGCCCAGCGCCTCGTCGGTCAGCACGATCTGGCCCGCGCCCGACCGCACCGCGTCCTCGGCCTCGGCCCGGATGCGGTTCAGCGATTGCTGCAGCGCGTCGGGCCCCTGCCCGAAGGTGCAGTCGATGCGCGTCACCTGCTCGGCAAAGGCCGCCATCAGCTCCTCGAACTCGGCATTGGCGAGGAACGGGGTTTCCAGCATCGTGATCTCGGTCTGGGCCGAGCTTTCATCCAGCACGTTCTTGAGGTTGCCGAACCGGGTCTTGAGGCTCATCACCCGGCTTTCGCGCAGGCTGTCGATGGGCGGGTTGGTGACCTGGCTGAAGTTCTGGCGGAAGAAGTGGCTGAGCGGGCGGTACTGCCGCGACAGGACGGCCGGCGGCGTGTCGTCGCCCATCGAGGCGAGCGTTTCCTTCCCGTCCTCGGCCATCGGGGCGAGGATGGTTTCCAGTTGCTCGACGCTGTAGCCGGCGGCGATCTGGCGGCGACGCAGGGTCTCGCCGGTGAAGGACACCGTTTCCGGCAGCTCCCGCATCTGCGCGGACAGCTGGACGACCTTCTGCACCCATTCGCCGAAGGGCTGGGCGGCGGCGAGTTTGTCCTTGATCTCGCGGTCGTGGTAAAGCCGCCCCTCGGCCATATCGACGGCGATCATCTGCCCCGGCCCCAGCGCGCCCTTTTCGCGGACGGAGGTCTCGTCCACCGGGACCATGCCCACTTCGGAGCCTGCGACCAGCAGCCCGTCGCCGGTGACGACATAGCGCATGGGGCGCAGCCCGTTGCGGTCAAGGCCGCCGCAGACCCAGCGCCCGTCGGTCATGGCCAGCGCGGCGGGGCCGTCCCACGGCTCCATCACGGCGTTGCAATAGGCGTACATGTCGGCCCAGGCCTTGGGGATGTCGGTGGCCGACTTGGACCAGCTTTCCGGGACCAGCATGGTCTTGGTCATCGGCGCGTTGCGGCCCGACCGCACCATCACCTCGAACACCGCGTCCAGCGCGGCGCTGTCGGACGAGCCCGCGGGCACGATCGGCTTGATGTCCTCGGCCATGTCGCCGAACGTGGACGACGCCATGCGGATTTCGTGGCTTTTCAGCCAGTTGACGTTGCCGCGCAGGGTGTTGATCTCACCGTTATGGGCGAGCATGCGGAACGGCTGCGCCAGCCACCACTGCGGGAATGTGTTGGTCGAATAGCGCTGGTGGTAGATCGCGAAGGCGCTTTCGAACCGCGCGTCTTTCAGGTCGGGATAGAACTCGGCCACCTGCTCGGCCAGCATCATGCCCTTGTAGATGATCGACCGGCAGCTGAGCGAGGCGAAGTACAGCCCCTGCACCTGCGCCGCCGTGGCCGCCCGCTCGATCCGGCGGCGGATGATGTAAAGCTCGCGCTCGAACGTCTCGTCGTCGATGTCCTTTTCGCAGCGGATCAGGATCTGCTCGATCTCGGGACGGGTCGCGTTGGCCTTTTCGCCCAGGACGGCGGTGTTCACCGGCACGTGCCGCCAGCCGTAGATGTAGTGGCCCATCCGCAGCACTTCGGTTTCCACGATCGTGCGGCAGCGTTCCTGCGCGGCGAAATCGGTGCGCGGCAGGAACACCTGGCCCACGGCGATCAGCTTGCCCGCGTCGGGTTCGTGCCCGGTGCGGCGGACCTGGTCGTGAAAGAACGGGACCGGGATCTGGACGTGGATGCCCGCGCCGTCGCCGGTCTTGCCGTCCGCATCGACCGCGCCCCGGTGCCACACGGCCTTCAGCGCGCCGATGCCCAGTTCGACGACCTTGCGGGACTTGCCGCCGTCGATCGACACGACAAGGCCCACGCCGCAGGACGCATGCTCGTCCTCGGCCCGGTACATCGAGTTTTCCGCCATCCAGGCGCGGCGGGCTTCTTCGTCGGCCATCCAGCTCGGGGAAATGGTCACGGCATGTCTCCTTCGAGATGGGGGTTCGTCGCTTCGTACTCGGCGCGGGTCTTGCGCCGGTGGTCGCCTGCCAGCGCAAGGCCCGGCAGCGCCCGGTCCACGTAGATTTCGCTTGTCAGCGGGATGTGGCGGGCGTCGTCGAAAAGGCCGGGCATCAGGTCGTAGTCCGCGTCATCCCTATCGGTGTCGCGCATCCACAGATGCGATCCGCATGTGGGGCAGAAAGCGCGTTCGGCAAAGGCGGTGGACTGAAAGCGCGTGACGTCGCCGGTCACCGTCACGTCGGACGCAGGCGCGGAAAAGCACACGAACAACGCCCCCGACCACCGCTGGCACATGCGGCAATGGCAGGCGCCGGTGAAGCCGCCATGCCCGGCGACCGTCACCGTGACCGCGCCGCACAGGCAATGGCCGTGCATCGCGGTCATGCCCCGCCGCCCGTCGCGCGGCCGACCATCTGCATCTCGCAGTCGTATTGCGGCTCGGTCGAGCCGAAGCCCGGCTGGCCCGGCAGGCTGAACTGCACGGGGCTGTCGTTCGTGTCCTGCCGCTCGCCGGTCCAGTCGGTCGCGGTCTCGACCCCACCGTAGAAGCGGCGCTGGGATTCGTTCACGAATTGCTGGCCGGAGCGTTCGATCAGCAGGTTGTCGGCCTCGTCATAGGTTTTCAGCTGAAAGCGCGTGATCTTCAGCGGCACGCCTGCGATGTCGGCGGTTTCCCCCGTCAGCTCGTCGCGGCCCACATGGTGCAGCCGCTCGCCCGTGTCCGACCGGGTCCAGAAGTCAAAGTCGTCGCTGCCCTCGGCCAGAAGCGTCGTCAGGCTGGAATCGTCCGGCCCGCCTTCCTCGATGACGTCGGTGATCCCGTCGACAAGGCCGTGGCTTTCCATCCACCGCGTCTCGTTGTCGATCCGGGACCGGTAGGACGCGCCCTCGCGGGTGAAGTATTCGACCCACTGGTCGCCCGGCGTGTCGGCGTCACAGCGGTAATGCTGCGACACGGTGCAGCTGCGGTTCTGAACCGTCATTTCCAGCGTGCAGCCGGCGGGCGGGGAAAAGACCGGCGCGGCCGCCAGGGCCGGTCCGGTGGAAAGGACGCCGAGCGCCAGCGCCAGCGCGCCGCCGGTCGTGTCGAGCCTGAGTGCAAAGGGTCGTGCCATGGGTTGCCCCCCTTATTCGGCGGCGATGCTGCCCGACCGGGTCAGCGCGGCCGCGATGCTGTCGGCCGCCTCGCGCCCGTCGCGGATGGCCCAGACGACGAGGCTCGCGCCCCGCACGATGTCGCCCACCGCGTACACCCCCTCAAGGCTGGTGCGGTGGGTGCGGTGGTCGGCGCGGATGGTGCCCCAGCGCGTGACCTCCAACCCCTGAACGCCCCAAAGCCGCGGCAGTTCTTCGGGCTCGAACCCCAGCGCCTTGATGACGAGGTCGGCGGGCTCGTCGTGGACCGCGCCCTCGATCAGTTCGGGGGTCTGGCGGCCCGACACGTCCGGCGCGCCAAGCCGCATCCGCTGCACCTGCAGGCCGGTCACGCGGCCCGGAGCAGCGTCCGCGACAGGCCCGGTCGAGGCGTCGGTTTCCGTCCGCAGCCGCGCGGGCGCGAGCCGGGGGTTGTCGCCGATCCCGTCGCCGTCCACGTCGCCGCCGTCGTTGGCCACGTCCGATTCGTCCCGACGCGCGGCGTCGCCCGCGACATGGCCGGAGAATGCGGCGGGGGCGGACAGCCAGACGAACTCAACGCCTTCTTCCTCGGCGTTCTGAACCTCGCGCTGCGAGCCGGGCATGTTGGCGCGGTCGCGGCGGTACAGGCATTTCACGCTTTCCGCGCCCTGACGGATCGCGGTGCGGACGCAGTCCATCGCGGTGTCGCCGCCGCCGACCACGACGACGCGCTTGCCGGCCGCGTTCAGCTCACCATCCGCGAAGTCGGGGACGTGGTCGCCCAGGTCGATCCGGTTCGACGCGGTCAGGTAATCCAGCGCCGCGACCACCCCTTGGGCGGGCGCGTTGTCCATGTCGAGGTCGCGGGTCTTGTAGACGCCGGTCGCGATCAGGACCGCGTCGTGCTGCGACCGGATCTCGTCGAAGCCGATCGAGCGGCCGACATCGGCGTTCAGCCGGAAGGTGACGCCCGCGTCGGCCAGCAGTTTCGAGCGGCGTTCGACCACCGGCTTTTCCAGCTTGAAGCCGGGGATGCCATAGATCATCAGCCCGCCCGCGCGGTCGTGCCGGTCATAGACCGTGACCTGAAATCCCATCGCCCGCAGCCGGTCGGCGGCGGCAAGCCCGCCCGGACCCGCGCCGATGATGCCGACGCTTTCGGGGCGTTCGACCGCCGGGCGCGGACCCTGCACCCAGCCCTCATCCCATGCGGTGTCGGTGATGTATTTCTCGATCGCGCCGATGGTGACCGTGCCGTGACCCGACTGCTCGATGACGCAGTTGCCTTCGCACAGGCGGTCCTGCGGGCAGATGCGGCCGCAGATTTCCGGGAAAGTGTTGGTTTCCTGGCTGCGCAGATACGCCTCGTGCAGCCGCCCCTCGGCCGTCAGGCGCAGCCAGTCGGGGATGTTGTTGTGCAGCGGGCAGTGCGACTGGCAGTAGGGCACCCCGCATTGCGAGCAGCGGCTGGACTGCTCGGCGGCCTTGGCGTCGGCGAACTCGCGATAGATCTCGTGGAAATCCCGCGCGCGGTCGGGCGCGTCGCGCTTTTCCGGCATCTCGCGTTCGACGGTCACGAACCTGAGCATCTTTTGCGTGGCCATCGGCTGCGTCCTTCATGAGATCACGGGCGCGGAGGCCCTGCGAATCGTTGTAAAACATGGGGCTGGAGCATAAAAGGCAACGTTGCTGACCTATCATGCGATTGTCGCGCGGCGCTTGCTAACGCCTTGCCGCCGCCCGATTAATTTAGGTCGCAAAACGGACCTTATTGCCGCAGCTGCAAACTGCGAGCGCACGGGCTTCCCATCACGCCCTTCGTCCGTTACCCCTCGATCCTGTTTTGTTCCCGATGAAAGCCGATGGACGGAGCGCAGCCAGACATCTTTACCCCCTTCGGCCCGGTCCGCGACGGCGACGTGCCGATCGTCGCGGGCTTCGAATGCGGCCGCCTGCATTGGAGCGGGCACGACCTGCTGCATTCGACCGACCACCTGCCGCAGGGCGGCATGCCGCACCACTATGCCACGGCGATCGGGCAGGGGGCGCGGGGGGCGCGCGACGGGCTGTCGTGGCGCCATGACGTGGTGGCGCGGGTGCAGGCGGTGCCCGCGGGCTTTCCGGTGATCTGGGACTTCTGCCATTTCGACCTGCCGCCGCGTCCCGCCGCCCACGCCATCGCTTGCACGGTGGCGCTGCCGCCGGGCGCGTGGGCGATCGCGGTCAACGAGCCGTCGGTGGGGCGGCGGGTGTCGGGGATCACGCCCGCCCGCGCCGTCGCCGCCGCGCGCAAGATGATGACCAGCGCCGCGATGCTGCCGAACGCGCCGCGCTTCGCCACCTGCGACCCGTTCCACCACCTCGCCCCGTTGGTCTTTCGCGCGACGGACGAACTCGTCTCGACCGGCCTGATCGGCATGGTCGGCGTCAACTACTACCCCCACCACGCGGCCGAACCGCTGCACCGGGTCCTGCGCGCGGTCGCCGACAGGTACCGGCTGCCGGTGATGATCGCGGAAACCGGCTGGCATGACGGGTTGCGCGCGGCCCACCGGCGCTTTCCCCATATCCGCGACCGCTGGGGCTGGCTTGACCACGTCCGGGCCGAGATCGCGCTGTCGGGCGTGCCGGTCACCGGCATCTGCTGGTATCCATGGCTCGACATGCCCGACTGGGACGACCCGCGCCGGGGCAGCTGGCCCTGCGGCTGGCCGGGGCGGCAACGCTGAAGGCGTCGATCGGGGGCCGGACTGCGTTGGGGCGAAGCAACCACGAGGGCCCCATGCCGCGCACCCGATCCATCCTGTCCGCAACCGCCCGCATCCTCGCCGGAACGGCGCTCGCCTCGCGCGCCATGCAGGCGGCGATCGAAACCGCCGCCCCGCGCCAGGGCCGCATGATCGACGCCGGGGGCCTGCGCCTGCATGTCGTGTCGCGCGGCGCGCGGCGCGAGGGCCGGCCGGCGATGCTGATGGTCCACGGCCTTGCCGGGACGGCGCGCAATTTCACCATGCGGCTGACCGGACTGCTGGAGGGCGACCACGAACTGCACGTCGTGGACCGCCCCGGCGCCGGTTATTCGGACGACATGGGGACGCGCGGCACCCTGGCCGCGCAGGCGCGGCTGCTGGTGGACCTGATCGACACGCTGGGCCTTCACCGGCCGCTGCTGGTCGGGCATTCGCTGGGCGGCGCGCTGTCCTTGCAGGTGGCGGTGGATCATCCGCAGGCGATCCGGGGCGCCGCGCTGATCGCGCCCGCGACCCACGCGCTGCGCTCGCCCCAAACGGCGGCGTGGCAGCGGGCGCTGCTGACGCCGTCGCCGCTGGGCTGGCTCTGGACGCAGACCCTCGCCGCGCCGATGGCGGCGCCGCTGTCGCCGTTCGTGACCGGCCACATCTTTTCACCCGAGCGCTGGCCGCTGTCGGTCGGCTGGCAGGGCGGCGGCTACCTTGCGCTGCGCCCCCGCAGCATCGCCGCGTCGGGCCGCGACCTGCGCACCGCGCTGGATGAACTGCCGGCGCTGTCGCGGCGCTACGGCGAGCTGTCGGCGCCGGTCCACGTGCTGGGCGCGGAAAGCGATGCGCTGGTGCCGCAAGCCGAACACGCGGCGCGGCTGGCGCGGGAAAGCGGCCGGGTGCGGCTGACGCTGGTGCCGGGCGGGCACATGCTGCCGATCACGCAGCCGCATCTGGTGGCGGCCTGGCTGCGCGACGTGGTGGATATTGTGGCGGACGAGGTGGCGAGCCCCTGATCCCCTACTTCACCCGCTCCATGATCGAGACGTAGTTGGCGACCGCCGCCCCGCCCATGTTGAACACGCCCGCGAGCTTTGCGTCCGGGATCTGCATCCCCTCGGCCTCGCCTGCAAGCTGCATCGCGGCCATGACGTGCATCGACACGCCCGTGGCCCCGATCGGGTGACCCTTGGCCTTCAGCCCGCCCGAGGGGTTCACCGGCAGCCGCCCGTCCTTCTGCGTCACGCCCTCGCGGATGACGCGGTGGCCTTCTCCCGGTTCGGAAAGGCCCATCGCCTCGTACTCGATCAGCTCGGCGATGGTGAAGCAGTCGTGGCTTTCGACCAGCGACAGGTCGTCCAGCGTCAGGCCCGACTGGTCGAAAGCCTTGGCCCATGCCATGCGGGCGCCCCGGAACTCCAGCACGTCGCGGTGCGACATGGCCATGACGTCGTTGGCCTGTGCGCGCGCGCGGAATGCGATGGCGCGGGCCATGCCGGCGGCGGTCTCCTCGTCCGCGAGCACCAGCACCGCCGCCCCGTCGGATACGAGCGAGCAGTCGGTGCGTCGCAGCGGCCCGGCCACGCGGGGGTTCTTGTCGCTGATCGTGTTGCAAAAGGCGGTGTCGAAGTCCTTGCGCATGTGCGCGTAGGGGTTCGCGACGCCGTTGCCGTGGTTCTTGGCGGCGATCATCGCAAGCTCCTCGGACCGGTCGCCGTAGCGCTGGAAGTACTTGTCGGCAATCTGCCCGAACAGGCCCGCGAAACCGCCCTGAACCTCGGCCTCTTCCTTGCGGTAGGAACAGCCCAGCAGGATGTCGCCCACCTCGACGTTGGGGGTCGCGGTCATCTTTTCGGCGCCCACCACCAGCGCGATCCGGCCCCGGCCCGATTCGATGAAGTCCATCGCCCCGTGCATCGCGGCCGATCCGGTCGCGCAGGCGTTTTCGTACCGGGTGGCGGGCGTGTGGGCGAAGCGTTCGTCGCCCATCGCGACCAGCGCGCCCTGGAAATCCTGCCGCGCGAAGCCGTTGTTGAAGACGCCGACGAAGATCCCGTCCACGTCCTCGGGCGCGATGCCCGCGTGATCCAGCGCCTGCGGCACAACCTCGGCCATCAGGGTTTCTGTGTCGGGTGCCTCGGCCTTGCCGAAGCGGGAATGCGCCCAGCCGACGATCTGTGCCTTGCCCATGATGTGCCCCTTGCGATGCGTTCGCCCCGATGAATGGCACCCGCGGGGCAGGCTGGCAACATCCGTGACGGCAGGGTCATACCCCGCCGTAGTCCACGGCCGTCCGCATTCCCGTCGCCGCGGCCTGGGCGACCGCCTGCGCCACCGCCACCGCCTTCGCCCCGTCGACGCCGGTGGCTGCGGGCTGACCCCGCCCTTCCGTCGCCTCAGCGAACATGGTCAGCACGCGCTGGTGCAGGCTGTGGTGCGAGAACGGGACGGTTCGGATGCCTTCGGCGGTCCGCAGCAGGACCTCGCCGCCCGCGCGCGAGGTCATCGTGCCCGCGCCCACGATCGAGCCTTCGGTGCCGTGGACCTCGATCCCGTTGCCGGCGAAGGGGTGGGTAAAGCTCACATGCACCATGACCTGCGCGCCCGAGGGCATGGACCACGCCGACACCACGTTGTCGTCCACCCCGCCCCCCAGCGTCGGCGGGGCGGACAGCGCCACCACCTCGGCCGGGTCCTCGTTCAGGTGAAAGCGCACGATGTCGGCGGCGTGGACGAGGATGTCGGCGATCACCCCGCCCGTGGCCCGGTCATGCACCCGCCATCCCTGCCGATGGGGCGGCAGCTGTATCGCCTGGAACACCCGCATGCTCTGTACCCGGCCGATCCGGCCGTCCTGGATCAACTCGCCCATCCGCTGGTGGCTGCCCGCGCCCCGCAGGTGGTGGTTGGTGGCAAGGACGCGGCCGCTTGCCCGCGCGGCCCGCTCCATCCGCACAGCCGACGCGAGGTCGGTGGACAGCGGCTTTTCGCACATGACATGCGCGCCCGCATCCAGCGCCGCGATGGTGTGGTCATGGTGCAGGTCGTTCAGGGACGAGACATAGACGGCGTCAACCGGCCTTTCCCGCAACGCGAGGTGCGGATCGGTCCGGCTGACGGGGATGCCGTGTTCGTCCGCGAACGCCCGGCCGCGCGCGGGGTCGCGCGACATCACCCACGCGATCTCGCCCCCGGTGGCGCGGATCGCGGGCACCATGTGCGTGCGCGCCATGTCGCTTGCGCCGATCAGACCCCATCTCATGCCGCCGCCTCGTTCCGTTCGATGCCTCCGATGGCATGCTGACAGCGGCCGCTCGCGAAGGCCAGCCGCACCGGCGGGCTGGCGCGACGGGCCGGGCGGTGAAATGGTGCCGCGACGCCTGCCAAGAAGGAACCCGCGATGCCGCTGCCCCGCAACGACGACCCGACCCCGCCGTGGCGCGACCGGCCCGACCATCAGGCCTGGCTGCGGGCCGAGGCTGAACGGCAGGTCCGCTTCTTCCGTCCCAGCCTGCGGCGCGGGGGTGCCTTCGCGGTGCTGGACCACGACGGCAACCCGCTGCCGGGGCAGGTGCAGGAACTGCATACCACGACGCGGCTGGTCCATTCCTATGCCCTTGCCGCCGCCGCGGGCATGCCCGGCACCGACGACATGATCGAGGCGGGAATGGCGCGGCTGTGGTCGCACCACCGCGACGCGCGCCACGGCGGCTATGTCTGGTCCACCGAAGGCGACGGGGTGGGGGACGGCACCAAGCTGGCCTATGGGCACGTTTTCGTCCTGCTGGCCGGCGCGTCCGCCAAGTCGGCCGGGCACCCCGACGCCGACCGGCTGATCGCGGACGTGACCGAGATCATCGACCGGCATTTCTGGGACGAGCCGCGCGGCCTTCTGCGCGACGAATACACCCGCGACTGGCAGCCCTTTTCGACCTATCGCGGCATGAACGCCAACATGCACGGGATCGAGGCGCTGCTGACCGCGTTCGAGGCGACGGGCGAGCGTCAGCATCTGGACCGCGCGGGCCGGATCCTCGATTTCTTCGTGGGGCAGGTCGCGCCCGCGCATGGCTGGCACATTCCGGAACATTACGACGAGAACTGGCGGGTGGACCGCGCCTATCGCGGCAACCCGATGTTCCGCCCGCCGGGCACCACGCCGGGCCATTCGTTCGAGCTGGGGCGGCTTGCGCTGCAGCACTGGGACCTGACCGGCCGCGCCGACCCCGAGGCGCCGGACCGCGCGCGGATGCTGATCGAAACGGCGCTGGCGGCGGCATGGCTGCCGCAGGGCGGGTTCGCCTATACGCTGGGCGACGACCGCCGGCCGCTGATCGCCGACCGCTACTGGTGGCCGGTGACCGAGGCGATCGGGGCCCTGTCCGCCTTGCAGAAACTGGGGGACGTGTCGCGGGCCGGGGAGAACAACGAGGGGCTGGACGCGGACGAAGCGTGGTATCGCCGCCTGTGGACCTTTGCCGACGCGCATCTGATCGACCGCGCGCGGGGGGGCTGGTTCCCGGAACTCGACGATCGTGGCCGTCCGACCTCGCGCCAGTTCACGGGCAAGCCCGACATCTACCACTCGCTGCAGGCGGCGCTGCTGCCGCAGCTGCCGGGCATCTCGCGCCTGGCCGGGGAATTGCGGGACGGCGCGCGCTGACTGCGCCGTCCCGGGCATTTTACCGCGTCGGGGTGACGCGCCAGATCGTGTTCGACAGGTCGTCGGCCACCAGAAGCGCGCCCTTGGGGTCAACGGTCACGCCCACCGGGCGGCCGCGCGTGTTCCCCTCGTCCACGAGGAAGCCCGACACGAAGTCGATCGGCTCGCCTGCGGGCTTGCCGTTCTGGAACGGCACGAACACCACCTTGTAGCCGACCGGATCGCTGCGGTTCCAGCTTCCGTGTTCGCCCACGAACGCGCCGTCGGCGAACTGCCCGCCCATCGCCGCGTTCGAGAACGAAACGCCAAGCGCCGCGACGTGCGACCCCAGCGCATAGTCGGGCGCGATCGCCGAGGCGACCTTTTCGGGGTCCTGCGGCTGGGCGCGCGGATCGACGTTCTGGCCCCAGTAGCTGAAGGGCCAGCCATAGAACGCCCCGTCCTGGACCGAGGTCAGGTAGTCGGGAACGAGGTCCGGGCCGATCTCGTCGCGCTCGTTCGCGACGGCCCACAGCGTGCCGGTGCCCGGCTGGATGGTCAGCGCGGTAGGGTTGCGGATGCCCGTCGCGTAGGGGCGATGCGCGCCGGTCCGGGCGTCGATTTCCCACACCATCGCGCGGTCCTGTTCGGCCGCCAGCCCGCGTTCGGTGATGTTGCTGTTCGACCCGATCCCCACGTAAAGGAACCGCCCGTCGGCGCTGGCCGTCATGGCCTTGGTCCAGTGGTGGTTGATCTCGGACGGCAGGGTGGTCAGCGTCACCGGCGGGCCGTTGGCGGTGGTCTGGCCGTCCACGTAGTCGAAGCGGACGACCGCGTCCTGGTTGGCCACGAACAGCGACCCGTTCACCAGCGCAAGGCCGTAGGGCGCGTTCAGGTTCTCGGCAAAGACGCCCTGCATCTCGTAGGTGCCGTCGCCGTCTGCGTCGCGCAGCAGCGTCAGCCGGTTGCCGCCCTTGACCCCGCTCTTGCCCAGGTTCTTGATGAAGCCCGCGATGAAATCCTTGGGCCGCAGCTTCGGCGCGCCGCCGCCCGACCCCTCGGCCACGAGGATGTCGCCGTTGGGCAGCACCAGCATCTGGCGCGGAATCTTGAGGTCCGTCGCGATGGCGGTGACGCTGTAGCCCTGCGGCACCGTGGGGACCGCGTCGCCCCAGGTGGCGGGGCGCGGCACCTTCATGTCGGGCAGAAGCCCGCGCTGCGGCTCGGGCAGGGTCGGCTGCGGGCCGACCTGTGCGGCGACCGGCGTCGCCTGTGCGGTGGCGGCCGGTGTAGTGGCGGCGGGTGTCGCGGCGGGCGCGGTCGCGGACTGCGCGAGCGCGGCCACGGGCGCCAGCGCGACGGCGCTGGTCAACAGAAGCGAACGGATCATGCCAGATCTCCCGAGCGGAACCCCGCAAAGCCGATCCACGACGCGATGAGCGCCAGGATCACGGTCACAGCCGACAGCCACAGCCCCATCGGCATCGTGGCGGCGGCGTCCTTGGCGTGGACAAAGGCGTTGACCAGACCCACCGCGAACGTCAGCAGCAGGACGGCGAAGTAGCCGCCGCGCCCGCGGTCGCCGCGGCCACGGTTGGCGATCAGCGCGATCAGCGCCCAAAGAAGCGCAAGCCCCGCGCCCACAAGCGCGCCCGCGATCAGCCACGACGCGAAGTTCGCCCACTGGATGTTCCAGCTGCGCGAATAGGCGACGTCGCTGATGAGCGCGCCCAGGAACAGGGGAAGCGGGATCGCCAGAAGGATCGCGTGCAGCGGGTGCAGCGGCCTCCGATGATCGAGATAGGACATGGCGACCACGACGATTTCCTTCTGCTGGCGCGAACGGTCCCCGCCCGCAAAGGCGGACGGGGCACGCAGGGGAAATGCGGCGCGGGGCGGATAAGTTTCCCGGATTCTGGGACCGCGACGCGGCGTCCGCCCGCGCGCCGCGCCGCAGACGCCCGGCGCGGCGGGTCAGGCGCGGCGGGGTCAGGCGCTCCGTGCGGGCCGTGCCCGTGCCGCAACCCGCTGCCCGATCAGGTCGAGGGCGACCATCACGACCATCGACAGCCCCGTCAGCGGGAACAGCACCCCGCCGATCCCCAGCAGGACGAAAAGCCCCGCGAACACGCGCCGGTCCGAGGGCAGGGGCGGCACCCCCAGCGCCCGCGCCGGCCGCCGTTTCCACCACATCACCGCCGCCGACACCGCCAGCAGCACGATCCCCGCGCAGGCCAGCAGCAGGACGATCTGGTTCGCCGCGCCGAAGGTCTGGCCCATATGGGTGTTCACGCCCCATTCGATCGCCTTCGCGACGGGGCCGTAATCCGCGAAGCTCACGTCCACCAGCGGTCGGGCGCTGTACTGGTCAAGGTGGATCACCCGCTGCGCGGCGATGTCGTCGGGATAGACCGAACCGGAACAGACCCCGGTCGGCCCGTTGGGCAGCGCCACGGAAAAGCCCGGATGCAGGCCCAGGGCGCGAAACGCCGTGACCGCCGCGTCGATGCCCACCGGCGCCATGCCCGCGTGCGGCGCGTGCGTCATGGGGATCTGCGCCTGCTCCAGCGTCCACGAGGTCTTGGCCACGTGGTCCAGATGTTCGGCCGACATCGGCACGTCCACGAACAGCCCGGCCGGATAGCCGAAGTTCGTGCCGTTCGCCCAGCTGTGCACCTTGGCGCCCCAGACGGACGACCAGGGCAGCCCGGTCAGGGCGAGAAACAGGACGAACCCGCCGACCGCCAGCCCCGTGACGGCGTGCAGGTCGCGCCAGAACACGCGGCGCGCGGGCGTTCCCCTGACGGTGACGACACCCCCGGCCGCCCCCGCCCTTGGCCACCAGAGATAGGCGCCGGTCAGCACCAGGATGATCGCCCAGCCCGCCACGATCTCGATCCACATCCGCGGGGTCGCGCCGAAGAAGCGCAGCGAATGCAGGTAGCGCACGGTCCAGGCGAAGGTGCTGCGGTCGGGCCTGACCTCCAGCACCCGGCCGTCGTGCTGGTCGACATAGACGGCCATCGGGCCGCCGGTCCCGGGCTGGATCGTGATCTCGGTCGAGCGGTCGTCGGACGGCGGCTCGGTGATCTTCACGACCTTGCCGGGCTGCGTCTGTTCGGCGGCGGCGATCAGTTGCGACGCCGGCAGCCGCGCGTCGGACGGGGCGACGCGGATGAAGCGGGCGTGGACGATGCCGTCCACCTCGTCCTTGAACAGGTAGATCGCCCCGCTGAGCGCCAGCGTGACGAGGAAGGGCAGGATCAGCAGCCCGGCATAGAAATGCCAGCGCCAGACCGCGCGATAAAGGTCGGAAGGCTCGCGCCGGGCGGTCTTGCGCAGCGCGTCGTCGTGGCGGCCGCGGCCGCCGGAAATCTCGGTCATGTTCGATGGTCCGGTCTGATGTCGGTGGGGCAGGCGATCAGACGCGGAAAGGTGGCCCCGTGGACGGCGGAAGCCCGGTCGCGCGCGAAACGGCGATGACCGTGGAAACCGGGGCGAGGGGGGCCACGCGCGGCGTCGGCGCGGGGCCCTGCGGCACGTCCGCCGCGGGAAGCGCCACGGCAAGCTGCCCCGCCGCCCAGTCGCAGGCCGTGTGCCCGGCGGGACGATGGTCGCCGTCGCCGTCCGGGTTGCCCGGCGCGGCATCGACCGGCCGCATGGTGGCCGGATCGACCGCGATCTCGGTCGCGGTCCCGTCCATGCAGATGACGAGCGCGATCGTATCGTCCGCGATCCGCGCCGGCATCACCCCGGCCGCCAGCAGCGACGCCAGGAAGAACGGCACCAGCCCGAGCCAGAGCGCGACCGCGCGGAAAACAGGATGAACGTGACGCCCCATGCGCGACCGGTAAGTGATCGCCGGACGCGCGGCAATGGGTGCGTCGTCAAGCCGCCCGCGCTTGCAAGGATCGCGCGCATGGCGGCCGTTCGGCCGCGCGTTCGCGCCCATCCGCCGACGCGGCGGAACGGATGCTTGCGCGTCCGGCGCGTCTTGGGGGGTGCCTTCGGGGCGGTTCGGGCCGGCCGCCCGCAACAAGGCTTCAGCTGTCCCCTGCTTCGCTCAGGTCCCGCCGACATGCCTTTCGATAAACGCCGCCGCCTCGTCCAGCGCGGCCCGTCCTTCGGGCACCGGGACGACCGGCCAGCTATGGGGCATGCCGGGATACTCGCTGAGGGTGAAGTCGGTGCCCGCAGCCCTGGCGCTTGCCATCAGGCGATGCGCGTCGGCGTTCAGGATGTCGTCGGTCCCGGTCAGGATCAGCGTCGACGGCAGACCTTCCATCGACGCCGAAAGCGGGTTGACGCGCGGGTCGTCCGGCGCAAGCGCACCGGCCCACTGCTTGCCCGCGGCCCGCGTGCGGCTGATGGACAGCAGAAGATCCCGCCTGGCGATTTCCGTCTGGGCCGGGTCGCTGACGGTCAGATCGCCCCAGGGCGAGAAAAGCACCATCGCGGCAGGCATCTGGCCGCCCCGGGCTTGCAGGCGCTGGCAGAACGACAGCGCCAGCCCGCCGCCGGCGGAATCGCCTGCTATGACCAGCCGTTCCGCGCCGACGCGGCTGACGAGGTCGTGGTAAACGCGCTCGATCAGGGCGTAGGCGGGTTTGTGATCGTGCTCCGGCACCAGCGGATAAAGCGGGATCGTCACGTCGGCGGGAAGCCGGTCGGCAAGGCCCGCAATGATGGTCCAGTGCTGCGCCAGCAGATGAAGCTCGAACCCGCCGCCGTGAAGATACAGGATGTGCAGATCGCCGTGATCGCCCTTCTGGCCAAGGCCAAACACCCGGCCGCCGTCCACATCCTGCTGGCGAAACCGGAACCGGCGGCTGACCGCGGCGGGCGGCAGCGCCTCGCCCGTCTTCCTGTTCGCCGCGATCGCCGCGAGCCGCCCCTGGGGCGTCGAGGTCTTGCGGGCGCGGTTCAGCAGCGGCAGGACGATGGAGATCAGCGCCTCGGCCTGAATGCTGCGCCCCGAACGTCGCGCCGACAACGCCACCAGCGCGGCGGCTAGGACGCCGCTCGCCATCACGCAGCCCGCGACGACGACAAGCACGAGCGCGATGTCCTTCATGAAGGCGAGCCGACCCGGCCGCGCCCGTCGGTCGCATCACCGCACCGGGAATGCGGCGGCACGCGCGATTGCGCGGCCGGCGCGCCTTGGACATCCTTCATTCGGCGGTCAGTTCGCGGCCATGCGCGTAGTTCACCCACCAGCCGAACGCCGCGGCGGTGAAGAACATCAGGACGCTGTAGAGCGCGGCGGGAATGGCCATGGTGCTGTTGTTGAGAAGGGCCGGGCTCAGGGCCAGCGCGATCGCCAGCGTCCCGTTGTGGATGCCGATCTCCATCCCGATGGCGACGGCCTGCCGCCTGCTGAGATTGAGCATCCGCGGGACGTAATAGCCGACGGCGAGGCTAAGCAGGTTGAAACAGAGCGCGGCCAGCCCGACCACCGGCGCATAGGTCGTCACGGTCTGCCAGTCCTTGATCACCGCCATCAGGACGATGACGAGCAGGAACAGCGCCGAGACGATCTTGACCGGCTTTTCCATCCGGGCGGCGAAGGCCGGAAAGCGGCGCCGCAACGCCATGCCGATGGCCACGGGGCCAAGCACGATGACGAAGACCTGCAGCACCTTGCCGAACTGCAGCGGCAGCGCCTGATCGTCAGTCATGAAGTGGGCCAGCGAAAAGTTCACGATCAGCGGCATGGTGAGGATGGCGATCACCGAACTCACCGCCGTCAGCGTGATGTTCAGCGCCACGTCGCCATGGGCGAGGTGGCTGTAAAGGTTTGCCGTCGTGCCACCGGGTGACGCGGCGAGCAGCATCATGCCCACGGCCAGCGCCGGCGCGAGGCCGAAGGCCTTGGCGATGAAGAAACAGGCCACGGGAAGCAGCAGCAGTTGACAGGCAAGGCCCACGAGCACCGGCTTGGGATAGCGCGCAACGCGCGTGAAGTCGGCCAGCGTCAGCGAAAGCCCCAGGCCCAGCATGATGATGCCAAGCGCAAGGGGCAGGAAGATCGTCAGCAGGGGACTGGCGGCCAACGCTTTTTTCTCCTCGGGTGCATGTTGCGCGATAGGCCATGTATGGCGGGCGACTTGCGTTCACGCAAGCGTGAGGTGAGGGGTTGGTCATCGTGATGGCAGCGGCAGCGGGCTGGCGCGCCGACGATAAAAGTGGGGAAGATGCCGTGTTCGCTTGCGTGCGGCGCGCATCCGACTTGCCGTTGGTCGCCGAAATCTCGCCTGCGATTGGCGTGTCCCCTGCGGTCGGGGCAGCAAACGCGGGTTCGACGGGGTTCGCACGGGCGATCCGGGGGCTCATACCCTGGGGCACAACCCGACCGGGAAGGAGAGTCCGGCGAAATGTCAGGACATGTGGATTGCCACCCAAGTGTTCCTCAGCGCACGAGTAAGATCAATGACTTAGAGCAACTAAGGCAAACTATTTCTTCCTCATTTGCCAACATGAACTTGCGCTACCCGTGCGAACGACGGCATGGATCGCCTCCGCCGGGATGATGGCCCCGGCAGGACGCAGCGGCAGCCGGCGTCCGCGACGAGCAGCATCCGGTAACCAAGATTGGCCCCCAGGCCTCAAAGCTTTCGGCGGATGACGTCCTGCAGGATCTTCCTGTCGAGCGACAGGTCCGCGACCAGCTTGCGCAGCTTGCCGCTCTCGTCTTCGAGTTGCTTCAGTCGCCGCATCTCGGTCGGCAGCAAGCCGTCGTAGCGCTTCTTCCAGTTAAAATAGGTGGCCTGACTGATCCCCGCCTTGCGGCACATCTCAGCCACCGGCACGCCCTCGACGTCCTGCTTCAGGATGAACGCCTTCTGGGCGCGTAGTGCCGCCCTTGCAAAGATCGCGCGCATGGTTGTCGATCCTGACCACCCACGTGCCTTGATTCGAGGCCGTTCGCAGCAACCCACCGCCTTCCAGGCCGGCGACGAAAGGACGGAAGAGATTCGTCGCGACATTCACAATTCGACGGTGCCGGTCCTGTGCCAAGCCTGCGAGGCGCGGCACGGAGGCATCTGCGGTGCGCTTGACCCGGGGCAGTTACAGCAGCTCGGCCGCCAGACCGCGCGGCGGGAGGTGGCGGCGGGCACGCAACTGGTTGCGGCAGGCGTGCCAGCGGACGGCTACGCCAACATTCTGGGCGGCGTGGTCAAGCTGATCAAGCTGATGCCCGATGGCCGCCAGCAGATCGTCGGGCTGCAGTTCGCGCCGGATTTTCTCGGCCGTCCTTTCGCCGACAGCAGCGACGTCAGCGCCGAGGCGGCCAGCACCGTGCGCCTGTGCGTGTTTTCCAGGTCCGCGCTCGAACGGATGGTGGCGCAGGCCCCGGCGCTGGAACACCGGCTGCACCAGCAGGCGCTACGCGAACTGGACGACGCCCGCGAATGGATGATCACGCTTGGTCGCAAGAGCGCGCCGGAAAGGGTGGCATCGTTCCTGCTTTTGCTCGCGGCGCACATCGACCCGCTGGTGCCCGGCTACTCGACGACCTTCGACATCACGCTGAAACGGGCCGACATCGCGGATTTCCTGGGGCTGACGATCGAGACGGTCAGCCGCAACCTCAGCGCGCTGCGCAAGGCGGGTATCATCTCGATCGAACGCAGGCGGTGCATCACCATCAACGATACCGCCGCGCTTGAGGTGGCGGCCGGGCGCTGACGCGACCCCCCGCACGCAGAACCCCGCACGCCAACCCCCTGCGGCCCCACCGCAAGCCAACCGCGCCAAGCACAAAGCGCCCGGTGCTTGATCCAGATCAAGTTTGCCGCGGCCACTTCGTGTCACCTGTTCCCCCTGCCGGCGGGCCAGCGTCGCCGCCGCCGGCTGCCAGATGCAGGAAGACCCGTGGTGCCCGACCAAGCCAGCCAACACATCCGCCTGCAGTCTGGCATGCTCGACCGTGCCGAGGTTCAGGCCGCCGTGCGCCCCCTTGCCGATGGTCACGGGCGGATCGTCCTGTTGGTGCCCGGCATCCGCTGCGGCAGCTGTGTGGCGCGGATCGAACGCGAGCTGAACGCGCGGGGCGACGTCGCCTCGGCCCGCGTCAACCTTACGCTGCGGCAAGCAAGCGTGACCCTCGCCGCGCCCGGCACCGATCCCTTGCCGCTTATCGCCGCGCTCGCCGCGCTCGGGTTTCCGGCCGCCCCCGCCGACATGGGCGACGCGGCGGATGCGAGCCGTGACGCGACCGGCGCCGGGCTGCTGCGTGCGATGGCGGTCGCGGCGTTCGGCGCGATGAACATCATGCTGCTGTCGGTGGGTGTCTGGTCGGGCGCGGATGAAGAAACCCGCGCGACGTTCCACCTTGTCTCGGCGCTGATCGGCGTGCCGGTCGTGGCCTATGCAGGGCGGCCGTTCTTCCGCTCGGCGCTGGGCGCGCTGCGGGCAGGGCGCACGAACATGGACGTGCCGATCTCGATCGGGGTGGTCCTGGCGCTGGCGCTGAGCCTGGCCGAGACGCTGCGCGGGGGCGAGCACGTCTTTTTTGATGCGGCCGTTGCCCTGCTCCTGTTTCTGCTGGCGGGGCGCTATCTGGACCACCTGATGCGCGAACGGGCCCGCAGCGCGGTGACCGGCCTTGCCCGGCTGTCGCCCCGCGGCGCGATGGTCCGCAAGGACGACGGCTCGCTGCGCTACGCGGCCCTTGCCGACGTGCCGGTGGGCGCGATGCTGTCGATCGGCCCGGATGAGCGGGTGCCGGTGGACGTCGAGATCGTCGAGGGCGCGACCGACCTTGACCGTAGCCTGGTCACCGGCGAGGCGGCTCCCGTCGCGGCAGGTCCCGGCGACACGCTCGAGGCGGGAACGCTGAACCTGACGGGGACCATTGCCGCGCGCACGCTGCGCACGGCCGAGGCGTCGTTCCTCGCGCAGATGATCCAGATGCAGGGGCGAGTGGAATCTGGGCGCGGCCACTATGTCCGCATCGCCGACCGCGCCGCGCGCCTCTATGCGCCGGTCGTCCACACGCTGGCCCTGGCGACCTTTGCGGGCTGGCTGGTGGCGACCGGTGGCGACTGGCAGCGCGCGGCGTTCGTCGCGATCAGCGTTCTGATCATCACCTGCCCCTGCGCGCTGGGGCTTGCCGTGCCGGTGGCCCATGTGGTGGCGGCAGGGCGGCTGATCCGCATGGGAATCCTTCTCAAGGACGGCGGCGCGCTGGAACGGCTTGCCGAGATCGACTGCGCCGTCTTCGACAAGACCGGCACGCTGACCACCGGAACGCCGCAGGTCGCAGCAGTGCCGCGCGATCCCGCCGTCCGCGGGGCCGTGAAGGCGCTGGCGCAGCGTTCGGCCCACCCGGCGGCGCGCGCGATCGCGGCGCGGCTGGCCGACCCCTCCGCGCCGCTGTCCGACGTGACCGAGCACCCCGGTTTCGGGATCGAAGGCGTGATCGACGCGCGCCGCGCGCGGCTTGGGCGCGCCGCCTGGGTCGCGGACATCGCCACCGTGCCGCCGGGCGCCCGCAGCCCCGCCTTTGCGTTCGAGGGGGGGACCGCCGTCTCGTTTGATCTGATCGAAACGCTGCGGCCCGGCGCCCATGACGCGCTTGCGGCGTTCAGGGCGCGGGGCATCCCTGTTTCCATGCTGTCGGGCGACATAGCCGACCGCGCCGGCCGGGTGGCGCGGGATCTGGGGATCGCCGAGATCCTGCACGGCGCGACGCCCGCCGACAAGATCGCGGCGCTGGATGACCTTCGCGGCAAGGGGCATCGCGCTCTGATGGTCGGGGACGGGCTCAACGACGTGGCGGCGCTGGCGGCGGCGCATGTGTCGATGGCGCCAGCGACCGCGGCGGACGCCAGCCGGACGGTGGCGGACGTGATCTTCCTGCGCGAACGGCTGGACGCCGTGCCGGCCGCGTGGCGCATTGCCCGCGACACCGCGCGGGTCGTGCGCCAGAACCTCGCGCTGGCTGTCATCTACAACGCCGTCGCCATTCCGCTGGCCGTCGCGGGCTGGGTCACGCCGCTGATCGCCGCGCTGGCGATGTCGGGATCGTCGATCCTGGTCACCGTGAACGCGCTGCGCCTGAACCGCGCCGGCGCGCGGCGCCCGCAACCGGCAGCCATGCCAAGGCCGGCCGAGGGCGCGGCATGACGGCGCTGGCCTTTCTTGTCCCCGTCACCATCGCCATGGGGATCGCGGGCGTCGCCGCTTTCTTCTGGAGCCTTCGCGACGGCCAGTACGACGACCTGTCGGGCGATGCCGAGCGCATCCTGTTCGACGAGGACAGCCCGCGCCCGCCCAAGCGCGCGCCTGCCCCCGCCTCACCGCCGATCACCCTGTCATCCGCTACCGAGGAGTCCCTGCCATGATGTCGAACCTGACGGTTCAGGAACGCGCCACAGCGATGCTTATCGCCACGGCCGCCGGGGTGGTCGGCCTGCTGATGGCGACCGCCGGGCGGGGCGACGCGATGGGGGTGCACGGCTGGATCGTGATGATCTTCGCGGCCGCGATGTTCGCCATCGTCGCCGACAAGCTGGAAGCGCCCGAGCCGACCGAGGATCGCGCGGCCTCGTACTACGATGATCCAACCCGCGTGGGCATCCTGATCGCGCTGTTCTGGGCGGTGGTCGGGATGGGCATGGGGGTGTGGGTCGCGTCGCAGCTGGCCTGGCCCGACCTGCGCTTTGACGCCGCCTGGTCGAGCTTTGGCCGCCTGCGTCCGGTCCATACCTCGGGCGTGATCTTCGGCTTTGGCGGCAACGCCCTGATCGCCACGTCCTTTCACATCATGCAGCGCACCAGCCGGGCGCGGATGCCCAACCAGGTCCTGCCCTGGTTCGTGCTCATGGCCTACAACCTGTTCTGCATCATCGCCGCGAGCGGCTACCTGATGGGCATCACCCAGTCCAAGGAATACGCCGAGCCGGAATGGTACGCCGACATCTGGCTGGTCGTCGTCTGGGTCGCCTACTTCGTTCTCTACATCCGCACGCTGGCGCGCCGGAACGAGCCGCATATCTACGTCGCGAACTGGTACTACCTTGCGTTCATCCTGGTGGTGGCGGTGCTGCACATCGTCAACAACCTGGCGGTGCCCGCGTCGCTGGTCGGCGCCAAGAGCTACTCGGCTTTCGCCGGCGTGCAGGATGCCATGACGCAGTGGTGGTACGGGCACAACGCGGTCGCGTTCTTCCTGACGTCGGGGTTCCTCGGCATGCTGTACTATTTCCTGCCCAAGCGGGCGGGGCGGCCGATCTATTCCTACCGGCTGTCGATCCTGTCGTTCTGGGGGATCGTGTTCTTCTACATCTGGGCGGGCTCGCACCACCTGCACTACACCGCGCTGCCGCACTGGGTGCAGACGCTGGGGATGACCTTTTCGGTCATGCTGCTGGTGCCGTCTTGGGCCTCGGCGGGGAACGCGCTGATGACGCTGAACGGCGCTTGGCACAAGGTCCGAAGCGACGCCACCCTGCGGTTCATGATGGTGGCCGCGGTGTTCTACGGGCTCTCGACGTTCGAGGGGTCGTTCATGGCGATCCGCCCCGTGAACGGCCTGTCGCACTATACGGACTGGACGGTCGGCCATGTCCACGCAGGCGCGATGGGCTGGGTCGCGCTGATTTCGTTCGGGTCGATCTATGCCCTGACGCCGGTGCTGTGGCGGCGCGAGACGATGTATTCCTGGAAAGCCGTCGAATGGCACTTCTGGTTGGCCCTGGGGGGGACCGTCGTCTACGTCTTTGCGATGTGGAACAGCGGCGTCATCCAGGGGCTGATGTGGCGCACCTACACGCAATCCGGAACCCTCAGCTATTCCTTCGTCGATACGCTTGTGGCGATGCACCCCTACTACGTCGCCCGCGCGCTTGGGGGGCTCATGTTCCTGACGGGCGCGGCGATCGGTTTCTGGAACGTCGTCATGACGATCCGCCATGTCCCGCGCGCCGTTCCCGCGCTCGACTACCCCACCTCATCCGAAGCACATGAGCCGGCCGTGCCGGCAGCGGAATGACGTCATGAAGAACCCCCTCCGGATCCTCCTCGCGCCCTTCGCCGGCTTCTTCGATCTGCACGCGCGCACCCACTACCGGGCCGAACGGCATTCGATGGCGCTGACCGCCGGCATCATCCTGGCTGCCAGCGTCGGCGGCTTCATCGAGATCGCGCCGCTGTTCACCATCGACGAAACGGTCGAGGCGGACCCCCACATGCGGGTCTATACCCCGCTCGAACAGGCCGGCCGCGACATCTACGTTCGCGAGGGCTGCTATGCCTGCCACAGCCAGATGATCCGCACCCTGCGCGACGAGGTTGAACGCTACGGGCCTTATTCGCTCGCGGTCGAATCGAAATACGACCATCCGATGCTTTGGGGGTCCAAGCGCACCGGGCCGGATCTTGCGCGCCTTGGCGGCAAGTATTCCGACGACTGGCAGCTGCGCCACCTTGCCGATCCGCGCGCGCTGGTGCCCCAGTCAGTCATGCCGCAATACGCCTTCCTGCTGGATGCCCGGCTGGACACGGAAAGCCTGCCCGGCCGTCTGGCCGCGCTTCGCAAGGTCGGCGTGCCTTATTCCGACGAGATGATCGCCAGCGCGGCCGATGACGCGATCGGGCAGGCGAGCCCGTTGAGCGGGCGCGCGGACGGGGTCGCCGCCCGGTACGGTGACGGCACGGCCGTGCGCGCCTTTGACGGCCGCGCCGATCGCCTGACCGAGATGGATGCGCTGATCGCGTATCTTCAGGTGCTGGGCAAGCTCACCGACCTGCCCGCGCAGGTTCAACCCGTGGCCGAGGAGTAGAAGATGGACCTTCCCCACGAATGGTATGTCGCGATGGCGAAGTCATTCGGCCTGTTCTGGCTGGTGGCCATGTCGATCGTGATCACGCTTTACGCGTTCTGGCCGTCGCTCGGCGGCCGCTTCCGTCGCGCCGCCGACAGCATCCTCGACGACGAGACAGGCCCCGCGGGCGACCCGCGTCAGCTGCCGGAGGATGAGCCGTGGCGGTAAGAAAGCGCGACCCGCTGACCGGTCACCAGACCACCGGTCATGAATGGGACGGGATCACCGAACTGAACACGCGGGTGCCCCGCTCGATCTGGTTCTTCGTGTTCGTGACCCATCTGTGGGCGCTGATCGTCTGGATCCTGCTGCCGACCTGGCCGCTGGTCTCGACCTACACCCGGGGGCTTCTGGGGATCGACCAGCGCGACGAGGTTCAGGCCGATATCGTCCAGGCGAACGCTGTCCGTTCCGACTGGGCCAGCCGGGTCGAGGCGCTGCCGGTGGCCGACATCCTCGCCGACCCCGGCCTGATGGTGCCGGTCCGCGACACGGCGCACCAGCTGTTCGGCGACAACTGCGCGGGCTGCCACGGAGCCGACGCGGCGGGCGGTCCGGCGTTTCCCAGTCTGGTTGACGGCGACTGGCTGTGGGGCGGGGACGCGGAAACGGTAATGGAAACGCTGCGCGTGGGCATCAACGCCGATCATCCCGAAACCCGCGTGTCGCAGATGCTGGCCTTCGGGCGCGACGGCATTCTGGGGCGCGACGACATCCGCACCGTCGTGGACTACGTCCAGTCGCTGTCGGGAACGCCGCTATCCCCTGAACGGACGGCGGCGGGGGCCGCGATCTTTGCCGAGAACTGCGCCAGCTGCCACGGCGCGGACGCGCATGGAAGCCGCGATCTGGGCGCGCCGAACCTGACCGACGACATCTGGCTGTATGGCGGCGACGATGCGTCGATGTTCACAACCGTCCACGACGGAAGGCAGGGCTGGATGCCCACGTGGGAACACAGGCTGACCGACACCGAACGCAAGATCCTGGCCGTCCATCTTCAGGATCTGCAACGCGGGGCGGCGCCATGACCCGCGCTGCCCGGTCGTCCGCCTGGACCCGTCCGCGCCTGTTCGCGCTGGCCGCCGCGACGCTTGTCATCGTGGTGTTCGTGAGCGCGAACGCGCATCTCGTCGCGGTCTCGTTCGCGTCGAAACCCGCCTGCGTTTTGCAACCCCTCAAGGAAGGCGCCGCATCCTACCGCGCGGCGAGCCCGTCATGCTGAGCCACACCGAACCCAGGAACCCGCCGCCGCCCGACAACCCCCATGCGGGCGGTGCCATCCCCAAGGTCGTCCCGGCCCTGCCGCGCGAGAATCCCCACGCCCGCGCGCTGCCATGGCACACGAGCTTTCGCTGGCTGCGCGCCGGATGGGCTGATCTGTGGACGAACCCCGTTCCGAGCCTGGCCTATGGACTCGCGGTCACCGCGGTTTCGATCGCCGTGGTGTGGCTGCTGTTCCGGTTCCGCTACGACTACGTCCTGCTGCCGGCGCTCGCGGGCTTCATGGTGATCGGCCCGCTGGTCGCCAACGGGCTTTACGAGAAGAGCCGCCGGCTGGAGGCCGGGCAGCGAACGAGCCTTGCCGCCATGCTCTTCGTCATGCCGAGGTCGGGACACCAGGCCTTGTTCATGGGCGTGCTGCTGCTTGGCCTGTTTCTTTTGTGGATGCGGTCCGCGGTCCTGATCTGGGCGCTGTTCTTCGGCATCGTGCCGTTTCCCGGCACGGCCGAGATCGTCCCGATGCTGATGCTGACGCCGACCGGATGGGCGCTCTTGATCACGGGCGGGGCGGTCGGCGCGCTGTTCGCGGCATTCTCGTTCGCGATCAGCGTCTTTGCTGTGCCGATGTTGCTGACGGAACGGACCGACGCGCTTTCGGCCCTTGGCATCAGCATGGCCATGGTCTGGAACAACCTGCCGGTGATGCTGGCATGGGGCGCGATCGTGCTGGCGCTGTTCCTTCTGTCCATCGCGACCGGGCTGCTGGCGCTGATCGTCGTGTTCCCCCTGCTGGGTCACGCCACATGGCATGCCTACCGCACGATCCGGGGCAACCGCGCGGGTGGCGAAGCGGAACGGATGTTCGTGCGCCCGGCGTGATTAAGCCAGCCTCGGCCTCCGGCCAAGCTGGCTTCGCGCGAGGAGGCGGCACTGTCCTGCCATTTCATCGCCCGGCAAGCCATGTAGAACGGCATCTGCGAGGCGTTCAACTCGAAGAGACGAACTCTTGACGAGACGCCGTTCTTCGGCCTCGATCACGCCCGCCGCATCGTCCCTAGTTGGGTGTCCCACGATAACGCGGCCCGGCCATTTGGCACTCGGCTACGAGACCTCCGCGGCGGGGTCACAGCAGCGCAAACGCGGCATCGTGCCGAGTTTAGCGAAAGGTTCTAGCAACTACCCCTTCAAGGCAGGCTCGAAGGTGATAGGCGTGGTTCTGGACGAGGTGAGCATATATCCGCTCTCCTCCTTCACAAAAGAACTCGGCACCCGTTTCGCCACATTCAAAAGGATTCTACTCCTGCGCGGTCTGGCGCGTCGCGATATGCGGAACCAGTTCTACCTGGACGCCCTGATCACGGCCGACCTGCTGAAAAACCTCCGTCTTATTAGTCGACGCTTTCTTTTTATCGCCAAGACTCAGTGGACTAACTACTACTAAGACCCGTTCATTTGCAGTGCCGGAACCGACCGAAAGCTGTAAGAGCTGGCGGCAGTCCTGATATCACCGACCGGCGTCTTTCGCCCGCGCGGTTTCGTTTTCACGGACGCGGCTCGCTCGGCTTTCGCCAATCCCTCCATCCACACGGTTCCCGGCGAGGAACAGCCGAACACGGAGCCGAATTTTTCGGCCGCATCCGCGGCGGCGGCACGTTCGCCCGGGTGATGGAAAAGTCGGTGGAGAGCAGTGCGCGAGAGGTGAATCGGCAGGGCCAGCTTCTGTCTCATTGCGCTAACCGACAGATCGACGTCCGAGACATCTTGCAAAGTGTTCGGCACGAGATCGACGTCCTCGAACGGCTGGTTGTTGCGGCGCAGCGTGACCTCACTGTCGGCGCCGCCGTCGATGTAATCGAAGGTTGGGCCAGGCAGGCGTCGCGTGGCCAGACGGCGGAAGTCATGAAGATTTTGGCCATCGCTCAGGCGCAGATCTGTTCTCTCTCCGGTTCAGGGCAATGCCGGTTCTGCCGGCGGACAATCCGGTTGACCCGCTCTTTCCTTGTGTCAGAGTTCCAGCCGGAAAGGAGACGGCGCCATGCTCAAGGGGATCGACGCGCGCATCGGCCCGGATCTGCTGCGGGCTCTGGCCCGGATGGGACATGGCGACGAGATCGTGGTTTCGGATGCGAACTTCCCCTCGGCCGCCGTTGCCCGGCACACGGTCGCGGGGGAAGAACTGCGGATCGACTGCGATGCGGTGGCGGCCCTGCGCGCGATCCTGTCGCTGCTTCCGCTCGACACCTATGAGCCCGATCCGGTCCTGACGATGCAGGTCGTGGGCGACGCCGCGGCGGTGCCGGCGGTACTGGCCGAGGCGGCGCCGCTGCTGGCGGCCCAAGGGGTGCGTTCCGCCGCGCTCGAACGCTTTGCCTTCTACGAACGGGCCAGGCGCGGCTTTGCCGTCCTGCGCACGGCCGAGACCCGCCCCTACGGCAACTTCATCCTTCGCAAGGGCGTGATTTCAGCCTGAGGACCGCATCAGATTTGCGCCGCCAGCGTCTTCAGTGCCGCCAGCGCGCGGGCACGTCCTTCCTCGCCCGCCTCGCCGGGATGCTCGATATAGGCGCAGGTCAGGGCCGCGATCGCCTCTCCGCCGTGACCCGGCACCGGCACGCTGATGTCGGTCACACCGACGAGCTGGGCGGAAGGCTCGATCCGGGCGCCCTGCGTGCGCACGGCACGCAGGTGATCGGCCAGCTGTGAAAGCCGCGCCTCTGCGTCGGCAATGCCCCATTGGCCCAGGGTTTCGGCCACCCGTTCAGGGTGCTGGAAGGCCAGAAGGGTCAGGCCCGAACCGGTGGCGAACAGGTCCAGGCGCCCGCCGATCCTTGCCCGGAACTCCCAGTGTCCCTGCGGGCTGGCCTGGGCCACGATGATGCCGGCCCCGCCTTCAGGCACGACCAGATGGCAGGACTGGCGGATGTCGCGGGCGAATTCGTCCATCAGAGGCTGCGCCTGCGCCACTAGGCGGCGCAGGGGAGGGTGGCGGGTGGCAAGCAGAAACAGCTTCATCGTCAGCGCATAACGGTCGCCACCCTCGTCGCGGGTGACATAGCCGCGTGCCACCAGCCGTTCGAGCATCCGGTAGATCTGCGACGGACTGAGCCCCAGCTCCTTCACGATCTCGGACCGGGTGAGGCCGCGCGCCTGGTCGGCCAGCACCTCAAGGATGTCGAGCCCCTTGTCGAGCGCGGGCGCGCGGTAGCGGTCCATCGGAGCGTCGCCTTGTTCAGGGTGGGGTGCGGAGTGGTTGTTCATGGCCATGCTCCGTAACCGGCAGAGTCAGGATCGCGTTTGCCGGAACCCTCCCACTCATTGCAACGCGGGAGAATCGCTTGCGTCAATGATTTATATGAGGATAGAGTGTTTATATACGAACAGGCAGAGGACTGGGAGGGTCTGATGCGGCTGGACGGAAAAACCATCCTCGTCACGGCCGCAGGCTAAGGAATCGGACGCGCGGGCGCGCTCGCGCTGGCCGTCGAGGGTGCGAAGGTCATCGCCACCGACCTCGACGCAGGACTTCTTCGCGGGCTGGAAGGGATGGAGATCGCTGCCCTCGACGTCACCGATGCGGATGCAATCGTGGACATCGTTGGGCGCGTGGGACGGCTGGACGGCCTCTTCAACTGCGCGGGCATCGTGCCCCACGGCACCATCCTCGATCTGACGGACGCCGAGTGGGAACGCAGTGTCGCGCTGAACGTCACCTCAATGGTCCGCCTGACCCGCGCCGTGCTGCCGGGAATGCTGGAGCGTGCGGACGAGACGGGGACGGCGTCGATCCTGAACATGGCGTCGATGGCCTCGTCAGTAAAGGGGTTCGTGAACCGCACCGCCTACGGTGCGACCAAGGCCGCCGTGATCGGGCTGACCAAGGGCATTGCCGCGGATTTTGTCGCGCAGGGCATCCGCTGCAACGCGCTGTGCCCCGGCACGGTCGACACTCCCAGCCTGCGCGGGCGCATCGCCGCCGCCGCCGATCCGGTGCAGGCGGAAAAGGACTTCATCGCCCGGCAGCCGATGGGGCGGCTGGCCACGGTCGAGGATATCGTGCCGATGGTGGTCTATCTGCTGTCGGACGAAAGCCGGTTCGTCACCGGTCAGGCGGTGCTGGTGGATGGCGGCGTGACCATCTGAGAACGGACCATTCAGCTTCGCAGCCAGGGGAGGGGCCGGCGTTGCACAGGATCGATGCGCATTGCCACTTCTGGCAGATGTCTCGCGGGGACTATGGCTGGCTCGACGCCGCGACGGGTCGCGTCGCGGCGCTGCGGCGGGACTTCATGCCGGCCGGTTATCCGGGCGACGGGCGGATGATCGTCGTGCAGGCCGCGCCGACGCTGGCAGAGACGGATTTCCTGCTGGACCTCGCCGCGAAAGATGCCCGGATTGCCGGTGTCGTCGGCTGGGTCGATCTCGCCGATCCCGATGCGCCCCGCGCAATTGCCGGCCGGGCGCAAAACCCGCTGCTCCGCGGCGTGCGGCCGATGCTGCAGGACATCCAGGCGACGGACTGGCTGCTGACCGGCCCCCGCCCCGACGCGCTGAAGGCGCTCGGAGAGCACGGACTCTGCTTCGAAGCGCTGGTTACGACGCGGCACCTGCCGGTGCTGGCGCGGTTCGCCGCTGGCAATGCGGACCTGCCGATCATCATCGACCACGCCGCGAAGCCGCAGCCGGGCGACAGGGCGGAGTGGACCGCGGGGATGCAGGCGCTCGCTTCTGGCCCTCGCATCTACTGCAAGCTGTCGGGCCTGTTCACCGAGCTGTCGCCGGAGGAACTCGCCGACCCGGCCCGCGCGCTGCAACCCGTCGTCGCAAGGCTGCTCGAATGGTTCGGCCCCAAGCGGCTCGTCTGGGGCAGCGACTGGCCGGTGGTGACGGTCGCCGCGACCTTCGACGAATGGCTGTCGCTCACCGACGCGCTGCTTGGCGGCCTGTCCGCGGCCGACCGCGCCGCCGTGATGGGCGGCAACGCCGCGCGCTTCTATGGGGTGGCGCCATGACCGAGCTGGTCCGAATGGAGGCGATCGACAAGCGCTTTCCCGGCGTCCAAGCGCTCAAGTCCGTGGACTTCGATCTCCGCGCGGGAGAGGTCCACGCGCTGATGGGCGAGAACGGCGCGGGCAAGTCCACGCTGATGAAATGTCTCTCGGGCGTCTACCAGCCTGACGCGGGGCGGATCCTCGTCAACGGGCGCGAGGTCGCGCTACCGGATCCCAAGGCGGCGCAGGACCACGGGATCGGGATCATCCATCAGGAACTCGCGCTGATGCGCGACCTGACCGTTGCGCAGAACATCTGGATCGGGCGCGAGCCGCGCCTGTCCTTCGGGCGCATCGACGAGGGACGCCAGAACGCCGACGCCGCGGCGATCCTGCGGCGGATGCACATGAGCCTCGACCCCGCACGCCGGTCGCGGGCCTGACCATCGCGCGCCAGCAGATGATCGAGATTGCAAAGGCGCTGTCCTACCGGTCGCGCGTCCTGATCATGGACGAACCGACCGCCGCCCTGAATGACGCCGAGATCGTGGAGCTGTTCGCGATCATCGCGAGGCTCAAGGCCGAAGGAGTCGGCATCGTCTACATCAGCCACAAGATGGACGAGATCCGGCGCATCTCGGACCGCGTGACCGTGATGCGCGACGGCGCCCTTGTCGGGACGGTCGAGGCGGCGCACACCCCGATCTCGCGCATCATCGCGATGACGGTCGGGCGCGAGCTGACCGATGAAAGAGTGGCGATCCCGGACCTCTCGAACGTCCCGGTCGCGCTGGAGGTGCGGAACCTGTCGCGCGGGACCGAGCTTCACGACATTTCCTTTGCCGTGAAGCGGGGCGAGATCCTCGGCTTCGCGGGGCTGATGGGCGCGGGCCGGATCGAGCTTGCGCGCGCCATCTTCGGGGCCGAGCCGGCCGACCGCGGCCAGATCCTGATCCACGGGCGCGAGGTGAGGATCCGCACCCCCGCCGACGCGGTGCGCGCGGGGCTGGGCTACCTGTCCGAGGACCGCAAGCAATACGGCCTCGCGCTGGGGATGGACGTGCGCGCCAACATCGCGCTGGCCAGCATGCCGCGCCACACCGACGCGCCGGGCCGCATCGACGAGCCGGCGCTCGCGCGATTCGCGCGGTCCTACATCGACCGGCTGCGCATCCGCACGCCGAGCGACCGGCGCGAGGTGCGGCTTCTGTCGGGCGGCAACCAGCAGAAGGTGGTGATCGCCAAGTGGCTGCTGCGCGACTGCGACATCCTGATCTTCGACGAGCCGACGCGCGGCATCGACGTGGGCGCAAAGGCGGAGATATATCGCCTCCTGAACGATCTGGCGGCGCAGGGAAAGGCGATCATCGTGATATCCTAGGAACTGCCCGAGGTGCTGCGCCTGTCGCACCGCATCGCGGTCCTGTGCGAGGGGCGGCTGACGGGGATCCTGCCCGGCGGCGCCGCGCAGGAAGCGATCATGGAACTGGCGACGCTGCGGGAGGGCACGGCGACATGAGCGACACGACGGCGAAAGAGGACGGGACCACGACCCGCGCGGCGCTCGCGGGCGGGGCCTACCAGAAGCTCCTGGCCTTTGCGGGGCTGATCGTGCTGGTGGTCGGCTTCTCGCTGGCCAGCCCCAGCTTCCTGCAGACCGCCAACATCATCTCGATCCTGCAGGCCACCTCCGTGAACGGGGTGCTGGCGGTGGGGGTGACGCTCATCATCATCACCGGGGGGATAGACCTGTCGATCGGGACGCTGATGACCTTCTGCGCGGTGATGTCGGGGGTGGTGCTGACTTGGCTCGGCGCGCCGTTGCCCGCCGGGGTTGTCGTCGCCATCGCCACCGGCGCGCTGGTCGGGACGATCTCGGGCACCCTCGTCGCCAAGGCGAAGATCCCGCCCTTCATCGCGACGCTCGGAATGATGCTTGTCCTCAAGGGCATGTCGCTGATCGTGACCGGGACGAAGCCGATCTACTTCAACGAGACTGAGGGCTACACCGCGATCTCGCAGGGCTCGCTGATCGGGCGCATGATTCCGCAGTTCCCGTTGCCGAACGGCGTCCTTGTGCTGTTCGTGGTGGCAAGCGTCGTCGCCTGGATCCTCGGCCGGACGGTGCTCGGCCGCTACACCTTCGCGCTCGGCTCGAACGAGGAGGCGGTGCGCCTGTCGGGCGTCAACACCGACCGCTGGAAGATCGGGATCTATGCGCGCGCGGGCGCGATCGTGGGGATCGCGGGGGTGCTGATCTCGAGCCGGCTCAACTCGGCCCAGCCGGCGCTGGGGCTTGGCTACGAGCTCGAGGCGATCGCGGCCGTGGTGATCGGGGGGACGACGCTCTCGGGCGGGCGCGGCACGATCCTGGGGACGGTGATCGGCGCGCTGATCATGTCGGTTCTGACGAACGGCCTCCGGGTCATGTCGGTGGCGCCGGAATGGCAGACGGTCGTGACCGGGCTCATCATCATCGCCGCGGTCTACGCGGACCAGCTTCGCCGCCGCGGCGCGGCCTGAGGAACGACAGCCCGGACCGGGCAGGAGGAAGGTCCGCCGGGCAGAAGTGTGATCGTGAACGCAAGGGAAGAAACCATGTTCACAAGACGGCACATGATGGGCGCGGCAGCGGCGCTTTCGCTGCTGGCGGGAGCCGGCGCGGCGTTCGCGCAGGACGTCTACGTCCCCCTGATCTCCAAGGGGTTCCAGCACCAGTTCTGGCAGGCGGTGAAGAAGGGCGCCGACAAGGCGGGGCAGGAACTCGGCGTCAGGGTGACCTTCGACGGGCCCGACAACGAGACGCAGGTGGACAAGCAGATCGACATGCTGTCCGCGGCGCTCGCCAACAAGCCGGCCGCGATCGGCATTGCCGCGCTCGACAGCCAAGCGCTGATTCCGCAGCTGAAGCAGGCGCAGGACGCGGGCATCCCGGTGATCGCGTTCGACTCGGGCGTGGAAAGCGACATCCCGGTCACGACCGCCGCGACCGAGAACAAGGCCGCAGCCGCGCTCGCCGCCGACAAGCTGGGCGAGATGATCGGCGGGGAGGGCAAGGTCGCCGTCATCGCCCACAGCCAAGCGACACAGACCGGCATCGACCGCCGCGACGGCTTCGTGGACGAGATGAAGGCCAAGTTCCCGAACATCGAGATCGTGGCGATCGAATTCGGCGACGGCGACCACCTGAAATCGACCGAGATCACCAAGGCGCTGCTCGCCGCCAATCCCGACATCAAGGGCATCTTCGGCACCAACGAGGGCTCGGCGATCGGCGTCCTCAACGGCGTGCGCGAGATGGGGTCGAAGACCGTCGTGGTCGGGTTCGATTCCGGCAAGGCCCAGAAGGACGCGATCCGCAGCGGCGAGATGGCGGGCGCGGTGACGCAGAACCCGGTCGGGATCGGCTACGAGACGGTCAAGGCCGCCGTCGCCGCGACCAAGGGCGAGACGCTGCCGAAGACTATCGATACCGGGTTCTACTGGTACGACAAGACCAACATCGACGATCCGCAGATCGCCGCGGTCCTCTACGACTGATCGGCGCAACCGGTCCGGGCGCGCGAGGTGCCCGGGCCGAACCAACGGAGGACACATGAAACTTGTGCGCTTTGGCCCGGTGGGCCAGGAAAAACCGGGGCTGCTGGACGCCGAGGGCCGCATCCGCGACCTGTCGGCCCACGTGGACGACATCGCGGGCGAGGCGCTGACGCCCGAGGGCATCGCGCGGCTCGCGGCGTTGGACGCGGCTTCGCTGCCGCAGGTCGACGGCGCGCCGCGGATCGGCCCCTGCGTGGGGGGCGTGGGCAAGTTCATCTGCATCGGCCTGAACTATGCCGACCACGCCGCCGAGACCGGCGCCGAGATCCCGAAGGAACCGGTGGTCTTCGCCAAATGGACCAGCGCCATCTGCGGGCCGGACGACAACGTGGAAATCCCCCGCGGCTCGGTCAAGACCGACTGGGAGGTCGAACTGGGCGTCGTGATCGGCAAGGGCGGCCGCTACATCGAGGAGGCCGAGGCGGCATCCCACATTGCGGGCTACTGCGTCGTCAACGATGTCAGCGAGCGCGAGTGGCAGATCGAGCGCGGCGGCACCTGGGACAAGGGCAAGGGCCACGACACGCACGGCCCCATCGGTCCCTGGCTGGTCACGCCCGACGAGGCGGGCGACGTCAACGACCTGAAAATGTGGCTCGAAGTGGATGGCCACCGCTATCAGGACGGCTCGACCGCGACGATGATCTTCAAGGTGCCGCAGATCATCGCCTATCTGTCGCGCTTCCTGTCGCTGCAACCGGGCGACGTGATCTCGACCGGCACGCCGCCCGGCGTGGGACTGGGGCAGAAGCCGCCGGTCTATCTGAAGGGCGGCGAGGTCATGCGCCTGGGAATCGAGGGCTTGGGCGAGCAGACGCAGAAGGTGGTGAAGGCATGACGAGGATCACCGGCCTGCGCACGCTCGACGTGCGCTTCCCCACCAGCCAGGCGCTGGATGGCTCTGACGCGATGAATCCCGACCCGGACTACTCGGCGGCCTATGTCATCCTGGAAACCGACGGCCCGCATCAGGGCCACGGCCTGACCTTCACCATCGGGCGCGGGAACGAGATCTGCGTGGCCGCGATCGAGGCGCTGCGCCCGCTGGTCGTGGGCCTCGACATGGACTGGGTAACAGCGGACATGGGCGGCTTCTGGCGCCATATCACGGGCGACAGCCAGCTGCGCTGGATCGGACCGGACAAGGGCGCGATCCATCTGGCCACCGGCGCCGTGGTGAACGCGGTCTGGGACCTGTGGGCGAAGATGGAAGGCAAGCCGGTCTGGCGGCTGGTGGCCGACATGACGCCCGACGAGATCGTGCGTCTGATCGACTTCCGCTATCTGACCGACTGCATCACGCCCGAATGGGCGCTGGAGTTCCTGACGCAGCAGGCCGAGGGCAAGGCGGACCGCATCGCGACCCTCGAGCGCGAGGGTTATCCCTGCTACACCACCAGCGCGGGCTGGCTCGGCTATGACGACGAGAAGCTGCGCCGGCTCTGCCGTGAGGCAGTGGATGCGGGCTTCAACTACATCAAGATGAAGGTCGGTCGCGATCTGGACGATGACATCCGCCGCCTGACCATCGCCCGCGAGACGGTCGGCCCCGACGTCAACCTGATGATCGACGCCAACCAGGTGTGGGAGGTGTATCAGGCCATCGAATGGGTGAAGAAGCTCGCCTTCGTAAATCCGTGGTTCATCGAGGAGCCGACCAGCCCCGACGATGTCGCCGGCCATCGCAAGATCCGCGAGGGTGTGCTTCCGGTGCAGGTCGCGACCGGCGAGATGTGCCAGAACCGCATCATGTTCAAGCAGTTCATCATGGAGGGGGCCATCGATGTGGTCCAGATCGACTCGTGCAGGCTGGGCGGGCTGAACGAGGTATTGGCGGTGATGCTCATGGCCGCAAGAAACGGACTGAAGGTCTGCCCGCATGCGGGCGGCGTGGGTCTGTGTGAATATGTCCAGCACATGTCGATGATCGACTTTCTGTGCATCGCCGGTACGCGCGAAGGCCGGGTGATCGAATACGTCGATCACCTGCACGAGCATTTCATCGACCCGGTCCGCATCGGAAACGCGGCCTACATGCCCCCGCACATGCCCGGCTTCTCGATCGAGATGAAGCCCGATAGCCTCGAGAAATACCGGTTCGGGGGATAGGCCATGGACCTTCACCTGACGGGTAGGGTCGTCGTCGTCACCGGCGGCGGATCGGGCATTGGGGCGGCCATCACCGAGGTGCTGGCCGACGAGGGCGCGCAGCCGGTGATCCTGTCGCGCAGCGCGCCGGACGCGGGCTGGCAGGCGAAGACGGGGGCGGACTTCGTGCAGGCGGAACTGTCCGACGACGCCGCCTGCCGCGCCGCGGTGGAGACGATCCGGAGCCGTCATGGCACCATCCACGGCTTGGTGAACAACGCGGGCGCCAATGACGGGGTTGGGCTGGAGGCCGGGCCGGAGGCGTTCCGCGTCAGCCTGGACCGCAATCTCGTGCATTATTACACGATGGTGCACCTGCTGGCCGCCGACCTGCGCGCCAGCCGTGGCGCTATCGTGAACATCAGTTCGAAGACCGCGCTGACAGGTCAGGGGGGCACCTCGGCCTATGTCGCGGCCAAGGCGGCCGAGTTGGGACTGACGCGGGAATGGGCGGTCGACTTCCTGCCCGACGGGGTGCGCGTTAATGCCATGGTCGTAGCTGAGGTGATGACGCCGCTCTATCGCCGCTGGCTGGACACACTGCCCGACCCGGAGGCCAAGCTGCGCGACATCACCGCCCGGATCCCGCTGGGGGCCCGGATGACGACCGCGCGTGAGATTGCGGACACCTGCGCCTTCCTGTTGTCGGATCGCGCGAGCCATACCACCGGGCAGTGGCTCTTCCCCGATGGCGGGTACACCCATCTGGACCGCGCCATCCCGGGGGCGCAGCCATCCTGATCCGGAGCCGCCCACGAAGGGACGACGCTGCTGAGCCAACCGCGAGCATCGCCAGCCGCGCCGGTCTGGCGCGGTCGCACGCGCGCTCCCGGTTCCCCGCTGGCGCTGGTCATGGTGATCGTCGGCGGCATCCGCACAGGCATCGTCACCCCGACCGAGGCCGGACCATCGCAATCCAGACGCTGATCATGGTTTCCTCCTCTGTCGCGATACGACCTTCGGAGACAAGGCCCGCGCGCTCGGCGACACTGCGCGGCAGACGGCCGCGATCCTCCTCGTCATCATAACGATCTTAGGGCTCGTCTGTATCTTCTCGAACCAGCGCGCCGGTATCGCCATGGCGGTATTGATCACGGGGCTGACCAAAAACACAGATGCCTTCCTCGGTGCGGTGAATGTGATGCTGCTGGTCTTGCGCACGATCGTCGAGGGCACGACGTTGATGATTGTGCCGGTACCCCTGCTCAAGCCGGTGCTGGCGCATTTCGGCATCGACCCGGTGCATTTCGGCATCGTCATCATCGTCAACCTGTCGATCGGCACAGTGACGCTCCCGGTCGGAACGGTGCTGCTGCTGAGGGGCGCATTATCTCCATCGGTCGTACGCTCAGGCAGCCCACCGCCGAACTGCCGGAGCCAGCGAGGTCTTTGCGCTGGTGGAAGGTCAGGCGGTTGCTTTTGGCTTTTTCGGTTTCAAGGTGCGGGTCGGATGACCGAAGGCGAAGAAGAGGTGCGACACCCGGATGGCTCCGCAGCTAGGCGCGCGCGGCGGTTTGCGATCATGTTCCATGTCGAAGTCTGCGGCTGTGAAGAGTGAAGACGGTCGCACGTAGGGCTCACCCGCGGCAGTCGGCCGCAGGCGCAGGAGGGTTGTCGATGCCGTTTCAGCCAGCGCATTGCGGATCGGTGGCACGACTTACCTTTCCGGATCGAGCAGCACGCCGACCATGACGGCAACCGCCTGCTGCCGGCTGTAGTTCCTGGTTACGAAGCGCCGAGCCCCTGCTTGCGCAGATAATGGTCGCGGTGCTTATTTTGGCGTCCGAGCCGGTCGAGTAAAACCCGCAAGGTGGTCGCGGTGGTGCTACCCAGCCGATTCCGCCTCCAAGATCAACCAGCGGCGAACGGCGCTAATTGGTGAATTGGCGTCGGCCTCCCGCGTGAGGAGGTGATGGCGGAAGCCCGCGATCATCGGCCCGAATGGCTGCACCAGTTGCCCCGCCGCAAGCTCGTCCCTGACCAGCGCCAGGCTGACGAGCGCGATGCCCTGCCCCGCGACGGCGGCCTGGATCGCGTGGCTTTCCTCAGAGAAGTGCAGCAGGGGCGGGTCGATGGGCTGCGGCATGCCGGCTTGCGCGAACCAGCGCGACCAAGTCGGGTTGTCCGGATCGCGGCGCCGCCACGCGAAATCGATAAGCGGCTGCTCACCCAGGCTTTCCGCGGTGACGGTTCCGAGGATCGGGTTGAACACGGGCGCGAAGCGATCAGCGAACAAGGGCGTGACGGCGAAGCCGGGATAGGGTCCAGCGCCATAGCGAATGGCGATGTCGACGCCGCCTGAGCCCATGTCCACCACGTCGTCAGAAGCATGGAGATGGAGGTCGATCTGCGGGTGGAGCGTGCGGAACGCGGTAACGCGCGGCACCAGCCAACGAGCCGTGAAGGCGATCGTCGCCGAGATCGTTACCCCATGGCGGCTGCTGCGCCGGGTGAGCCGTTCCATCTCGTCCGCGAAAGCATCGAAGCCGCTGCGCAGCACCGGATAGAGCTGGGCGCCTGCGTCCGTCAGCACGACCTTGCGGGTCCGCCGCTCGAACAGCGGGAGGCCGGCGTGGTCCTCCAGCGAACGGACCTGGTGGCTGATGGCTGTAGGCGTGACGGCAAGCTCGGCTGCCGCCTGCTTGAAGCTGCCGTGCCTCGCAGCCGCCTCGAAGGCTCGCAAAGCCGAGAAGGGGGGTAGCCGTCGCCGCACACATGATCCCTGTTCATCTGTCAGGTGACAATTTGGAGTTTGTCGATCAGCGCGACAAGCCGCATTTTCCGGTCATGGGCCAGAACAGCGGTGAAGCCAGCTTCACCCAAATAGGCGACGAAGGAGAAGATCGTGAAACTCGAACGCGTCCACACCACCCCTGACAACTACGCTCCCTTCCTGCTGTCGCAGGGGATCAGGTTCGGCAACCTGCTGTTCGTGTCCGGCCAGGCGCCGGCGAAGACGGCAAAATCGTCGAGGGCGGCTTCCGCGAGCAAGCTGAGCAGGCATTCGCGAACCTGCAACGGGCGCTGGAGGCCGGCGGGTCGAGTCTTCGGGACATCATCAAGGTGACGATCTTCGTCACCGACATGGGCAACTTCGGGGAGGTTGTCGAAATGCGCAGGAAGTTCTTCCAGGAGCCCTATCCCGCCGACACGATCGCCGAAGTCCGGGCGCTCTATGACCCCAGGGTCATGATCGAGATTGAGGCGATCGCGGCCGTCCGCGACAGACTAAGCGGCGCTCCAGCGAGCGGGGCGGAGCGATGAATTGTCCCGCCTGTCGCCGAGTCAAACTTGACGGTTTGCCAACAGCATCGCCGCTCCCAGTCCCGCTTCGCTCCTCTGCTGGTCTCATGGAGATCGGCACCCTATTGAGTAATAAATAGGCACGTGAAGGGTCGAGACAAACATGCGCTGCGTCAAGTGTTCGGGAAGCGTATCGCCTCGAGGAACCCGAGCCGCCAGGCTGCCGAGATCCGGATACGCATCGCCTTCAGCATTTTGTGAGTCTCAGATGCCGTGGCCGGCCCAAGATCTACATCGACGCAGACGGGTATCTGAGTCCGGCACTGCTGGACGACGACGGGCGCACCGAGGCGCAGCACTGGTTTGACGCCGGGATCAGCAGGACTCAGCCGCGCCAATTCCTTGGTGCCGTGCGCGCAGACGACCTGCAGTTTCCGCTGCCCGCTGTCAGGTCGTTTTGACTTCGGCGTTCGTTTTAAGGTAAGCGCGAGGTCGTTGCCCTATGCGGCGATGCTTGACGGCTGGTTGAAGCGCCAGGGCATGAGGTCCTCGATGGC
>NZ_VJYZ01000011.1 GCF_007018965.1 Paracoccus marinus
ACGCTGGTCTCCATTGCAGATACCAGCTTGAATCACGATCACCGCGCCCGGTGAACCCCTTTTGTCAACACGCCCTAGACGACTGGTCTATTAACGCCTATATCCCTTGTATGACACTGACATCCAAAGCTGAAGCCACACGGCAGAATCTTCTCGACACCGGCTACAGGCTTGTCCTGAGCAAGGGCTTTTCCGCACTCGGTCTTCAGGAAATCCTGAAGGGGTCTGGTGTGCCAAAAGGCTCGTTCTATCACTACTTCGCGTCCAAGGAGGCGTTCGGTTGCGCGCTTTTGGACGACTACGTTACAGAGTACGGCGACCGGCTTGACCAGTTGCTTGCCATTGAAGCCGAAAATGGACGTCAGCGGCTGCTACGCTACTGGCAAGCGTGGCTCGATCCAGATGCGGGAGAGACCGCAGGGCGCGGATGGGCGGAAGACTGCCTTGCCGTCAAGCTGTCGGCCGAGGTTGCCGACCTGTCTGAAGCCATGCGGATGGTCCTCAGCGATGGCATCGAACGAGTGTTGCATCGCATCACCACTCTGATCGTCGAGGCGCGGGACGATGGTTCGCTTCCACCTGGACCGGAACCAGAGGCTTTGGCGCAGGTTCTTTACCAGATGTGGCTTGGTGCCGCGCTGCTTGCCAAGCTGACCCGTAGCCACATGCCGATGGAGCGGGCCATGGTCGCCACGAAACAGCTTCTGGCTTGTCCGGCAGATCCTACTTTGCAGACGAAAGGAACGGCATAATGAAGATTTTCTACAAAACACGCGCCACGGCCATCGGTGGCCGCTCGGGCCACACGGCGCTGGATGACGGCAGCCTTGCGCTCGACCTGACGGCGCCGAACTCCGGCAAGCCGGGCGCGAACCCGGAACAGCTCTTCGCCATGGGGTATGCTGCCTGTTTTGACAGCGCATTGCACCATGTCGCCCAGGTTCGAAAACTGGCACTGAGCGGCAGCAAAACATCAGCCGAAGTCGGTATCGGCCAACTGCCGGATGGCGGGTTCAAGCTGGACATCGACATCCATGTTAAACTCTCCGGTCTGGATGAGGCCACGGCGCGCGACCTGGTCGAGGCGACGCATCAGGTCTGCCCCTATTCCAATGCGACACGTAATAACATCGATGTGCGCCTGCACGTCACCACTGTGTAATGAAACATCATGCGCGGTAACATTCACACCACGTTTGGCGAACCGGCCGACGTCCTGATCGTGTCGGACAGCGCCATCCCGCAGCCCGGTCCCGGTCAGGTACGCATCAGGACCATCCTGTCGCCGATCCACAATCACGACCTCTGGACGGTGCGTGGCAGCTATGGCTACAAGCCCGAGCTGCCTGCCATCGGCGGCTCGGAAGCGGTCGGCACCATCGACGCCCTGGGCGCGGATGTGACGGGCGTGACAGTTGGGCAGCGGGTCGCGGTCGCGGGCGTTCATGGCGCTTGGGCGGAGTATTTTGTGGCACCTGCCACCGCACTGGTTCCTGTCCCGGACGCCATTTCAGACGAAGCGGCTGCGCAGCTTATCGCCATGCCGTTCAGCGCAATCTCGTTGCTGGAATTTCTTGACGTCAAAAGCGGGGACTGGGTGATCCAGAACACCGCAAATGGCGCGGTTGGCAAGATTCTGGCAAGGTTGGCCACGGCGCGCGGTGTGCATGTCGTCAACCTTGTGCGCCGCGATGCCGGGGTCGACGAACTTTCCGCAGTTGGAATCGGCAATGCTGTCTCAACAGCGACCGAGGGCTGGCAGGACCGCGTGCGGGCGATCACCGGCGGTGCATCCATTCGCGCGGCGGTGGATTCCATCGGCGGCACGGCCAGCAAAGACCTGCTGTCGCTTCTTGGTGAAAACGGGCTGCTGGTGTCCTTCGGCACGATGAACGGGGAACCGATGCAGATCGCCTCGGGCGACCTGATCTTCAAGCAGGCTGTGGTGAAGGGATTTTGGGGCTCCAAGGTCAGCGAGGCCATGCCGACCGACACGAAAATCCGTCTGATCGGCGAGCTGCTACGCCTTGTCGCCACAGGCGAACTGGACCTGCCGGTCGAGGCGGTGTTTGCGTTTGAGCAAATCACCGATGCCGTCAAGGCCTCCCTTGCGCCGGGCAAGAAGGGCAAAGTGCTGCTGAGGCCGTGAACTGCGGTGACGCTCAGCCACCCAATTGGACAAGGTCTGACATGTCTTTCTGGTTGCTGTCGCATTTAGGCCTGTGAGCTGATGGTGCCCCACGCCAGTAACTCAGCTACCATCCTTGTCGACACTGACAAGGATGGTAGCCTGCGTTCGTGGGCAAACGCATGTCGCGTATGAGAGATGCCAGAGGCGATCATTCGGTCTGCAACGGCTAAAGACATGCAGCAGGCCCGCACCGATAACCTGACGATACATCCCGTTTTGGTCGCAACATCGGCTATGCCACTGATAAAGCCCAAGAAGACATCGAGAGCTGTCATGCGCTGCCTATGATCCGGATGCGACAGAACCGTAATAATTTCTTCGGCTTAATCGACATCGCCTGCTTCAGCTTCAGACGTTGCCATTTGTCAACATTGCCTAAGGGTTCTCGTCTTGCTATCATCTGTGCATAAAGTAAAATGACGCTTTCGCCTCTGTTGTCCGCCCTGCAGCATACGCTCTGGGAGCCGGGGGCGGTGACCTGTTCGAAGGGGAAGACATGGCTGTCAGGCAGTACACGATGATCAACCTCGGCACACTCGCCGACATGGATCCTAATGAAACGAACCGGACGCCGGAAAACTACGCCACGGTCTTGGGCGGGAAGACCTTCGGCTCGACGGATTCGCCCCTGTTCGCCAGCAGCACGCGGATTTCGTTGAACGACGTCAACGACAACGGCCTCATCGGGTTCAACCACGACAACAGCACCGACCGGATCAGCTACCGGATCGGCGACACGGTCTACTCCACCAGGCTTGATACCGGGCTGCGAGTGACGGCCGAGGTCACGCAGCGGATCGAGGGGGGCGGCACCCGGACCATCACGACCACGCTGCGGGTGTTTCAGGACACCGACGGGCGGGTCTTCATTGCGCCACCGTCCTCCACCAACCCGATCGGCAACGAGACGCAGTTGTCGGCCTATCCGATCGTCAGCGTGCAGATTCCGACGAACGCGACCTACGACACCGGGCCATTTGAGGGACTGAATACCAACCGCTCGGTGCTCAACTTCAAGGACGGCTACATCGATGGCACCGAGGGTGATGACACCATCGACGCAAGCTACGTGGACCCGTCAGGCGACCGGGTGGACAACAACGACGCCCTGCTGCCGGGGGCGGACCCCAACGACGATTTCATCCGTGCGGGTGCCGGCAACGACCTCGTCTATGCCGGCGACGGTAAGGACGTCGTGTGGGGACGCGAGGGCAACGACGTCATCTACGGCTACCGGCGGGACGGCGGGGACGACGGCGCAAACGACACGCTCGATGGCGGTGCGGGCGATGACAAGCTGTACGGCGGACGCGGGAACGACTCGCTCATCGGCGGGACCGGGAGGGACGAGCTTTATGGCGGCCCCGGGAACGATGTGCTGGATGGCGGCGACGACAACGATCGGCTCGAGGGTGGCGACGGGGCCGACCTGATCGTCGTCGGCCGCGGCGATACGGCGCTGGGTGGGAACGATGCGGACGTCTTCCGCGTCGATCCCGTGCAGACGGGCACCGGCGCGGCCACCATCACCGGCGGCGAGGGCGTGACCGCGGGCGGGACCGATGTCGACCGGATCGATGCGAAGGTGATCACCTCGGGCGTCACCGTCAACTACACCGGCAGCGAGGCCGGCACGCTGTCCGGCGGCGGCGGGAACTACGGGTTCTCCGAGATCGAGCGGGTGACCACCGGGGCGGGGAACGACGTGGTCAACGCCGCGGAGGTGACGGCGGGCGGCATCAACGTCGACACCGGGGCCGGCGACGACACCATCGTCGGCGGGGCCGGCGCGGACACGATCCTGGCCGGGGCCGGGGGCGACCGGGTCGATGCCGGCAGGGGCAACGACCAGATCGACCTCGGCGCGGGCGACAACGCGACCGACACGCTGGTGATCCGCAACAACGGCGGCACCGACACGGTGACGGGGTTTGCGGGCCCGGTGACCAGCCCCACCGGCGTCGTCACCTCCGAGGACAAGCTCGACGTCAGCGGGATGGTGGACCGGGACGGCAATCCCGTGGACGTGGCCGATTTCCTCGGCGCGCGGGCGACCGGGACGATCACGCCGCTGAGCGACGCGGGCGGCACGGTCATCGGCTCGGTCCTGACCTTCCCGGACGGGACGGCCGTGCAGCTGCGCGGCGTCCTTCCCAGCCAGCTCGACAGCTGGCAAGAGCTGAACGCCCTCGGCATCCCCTGCTTTGCCGCCGGCACGATGATCGAGACGGCCGACGGCCCCCGCGCCGTCGAGACGCTGGCCGAGGGCGACTTGGTCCGCACGCTCGACCACGGGCTGCAGCCGGTGCGCTGGATCGGCGCGCGGCGGCTCTCGGCGGCCGAGCTTGCGGCGGCCGAGAAGCTGCGGCCGATCCGCATCCGGGCCGGGGCGCTGGGGCCCGAAACGCCGCGCGCCGATCTGCTCGTCTCGCCGCAGCACCGGGTGCTGGTCCGCTCGCGCATCGCGCAGCGGATGTTCGGGACCGACGAGGTTCTGTTGGCCGCGCGGCAGCTCTGCCAGCTGGCCGGCATCGACATCGCCGAGGATCTGGCGGCGGTCGAGTACGTCCACATCCTCTTCGACCGGCACGAGGTGGTGATCGCGAACGGGGCTGCGACCGAGAGCCTCTACACCGGGCCCGAGGCGCTGAAGTCGATCGGCCCGGCCGCGCGGGCCGAGATCCTGGCGCTGTTCCCTGAGCTCGCCACGCGCGACTACACCCCGCCGGCCGGCCGCACCCTCGCCTCGGGGCGGATGGCCCGCAAGCTGGCGGTGCGGCATGCACAGAACGGCAGGCCGCTGGTCGAGGCGCGGGTCGGGTAGGTCTGGAGTGCCCCCGGCTTAGGGTCAGGACTCACAACCAGAACATGACGGTTGCGGCGATGCAGATGGCGGAGAGGAAGAGCTCGCCGCATCTGTCATAGCGGGTCGCGATGCGGCGCCAGTCAGCTTGTGCTCCGGCACCGCGAGTTTGGCACATCGTGACGTCCCCCGGGGGGGAGCGGTATTCAACCGATCCGTGGACATCATCCCTGCGCCGTGCGACTGTGCCCCGGATGGTGTTCGGCCCTTTGGGCCGGCTGAAAAGGGAACGCGGTGCGTCGTCAGACAAATCCGCGGCTGCCCCGCAACTGTAAGCGGCGAGCGAAACCGGAGACGCCACTGGGCACCGAGCCCGGGATGACCTGCCACTGAACCTTCATCCAGTGGCGACATGAGCCCGGTGATCGTCTACGCCCTTTGGCGCTGGTTGAGCAATCGCCCGTCGCGCGGAGCCTTCATCTCGCGCAGCGGCGCGGGCGATTGCGGGGTGCAGGTTCGCGGCGAAGCCCACGGGGGTCTGGTAGCCCAGGGCCGAGTGGGGCCTTTCGGTGTTATAATCTGAGACCCAAGCGGCGATCAGGTCACGGGCATGGACGAGGTTGCGGAACAGGGTCTCGTTCAGAAATTCGTCCCGCATCCTGCCGTTGAAGCTCTCGACAAAGCCGTTCTGCATCGGCTTGCCCGGCGCGATGTAATGCCATTCGATCTTGTGTTCGGCGCACCACTTCAGGATCGCGTTCGAGGTCAGCTCTGTCCCGTTGTCGCTGACAATCATTCCAGGCCTGCCGCGGCGTTCGATCAGCGCCGTGAGTTCCCGGGCAACACGGCGGCCCGAGATCGATGTGTCCGGGATCGCCGCCAGACATTCGCGGGTGACGTCGTCGACCACGTTCAGCACCCGGAAGCGCCGCCCGCAGGCGAACTGATCATGGACAAAATCCAGCGACCAACGCGCATTGGCCTGCGCTTCGACCAGGATCGGCGCCCTTGTCCCGAGGGCCTTGCGGCGCGCTTTGCGTTTGCGCACCGTCAGGCCCTCCTCTCGGTAGAGCCGGTAGATGCGATTGATCCCCGACGCCTCGCCTTCCCGCCTGAGCAGCACGAACAGCCGACGGTAGCCGAACCGTCGCCGCTCGTTGGCCAGGTCCCGCAACCGTCCGCGCAGCGCCGTGTCCGGCGCTCGCTGGGACTGATAGCGCACCATCGTCCGGTCCGCCCCGGCAATCTGGCACGCCCGCCGTTCCGACAGCCCGAGATGGGCCTTCAGATGCGCGACCGCCTCGCGCTTCACGGCGGGCGTCACCACTTTTTTGACAGCAGTTCCTTCATCGCCGCCATGTCCAGCATCTGGTCGGCCAGCAATCGCTTCAGCCTGGCGTTCTCGTCTTCGAGCGCCTTCAGCCGCTTCGCCTCCGACACCGTCATCCCGCCGAACTTCGCTTTCCAGGCGTAAAACGTGCCTTCCGACATGCCGTGCTTGCGGCACAGATCGGCACACTTCGCGCCAGCATCATGCTCCTGCAGGATGCCGATGATCTGCTCCTCGGTCCGTCGTGCCTTCTTCATCTTCGTCCGTCCTCTCGCTGGGCCGGACTCTAGTCGCAAATGGAGGAAGAATCCCGTGGCAGGTCACTTGAGGATAGCGACCGTCTCATCGCAGATCCCGTTCAGCATGCGGACCTTACGGCGGACGCTCTGGGGGTTGATGTCCAGCGCCTTGGCGATCTTCTCTTCCGGAACGCCACGCTCGATGGCGCGCCGGATCATCTTGTGCTCCTGGACCGGCGACAACCGACTGATCCGCTTGTTGTAGGTGAAGGCTTCGTCGTCGGTGGAGACCAGGCACTCGACCTGTTCGATGCCGAGGTCTTTCAGCACCTCGATGCGAACATGCCCGTCCAGCAGAAGGAAGGTGCCCGGATTTGCGGGATCGCGGGCAACCACGGGCGGTTCGACGAGACCGACCTCTCGGATCGAGGCGGTGATCTGCTGGTATTTCTTGCTGGATTTCGTGGCCGTCCGAAGCACCCGCACCGGCAGAAGGGCGTCCACGGCCAGGGTCACGCAGTCGTCTTCAAAGGCATGGGCGACGACATCGGAAAGGCGGCGATCCTTCCGTGTCATGGATCCGTCCTCGCATGTTCCTCCAGATAGGTGGGCATCACCTCGAGGCTTTCGGCACGCAGCAGGGTGAGGAAGTTCTCGTCGCTCCGCAGCGAGCGGAACGCCTCCGTGACGAACAGAAGCCGACCTTGGGTCAGCTCCGCCTTCTTGATCATCAGCTTCTGGCGATCGGCTTCCTGACGATAGGCGCGCACGAGTGCATCGCTGGTCAGCGGACGCCCGGTGCGGTTCACCTTGCGGCCGAAGGGCGTTTCATCAACGCGCCGCCCATGGCGCTGGCGTCGTTCGAGCAGGCGCCGCACGGCCGCGAACTTCTTCCCGCGCAGCTTCTTCTCCGTATAGGCGTCCATTAGCGCGCGCTGGGCACCTTCGTCATCCGCTCTGGAGATTTCGATCGCGAGGTTCAGCGGCATGAGGCCGGTCTCGACCGCAGACACGAGCCGCTGCTCACCTCGCTCCAGAAGCCCAGCGATCATGTTGACGTATTCGGGGCTGACCCCGATCTTGTCGGCGATCTCGCGGTCGTTGTAGCCGCGCTTCCGGAGGGTGCCGATTTCCTGCATCAGATCGATCGCGCGATGCTGGCGCCTGGCGCAATTCTCGACGAGGCTCATGACCAGGCAGTCGCTCTCGTCGGCATCGATCACGATGGCGGGGATGGCGTCCTGCTTCAGTTCGATGAAGGCTTCGAGCCGCCCCTGACCACAGACGAGGTCGTATTCTGCTGGCTCTGTGTCCGCGCGCCGGGTCACGGTGATTGGGCGCTTGAGGCCGATCCGCGCGATGCTCTCGACCATTTCCTCGAACGTTCGCCGGTTGCGCACACGCGGATTGAGGATCCGGATCCTGTCGGTCGGGATGAGGGTCACATGCTTGTGGTCATCGGTCGGGATGTCTTCGGGCATCAGGCCACCTCCGAGAATCTGGCCCTGCCGGCCATTGAAAAGAAGAAGTCGAGCGTGTCGAAACGATAGGCATCGAGAGACAGGCCGTTCTGCTCGGCCAGCCGAAGTCGATCGGCGGTCATGTCGATGCTTGGGAGGACGTAATAGTCGCGCGGCGCCGCGTTCAGCTCGTCCATGCGTATGGCGATGGTGATGTCCGGCAAGAGCCCCGTGTCGAGGCGGATGCGCCAGCGCAGCGAGCCTGCCGAGGTCTCGAAGCATCGCGACAGCACGACCGATACCGTGAATTCGCCGTTGACGGTCAGAAGCTCGGTCCGGGGATCCTGAACGGCACTGCCACCGACGTTTTCGATCCCGGCGATGACACTCGCCACGACCTGCGGATGGGCCTCGCGGAGCTTGCGGTTGATCTCGATGTATCGGTAGTCACGGTCGGGCTGATATCCGACCATCTCATAGGCGCGCAGCAGGCTGCCGAACCGGGACCGGAACGCGCTCGATGATGGCGTGTCCTCGTGTTCGTCGATGACCAGTCCGGAAAGGAAGCCCTTGCTGGCAAGCAGGGCCCGGAGTGCGTCCAGCAGATCCTGGTCGGAAAGATGGCGGCTGCGTGCATCGACGATTTCCCGGGCGCGTAGGAACAGCGCCTCATCGACGATGGCCGGATAGGCGCCCTCGGCGCGGATCCACATCTCGCGCGGGTTCACCACCCGGCGCTGTTTCAGCTTGAAGGAGATCTTGTTGAAGACGTTGTTGCCGATGTATTTCTCGTTGGTCAGCACCTGATGGACCGTCGCTCGCGTCCACGGCCGTTCGAGATCGGTGCGCAGCCCTTCGGCGTTCAGGACGTCCGCGATCTCTCGCTCGGATCGGCCGTCCTCGACGAACATGCGATACATGCGCCGGACGACTTCCTGTTCGTCCTCGGGACCGGGGATGAGAACGACCCTGTCGGTCTGAAGGCTCTTCTGCTCGCCGCGCGACAGCTCGCCCTTGGGATTGCCGTGCTCGTCGATCAGCACCCGGCGCAGCCCGTATCCGGGCGCGCCGCCCTGACGGAAGCCGAGTTCGACGAGGCGGCACTGGCCCGCGAAGACCTTCACCGAGAGTTCGCGGCTGTATTCGCCCGCCATGACCCGCTTCACGGTCTTCAGCAGGTTCGAGCCGATGCTGCCGTCATTCTCGAACTGCTCGCCGCAGTAGTGGACACGGATCCCGGCGCGCGAGCAGACATGCTCATGGTAGGCGCCTTCGTCAGCATCCTGAAACCGGCCCCAGCGGCTGACGTCATAGACGAGGATCGCCTTGAAATCCGCTTGCCCGGATTCGACCTCTGCCATCAGGCTCTGCAGCGCCTCGCGGCCGTCGAGACGGAGACCGCTCCGGCCGGAATCCTCGAAGACACGCAGGATCTCAAGACCGCGATCCGATGCATATTTGCGGATGACGTCGAGCTGGTTCTCGGTCGAGTATTTCTGATGGTCGGTCGACATCCGGACATAGGCGACCGCAGGCACATCCATCTCGGGCGGGCCGTCGCTCCTATCCGAATTGGTCGTCCATCGACCGCCCACGCACACATCTCCTCGTCATTCCAGGCAAATTCGTCCAATCCGCGTGAAGCTGCGGCTGAATCCCCTCGTCCATGTAAAGCGAGGGAGGCCGGAATGTCGTTTCCGAAAAAGGGCAAGTTCTTTCCGACAGAAAACGGATATACTGGGAATGGTCGGCACAAGCCGGACAACTGGTTCGCCGATGAGATCGCATCAGCCCTGAGGCGATCTCTCGGAGACAGCCGGGCGGGAGCGAAGATCGTCGCCTCCTGGACCGGAGCCAACGAGAAGACGGTGAAGAACTGGTTCGCCGGCAGATACGGCCCGAGCGGAGAGCATCTGATCGCTCTGGCGCGACACTCCGACGAGGTGCTGGGGGTGTTCCTCGCAATGGCCGGGCGTGAGGAGCTGATGGTGGCCATGAAGCTCGCGGCCGCAGAGCAGGCGATCGAGGAGCTACTGGTGGCGGTCCGCCGACTGACGGTCGACGATGAACCCGACGACGCCGAAGCATCGCCCGACGGGGCGGATTTTACCGTCCGCCAATGACGCGCAGGATTTCGCGACGCTCCCGTGCTATCTGATATGGCACGGGAGAGAGTTGGGTGCCTGAGTCAGCCGCTCCGCCACTTGCCTAGATTTATCGTTGTTTATCAGCCTCTTGCGGGACTGATCGTCAAACCGCTTCGGCGGGTTTGACAGTTGCAGTTTCGTCGGGTGCTTTCCCGAGCGCAAGCATTCTGGGCCGTAGCTGGAAAAGCGGTTGTGCCCCGCGTTGAAGCGGCTCCGCGAAGCCGTCGCGGCGTCGTAGCTGCGCACCGCGGCGGGCGCAGTGCTGCGGTTGAACAGGCGGGGCCAGGGGCGCATTCTGCCTGTCTCCTGGCTTACGGGGTACCGGCCTCGCGCCGTGCGAGCAGACGTTCGACGGATGGCATCCCATGTCAGCGGGATAAATGCTTCGCTCACCAGCTATGCGAGCCGCAGCTGTAGCCCGATACGGCGCTTTGCCGGTCCGCGTTCGATGGAGCGGCACGCGGTACGTCGGTGCCTTGGTCACACGTGCGCCTGCTGACCGCGCCGCGCGTGGTTCTCACCGACTTACCCCGCCGCGCGCTCCAGCCGCCGGCGCTCGACCCTTGCGCGGATCGCGTCCAGGTCCGCCTCGGGCGTCGCCGCGAACAGCTTTTGCGTGTAGTCGTGCTGCGGGGCCGAGAACAGCGCGTCGCGCGTGCCTTCCTCGACCACGGTGCCGTTCCACAGGACCATCACCCGGTCCGCGAGGTAGCGCACCACGCTCAGGTCGTGGCTGATGAAGACGTAGGTCAGGCCGAACTCGTCCTGCAGGTCCTTCAGCAGGTTCAGCACCTGCGCCTGAACCGACAGGTCCAGCGCGCTGACCGGCTCGTCCAGGACCAGCAACGCGGGGTTCAGCATCAGCGCGCGGGCGATGGCGATCCGCTGGCGCTGCCCGCCCGAGAACATGTGCGGAAAGCGGTTGTAGTGTTCCGGCTTCAGCCCGACCCGTTCCAGCATGGCCATCGCGCGGCGGCGGCGGTCGGCGGCGGGGACGCCGCCGCGCAGGCGCAGCGGCTCGGTCAGGACCTGGCCCACCTTCTGGCGCGGGTTCAGGCTGCCGTAGGGGTTCTGGAACACGATCTGCACGGCCGAGCGCATGTCGCGCGTCAGGCCGCCCCTGGCGATGTCCACGGGCTTGCCCTCGATCCGCAGCTCGCCGCTGGTCGCGGGGTCGATCAGGGTGATGATCCGCGCCAGGGTGGACTTGCCGCAGCCGCTTTCGCCGACCACGGCCAGCGTCTTGCCGCGTTCGACGGCGAAGTCGATGCCCTTGAGCGCCCGCACGGTCTTGGCCTTGCCGAACAGGCCGCCGCCCGTGACGTAGTCGCGGGTGATGCCGCGGCCTTCGACGACGTAATCGGTCATCGTGCGCCCTCCATATCGGCGGCCATCAGTTCGTCCACGGTCGGCAGCCGGTCGCCGGTGGCGTTTTCGGGCAGCGCGGCCAGCAGGGCGCGCGTGTAGGCGGTGGCGGGGCGTTCGAACAGGGTCAGCACGTCGGCTTCTTCCATCTTGCGGCCGCGGTATTGCACCACGACCCGGTCGGCGGTCTCGGCGACGACGCCCATGTCGTGGGTGATGAGGATCAGCCCCATCCCGCGTTCGGCCTGCAACTTCATCAGCAGGTCCAGGATCTGTTTCTGGATCGTCACGTCCAGCGCGGTCGTCGGTTCGTCGGCGATCAGCAGGCGCGGCTCGCAGGCGATGGCCATCGCGATCATCACCCGCTGGCACTGGCCGCCCGACATCTGGTGGGGATAGCTCGCAAGCCGGCTTTCCGGTTCGGGGATGCCGACTTGGGTCAACAGTTCCACCGCCCGGGCCCGCGCCGCCCGGCCCTTGAGGCCGAGATGCTGGCGCAGCACCTCCTCGATCTGGAAGCCGACGTTGAAGCTGGGGTTCAGCGACGCCATCGGTTCCTGGAAGATCATGGCGATGTCGCGGCCGATGATCGTGCGACGCTCGGCCGGAGTCATCGCCAGCAGGTCGCGCCCGTCGAAGATCATGGCGTCGGCGGTGACGGTGGCGGAATCCGGCAGCAGGCCCATGACGGCCAGCATCGACACCGACTTGCCCGAGCCGCTTTCGCCGACGATGGCCAGCACCTCGCGCGCCGACACCTGCACGTCGATGCCGTCCACGGCAAGGAACGGACCGGCGGCCGTGTCGAACGCCACCCGCAGGTTGCGGATGTCGAGCAGCGGGCCGGCCGAGTTCGTGGAAAAAACCGCCATCGTCAGCTCCGCTTCAGCTTGGGATCGAGCGCGTCGCGCAGCCCGTCGCCCATCAGGTTGATCGCCAGCACCGTCAGCAGGATGGCAAGGCCGGGCAGCGTCACCACCCACCAGGCGCGCAGGATGAACTCGCGCGCTTCGGCCAGCATGGTGCCCCATTCGGGCGTGGGCGGCTGCGCCCCCATGCCAAGGAACCCGAGCGCCGCGGCATCGAGGATGGCGTTGGAAAAGCTCATGGTGCCCTGCACGATCAGGGGGGCAAGGCAGTTGGGCAGGATTGTGCGGAACATCAGCCACATGGAACCGGCGCCCGCGACCCGCGCCGCGACGACGTATTCGCGATTCCTCTCGGCCAGTACGGCGGCCCGCGTCAGGCGCGCGAAGTGCGGCTGCAGCACCAGGGCGATGGCGATCATCGCGTTCGTCAGGCCCGGGCCCAGCACCGCCACCAGCACCAGCGCCAGCAGCAGTGACGGGAAGGCCAGGATGATGTCCATCAGACGCATCGCCACGGCATCGACCCAGCCGCCGAAGAACCCGGCGAGAAGCCCGGTGACGACGCCGAAGACCATCGCAATGCCCACGACGACGACGCCGATGAAGAGCGAGAACCGGGCCCCGTAAAGCAGCCGCGACAGCATGTCGCGCCCGACGGCGTCGGTGCCCAGCAGATAGTCGGCGCGGCCGCCCTCGGCCCAGGAAGGGGGCAGCAGGATCGCGTCGCGGTGCTGCGTGGCCGGGTTGTCCGGCGCGATCACCGGGGCCAGCAGCGCCAGCGCCACCAGCAGCAGGAACACGATCAGCCCCAGCACGGCGCCGCGGTTGGTGGAAAAGTAGAACCAGAACTCGCGCAGGCTCTGGCGCCAGCCGCCGCTGTTGGGTGCGTCGGCTTCGATATCGACGGAATCGGTCATGACGGGCCTCTCAGCGATGCCGGATGCGGGGGTTGATCAGCCCGTAAAGCAGATCGACCAGCAGGTTGACGACCATGACGATCAGCGCGATCAGCAGCAGCCCGCCCTGCACCACGGGATAGTCGCGGCGCGAGATGGACTCGACCATCCACTTGCCGATGCCCGGCCAGCTGAAGATCGTCTCGGTCAGGATGGCGCCTGCCATCAGCACGCCGATCTGCAGGCCGATGGTGGTCACGACCGGGATCAGCGCATTGCGCAGCGCGTGCAGCCCGACCACCCGGCGCGGGGCCAGGCCCTTGGCGCGGGCGGTGCGGACGTAATCCTCCCCCAGCACTTCCAGCATGGCGCTGCGGGTCTGACGGGCGATCACGGCCAGCGGGATCGTGGCCAGCACGATCGTCGGCAGGATCAGGTGGCTCGCGGCCGAGGCGAAGGCGCCGTCCTGCCCCGACAGCAGGCTGTCGATCAGCATGAAGCCTGTCACGGGCGGGAAGAAGTACAGCAGCGAGATGCGCCCCGACACGGGCGTCCAGCCGAGGATGCCGGAAAAGAAGATGATGAGCAGCAGCCCCCACCAGAAGATCGGCATCGAATAGCCGACCAGCGCCGTGCCCATGGTCAGCTGGTCGAACCAGCTGCCGCGCTTGATCGCGGCCAGGACGCCCGCGGGCACCCCGATCAGCGCGGCCAGCAGTATCGCGCACAGCGCCAGCTCGACGGTGGCGGGGAACAGGGCCAGAAACTCGGTCAGGACCGGCTTCTTGGTCACCAGCGAGGTGCCGAGATCGCCGTGCAGCAGCCGCCAGACATATTCAAGATACTGCGCCGGCAGCGACCGGTCGAAACCCAGCTGCTCGCTGACCTGGGCGTAGCGTTCGGGCGACATGCCACGCTCGCCCGCCATCAGCAGGACCGGGTCGCCGGGCAGGACCCTGACGAAGCCGAAGGCCACGATGGTGATGCCGATCAGCGTCGGTACGAGATAGGCGATACGCCCGAGGATAAAACGGATCATGGGATATGCGAGGGCCGCGCCGGACGAACCGGGCGCGGCCGCAAGCCTTTCGGTGGTTTATTCGGCGACGTCGACGGTGTCGAACTTGTGGGTGCCGAGCGGGCTCATGACATAGCCGGTGACCTTCTTGGACATCGGCATGACGACGGTCGAGTGCGCCAGCGTGGCCCACGGCGCCTGATCCTTGAAGATCACCTGCGCCTGCTCGTACAGCTTGGTGCGCTCGGCGGGGTCCGAGGCCTGCTTGGCCTGTTCCAGCAGCCCGCTGAACTCCTCGTTGCACCAGAAGGCGCGGTTCGCGCCGCCTTCCTTGGCCCCGGCGCAGCTCAGCAGCACCGACAGGAAGTTGTCGGGGTCACCGTTGTCGCCGGTCCAGCCGAGGATCACCGCACCGTCGCGGTTCGGCTCCATCGACTTCTTGAGGTATTCGCCCCACTCGTAGCTGACGATCTCGACGTTGACGCCGACCTTGCTCAGGTCCTCCTGCATCATCTCGGCGACGCGGCGGGCGTTGGGCATGTAGGGGCGCTGGACGGGCATCGCCCAGATCTTCATCGACAGGTCGGTGACGCCCGCGGCCTCCAGCGCGGCCTTTGCGGCCTCGGGGTCGTAGGTCTCGTCCGTCACGGCGTCGTTGTAGGACCACATGGTCGGCGGGATCGGGTTCTTGGCGACCTCGCCCATGCCCTGGAACACGGCGTCGACGATCGCCTGCTTGTTCACGGCCATGTTCAGGGCCTTGCGGACCTCGGGCTTGTCGAACGGCGCCACTTCGGTGTTGTAGGCGACGTAGGCGACGTTCAGACCCGGCTGTTCCATCACCGTCAGGTTCTGGTCGGCCTTCAGCGCCTCGATGTCGGCGGGCGCGGGGTAGGGCATGATGTGGCATTCGCCGGCCTGCAGCTTCTGCAGGCGCACGGCGGCGTCGGTCGTGATCGCGAACACCAGGTCATCGACCTTGGCCGGCGTGCCCCAGTAATCCGGGTTCTTCGAGAACCGGATCACGGCGTCCTTCTGGTAGGCCACGAACTTGAACGGGCCGGTGCCGATCGGGGCGCTGTTCAGGTTTTCCTTGGTGCCGGCCTTGTCGAGCTGGTCGGCGTATTCCTTGGACTGGATCGAGGCGAAGTCCATGGCGAGGTTCGCGAGGAACGGCGCGTTCGGCGCGTTCAGCGTGAACTTGACGGTCAGGTCGTCCACCTTCTCGATCGACTTGATCGACGAGGCCATTTCCATCGAGTTGTAGTATTCGAAGGTCAGGCCCGGAATGTACTGGTTCCAGGGGTCGTTCGCGTCGCCCTGGCGCATGAACGAGAAAAGGACGTCGTCCGCGTTCAGCTCGCGCGTGGGGGTGAAGTAGTCGGTGGTGTGGAACTTCACGCCCGGACGCAGCTTGAACGTATAGGTCAGCCCGTCATCCGAGATCTCATAGCTTTCGGCGAGCGCCGGCTGCACCTCGGTGCTGCCGTCCTTGAACTCGACCAGGCGGTTGAAGACCGGGCGCGAGCTGGCGTCGAAGGTGGTGCCGGCGGTGTAGGCGGCCGGGTCGAAGCCCTCGGGCGAGCCTTCCGAGCAGTAGATCAGCGTCTTGGCGGCGGCCGGGGCGGCGAACGCGGCGGCGCTGGCGATCGCGATGAGCGAGGTTGTGACAAAAGCGGACAGTTTCAATGCAGGTCCTCCCTGGAACTGGGCCGGGGCTACCCGGCCTGAACGCCCTGCGCGTTCTATGCGGCAGGTTCGTTGACGGATTGGTGTGCCGATCTACCGCCGATTCGTTTCAAAGCACAACCATCTTGTCGCGGATTCGGGCAGGGCGTCGATCGGTCTCGTCTTTCGGCCGCCTTAGCCCGGGTTCGCCACCATGCTGCGCGACGCGTGCGACAGCGCCGTGCGCAGGGTGCGGGCGGCCGGGGTCAGCTCGCGGTCGCGCAGCGTGACGATGCCATAGGGCGACACGCGCAGGTCGGGGGCAAGCGGCAGGCGCAGGATCGGCAGGCCGCCCCCCTCGCCGCTGGCGAAGAAGTCGGCGGCGGCGGCTGACATGGTGCCGACCGCGTTCGTCCGGGTCACGAAGGCCAGCGTCAGCATCATCGACATCGTGCTGACGACGCGCGCGGGCAGGCCGACCCGGTGGTGCAGAAGATACTGTTCAACCGTGTTCCGCAGCAGTCCGCCGCGCGGCTGCATGACCCAGTCGAACCGCAGGGTGTCCGACAGCGTGGGCGGCCGGCGGCGGTCCAGCTGGTGGCCGCGGCGCACGATAAGGGCCAGGGGCTCGGTCCCGATCGGCTCGATCGCGAGGCGGCCGGCATCGGCGCCGTCGGGGATGCGGCCGATATAGAACTCCAGCCGGCCCGACAGCAGATGCGCCACCATGCCGTCGCTGGCATCCACCGTGATCTCGGGGACGATGCCGGGGTGGATCAGCCGCAGGTTCTGCAAAACCGGCAGCACCAGTTCCAGCGACGGACCCGAGACAGATCCGAACGCCACCGCGCCGACGCGCCCGCCGTCGAGATCGGCCACGGCCCGCGCGGCCTCGTCGATTTCGCCAAGGATGCGGTGGGCGCTGTCGGCAAGGCGGCGGCCCGGCCCGGTCAGGCGGACACCGCGGGGCAGCCGTTCGGTCAGCGCGACGCCCGCCGCCGCCTCAAGCTGCGCCAGCATCCGCGAGGCGGCAGGCTGGGTCATGTTCAGGGACTGCGCGGCGGCTGCGACCTGCCCGGTGCGGTCGATGGCGGCAAGCAAGGCCAGCTGGCGCAGCTTCAACCCGCGGGCGAGAAGGCCCGTCTCACCCGGTCGCCGGCGGTCCGGGGGCGTGGGCGCGGCGGCGCCACGATATTCCGTTTCGGCCATGTCGCACGCTCAAAATCACATTTGACCGGTATAACATCGCGGTCCTACACACGGCCAGCGACATTCGTCGTGGACGCGGTCCCGGACGCGCGTCCGTCATGGGGGGAAGGTCAGCGACACGCCTCAACCGCCGGCGCGCGCCCTTTGCGGCCGCCCGCACCGCGTGCCGCGCCAGCAAGGGGAAGGGACTACGCATGCTCAGGACATTCAGGAAGATCGCGCTTGCCGGGGTCAGCGCCGCGGCGCTGATGCTGCCCGGCGCCGTGTCGGCGGCAGAAGGGCTGGTGGGCATCGCCATGCCGACCAAGACGTCGGCGCGCTGGATCGACGACGGCAACAACATGGTCAAGCAGTTCGAGGCGGCGGGCTACACCACCGATCTGCAATACGCCGACGACGACATCCCGAACCAGCTGGCCCAGATCGAGAACATGATCACCAAGGGCGTGAACGTGCTGGTGATCGCGGCCATCGACGGCACTACGCTGTCGAACGCGCTGGAAAACGCCAAGGCGGCCGACATCAAGGTCATCGCCTACGACCGCCTGATCCGCGACACCGACGCGGTCGACTATTACGCGACCTTCGACAACTTCAAGGTCGGGGTCGAGCAGGCCGGCTCGCTGGTCAAGGGCCTGAAGGAACGCTTCCCCGACCAGAAGCCGTGGAACGTCGAGCTGTTCGGCGGCAGCCCGGACGACAACAACGCCTTCTTCTTCTACGACGGGGCGATGTCGGTCATCCAGCCGCTGATCGACGACGGCTCGATCGCGGTCGTGTCCGGCCAGATGGGCATGGACAAGGTCGGCACGCTGCGCTGGGATCCGGCGACCGCGCAGGCGCGGATGGATAACCTTCTGAGCGCCAACTACACCGACAAGCAGGTCCACGGGGTGCTGTCGCCCTATGACGGGCTGTCGATCGGGATCCTGTCCTCGCTCAAGGGCGTGGGCTACGGCTCGGGCGACATGAAGATGCCGATCGTGACCGGGCAGGACGCCGAGGTGCCGTCGGTCAAGTCGATGCTGGCCGACGAACAGTACGCGACGATCTTCAAGGACACCCGCGAACTGGCCAAGGTCACCGTCGGCATGGTCAACGACATGCTCGAAGGCAAGGAACCGCAGGTCAACGACACCGAGACCTACAACAACGGCGTCAAGGTGATCCCGTCCTACCTGCTGCAGCCGGTGGCCGTGGACAAGTCGAACTGGGAACAGATCCTGGTCGGCTCGGGCTACTACACCAAAGACCAGGTCGAGTAACTGCGGCCGATGCCGGGGCGGCGGCCATCCTGCCGCCGCCCCGCACATCCATCATCCGAGATCGAAAAAGGGGGGCGGGCCGTGGACACGATCCTTGAAATGCGCGGGATCACCAAGACCTTCCCGGGCGTCCGCGCGCTGGACGACGTGAACCTGGCCGTGCGCCGCGGCGAGATCCGGGCGCTGGTGGGCGAGAACGGCGCCGGCAAGTCCACCCTGATGAAGGTCCTGTCGGGCGTCTATCCGCATGGCAGCTACGACGGCGAGATCCTGTTCGACGGCGAACCCGTGAAGTTCGGCGGCATCACCGACAGCGAACGGCGCGGCATCGTCATCATTCACCAGGAACTCGCGCTGGTCCCGCAGATGTCGATCGCCGAGAACATCTTTCTGGGCAACGAGGTCGCGACCCGCGGCGTGATCGACCGCAACGCCACCAACGACCGCACCGCCGCGCTGCTGGCCAAGGTCGGCCTGCGCGAAAGCCCCGAGGCGAAGGTCGGCGACCTTGGCATGGGCAAGCAGCAGCTGGTCGAGATCGCCAAGGCGCTGAGCAAGCGGGTGCGGCTTCTGATCCTCGACGAGCCGACGAGCAGCCTGAACGAACGCGAAAGCGACGCGCTGCTGGCGCTGCTGGACGAATTGCGCGCGCAGGGGATCACCGCGATCCTCATCAGCCATAAGCTGAACGAGATTTCCAAGATCGCCGACAGCATCACCGTGCTGCGCGACGGCGCGACGGTCGCCCACCACGACGCGATGGTGTCCGAGGAACAGATCGTGCGCGAGATGGTCGGCCGCTCGATGGAGAACCGCTATCCCGACCGCGCGCCGAAGATCGGCGAGGTCGTGATGCAGGTCCGCGACTGGACGGTGGCCGACCCGCTGCGCCCCGAACGCCACGCGGTCGACCACGTCAGCTTCGATCTGCGCCGGGGCGAGGTGCTGGGCTTTGCGGGCCTGATGGGCGCGGGCCGGACCGAGCTGGCGATGAGCCTGTTCGGGCAAAGCTTCGGTCGCCGGCTGTCGGGCACGGCCAGCATCGACGGCCGGCCCGCCGACCTGTCCACCGTGCCGCGCGCCATCGCCGCCGGGCTGGCCTATGTGACCGAGGACCGCAAGTCGCTGGGCCTGGTGCTGGAAGACAACGTGCGCCGCAACATCCCGCTGGCGAACCTGCCGGGGATCGCGCAGGGCGGCGTCATCGACCGCATGCGCGAGCGCCGCGTGGCCGAGGATTACCGCCGCCGCGTCAACATCAAGACCCCCTCGATCGAGGCGCGGACCGTGAACCTGTCGGGCGGCAACCAGCAGAAGGTCGTGCTGTCCAAGTGGCTGTTCGCCGGCCCCGAGATCCTGATCCTCGACGAACCCACGCGCGGCATCGACGTGGGCGCGAAATACGAGATCTACACCATCATCCGCGACCTCGCCGCGGCCGGAAAGGCGATCATCGTGATCTCGTCCGAGATGCCCGAGCTTCTGGGCATCACCGACCGGATCTGCGTGATGAACGAGGGCCGGCTGGTCGGCGAGATGGCGACATCGGACGCGAGCCAGGAACGCATCATGGAAATGATCCTGCGTGCCGCGCGCAAGCTTGAAAGGGCAGAACATGGCGCAGCCTGACATTCCGGCGGCATCCGCCACGGCCGGACCGCCCGCGAGCGCGGGCTTCCTGCGCCGCAACATCCGTCAGTACGGGATCCTGTTCGCGCTGGTCGTGATCATGATCTTCTTCCAGGTCGTCACGGACGGCACCCTGTTCCGGCCGGTGAACCTGACCAACCTCGCGCTGCAGAACAGCCACATCGTCATCATGGCGGTGGGGATGCTGCTGGTGATCGTGTCGGGCCACATCGACCTGTCGGTGGGATCGGTCGCGGCCTTTGTCGGCGCGGTGGTGGCGCTGCTGATCGTCGAGATGGACCTGAACTTCGCGCTGGCGGCGCTGATCGGGATCGCGCTCGGCGGCGCGATCGGGGCGGCGCAGGGCTACTGGATCGCCTACTGGAAGATCCCCTCGTTCATCGTGACGCTGGCGGGGATGCTGGTGTTTCGCGGTCTGACGCTGTGGGTCCTGAAAGGGCAATCGATCGGGCCGTTCCCCAGGGACTTCCAGGCGATCGCGTCGGGGTTCATCCCGGACCTTCTGGGCACCGGCAAGCCCAACATGTTCTCGCTGGCGCTCGGCGCGGCGGTTGCCGTGTTGATCCTGTGGCTCGCGGTCCGCACCCGCCAGCGCCAGGCGGCGGCCGGAATCGTCGAGGAGCCGTTTGCGTTCTTCGCCGCCAAGAACGCCTTCATCTTCGTCGCGCTGGTCTGGATGAGCTGGCTCATGGCCAACTTCCGCGGCCTGCCCAATGTCTTCATCGTCATGGCGATCCTGATCGCGCTCTATTCATTCCTGTCCGAGCGGACGGTGACGGGGCGGCGCATCTATGCGATCGGCGGCAACGTCAAGGCGGCGACCCTGTCGGGGATCAACTCGCCGCGGCTGGTGTTCCTGACCTTCGTCAACATGGGGATGCTGGCGGCGCTCGCGGGCATCGTCGTGGCGGCGCGTCTGAACTCGGCCACGCCCAAGGCGGGCGTCAACTTCGAGCTGGACACCATCGCCGCGGTCTTCATCGGCGGCGCGTCGATGGCGGGGGGCGTGGGCACCGTCGTCGGCGCGGTCATCGGCGCCTTCATCATGGGCGTGATGAACAACGGCATGTCGCTGATGGGGATCGGGATCGACTTCCAGCAGATCATCAAGGGCCTCGTCCTTCTGGCGGCCGTCATCTTCGACGTCTCGAACAAGAACCGGGGCTGAAAGGGCGCGCCATGCTGCTGTCGCAGATGACCACACATGACGGCCGCCGCGCGGTCGTCGTGCGAAACGGCACCGAAGCGCACGAGGTCGAGGGCGTGGCCACGACCCGCGAACTGGCGCTGGCCTGCATCGAGGCGGGGCAGGGGCTCGCCGCCCATCTTCAGGCGCGCAGGCCCGGACCCGCCGTGGATCTCGCCGCCGCGCTGGCCGAGGGGCGGGTGCTGCCCCCCATCGACCACCCCGATCCCGCGCATCTTCTGGTGACGGGCACGGGGCTGACGCATCTCGGGTCCGCCGCGACCCGCGACGCCATGCACCGCGAGGGCGGCAAGGCCGACACGCCGGACACCGATTCAATGCGGATGTTCCGCATGGGGGTCGAGGGCGGGCGCCCCGCCGACGGCGCCGTGGGGGTGCAGCCCGAATGGTTCTACAAGGGCAACGGCGACATCGTGGCCGCGCCCGGCGCCGCGCTGAACGCGCCCGCCTTCGCCCAGGACGGCGGCGAGGAGCCCGAGATCGCCGGGATCTACGTCATCGGCGCCGACGGCACGCCCTTCCGCTTCGGCTTCGCGCTGGCGAACGAGTTCTCGGACCATGTGATGGAACGGGTGAACTATCTCTACCTCGCCCATTCCAAGCTGCGGCAGGCAAGCTTCGGGCCCGAGCTGCTGGTGGGCCCGCTGCCGCGCGACGTGCGCGGCACCTCGCGCATCCGCCGCGCGGGCGAGGTCATCTTCGAACAGCCATTCCTTTCGGGCGAGGACAACATGTCGCACACCATCGCGAACCTGGAACACCACCACTTCAAGTACGACCTGTTCCGCCGCCCAGGCGACGTGCATGTCCACATGTTCGGCACCGCCACCCTGTCGTTTGCCGCCGGTCTCAGCTGCCAGTCGGGCGACGTGTTCGAGATCGAGGCGCCGGGCTTCGGCCTGCCGCTGACGAACCCGCTGCGGACGGCCGACCCGGCAACGTTGCTGCCCGCGCGGGCGAGGGCGCTCTGATGGCGTTCACCCCCGCACCCTGGCCGCGTCGCCTGCGTTCGCAGGAATGGTACGGCGGCACCTCGCGCGACGCGATCTATCACCGGGGCTGGCTGAAGAACCAGGGCTACCCGCACGACCTGTTCGACGGCCGTCCCGTGATCGGCATCATGAACACGTGGTCCGACCTGACCCCCTGCAACGGCCACCTGCGCGAGCTTGCGGAAAAGGTGAAGGCCGGGGTGTGGGAAGCAGGCGGCTTCCCGGTCGAGGTGCCCGTGTTCTCGGCCAGCGAAAGCACCTTCCGTCCCACGGCGATGATGTTCCGCAACCTCGCCGCGATGGCGGTCGAGGAGGCGATGCGCGGCCAGCCCATCGACGGCGCGGTGCTGATGGTCGGCTGCGACAAGACCACGCCCAGCCTTCTGATGGGTGCCGCGTCCACCGACATCCCCTCGATCGTCGTCACCGGGGGGCCGATGCTCAACGGCTGGTTCCGGGGCGAACGGGTAGGGTCGGGCACGCATCTGTGGAAGTTCTCGGAAGCCGTGAAGGCGGGCGAGATGACGCAGGACGAGTTCCTTGAGGCCGAGGCGTCGATGAGCCGGTCCACCGGCACCTGCAACACCATGGGAACCGCCAGCACCATGGCCAGCATGGCCGAGGCGCTGGGGATGGCGCTTTCGGGCAACGCCGCGATCCCGGCGGTGGACTCGCGCCGCCGCACGATGGCGCAGATGACGGGCCGGCGGATCGTCCAGATGGTCAAGGACGACCTGAAACCGTCCGACATCATGACCCGCGCCGCGTTCGAGAACGCGATCCGCTGCAACGGCGCCATCGGCGGATCGACCAACGCGGTGATCCACCTGCTGGCGATGGCAGGGCGCGTGGGCGTGGACCTGACGCTGGACGACTGGGACCGGCTGGGGCGCGACGTGCCGACGATCGTGAACCTGATGCCGTCGGGCAAGTACCTGATGGAGGAGTTCTTCTACGCCGGCGGCCTGCCCGTGGTCCTCAGGCGGCTGGGCGAGGGGGGGCTGCTGAATCGCGACGCCCTGACGGTCAGCGGCCAGACCGCGTGGGAACAGGTGAAGGACGCGCGGAACTGGAACGAGGACGTGATCCTGCCGGTCGAACGCGCGCTGACCGCGCATGGCGGGATCGTCGTCCTGCGCGGCAATCTCGCGCCTGACGGGGCGGTGCTGAAACCCTCGGCCGCCAGCCCCCACCTGATGAAACATCGCGGCCGCGCCGTCGTGTTCGAGGACATCGACGACTACAAGGCACGCATCAACGACGAGGCGCTGGATATCGACGAGGACTGCGTGATGGTCCTCAAGAACTGCGGTCCGCGCGGCTATCCGGGAATGCCCGAGGTCGGCAACATGGGCCTGCCGCCCAAGGTGCTGCGGAAAGGGATCACCGACATGGTGCGGATATCGGACGCGCGCATGTCGGGGACGGCTTATGGCACGGTGCTGTTGCACACCTCGCCCGAGGCGGCGGCGGGCGGCCCGCTGGCCATCGTCCGCACCGGCGACATGATCGAGATCGACGTGGACGCGCGCCGCGTGCATCTGGACGTGCCCGAGGCCGAGATCGCAGCGCGGCTGGCGGCGTGGAAAACCTCGGTGCCGCAGCCGAAAGGGGGCTACGCCCGCATCTTCCACGACCACGTGCAGGGCGCGGACAAGGGCGCGGACTTCGACTTTCTGGTCGGCTGCCGGGGCGCGGAGGTTGGCCGTGACAGCCACTGACGTGACAGCCACAACAGCCGCAGGCTTGACGCAGATCGCGATCGTGGGACTGGGCAAGATCGCCGTGGACCAGCACGTGCCCTCGATCGCCCGCAGCCCCGCGTTCCACCTTGCCGCGACGGTCAGCCGCAACGCCCACGCCGAAGGGGTGGATGCGTTCGAGGACCTGTCCGCGATGCTCGCCGCCCGCCCCGGCATCACCGCCATCGCGCTGTGCGTGCCGCCGCAGGTCCGCTTCGCCCTTGCGCGCGAGGCGCTGCTGGCGGGGCGCGACGTGCTGCTGGAAAAGCCGCCCGGCGCGTCGCTGGCCGAGGTCGCGATCCTGTCGGAACTGGCTGCCGCTTACGGCCGCGTCCTGTACGCGACCTGGCATTCGCGCCACGCGGCAGGGGTCGGACCCGCGCGCGACTGGCTTGCGGACCGCCGCATCACGGGCGCGCGCATCGTCTGGCGCGAGGATGTGCGGCGCTGGCATCCGGGACAGGACTGGATCTGGCAGGCGGGCGGCCTTGGCGTCTTCGACCCCGGCATCAATGCGCTGTCGGTCCTGACCGAGATCCTGCCCGACGCCGTGCGGCTGCGCGGCGCTGAACTGGCGTTCCCGTCGAACCGCGACACGCCGATCGCCGCCCGGCTTGATCTCGTCACCGCCTCAGGCGCGGGGATCGACACCGACTTCGACTGGCGACAGACCGGCCCGCAGACCTGGGACATCACGATCGAAACCGACGACGGCACGCTGGAACTGACCGGCGGCGGGGCGCAGGTGCGTGCGGGGGGCGAGGTTCTGTCCAGCGCCGAGACGCTCGCCAGCGAATACGACGGCATCTACGCCCGCTTCGCCGACCTGATCGCCAGCCGCCGCGCCGACGTGGACATGCGCCCGCAGGTGCTGGTCGCCGACGCCTTCATGCTGGGCCGCCGCGTCGTGACCGACGCATTCGAGGATTGACGATGACACTGACCGGACTGCACCTGATCGCGAGCGAATGGGTGGAAGGGGGCGAAAGCTTCGCCGCCGTGACGATGGGCGACGCCGCGCCGCTGACGGTGCAGAGCGCCGGTTCCGCCGAGGTGCGGCGCGCCGCGCAAGCGGCCGAAGCTGCCTTTGCGGATTTCGCCGCCACCTCGCGCGCCGACCGCGCCGCCTTCCTGCGCGCCATCGCCGAAGGGATCGACGCGCGCCGCGACGCGATCGTCCCCCGCGCCGTGGCCGAGTCCGGCCTGCCCGAGGCGCGGCTGGTGGGCGAGACCGGGCGCACCACCGGCCAGCTGCGGCTCTTCGCTGACCATATCGAGGCGGGGCGCCATCTCGACCTGCGCCACGACCCGGCGCTGCCGGACCGCAAGCCCGCGCCGCGCCCGGACCTGCGGCTGGTGCAGCGCCCGCTTGGGCCTGTTGCGGTGTTCGGCGCGTCGAACTTCCCGCTCGCCTTCTCGACCGCGGGCGGCGACACGGCGTCGGCGCTGGCGGCGGGCTGCCCGGTCATCGTCAAGGGCCACCCGGCCCATCCCGGCACGTCCGAGCTGGTCGCGGGCGCGATCCTGGACGCGATCCGCGCGACCGGCATGCCGCCCGGCGTGTTCGCGCTGTTGCAGGGCGACAGCAACGACCTGGGTCACGCCGTGGTGCGCCATCCGCTCATCAAGGCGGTGGGTTTCACCGGCAGTTTCGGCGCGGGGCGGGCGCTCTTCGACCTGTGCGCCGCGCGGCCCGAGCCGATCCCGTTCTTTGGCGAGCTTGGGGCGGTGAACCCCGTCTTCGTCCTGCCCGCAGCCGCCGCCGCGCGCGGGGGCGCGATCGGCGCGGGCTGGGCCGCGTCGCTGACCATGGGGGTGGGCCAGTTCTGCACCAACCCCGGCGTCGCCTTCGCGATCGACGGCGCGGGCGTGGAGGCGCTCGCCTCGGCCGCCGCCGACGGCGTCTCCCAGACCGCGCCGCAGCCGATGCTGACCCACGGGATCGCTGGCGCCTACCGCGCGGGCATCGCCGCCGCGGCCGCCGCGCCGGGTGTTGCGACCCTCGCCCGCGGCCCCGAAGGCGACGACCGTCACGGCACGCCCGCGCTGTTTCAGGCCGACCGCGCCGCGTGGGAGGCGACGCCCGCGCTGCGGCACGAGAACTTCGGCCCCTCCGGCGTCCTCGTCCGGCTGGCGGATTTCGACGCCATGCTGGCCGAGGCGCAGGGCCTGGACGGGCAGCTGACCTGCACGATCCAGATGGACGACGCCGACGCGGATCTTGCCCGCCGCCTGCTGCCGGTCCTCGAACGCAAGGCGGGGCGCATCCTCTTCAACGGCTTCCCGACCGGGGTCGAGGTCGCCGACGCGATGGTCCACGGCGGCCCCTATCCCGCCAGCACCAACTTCGGCGCGACCTCGGTCGGGACGCTCGCGATCCGCCGATTCCTGCGGCCGGTGTGTTTTCAGGACATGCCGGCGGCGCTGCTGCCGGACGACCTGGCGGGGGCATGACGATGAACGCGCGGCTGGAAGGTCTCGACTGGATCGCCGCCGACTGGGGCACGACCCGGCTGCGGGTCTGGGCGATGGGCGCGGACGGCCGGGTGCTGGCCCGTGCCGGGTCGGATCGCGGGATGGGGCAGCTGGACCGGGCGGGATACGGGCCTGCGCTTCTGGACCTCGTCGGGCCTTGGCTGGGGGATCGCCCCGATCCCGTGCCGGTGCTGGTCTGCGGCATGGCCGGGGCGCGCAGCGGCTGGGCCGAGGCCGCGTATCGCGCGGTCCCCTGCGCGCCGCTCGATCCCGCAAGCGCCACACGGCCCGACGGCGCGGACCCGCGCCTGTCGGTCCTGATCCTGCCGGGGCTCAGCCAGTCCGCGCCGCCCGACGTCATGCGCGGCGAGGAAACCCAGCTCGCCGGGCTGATCGCCGCGCGCCCCGGCTGGAACGGCGTCGCCTGCTTGCCCGGCACCCACAGCAAATGGGCGCGAATCGAAGACGGCCGCGTCACCGCATTCCGCACCTTCATGACCGGCGAGCTTTACGCGCTGCTGGCAGGCCAGTCGGTCCTGCGCCTGTCGGTGATGGACGCGGAACCCGACCTGCCGGCCTTCGACACGGCGGCGGCCAGCGGGGCCGGTCTCGCCGATCTTTTTTCCGTGCGCGCCGCCGGGCTTCTGGGCGACGTGCCTGCGGCTGCGGCGGCCGGGCGTTTGTCGGGCCTGCTGGTCGGGGCCGAGATCGCGGCGGCCGAGGCATTCCGTGCAGGCGCGCCGCTTGCGCTGGTTGGCGCGCCCGCGCTGACCTCGCTTTACGCCCGCGCGCTGGCTGCGTGGGACGCGGGCGATCCGCCCCTTATATTCGACGGCAGCGAGATGGCGCTGGCCGGGCTGACCGCGGCGCGCGCCGCCCTGACGAAGGTTCCCGCATGACCGACCACCTGCCCCTGATCGCGATCTTGCGCGGCTTGACCCCGCGCGACGCCGCGCCCGTGGCCGAGGCGCTGATCGGCGCGGGCATCACCATGATCGAGGTGCCGCTGAACTCTCCCGATCCGCTGGACAGTATCGCGGCCATCGCCCGGCTCGCGGGCGACAATGCCGTGGTGGGCGCGGGGACGGTGCTGACGGCGGCGCAGGTGGGGCAGGTGCAGGACGCGGGCGGCACCCTGATCGTGTCGCCGAACGCGGACCCCGCCGTGATCGCCGAAACTCGTGCGCGCGGGATGCAAAGCTGTCCCGGCGTCTTTACCGCGACGGAATGTTTTGCGGCGCTTGCCGCGGGCGCGGACGTGCTGAAGCTGTTTCCCGCCGACCGCGCGGGGACCGGGATGCTCAAGGCGCTGCTGGCCGTGCTGCCGCAGGGCCAGCCGGTCTATGCGGTGGGCGGCGTGGATGCGGGCAACTTCGCCGAGTGGCGTCGGGCGGGCGCGTCCGGCTTTGGCATCGGCAGCGCGCTTTACCGCCCCGGCGACGTGGCGGCGACGGTGGGGATGCGCGCGCGCGAGATGGTCGCGGCGTGGCACGCGGGTGACGTCGCATGACCGGCGCCCGCGTCTTCGACCCGCGCGCCTGCGAACTGGGCGAGGGGGCCTTCTGGCACCCCGCGCGCGGGCAGGTCTTCTGGTTCGACATTGCGGCAAGCCGCCTGATGTCCACGGACGGGGCGGCATGGGATTTCGACCGCACTGTCACCGCCTGCGGCTGGATCGACCGCGACCGGCTGCTGGTCGCGTCGGACACGGCGCTGATCGACTTTGACCTGCGCGACGGAACCCGCCGCGACGTCTGCCCGGTCGAGGCGGACAGGCCGGAAAACCGCAGCAACGACGGCCGCGCCGATCCGATGGGCGGGTTCTGGATCGGCACCATGGCGCGCGAAAAGACAAAGAATGCAGGCGCGATCTATCGCCTGCATCGCGGCGAGTTGCGGGTGATCCGCGCGGGCGTCACGATCCCGAACTCGATCTGCTTCGCCCCTGACGGCCGGCGCGGCTATTTCTCGGACACCAGCGAACAGCGGGTCTGGACGGTCGCGCTGGACGCGGATGGCTGGCCCGAGGGCGAGCCGAGGGTTTTCATCGACCTGTCGGGCGAGGGGCTGGACCCGGACGGCGCCGTGACGGATGCCGAGGGGCTGATTTGGATCGCCCAGTGGGGCGCGGGCCGCGTCGCCTGCCACGCGCCGGACGGCAGTTTCCTGCGCTCTTTCGACGTGCCCGCCACGAACCCGACCTGTCCGGCCTTCATCGGCGAAGGGCTGGACCGGCTGATCGTCACGACCGCGCGCGAGGACCTCGCACCGCCCACCGACGACGATGGCCGCACCTTCGTGATCGACGCGCCGGGCGCGGTCGGCCGCGCCGAGCCAAGGGTCGTGCTGTGACCGCCGCGCGCGCGCCCCAGGCCTTCGATCCGGGCGCGCGCGCGGTGTTCGGCACCACCGCCGACGGGCGGCGGGTGGACCGCGTGGCGATCGCGGGCCACGGCCTGTCGGTCGGGCTGATCACCTGTGGGGCTACGATCCAGGACGTGCGTCTGGCGGGTTATCCGCAGCCTCTGGTGCTGGGCTACCCCACGTTCCCGCCCTACCTGGTCGAGGGCAAGTCCTGCGGGGCGATCGTGGGCCGCTTCGCCAACCGGATCGGCGGCGCCTCAGCCTTTATCGGTGGGGCGCAGCGGCGGCTGGACGCGAACTTCCTGGGCCGCCACACGCTGCACGGCGGCAGCGACGGCACCGGGGTGCGGCTGTGGCGGCTGGTGGACGCGGGCCCGGATCATGCCACCATGGCCGACACGCTGCCCGACGGCCACATGGGCTTTCCCGGCCAGCTGGAGGTCGCGGTCACCTATCGCATCGTGCCCGGCCCGGCGCTTGAGATCGGGATCACCGCCACCACCGACGCCGAGACGGTCTGCAACTTCGCGACCCACGGCTACTGGAACCTCGACGGGCGCGAGGACATTTCCGCGCATGTCTTCCAGTGCGACGCGCCGTGGTTCGCGCCGGTGGATGACGAGCTGATCCCGACCGGCGATCCAGGTCCGGTCAGCGGCACCCGCCACGACTGGCGGCAGGGCGCACGGATGGCGGATCGCCTTCATGCCGGGCTGATCGACGTGAGCCTGCATCTGTCGGACCGGCGCGCGGCCGTGCCCCGGCCCGTGGCGCGGCTTTCGGCATCGGATGGGCCGACGCTGACGGTCGAGACGACCGAGCCCGCGATCCAGGTCTATGCGGGCGCGCATCTGAACGGCGGCGCGCCGGGCCTCACGGGCCAGCCCTACGCACGTTTCGCGGGCCTTGCGCTGGAACCGCAGGTCGGCCCCGACGCGCCCAACCGGCCGGGCTATCCCGACCCGGTCCTGCGCGTGGGCGAGACCTACCGCCAGGTCACCCGTTTCCGTTTCACGCCCGGCGAGGAGGCCGGGCTGAAAGCCCCCGCGCGGGGGCAGGCCGGGGCGCCCAGCCCCATGGAGGAGGACAAAGGATGAAACTGTTCGCAGCGGCCCTGCTGGCCACCACCGCGCTTGGCGGCGGGGCGGCGCTGGCCCAGACCGTCGGCTTCGCCCAGATCGGATCGGAATCCGGCTGGCGCGCGGCCGAGACCACCGTGACGCGGGAAGAGGCCGAAAAGCGCGGCATCGACCTGAAATTCGCCGACGCCCAGCAAAAACAGGAAAACCAGATCAAGGCGGTCCGGGGCTTCATCGCGCAAGGCGTGGACGCGATCCTGCTTGCCCCGGTCGTCGCCACCGGGTGGGACGAAGTCCTGAAGGAAGCGCAGGAGGCCGAGATCCCGGTCGTACTGCTGGACCGGCAGGTGGATTCGCCCGACACGATGTACCTGACCGCCGTGGGCTCCGACCTCGTCCACGAAGGCAAGGTCGCGGGCGAGTGGCTGGCAACGGACGTGGGTGACCAGCCCTGCAACGTGGTCGAGCTGCAAGGCACCACCGGCTCGTCCCCCGCGATCAAGCGCAAGCAGGGCTTCGAGGAAGGGATCGCCGGGCACGACAACATAAAGATCGTGCGCAGTCAGACGGGCGATTTCACCCGCGCCAAGGGCAAGGAGGTGATGGAAAGCTTCCTCAAGGCCGAGGACGGCGGCAAGAACATCTGCGCGCTCTACGCCCACAACGACGACATGGCGGTGGGCGCGATCCAGGCGATCAAGGAAGCGGGGCTGAAGCCCGGCACCGACATCAAGGTCGTCTCGATCGACGCCGTGCCCGACATCTTCCAGGCGATGGTCGCGGGCGAGGCGAACGCCACGGTCGAGCTGACGCCCAACATGGCCGCGCCCGCCTTCGACGCGCTCGACGCCTACTGGAAGAACAAGACCGAGCCCGCGAAGTTCATCCAGACGGAGTCGAAACTGTACACGCAGGCGGACGATCCGCAGGCGGTCTACGACAGCAAGAAGGACCTTGGCTACTGAGCTTCGCTGGAACCGGGGCGGCCTTCGCGGGCCGTTCCGGCACCGGCGCACTGGGCGCGAAAGGGACGCGGCAATGACCCGACTGATCGAGGCACGCGGCCTCACCAAGCTGTTCCCCGGCACGCGGGCGCTCGACGGCGTGGATTTCGACCTGGAACGGGGCGAGGTGCACGCGCTGCTGGGCGAGAACGGGGCGGGCAAGTCCACGCTCATCAAGTGCCTGACCGGCGCCTATCGCCGCGACGGCGGCACCGTGGCGCTCGACGGCGCGGCGATCGACCCGCGCACCACGGCCGACGCGCAGCGGCTGGGGATCGGGACGGTTTACCAAGAGGTGAACCTGCTGCCGAACCTGACCGTGGCTGAGAACCTGATGCTGGGCCGCCAGCCGGTGCGCGGCGGCATGATCCGGGGCCGCGCGCAGTCGCGGGCGGCAAGAGACGTGTTGTCCGCCTATGGGCTGTCGATCGACGTGACCCGGCCGCTTGCCGCCTATTCCGTGGCGGTCCAGCAGATCGTCGCCATCGCGCGCGCGGTCGCCCTGTCGGGCAAGGTCCTGATCCTCGACGAGCCGACCGCGAGCCTTGATGCGCGCGAGGTCGCGGGGCTGTTCCGCATCATCCGCGACCTGAAAGACCGGGGGCTCGCGGTCGTCTTCATCTCGCATTTCCTTGATCAGGTCTATGCGATCGCGGACCGGGTCACCGTCCTGCGGAACGGGCGCAATGCCGGCGGCGGGCGCACGGCTGACCTCGACCGGCTGGCGCTCGTCCAGATGATGCTGGGGCATGAACTGCACGCGGTCGAGGGGACGCGGGCGCGGCCCGTGGCTCCCGACGCGCCGGTTGCCGCCGCGTTCAACGGTTTCGGCAAGCGGGGCGCGGTCGAGCTGTTCTCGCTGACCGTGCGCCGGGGCGAGGCGGTGGGGCTTGCGGGCCTCTTGGGGTCCGGGCGCACCGAGACGGCCGAGACGATCTTCGGCATCACCCCGCACGACAGCGGCACCGCGCAAGCCGCGGGCCGCCCCGCGTCGCTGCGCAACCCGCGCGAGGCGATCCGTGCAGGCTTCGGCTTCTGCCCCGAGGACCGCAAGACCGACGGCATCGTGGGCGAGCTGACGGTGCGCGAGAACATCCTGCTGGCGCTGCAGGCCGGCCGCGGCTGGTCGCGCCCGGTCGCGCGCGCGGAACAGGGCCGCATCGCCGCCGACTACATCCGCCGCCTCGACATCCGCACGCCGTCCGCCGAAAAGCCGGTGGGGCAGCTGTCGGGCGGGAACCAGCAAAAGGTGATCCTCGCCCGCTGGCTGCTGATGAACCCCGACTTCCTGATCCTCGACGAGCCCACGCGCGGCATCGACGTGGGCGCGCATGCCGAGATCATCCGCGTGATCGAGGAGCTGTGCGCGCAGGGCATGTCGCTGCTGGTGATCTCGTCCGAGCTGGAGGAGCTTTCGACCTACGCCCACCGGGTCATCGTGCTGCGCGACCGCGCGCAGGTCGCCGAACTGGTGGGCGAGGACGTGGCCGCCGAGCGCATTGTGCAGGCCATCGCTGCGACACCCGCGCCGGCCCCCGGCCATGCCACCGCGGGCGCCGCGTGATGGGGCAGCTTTTCGCCCGGATCGCGCCGATGCTGGCGACGCTTGTCGTGCTGGTGATCGCCATCACGGTGCTGATGCCGGGCTTTCTGGACATCTCGATCGCCAACGGCCGCCTTTACGGCAGCCCGATCGACGTGCTGAACCGGGGCGCGCCAGTGGCGCTGCTGGCCATCGGGATGACGCTGGTGATCGCGACGGGCGGCATCGACCTGAGCGTGGGCGCGGTCATGGCCATCGCGGGTGCCGTGGCCGCCCGCGCCATCACGGACGGCTATGGCCTGCCCGCCGCGCTGGGCATGTCGCTGGCGACGGGCCTGGCCTGCGGGTTGTGGAACGGGTTCCTGGTCGCGGTGCTGCGGATCCAGCCCATCGTCGCCACGCTGATCCTGATGGTCGCGGGGCGCGGCATCGCGCAGCTGGTGACGGAAGGGGCGATCCTGACCTTCAACCACCCGGGCCTTGCCTTTCTCGGGTCCGGCGCAATCGGCGCGCTGCCGGTTCCGATCCTGATCTGGATCGCCGCCGCGATCCTCGCGGGCCTCGTCGTCCGCCGCACCGCGCTGGGCTTCATGATCGAGGCGGTGGGCGTCAACCCCCGCGCCTCGTTCCGGGCCGGCGTCAACACCCGCGCGCTGCTGGTCGCGGTCTATGTCGTGTCCGGCCTTTGCGCCGCCGTCGCGGGCGTGATCGTCGCGGCCGACATCCGCGGGGCCGACGCCAACAACGCCGGGCTGTGGCTTGAACTCGACGCGATCCTTGCGGTGGTGATCGGGGGCAACTCGCTGCTTGGCGGGCGGTTTTCCATCCTCGCCTCGCTGATCGGGGCGATGGTCACGCAGACGGTAAACACGGGCATCCTGCTCGCGGGCTTTCCGCCCGAATACAACCTGCTCATCAAGGCGTGGATAGTGCTTGTGATCCTGCTGATCCAGTCGCCGCGCCTGGGGCTTGCCCGACGCATCGGCGCGCGCGTCGGGGCGCGGGGCCGGAACTCCGCCGGGACCTCGCCATGAGCGCGCGGTTCCTGCCGCTCCTCGCGACCTGCGCGATCTTCGTCGCGGCGTACGCGCTGGCGTGGATGCAGTATCCCAACATCCTGTCAACGCGGGTGATCGGCAACCTGCTGACCGACAACGCCTATCTCGGCATCGCGGCGGTGGGGATGACGATCGTGATCCTGTCGGGGGGGATCGACCTCAGCATCGGGTCGGTGATCGCGTTTTCGGGCGTGTTCATTGCCGTCATGCTGCGCGACACCGGGTTGCACCCGCTTGCGGTCTTTGCGCTGCTGCTGGTGCTGACGACGGCGTTCGGGCTGTGCATGGGGGCGCTGATCCACGCGTTGGAGATGCCCGCCTTCATCGTCACGCTGGCGGGCATGTTCATGGCGCGCGGCCTCGCCTACGTCCTGTCGATCGACTCCGTCCCTATCGACCACCCGTTCTTCGACGCGCTGTCGTCCAGCTATTACCTGCTGCCCGGCAAGGGGCGCTTCACGCTGATCGCCGGGGTCATGCTGCTGGTCGTGCTGGCGGGCAGCCTGCTGATCCACCGCACGCCCTTCGGCACAAGGGTCCTGGCGATCGGGGGCGATGCGCGAACCGCCGGGCTGCTGGGGGTCCCGGTCGGGCGCACCATCGTCGCGGTCTACGGGATCTCGGGCTTCTGCGCGGGGTTGGCCGGGATCGTCTTTGCGATCTACACCTCGGCCGGGTACTCGCTGGCGACCGTGGGGACCGAGCTTGACGCCATCGCCGCCGTCGTCATCGGCGGGACGCTGCTGTCAGGCGGGTCGGGGACGGTGCCGGGGACGCTGGTGGGGGTGCTGATCATGGGGCTGATCCAGACCTACATCGTGTTCGACGGCACGCTGTCGAGCTGGTGGACGAGGATCGTGATCGGCGCGCTGCTGTTCGCGTTCATCGTGCTGCAAAAGGGCCTGCTGCGAATCGCCGAGGGCGGCGCACGGGGCTGAGCGGGGGCGCAGTTGCCGCTTTTCCATGTAGCAGCCTAACTAGCGGGCATGTGATGATGCGGGCGAAAGCATCTCTGCAACGCCTTGTTCTGGTGACATAAAAGCCAAACCGCATGTCGGTTCTCCGACCTCAGAAAACGACGACGCAGCGTCAGCCGGGATCATGACGCTACGTCCATCACCGCGGACCCGCCGTCCTGCCGCCTGATGGTCGTCGGAGGAACTTTGGGGAGGGTTCGCGCCATGGGTGCGTTCGACTACAAGAATTACACGATTGACCAGTCGGTGGCGCTTGCGGAGCTTTCGTTCCGGCTGGCGTCGCAGTCGGTGCTTCAGACGAAGATCGCGGGCGTCACCATCGATCAGGCGCTGACCGGGGCGCAGGGGACGCTCGGCGTCGGCGCGATTTCCGGTGGGCCGATGCCGCTGGACCTGCCGGAGGGGTGGCGCGATCTCAGCGCGGCGACCATCGGGCTGCAGGGGGCGCGGATCGACGAGTCAGGCTTCATCAAGATGGAAAGCCCGATCACCGGCTGGGCCGACGGCGGGCCGCAGGTCAAGGTCTATGGTGAATACGGCGCGGACGGGTCGCTCGACCGGGTCTGCATCAGCTTCGTGGCCACCAACAACCTGATCGACGTTGCGGATTACTTCGCGATGAACAACGACGTGCTGACCGCCTGCATGGTGCCGCTGCTGGATGCGCTTGCCGCCTACATGACCTCGCAGGGGCTCTCGGGTGACGACGTGCTGGTCACCGGCTACAGCCTGGGCGGCGGCCTGACGAACCTGATGGCGCGCGGGGCAGATACGCTCGCGGGCGGGTTCTACGCCGACGCGGACTTCGTCGGGCACGAAGCGCCGGTGGTGGTCACCGACGGCAGCGTCCTGAACATCGGCTACGAAAACGACGTCGTCCACCGCCTGACCGGCGAGGCGAGAAGCTTCGACGAGGCGGTTGATCAGGCCGGTCCGGGGCTGTCGAACCCCGACGGCGACTACCACGGCTCGAACGACAACATGGTCATATTCGACGGCAACTACGCCGGGGCGGGCTTGTCGCTGGCCGTGGACAGCCTGTTGAACCCGTTCGGCTGGTGGGCCCATGTCGGCGCGGTGCTGAGCGACGCGGTCGCGCGGATCGGCAACTCCGCGTTTTACGACCTGACCAACGAGGACAGCGCGATCGTCGTGTCGAACTTGGGCGCCGACCTGCGCGGCACCGTCTGGGTCGAGGATAAATCGGCGCCGACCTCGAACCACTACGGCGATCCCGGCTTCATCGTGGGGACCAGCTTCGCGGACCGGCTGCGCGACGGGCAGGCCAACGACTACCTCGACGGCGGCGCGGGCAGCGATGTGATCCGCACCGGGTCGGGCATGAACGTGGTCGAGGGCGGGTCGGGCAACGACACCCTGCGCGTCCTGACGACCGCCGCCGGCGCGTCCGCGTACCGGCTGGCCGACGGCACGCTGGTGGTGGCGACCGCGGACGGGCTGACGCTCGCGCGCGGGATCGAGGATGTGGAGCTGTCGCATTACGGCCCCTTGGGCGTGGTCGAACACGTCACCGACTACTCGATCCAGGGCGACCGGCTCGAAGACGACCACTGGTCGGCGTTCGAGCTGGGCGACCGCGACATCCGCTTCGGCCGCGCGGTCGAGGGCGGCGCGAACGCCGACACGCTGTCGGGGCGCGCGGTGTTCGGGCAGGGCGGCAACGACCGGGTGTCGGGCACGACGGCCAACGACCTGCTGCATGGCGGGCGCGGGCAGGACGTGCTGACGGCGGGCGCGGGCGGTGACCGCCTCTACGGCGCCGAGGACGCGGACCGGCTGGTCGCCGGGACGGGCGGCACCCTGAACGGCGGGCACGGCAATGACGTGTTCGTGTTCACCCCGCAGGCCACCGGCACGGTCACGGTCGAGGACTTCAACCTTGCCGCGCACGAGGCCGACCGGATCTCGCTGACGCAGTTCCGCGACTTCGCGGGCGTGATGGCGGCGGCGCGGCAGGTGGGCGACGCGGTCGATATCCGTGCGGGCGGCCTGACGATCCACATCGAGGATACCCGCCTGTCGGACCTGTCGGCGGACGATTTCCTGTTCGTCTGACGGGCTGACGGTTGAAAGACCGGCGGCGGCTCGCGCGCGCGGGCCGCCGTTTCATCTGATCGCCGCCTTCTCCAGCCCGAGGAACCCGGCCAGCTCGCGCGCCGCAGCCCCACCCGCGCGGTTCGCGCCGATGGTGGACGCGGACGGCCCGTAGCCGACCAGGTGGACGCGCGGGTCCTTCGCAACCCGGGTCGCAAGCCGTCCATCCATCACGATCCCGCCGCCGTCCTCGCGCAGCTGCAACGGCGCGAGATGGTCGAGCGAGCTGCGAAAGCCCGTGCACCACAGGATCACGTCGGCGCGCGTCTCGGACCCGTCGGGCCAGCGCACGCCGGTCTCGGTCAGCGCCTCGAACATCGGCTTGCGGTCCAGGACGCCGCGGTCGCGCATGGCGCGGATCGCGGGCGTCAGGGGCAGGCCGGTGACCGACACGATCGAGGCGGGCGGCAGGCCGCGCCGGACCCGGTCCTCGACCAGCGCCACGGCGGCGCGGCCGTCATCCGCCGTGAAGGGCGCGTCGCGGAACACCGGAGCGGTCCGCGTGACCCAGGTGGTGCGGGTCACGCGCGAAATCTCGTCCAGAAGCTGGATGGCCGAGATGCCTGCGCCCACGACGATGACGTGCTGCCCCGCGAACGCGGCGGCGGTCCGGTAGTCCTTGGTGTGAAGCTGCGCGCCACGGAACAGGTCGCGGCCGGGGTAGTCGGGGATGAAGGGCGTTTCCCAGGTGCCGGTTGCGTTGATGATCCCGCGGGCGGAGAAGACCGCGCGGTCGGTTTCCACCCGCAGCCTTTCGCCCCGGTCGCAGACGACAGTGACCTTGACCGTAAGCGCCACGGCGCTCTCCTCCTGCCGCTGCTGATCTGATCGGTCCATTCTCCGCGGGTGGGCATGGGGCGG
>NZ_VJYZ01000012.1 GCF_007018965.1 Paracoccus marinus
CAGAACGGCCGACCCGACTACCAATCTCAAACCCGCAGACTCTCGTTATGAACGAGGGACCCGAGGGGGGCAGGTCATCACGCGCATGACCACGCGACCGTCGCGCCGGACAATGCCCACAAGGTCAAGGACCCGGTCTGCGGCATGATGGTCGATCCCCACACGACCCGGCACAAGGCTGAGCATGGCGGCCGGCCGTATTACTTCTGCTCGGCGGGCTGCCGAGAGAAGTTCCTGGCCGATCCCGAGCGCTATCTCGATCCGGCCATAGCGGCGGCGAAGGCCGAGCCGGTGCCCGAGGGGACGACCTACACCTGCCCGATGCATCCCGAGATCCGGCAGATCGGTCCCGGGTCATGCCCGATCTGCGGCATGGCGCTGGAGCCGGTGCTGGTCAGCCTCGATGATGGGCCCAACGAGGAACTGATCGACATGACTCGCCGGTTCCGCATCGGGCTGGCGCTGGCGATCCCGGTGGTGATCCTCGAAATGGGCGGCCATTTCCTCGGGTTGAACCACTATGTCGGTCAGCGGACCTCGAACTGGCTGCAGCTGATCCTGGCAACGCCGGTCGTTCTCTGGGCGGGCTGGCCGTTCTTCGTGCGCGGCTGGCAGTCACTGGTCAACCGCAGCCTCAACATGTTCACGCTGATTGCCATGGGCACCGGGACGGCCTGGATCTACAGCGTCGTGGCCACACTTGCGCCCGGCATCTTCCCGGATGCGTTCCGGCAGCCGGACGGCTCGGTGGCGGTCTATTTCGAGGCGGCGGCGGTCATCACCGTCCTTGTCCTGCTCGGCCAGGTGCTGGAGCTGCGGGCGCGCGAGAGCACCAGCGGCGCGATCCGCGCGCTATTGGACCTCGCGCCCAAGACCGCGCGGATCATCCGTGACGACGGCACCGAGGAGGAGGTGCAACTCGACACCATCCATGTCGGCGACCGCCTGCGGGTGCGGCCCGGCGAGAAGGTGCCGGTCGATGGCGAGGTGCTGGAGGGCCGCAGCGCCGTCGATGAATCGATGGTCACGGGCGAATCCATGCCGGTGACCAAGGAGGTCGGCTCCAAGGCCATCGGTGGCACCATGAACCAGTCCGGCGCGCTGGTGATCGAAGCCCGCAAGGTCGGGCGCGACACCATGCTGTCGCAGATCGTCCAGCTTGTCGCCGAGGCGCAGCGCAGCCGCGCGCCGATCCAGCGGCTCGCCGATCAGGTCTCGGGCTGGTTCGTGCCGGCGGTGATCCTGGTCGCGGTGCTGGCCTTCGTCGCCTGGTCGATCTGGGGGCCGGAGCCGCGCTTCTCCTTCGGTCTGATCGCGGCGGTGTCGGTCCTCATCATCGCCTGTCCCTGCGCGCTGGGGCTGGCGACGCCGATGTCGATCATGGTCGGTGTCGGGCGCGGCGCACAGGCGGGCGTGCTGATCAAGAACGCCGAGGCGCTGGAGCATATGGAGAAGGTCGACACCATCATCGTCGACAAGACCGGCACGCTGACCGAGGGGCGGCCCGCCGTCACCGCCGTCGTTCCGGCCGCGGGCTTCACCGAGGAGGAGGCTCTGCGCCTTGCCGCCAGCGTCGAGCGGGCAAGCGAGCATCCGCTGGCGCTCGCCATCGTGCGCGCGGCCGAGGAGCGCGGGCTCGATCTCGCGCCGGTCGCGGATTTCGACTCGCCCACCGGCAAGGGCGCCTATGGCACGGTCGAGGGCAAGCGTATTCCGCTTGGCAACGCGAAGTTCCTCGCCGAGCAAGGCGTTGATGCAGCACCCTTGGCCAATGCGGCCGACCGGCTGCGCGAGGACGGGGCGACTGCGATCTTCATGGGCGTCGATGGCCAGGTGGCGGCGATCTTCGCCATCGCCGATCCGGTCAAGCCCTCGACGCCCGAGGCGCTGGCCGCATTGAAGGCGCAGGGCATCCGCGTCGTGATGCTGACCGGCGACAACTGGACCACGGCCAAGGCGGTCGCCCGCCAGCTTGGTATCGACGAGGTCGAGTCAGAAGTCCTGCCTGACCAGAAAAGCGCGGTGGTGCAGCGGCACAAGGCGGCGGGCGAGGTGGTGGCGATGGCGGGCGACGGCGTCAACGACGCGCCCGCGCTGGCCGCAGCGGACGTCGGCATCGCCATGGGCACCGGCACCGATGTGGCGATGGAAAGCGCGGGCGTCACGCTGCTGAAGGGCGACCTCAACGGGATCGTCCGGGCACGCAAGCTGTAGGAAGCCGTCATGGGCAACATCCGCCAGAACCTGTTCTTCGCCTTCATCTACAACGCGCTCGGCGTGCCGGTGGCGGCCGGGGTGCTCTACCCGTTCTTTGGCCTCCTGCTGTCGCCGATCATCGCGGCGGCTGCCATGGCGCTGTCCTCGGTCAGCGTCATCGCCAATGCCGCGCGGCTGCGGAGGGTGAAGCTGTGACGATCGGCGGCACCTGCTCACTCCTACGTGCATCGCATCCAGACCGTGACGGCGAGACAATGCCATCCATGAAACCAGGTTCGACAATGAGAAGCGCTCACCCCATCACCCGCCGCGCCATTCTGGCGGCGATCGGCGCCCTCTCGTTGCTGATGTCCACCATCGGCCGGGGGCATGCCGAAACCCTGCCTCTGGTCAGCATTACCAAGGACCCGTCCTGTGGCTGCTGCGACGGTTGGGCCGCACATATCGAGGCCGCAGGCTTTCCGGTGCGGGTCGTGGAATCCGCCGATATGGGCAGCCTCAAGCAGCGGCTCGGCGTGCCGGCGGAACTGGCGTCCTGCCACACCGCCGAGGTGAGCGGCTATGTGGTCGAGGGCCATGTGCCCGCCGCCGCGATCCGCCGCCTGCTGGCCGAGCGGCCCATTGCCACGGGGCTGGCCGTTCCCGGAATGCCCGCCGGCTCGCCCGGCATGGATTTTCCGGGCGTCGCGCCCGAGCCGTATGAAGCCTTCCTGTTCGGCCCGACCACGCGGAGCTTCGGCCGCTTCCTCGGCGCGCGGGAAATCTGACGCGGGGTTGCCGACATGACCGCACGGCTTGCGAATAACCCGAACCAGCTCCTGGCCGAGGCGGCTTGCCTCTGCCAGCGGGAAGCTGGCGCATGACCGGGCGGGCGCGAGCTGTTTTCCGGACGGGCTGCGGCCGATTGCGACAAGTTGCGATCTGCATTGTGCTGCTTGCCATCGGCGCGCTGGTTCTGCAGGGCCCGGCACATGCCAGCCCCGCCGGTCACGCCATCCACCAGCAACAGGCTGCCGGCACGGCAAGCCACTGCGCCGGCCATCACCTGCCGGACCACCATGGCGCCGATCCAGGTGCTGGCTGCGTGACTACGGACGGTAGCCCAAACCTGGCGGATTGCTGCCAGATCTGTCTGACCGCCGCGGTTCTCGTCGCGCCGCCGGAGTTCGGCCCGTCCGTGAGCGGCGAGGTTTTCACGGTTGTGCGCCCTGATCCGCACGACCGATCCCCCGAAGGCATCCTGAGGCCGCCGCGTCCTGGCGCGGAGTGATGCGCCGGGATCGCCGCGAGATGTCTGCGGCCGATCCGGCGCCAGCCCGAAAGACCAACGAACAGAATGGAGAGCCGCGCCTGCGAATCCGGGTCGGCGCTCAGGAACCAAAGGATGAAATTCATGAACCGAACCGCAATCGCCCTTTTTGTCAGTGTCCTGGCTGGCCTGCCGGGGGCTGCTCTCGCGCAGGCCGGGCATGATACCCACCACCCGGCAACGCCGCCTGCGCAGGTCGAGCAGATGCCCGCGCCAACGCCGCCTTCAGGCCAGATGTCCGCCATGCAAGGGATGATGCCCGAGCAGTGCCGGGCCATGATGCAGGCCATGACCCCGGAATGCATGGGCGCAATGCGCCAGATGATGCAGGGCGGGATGATGCAGGGAATGACGGGCGCGCCGGACGCCGGGATCGCCCAAGCGAACGAAAGCCTTCCGGACTTCACGCGGGCCTATGTCGAGGCGATGGACGCGATGCACGCGCCGATGATGGACGGCGTCATGGCCGACGATCCGGATGTCGCCTTCGTCCGCGGCATGATCCCGCATCATCAGGGAGCGATCGACATGGCCAGGATCGTCCAGCAATACGGCAACGATCCGCAAACGAAAGAATGGGCAGCACAGATCATCGATGCGCAGGAACGCGAGATCGCCGAAATGCAGGCATGGCTGGCCACGAACGCCGGCGACGCACAGGCCGCGCTCGCCCGAACCGGCGGGACCGTCTGGTCTGCCGATGAAGGCGGCAACTCGATCAGCGCCATCGATCTCGGCACCGGATCGGTCCAGACCGTCTCCATCCCGGTCGCGCCGCACAACGTCGATCTGACGCCCGATGGTAAGCTGCTGCTGGCGGTCGGTGATCCCGCCGCCGAGGGGGATCACGGGTCCGGCGGACACGGTCACGGCGCGGAAGGCGCTGCCGAGGGCCAGCTGGTCATCCTCGATCCGCAGAACGTCTCGACGCCCAAGGCCATCGTCGCGGTAGGTTCGCACCCGGCCCATGTGGTCGCCGACCGGCAGGGGCGCGCCTTCGTCTCACTGGCCGGCGGCGACGAGATCGCCGTGGTTGACCTCGCAAAGGCCGAGGTCATCGGGCGCATCGCGACCGGGGACTATCCGCACGGTCTGCGGCTCAGCCCGGACGAGACCGAGCTTTACGTGGCCAATGTCGAGGACGGGTCGGTGTCCGTCATCGACACGCAAGCGCTGTCCGAGGTCGCGCGCATTCCGGTGGGCGCGGCGCCCGTCCAGGTCGGCTTCACGCCTTCGGGTGCTCAGGTCTATGTCTCGCTGCGCGACGAGAATCGTGTTGCAGTCATCGACACTGCGACGCGCGAGGTCACAGGCAAGATCGACGTGGGGCCGAACCCGATCCAGGTCATCGCGACGCAGGACGGGAAATTCGTCTACGTCGCCAACCAGGGCACCGAGGCGGAGCCGAACGACACCGTGTCGGTGATCGACACCGCGACCGGTCAGGTGGTGAAGACCCTCACCACCGGCGGCGGCGCCCACGGCGTATCGGCATCGGCCGACGCGGCCTTCGTGTTCGTGACCAATATCGTCGATGACAGCGTCTCGGTGATCGACGTGGCAAGGCAGGAGGTCGTCAGCACGGTGCCGGTGGGCGACCGCCCGAACGGCATCGTCTACGGCGGCCCGACCCGCTGAGCGATTGGCGCCGGGGCGGTTTCGCTCCGGCGCAGGTTTCCTCTGGGCCCCTGCCAGACGCAGGGGTGCGACCGCAGCAGTCTGCCGAGCCGCCTCCGACGCCGGGTTCGCCGTTCCGCTGCACCGGGCCGTTTCCCTAGCTGACCAACCCCGCAGCGTGGAGAGCGACGCCGAGAAACGCCGCCACGGCCAGCACCGACGCCATCCCGAGCTTCAATCGGAATACGGCGACAAGGGCCAGCGCAGACAGCGTCGCCGCGGTCCAATCGATCGATCCGAGGACAGGCAATTCTATTGAGAGTGGCCCGGCCTCGATCCGCTCCACCTCGCGCCAGATCACGTGGATCGCGAACCAGATCGCGAGATTCAGGATCACGCCGACGACCGAAGCGGTGACGGCGGTCAGGGCAGCGGACAATCCCTGGTTGGCACGGAGGCCCTCCATGTAGGGCGCACCCAGGAAGATGAAGGCGAAGCATGGTGCGAAGGTGACCCAGGTGGCCAGCAGCCCGCCCAGCGTCCCGGCGAGCAGTGCGTTGTCCCAGCCCGCCTCGCGAAAGGCCCCGAGGAAGCCCACGAACTGAAGCACCATGATCAGTGGGCCGGGCGTGGTCTCGGCCATGCCGAGGCCGTCGAGCATCTCGCCGGGGCGGAGCCAGCCATAGGTCCCGACGGCTTCCTGCGCCACATAGGCGAGCACCGCATAGGCGCCGCCGAAGGTCACCACCGCCATCTTCGAGAAGAAGGTCGCGATCTCGGCGAAGACGTTGCTGGGCCCAACGGCGAGGACCAGCGCTGCCACCGTCCCGAGCCAGAGCACCAGCGCCGCCGCGCCCGCAGCGAGCGCTCCGCGTCGCGTCGCCGCCGGCATCTCGGCCATCTCCTCGCCGAGAAGCGTCTCGGCATCGTCGACATGGACGCTACCGACCGACCCGTGACTGCGGCCCGTCGCGAAGGCGCGGAGGCCGGTCCGCGCTCCAAGAAATCCGATCAGCGCGGCGATTAGCACGATCAGCGGGAACGGAGCATCGAAGGCGAAGATCGCGACGAACGACAGCGCGGCGAGCAGACGCATCGCGTCGTTCTTCAGTGCCCGCCGACCGATGCGGACCACGGCCTGCAGCACAATGGCGAGGATCGCCGCTTTGAGGCCGAAGAACATCGCCTCGACCACTCTCACGTCGCCATAGAGGGCGTAGAGCCAGCTCAGCGCCATGATCGCGATCACGCCGGGCAGCACGAACAGAATGCCCGCGATCAGGCCGCCGCGGATGCCGTGCATCAGCCAGCCCACATAGGTGGCGAGCTGCTGCGCCTCCGGACCCGGGAGCAACATGCAGAAATTGAGCGCATGCAGGAAGCGGCCGTCCCCGATCCACCGCTTCTCCTCGACCAGGATGCGGTGCATCACCGCGATCTGCCCGGCCGGCCCTCCGAAGGATAGAAGCGCGATGCGTGCCCAGACCCGCGTCGCCTCGGTCAGCGTAGGATAGTTCTGCGGCGGCGCGGCGCCTCGCTGGGAGGTCAGTGCCGCATCCGTCATCTCGCACCTCCCGGTCGGTTCGTCGGCCAGTTGTGCATTTCGTCCGTTGCGTCGCGCGCCCAGCGATAGAAGGCGTCGTAAAGCGCCATGCCGGCATCAAGCTGTTCAAGGTCGTCGGCAAACATGCGTGAGAGGCCGAGCGAGGCGGCCAGAAGCCCGGCTGCCTCGGGCGCAAGGTCAAGCCGCGCCGTATCGGCGCCGCGCACGATGGTGGCCAGCCGGTCAAGCGCCGGTACTTCCAGCCCGAACTCGGCCAACATGATGTCGAAGGTGCAAAGCTCGCCGCGATGGCTCCAGAACACCTCCTCGATGTCGTAGGGCATCGCCCCGAACAGTTCCGCGACGCCCACGACTTCCGGCGGCGCCACATAGAGGAAGACCGCGCGCGGATCGACGAAGCGCCGGATCAGCCACGGACAGGCAATCCGATCGATCTTGGGCCGGGAACGTGTCACCCAGACGGTTCGTCCGTCCGCATCGCGGGCGGTGATCTTGCCGGGATCGACGAGCGGAAGGCCCGCCGCGATCCAGGCCGCCTGTCCGCCTTCCAGATACTCGGCTGGCACGCCCGCGCTGCGCAGCACGGCGGCGACGCCCTGACTGCGCCTGTGCCCCTCGGCGCAGATGACGACAACGGGACCGGTCAGGCCTACCATAAGTCGCGCTAACGCATCGGGGGTGATTTCCCCCTCGCCGAGCGGGCGGGCGGCAGGAACCAGTCGCGGGTCGGCGGCACGGGCGGCCTCGGCGCGGACATCGAGCAGGGTCGGGCAACGGGGGGTGCCGATCAGCTTGGTCAGCTTGTCGGCAGGGATGGCGTCGGGCGCAGGCATTTGCGTTCCTCCTTGGGAATCGAGGTTGAGGTGGAACGCGAGCTTCGGCTGTCGCCTCGTGGGGAGATCGCGGATCCCCATCACCCAAAAATCACCGAATGTCTGTGCGCTGTCAATTGACGTTCGACCAACCACCAAGCGATCCGTGACCGCCCGCACCGGGTCGACCGGCGGATCTGTCGATCGGGAAATCCGTTGCCGCCGGCCTCTGTGCATCTGGCGGCGGGATATGGTGCTACCGAGCGCGTCGAACTGGTGTGGCGCTGGTTCGATATTCTTGGAAGTAGGCCCGCTGCTCCCGCACAGCCGGGCTCAAGAATATGCGCCGAGACTTCTGGATCAGCGGTCAGCCCCCGCCGTCCGGCTGACCCGCGCGATCAGAGCCTCGCCCGTCTCCTTCCGCTCGGAATACCGGTCCACGAGGTGCTCGCGGATGTCGCGGGTCAACACGGTGAACTTGACCAGTTCCTCCATCACGTCGACGATGCGGTCGTAGAAGGGCGACGGCCGCATGCGCCCGTTGTCGTCGAACTCGCCCCAGGCCTTCGGGACCGAGGACTGGTTCGGAATCGTCAGGCAGCGCATCCAGCGGCCGAGGATGCGCAACTGGTTGACGGCGTTGAAGCTCTGCGAGCCGCCGCTGACCTGCATCACCGCCAGCGTCTTGCCCTGGGTCGGCCGGACAGCGCCGATGGAGAGCGGGATCCAGTCGATCTGTGCCTTCATGACGCCGGTCATGGCGCCGTGCCGCTCGGGCGAGCACCAGACCATGCCATCGCACCAGGCGACGAGTGCCCGCAACTCTGCCACCTTCGGATGATCGGCGGGGGCATCGTCGGGCAGCGGCAGGCCCGATGGGTTGAACATCCGTGTGTCGGCCCCGAGCCGGCGCAGGATGCGGGCGGCTTCCTCTGCGGCGAAACGCGAAAAGCTGCGCTGGCGCAGCGAGCCATAGAGCAGGAGAATGCGGGGCGGATCGCCACGCCGCTCGCCCGAAAACAGCGCCTCGGGGTCGATGTCGCGGACATGCCTGTCGTCAAGCGCGGGCATATCAGTCAAGGCGCCTGCCCTCGGCGTCGAGGATCATCTCGCCATCCTCCTTGTAGAGCGGTCCCGGCGGCATCCGGTCGAGCAGGCCGAGCACCGCCTCGGACGGCCGGCACAGGCGCACGCCCTTGGGCGAACAGACGATGGGCCGGTTGACGAGGATCGGATGTGCGATCATGGCGTCGAGCAGCGCCTCGTCGCTGACGGACGGATCGGTCAGCCCCAACTCGACTGCGGGCGATTTCGACACCCGCAACGCCTCGCGCGGGGTCAGCCCCGCAGCGGCGAAAAGTCCGATGAGTTGCGGGCGGGTCCAGCCTTGTGTGAGATAGTCAATGATCACCGGCTCGGTGCCTGACTTGCGGATAATGTCGAGCACGTTGCGGGAGGTGCCGCAGTCGGTGTTGTGATGGATCACGATGGTCATGGAGTCACTCTGCGGCGGCTGCGCGCGTTCCGGATTGCGGGGAGAGGAGCCAGCCGAAGAACGCCAGCGCCAGAGCCGCGCCGGCGATCTCGGCCAGAACGAAGGCGGGCACATCGGCCGGACGGATGCCGGCGAACGTGTCCGAGACGGCGCGGCCGATGGCCACCGCCGGATTGGCGAAGCTGGTCGAGGCGGTGAACCAGTAGGCGGCGGTGATATAGAGCCCGACCAGCCAGGCCACCGCCTCGGCCCGGAACCGCAACCCGCCGAGGATGGCGGCGATCAGGCCGAAGGTGGCGACGATCTCGGCCAGCCACTGTCCCGTGCCGCTGCGCAGCGTCGTCGAGACCTGCCATAACGGCAGATCGAACATGGCGTGCGCGAGCAGGCTCCCGGCGATGCCGCCAGCGACCTGCACCACGACATAGGCGCCGGCCTGCGCCCATGGGAGTTCGCGGCGCAGCGCGAAGACCAGCGTCACCGCCGGGTTGAAATGCGCGCCCGAGACGGGGCCGAAGAGCGTGATCAGCACCACGAGGATGGCGCCGGTCGCGATGGTGTTGGCCAGAAGCGAGACGGCGGTATCGTCCGACAGCGCAGCCCCCATGATCCCCGACCCGACCACGGTTGCGACCAGTGCGAGCGTGCCGAGCGCTTCGGCGGCAAGGCGACGCGCGGGGTCGAAACTCATGCGGGCTCGGTCCCGTGCACCGCGCCACTACGGTCGCGACCGATCGAGTCGAGCCGGTCCTGCAGTGCCATCCGGTCCAGCGAAGCGATGGGCAGACTGACGAAAGTGGAGATCCGGTTGCGCAGCAACCGATAGGCCTCGGAAAAGGCAAGGTGCCGCTCGGCTTCGTTTCCGGTGGCAAGGGCCGGATCCGGGACGCCCCAATGCGCGGTCATCGGCTGGCCGGGCCAAAAGGGGCATTCCTCGGCCGCCGCCTGATCGCAGACGGTGATGACGAAATCCATTTGCGGCGCCTCCGGCCCGGCGAATTCATCCCAGCTTTTCGACCGGGCGAAACCGATATCGTGGTTCTGCCGCTTCAACAGCTGGAACGTGTAGGGATGCACCTCTCCCCTGGGTTTCGAGCCGGCCGAGAAGCCGCGAAAACGCCCCCGGCCTTCGCGGTTGACAATGGCCTCGGCCAGGATCGAACGCGCCGAATTGCCGGTGCAGAGAAACAGGACGTTGTAGGGTTTCGCCATGGCTTCCTCCTCAGCAGACGCAGGCGATTTCATTGATGACGGGCTGGCAAAGCTCGGGCCGCCCGCCGCAGCAATCTTCCATCAGGAAGGCGAGCAACGCCCGCATCCCATCCATGTCGGCGAAATAGCGGATCGCCCGTCCTTCCCGCTGGTTCCGCACCAGCCCCGCGTTCAGCAGGATCGACAGGTTTGCCGACAGGGTATTCTGCCGCACGTCCAGCGCCTGCCCGATCTCGCCGGCCAGCATGCCGTCCGTGCCGGCCTTCACCAGCAGACGGAACACGTCGAGCCGGGTGTCCTGACCAAGGGCCGAGAGCGAGGCGAGCGCATGATTCGTTTCCATATATCGAGAATACTGGATATAATGGGCACGCACAAGCCTGCGCGATGTTGGTTGTCCCGCTTCATCTTGCCAACCTTCGCCTGGAGGGACTGGCGCAGGATCGCGCCTGATCCCGCATCGTGCTGTAATCGGCGAGCATTTCGCTGATGGCGGATCCAGCCGGCAGCACCTCGAGTTCCTCGGCCGCGCGCTCCTGAACCTCGCGGCTGTACTCGACCACGGGCGGACAAGCGGTCGCGATGCCGGGCTCAGAACCGACCGTCGCGCATCCGCTCAGCGAGCTCGTTGCGATCGCGAGGGCGGCGAGCCGCCGCCTCCAGCATCCGGCGTTGGACATCATTGGCCTTCTCCGTGGTCTCAAGGCGTTCAGCGAGGCGGCCCGTGCTTTCGCCGGAGCGCCGGAGTGCGAGCAGAAACAGGAGCACGGCGAGCATGATGGCGCCGTAGCGCAGTGCCGCCCGCATCCGCGGGCTGGCGGCGAACCCGGTGAGGAGAGTGCTGATCATCGCCGGCCCCGTTTCCAGTCGTCGAGCCGCGCGTAGATCGTCACGGCGACGCCTGCGAGTGCCACGGCAATGAACACCCAGCGGAGGGTGTCGAGATATGGCACCAGCGGCAGAATGGCAGATTGGGTATCGGCCAGGACGCTCTGCGCGACCTCGACCCCGGCTGCGCCCAGCGTCGCCACACCGGCCGCGCCGCCGCCTTTCATGGTGCGGCTGTCAGCCAGCACTTCGCGCGCGGGCGGGGTTTCAGCCGCGAAGGCAGTCGCCCGGACCGGGAAGCGCTCGCCCCACTGCCGTGCGGGCCCGAGATCGACATGGATGAACCCCGAGCGCCGGTAGAAGCCGAAGCCAAGGAACCCGACCTCCCGCGCCGCTGCCTCGAAGGTCACCGGGTCGTGGTTCGCCATGGCGATGTCGAAGGCAGCGCCGTCGAGATGCTTCGACCGGGTCGCGCCGCCGACGGCGCGGTTGTGCTCGGGGCTGCGGTAGGCCGAACGGACGATCAGGGGCTTGCCGAGCCGGTCGCGCAACGCCTGTAGCTTGTCGAGCGCGGGCTTGTTGATCAGCAGCTTGCCGGTGCCGCGGCAGGCGATCTCGGCGGGAGAGAAGTTCGGCCAGCGCCAGCTGCTCACGGGGACGTCGCGCCAGTGGTCGTAGAAGGTCGTGGTCATGGGGTTCTCCGAAACGAAAAAAACCCGCCTCGAGGGCGGGTGATTGCGAACTGATGAATGGGGATGGGGCGCGGCTACGGGCTGCCGCCGAAGATCTTGAGCTTGATGGCGATGCCCGCGAGCAGCGCCAGCATGACGCCGGTTGTGATCATGCGGACGGCCGTCTGCATGGCGGTGCGGCGCACCAGGCGGATGCAGTCGACGAGCGAGCGGAGATCGCGGATGTCGAGCGCGGCCTCGTCGCCGTCGAGACCGACATCGGCGAGCGCGCGCTTCGCGCCTTCCTCTGCGGCCCGGGTCAGAATCGCCTCGAATTCGGCGTCGGGCATGCGGACGAAGCCGTCGGATCGGGGTGGTGTCATCGGGATCCTCCTTCCACCGCTCAGCCGATCTTGCAGCCCCAGAAGGACGTGTGATCGGCGGCGAAGTAGCCGTCCGCGACCCGGAAATACCCCTGCAGTTCGACGGTATCGCCTGCCGTCAGCGGGACCATGGTCTGCAGCCAGATCGTGGTGGCGAGCGAGACGTGGGTGGCGGAGATCTCCCCGAAGGAGCCGCGGATTTCGGTTGTGCCGTTCAGAACGAGCCGCCCCCGCATACGCGCGGTCGTGCTGGAATTGACCTTGTAGAGCAGCGTGGCGCCGAAGAGGTAAGTGCCATCCACGGGCGCCACGAAGTGGTTGTTCGCGGCGTCGAACGCGCCTTGGTCGTTGTAGTCGGTGTTGTTCAGGTCAATCTTCGTCCAGGCCCCCACTCCAACATAGTTGTCGTAGTTGGTGTATGCCTTGAAGCGCGGCAGCCGGGGCTGATCGACGACGCCGGTGGCGTTGTCGACGCTCAGCCCGTCGAAGAAGGTGCTGCCGTCAGCAGAGACCGCGAGCCGAAAGCGGTCGGAGCCGAACAGCCCAACCAGCGCCTTGGTCACGAAGCCGGTCTGCAGGGTCAGCCCGAGATCGTCTGCGGCGGCCTCCTTGTTCATGGTGTAGAACAGATCGCCGGTCCCGCCCTCGGCCAGGGTCTTCGCCGTCCAGAGCGCGGCGTTCAGCTTGGCCGAGAACGGGTTCGACGTATCCGCCGTGGTGCCGAGCCCGAGCAGCGCCATGTTCTGCAGCGCCGCCGGTGTGGTCCCGACCCAGTCCGCGCCATCATAGACCAGCAGCAGGCCCTCGTCCTCGACCCATGCCCGCCACCCGCTCCGCGGCGGCAGACGCAGCCACGCGCCGTCCGTCCAGAGCGCCACATTCAAGTCCCAGCCCGCCCAGACGCCCGACGCGCCCGAGGCGACGATGTAGCGGTCGCCATCGGCGGGGCTGGGAGGCGGCGCGGTCAGGCCCCGATCGAGGACAGAGAGCTGGACGAGCCCGTCGAGGATCCGCAGCGCCTCGTTGTGGGTGACATGCTTCTGAGCCTGCGCCGCGAGGATGTAGGGCAGCAGGAGATGGGTGGTGGCGTCGGACATGGGATGGCCTTCAGAGTATCAGCGTGACGGTCTTGGCCGCGCCCTGCCCCACGAGGGCAGAGAGCTGGCAGATGCGGATGTCGAGCGTGTCGCCGGGGCTGAGCAGCGCGCCCCAGTCGGCGATCTGATGGGCAGCGGTGTAGACCGCGCTGGTGGTGGCGGTGCTCAGCACCCGCTTCACCGATGCGCCGTTGAGGATCTCGACCTCGTAGGCTTCGAGCTCCTCGGCCAGCGGCACCTCGAGCCCGCCCCAGCTGTCGGCGGCGAGCGCGCGGGACCGGCGCGCCCAGCGGATCGTTAGATCGCCGGACGTGCGAGGCCTGCGCCATGGCTGCTCGACATGAGCGACCGAGAACGACCGGAGTCCCACGCCCTCGGGCATGAAGTTCGTGGCAACATAGGTCTCGTCGCTGACCGGACGGTTCGCGGGGCCAATGCGCCAGTTCCACGGCGATCCGAGATCGGCCTCGGCAATTGGCAGGGACGCCAGCGCGGTGTCCAGCACGACGACCCGCGCGCCCGCGGGTGCCGGATTGCCCATCGCGCCCTCGGTCCCGCGCTGGCCGCGCAGGAGCCGGGTCAGCCGGTAGCGGCCGGGCGCCAGCAGCTCGGCCGCGCCGGCCTGCACGATTTCCCAGACACCCGGCGCGGTTTCCACCGCCAGCGCGTTCGCCCCGCCGAAGAGCGTCAGGTCAGTGACGCTTTCCAGCGTGCCGGTCAGCAGATCGACCACCAGCACGTTGCCGAGATCGAAGCGCGAAGTGGGGCCCGGGTAGAGGTCGGAGACCAGCGCCCCGATCCGGGCGCGGCTGCCAAACGTGGTCAGCAACTCGAACCCATCGGTCGAGGGGCTGCGGAACACTGCCATCTCGCCGGGCCAGGGAACGGCATGGGCTGCGACGAAGGGACGATGCGCAGGCTGATCCTCACTCAGCTGCGGCAGGTCCATCAGCAGAGCATCCGGCGCGCCGAACACCACGACCCGCGTCAGCGAGGCCGGGCGGGGATCGCCGGGCGGCAGATCGTAGGTTGCCCGATCCTGGCGGACCGCCTCGATGCCGCGGGCATCCGAATCGGCGATCGAGACGAGCCGCAGGTCGACCAGCCGTCCGTCATGCGCGAGTCGGATCGCGTCGGCCGGATCGAGGGCGAGGCGCGAGGGCGGCACACGGAATGCCGCCGTCTCGCGCCCCACCCACGCCTCCATCAGCGCGCGGCGGCAGCGGCGCTCGGCCTCCTCGGGCGGCACCGCCATCGGGAAGGATTCTGAGGCGATCCGGGTCGTGTCTACCGTGATGCGCCGCGCCTCGACGAGGGCCGCGTCGTAGTCCTCGTCGGCGCGGGCGATCTGCCATTTCAGCGCCTGCGGCAGTTCGGTTTCCTGGCCGCGCGTCAGCTCAAGTACGTCGGCCTCGCGGGCGGCGACCAGATCGTCGGGCTCGAGGGTGGCGACGGAGGCCCGGCCGCGCATCACGAAGCGGATCACGCCCTCGGTTTCCACTGCGTCGAAGCCGAAATGCCGCGACAGCGTGGTGATCGAGGCGCGCGGGCTTTCGAGCGCCGTGATGGCATAGCCCTCGACCGCGCCCCAAAGCCCGATGACGTCGATCAAGGACTCGTCCAGCCCCGCGCGCAGGCAAAGGTGCCGGACAAGCGCCGCCAGTGACACTGCCCCGAGCCGACCGGTCAGCCAGTGGCCGAGCCGCCAGTTCGCGCCGTCCGTCCAGACATCGGTCAGCGCGGGGAAGAACGGGTACGGCCGCGCGTCCCAGGTCCAGGCGGCGCATTCTGGCACATGCACCATGCGGCCGCCGTAGACGGACGAGATCGGGTTGTTGGCGGCCTCGCCCCACCAGAGATAGGTCGCCTCGAGATAGGCGCGCTGGATGGCGTCATCGCGCCAGCCCCGCGAGAAATGCGGCGTGAAGCTCTCCGACGACTTCGGGTCGAAGAAGACGTTGGGCTGGTTCGTGCCCCGGTCGATGGCCGGACAGCCGAGCTCGGTGAACCAGACGGGCTTGGACTCGGGCGTCCATGCCGTCGGTGTGCCGCTCTCAATGCCGCCAGGGCGGTCGTAATGCGCATGCGACCACCAATTGCGCAGATCCTTGTAGCGGAACACCCATGGCTTGCTGGCGGCGCCATCGCTGATCGCGGTCCGGACCTGCGCGGTTCGGTCGGCGGCGCTGGCGTAGAACCAGTCGTAGCCCTCACCGCCCGCGATGTTCCCCTGCAGGTAGGCGCGGTCGTAGATCGCGGGCCAGCCCTCGGCCGCGTCGGTATGCTCGAAGCCGTCCCGCCAGTCCGACAGCGGCATGTAGTTGTCGATCCCGACGAAATCGATCTCCGGATCGGCCCAGAGCGGGTCGAGGTGGAAGAGCACGTCGCCCGAGCCATCGCCCGGCTGATGCCCGAAATACTCCGACCAGTCGGCGGCATAGCCGATCCTGGTGCCGGACCCGAGGATCGAGCGCACATCCGCAAGCAGGTCCCGATAGGCCTGAACCGCCGGATAGGTGGCCGCGCCCGAACGGATGGTCGTCAGCCCCGGCATCTCGGTGCCGATCAGGAAGGCATTGACCCCGCCCGCCGCCGCACAGAGATGGGCGTAGTGCAGCACCATGCGCCGCAGACCCCAGTCGCCGGAGGGCCCGGTCCACGAAACCGACTGACCTGTGACGCTGAAGCTGCCGGGCGTGGCCGCGCCGAACAGCGCCGCGACCTGGCTTGCGGCCGTGGCGGTCTGGTCGACGGTTCCGGCGAAGCCCGCAGCGGGCGAACAAGTGATCCGCCCCCGCCATGGGAAGGCGGGCTGGCCGGTCTCGGCGGCGTTGTCGGAATACGGGTTCGGCAGCGTGTTGCCGGGTGGCACGTCCATCAGGATGAACGGGTAGAAGGTGACCCGCAGCCCGCGGGCCTTCATCTCCTGGATCGCCTGCACCACCGCGAAGTCGGACGGCGTGCCGCCATAGACCGGGCGGTCCTGATCGTCGCGGCTGACGAGGAAGGCGTTGGCGCGGCTGACGCCGTTCACCGACCAGCTGGCGGGCGTGGTCGATTTAGCCGAGACCTCGACGCCCGGCCGCACCTTGCACGATCCCGCGCGCAGATCGTCGCCGAACCACGCCACCACGAGGCTGACGCTTTCGACCGCCGGGGCCATCGCCTGCAGCCGGTCGAGCGCTTCGACCATGTCGTTGGATTCGGCCAGCGCGTTCAGGTTCTCGGGCACCGTCGCGCCGCCGTCGGTCTTGCGGATGGCCTGCGTCGCATAGGTGAATTCGCCCGAGGCGGGGATCATGGTGACGGCGCGGGTCAGCCCCTCGGCGGTGTCGGGATCGGCGAGCGGCCGGAACACCTCGAAGGAAAGCTGCGGCAGGCGGTTGCCGTAGGTCGAGAGCGCCAATTCCTCGAAGACCACATAGGCGGTGCCGAGATAGGCAGGCGTCCCGGCCACGCCCATCCTCGCGGCGATGAACGGGTCGGCGGTCTGCGTCTCGTCACCCGGATACCAGCGCCAGGTAACGCCGGAGAGGTCCATCGGCTTGCCGTCCGCCCAGATGCGGCCGATGCCGGTGATCGGGCCCTCGCACAATGCGACCGCAAAGCTCGCATAGTACAGATACTCGGTCGTCTTGACCTTGCCGCCGCCGCCGCCCTTGCCGCCGCCTTGGGTGGTGGTCTTCGTCTCCTCGCGGAAATCCGTCGCCCAGATGATGTTGCCGCCCATGCGCATCCGGCCGTAGAGCCGCGGGATGACCGCACCCTCGGTGGCCGAGGTGATGCGCAGCGTGTCGAGCCGCGCTCCCTCGATGCGCTGGGTGGGCGCCAGCGACGAGATGATCCAGCTGTCGACGACCGAGCCGATGGTGGAGCCGATGAAGCCGCCGATGGTCGCGGCGCTGACGCCGAGGATCGCGCCGCCGATGCTGCCGCCAATGGCTGCGCCTGCGGCACCGAGGACAAGCGTTGCCATGTCGGGGTCTCAGCGTTGCGGAAACAGGAAGGCGAAGGCGATGCGCCGCCGCCAGGATGGGGTGAGCGGTTCCTCGATCACGCCGAGCCGCTCATAGGCGTGGAGGAAGGAGGCGGGACCGGTCAGGATCCCGACATGCTTGGCGATGGCGCGGGGCTTCATGCGGAAGAGCACCAGCGCGCCGGGACCGGCCTCGCCAGGCGACACCTCGATCATCATGCGACGCCCCCCCTCGGCCAGAAACTCGCGCGGCCCTGTCTCGCCCCAGTCGCGGCTGTAGGGCGGGATCGGGAATGGCTCGGGACCGACGACCTCGCGCCAGACTCCCCGGGCGAGCCCGAGGCAATCGCAGCCGACGCCGCGCAGGCTGGCCTGATCGTGATAGGGCGTGCCGAGCCAGGACCGTGCGATTGTGATGACACGGGTGGGATCGGCGGCGGTCAAAGTACGGACCCCTCGTGCCCGCCGTCCTTGGTGGCGTAGCGCAGCACCGCGTCCTGGCCGGGGATGTGCGGGAAGCCTCGGAAGTTGGCGGTGTTGGCGAACTTCGCGCCGCAGGTCTCCATGCGCTTGTCGCAGCCTGCGAGGATGGTGAAGGCGTCGCCCTCGGCGATCGCGCGCACCGGCGCTTCGAGCAGGGTCAGCACCGCGATGCCATCCGTTACGTCATGGCCCAAAACCTCGGTGCGCCGCCCCGCGTTCGCGCCACTCGTCCAGTCCAGCGTGCCGAAGGTGAACCAGCCAGAGGCGAAGCCGCCGAGCCCGGAGGCGGTGAAGGCGCGGTCGCGCAAAAGGTCGATCACGGCGCCGGTTCCCTTCACGGCCGGGTCCTCCAGATCGACACCGCAGCGCGCATCGCCGAGCGCCGCATCACAGGTCGCTTGAAAGGTCCGCCCGACCGTCTGGCCCAGCACATGGGCGAGCGAGCGCACCTCGGCGACGAAGGCCAGCCGCCCGCGCCGGATCTGGCCGATGGCGCCCCGGCGCATCAGCACGCGCTGGCTCGTGTCGGCCCAGTTCACGCGCCAGACCTCGACCTCCGCATTGTCCCAGCGGCCGTCGAGGATGAAGGCGACCACAGCGCTCCCACGGGCGCCAACGAGGCGCCGAGTGCGGAGGCCCCGCAGGACGCTCCGGCCAAAGCCGACCCCGCGCCCATGGCGCGCACGCCGCGCACGGGCACCAAGCAGGCGAAGCTGATCGAGATGCTCCGCGCCGAAGGCGGTGCGACCATCGACGAGATCGTCGAAGCCACAGGCTGGCAGCCACATACGGTCCGGGGCGCCTTCGCAGGCGCGCTCAAGAAGAAGCTCGGGCTCGAAGTCACCTCCGAGAAGGTCGAAGGTCGCGGGCGGGTCTACAGCCTGCCGCGCGACTGACGCCGCTCAACAAGCAGGTCTGAATGCCGCCGTCCCACATGGGGCGGCGGCTTCCGCGTCTCAGAGCGAGATGCTCCAGTAGTCGAGCACCTTGCGGACATCATCCCGAGGATAGTGTGGGCCAGCCGATGCCAGATCATTGCGAATGGCGGCCTTCCTGCGGTCGGCCGCATCCTTAATCCGCGTTGAGAACTTGGCCGTGCCGAGCGGGAGCGAGGTCCGGTCGGGCTTCGGCCAGCTCTTCGGATACGCGTCCCAGTTCTCCCATTCGGCAACCTGACCAGCGATGCCCGCGACATCTTCATGATCGCAGGACCAGCCGTAAAGGTGGAGCGCACAGACGCGAAGCATCATCTTCACGTCGGACATCACGTCCGTGAACGCCTTCAGCGGCGTAGGCAGCAGGACCATGTTCGCGACGCAGGAGAAGAAGCGCCTATCCTGAACCACAGCGTTGCTGACCTGGAAGAGAGCATCATCGACGCCCCAGATGTGGCAGCACGACCAGTTCGGTCGTTCTCCCGCCCGCAGGCCGAGAGCCAGCGTCAGCGCCTTGTTCGCGTGCACGTTTCCTTCGGGTTTGTGGATGCTGACGCCTGTCTGGCGGTTGCGGTTCATCTGCGGCTCGGACCAGTTGGATTTGTAGAACAAGCCACGCCGCGCATGCTCAGGATACCAGAGCGGCAGATAATTGAATGTTTTGGGGTCGACCCATCGCGCTGTCCGCTCGATCAGTCTCATCACATCCGACAGGCTGAGTTCCGGCCGCAGTGCCTCAAGGCCATCCGGAAGCGTATCCGCGCTGGTCGTTTGCTCGCTGGCGTCCTTCAATATTTCGATCCCCATCCATACGCCTGGACGGGAAGCATTTCAGGCCCATCCCCAACTTCGGGAAACCATAGGATCTGAACAGTATCGCGGCAATGCTGAGCCCCTGCATGTGGTCAGCTGAATTGGACTTGCCCGGAAAATGTGGAGAGCACCAACTGAGGAACCAGGAGGTGTTCTATGGGAAACGGGAACAGGCCGA
>NZ_VJYZ01000013.1:0-2500 GCF_007018965.1 Paracoccus marinus
TTTGGTTGCGGGGGCAGGATTTGAACCTGCGGCCTTCAGGTTATGAGCCTGACGAGCTACCGGGCTGCTCTACCCCGCGCCAGTTTGGTCCATGTCGGGGTCCCGCGGGGATGCGGGGTTGTCATCGTATCAGAGAGATCTGCGTTTCTTTCCAGGTCTGGCGGTGACCTACTCTCCCACGTCTTGAGACGCAGTACCATTGGCGCGACGGCGCTTAACGGCCGAGTTCGGGATGGGATCGGGTGTTTCGCTCGTGCTATGGCCACCAGACCGGGGAAGAAACGCAGCGTTTTCCCTTTCGGGAAGGTGTTGTCCAAGGATGCTTTGGAAGCGGCGCCTGGGTTCAGGTCTGCCGTCTTCCGGATCAAATCAAGCCTATCGAGCCATTAGTACCGGTCAACTGAACGCATTGCTGCGCTTACATCTCCGGCCTATCGACGTGGTGGTCTTCCACGGCTCTCAAGGGATACCTGGTTTTGAGGGGGGCTTCACGCTTAGATGCCTTCAGCGTTTATCCTGTCCGTTCATAGCTACCCAGCACTGCCGTTGGCACGACAACTGGTCCACCAGTGGAACGTTCACCCCGGTCCTCTCGTACTAGGGGCAACTCCTCTCAAGTATCCTACACCCACGGCAGATAGGGACCGAACTGTCTCACGACGTTCTAAACCCAGCTCACGTACCTCTTTAAATGGCGAACAGCCATACCCTTGGGACCTGCTCCAGCCCCAGGATGAGATGAGCCGACATCGAGGTGCCAAACGATGCCGTCGATATGGACTCTTGGGCATCATCAGCCTGTTATCCCCAGCGTACCTTTTATCCGTTGAGCGATGGCCCTTCCACTCGGGACCACCGGATCACTATGGCCGTCTTTCGACTCTGCTCGACGTGTCAGTCTTGCAGTCAGGCTGGCTTCTGCCATTGCACTCAACGAGCGATTTCCGACCGCTCTGAGCCAACCTTCGCGCGCCTCCGTTACTCTTTGGGAGGCGACCGCCCCAGTCAAACTACCCACCACGCAGGGTCCCGGACCCGGATAACGGGCCGCGGTTAGACATCAAGAGTGCGAAGGGTGGTATCTCAAGGATGGCTCCACGGGAACTGGCGTCCCCGCTTCAAAGCCTACCACCTATCCTGCACATCACAATCCTGATGCCAGTGCGAAGCTATAGTAAAGGTGCATGGGGTCTTTCCGTCTAACCGCGGGAAGTCTGCATCTTCACAGACAATTCAATTTCGCTGAGTCCACATTTGAGACAGCGGGGAGATCGTTACGCCATTCGTGCAGGTCGGAACTTACCCGACAAGGAATTTCGCTACCTTAGGACCGTTATAGTTACGGCCGCCGTTTACCGGGGCTTCAATTCAAGGCTTGCACCTCTCCTTTTAACCTTCCGGCACCGGGCAGGCGTCAGACTGTATACGTCGCCTTACGGCTTCGCACAGCCCTGTGTTTTAAGTAAACAGTCGCCACCCCCTGGTTTGTGCCCCCGGCCCACAGTTGCCTGCAAACCGGGCCTCCTTCTCGCGAACTTACGGAGGTATTTTGCCGAGTTCCTTAAATGTGGTTCTCTCAAGCGCCTTGGTATTCTCTACCAGTCCACCTGTGTCGGTTTAGGGTACGATCTTGCGGAGGGCTATTTCCAGGGACCCCGCAGCTGCCCGATCAATCCGTTAAGATCGAACAACCCTGAGGATCCGTCACCATCTCCTGGCCCAGGAATATTAACCTGGTTCCCATCGACTACGCCTTTCGGCCTCGCCTTAGGGGTCGGCTTACCCTGCTCAGATTAGCTTTAAGCAGGAACCCTTGGACTTTCGGCGACAGGGTCTCTCACCCTGTTTGTCGCTACTCATGTCAACATTCTCGCTTCTGATCACTCCACCGGATGGCTTACGCCCCGGCTTCACAGTCAGAACAATGCCTCCGCTACCCTTCGCAGGGCAGAAGAGGCAGCGTCCTATATCACAGAACGCTCCGCTACCGCGCACATACGTGCACCCAAAGCTTCGGCTCGTGGCTTGAGCCCCGTTACATCTTCGCCGCAAGACCTCTTGATTAGACCAGTGAGCTGTTACGCTATCTTTAAAGGATGGCTGCTTCTAAGCCAACCTCCTGGTTGTTTTGGAAGTCTCACATGCTTTCCCACTTAGCCACGAATTGGGGGCCTTAGCTGTTGGTCAGGGTTGTTTCCCTCTCCACGACGGACGTTAGCACCCGCCGTGTGTCTCCCGATCAGTTCTTCCCGGTATTCGGAGTTTGCTTAGACTCAGTAAGGCTGTGGGCCCCCATCATCCATGCAGTGCTCTACCCCCGGGAGAATAAAATCGAGGCGCTACCTAAATAGCTTTCGCGGAGAACCAGCTATCTCCAGATTTGATTGGCCTTTCACCCCTAGCCACACGTCATCCGGACCCTTTTCAACGGGTGTCGGTTCGGACCTCCAGTTGGTGTTACCCAACCTTCATCCTGCACATGGCTAGATCATCTGGTTTC
>NZ_VJYZ01000013.1:7500-124065 GCF_007018965.1 Paracoccus marinus
GCCCGGATCGGTCGCGGCCATGACGGGGCCGGCGGCGGCAAGGCCGATCCCCGCCCCCAGGCCCGCGATCACGGCGCGGCGGTTCAGGACCAGCGCCTCGGGGGTGACGTCCGACCAGGAAAGCTTCATGACACGCCCTTTCGACCGATGCTTTTTCAAGCGCGATCGTATTCCGCGAAACGCGTTCCCGCCTAATGACTTGTTTGCGATTTTGCCGTGTCGGCGGGCGCCTCAGCCGAAGCCCGCGAGGGTGCGGGCCGCCGCCCGGCGCAGCGCCGGCACGTGCGACGCCACCGAGATCAGGCGGTTGCGAATCCAGCGGACCGGCCCGCCGGTCCGGGTCGCCACCCGCGTCAGCCGGTCGGTCATCCTCAGCACCCGGGCCGCCGCCGCCCGACGCTCGCGCGCATAGGCCGCAAGCGGCGCGTCGGTCCCCTGCCCCAGCGCGTCGCCAAGCGCGCGGGCCAGAGCCGCGGCGTCGCGCAGGCCAAGGTTCATACCCTGCCCGCCCGCCGGGCTGTGGACATGGGCCGCGTCGCCCACCAGCACGACCGGGCCGTCGTGCAGCCGGTCGGCGATCTTGTGGTGGACCTGGAACCGCGACCCCCAAAGCACCTCGCGCACCCGCGCGCCGCCGCGCGGACCGCGTTCGTCAAGGATGCGCTGCACGTCGCCCAGCGAGGGTTCGGGCGGCGCGTTCGCTTCCTGCGCGACGACGCGGTAACGGTCGTTCGACATCGGCGCCACGACCAGCGTGCCGGCGCCCGCGAAGAACAGCGACACCTCGGTCCGCTCGATCGGCCAGTCCATCCGCACGTCGGCCAGCACGAACGAGCCGTAGGTATCGCCTGGGAAACCGATCCCCGCGCCGGCGCGCACGGCGCTTTTCTCGCCGTCCGCGCCCACGATGTAGCGCGCCTCGACCACGAAGGGGCCGCCCTCGCCTTCGCAGGTCGCCAGGACACCCTGCGCCGTGCGTGCGTACCCCGTCAGCCGCACGGGGCGGCGCACCTCGTGGCCAAGCTCGGCCAGGCGCGCGGTCATGATCGCCTCGGTTTCGTCCTGCGGGATCATCAGCGCGAACGGCATCGGCACCTCGAGAACCGAGAAGTCGGTCTGAAACAGCACCGCGTCACGTTCGCGCACGCGAAAGAACGGGACCTTGATCCCCTGCGCGATCATCCGGTCGGCCACCCCGAGCGCGCGCAGGCTGTCCAGCGTCGCCGAGTGGACGACCGCCGCGCGCGAGGTGTTCTGCGCCGCGCCGAGCGCATCGACGATGACGAAATCGACGCCTTGCTGGGCAAGACCGATGGCGGTCGCAAGACCCGCCGGGCCCGCGCCCACGATCAGCACTCGGGTGGAAATCCTGTCCATTGAGCGGCCCCGCGCCGTGGTGTAAACAAGCGTTTACTACTCCCGCCTGCGCCGCAGGTCAACAACTGTTTACATGAGGGACGGATGGCCTTGGCCAAGGACGCACAGGCGACGCGAGACAGGCTGGTCGCGGCCGCGCGCGCCGAGTTTTCCCGGCAGGGGTTCGAGCGGACGACGGTGCGGGAAATCGCGGCGGCGGCGGGGGTCAACCCGGCGCTCATCAATCGTTATTTCGGCGGCAAGGAACGGCTGTTCGCCGAAGCCGTCGCTATCGAGATCGACTTTCCCGACCTGTCCCGCACCCCGCGCGGCGACATCGGCCGCGCGCTGATCCGCCACTTCTTCGCGCGCTGGGACGGGGGCGACGGCGATGACGTGCTGCGCGTCCTGATCGGCACGGCCGCAACGAACGACGAAGGCGCGGCGCGCATCCGCGACATCCTGTCGGGCCAGATCGAACCGATGGTCGCGCGCGCGACCGGGTCCGACCGCGCGCGGGAACGTGCGTGCCTGATCGCGACCCAGATCCTGGGGCTGGCCTACGTGCGCTACGTGCTGGCGCTGCCCGACACCGACCTGCCGCCGGAAACCGTCTCCGAGGCGGTGGGCGAGACGATCCAGCGATACCTGTTCGCGCCTCTGCCCTGAAGGAGCCTGCCGTGAAGGAAAGGGCCCCGGCGATCTGCCGAGGCCCCTTGTCGTCGTTTACGGCTTACTGCAGCGGGGCGTCCGCCGGGCGTTCGGACGCGCCGGGCCGCGCGCCGGGGCTGAGGTGGTTGCCCACGATCAGCCCGTCGGGTCCCGCCGTCACCGGCACGGTCTGCCCGTCCACGACCTCGCCCGACAGCAGCATCTCGGCCAGCGCGTTCTGCAGGCTGCGCTGGATCACCCGCTTCAAGGGCCGGGCCCCGAACACCGGGTCGTAGCCCTCGTCCGCAAGCCAGGTCCGCGCCGCGTCGTCGAGGTCGAGCGCGATCTTGCGATCCGCCAGCCGCCGCTCAAGCCCCGCCAGCTGGATCCGCACGATCCCGTCCATGTCCTCGCGGTCGAGCCGGTGGAAGATGATGATCTCATCGAGCCGGTTCAGGAACTCGGGCCGGAAATGCCCGCGCACGGCGGCCATCACCTGCTCGCGGGCGGCCGAACTGTCCGCGCCTTCGGGCAACTCCGACAGCGCGTGCGCGCCGAGGTTCGAGGTCAGGATGATGAGCGTGTTCTTGAAATCGACCTTGCGCCCCTGCCCGTCCGTCAACTGGCCGTCGTCCAGCACCTGCAACAGCACGTTGAAGACGTCGGGATGCGCCTTTTCGACCTCGTCGAACAGGATCACCTGGTACGGGCGGCGCCGCACCGCCTCGGTCAGGACCCCGCCTTCGTCATAGCCGACATAGCCGGGCGGCGCGCCGATCAGGCGGCTGACCGAGTGCTTTTCCATGAACTCCGACATGTCCACGCGCACCATCGCGTTGTCGTCGTCGAACATGTATTCGGCAATCGCCTTGGTCAGCTCCGTCTTGCCGACGCCCGTGGGGCCGAGGAACAGGAAGCTGCCCAGCGGGCGGCGCGGGTCGTTCAGGCCGGCGCGCGCGCGGCGCACCGCGTTCGCGACCGCCGTCACCGCCTCGGACTGGCCGATCACGCGGCGGCCAAGCTGCGCTTCCATCTGCAACAGCTTGTCGCGCTCGCCCTCCATCAGCTTCGAGGTCGGGATCCCCGTCCAGCGTTCGACCACCTCGGCGATCTGCTCGGGGCGCACGGCCTCCTCGACCATCGGGCCGTCACCCTCGCCCTCGGTCTCGGCCAGTTGCCGTTCAAGGCCGGGAATGACGCCGTAGGACAGCTCGCCCGCTCGGGCGAGGTTCCCCTCGCGCTTGGCCTGCTCAAGCTCGGCGCGGGCGCGGTCCAGCTGCTCCTTGATCTGGCGGCCGCCTTCCAGCTTGTCGCGCTCGGCCTGCCAGCGCGCGGTCATCTCGGCGCTGCGGTCCTGAAGGTTGGCGAGGTCGCGTTCCAGCCGCTCCAGCCGGTCGCGGCTGGCGGTGTCGTCTTCCTTTTTCAGCGCCTCGGCCTCGATCTGCATCTGCAGGATCTGACGATCCAGCGCGTCCAGTTCCTCGGGCTTGCTGTCCACCTCCATCCGCAGGCGCGAGGCGGCCTCGTCCATCAGGTCGATGGCCTTGTCGGGCAGGAAGCGGTCGGTGATGTAGCGGTGGCTCAGCGTCGCGGCGGCGACCAGCGTGCTGTCGGCGATGCGGACGCCGTGGTGAAGCTCGTACTTCTCCTTGATCCCGCGCAGGATCGAGATCGTGTCCTCGACCGTCGGTTCCTCGACCAGCACCGGCTGGAAGCGGCGGGCAAGGGCCGCGTCCTTTTCGATGTACTTGCGGTACTCGTCCAGCGTGGTGGCGCCGACACAATGCAGCTCGCCCCGCGCCAGCGCCGGCTTGATGAGGTTGGCCGCGTCCATCGCGCCCTCGCTCTTGCCCGCGCCGACAAGGACGTGCAGCTCGTCGATGAACAGGATGATCTCGCCCGCGGCAGTCTCGATTTCCTTCAGGATCGCCTTCAGCCGCTCCTCGAACTCGCCGCGATACTTCGCGCCGGCGATCAGCGCGCCCATGTCCAGCGCCATCAGCTTCTTGTTGCGCAGGCTCTCCGGCACGTCGCCGTTGACGATCCGCAGCGCAAGGCCCTCGGCGATGGCGGTCTTGCCGACGCCGGGTTCGCCGATCAGGACGGGGTTGTTCTTGGTGCGGCGCGACAGCACCTGCATCGCGCGGCGGATTTCCTCGTCGCGGCCGATGATGGGATCAATCTTTCCCTGCTCGGCGGCTTCGGTCAGGTCGCGGGCGTATTTGCTGAGCGCCTCGAACGTGTCCTCGGCCGAGGCGCTGTCGGCGGTGCGGCCACGGCGGATGTCGTCGACGGCACCGTTCAGCGCCTGAACGGTGACGCGGCCTGCGTTGAGCGCGTCCTTGGCGCGGGTGTTGACCACCGCCAGCGCCATCAGGATCCGCTCGACCGGGACGAAGCTGTCGCCCGCCTTCTTCGCGATCTTCTCGGCCTCGTCCATCACCCGGACAAGGCTCGTGTCGACATAGACCTGCCCCTCGCCGCCCGAGACGCGGGGCAGCTTTCCCACCAACTCGTCCACCGCCCGGCGCACCGCGGCGGCGTCGCCGCCCGCGCGGCCGATCAGGTTGGCGGCAAGCCCCTGGTCGTCATCCATCAATGCTTTCAGCAGGTGTTCGGGCACCACGCGCTGGTTGCCCTCGCGGATCGCGATCGTCTGCGCGGCCTGCAGGAACCCGCGCGACCGCTCCGTGAACTTGTCCATGTTCATCGGCATCTTCTCCTTTGCAGCCCCCGCCCTGGACCGCCCGTCATGGCGCGGCCCGCTGCGGGTCTTTGATGACCAGATGTGTGCGGTAGGACGGGCTTTCAAGCGCGGCGGTTTTCATGCAAGAAGCGGCCGGTTTGAACGGGAGGGATCGCGATGGACGACCGGTTGATCGTGGCGCTGGACGTGCCGAACGCGCTGGCAGGGCTGGACCTGGCGGGGCGGCTGGGCGACGCGGTGTCGTTCTACAAGATCGGGCTGGGGATGCTGACGGGCGGCGGGCTCGCGCTCGCCAACGAGCTGAAGCAGGACCACGGCAAGCGCATCTTCCTTGACATGAAGCTTTTCGACATCGGCGCGACGGTCGAGGCGGCGGTGCGCGGCCTCGCGCAGTTCGACATCGATTTTCTGACCGTCCACGGCGATCCCCATGTCGTGCGCGCGGCGAAGGAAGGCGCGGGCGCGGACATGAAGATCCTCGCGGTCACGATCCTGACCTCGCTCGACCGCGCCGACCTGGACGCCGGGCTCATGCGCGAGGGCGACCTGCACGACCTGACGGTGGAACGCGCCGCGCGCGCGTTCGAGGCGGGCGCCGACGGCGTCATCTGTTCCCCGCGCGAGGCGGCGGCGATCCGCGCCCTGCCGGGATCGCGGCTGATCGTGACCCCCGGCGTGCGGCCAGCGGGCGCGGACGCGGGCGACCAGAAGCGCATCGAGACGCCTGCCGCCGCAATCGCCGCAGGCGCCGACCACATCGTCGTCGGCCGCCCGATCTGGCAATCGCCCGATCCGCGCAAGGCCGCCGAGGCGATCCTGGCCCAGCTGCGCTGATCTTCGGGCTGCGGTCCGGTCGTCCCGGATCGACCGCGGCCTGGCCTTCAGCCCGCCCGCAGCTCAGGCCGAAGCCGCCGCCCCGCCGGTGCGCGAGGCAGGCGCAGTTTCCGGCGCTCGCCCGGGCGCCGAGGCCCCCGACGTCCCGGCGACCGGTGCCGCATCCGTCGTCTCGATGACCGGGCGGCCCTGCGTTTCCGGATCGAAGCTGACCATCGTGCGCGCACCCGACAGCGGCCGCACCGTCCACGCCATCAGCCCGCCGTTGGGGGATGAGGCCGCGCCCCGCGCAAGGTCGCGCCCGCGCCCCTCGGTCAGCGCGTGGCGCAGCGCGTCAAGGCCCGCGCCGTCGGGCGCCGCGCGGCGCCAGCGGGCCATGTGATCGGCCAGCGTGGCGCCCGCGTCGTCGCCCCATTGCGCGGCGTAGCGCCGGTTCGTCGTCACCACCCGGCCGCTGCCGTCAAAGACTGCGATCGCCTCGTCCACCGCGTCCAGCACCTCGGCGCCCAGCGACAGCTCGGCCCGGAACCGGCGCGTCAGCGACATTTCCGAGGTGATGTCCTCGAACAGGAATGCCACCGCGCCGTCGGGGTGAGGGCGGCCCGTCACGCGGTAGGTCTGCCCGCCGGGCAGGATCCACGTCTCGACGTGGTGGCCCGACGACGCCGCCGCCTCCAGCGAGGTCATCTTGTTGCGCCAGCTGCGGTAATCCTTGGGCTCGGGCACCATCCGCGCCTCGCGCAGGCGGTCGAGAAAGGCGTAAAGCGTCGGCCGCGCGGTCAGGAACCCGGTCTCGACGCCGGTGAGGTCGATCAGGGCCGGGTTGAACAGCTGCAGGTTCCGCTTGCGGTCGAAGATCGCAAGGCCGATCGGCAGGTCGGCGAAGGTCTTGGTCAGCGTCTGCACGAATTCGCGCAGGCTGCGTTCCGCCTTGACGGTCGCGTCGGCGGTCACGGCAAAGATCATCCGCCCGCCCTCGTCGGGCCGCACGTAGCAATCGAACCACAGCGTCCGGTCGTCGGCGTCCTTCAGAGCGGCGCGCGCGGGCGCGTCGGGGCCGGCGGGCGCGGGCACGTCGATCAGCCGCGGGATCGGCCAGATCGTGTCGCCCTCGCTGCGCGCCTCGGTCTCGGCCAGGTAGCCCGCGTTGGCCCAGGTGATGCGGCCCTCGGCATCCTCGTGCCAGACCAGCACCGGCGCCTCGTCAACCGAACGGCGCAGGATCGCAAGCTCGTCCTCCATATGCGCCAGCGACTGCGAATCGATCGTGACGCCCGCGTTTTCCGCGCCCGGGTCGGCGATCGTCAGCCGCGTCAGCCGCGATCCCAGATCCTCGAGCGTCAGCCGCAGCCGCGCCGATCCAAGCCCCTGCCCGCCCAAGCATTCCGCCCGCCCCTCGGCCGCGAGCGCGTCGAAGGCGGGCCCCAGCGCGTCGAACCGCATCGACAGCCACGCCATCAGCCGCGGCCAGTCGCCGTCGCCGTGCAGCTTGGACAGAAGCGTGCGGGCCGGCGGGGTCGCGTCGACCAGCTGGCGGTCGCGGAACAGAAGCACCATCGGCTCGACCGTCTGGTCCACCAGCGCGGCGGCCTGTGCCCCCGCAGGCTCGATCCAGCGCCAGATGCCAAGCGCCGCCAGCACCGACAGGGTGCCTGCGGCCACGGCGGTGAAAAGGGTCAGAAGTTCAGGCGACATGGACGTTCCATCCCGGGACACGGCCCAGCAATACCGCACCGCGTGTTAAGGCATGGTTAACGCGATCGCCCCTCACCCCGAAATCACCGGGTTTTCGCCAAGCGCCGCGCGTCCGTCCGCCGCAAGCTTGCCGACCGGCCACGCCACCTCGACCCGGGCGCCGCGCGGCTCGGACGCCGCCTCGCCGTGATCGTTGCCAAAGGCGACCGACGCGCCCGACCGTTCCAGCAGCGTGCGGGCGATGAAAAGCCCCAGCCCCATCCCCTCGGCCCCGCCGGTCCTTTCGGGCGCGCGCCGGGCGGTCAGGAACGGGTCGCCCAGGCGCGGCAGCAGCGCCGGAGGAAAGCCCGGCCCATCGTCGCGGATCGTGACCACGATCGCGGCCGCGCCCCCGCCGCCCTGCGGCCGGGCCGTGATCGTCACCGACGAGCGGGCGAAGTCCGCGCCGTTCTGGATCAGGTTCCGCAGCCCGTGGACGATCCCCGGATCGCGGCGCACGTCCAGCGCCGCGACCTCGCCCGCGTCGATCGCGATGGCCTTGCCGCGCCCGCGATGTGGGCCCGCCGCCTCGGACAGAAGCTCGGCCAGAGGCGCGGTTCGCAGGTGCAGGTCGTCCTTGCCCGCGTCGCCCATGGTGCGCAGGATGTCGCGGCAGCGGTCGGCCGATATCCGCAGCAGGCGCAGGTCGTGCGCGAGGTCGGGCCGGTCCGGCAGGATGTCCTGCAGCTCGTCCTGAAGCTCGGACCCGACCAGCTTTATCGTGCCGAGCGGGGTCCCCATCTCATGCGCGGCGGCGGCCACGATCCCGCCGAGGTGCTGCAGCCGCTGTTCGCGCGAAAGCGCCAACTGGGTGGCGAACAGCGCCTCGGACGTGGCCGCAAGCTCGGACGAGACGCGGCCTACATAGGCCACGAAGAACCCGCCCCCGATCAGCAGCGCCAGCCAGTCGCCGAATCGCAGGGCGGTGCGCGCCGGCACGGCGGCATCCGCTGCGAAATCAAGCGGCACCCCCGCCAGCGCCATCAGCGTGACCAGCGCCACCGTCAGCGCCGCCAGCGGAACCGTGTCGCGCAGCCGCAGCGCCGCCGCGCCGATGGTGACCGGAACCAGCATCAGCGGCGCGAACGGGTTCGTCGTGCCGCCGGTGAGAAGCAGCAGGATGCCCAGCTGCACCGCATCCATCGCCAGGTGGTGGCGCGCCCGCAGCGCCGTGACCGGCACGCCCCGCGCGGCAAGAACCGTGTTCACGGCCGCGTAAAGCGAGATCAGCCCCAGCACCGGCAGCAGCGGAAACCGCGCCCCGATCACCCAGGCGGCCGCCACCGCCGCCAGCTGGCCCGCGACCGCCACCCAGCGCAGCCCGACCAGCGTCCGCAGCCGGATCGGCTCGGCCCGCGGGCCGGCGATCGCGAAGGGCGACAGGATCGAGGCGGGGGGGGGCCTCATGGGTTATCGTGCCTGGCAGGGCCGGTCATCTTGTCGCAGCCGTTCGTGGTTGATCACGCGGGAAGGATGAGTGAAGGGAAACTGAACTTACAAGGGAATCCTGCCATGCTAGAGCCCGGGCCAGTTAAATATCCGAAGACCGGGACGAAGCCGTCCCCTGCGCCGCGCCGCCTGATCTATGGCGGCATCGCGGCCACGGCCCTGTTGCTCGTCGGTGGCGCGCTGGCCCTGCAACGGACCGCGAACGCCGATCCCTTCGCGCCCTGCCGGCAGACGGTCGTGGCGGGCGGGTCGGCGCGGCTGGGCACGCCGTTCACGCTGACAGACGAGAACGACGCCCGCGTGACCGACGCTCAGGTATTCGCCAAACCGTCCCTGTTTTACGCGGGCTATACCTATTGTCCCGATGTCTGCCCGCTCGACAATGCGCGCAATGCCGAAGCGGTGTCGCTTCTGGACGAACGCGGCATCGACGTGACGCCGGTGTTCCTTTCGGTCGATCCGCGCCGCGACACGCCCGGACAGCTGCGCGACTGGACCGACGGGCTGCACCCCAAGATGCTGGGCCTGACCGGCTCGCGCGAGGAAATCGACGCGGTGGCGAAGGGCTGGAGTTTCTATTACCGCGTGAATGACGAACAGGATCAGCAGGATTACCTGGTCGATCACTCGACCACGACCTACCTCGTTCTGCCGGGGCATGGCACCGTGGAGTTCTTCAATCGCGACACCACGCCCGAGCAGATGGCCGAAACGGTCGCCTGTTATGTCGATGCGGCGTGATGCAAAGGAAATAATTCCGCCCTCGCCGGATTGGAATCGACGCGGTCCGCTGATTAGATAGGCCGCGCGGATAATTCGTCCCGGGAGAAACGTGAATGACCGAACCCGACGGGGCAGCTTCGATCGGCCCCGACGCCAGCCTGCTTCTGGTCGATGACGACGCCGTCTTCGTGAACCGCCTTGCCCGCGCCATGGAACGGCGCGGATTTCAGGCCGTGGTGGCCGAAACCGTGCAGGCGGCGCTGCAGATCGTGCGGACGCGGCCCACCGCCTACGCGGTCGTGGACCTGCGGCTCGAGGATGGCAGCGGCCTTGATGTCGTGGACGCGCTGCGCGACGCCCGGCCCGAGGCGCGGATCGTCGTCCTGACCGGCTACGGCGCGATCGCGACCGCCGTGGCTGCGGTGAAGATGGGCGCGACCGATTACCTCGCCAAGCCCGCCGATGCCGACGAGGTGACGAACGCGCTTCTGAGCAGCGACGGCGCATTGCCGCCCCCGCCCGAAAACCCGATGTCGGCCGACCGCGTCCGGTGGGAACATATCCAGCGCGTTTACGAGCAATGCGACCGCAATGTCAGCGAAACGGCGCGGCGGCTGCACATGCATCGCCGGACATTGCAGCGGATTCTGGCGAAACGTAGCCCGCGCTGATCGCCTGAAAGCGGCAATCGCAAGATTACCGCTTTCCAGATGCGGCATTACGTGGTCTAATTCCCTCCAAGCAAGAACAATCCTGCAAAACCGACGGGGGGAATGCCATGGACGCGGATCTGGAAACGATGGACCTGAAGCAGCTGCGCGAATTGCGCGGCCAGGTTGATCGGGCGATCGCCAATTACGAAGACCGGCGCAAACGCGACGCCCGCGCCGCGGCCGAGGAGGCGGCGCGCCAGCACGGCTTCAGCCTGTCCGACCTGACCGCCGAACGCGCGACGCGCGGCGCCCGCAAGTCCAGCGGGGCCGAGGCGAAATACGCCAATCCGCAGGACGCCTCGCAGACGTGGTCGGGGCGTGGCCGCCGCCCGCGCTGGGTGTCCGAGATGCTGGAAAACGGCGGAAACCTGCAAGACGCCGCCGTCTGAGGCTCGCCGTCTGAGAATGGCCGTCTGAGGCTCGCCGTCTGAGAACGGCCGGCTGAGAATGGCCGTCAGGCAGCGGGTCGCGCCGGCCCGCCGCCAGCCGGGGCACGGCGGTCGATCATGTCGATCAGCTCGTGATGCCGGGCCAGGTAATCGGCCCGCGTCTCGGCCGGCGGGCGCAGCCTGATCTGCAACCCCTCTATCATGCGCGTGTCGGGCAGCGGGAACAGCCGCGTCGCCTCGGCGGCCGAGAACCCGGCGATCTGCACCGCCTCAAGCCGCGCCGACACCCGGTCGGCCAGCTTGATCTGCCGCTTGATCGGCAGGGGCAGCGTCGCGGGCAGGCCGAAGCGGCGGTGGACCGCCGCCATCAGCCTGGCGTCCATTTCACCGTATTCGGCGCCAAGGGCCGCCTTCACCGGCGAAATCATGTCGCCGATGACGTATTCGGGCGCGTCGTGCAGCAGGGCGGCAAGGCTCCACCGCGGATCGCAGCCGGGGTTCAGGCGGGCGAAGATCTGTTCGACCAGCAACGAATGCTCGGCCACGGAATAGGCGAAATCGCCGCGCGTCTGGCCGTTCCAGCGCGCGACGAACGCCAACCCGTGGGCGATGTCGCCGATCTCGATGTCGAGCGGCGTCGGGTCCAGCAGGTCAAGCCTGCGGCCCGACAGCATCCGCTGCCACGCCCGCCGCGCCGCCATCCGGTCAGGACAGCTGCTGGTCCTGCGGGCGCGACGCCTGCACGCGGCGCGCGATTTCCTGGCGGTACAGGGCCACGAAATCCACCGGGTCCATGTTGAAGGGCGGGAAGCCGCCGTCGCGGGTCACGTCCGACATGATCCGGCGCACGAACGGGAACAGCATCCGCGGGCACTCGATCATCAGAAACGGATGCATCTGGTCCTCGGGCACGCCCTCGATGTGGAACACGCCGGCATAGTCCAGCTCGCACAGGAACAGGGTCGTCTTGGTGGCGGCGTTGGTCGAGGTGACCTTGAACTTGGTGATGACCTCGTACTGGTTCTCGGCCGTCCGCTTGCGCGCATCCAGCCCGACCTGCACCGTGATCTCCGGCTGCACTTCGGCACCGGCAAGGCCCTTTTGCGCCACCGCGTTCTCGAACGACAGGTCGCGGATGTACTGGGCGAGGACGTTCAGCCGGACGCCTTGGGGCTGCGGCGTCGCGGCCCCCTGGGCATCGCCGGCCGCGTCTTTCAGGGTCTCGGCCGGGGCGTCGTTCTGCGGGTCAGCGGCGCCGTTGGCGTTTTCGTCGGTCATCTGGATGCTCCGAAACTTGGTTCGGGGCGTGTTCTAGCATCGCGGTCGATGCGTCTCAATGACGCGCAGTCATCGGCGTATCGCCGCCGGGAAAGCGGCTAGGGCCGGGTCCAGCCGGACGGGCGGCCGTTCGGGGGGCGGGCGTCGGACGGACGCCGGTCCGGGGTGACGGCCGGCGCGTCAAGGTCGATGAACTCGCCGTCCATTACCGGCGGGCGGGTCGGATCGCGGCGCCCCCGCACGCCCTCGCCAAAGCCGTCCGCCCGCACGTCGCCCGAAAAGCCGAAGCCCTGCCGCGTCACCGCCATCCGCGACCCCACGGCACGGATCACGAAACGCCGGACTGGCGCGATCAGCAGCGCGATCCCGGTCAGGTCCGAGATGAAGCCGGGCGCCAGCATCAGCGCGCCCGCAAGCAGGATCAGCGCCCCGTGCGCGATCGGACCGCTGGGGTCGCGCAATTCGCGGAACGACCGCTGCAGGTCCGCCAGCGCCGCCGCGCCCTGCCGGCGCATCAGCCACGATCCGGCGATCCCCGACGCGAGCATCAGACCGACGGTCGGCCAGACGCCGATAAGACCGCCGACCTGGATGATAACGGCAAGCTCGATCACCGGGACGACGACGAACAGGATGAACAGCCAAAGGCGCATGGACACTCTTTCTCCGACACTCGTTCTTGGGCGGCGCGGACGCCGGGCGCCTGCGGGGCCCCAACTGGACTTGGACCCGGCCGCTCCCTACATAGGCAGGATGATGCCCTACACCAACAGCCCAGCGAAAGGCCGCACCGCATGACCAACCCGATGCTGCAGCTGATCGTCCTGGCCGCCATCGCCGTGTTCCTCGTGCTGCGTCTGCGTGGCGTCCTGGGCAGCCGCGACGGGTTCGAGCCGCCGCGCGTCCCCGACGCGCAGCCCGCCCGCCGCGCGCCGGCCGAGCCGGACGGGGGCATGGGGGACGAGGATGACGTGACCGACCACGTCGAGGCTGGCAGCCCCGCCGCCAGGGCGCTGAGCGCGATGCGGCAGGCCGATCCGAGCTTTTCGGTCGGCCCGTTCCTCAGCGGTGCGCGGCAGGCCTACGAGATGATCCTGACCGCGTTCGAGCGGGGCGACCTGACCGACGTGCGCGCGTTCCTGTCGCCTGCAGTCGCGCAGGCGTTCGACGGCGCGATCGCCGCCCGCAACGACCGTGGCCTGACCGCCGAGGTGCAGTATCTTGGCACCCGCGAGACGGCGCTTGACGCGGCGAGCTTCGATCCCGACACCCGGATGGGTGAGGTTTCGGTGCGTTTCGTCGGCGAGTTGATCGTGGCGCACAAGGACGCGTCGGGCGCGGTGGTCGAAGGCGATGCCCGCGCCGCCCGCAAGCAGCGCGACGTCTGGACCTTTGCCCGCCGGATGGGCGATCCCGACCCGAACTGGCAACTCGTCGCCACGGCGTGAGATGGCGCGGCGCGGCCGGCGCGGCCTGAACGACGACGACCTCGCGGTCTGGACACAGGTCGCCCGTTCGGCCCGGCCGATGCGCGGACCCGACGCGCCGCGCGCGCCCCTCGCCGCCCAACCGGAACCGGCGTTTCCCCCGACGAGCCGCGCCCCCGAACCCCTGCCGATCCAGGCGTCCGTTCAGGTCCCCGTGGACTTTCGCGTGGGGCAGGCCGCCCGGGCCAAGCCGCGCACCGCGACGGCCGTGACCCGGCACCTTTCGCCCTCGCCGGCCGAGCGTCTGCACGCGCAGCCGCTGCGGATGGATCACAAGACGCACCGCAAGATGTCGCGCGGCAAACTCGCCCCCGAGGCGCGGATCGACCTGCACGGCATGACGCTCGCGGTGGCCAAGACGGCGCTGACGGGCTTTATCCTCAGGTGCAGCGGTTCGGGGCGGCGGCTGGTGCTGGTCATCACGGGCAAGGGCAAGGGCGATCACGGCCCGTTGCCGACGCGCTCGGGCGCGCTGCGCCACGAGGTGCCGCACTGGCTGGACCTGCCGCCCCTGTCCCATGTCGTCCTGCAGGTGGTCCCGGCCCATCTGCGCCACGGCGGCGGCGGCGCCTATTACGTCTATCTGCGCCGCGCCGGTTAACCCTTTCATAACGTTTCAATTCATGGGCGAGTGATTCGCTGCTACGACGGACCCTGTCAGTCGGAGCGGTGTGATGTTGTTGCTCAGTGGAATGGTTGCGATGATGCTGATGGGGATGGCCTTTGTCCCGTCGGACGATGCCTCGATGGCGGACGAGGACGACGGGTTCCTGCCCGACGACCCCGACCAGCCCGACGAGGGTGAGGACCCGGACCCGGTCGGGCCGAACCCCGCCGATCACGAACCCCAACCCTGGCCCGAACCCCGGCCCGAACCGCCCCCCGCGACCCAGGACGGGACCGGCGATGCCGACTGGATGTACGGATCGCTCGATGACGACGTGCTGTCGGGGCATGGCGGTCACGACGACATCCGCGGCGCGCAGGGCGACGACCGCATTCTGGGGGACGCGGGGTCCGACACGCTGCTGGGCGACGACGACTACGGTCCCGGCGGGCGCGACACCATCGACGGCGGTGCGGACGGCGACTTCATCGGCGGCCAGAACAACGACGACCATCTGTTCGGCGCGGGCGGCGACGACACCATGTTCGGCGGCGACGGCGACGATGTCGTGCATGGCGGCACCGGCAACGACTGGGTGGGCGGCAACGCGGGGGCCGATACGCTGACCGGCGGCGCAGGCTCGGACGACCTGGACGGGGGTCAGGGGAACGACCTTCTGCTGGCGGCGGACGACGATCGGGCGGACTTCCTTCACGGCGGCGACGGGGACGACACGCTGGTCGCGGGCCGGGGGGACTTTGCCGAGGGCGGCGCCGGGCGCGACCTGTATCGCCTGGGGACCGGCCACGACGATGATAGCGAGCTGCCCACCTTCGGCGAGTTCGCAACCGCGGACGACCGAATCGAGGTGACGCTGCCCCGCGGCTACGACCAGCCCGGCAACCTGTCGGCCGAAACCGACGAGGACGGGTCCGTCGTCCTGCGGCTTGACGGGACCGCCATCGCCCGGGTGCTGCAATCCGACATCGCCGACGTGCGCGACATCGCCTTTACCACCGTGCGCGCGGCCTGAGCTGCGCGGGGCCGTGCGCGTGCCCCGGGGGCCAGCCCAGGCAACCCGTGTGCTGCGGGCGATGGCTGCGGGCGGCAGAATCCGCTTTCCATCCGCGCCGCCTTCCCCTATAGGCCGTCGATCCTTCGGGCGCGCCCGGGGACGACCCCTCCACGGGCCAGCGCTGGACGACATCCCGGGCTGTGCCATCACCCTTTCGCCAACAGGAGATCCCGATGTCGATCACCGTCGAAGAAAAAGCCCGCGTCATGGGCGAATACGCCACCAAGGAAGGCGACACCGGCTCGCCCGAGGTCCAGGTGGCGATCCTCAGCTCGCGCATCGCGACGCTGACCGAGCACTTCAAGGCGCACAAGAAAGACAACCATTCCCGTCGCGGGCTTCTGATGATGGTCGCGCAGCGCCGCAAGCTGCTGGACTATCTCAAGAAGAAGGACGAATCGCGCTACAGCGCGCTGATCGGCCGTCTGGGCCTGCGCCGCTGATCCATCGGAACGCGGCATGACGCGCCCGTGGCGAAAGCCGCGGGCGTTTTTCTTTGCGCCGACCCTGGTTCGCGGGCAGCGATCGGGCGGGCGTCAAGTAAAATGCAAGAAACTGATTTCTGGACTGTTAACGGCGAAGCGCTAATCCGATGCATGTCACCCATCGGAGTTTTTGACATGTTACTCGGTTCCCTCGTCAGCAAGCTGCTTTCACCCATCGTACCGCCGATCCCCGTCCAGCCCCCGGCCGACAAGCCCAGGGCGCAGGCGTCCGCGCCGGCCGCGACGCCGCCCGCGCCCGTCACGCCGCCGCGCGACTCGGCCGTGCGGTTCGATCTGTCCGACGCCGCGCAGGCAGTCCAACAGGCCGTCCAAGAACCCGCGCCGGTCGCACCCCCGGCCGTCGTCCCGGTCCTTGCCGCAATCGTCGAACCTGCCGCCGCGCCCGTCGCGCAGCCGCTCGTCACGGCGCCGGCGGCCGTCGCCGAAGAACCCGCCCCGGCAGCCGTCATCCCGGTTGCGGCCGAAGCCCCGGCTTCGCCGTCGCCCGCCGCCCCGCCTGCCGAAACGACCGCCAAACCGGCCGCCAGCACCGCCACGGCACCCGGTCCGGCCCCGGTATCCCGCCCGGCGCGGACCACCCCGCCCGTCGCCGCGCAGCCGGTTGTCGAAGTCGAGCCCCCGCCCGCCGAACCGGCCGAGGAAGCCCGCGCCCGTGCCATGGCCGTCAAGGCGCTGGCGCAGGAACGGCTGCTGGACCTCGTGGCCTCGGTCGGCCAGGCACGAAAGCCGGTGACGACCGCGCCCACGGCCGCCGAACGCGCGGCGGAACAGAACGCGCCGCAGGCGGCACAAGCGACCGCCGCGAACACCCCGCGGACCATCGCCATCGCGTGACCCAGACGCACAGGCGCAGAACGGACCCGGACGCCCGTGGTGAAAGCCGCGGGCGTTCGCGTCAGTCCAGCGGCAGGTCGCCCGTGATCGACCACGCCTCGGCCACCAGCCCGTCCGCCACCCGCAACAGGTCCAGCCCCGAACGGCGGTCAAGCGCCGCCGCCTCGACGTACCACAGCACGGTCATCAGTTCGGCGTCTTCACCCGGCACGACCTGGTGGATGCCGAAGACCGGCCCGTCCAGCCGCGCGGCGGTGGCATCCACCACGGCCTGCAATCCCGCCGGGCCGATCAGCGGCTCGTCGCGCGGAACCACCGGCAGGCGGCCAAACCGGATCCGGGCGTCGGCCCGCACGATCTCGGCGGCGGGCAGTTCAAGGTTCCACATCGCGGTCCAGCGCCGCGCGATCTCGGTCCGGTCGGTCATCGTTCGAATCCTCGTCCAGGTGGTCGTCGTCCGGGCGCAGACTAGCTGCGTATCGCGGGCGCGCCAGCCCCGCCGTGACCGCCCCGACACCCCGCCATCCACGCGATTCTCTTTTCTTTCCAAATGGGCGGTTTTGCTGTAAGGCGCGTCAATCTGCGACGTGACGCCCAGGCCCCGGGGCACATGCGAAGGATAGGGGCGGGCGGCAATGGGGCCGCCGTGCAACACGGGAAGACCGGAGGGCCGGGGCGTTCCCAGAGGAAACCAGATGTTTGATGAAGTGAAGAAGTCGATCCAGTGGGGGCCGGAAACCCTTACCCTGGAAACGGGCAAGGTTGCCCGCCAGGCGGACGGATCGGTGATCGCCACGCTGGGCGAGACCAGCGTCATGGCCAACGTGACGTTCGCGCGCGCGCCCAAGCCGGGTCAGGACTTCTTTCCCCTGACCGTCCACTACCAGGAAAAATTCTACGCCGCCGGCAAGATCCCCGGCGGGTTCTTCAAGCGTGAAGGCCGCCCGACCGAGAAAGAGACGCTGACCTCGCGCCTCATCGACCGGCCGATCCGCCCGCTGTTCGCCCCGGGCTTCAAGAACGAAGTGCTGGTGATGTGCACCGTGCTGTCGCACGACCTGGTCAACGACCCCGACATCGTGGCGATGATCGCCGCGTCGGCCGCGCTGACGATCTCGGGCGTGCCGTTCATGGGCCCGATCGCCGCCGCGCGCGTGGGCTTTGCCAATGGCGAATACGTGCTGAACCCCGAGGTTCAGGACATGGACAACCTGCGCTCGAACCCCGAGCAGCGGCTGGACCTCGTCATCGCCGGCACCCGGGACGCCGTGATGATGGTCGAATCGGAAGCGTACGAGCTGACCGAGGAAGAGATGCTGGGCGCGGTCAAGTTCGGCCACGAGCAGATGCAGCCGGTGATCGACCTGATCGTCGAACTGGCCGAGGACGCCGCGAGCGAGCCGTTCGACTTCCAGTCGCCCGACTACTCGGCCCTGTCGGCCCGCGTGAAGACGCTGGGCGAGGACGGGATGCGCGCCGCCTATGCGATCAAGGACAAGTCCGAGCGGCGCGACGCCATCGACGCGGTGAAAGCCCGGATCGTCGAGGCGCTGAGCGAGGATGAGCTGAACGACCCGAACTTCGGCGCTTCGCTCAAGAAGCTCGAATCGGGCATCCTGCGCGGCGACATCATCCGCGGCGGCGCCCGGATCGACGGCCGCGACAACCGCACCGTCCGCGCCATCGACAGCGAAGTGGGCTTCCTGCCCCGCACCCACGGCTCGGCCCTGTTCACCCGCGGCGAGACGCAGGCGCTGGCGATCGTGACGCTGGGCACCGGCGACGACGAACAGATCATCGACGCGCTGCACGGCAACTTCCGCTCGAACTTCATGCTGCACTACAACTTCCCGCCCTACTCGGTCGGCGAAGTGGGCCGCGTGGGTTCGCCCGGCCGCCGCGAGATCGGCCACGGGAAGCTTGCCTGGCGCGCGCTGCAGGCGGTGCTGCCGGCGCCGACCGACTTCCCCTACACCATCCGCGTCGTCAGCGAGATCACCGAATCCAACGGTTCGTCGTCGATGGCGTCGGTCTGCGGCGGGTCGCTGTCGATGATGGACGCGGGCGTGCCGCTGAAGGCGCCGGTCGCGGGCGTGGCCATGGGCCTGATCCTGGAAGACGCCGACAACTGGGCGGTCCTAACCGACATCCTGGGCGACGAGGATCACCTGGGCGACATGGACTTCAAGGTGGCCGGGACCGAGGCGGGGATCACCTCGCTGCAGATGGACATCAAGGTCCAGGGCATCACGCCCGAGATCATGGAGCAGGCCCTGGCGCAAGCCAAGGAAGGCCGGATGCACATCCTGGGCGAGATGGCGAAGGCGCTTAAGGAAGGCCGCCGCGAGTTCTCGGCCCACGCCCCGCGCATCGAGACGATGACGATCCCGACCGACAAGATCCGCGAAGTGATCGGCTCGGGCGGCAAGGTCATCCGCGAGATCGTGGAAACCTCGGGCGCCAAGGTCGACATCAACGACGACGGCACCATCAAGATCGCCTCGGCCAACGCCGATTCGATCCAGAAGGCCTATGACATGATCTATTCGATCGTGGCCGAGCCTGAAGAGGGCAAGGTTTACACCGGCAAGGTCGTCAAGCTGGTCGACTTCGGCGCGTTCGTGAACTTCTTCGGCAAGCGTGACGGTCTAGTTCACGTGTCGCAGATCGCCAGCAAGCGGCTGCAGCACCCCAACGAGATCCTGAAGGAAGGCCAGGAAGTGAAGGTCAAGCTTCTGGGCTTCGACGATCGCGGCAAGGTCCGGCTCGGCATGAAGATGGTCGATCAGGAAACCGGCGCCGAAATCGCCGAGCGCAAAGAAGAGACCGCCGAGTAAGCGGTCCATCCTGGCCGGGCCGAGGTCCGGCGCGAAAACAAAGGCCCCCGGAAACGGGGGCCTTTCTCGTTGCCTCGCGGGCGTTCAGGACCGCTTGGGAAACCGCCGCCGCTTCCAGTGGCGATACCGGGCGGCAAGCGCGCTCAGCCGGTCGCGCCGGTCCCGCGCCACGGGCCGGCGATCGGGTTGCGCGTCGGCGTCCATCGCCGCTGCGAAGGCGTCGTCGTATTCGGCAAGCAACTCCCGCGCCCGCGCGGCGGCTGCGGCGGCCCGGTCCTTCGCCGCAGGTTCAATGCAGCGGGCGAGAGCCTGATCCAGCGCGTCGTCGCTGGCGCTGTCGAGCGCATGGATTTCCGGCCAGCCCAGCAGTTCCGCCTGCCGCGTGACCTTGTCGCGGCCCTGGATCGCATCGACCGCCAGCACCGGCACGCCGTTCTTCAGCGCCAGCACGGTCCCGTGCAGCCGGGTGGTCACCAGCGCGTCCATCCGGGCCAGGATTGATTCGAACTCCGCCCCGCTGCCGATGCCCGCGTGGTTCCTGGCGCGCGGCAGCGTCGTGTCCAGCTCGACCACGGCGACGCCCGCGCGGGCCAGAAGCGCGCGCAGCCGCGTCTCGGCCTGATCGTGCAGCTGCCGGCCGCCGTATTCCCCCTGCGAGCGGACAAGGCACAGCCCCACGACCGGCACCCGCCCCGCGTCGTGCAGGAAGCTGAGGTCGGGCCGCACGGTGCGGTCGCTGTCGCGTTCCAGAAGCGCGTCGAACGGATCGCAGTCCGCCAGCGGCGCGACCATGGTCAGGTTCACGCCGACCTGCACGCAGTCGCGGAACCGGCCGAGGATGTGGGGATACTTGACCGGATAGTTCGGCGCATAAGGGCCGCAGACGACGACCAGATGGGTGAAGTCCGCGGGGTCCAGCGTCGCGGCATCGACCCAGCCTGGTTCCAGCCCCAGCAGGTCGGGCGTATAGGGCGACACCTCGAACGGCACGCCCAGCGCCCGCAGCCGCGTCTCGACGTGCCGCAGCACCTCTATGTCGCCGACGGTCGAGAAGTGCCCGGTGACGAGCGCCCGGCGATTGCGGGGGTGGCGCGGCTGGGAAGGGGTCGTCATCCGCACCTCCGGCTTGGGGGTCCGGGGCGCAGATGCGCCCCGGAGACTGCGGTTGCGTCAGCCGCGTGCGGGCTGGGCCACGAAGCGCAGATAGGGCAGCTTCTTGTCCACGCGGCCGAACTTCGCCTCGGCCTGCTCGTCGGTCAGGGACAGGGCGGCGATCACGTCCTGGCCCGGCTGCCAGTCGGCAGGCGTCGCGATCGGGACGCCGTCGGTCGCCTGCACCGCGTCGAGCGCGCGCAGGATTTCCGCGAAGTTGCGGCCGACCGACATCGGATAGGAAATCGTCAGCCGCACCTTCTTGTCCGGCCCGATCAGGAACACCGTCCGCACCGTCGCCGAATGCGCGGGCGTCCGTTCGTCGGGCAGCGAGGCGTCGGCCGGGAACATGTCATAGGCCTTGGCGACTTTCAGCGAGGTGTCGTCCACGATCGCGAAGTTGGCGGGAACGCCCGCGACCTGCGCGATGTCGGCCTTCCACTTGCGGTGGTCGTCGGTGCTGTCCACGGACACGCCAAGGACCTTGGTGTTGCGCTTCTCGAACTCGGGGACGAGGCGGGCGACGGCGCTGAACTCGGTCGTGCAGACCGGGGTGAAGTCGCGCGGGTGGCTGAACAGGATGGCGTAGCTGTCGCCGATCCAGTCGTGAAAGCTGATCGGACCTTCGGTCGTCTCGGCGGTGAAATCGGGGGCCGTGTCGTTGATGCGGACGCTCATGGGCGCCTCCTCTGGGTTGGGCAGGTGCAACATAACCACGGCATGGCCGATTGGAAGGCCGGGCAGGCGCGGTCGATCTGCCGGTCCGCCGCGCCAGAAAACCCGCCGCCTGCGCCTTGAAGTCGCACGGGGCCGGTGACACGTTCCCCCCAACCGATGAGGAGAGACGCCATGACAGAGCTGGCCGACTACCGCAAATTCTACATCGACGGCGCCTGGGTCGAGCCCGCGCAGGCAAGCGACCTCGAGGTGATCGACCCCTCGAACGAGGAACCCTTCGCCGTCATCTCGCTGGGCGCGCAGGCCGACACCGACAGGGCCGTCGCCGCCGCCAAGGCCGCGTTCCCGGCATGGGCCGCGACCCCGCCCGCCGAGCGGCTGGCGCATGTCGAGCGGATCCTGAAGATCTATCAGAAGCGCAGCAACGACATCGGCGACGCGATCACGTCCGAGATGGGCGCCCCCACCTCGATGTCGCGCGAGGATCAGGCCGGGTCGGGGTCGTTCCACATCGAGACCTTCGTGGACGAGTTCCGCAAGTTCGAGTTCATCCGCCCGCTCGGCGACCACGCCCCCACCAGCATGGTCGCGTGGGAACCGATCGGCGTCGTCGGCCTGATCACGCCGTGGAACTGGCCGATGAACCAGGTCACGCTCAAGGTCATTCCGGCGCTGCTGGCCGGGAACACGGTCGTCCTGAAACCGTCCGAGATCGCGCCCATCTCGTCGATGGTGTTCGCCGAGGTGATCGACGAGGCGGGGCTGCCCAAGGGCGTCTTCAACCTGGTGAACGGCGACGGCGCAGGCGTGGGCACCCAGCTTTCGACCCACCCGGACGTGGACATGATCAGCTTCACCGGCTCGACCCGCGCCGGGATCGCGATCACCAAGGCCGCCGCCGACAGCGTCAAGAAGGTCGCGCTCGAGCTTGGCGGCAAGGGCGCGAACATCGTGTTCGCCGACGCCGACGACAAGGCGGTGAAGCGAGGCGCGCGGCACTGTTTCTACAACTCGGGCCAGTCCTGCAACGCGCCGACGCGGATGCTGGTCGAGCGTTCGGCCTACGAGGCCGCGATCGAGACTGCGCGCGAGGTCGCCGAAAAGACCGCCGTGGCCAGCGCCCATGACGAGGGGGCGCATATCGGCCCGGTCGTCAGCAAGCAGCAGTGGGACAAGATCCAGGGGTTGATCCAGGCCGGCATCGACGAGGGCGCGCGGCTGGTCGCGGGCGGCCCCGGTCTGCCCGAGGGCGTCAACCGCGGCTATTTCGTGCGCCCCACGGTGTTCGCCGACGTGACGCCCGACATGACAATCGCCACGCAGGAAATCTTCGGCCCGGTGCTGTCGATCATCCCCTTCGACACCGAGGAAGAGGCGCTCGAGATCGCGAACGACACGATCTATGGCCTCACGAACTACGTCCAGACGCAGGACGGCAAGCGCCGCAACCGGCTGGCCCGGGCGCTGAAGTCGGGGATGGTCGAAACCAACGGAGTCGGCCGCGGCCGCGGCGCGGCCTTCGGCGGCGTCAAGGCGTCGGGCCGCGCGCGCGAGGGCGGGGTCTGGGGGATCGAGGAGTTCATGGACTCCAAGCAGATTTCCGGCTGGGACGCGGACGCCGAGTGATCGCACGCGGGGGGCCACGCAGAAACGAGAAAGGGGCGCCACGCGGCGCCCCTTTTGCGTTCCGCAGGATCGGCCGGCGTCACCCGCCCGCGTTTTCCCCTGCCACCGCATCGTCCCACAGCACGTCGCCGTGCAGTTGGCGCAGCGTCGCCTTGACCACCTTGCCGGTCGCCCCGATCGGCAGGCTTTCGACGAAGATCACCCGGTCCGGCACCTGCCAGCGCGGCAGCTTGCCGTCGTAGAAGGCCAGAAGCTCGGCCTCGGTCAGGTCCGATCCGGGGCGCGGGATCGCGCAGATGACCGGGCGCTCGTCCCATTTCGGATGCCGCGCGGCGATGGCGGCGGCGTTCGCGACCTTGGGGTGGCCGACCGCGATGTTTTCCAGGTCCACGGTCGAAATCCACTCGCCGCCCGACTTGATGATGTCCTTGGACCGGTCGCGGATGATCGTGTATCCGTTCTCGTCCAGCGTCGCGATGTCGCCGGTGTCGAACCAGCCGTCGTCGGTAAGCGCCGACCGTCCTTGAGCGAAATACTGGTCCACCACCCAGTGGCCGCGAATCTGCAACTGGCCCTGCGTCTCGCCGTCGTTGGGCAGGATCGTGCCATTCTCGTCCACCACCCGCAGCTCGACCCCGTAGATCGGCTTACCCTGGCCGTTGCCGATCCGGTCCTGATCCTCGGCCGGCAGCGCCAGGTGCTTGGCGAGCGGCGCGTTCATGGTGCCCAGCGGCCCGGTTTCCGTCATTCCCCAGGCGTGGACCAGTTCAACCCCGTGGCGTTCGCGGAACGCGCGCCGCATCGACGGCGGCAGGGCCGATCCGCCGACGACCGTGCGCTTGAGCGTGGTGTGCCCGACCCCCTGCGCCTCGAGCGCGTTCAGCAGGCCCAGCCAGATCGTCGGCACGCCCGCGGCGAAGGTCACGCGCTCGTCCTGGATCAGCCGCACTAGGCTGTCCCCGTCCAGCCGCGGGCCGGGCAGCACCAGCCGCGACCCCGCCATCGCGGCGACATAAGGCGTGCCCCAGGCGTTGACGTGGAACATCGGCACGACCGGCAGCACCGTGTCGGCCGCGCCGACGCTCATCCCGTCGGGCTGGTTGGCGGTCATCGTGTGCAGCATCGTCGAGCGGTGGGTGTAAAGCACGCCCTTGGGATTGCCGGTCGTCCCCGAGGTGTAGCACAGCGACGAGGGCGCGGTTTCGTCCACTTCGGGCCAGGCGAAGTCGGGATCGCCCTCGGCCAGAAGGTCGTCGTGGAACAGAAGGCCCGGCAGCGTCGCCGCCGCCTCGTCGTCGCGCGCGCCCATCAGGACGAACGCCTCGATCGAGGGCAGTCGCTCGCGCAGCGCCGCGACCAGCGGCAGGAAGGTGCGTTCGACGAACAGCATCCGGTCGCCCGCGTCGGCGACGATGAAGGCCAGCTGCTCGGGCGACAGGCGCGGGTTGATCGTGTGACAGACCATGCCCGCGCCCGGCACGCCGAAATACAGTTCCAGGTGGCGGCGGTTGTTCCAGGCGAGCGTGGCGATCCGGTCGCCGGGCTTCATCCCGCGCCGCACCAGCGCCGAGGCGATGCGTCTGGCGTTCGCGCCCACGGTCGCCCAGTCCAGCCGCTCGAACCCGCCCTCGGTCACCGCCGACACGATTTCGGTATCGCCGTGATAACGCGCGGCGTGGTCGATCAGCGACGCGATCGACAGCTGTTGATACATCATTCCGCCGGACTGCATGACGGGCCCTCCCCTTCCCCGGTTCAATGGCGGCCATGTTTGCAGGGCCGGGACCGCGCACGCAATCCGCCCCGTCGCGTCACACCGGGCGACGGGGCGCGCGCGGAGCCGGTCAGCTCCAGGCGACTTCGGACAGGAAGATGTAGCCCGCGCCGTAGATCGTCTTGATGAGGCGCGGGTTCTTGGGGTCCTCGCCCAGCTTGGTGCGCAGCCGCGACACGCGCACGTCCATCGCCCGGTCGAAGCTGTCGCCCGCGGTGCCGCCGACCTGTTCCAGCATCTGCGCGCGGGTGATGAGCCGGCGCGGACTGTCGAGGAAGATCCGCAGCAGTTCCGATTCCGCGTGGCTCATGGGCGTGTCGGTGCCGTCCGGCGCGGTCAGGGCGTAGCGGTCGAAATCGGCGGTCCAGCCGGCAAAGCGGGCGCTCTGGCCGCCCCGCGCCGCCTCTCGCGCGGGTTTGCGCAGGCGGGCGCGGATGCGGGCCACGACCTCGGCCGGGTCGAACGGCTTGATGACATAGTCGTCGGCCCCCAGCTCCAGCCCCGTGACCCGGTCCTGCACCTGCGCCCGGCCCGAGATGATGATGACCGTCGTCCCCGACTGCGTGGCCAGCCGGTGGACCAGCGCCAGCCCGTCGCGGTCGGGCAGGCCAAGGTCGATCAGGCAGGCGTCGGGCGTCATCCGGCGCAGCCCCGCCTCGAACTCGGTCGCGCGGGCGAAGGACGCGGTGCGAAAGCCCGCATCCTCGAGCGCCGAGGCGAGCAGGCGCCGGATTTCCGGCTCGTCGTCGAGAATGGCGATCAGGGGGGCGTCACGGGTCAACAGGCAACCTTTCGATCTGTGCCGCTAGCTCGGCCGCCAGGAATGGCTTGGTCAGCACCGGCATGTCGAGACCCGCGCGCTCGGCATGGCCCGACGGCAGCGCCGTCATCAGGACCACGGGCAGGTTCGATCCGGCAAGCTCGACCCCGCGTCCGTCGCCGAGCTGCAGGTCCGACAGGATCACAGACAGGCCGGGCAGGTCCACAAGGCCGCGTGCCTCGGCAAGCGATCCGGCCTCGATCACGCTGTGGCCCAGCGCGGTCAGCATCTCGCGCACGCTTTCGCGGACATAGTCGTCATCATCGACCAGCAGCGCCATACGCGGCGTGACCTGCCGCCGCGGCAGGCGGATCTGCACCCGCGCGCCGCCCGACGCCACGTTGTCCAGCCGCAGCGTGCCGCCAGCCAGCTTGGTCTGGTCATAGACCATCGACAGCCCGAGGCCCGCCCCCTGCCCGCCCTTGGTGGTGTAGAACGGCTCGGTCCCGCGGCTGAGCGTCGCGTCGGAAAAGCCGGGGCCGGTGTCGGTCACGGTCAGCTGGATCCAGTTGCTGACCGCCCGCGCGTCAAGGTCGATCCGCCCCTGCCCCGCCATCGCGTCGCGCGCGTTCAGAAGCAGGTTCAGAAGCGAATCCTGCAACGATCCGGGGTCCAGCAGCAACGGCCCTCGGGTCAGGTCGCAGGACAGCCGAAGCGTGACCCCCGGCCCCAGCGACGGCTGCGCCATCGTGACCAGCCCGTCGAGCAGCGCGGGCACGTCCACCGCCTGCGGGGTGAGCGAACGCGGCCCGGTGATCGCGGCGATGCGGTTGAGAAGCGCGGCCCCGCGTTCGGCGGCGGCGCGGGTCGCCTTGACATCGGCGGCGGCGGCGGGCGGCAGGCCCGATTTCTCCAGCCGCCCCTGAAGCCCCAGGATGATCGTCATCAGGTTGCCGAAGTCGTGGGCAAGACCGGAAGTCATCTGCGCCGCAAGCGCCCGGCGGGCGGCGTGGGTCAGCGCCTCGCGCGCTTCGACCTCGGCCGTGACGTCGGCGGACAGCACATAGACCCCGGCCCCCGCCGCGTCGGGCGCGAACGCGACCCGGATGCGACGCCCCGACGGCGGATGCGTCAGCTCGAAGGTCTGGGGCTGCCCGTCCAGCGCCCGTTCCAGGTGCGGGCGGATGCGGGCAAAGGTTTCCTCGCCCAGCACCTCGACCGGGGTGCGGCCCTCGATCCCGGCGGCGTCGGCACCAAGGAACACCGAGCCGATCTGCTTGTTGGAAAACGTGTAGCGATAGGCGCGGTCCACATGGGCGATGTGCGCGGGCACCATCTCGGTCACGTGGCGGGTGCGCGCCTCGGCCTGGGTCAGGATGCGCTGCGCTTCCTGCAAGGCGGCGTTCGACGCGGCCAGCGCCCGGTTCGCGGCCGACAGGTTCTCGGCATAGGCCAGCAGTTGCTCCGACAGTTCCGCCGACCGCGCCCGCAAGAGCGCCTCGGTCCGCTTGATGTCGGTGATGTCGGTATAGACAGCGACCCAGCCGCCTTGTGCGAGCGGCGCGCCCTCGACCGAGAAGGTGCGCCCGTTCGGCCGCTGGCGCTCAAGGTAGTGCGGCTCGAACCGCCTCGCTTGGTCGACGCGCTGACGGATCGCCGCCTCGGGGTCGGCCTGCGGCCCGTATTCGCCCCGCGCGACCAAATAGGCGATCGTGTCCTCGAAGCTCGCGCCGGGCTGGATCAGCCGTTCCGGCAGGTCGAACATCTGCTGGTAGCCGCTGTTGGCCACCGCAAGCCGCAGGTCGGCGTCGAAGATCGAGATCGCCTGCGCGATCAGGTTCAGCCCCGACCGGGTCAGCTCAGCGTGGCCGTCGTCCTGCGCCATTCCATCCTGCCATGTCCCTGTCGTAACAATTTGTAGGATTCGCGCAAAACTACCGCAAGGTTCCGGCGTGATGGTTCAGTCGAGCCACGGGGAAGAGGAGCCCCGCGGCTCCCGGCGCGGAACGACGCGCCGGAGGGGGAGGAAGAATGAAGATGACGCAGCCCGACGCGGGCCCGCGGTCCATTCCGGCGCTGATCGCCCGGAACGCCGCGACCCACCGTGACCGGCCCGCCTACCGCGAGAAGGACCTGGGGATCTGGCAAAGCTGGACCTGGTCCCAGTCGCTGGACGAGATCCGGGCGCTGGCGCTGGGGCTGCTGGACCTTGGCCTGAACCGGGGCGACCACGTTGCCATCATCGGCCGCAACCGCCCCGCGCATTACTGGTCCATGGTCGCCGCGCAGATGTGCGGCGCGGTCCCGGTGCCGCTGTATCAGGACGCGGTCGCGTCCGAGATGGCGTATGTCCTTGGCCATTCCGGCGCCCGCTTCGTCGTCTGCGGCGACCAGGAACAGGTCGACAAGGTGATCGAGGCCGAGGAAAGCCAGCATACCGTCGACCGCATCATCTACACCGACAAGCGCGGCATGCGGAAATACGACCATTCGCGCATGACCGCGCTGGCCGACGTGCAGGCGCAGGGTCGCGCCGCCCGCGCAAGGCTGGAGGCCGAGCTGGACGCGCGGATCGCGGAACTCGACTACGACAGCACCTGCGTGATGCTGTACACCTCGGGGACCACGGGGAAACCCAAGGGCGTCGTCCTGTCGAACGGCAACGTCATCGAGACGGCGCGCAACTCGTCCGCCTTCGACAGGCTCAAGGCCAGCGAGGACATCCTGGCCTACCTGCCGATGGCATGGGTCGGCGACTTCATCTTTTCGGTCGGACAGGCGTCGTGGTGCGGGTTCTGCGTGAACTGCCCCGAGGGGTCGCACACCATGATGACCGACCTGCGCGAGATCGGCCCGACCTATTTCTTCGCCCCGCCGCGCGTGTTCGAGGGGCAGCTGACCAGCGTCATGATCCGGATGGAGGACGCGGGCCGCGTCAAGAAGTGGCTGTTCGACCGCTCGATGGCGCTTGCCCGCCGCGTCGGTCCCGCTCTGCTTGACGGCCGCTCCGTCGGCCCGCTGGACCGGCTGGGCTACGCCGCCGCGCGGCTGTTCGTGATCGGCCCGCTGAAGAACACGCTGGGCTTTTCCCGCATCCGCGTCGGCTATACGGCCGGTGAGGCGATCGGCCCGGAAATCTTCGACTTCTACCGCAGCCTCGGGATCAACCTGAAGCAGCTCTACGGCCAGACCGAGGCCACGGTGTTCATCACCCAGCAGCCCGACGGGCAGGTCCGGTCCGACACGGTGGGGGTGCCCTCGCCCGGCGTCGAGGTCCGCATCTCGGACTCGGGCGAGGTGCTGTACCGCAGCCCCGGCACCTTCGTCGAATACTACCGGAACGCCGAAAGCACCGCGTCCACCAAGGACGCCGAGGGCTGGGTCGCCACCGGCGACGCGGGCTTCTTCGAGGAAGCGACCGGGCACCTGCGGATCATCGACCGCGCCAAGGACGTGGGCAAGATGGCCGACGGGTCGCTGTTCGCCCCCAAGTATGTCGAAAACAAGCTGAAATTCTATCCCAACATCCTGGAAGCGGTGGTGGTCGGGAACGGCCGCGATTACTGCACCGCGCTCATCAACATCGACCTGACCGCGGTCGGCAACTGGGCGGAACGCAACAACATCGCCTACGCCTCCTACCAGGAACTGGCGGGCCACCCGCAGGTCTACGCGACCATCCGCCAGCATGTGGAAGAGGTGAACGCCTCGGTCGCGCAGGACCCGATGCTGTCGGGCTGCCAGATCGCGCGCTTCCTTGTCCTGCACAAGGAACTCGACGCCGACGACGGCGAGATGACCCGCACCCGCAAGATCAAGCGCGGCGTCATCTCGGAACGCTACGCCGACCTGATCGACGCGTTGTATGATGGCCGCGACAGCGTACGGACGGAAACCGAAGTCACCTACGAGGACGGCCGCAAGGGCAAGCTGCGCGCCACCGTGCGGATCGAGGATGCCCGGGTGCACCCGGCTGCCCGCGACGCCGCCATGCAGGCCGCGGCACAGAAGGTGGCGGCGGAATGATGCGGGCTGCGTTTCTTGCCGGCCTGCTCGCGGCCGGGCCGGCCGCGGCTGCGACCGACGCGGCTACGCTGATCGACCTGCTGGACGAGCGTTGCCTGACGCCGTTGATGGCGGGCCAGCCCGCCGATGCGACCGGCGTGAAAATCGCGTCCGGCGCACCGGCGGTAGGCACTCCGGGCAGCCAGCACGACGTTTCGGACGTGATCCCCGGCGTCGACCTGCGGCTGCAAACCCTGGAATCCGGGGTCAGTTCGTGCGGGTTGAGCCACGAGATCGACATGCAGTCGCAGGCGGATGCGGTCAACCACCTGCTTGGGACACGGATGGGCGACATGCAGTTCAAGCAGCTTGCCGCGCCGTGCGATACCGAAGGACTCCACTCAAACAGGATCTTCGAGTCCGCGGGTCACACGCCGAAAGGCAATCTGATCGGCGTCATCAGCTTCGTGATCCGGATCCCGGGCGCTCCCGAATCTCAGCATCTGGTGGTGGCCGAAAGCGACGTTCCCCTGACCCGGCACGAGGCCTGCAAATGAACGAGCACTCGATGACCGCAGACCTCGAACCCTACACCACCGCCGACGGCCGCAGGATCGGCGGCGTGATGATGGACCTTCGCAACATCACGCTGCGCTTCGGCGGCGTCACCGCGATCAAGGACATCAGCTTCGACATCCGCGAGGGCGAGATCCGCGCCATCATCGGCCCGAACGGCGCCGGCAAGTCGTCGATGCTGAACGTCATCTCGGGCTTTTACGTCCCGCAGGAAGGCGAGGTCTGGTTCCGCGGCAAGCGCCGCCCGGCGCTGCGGCCCTATCAGGTCGCGCGGCAGGGCATCGCGCGGACGTTCCAGAACATCGCGCTGTTCGACGGGATGACCGTGCTGGACAACATCATGACCGGCCGCCTGACGATGATGAAAAGCGGCCTTGTCGCCCAGGCGCTGTGGTGGGGGTCGGCAGAGCGCGAGGAGATCCTGCACCGCGAGCGGGTGGAGCGGATCATCGACTTCCTGGAAATCCAGAACCTCCGCAAGACGCCCGTCGGCCGCCTGCCCTATGGGCTGAAGAAGCGGGTGGAACTTGCCCGCGCGCTGGCGGCCGAGCCGTCGCTTCTGCTGCTCGACGAGCCGATGGCCGGGATGAACGTCGAGGAGAAAGAGGACATGAGCCGCTTCATCCTCGACGTGAACGACGAGTTCGGCACCACCATTGCGCTGATCGAACACGACATGGGCGTGGTCATGGACCTGTCCGACCGGGTCGTGGTGATGGATTACGGCCGCAAGATCGGCGACGGCACGCCCTCCGAGGTCCGCAACAACCAGGCCGTGATCGACGCCTATCTGGGGGTGGCGCATGACTGAGCGGTTCCTCGCCATCCTGTCGGCCGCCGCGCTGGCGCTGGCCGCGGGGCCCGCGCAGGCGAACTGGCTTGACCGCCTGACCGCCGGCGGTGACAGCGCCGATGCCGCGTTGCAGGTCGTTGACGAAACCTGCGTGGCGCCCATGGCCGCAGGCAAGCCGCCGCTGCTGCCCGAAAGCCCCGGCCCGGACGACCTTGCGGACGAGACGCTGCGCGCCCGCCTGGCCGACGCGGCGCAGCTTGGCGGCGACCAGCCGATATTCCGGTCGAAGAACCCCCATGTCTTCTTCGCCGGTCCCCGCGTGGACGATTTCTGCGTCGCGATCGCGCAGGGGCTGTCGGACGAGGCGGCCGGCCAGCCGTTCGACGCCTTCGTGTCGCGGATGTCGGAAACCTACGCGCCGGGGCGGATGATGATCACCGACGCCCGCCGGTCCGTGATCCTGACAAAGGCCGGGCCGATGGCCTTCTACCGCTTTCCCGCCAGGGGCGATCTGGAACCCGCGTCCGCGATCTGGGCGTTCGAAATGAACCCCGAGGGCGTCCCGGCCAGCTGCTTCGACCAGCAGGCCGGCCCGGTGACCTGCGGACAGGAATAGACCATGGAACAGCTTCTCTACGTCTCGGAAATCGTCGTGAACGGGCTGATGACCGGGGTCATGTACGCGCTCGTCGCGCTGGGCTTCGTGCTGATCTACAAGGCCTCGGGCGTGTTCAACTACGCGCAAGGTGTGATGGCGCTGTTCGCGGCCATGACGTTGGTCGGCATCCAGCAGGGGCAGGTGCCGTTCGCGCATCTCATCAACGCTCTGACGGGGATGCATGTCAGCAACTTCGGCTGGAACGTGCCCGCGGTCCTCGCCATCGCGCTGACGGCGGGCGTGATGGTGCTGCTGGCGATCGCGATCCAGAAGCTCGTGCTGCAGCATCTCGTCGGGCAAGAGCCGATCATCCTGTTCATGGCGACGCTGGGGCTGGCCTATTTCCTTGAGGGGCTGGGCGACGTGATGTGGGGCGCCGACGTCAAGACGCTGGACGTGGGGTTGCCGCAGGGGATTTCCGACGCGGCCGAGGCGCTGACGGCCCGGCTGACCGGCTACGGCTTCTTCATCGACCGGCTGGACATCTGGGCCGCGATCATCGCGACCGCCCTCGTCGCGGCACTGGTCGCGTTCAGCCAGTACACCAAGCAGGGCCGCGCCATGCGGGCGGTGGCCGACGATCACCAGGCTGCGCTGTCGGTGGGGATCTCGCTCAAGTTCGTGTGGATCATGGTGTGGTCGATCGCGGGCTTCGTCGCGCTGGTCGCGGGCATCATGTGGGGCACCAAGTCGGGCGTGCAGTTCTCGCTCAGCCTGATCGCGCTCAAGGCGCTGCCGGTGCTGATGCTGGGCGGCTTCACCTCGATCCCCGGCGCGATCGTCGGCGGGCTCATCATCGGGGTGGGCGAGAAGCTGTTTGAATACTTCGTCGGACCCATGATCGGCGGCGCGACGGAAACGTGGTTCGCCTATGTCCTCGCGCTCGGCTTCCTCGTGTTCCGGCCGCAGGGCCTGTTCGGCGAACGCATCATCGAGCGGGTGTGACGGACGTGGCTGCGAAGGCAACAGGAAAGGACCTGCGATGATCTATCGCGAGGCAGGCGACTTCAAGACCACCTACCAGGCCGACAACCAGACCTTCCCGCTGCGGCTGGACCGGATGGGCTACTACGCGATCCTCGCGGTGGCGTTCCTGGTGATCCCGTTCGTGATCTCGGACTACTGGGCCACGTCGGTGATGGTGCCGTTCCTGATCTACGCGATCGCGGCGCTGGGGCTGAACATCCTCGTGGGCTACGCGGGGCAGGTGTCGCTGGGCACGGGCGGCTTCATGGCGGTGGGCGCCTATGCCACCTACAAGCTGACGACGATGTTCCCGGACGTGTCGATCCTGATCCACGTCATCGTCTCGGGGCTGGTCACGGCGCTGGTGGGGATGCTGTTTGGGCTGCCGAGCCTGCGCATCAAAGGCTTCTACCTGGCGGTCGCCACGCTCGCCGCGCAGTTCTTCCTGATCTGGCTCTTCAACAAGGTGCCGTGGTTCTACAACTACTCGGCGTCGGGGCAGATCACGATGCCGGAACGCACCGTGCTGGGCCAGATCGTCACCGGGCCGGCCACGCCCGCTTGGGCCAAGTACCTCGTCTGCCTGACCTTCGCGGTGGCGCTGGCATGGCTGGCCCGCAACCTCACCCGCGGCACCATCGGCCGCAAGTGGATGGCGATCCGCGACATGGACATCGCGGCCGAGATCATCGGGGTGAACCCGCTGACCGCCAAGCTGACCGCCTTCGGCGTGTCGTCCTTTCTGATCGGGATCGCGGGGGCGCTGTTCTTTTCGATCTACCTCGGCGCGGCCGAGGCGTCCGAGGCGTTCGGGATCAACAAGTCCTTCCTCGTCCTCTTCATGGTCATCATAGGCGGGCTGGGGTCGATCTTCGGCAGCTTCGCGGGCGCGGCCTTCATGGTGCTGCTGCCGGTGTTTCTCAAGAACGTCCTCAGCGGCAGCCTGGGCTGGCCCACGGACCTTGCCGCGCATATCGAGCTGATGATCGTGGGCGCGCTGATCGTGTTCTTCCTGATCGTGGAACCGCACGGGCTCGCCCGCCTGTGGCGGCTGACGAAGGAAAAGCTGCGCCTGTGGCCGTTCCCGCACTGAGACCGGCACCGACTTCGCAACCAGACCGGGGCCAACCCGGCAGACAAACCGCATCCTTGGGAGGAAACTGGATGAAACTTCGCTTCGCTGCGCTGGCCACCGCCGCCGTCATGGCCGCGGGACCCGCGATGGCCGACCTCGTCGTGCCGAACCTGAGCTACCGCACCGGCCCCTACGCCGCCAACGGCAACCAGTACGCCGACGGCTTCAACGACTACTTCACGCTGCTGAACGAACGCGACGGCGGGATCGGCGGGCAGAAGATCCAGGTCCCGGAATGCGAGACCGCCTACAACACCGAAAAGGGGGTCGAATGCTACGAATCGACCAAGGGCAACGGCGCGCTGGTCTATAACCCGCTGTCCACCGGGATCACCTATCAGCTGATCCCCAAGGTCACCGCGGACGGCATCCCGATGTACACGCCGGGCTACGGCCGCACCTCGGCCAAGGACGGCGCGGTGTTCCCGTGGGTGTTCAACGCGCCCGCCAACTACTGGGACGGCGCCTCGGTCTCGGTGAAGTACCTGCTCGACCAGAACAACGGCTCGCTGGAAGGCAAGAAGATCGCGCTGATCTACCACAACAGCGCCTTCGGCAAGGAACCCATCCGCACCCTGCAGGAACTGGGCAAGAAGCACGGCTTCACCCTGACTGAACTGCCGGTCGAACCTCCGGGGCAGGAACAGAAGTCGCAGTGGCTGCAGATCCGCCGCGACAAGCCCGACTACGTGCTGATGTGGGGCTGGGGCGTGATGAACCAGGCCGCGATCCAGGAAGCCGCCAATATCCGCTTCCCGATGGAGAACTTCATCGGCGTGTGGTGGTCGGGCGGCGAAGTCGACGTGCTGCCCGCGGGCGCCGGCGCGAACGGCTACAAGTCGCTGACCTTCAACGGCGTGGGGCAGGACTATCCCTATTACGAGCAGCTCAAGCAGTACGTGATCGACCCGGGCAAGGCGTCGCAGGGCGGCCCGTCGATCGGGTCGGCGGTCTATTCGCGCGGCATGTACGCGGCACTCGTGATCGCCGAGGCGATCCGCAAGGCGCAGGAACTGGCCGGCACGTCCGAGATCACGCCCGCGCAGCTGCGCGACGGGTTCGAGGCGCTGAACATCACCGAGGAACGCATGGCCGAACTTGGCCTGCCGAACTTCGGCCAGCCGATCGTGCTGTCCTGCGCCAACCACGGCGGCGAGGGACAGGGCCGGGTCCAGCAATGGAACGCGGAAACCAAGACCTGGTCGCTGGTCAGCGAGTTCGCCACCCCCGACGCCGAGGTGCTGGAGCCGCTGATCCAGGCCGACGCGCAGGCCTTCGCGGCGGAGAACAGCATCACCCCCGCGACCTGCAACTGATCCGATGACGACTGCCCCGGCGGTCCGCCGCCGGGGTTCCCGACGCCTCAAGAATCCTGCCCTCCGAGGACGCCATGCTGGACACCACCGCCCAAACGACCGCCCGGCCCGCCGCCGCCGCAGGCGAAGCCCTGCTCGAGGTCAACAACATCGAGGTGATCTACAACCACGTCATCCTCGTTCTGAAGGGCGTCAGCCTGCACGTCCCGAAAGGCGGCATCACCGCGCTTCTGGGCGGCAACGGCGCGGGCAAGACGACCACGCTCAAGGCGATCTCGAACCTTCTGGCGTCGGAACGCGGCGAGGTGACGAAGGGCGCGATCACCTATCGCGGCCAGAACATCACCACGCTGAACCCTTCCGAGCTGGTCCGGCGCGGCGTCATCCAGGTCATGGAAGGACGCCACTGCTTCGAGCACCTGACGGTCGAGGAAAACCTGCTGACCGGCGCCTATACCCGCCGCGACGGCGCGGCCGCGATCAAGCGCGACCTCGACATGGTCTACACCTATTTCCCCCGCCTGAAGGAGCGCCGGAAAAGCCAGTCCGGCTATACCTCGGGCGGCGAGCAGCAGATGACGGCGATGGGCCGCGCGCTGATGAGCCGGCCGGAAACGATCCTGCTGGACGAGCCGTCGATGGGCCTTGCCCCCCAGCTGGTCGAGCAGATCTTCCAGATCGTGAAGGCCGTGAACGAAGGCGAGGGGGTGACGTTCCTTCTGGCCGAGCAGAACACCAACGTTGCCCTGCGCTACGCGCATTACGGCTACATTCTGGAAAACGGCCGCGTGGTGATGGACGGAAACGCCGCCGCCCTGCGCGAGAACCCGGACGTGAAGGAGTTCTACCTTGGCATGTCGGACGAGGGCCGCAAGTCGTTCCGCGACGTGCGCAGCTATCGCCGCCGCAAGCGGTGGCTGGCGTGAACGCCGTCACTTGAAGGCTGCTGCATGAAAGACCGCACCATGACCCACTACGACGATCTTGAAATCCGCAGCGCCGACGAACGCGCGGCCGACCTGCCCGCGATGCTGGGCCGCGCGATCGCGAACGCCAAGCTGGCCCCCGGCTTCGCCCGCGCCCTGCGCGATGTCGAGCCCGAGGATATCGCCTCGCCCGCCGACTTGGCCCGGCTGCCGGTCCTGCGAAAGTCCGAACTGTCCGAGGCGCAGGGCAAGCGCCGCCCCTTCGGCGGCTTCGCCACCCGGCGCACGGCCGAGTTCGACCACGTGTTCCAGTCTCCCGGCCCGATCTACGAACCCGGCCGGGTTGACGGCGACTGGTGGCGACTGGGCCGGTTCCTGCACGCGGCGGGCGTGGGCCACGGGGACATCGTCCAGAACTGCTTTGCCTATCACCTGACGCCTGCGGGCATGATGTTCGAAAGCGCCGCGCGCGCGGTCGGCGCGGCCGTCCTGCCCGCCGGCACCGGGCAGACCGAACTGCAGGTGCAGGCCGCGGCCGACATCGGCACCACCGCCTATGCGGGCACGCCCGACTACCTCAAGATCATCCTCGACAAGGCCGACGAGCTGGGGGTGCAGCTTGGCTTCACCCGCGCGGTCGTGGGCGGGGGCGCGCTATTCCCGTCGCTGCGCCAGCTTTACGCCGACCGCGGCATCGCCACGCTGCAATGCTATGCCACCGCCGATCTGGGCAGCATCGCCTACGAATCGGAAGCGATGGACGGGATGATCGTGGACGAAGGCGTGATCGTCGAAATCGTCCGCCCCGGCACCGGCGACCCCGTCCCCGAAGGCGAGGTCGGCGAAGTCCTCGTGACCACGCTCAACCCCGACTACCCGCTGATCCGCTTTGCCACGGGCGATTTGTCAGCGGTGCTTCCCGGCACCAGCCCTTGCGGCCGCACCAACACCCGCATCAAGGGCTGGATGGGCCGCGCCGACCAGACCGCCAAGATCAAGGGCATGTTCGTGCGCCCCGAACAGGTGGCGGCGCTGGTGTCGCGCCTGCCCGGCGTTGCACGGGCGCGTGTGATCGCGGACCGCGCGGGTGAAATGGACGTGATGACGGTGCAATTGGAAACCACCGCCGCAGACGCCGCATTATACGAAAGTACGGTGCTGGAGGCACTTAAGCTCAGGGGGCGGGTCGAAATCGTGGCGCCCGGTTCCTTGCCCAACGATGGCAAGGTGATCGAGGACCGGCGCAGCTACGGATAGGTCCGACCCCTCATTCAGATGAGGTTTTCCGCATGGTCGGACTGAAACTCGGCATTTCCGCGGCGCTGGCGTCGGCGGTTCTTCTTTCCACCCCGGCCGCGCAGGCCCAGAACCTTGAAGACATCCTGGGGACGGTCGTGCAGGGCCTCAGCGCCCAGCAGGCGGCCGAACAGGAACGCGCGCTTTGGGACGCGGTCCAGAAGCGCAACACGATCGCAGCCTACCGCTCGTATCTCGACGACTATCCGTCGGGGCCGCACGCGCAGACCGCGCGCGCCCGCATCGCGGCGGCCACCGGCCAGGACGACGCCGGCCGCACGACCGACGAGCCCACCAAGGGCCGCACCGGCCCGGTCGCGGCCCAGCGGCTGGAAGCGGATCTGGGCCTGTCGTCCTCGGCCCGCCGGCAGATCCAGCGCGACCTGACCGCGCTCGGCTACAACACCAACGGCACCGACGGCTCGTTCGGGCGCGGCACCCGCGCCGCGATCACGGCGTGGCAGCGCGCCAACCGGCTGGCGCAGACCACCTATCTGAACGCCGACCAGATCAGCCTGCTGCGCCGCCAGGCGGCCGAACGCGGCACCACGGCGGATCGTGACGACGACGATGCGGGCGACGCGGTGCGCGGCAGCAGTTCGTCGCGCAGCGAGCTGTCGCTGGGCCTGTCGCGCAATGACCGGGTCCGCATCCAGCAGCAGCTGACGAACCTCGGCTACGACACCAACGGCACCGACGGCCTGTTCGGATCGGGCACCCGCCGCGCCATCGGCCAGTGGCAGGAAGCCAACCGCTTCCCGCGCACCGGCTACCTGAACTCCACCCAGGTTTCGACGCTGCGCGACCAGGCGGGATCGCGGACCACCCCGCGCCCCGGCAACGACGACGTCGAGGAAGAGCTGCTGACGCTGAACCGCAGCGAGCGGGTCGAGGTGCAGGTGCTGCTCAGCCGGCTCGGCTACAACACCCGCGGCACCGACGGCACCTTCGGCAGCGGCACCCGGAACGCGATCGCCCGCTGGCAGGGAGCCAACGGCTGGCCCGCGACCGGCTACCTGAACGCCGACCAGATCCGCGCGCTGCGCAAGCAGGGCGGGACCGTCAGCGGGAACGAAGGGTCCGGCTCGTCCGGCAGCCGGGCCGACGAATCGGCCTGGGCGCGGGCGACCGCGGCCAAGACGCTCGCGGGCTATCAGGACTATCTGGACGACTACCCGGACGGCGCGCATGCGGCCGAGGCCAAGCGCCTCGTGGACCGATCGATCGCCGAATACGCCGACGAAGAGGCGGGGCTGCTGCCCGACGCGGGTGTCCGCAAGCTGGTTGAGGCGCGGCTGCAGGAACTGGGCTACAACCCCGGGACCGTGGACGGCAAGATGACGTCGTCCACCCGCACCGCGCTGCGCGAATATCAGCGCCGCAACGGCCTGACCGTCACCGGCTACGGCACGCAGCAGACGCTGATGCGGATGCTGGGCTCGCTGTAAGCGCCGCCGAGGCTCGCCCCTGCGAGGGGCGGGCCGCCTACCGTACGGGCGGGTCCATCCTGACCAGACGCACAAACGACAAAGGCCCGCAGCGATCCGCTGCGGGCCTTTCCGTCACAAGATCCCGGACCTGAAGTCCAGGCCGGGGCGATCAGCCCTGGCGCGCCTTGAACCGGCGCTGGGTCTTGTTGATGACATAGACGCGGCCTTTGCGGCGCACGACCTGGCAGTCCCGGTGACGCTCTTTCAGCGAACGCAGCGAGTTGCGAACCTTCATCGGTCTCTCTCCTCTTCGCGGCGCTCGCGAGTGCGCCTTGAAACATAAATGCCCCCGGTGACGTGCCGGGGGCGGCGAAACTATGGTGGGCGGTACTGGGATCGAACCAGTGGCCACTACGATGTCAACGTAGTGCTCTACCGCTGAGCTAACCGCCCGTGCCATGTGATTCCGGGACCTGCGTCCCCGAACCTTCTGGTCCGCGTGTCTATATCGGCGGTTTCCACCCCTTGCAAGTGGGCTTTGCGATCCGCTCGACTTGCCTGTAACTGTTGCCTGCGAGCGACGGAACGGCCCTCATGCAGCGCGATTTTCCGACCCTCTTCGACCTTGCCCGGCCGGACCGCTGGACGGGCGGCGTCATCTTCGCCTCGCCCCATTCGGGGCGGGATTACCCCGACTGGTTCCTGGCCGAATCGCGCCTGACCCCGTTCGAGCTGCGCTCGTCCGAGGATGCGTTCGTGGACCGGCTGATCGCGCCCGCGATCCGGCACGGGGCGGTCGTGCTGACCGCGCGGATTCCGCGCGCGCTGGTGGACCTGAACCGCGGCGCCGACGAACTGGACCCCCGCGCGATCGAGGGCGGGGCCAGCGGCCGCGCCAGCGCGCGGGTCCTGTCGGGGCTGGGGGTCATCCCCCGCGTCGTCGGGCACGGGCGCGAGATCCGCCACCGCCCTCTGCCCCGGGCCGAGGCGATGCGCCGGATCGACGACGCCTGGCGCCCCTATCACCGCGCGCTCGAGGCCTTGATGGACGAGGCGCGCGGCCGCTTCGGGCAGGCGATCCTGATCGACGTCCATTCGATGCCCCACGCGGCGCTGAGCCACCTGCCCGGCACCGCGCCGGAACTGGTGCTGGGCGACCGCAACGGCCATTCCGCCGGCCGCGCCTTCAGCAGGCGGGTCGCGGCCGAAGCGGCGGCGGCCGGGTTCCGCATCCGCCAGAACTCCCCCTTCGCGGGGGCCTATGTGCTTGGCGCCCATGGCCGCCCGGCCGAGCAGCGGCACGCGATCCAGATCGAGATCGACCGCTCGCTCTACATGGATGAGGCGGCGGTCCGGCCGCATGACGGGTTCGACGCAACCGCGACCCGGATCGAGGCGCTGATCGCTCGCATCTGCGCCCTGGCCGAAGGCGGGCGGCGGACCGACATGGCCGCCGAATAGCACTTAGGCGGCCGCGTTGGTCCGGGCGCCGAAGATCGCGCTGCCGACCCGCACATGGGTCGCGCCATGGGCGATCGCGGTCTCGAAATCCGCGCTCATCCCCATCGACAGGCCCGGCAGGCCGTTCGCCTGCGCGATGGACCGCAGCAGGCGGAAATGCGGGGTGGCGTCCTCGCCCTCGGGCGGGATGCACATCGCGCCGTCCAGCCGCAGCCCGTCCGCGCGGCAGGCGGCGACGAAGGCGTCGGCGTCCGCGGGCAGCACCCCCGCCTTCTGCGGCTCGGCCCCGGTGTTGACCTGCACGAACAGCGCCGGCTGCCGCCCGTCGGCATCGGCAAGCCGCGCCAGGCGGGTCGCCAGCGACGGCCGGTCCAGCGTATGGATGGCGTCGAACAGCGCCGCCGCGGCCTTGGCCTTGTTGCCTTGCAGCGGCCCGATCATGTGCAGCTCGACCCCCGGATACGCCGCCCGCCAGCCGGGCCACTTGCCCTGCGCTTCCTGCACGTAGTTTTCGCCGAACACCCGCTGGCCCCGGTCCAGCACGGCGCGCACGCGCCCGGGGGGCTGCACCTTGCTGACCGCGATCAACGTCACGCTGCCGGGTTCGCGGCCGGCTGCCGTCTCGGCCGCGCGGATGCGGCGGGTGATGTCGTCAAGGCTCATTCGCGGGCACGTCCCGGATCGGGTGGCAGGTCACGCGCGTCAGGGTTTCAAACGGAAAGAGCGGGCGCAAGGCCCGCTCTTCCACATTCATGCGACGTGATCGGTCAGATCAGAAGTCGAAGCGCACGCCGGCGTCGGCGCGGATCTTCTCGTCGTAGCCGCGCTCGATGGCGCCCGACAGACGCGCGCCGCCGAGGTCGTAGTTGCCGCCCAGGCCGAACGCGGTGTCGGTTTCTTTGCCGTCCGAGTCGTTGTTGGCGACATAGGCTTCGATCGTGGTCAGCGGAGCGACTTCGAACGAACCGTACAGGACGATCGTGTCGCCGGCGCTTTCTTCCAGGATCTCGAAGAAGTCGCCGTCGCCGTCGATGTCGTTGACGTCGATGAAGCGGTCGTCGCCGTTGTCGATGTAGTTCAGGCCGACCTGAACGGTGTCACGCAGCTTGTACGCGCCGCCGATGCCGAACTGGTCGTTGTCCTCGATGCCGGCGCCGTTCATGACACCCGCGGCCGAGATCGAGAAACGGTCAGCTTCGTAGAACACCGAAAGAGCGTACTCTTCCTCGAAGCCGAAGGTTTCTTCCGACGAGTCGGTGCCCGACTGGTCCGGGTCGATGTACGAGAACTTGGTCGCGAACGGACCGAAGTCGTATTCGGCCGAGATGCCGAGACGGTAGGTGCCGCCCAGCGTGCCGTCTTCGCTGTAGGGGCTGGTTTCGTACGCGAAGAACGCGCCCGAAGCGTTGCCGAACGAACGGTCGTAGATACCGACTTCCGAGTCAGCCAGCAGTTCCGCGTCATCGTAGGCCGAGCCGACGTTGCCGACGGTCACGGTCAGGCCCTGCGAGCGAACCCAGAGCTGGCCGGCGTTGAGGACAGCTGCCTCACCACGGCTGGAGTTGTTCTGGTCCCACTGCATACGGATCCGGCCGCCGAAGTCGACGTTGCTGTCGGTGGTCTTCGAGGCGTCGATGTTCATCCGCAGGCGGCTGATGATCTGGGTCGAGTTGGCTTCTTCGCCAGCGATCTCACGATCTTCCTGGTAGTCGATACCGGTGCGGCCGTAGCCCGAGATCTTGACGTCGGCGGCGGCGATCCCGGCCGAGCAGACCAGCGCGGTGGTCGCGATCAGAACCTTTTTCATGTCTTTCCCTCTTCTCTCTCAGTACCCCCCGGCAATGCCTCGCCATGGGTATGCAACGAGATGTCCCGTTTTTGGCCCTTCAAGGCAAACTAATCGGTAAGGCTGCGCCGACATCGTGGCCGCTGTGCGGCCTTAAGGTCACACTTCCGTGTTGCGGATGCACCTGTGACTACCGGCTTGTCGGTTTGGCGCGGTTCACGCTAAGAAACGGCGACAGGAACGCAGGACCGAGGGCCGCATGAAACGACAGATCCGCCGCATCCCGGCGCTGGTGATTCTGGCCGCTTTCGTCGCGAGCTGCGGCCCCGGCGCCGAAAGCCCGGTCGCGACCAACCGCGAGCGGCGCGAGGCGCAGGAAGGCACGACGATCTGGGACGTGTTCGGCAACAACGGCAATCCCGACCAGGCGGTCGCCGTGAACCGCTACCTGTGGAACGCCAGCCTCGAGGTCCTGAACTTCCTGCCGATCCAGTCGATCGACCCCTTCACCGGCGTGATCGTGACCGGCTACGGCACCCCGCCGGGCGGCGGCCGCGCCTATCGCGCCACCGTGAACATCAGTGACCCGGCGCTGGATGCGCGCAGCCTGCGGCTGTCCCTGCAGGGCGCCGGCGGCAGCGCCGTTGCCCCCGATACCGTGCGCGCGATCGAGGATGCGATCCTGACCCGCGCCCGCCAGCTGCGGGTCCGCGACTCGCGCTACTGACCGCGTCGGACGGCGGCCGGTTTCCACGGCCGGCCCAACTCCGCGACCCGGCCCCGCCCCGCGACCCGCCCCACCCCGCGACCGGGGCCGGGCGCTAGACCTTGGCCCGGAGCGTCGCTAAACCCGGACGGCAACCCGCCAGCGGAGGTCCGTCCATGCCCTATGATCCAGCCAACAGCGAATCGCGCTGGCAGCAGGCGTGGGACCAGGCCGGCACCTTCGTCGCCCGGCGGGACGAGCGGCCGAAATACTACGTGCTCGAGATGTTCCCCTATCCGTCGGGGCGGATCCACATGGGCCACGTCCGCAACTACACGATGGGCGACGTGGTCGCGCGCTACAAGCGTGCGCAGGGGTTCAGCATCCTGCATCCGATGGGCTGGGACGCCTTCGGCATGCCCGCCGAGAACGCGGCGATGGAAAACGGCGGTCACCCGCGCGACTGGACCTATGCCAACATCGCCACCATGAAGCAGCAGATGAAGCCGCTGGGCCTGGCGATCGACTGGACCCGCGAGTTCGCCACCTGCGACGACGATTACGTCGCCCAGCAGCAGGCGCTGTTTCTCGACATGCTCGACGCCGGGCTGATCTATCGCAAGGCCGCCGTGGTCAACTGGGACCCGGTGGACATGACGGTGCTGGCCAACGAGCAGGTGATCGACGGCAAGGGCTGGCGCTCGGGCGAGCCGGTCGAGCGGCGCGAGCTGACGCAATGGTTCTTCCGCATCACGGACTATGCCGACGAGCTTCTGGACGCGCTCGACGGGCTGGACGGCTGGCCCGAAAAGGTGCGGCTGATGCAGGCCAACTGGATCGGCCGCTCGCGCGGGGTGCAGCTGCGCTTCGACACCGTGAACGCGCCCGATTTCCCGGGGATCGAGGTCTATACGACCCGTCCCGACACCCTGATGGGGGCAAGCTTCCTGTCGATCAGCGCCGACCATCCGCTGGCGAAATCGCTTGAATCCGACCCGGCCATCGCCGCCGTCGCGGCCGAGGCGCGCCGCACCGGCACGTCCGAGGAGGCGCTGGAGAAGGCCGAGAAGATCGGCATCGACACCGGCATCCGGGTCCGCCACCCGCTGGACCCGTCGCGCGAGCTGCCGGTCTGGATCGCGAACTTCGTCCTGATGGACTACGGCACCGGCGCGGTCATGGGATCGCCCGCCCACGACCAGCGCGACCACGACTTCGCGGTGAAATACGGGCTGCCGATCCTGGCGGCCTTCGGCGAGCGCGGCGCGACGCGGGCGCAGGCCGACGCGGCGGTGGCGGCCCAGCCGTTCACCCCGCCGAAATCCGAGCCCGTGACCTATGTGCGCGGCTTCGCGGGCGAGGGCGACCAGACTGGCGACCAGACTGGCGAGGCCGCCGTGGACGCGGCCATCGCGCACGCCGAGGCGCAGGGCTACGGCGAGGGCGTCACCCGCTTCCGCCTGCGCGACTGGGGCATCTCGCGCCAGCGCTACTGGGGTTGCCCGATCCCGGTGCTGCACTGCGACACATGCGGTGTCGTGCCCGAGGCCAAGGCGAACCTTCCGGTCCTGCTGCCGCTCGACGTGTCGTTCGACGTGCCGGGCAACCCGCTGGACCGCCACCCGACCTGGCGCGACGCGACCTGCCCGGGCTGCGGCGGCGCCGCCCGGCGCGAGACGGACACGATGGACACCTTTGTCGATTCCTCGTGGTATTTCGCCCGCTTCACCTCGCCCCACGCGACGACGCCCACCGACGCGGCCGACGCCGATTACTGGATGAACGTGGACCAGTATATCGGCGGGGTGGAGCACGCGATCCTGCACCTGCTGTATTCCCGCTTCTTCGCCCGCGCGATGGTCAGGACCGGCCACCTGCCCGCCAAGGCGTCCGAGCCGATCGCCGCGCTGTTCACGCAGGGCATGGTCACGCACGAGATCTACCAGACCCGCGACGACCGCGGCCGCCCGGTCTATCACCTGCCCGAGGAGGTAAGCGGCGGAAAGCTGGCCGACGGCACGGCGGTCGAGGTCATCCCCTCGGCCAAGATGTCGAAGTCCAAGAAGAACGTCGTCGATCCCGTGGACATCGTGACCCGCTTCGGCGCCGATACCGCGCGCTGGTTCATGCTGTCCGACAGCCCGCCCGAACGCGACGTGGAATGGACCGCCTCGGGGGCCGAGGCCGCGTCAAAGTTCCTCGCCCGCGTCTATCGGCTGGCCGAGGAAACGGGGGCCGCGCCCGACGCTCCAGATCGGAACGCCCCCGACCGCGACGATCCCGACCTGACCCGCGCCGCCCACCGCGCCATCGACGAGGTGACGCGCGCGCTGGACGGATTCGCGTTCAACAAGGCGATCGCCAAGCTCTACGAACTCGCCAACGCCGTGGGCCGGTCGCAGGCCTCGGGCGAGCCGCGCCGCGCCGTGATGCGGATCGTGGCGCAGCTGATGGCGCCGATGGTCCCGCATCTGGCCGAGGACGTGTGGGCGCTGAGCGGCGGCCAAGGGATGGCGGTCGATGCGCCCTGGCCCACGGCCGACGCCGCCGCGCTGGTGCAGGACAGCGTGACCCTGCCGATCCAGATCAACGGCAAGCGCCGGGGCGAGATCACGGTGCCCGCTGCCATGTCCCCGGCGGATGTCGAGCAGGCGGTGCTGGCCGACGAGGCGGTGCAGCGGTTCCTGAACGGCCAGCCGCCCCGCAAGCTGATCGTGGTGCCGGGGCGGATCGTCAATGTCGTCGCGTGACCTGACCCGCCGCCGCGCGGTGCTGGCGGCGCTGTCGGGCGTGGCCGTCGTTCTGGGCGTGGCCGCCTGCGGCTTCACGCCGGTTTACGGCCCGCAGGGCGGCGGCACCGCGCTGTGGGGGCAGGTCCGCGCCGCCGACCCGCGGTCGCAGGACGATTTCACCTTCATGCGCCAGATCCAGGACCGGCTTGGTCCCGAAGGGTCGCGCTACGCGCTCGACTATCGCCTGAACGTCGCGGTGGTGCCGCAGGCGATCACGCCCGACGAGGTGACGACGCGCTATTCGCTCAACGGCACCGCCAGCTACAGCCTGATCGACGCGACCAGCGGCGCCCGCGTGACCGAGGGGCAGGTGAGCAACTTCACCAGCTATTCGACGGTGGGCACGACCATCGCCACCACGGCGGGCGAACGCGACGCGCGCGAGCGGCTGACGACGATGCTGGCCGACCAGGTGGTGACGCGGCTTCTGGCCGCGGCGCCGCCCGCGCGCTGAGCGGCGCGGGCGGGGCTGTGAACGGGGGAAGGGCCGGGGGCGGGGGCGGGGCGCGATGAACCTGAAGGGGGCAGAGATCGCGCGCTACCTCGCGCGGCCCGACCCGACCCGGCCGGGGTTGCTGATCCACGGCCAGGACGCGATGCGCGTGGCCCTGAAGCGGGCCGAGGCGGTGGCCGCTCTGACCGGACCCGACGCGGATACCGAGATGCGCCTGACCCGCATCCCCGGCGGCGACCTGCGCAAGGACGCCGCGCGGCTGATCGACGAGGTCAAGGCGGTGGGCTTCTTTCCCGGCCCCCGCGTGGCGCTGGTCGAGGACGCGGGCGACGCCGCCGCGCCCGCGATCAAGGCGGCGCTGGACGCCTGGGCGCGCGGCGACGCGGTGGTGGTGGTGACGGCGGGCGTGCTGACCAAGGCCTCCGCGCTTCGCAAGCTGTTTGAGGGGCACAAGGCCGCCGTCGCCGCCCCGATCTACGACGACCCGCCGACCGAGGACGAGGTGGCGGCCTGGCTTGCCGACGCGGGCCTGCGCGCGGTGCCGCCCGCCGCCATGCGCGACCTGATGGCGCTGTCGCGCGCGCTCGACCCCGGCGATTTCCGCCAGACCGTCGAAAAGATCGGCCTGTTCAAGCACGGCGACGACGAGCCGCTGAGCGGCGAGGAAATCGCGGCCCTCGCCCCCGCCACGATCGAGGCGGACGTGGACGACCTGATCCACGCCGCCGCCGACGGCCGCTCGGCGGATCTGGCGCCGCTGATGGTGCGGATCGGGACGCAGGGCATCCTTCCGGTGACGATCTGCATCGCCGCGCTGCGCCATTTCCGCGCGCTTCACACCGCCGCCTCGGACCCCGGCGGGGCGGCGGCGGGGCTGTCGCGGCTGCGCCCGCCGGTGTTCGGCCCGCGCCGCGACCGCATGGCGCGGCAGGCCCAGGGCTGGGGGATGCGCCCGCTTGAGGATGCGGTGCGGCTGCTGCTGGATACCGACCTGACGCTGCGCTCATCCTCGCGCGCGCCGGCGATGGCGGTCATGGAACGGGCGCTGATCCGGCTGGCGATGATGCCGCGCGGACGGCGGTGACGGCGTGACGGCGCCCGCGTCAGGGGCAACGACGGGGGCGGCGATGGGGGCCGCGTCGGAGGCACCTGCCGAGCCGGTCGAGGCGCTGGTGGTGGGCGCCGGTCCCGCCGGGCTGATGGCGGCCGAGACGCTGGCCGCCCACGGGCTGCGGGTGGTGGTGGCCGAGGCGATGCCCACGCCCGCGCGCAAGTTCCTGATGGCGGGCAAGTCGGGGCTGAACCTGACCAAAGCGGAACCGCCCCGGGTGTTCGCCGCGCGGCTGGACGGGGGCACCGCCCCCGAACCCCCGGGATATTTCGGGACAGAAGATCTGCGCCGCGTGGTCGAAAGCTTCGGCCCGGACGAGGTCGCCGCCTGGGCGCGGGGGCTTGGGATCGAGCTGTTTGCGGGCTCCACCGGGCGGGTGTTTCCGGTGGGCATGAAGGCGTCGCCCCTGCTGCGGGCTTGGCTTGGGCGGCTCGGGGACGCCGGGGTCGCGCTGCGGACCCGCTGGCGCTGGACCGGGTTCGACGCGGAGGGGCTGCAATTCGATACGCCCGGCGGCCCGCGCGTGTTGGCGCCCCGGGTAACGGTGCTTGCGCTTGGCGGGGCGAGCTGGCCCCGCTTGGGGTCGGACGCGGCCTGGGTGCCGTGGCTGCGCGGCGCGGGCGTCGAGATCGCGCCCTTCCGGCCCGCGAACATGGGCTTTCGCGTGGACTGGTCGGGGCAGATGGCGCGCCATGCGGGCAGCGCGGTCAAGGGCACAGCATTGAGCGCGGGCGGGCTTGCGAGCCGGGGTGAGTGGATCGTGACGGCCGCCGGGGTCGAGGGCGGCGGCATCTACGAGATTTCCGCCCCGCTGCGCGACGGCGCGCCCGGCTGGATCGACCTTGCGCCCGACCTGGACGAGGCGGCGCTGGCAGACAGGCTGGCGCGGGCGCGCGGCAAGCTGTCGGTCGGCAACTGGCTGCGCCGGGTTTTGAACGACCCCGTCCGGGTGGCGTTGGCGCTGGAATGGGGACGGCCGCTGCCGTCCGATCCGGCGGCGATGGCGCGCCTTGTCAAGCAACTGCCGCTCGGGCACGCGGGTCCGATGGGGCTGGATCGGGCGATCTCGTCGGCGGGCGGGGTGACGGCGGCAAGCCTTGCGCCCGACCTGCAGCTGCGCGCGCGACCGGGCGTGTTCGTCGCGGGCGAGATGATCGACTGGGAAGCGCCGACCGGCGGTTATCTTCTGACCGCCTGCCTGGCGACGGGCCGACATGCGGGCCAGCACGCGGCGCATCGCGCGGCGGGTCCGGCGGCGTGAGAAAACGCAGACCGGCTATGCAGTCGCCGCGCCCCCGCGACCCGTTGACGCAGCCCCAACGGGACGCGAAGCTTTCCGCCTGGGCCGCAGGGTGCGGCCGCGGAGCGTTCCCATGTCCCACCCCGCGACACAGGCCGGCTCGGCCACCGCCACCTCGCGCCTGATCACGCCCGTCCTGATCGGCGGGTCGATCATCCTGCTCATCAACTTCGCGCTGCGCGCGAGCTTTGGCGTGTTCCAGATCCCGGTGGCCGAAACCTTCGGCTGGCCGCGCGCCGACTTCAGCCTGGCGATCGCGATCCAGAACCTCGCCTGGGGGATCGGGCAGCCGCTGTTCGGGGCGCTGGCGGAACGCTGGGGCGACCGCTGGGCGATCATCCTGGGCGCGATCCTGTATTCCTTCGGGCTGGTCATGACCTCGCTGGCGACCACGCCCGAGGCGATGCAGATGTGGGAAGTCGCTGTGGGCTTCGGCATCGCGGGCACCGGCTTCGGCGTGATCCTGGCCGTCGTCGGCCGCGCGTCGAGCGACGAGAACCGCAGCCTGGCCCTTGGCATCGCGACCGCCGCCGGATCGGCCGGGCAGGTCGTGGGCGCGCCCCTGGCCGAGGGGTTGCTGGCGATCATGCCGTGGCAGCAGGTGTTCACGGTGTTCGCGGGCCTTGCCCTGACCACGCTTCTGTTCCTGCCGCTGCTGAAATCGCGTGCGCCCGCGTCGCGGGCCGAGCTTGAGGAAAGCATGGGCCGCGTGCTGCGCCGCGCCTTTACCGACCCGAGTTACCTGATGATCTTCGCGGGCTTCTTTTCCTGCGGCTACCAGCTGGGGTTCATCACCGCCCACTTCCCCGCGATGGTGACCGAGATGTGCGGCCCGATCGCGCCCGACAGCATGCTGGCGGGGCTGGGGATCACCTCGACCTCGATCCTCGGGGCGGTCGCGATCTCGCTGATCGGGACGGCCAACATCGTGGGCTCGATCCTCGCCGGGTGGCTGGGCAAACGCTACAGCCGGAAATACCTGCTGGCGGGCATCTACACCCTGCGGACGCTGATTTCGGCGTGGTTCATCCTGACCCCGATCACGCCGCTGACGGTCGTCATCTTCTCGCTGTCGATGGGGTCGCTGTGGCTGGCGACGGTGCCGCTGACCTCGGGGCTCGTCGCCTATATCTACGGGCTGCGCTACATGGGGACGCTGTACGGGTTCGTGTTCCTCAGCCACCAGCTGGGGTCGTTCCTGGGCGTGTGGCTGGGCGGGCGGCTTTACGACAGCTACGGCGACTACACCATCGTCTGGTGGGTGGGGGTCGGGGTCGGCGCGTTCTCGGCGCTGATCCACCTGCCGGTGCGCGAACTGCCGGCGGTGCTGCGCCCGACCGCGCCCGCGAACCCGGCCTGAGCGGTCAGGCGGCTTCGGCGACGGACTGGATGTACCGGGCCGTCATCAGGTCCAGATGCGCGCCGCCGCCGTTCTTGGCGACCGTGATCTCGTCGTCCGTCAGCCGGGCATAGGCGCCCGCCGGAAGGTCGTAGAAATCACCCAGGATGTCGGTTTCCGAGATCACGCCGGCGTCGATGGGGATCTGCACCTCGCCGATATGGCCCAGCGTCGTCGCGCGGCTGTCCACGAACAGGCGGGCGCGGCGCAGGGTCTCGTCGTCGACCTCGCGCATGTCGGGGCGGTAGGCGCCGATCAGGTCCAGATGGGTGCCCGGCGACAGCCATTCGCCCGACAGCAGCGGGGCCGTGGCCATGGTGGTCGTGGCGATGATCTCGGCGTCGCGCACCGCGGATTCGAGATCGGGCGCGGCCCGCGCGCCCAGCCGCTGGGCCAGAGCCTGGGCCGAGGCGGCCGTGCGGCTCCACACCGTGACGGCGGCGTCGGGGATGAGGGCGCGGTAGGCCTGGACCATGCTGGCCGCGACCGCGCCCGCGCCCACGACCAGCACCCGCCGGGCGTCGCGGCGGGCAAGTCGCCGGGCCGACAGCAGGCTGTCGCCCGCCGTCTTCCATTTCGTGACCAGATGGAAATCGACCAGCGCCTGCAATTCGCCCGCGCGGTCGTCGAGCAGGTTGACCGTGCCGTTGACCATCGGCCGGCCGGCCTGCGGATTGTCAGGCATCACGGTGGCCGCCTTGACCGCGATCCCCAGCCCGTCAATCCATGCGCTGCGGGTCAGAAGCGTGTCGCCGCCGCGATACAGGAAGCTGTCGGCGACCTGCGCGCGCGGCAGTTCGTGCCCCGCGGCGATCGCATCGGTCAACGCGATCCAGTCCAGCTTCGGTTCGATGTCGGCGCCGATGATCTTCATGAAGTCCCCCGTTCCCTTCCGATCAAGCCTAGACGCGCGGCCCCCGTTCTGCCAGAGCCGCCCGGCCAAACCCGGCCCGGACGCCGGGCCAAGGGACCGCGCGCATGACCTTACCAGCAACACCCCGGCCCCGCGTGACAGTGCTGCTCGCGCTGTACGGAGGCGGGCCGTTTCTGGCGGCGCAGCTTGACAGCATCGCCGCGCAGACGGGCGTGGATTGGCGGCTGATCGCGGGCGACGACGGATCGACCGACGCGGGCCCGGCGATCCTGCGCGGGTTCGCGGACGCCCATCCCGGCCGGGTCGCGCTGCGCGATGGCCCACGGCAGGGCGCGCCCGCCAATTTCCGCGCCTTGCTGCGGGCGGCGCCGGCGGGCGGGCTGACGGCAGGCGGGCTGACGGCGCTGGCCGATCAGGACGACGTCTGGCTGCCCGGCAAGCTGGCGCGCGCAGCCGAGGTTCTGGCGGGGCTTCCCGCCGACCGGCCTGCGATCTATTGCAGCCGGGTGACCGTCTGCGACCGCGATCTTGTGCCGGTGGGCCTGTCGCGGCTGCCGCCGCGGCCGCCGTCGTTCCGGCACGCGCTGGTCCAGAACCTGGTGCAGGGGAACACGCTGGTCCTGAACCCGGCCGCGCTGCGGCTGGTGCAGGCGGCCGACCTGATGGCCGGGCCGGTGGTGATGCACGACTGGTGGATCTACCAGATCGTCAGCGGCGCGGGCGGGCGCGTCGTCTATGACCCCGAGCCTTGGGTCATGTACCGCCAGCACGGCGGCAACGTGGTCGGCGCGAACGACGGCGCGGGCGCGCGGCTCGCGAGCCTTGGCCGGATGCTGCGGGGCGAGCATCGGGGGTGGAGCCGCCAGAACCTCGCGGCGCTCGAACGTTGCGCGCCGCTGCTCGCGCCCGACAAGCGGCGCGTGCTGGCCGAGTTCCGGCGTCTGGTTCAGGGTGGCCCGGCCGCCCGCCTGTCGGCGATGCGGCGGGGCGGGTTCTACCGGCAGGGCGGGCTGTCGCAGGCGGCCCTGTGGGCGGCGGCGGCGCTGGGGCGGGTCTGACCCTTGCCCGGATGTCCGATCCGGCGCCAGACTGGCAGGACACATTCACCACGCTTTCCCGAAGAAAGGTGTAGAGTCGGCCTGACCGACCGGCATAGGCAGGCGCGCCGACGGCCCGAAGATCGGAACGGCCAGCGAAGGACCGAGCATGAGCGACAGCGTGAACCAGCAGCAGAGCCAGCCCATCCGCTTCCTGCTGAACCAGACCGAGGTCGTGCTGACCGAGGCCGGGCCGGGCGACACGGTGCTGGACTTCCTGCGGCTGGGACGCGGCCTGACCGGCACCAAGGAAGGCTGCGCCGAGGGTGATTGCGGCGCCTGCACCGTCCTCGTCGGAAGGCTGCACGACGGCGGGCTGGTCTATGAACCGATCAACGCCTGCATCCGCTTTCTCGCCTCGTGCCACGGCTGCCACGTCGTTTCCATCGAGCATCTGCGCGGCGCCGACGGCGGGCTGCACCCTGTCCAGCAGGCGATGGTGGACCATCACGCCAGCCAGTGCGGATTCTGCACGCCGGGCTTCGTGATGGCGCTTTACGCGCTGTGGATGACGCACCCGCATCCAACCGTGGTGCAGGTGGAAACCGCGCTGCAGGGCAACCTGTGCCGCTGCACGGGGTATGAGCCGATCGTCAAGGCCGCACTTGCCGCGGGGCGCGCGGGCGGACAGGCGCGCGACGCGCTGATGCAGGAACGGGCCGAGGTCACGGCGAAGCTTCGGGCGATCGCGGGCAGCCGGGCGGACGTGTCGCGCGGCGACGAGCGGGCGATCGTGCCGGCCGACGTGGACGACCTTGCCCGCGTCCTGACCGACCATCCGCAGGCGACCATCGTCGCGGGCGCGACGGACGTGGGGCTGTGGGTGACGAAGCTTCTGCGCCCCATCAGCCCGGCGGTGTTCGCGGGCCACCTGATGAAAGACCTGACAGTCGAAGATGACGACATCCGCATCGGCGCGGGCGTCACCTATTCCGAGATCGCGCCCGTGCTGGCCGACCACTTCCCCGAGGTCGAGGACTACGTCCTTCGCATCGGCGGCTGGCAGATCAGGAACGCGGGCACCCTGGGCGGCAACATCGCCAACGGCTCGCCCATCGGCGAGATGCCGCCCCTGCTGATCGCGCTCGGCGCGCGGATCGTTCTGCGCCGGGGCGACGCGCGGCGCGAGATCGCGCTTGAGGACTTCTTCATCGATTACGGCAAGCAGGACCGCGCGCAGGGTGAGTTCGTCGAAACCATCGTGATCCCGCGCAAGGGGACCGCGCGGGTCGCCGCCTACAAGGTATCGAAGCGCGCGAACGCCGACATCTCGGCCGTCGCCGCCGGGTTCCGGGTGGTGGTCGAAGGGGGCGTCATCACCGACGCCCGCGTGGCCTTCGGCGGCATGGCGGGCACGCCCAGGCGCGCCCCGTCGGCCGAGGCCGCGCTCATCGGCCAGCCCTTCGCCGCCGACACGTTCGAGGGGGCCGCGCGCGCCGTGGCGGGCGACTTCACCCCGCTCAGCGACTGGCGCGCCTCTGCCGATTATCGCCGGGCGGTCGCGGGCAATTTCTTCCGCCGCTTCTGGCTGGAACAGTCGGGCGGCGACATGCCCGTGCGCCTGAACCGCGCCGTCGGGGAATGACCGGGGGGACATGAGATGAAGCACGACCACGACATCACCGCCGCCACCCCTACGCTGGCCGAGACGCTGGCCGAGACGCCGCATGAATCGGCCACAAAGCACGTCACCGGCCGGGCCGACTACACCGACGACCTCGTCCTGCCCGAAGGGGCGCTGCACGCCTATCTCGGCCTGTCGACCGTCGCGCATGGCCGGATCCGGTCGATGGACCTCGACGCGGTCCGCGTCGCGCCGGGCGTCATCGACGTGCTGACCGCCGCCGACATCCCCGGCCACAACGACGTGAGCCCGGTCCAGAAGGAAGACGACCCGATCTTCGCGGAATCCGAGGTCATGTTCCACGGCCAGCCGATCTTCGCCGTCGTGGCCGAGACCCGCGACCAGGCCCGCCGCGCCGCCGTTTTGGCAAAGGTGGATTACGAGGACCTGCCGCTCGTCCTCGACCCCCTGTCGGCAAGGGACGCGGGATCGTTCGTCCAGCCCGGCATGACGCTGCGCCGGGGCGAGCCCGAGGCCGCGCTGGCCGCCGCCCCCCGCCGGATCGACGGGCGCATGGTGATCGGCGGGCAGGACCACTTCTATCTCGAAGGGCAGATCGCGCTCGCCATCCCGGGCGAGGATGACGAGGTCACGATCTTCACCTCGACCCAGCACCCGACCGAGGTGCAGCACATGGTCGCCCATGCGCTGGGCGTGCCCGCCCACGCGGTCGTCGTGAACGTGCGCCGGATGGGCGGCGGGTTCGGCGGCAAGGAAACGCAGATGAATCTTTTCTGCTGCGTTGCCGCCATCGCCGCGAAGAAATGGCATCGCGCCGTCAAGCTGCGCCCCGACCGCGACGACGACATGATCGCCACCGGCAAGCGCCACGACTTCGTCACCGACTATGCCGTGGGCTTCGACCATCAGGGCAAGATCCTCGCCGTGACCGGCGACTGGTACGCCCGCTGCGGCTTTTCGGCCGACCTCAGCATGGCGGTGACGGACCGGGCGCTGTTTCATGCCGACAACGCCTATTTCTACCCCGACGTGCAGGTCCGCAGCCATCCGCTGCGGACGAACACCGTGTCGAACACCGCCTTTCGCGGCTTCGGCGGCCCGCAGGGCGTGATCGTCGCCGAGCGCATCATCGAGGAAATCGCCTACGCGACGGGGCAGGACACGCTTGCCGTCCGCAAGGCCAACTTCTACACCCACGGCCAGCTCACCCCCTATCACCAGCCGGTCGAGGACATGATCCTGCCGCAGCTGATCGGCGAGCTGGAAGGGTCGTGCGACTATGCCGCCCGCCGCCGCGCGGTGCTGGACTGGAACGCGCGGGCCGATGCGTCGGGCGGGGTGATCCGCCGCGGAATCGCGCTGACGCCGGTCAAGTTCGGGATCAGCTTCACCGCGACCCACTTCAACCAGGCGGGCGCGCTGGTCCACATCTACTCCGACGGCTCGATCATGCTGAACCACGGCGGGACCGAGATGGGACAGGGCCTGCACACCAAGATCGTGCAGGTCGTGGCCGAGGCGTTCAACGTGGGCGTGGAACAGGTCCGCATCACCAAGACGACGACGGAGAAGGTACCGAACACCTCGGCCACCGCGGCGTCGTCGGGGACCGACCTCAACGGCATGGCCGCTCTGGATGCCTGCAACCAGATCAAGGCGCGGCTGGTCGCGTTCCTGTGCGAAACCAAGGACGCCGAGCCCGGCGAGATCGAGTTTCTCCGCGACCACGTCCGGGTCCGGGATGAGGTGATCGCGTTTTCCAAGGTCGTGCAGACCGCCTATCTGGCGCGGGTGCAGCTGTCGGCAGCCGGGTTCTACGCCACGCCCAAGATCCACTGGAACCGCGCGGCGGGCCGGGGTCGGCCGTTCTACTATTTCGCCTATGGCGCGGCTTGCGCCGAGGTATCGGTGGACACGCTGACCGGCGAATACGTGATCGAACGCGCGGACGTGCTGCACGACGTCGGCCGGTCGATCAACCCGGCGATCGACAAGGGCCAGGTCGAGGGCGCATTCGTGCAGGGCACCGGCTGGCTCACGTCCGAGGAACTGTGGTGGGACGACAAGGGGCGGCTGCGGACGCACGCGCCGTCCACCTACAAGATCCCGCTCGCCTCGGACCGGCCCAAGGTCTTCAACGTCGCGCTGGCCGATTGGTCGGTGAACGCCGAGCGGACGATCAAGCGGTCCAAGGCCGTGGGCGAGCCGCCGTTCATGCTGGGGATCTCGGTGTTCGAGGCGATCGGCCACGCGGTCGCATCCGTCGCGGGCTACCGCGAATGTCCGCGCCTCGGTGCGCCCGCGACGCCGGAACGGGTGCTGATGGCGGTCGAGCGGCTGCGGGCGGGGACCGCCGCATGATCCGGGTCCGCATCATCCGCGCCCGCGGGTCCACCCCGCGCGAGGAAGGGGCCGAGATGATGGTCGGCCGCGACACTGTCACCGGCACCATCGGCGGCGGGCAGCTGGAATACCTCGCCATCGACCGCGCCCGGATGATGCTGGCCAAGGGCGAGACGCAGGCGCGGATGGACGTGCCGCTGGGACCGGACATCGGCCAGTGCTGCGGCGGCCGGGTGGAACTGGCGCTGGACCGGGCCCGGGCGACGGTCCCCGTTCCCGGCCCCGCGATCCTCATCTTCGGCGCGGGCCATGTCGGCCGTGCGCTGGCCCGCGCGCTGCTGCCGCTGCCGTTCTCGCCCCGGCTGATCGACCAGCGCGCGGCGGAACTGTCGCTCGCCGCGCCCGGCGTGCCCACCACGCTTACCCCGCTGCCCGAGGCCGAACTGCGCGCCGCCCCGCCCGGCGCTGCCGTCGTCATCGTCACCCACGACCACGCGCTCGACTTCCTGCTGGGGGTCGAGGCGCTGGCGCGGCCCGACGCCCCCTATATCGGCATGGTCGGCAGCCGTACCAAGCGCGCGACGTTCGACCGCTTCGCCCGCAGCCACGGCGCCGACCCCGCCCGCCTCGTCTGCCCGATCGCGGCGGGCTTCCCCCGCGACAAGCGCCCCGAGGTCATCGCCGCCTTCACCGCGGCCGAGATCGCCGCGCGCCTGCTGACCCACGCCCCCGCGCCCGCCCTGCACGCGCCCTGACCCGCCCGGAGACACCGATGAAAACCCTCGTGCGCGGCCGCGTCCTGACCTTCCATGCCGATCCGGCCGACAGCGCCGACAATCACGACTACCACGAGAACGGCGCGATCCTGATCGACGCGGGCCGGATCGTCGCGGTGGGCGACCACGCCGACGTGGCGGCCCGCGCCGACGCGGCCGGCGCGGCCCTGATCGACCACCGGCCCCACATCGTCATGCCCGGCTTCATCGACCCGCACATCCACTTTCCGCAAGTGCAGGTGATCGCGAGCTGGGGCGAGCAGTTGCTTGACTGGCTCAACACCTACACCTTCCCGGCCGAGCTGAAGTTCGCGGACGCGGCCCACGCGGGCGCGATGGCGGGCGCGTTCCTGGACCTGCTGCTGGCACATGGAACGACGACGGCCTGCGCCTTCTGTTCGGTCCACCCGGAAAGCGCCGAGGCGCTGTTCGCGGGCGCGCAGGCGCGCGGCATGGCGATGGTCGCGGGCAAGGTGATGATGGACCGGAACGCGCCGGACGGCCTTCTGGACACCCCGCAGCGGGGCTATGACGAGACCACGGCGCTGATCGCCCGCTGGCACGGGCGCGACCGGCTGCGCTACGCGATCTCGCCCCGCTTCGCGATCACCTCGACGCCGGAACAGTTGCGCGCGGCGGGGACGCTGGCGGCCGAGCATCCCGGCCTGCACGTGCAAACGCATCTCAGCGAGAACCGCGCGGAAATCGACTTCACCCTGTCGCTGTATCCGCAGGCGCGCGACTACCTCGACGTCTATGACCGCGAGGGGCTGCTGGGTCCGCGCACGCTGATGGGCCACGCGATCCACCTGGGTGCGCGCGAGCTTGCGCGCATGGCGGACACCGGGACGCGGGCGATCCACTGCCCAACCTCGAACCTGTTCCTCGGCTCGGGCCTTTTCGACGATCATTCGGCGCGCGCGGCGGGCGTGGTCACCGGCGTCGCCACCGACATCGGCGCGGGCACCAGCTATTCGATGCTGGCGACGCTGAACGAGGCCTACAAGATCGCGCAGTTGCAGGGCCGGCCGATGCACCCGCTGCAGGCGTTTCACTGGGCCACGCGCGGCAACGCCATCGCGCTGGGGATGGAGGACGAGATCGGCCGGATCGCCCCCGGCCGCCACGCCGACCTCGTGGTGCTGGACCCGCGCGCGACGCCCGCGATGGCGCTTCGCGCCGACGCGGCGGGATCGCTGGCGGAGGAGCTGTTCATCCTGCAGATCATGGGCGACGACCGGGCGGTGGCGCAGACCTATGTGCAGGGGCGGGCGATGAAGGGGTGATCGCAGCCGCCGCTTATGATATAAGAATCGCACCACGTTCGTTCTGGAAGGAGCGAGGAAATGGTCGGTTTCACGGCCAGTTGGGTGCATGGGAATGCGGTGGTCGCCGAAAGTCCCCCGGCAGAGGACGGCGGTCTTCTCAACTTCAATCACTACGGCTGGGGTACGCAGATCACGATGCGTCCGGGATTCGCGCGCTGGTTCCACATTGCGATCCCCTCGCCCGTGATCCTGAACGGCGCGCGGATGAAGCTGATCCGGGTGTTCCTCGGGTTCCGGCAGATCGCGGGCTTCCGCAACGCGGGCACGATCCAGGACGTGCATCTGTGGGATGCCGGGCAGCGGATCGCGATGCTGTCGAACCGCGACTTCGTCAATGCGCCCGCCGCGCGGATCGACGGCTACCGGACTTGCGAACTGCGTGAACCGAGGCCGTGGGGGTTCGGCGTCGGCGTCTCGTTCCGGCTGTCGGCGCTGCCCTATCTCGAAGGTCACTTCATCGAGAACAGGGACGCGCCGGTGATCGTCATCGGCTCGGCCGGGGCGGATTTCGAGCCCTAGCCGCCTATCCCCGCACCGGCCACAGCGCCGCGTGGCGGTTCACGTCCTTGTAGAGCAGATAGCGGAACCGCCCCGGCCCGCCGGCGTAGCAGGCCTGCGGGCAGAACGCGCGCAGCCACATGAAGTCGCCCGGCCCCACCTCGACCCAGTCGCGGTTCAGGCGATAGACGGCCTTGCCTTCCAGCACGAACAGCCCGTGTTCCATCACGTGGGTTTCCGCGAACGGGATCGACCCGCCGGGGCCGAAGGTCACGACGGTGACGTGCATGTCGTGGCGCAGGTCGGCGGGGTCCATGAAGCGGGTGGTGGCCCAGGCGCCTTCGGTGTCGGGCATGGCGGACGGCGCGATGTCCTGTTCATGCGCGACGATCGGGTCGGGCGGGGTGATGCCGGGGACGGGCTGCCAGCGCTTGCGGAACCAGTGGAAGCCCGCATTGCCGGGCGTCGCGTTCACGACCGACCAGTCGGTGCCCGGCGGAACATAGGCGAAGCCGCCCGGTCCAAGCCGGTGGCGCGCGCCGGCGATGGTGACGTCGATCTCGCCCGCGGTGACGAACAGGGCGGACTGCACCTCGGGGTCCGTCTCGGGCGCGTCGCAGCCGCCGCCCTCGGCCAGTTCGACCACGTACTGGCTGAAGGTTTCCGCAAATCCGCTGAGCGGCCGGGCGAGCATCCACATCCGCATCCCCGTCCAGCCGGGAAGGAAGCTGGTGACGATGTCGCGCATGACGCTGCGCGGGATCACGGCATAGGCGTCGGTGAAGACGGCGGTGTCCGTGGTCAGGCCGGTCTGCGGCGGCAGGCCCGCGACCGGACCCGCGTAGTTGCCGCTTCGCACCGGGGACGGGCGCTCGCCCGGGATCGTCGCGGGGTTGCCGGTGGGAACGGTGTCGTCGATCATGTCCAAGCTCCTGTAAGTTGGCGGCGCCCGCACCGGGGGTTTCCACCCCCGGACCCCCGGAGGATACTTGGGCAAAGAAGAACCTCGCACGTTCTTCTTTGACGAAATATCCCGGGGGAGGCGCGCATCGCGCGGCGGGGGCAGCGCCCCCGTCCTGTTTCAGTCCAGCATCGCCTTTAGCCGCAACTCGCCGATCCGTGCGACCTGGCGTTCCGCCTCGGTCCGTTCGGTGGCGGTGTCGTTGTCGAGGCGGCGGGTCATCGCCGCCATGATCCCCGCCTTGTCGTGGTCGCGGACCGCGATGATGAAGGGAAAGCCGTGGCGGGCGACATACGCCTCGTTCAGGCGGGTGAAGCCGGACCGTTCAGCGTCGGTCAGGGCGTCGAGCCCGGCGCTTGCCTGTTCGGCGCTGCTGTCGGCGGTCAGGCGCTTCGCGGCCGCGAGCTTGCCGGCGAGGTCGGGGTGGGCCCGCAGGACGCCCAGGCGGTCGTCGTCGCCGGCGGCGCGGAACTGGCGCGCCATCGCGGCGGCGAGACCCGCGGCGCTGTCGTGGGCGGCGCCCATTTCGGCGTCCCAGGTGCGTTCCGCGACCCAGGGCGAGTGTTCGTAGATCGACCCGAAGCGAGCGACAAATGCGTCGCGGTCCATCTGCGACGGGCGCTCGGCGGCGGCGAAGGGGTGCGTCACCATCCAGTGCCGGGCGATGTCGAGCCGGGTCGCGAACCACACGCCGTCATGCGCGCGCACATGGTCGAGGAACCGCCGCACACCCTCGGCCCGGCCCGGCCGCCCGGCGAGGCGGCAGTGAAGGCCGATCGACAGCATCCGAGGGCGGCCCTGCGCGCCCTCGCGGTAAAGGCAGTCGAAGGCGTCGCGCAGGTAGATGAAGAACTCCTCGCCGTTGGTGAAGCCGCCATTGGCGAAGCGCATGTCGTTGGCGTCGAGCGTGTAGGGCACGATCAGCTGCGGCCGCCCGTCATGGATGTGCCAATAGGGCAGCTCGTCGGCATAGCTGTCGGCAAGATAGGCAAAGCCCCCCTCCTCGCAACCCAGCGCGACCGTGTTCATCGACGCGCGGCCCTGGTAGAACCCCTGCGGCCGCGACCCGGTGACCTGGGTGTGCAATTCCACGGCGCGGGCGATGTGGTCCGCCTCGACCTCGCGCGGGACATCCTTGTAGTCGATCCACTTCAGCCCGTGGGTCGCCATTTCCCAGCCCGCGTCGATCATCGCGCGGGTCTGTTCGGGGCTGCGGGCCAGCGCGGTCGCGACGCCGTAGCAGGTGACAGGGATCCCTTCGAGCAGGCGGTAGAGCCGCCAGAACCCGGCCCGCGCGCCGTAGTCGTAGATCGATTCCATGTTCCAGTGCCGCTGCCCGGGCCAGGGCTGCGCGCCCACGATCTCGGACAGGAACGCCTCGGACGCGGCGTCGCCGTGCTCGACCGAGTTCTCGCCGCCCTCCTCGTAGTTCACCACGATCTGGACGGCGATGCGGGCGCCCCCCGGCCAGGCCGGGTCGGGCGCGACCTCGCCGTGCCCGCGCATGTCGCGGCTGTAACGCATGGGACCCCCTTCTTGCGTGGCGCCGCCAGACTAGCGCAACCGCGGACAGCGCCAAGGGTGCCCGTCGCTGATGCAGCTTTGCGACAATGCGGAAATATCCCGCGCGCGCCGCATCCGCGCTCCGCTTCTGGGATGATTCCTCAACACAAAACCGTCATAAAGAACGCAGGCGGAGCTTGTCCGCAGGAGGATAGTTTCAAACATGCTCGAACAGTTCTTCGGCCTGCGGGCCAAGGGCACCAGCGTGCGGGTCGAGCTGCTCGCGGGGCTGACCACGTTCCTGACGATGGCCTACATCATCTTCGTCAACCCTGACATCCTGTCCACGACCGGGATGGACCGGGACGCGGTGTTCGTGGCGACCTGCCTTGCCGCCGCGCTGGGGTCGCTGGTGATGGCGCTGTGGGCGAACTGGCCGATCGGCATGGCGCCCGGCATGGGGCTGAACGCGTTCTTCGCCTTCACCGTCGTCGGCGCGCTGGGCTACAGCTGGCAGCAGGCGCTGGGCGCGGTGTTCATCTCGGGCGTGATCTTCCTTTTGCTGACGCTGACCGGCGTGCGGCGCTGGCTGATCGAGGGGATCCCCCGGTCCATGCGCAGCGCCATCGCGGCCGGCATCGGGATGTTCCTTGCCATCATCGCGCTGAAGACGGCGGGCATCGTCGTCGCGAACCCCGCCACGCTGGTGGGCTTGGGCAACCTCACGCAAACCGCGCCGCTTCTGACGATCGCGGGCTTCTTCGTCATCGCCGCGCTCGATCACCTGCGGGTGCCGGGCGCGATCCTGATCGGGATCCTGGTCATCACCGTGGTTTCCATCGCCATCGGCGCCAGCGCCTTCGGCGGCATCGTCTCGCCCCCGCCGCCCATCACGCCGACGCTGCTGCAGCTGGACATCCCCGGCGCGCTGCAGACGGGCATCCTGCACGTGATCCTGGTCATGGTGCTGGTCGAGGTGTTCGACGCCACCGGCACCCTGATCGGGGTCGCCAAGCGCGCGGGCCTGCTGACCGAGGGGCCGCAGCACACGAACCGCGGCCTCAGCCGGGCGCTGATGGCGGATTCGACCGCGATCGTCGCGGGCTCGATGCTGGGGACGTCGTCCACCACCGCCTATATCGAAAGCGCGTCGGGCGTGCAGGCGGGCGGGCGCACGGGCCTGACCGCGCTGACGGTCGCGGTGCTGTTCCTGCTGGCGATGTTCCTGTCGCCCTTGGCCGGGTCGGTCCCCGCCCACGCCACCGCGCCCGCGCTGCTCTACGTCGCCACGCTGATGCTGCGCGAGTTTTCCGAGGTGGTCTGGGACGACGCGACCGAGGCGGCGCCGGCCGTCCTGACCGCCATCGCGATGCCCTTCACCTATTCCATCGCGAACGGCCTTGCCTTCGGCTTCGTCAGCTACGCGGTTCTCAAGCTGCTGACCGGGCGCGCGCGCGAGGTGCATCCGGCGACGTGGCTGGTGGCCGCGCTGTTCGTGGTGCGGTTCGTGTTCTTCCCGCAGGGGTGAACGCGCGCGGCGTAAATAGGGGCGTGCCTGGCAAGGCGCGCCCATGACCCTGGTGAACTTTTTCCCTCGGCGGGCGTAGTGTCCGGCGCCGGTGCCCTTCGTCCGGCGCGGCCGAGGATCGATGACCCAACCCCCACGCTACGACCGGGCCGAGATGGACCGGCAGTACAATGCCCGCGAGACCGTCGCGGACTACGAAGCCGAGCTGGCGCGCTATCGCACCGAAAGCGACCGGGTGCGCGCCGACCTGGCCTGCCTGCCCGACATCGTCTATGACGAGGCAAGCGGCGAGCGGCTGGACTTCTATCCGGCGGACCCGGGCGCGCCGTTGTTCGTGTGGATCCACGGCGGCTACTGGCGGGCGCTGTCCAGGGGAGACAACGCGTTTGCGGTGCGGGGGCCGCACGGGCGCGGCTTTCACGTGGCGGTCATCGACTACACGCTGGTGCCCCGCGCGACGCTGGACGAGATCGTGCGGCAGGTGCGCGCGGCGGTGGCGTTCCTCGCCCTTCGCCGCGACCGCTTCGGGATCGGGCCGCAGCCCTTCGCCGTCGGCGGGTCGTCGGCGGGCGGGCAGTTGGTGGGCATGCTGCTGGCGGACGGCTGGACGGGGGGCTTCGGCATCCCCGCCGACACGATCGGGGTCGGGCTGGCGCTGTCGGGGCTGCACGATCTTGAGCCGCTGCGGCACAGCTATGTCGACGACTTCATGCAGTTCGACGACGGGATGGTCGCGCGCAACAGCCCGATCCGCCACCTGCCCACGGGCGGACCCGCGATCCTGCTGGCCGCCGCGGGCGGGGACGAGACCTTCGAGTTCAGGCGCCAGACCGCCGACTATGTGGCCGCCTGGACCGCCGCCGGCAACCGGGCCGATCCGCTCGACATGCCCGGTTACCACCATTTCGACATCGCGCTGAGCCTGAACGATCCCGAAGGGACGCTGGCCCGCGCGCTCGACCGCGCGACGCGCGCCGTGACGGCGACGGCGGCGGCGGCGGCGGCGGCGCGCCAACAAGAAAAGGACGCGAGATGAAGAAGTCAGACCGCAAGGACCGCAAGGCAGAACCCAGGGCAGCGGCCGGGGCCGCGACCGGGCGCGACGGCGGAAAGACCCGCAAGCGCCGCCGCGCGGCGGCCGAGACGGCGGGGCTGGAACCCGTGGTGGCCGGCGCGACGGCGGATCAGGCGTCCAAGCCCGCGCGATCCGTGCAGGCCGGCATGACCGGGGCCGAGGCGCTGGCGTCGTTCCTGCGCGCGGGTGCGGCCGAATACGACCGGCAGCGCGCGCTGGTTCTGGAAACCGCCGACCCCGAACCGACCCACAAGGCGCGGGTCGCGCTGCGGCGGATGCGCGCGATCCTGGGCGGGTTCGCCCCGATCCTGTCGCAGGACGGGCTGAAATCGCTGCAGCGCGACCTGCGGCAGGCGTTCCGCGCCTTTGGCCCGCTGCGCGACGCCGACGTTCGGGCCGAGGAGTTTGCGGACACGCCCGCCGCCGACGCCCACCGCGCGGCGGCCGCCGCGCTGCGCGACGAACTGCGCGCCCGGCTTTCTGACCCGGCGGCGCAGACCCTGACCGCGCAGTTGGACACGCGGCTTGCCGATCCCCGGTTCTGGCGCAAGGGCGGCGCGGGGCGGCGGCTGGGCGACGCGCCGGCGCAGGTCGCGGGGCAGCGCGCCATGCACGAGGCGTGGACCGCGATGCTCGCATTCGGCGACGACCTGTCGGCGCTGTCGATCGAGGACCGGCACGAGTTCCGCAAGGACGCCAAGTCGATGCGCTACCTGTCCGAGGCGTTCCGCCCGCTCTGGCCGGGCGACCCGGCCAAGGGGTTCCTGTCGCGCATGACCAAGCTGCAGGATGCGCTTGGCATCATGAACGACATTGCGGGTTTCCGCGCCCATGCCGAGGCGCAGGCGGGCGACGACGCGGACGCCGAAACGACCGATGACGCCGCCCCGCATCTGCCCGACGATCTGGACGCGCGGGAATCGGCGGCGGCCAAGGCCGCGCAGAAGGGCTGGGACCGGTTGCGCGACAAGGGTCCGTGGTGGGCGGGTTCCGCGGCTGGCTGAGGGTTGCGGCGAAGGGTCCGTTCGCGTCGCGGCGCGAACGAACCCCCACCCCTCAGGACCGGGCGGCGACCTGCGCGTCGGGCGGCGGCTCAGCCGGTTCGGCCACCTGCGCCACCGCGCGGTCGAGCGCGTCGATGGCGCGGACCAGTGCCGCGCGTTCGTCCGGGGTCATCGCGCCCAGGATCGCCTCGGACCGCGCCTCGACCGACGCAAGCGCCGCGCGGAACAGCGCCTCGCCCGCGTCCGTAATGCGGTAGTTGCGTTGCCGGCGGTCCGATCCCAGCACGGTGCGGGTAATCAGCCCCTTGTCCTCGAGCCGCCCGGCGGCGCGGCTGACCTGCACCTTGTCGAGCGAGGTGCGCTTGGACAGCGACAGCGAACTGACCCCGCCCGACCCCTCCAGAAGGAACAGGAAGCGCCATTCCTCGCGGCTGAGCCCGTGATCGCCGCCATAGACGGCGGCAAGCTGGCGCGAGAACGCATCGGCCGTGACCGCGAGGCGATAGGGAAAGAAGTCCTCGATCTGCATCCACGCCCCCGTCAGGAAGTCCTTTTGCCACCCCCTGCCGCCTCGGCCGCCGCCTTAGCCCGGTCGGGGTGGGCCGCAACCATCCGCTCGTCCACCGCCGCGCTTTCGGCGATCCGCAACAGGTTCGGCCAGCCGTCGATCGGCACCCCCCAGCGGGCGGCGTTGTAAAGCTGCGGCACCACGGCGCAATCCGCAAGTCCGGGATCGTCGCCCATCGCAAAGCGTCCGCCCGGCGCCCGGTCCAGCAGCCGTTCGACCGCGGCAAGGCCGCTGGCGATGTTGTCGGTATTCCACCGCGCCCGCGCATCGGCGCCCGCCAGCGCCTCGACCCGGTTCAGCACCCGCAGGTTCGACAGCGGATGGATGTCGCAGGCGATGGCCATCACGATCGCGCGGGCCGTGGCGCGCGCGGCCGCATCGTCGGGAAGCAGCGGCGGCGTGGGCCGCGTCTCGTCCAGATAGGCGATGATGGCCAGCGACTGGGTCAGCGCCAGCCCGTCGATCTCAAGCACCGGGACCAGCCCCTGCGGGTTCAGCCGCAGGTGGCCGTCGCCGCGCTGCGCGCCCTGGGTCAGGTCCACCGCGACCGTGTCGTAGTCGATCCCTTTCAGCGCCAGCGCCAGCCTGACGCGGTAAGCGGCGGACGAGCGGTAGTAGTCGTGCAGGACCGGCCGGATCACGGTCACGCCCTCGCGGGCAGGATCCTGCCCGAGCAGGGGCCAAAGCCGATCCGGTAGCCCGGCCCTTCGGCAAAGCCGTAAAGCGCGACCGTGTCGCCGTCCTGGATGAAGGTCCGGGCCTCGCCGTTGACGGTGACGGGTTCCTTGCCGCCCGCCGTCATCTCCAGCAGCGCCCCGGTCTGGTCCCGCGCTGGCCCCGAGATGGTGCCGGTCCCCAGCAGGTCGCCCACCCGCATCGGGCAGCCGCTTTCGGTGTGGTGCGCCAGCTGCTGCGCCGACGAATAATACATCACGTTGTAGTTCGTGCGGGCCATGTCCTGCCCGTTCATGGTCCAGCCGACCGTCAGGTCGAAGAAGCCGGGCCGTTCCTCGTGGAGATAGGGCAGCAGCGGGTTGTCGCGGGTGGCGCCGTTGCAGCGGAACGGTTCCAGCGCGGCGACGGTGACGATCCACGGGCTGATCGTGGTCCCCAGCGCCTTGGCCTGGAACGGCCCGAGCGGCTGGTATTCCCACGCCTGGATGTCGCGCGCCGACCAGTCGTTCAGAAGGACGTAGCCGAAGATCGCGCGCTCGGCCGACTCGACGCTCAGCCGCTCGCCCATCGGGGTGTCGGCGCCGACGATGGCGCCCAGTTCCAGTTCCAGGTCGAGACGGCGGCAGGCGGTCCATTCGGGGCCGTTCTCGCCCTTCACCTGCCCCATCGGGCGGACGATGTCGGTGCCCGACACGACGACCGACGATGCGCGCCCGTTATAGCCGATGGGCATGTGGGTCCATTGCGGCGGCAGCGCGTTTTCCGGGCCGCGAAACAGGACGCCCACGTTGTAGGCGTGGTTCTTCGAGGCGTAGAAGTCCGTGAACTCCGCCACCCGGATCGGCAGGTGCAGCGTCGCGTCGGCCATCGCCACGGTGGGCAGGTCGCGGTCGCCGCCTTCGGCCAGCAGTTCCGTCAGCCGCGCGCGGACCCGGTCCCATGCGGGGCGGCCCAGCGCGATGAAGTCGTTGAGGACGGGGGCGGAAAACGTGCCGCCCGCGTCCAGCTTGCCCGCCTGTTCCGCCGCCGCCAGATCCACGATCCGGTCGCCGATCGCGACCCCGCAGCGGGGCGCGCCCCCGCCGATGGAGAACACGCCGTAGGGCAGGTTCTGCAGCGGAAAGTCGGTGCCGGGGTCGTTCGCGCTGTCGATCCAGCTGGTCGGGGCGTCGGTCGTCGGGGTTTCGGTCGTCCGGCTATCGGGCATCCGGGTATCGGGCATCGGTCGGTCCTTCGTGGTCGGGTCGGGCGGCGCGGCGGCCACCCCTTATTTCGTGCCGGGCGTGCCGTCGAACTTCTTTTCCAGGCTCTGCCAGCAATCGACATAGTCGTCCTGCAGCGGCATCTCGGTCGCGGCCCATTTCGTGAGCATCTGGGGAAAACGGGTCTCGAACATGAACTGCATCGTCTCGACCTGCTTGGCGGGCACCATCGGCTCGGTCGAGCCGTGCTCGAACGCGTTCCGGTCGGGGCCGTGCGGCAGCATCATGTTGTGCAGGCTGACGCCGCCCGGAACGAACCCCTTGGGCTTGGCGTCGTAGATGCCGTGGATGTTGCCCATCAGTTCTGACATGACGTTCTTGTGGTACCAGGGCGGGCGGAACGAATGTTCTGCCACCAGCCAGCGGTCGCGGAACAGCACGAAGTCGATGTTCGCGGTGCCGGGCAGGCCCGAGGGCGCGGTCAGCACGGTGAAGATCGACGGGTCCGGGTGGTCGAACAGGATCGCGCCGACCGGCGAATAGGCGCGCAGGTCGTACTTGTAGGCGGCGTAGTTGCCGTGCCACGCCACCACGTCCAGCGGGCTGTGGTCGATGAAAGTCTCGTGGAACTCGCCGCACCACTTGATGACGACGCGGGACCGCGCCTCGCGGTCCTCGAACGCGGCGACCGGGCACTTGAAGTCGCGCGGGTTGGCCAGGCAGTTGGCGCCGATCGGGCCGCGGCCCGGCAGCTCGAACATCTGGCCGTAATTTTCGCAGACAAAGCCGCGGGCGGGGCCCTCGACCAGCTCCACGCGATACACGAGGCCGCGCGGGATGATCGCGATTTCCTGCGGCTCAAGGTCGATCACGCCCAGCTCGGTGCAAAACCGCAGCCGCCCTTCCTGCGGGACGACCAGCAGTTCGCTGTCGGCGGAATAGAAGTATTCGTCCTGCATCGACTGCGACACCAGATAGACGTGGCTCGCCATGCCGACCTGCGTGTGGACGTCGCCCGCCGTGGTGACGGTCCGCATCCCGGTGATCCAGGTCAGCGGTTCGCTGGAATGGGGCACCGGGTCCCAGCGGTACTGGCCCAGGCTCGTGACGCCGGGCAGGACGTTCGGCGCGGTCTTCCAGTGCGGCACCTCGATCGGGGCGAAGCGGCCCACGTGCTTGACCGAGGGGCGGATGCGGTAGCACCAGGTCCGTTCCGGCATGTGGGCGGTGAAGGCGGTGCCCGACAGCTGCTCGGCGTAAAGGCCGTAGTTCACCTTCTGCGGGCTGTTCTGGCCCTGCGGCAGCGCGCCGGGCAGCGCCTCGGTCTCGAAGTCGTTGCCGAAGCCCGGCATGTAGCCCGGGGTCGTGCCCTTGCCGTTCCGGTCCTGGGTCATCCCCTCGGGCAGCGCCTGCGGGGGCCGGGACATCACGCGTCCATCCTGCATCTTCGTCGTCCTTTCGCCTTGGGTGTGGCGCGGCGGGCGCACGGCCCGCCGGCGTCATTTCAGCAAGTCGGCGCCCCGCGTCTCGCGCGTCGTCAGCATGACGAGGATCGCGGGCAGCGCCATGATCGTAGCATACCAGCCGACCGCCATGGGCGCGCCGAAACGCTGCATGAGCCAGGTGCCCACGATGGGCGCCAGCGCCCCGCCCAGGACCGCCGCCACCGAATAGGCGGTGGACATGGCGGTATAGCGGACGCGGGCCGGGAACAGTTCGGTGAAATAGGCCGACATGCCGCCGACGATGATCCCGTGGCAGGTCAGCGTCAGGATCGTGGCCCAGCGCAGCTGTTCGGGCGTGGCACCGACGGGCAGGGTGAACAGGTGGAACCCGGCCATGAGCCCCAGGACGAGGCCCGCGATGGTGACGGGGCGGCGGCCGATCCGGTCGGCCAGCGCGCCTGCGGCGAGGATCGAGCCGACCTCGACCAGCGAGCCCCAGAACACCGCGTCCAGCGCGGCGGGGCGCGGCGCCTTCAGCCAGACCGTCGCCAGCACGATGAAGAAGCTGGAGAACAGGTAGAACATGGTGCTTTCGCCCATCTTCACCAGCAGCACCCGCAGCATGTCGCCGGGATACTCGGCCAGCGCGGTCCGCAGCGGCGCCTGCACGACCTCGTGCCGGTTTTCCTGCACCTCGACGAAGGCGGGCGATTCCTCGACCCGCGCGCGGATCCAGTAGCCAAGGCCGATCAGCACGATTGAGGCGAGGAACGGGATCCGCCAGCCCCAGGCGACGAACGCGTCCTGCCCGACCCATCCGATGACAAGGCCGATGGCCGCGGTCGCCAGCACGTTCCCGGCCGGCCCGCCGATCATCGGAAACCCGGTCCACAGGCCGCGCTGCCGCGCGGGCAGGCTTTCCGCGATCATCACCAGCGCGCCGGTCGATTCGCCCCCCACCGCGAAGCCCTGCAGCACCCGCAGGACCAGCAGCAGCACGGGCGCGAGGACGCCGACCTGCGCGTAGGTGGGCAAAAGCCCCATCGCGACCGTGGACACGCCCATCAGGGCGATGCTGTACATCAGCGCCTTCTTGCGCCCGATCCGGTCGCCCAGGTTGCCGAAGAACCAGCCGCCCAGCGGCCGCGCGACAAAGCCCACCGCCTGCGTCATCAGCGCCGCGATCAGGCCCGCGACCGGGTCCGACGACGGGAAGAACGCGGTGTTGAACACCAGCACCGCGCAGACGGCGAAGATGGCGAAGTCGTACCATTCGACGATGGTGCCCATGCTGCTGGCGATGAGCAGGCGCACGCGCGCTGCGGTGGCGACCGGGCGCGCCGCATGCGGGCCTGGCTGAACGTAGGTCATTCTGTCCCCCCCTTGGACGGCCGGCGATCCGTCCGCGGCCGCCGCCTGAAAGGTGCGTAGGGCAGGTGTGGTTGCAACGGCAACCATAATGTTTCATGTGCAACGAAATGTGAGCGGGCTCGCGACGGGCTTGCGGCGGGCTTGCGGCGCGCCCGCCCGGACCCGTTGCGCGGCTGTCCCCCGCCATGCGACCAAGGGGCACCGGAATCAGCCCCCAGGATCGACGTGCCACGCAACGACGCCGAACCCCGGCACCCCGACACCCCGTCCATCGCTCGAACCGCCCCGCCCGCCGAGACGGCAAGGGCAGGGCCCGACACCTCGCGCGTGGTCGCCCGCGCGCTCGACGTGGCGCTGGCGCTGGCGGCGGCCGACGGGCTGACGCGGGCGGAACTCGCCCAGCGCTTGCGGCTGCCCGCGACGACGGTGCTGCGGCTGCTGACGACGCTCGCCGCCGTCCGCATGGCCGAGATCGACCCCGCCACCCAGCGCTGGACGGTCGGCCCGGCCGCCTTTCGCCTTGGCGCCGCGTTCCTGCGCCGGGGCGGCCTGGGCGAGCGTGCGGCGCCGGTCCTGCGCGGGCTGGCCGCGGACAGCGGCGAAACCGCGCTGCTGGTCGTGGCCGACGGCGACGCGGCGATGGTGGTGGGGCAGGTCAGCCCCGCGCACCCGGTCCGCGCCGACCTGCCCGACGGCGCGCGCCTGCCCCTGCACGCGACCGCCGCGGGCAAGGCGCTGATCGCGCACCTGCCCTTGCAGCGGGTGCAGGCGCTGCTGGGGCGCGGCGCGTTCCCGTTTCACACCGACGCCACCCTGACCGACCAGGGGATGCTGACCGCCGATCTTGCCACCATCCGACACACCGGCGTGACCCGCGACGCGGGCGAATGGCAGGCGGGGTTGTCCAGCATCGCCGCGCCGGTCTTTGGGGGCTTGGGCAAGCCGGTGGCGGCGCTGGCGCTGGCCGGGCCTTCGGCGCGGCTGACGGGGGCGCGGATGGACCAGCTTGCCGCCTCGCTCGCAAACGCCGCGCGGGCGCTTGGGCAGGCGCTCGGCGGCTGACGCGGCCCTTTTCCGGGCCGGTCGCAAAGGCTAGGTTCGGGGCGATGACCACGCTCGCCCGTATCCCCGACGCCGACGAGGCGCTGACCGCCTGTCTCGCCCGCGTCCTTGCGGCGCTACTGGGGCCGGGCGACAGTGTGCTGCTGGACGGCCCGGTGGGCGCGGGCAAGACCCACTTCGCCCGCGCCCTGATCCGCGCCCGGCAGGGCGACGCGGCCGAGGACGTGCCCAGCCCCACCTTCACCATCGTCCAGACCTACGAGGACGCGGCGGGGACCGAGATCTGGCACGCCGACCTCTACCGCCTGACCGACCCGTCCGAGCTGGTCGAGCTTGGCCTTGACGAGGCGCTGCCCACCGCCGTCACCCTGATCGAGTGGCCCGACCGCATGGGCGCGCCGCCGCCCGGCGCGCTGACGGTGATGCTGCGCGAGACCGCGCCCGACCGCCGTCAGATCGAACTTTGCGGCGATCCCGCCCGCTGGCCCGCCATCCCCCGCGCCGCCGCGATCGCCGGGTTCCTGCACGGCGCGGGCTGGGCGGAGGCGCGGCTGGACCCGCTTGCGGGCGACGCCTCGGCGCGGCGGTATTTCCGGCTGCACGGGCCCGTGGGCCGCGCCGTGCTGATGGACGACCCGCCGCCGGGCAGCCTGTCGCGCTATCTCGCCATGACCGGCTGGCTGAGGGCGCGCGGGTTCCACGCGCCCGCCGTGCTGGCGCGCGATGAGGCGCAGGGCCTCCTGCTGATGGAGGATCTGGGCAACGACCTGCTGGCGCGGGTGCTGGGCGACGATCCCGCCCGCGCGCCCGAACTTTACGCCGCCGTCACCGACCTGCTCGCGGACCTGGCCCGCCACGCCCCGCCCGGCTTCGCCCCGGCGCTGGACGGGGCGGAGCTTGCCGCCCAGGTCGGCCTGTTCACCGACTGGTACGCGCCGGTCGCGGGCGAACCCGGCGCGGGCGCGGGCGTGCCGCAGGCGATCGCGGCGCTTTGGGACCGGCTGTGCGCCGACATAGCCCCGGTGACGGGGCTGCGCGATTTCCATGCCGAGAACATCGTGCTGCTTGATGATGGCACGCTGGGTCTTCTCGACTTTCAGGACGCGGTGGCGGTGCATCCAGCCTATGATCTCGTGTCGGCGCTGCAGGACGCCCGCCGCGACGTGGACCCTGGGGTCGAGGCCGCCTGCGTCGCCCGCTACGTCGCCGCGACCGGCGCGGACCCCGCGCGGTTCGGCGCGGCCTACGCGCTGCTGGGCGCGCAACGCAGCCTGAGGATCATGGGGATCTTCACCCGCCTTTGCATCCGCGACGGCAAGCCGCGATACCTTGCGTTCATGCCCCGCGTCTGGACCGCGATCCGGCGCGACGTGGCGCACCCGGACCTTGCCCCGCTGGCCGCCGCGCTGGACGGGATCGCCGCCCCGGATGCAAGCGTCATCGAAAGGATCCGCGCCCGATGCGCCAGCCCGACACCCTGATGCTGTTCGCCGCCGGCCGCGGCACCCGCATGGCGCCGCTGACCGACACCACGCCGAAGCCGCTGATCCCGGTCGCGGGCCGCACGCTGCTGGACCGCGCGCTGGACGTGGCGCGCGACGGCGGCGCGCGGCGGATCGTGGTCAACACCCACCACCTTGGCGACCAGATCGTGAAGCACCTGGACGGCAGCGAGGTCGCGGTGTCGGACGAATCCGACCTGCTGCTGGAAACCGGCGGGGGCCTGCGCCGCGCGCTGCACCTGCTGGGCACCGATCCCGTCATCACGATGAACCCGGACGTGGTCTGGACCGGGCCGAACCCGGTGGCGGCGCTGCGCGCGGCGTGGGACGCGGGCCGGATGGACGCGCTGTTGATGCTGGTGCCCGTGGGCCGGGCCGAGGGGCGGCAGGGCGGCGGCGACTTCGCCATCGCCGCCGACGGGCGGATCGCGCGGCAGGGCGATCTGGTCTATGGCGGCGCGCAGATCATCCGCACCGACCGGCTGGCCGAGATCGGCGAGCAGGTGTTCTCGCTCAACCGGCTGTGGGACATGCTGATCGCCGACGGGCGCGCCTTTGGCGTCGTCCACCGCGGGCGCTGGTGCGACGTGGGCCGGCCCGACTGCATCCCGCTGGCCGAGGCAATGCTGGCCGAGGCGATGCTGACCGATGGCTGACCTGTCCGGCCTTTACGCGCTGCCTGCGGGCGTCGATTTCGCCGCGGCCTTTGCGGACGGGCTGATCGCCCGCATGGCCGCCCGCCCGCCCGAGGCGCTGGCGCAGGTCACGATCCACGCGAACTCGGGCCGGACCCTGACCGCACTTCGCGCCGCCTTCGAGACGCGGGGGCCGCTGCTGCTGCCGCGCCTGCGGCTGCTCGCGGACCTGGGCGCCGAGGGGGCGGATACGCCGCTGGCCGCGCCCCTTGCCCGCCGGATGCAGCTGGCGCGGCTGATCGAGGCGATCCCGCCCGACGCCCGCCCGGGCCAAAGCGTGCCGGAACTGGCCGCGACCCTGTCCGAGCTGATGGCCGAGATGCAGTCCGAAGGGCTTGGCGCGGACGCGCTGGACCGGATCGAGGCCGCCGAACACGCGGCCCACTGGCAGCGCGCGCTGGCCTTCCTGCGGATCGCGGCCGGGTTCCACCTGTCCGGCCCGCCCGTGGACCGCGAGGCGCGCCAGCGCCGCGCCGCCGAGCGGCTGGCGGCGGACTGGGCGGCGGGCCGCAACCTGCCCGACGCGCCGGTGATCGTCGCCGGATCGACGGGGTCGCATGGCGGCACGCGCCTGTTCATGCAGGCCGTCGCGGCGCTGCCCGACGGCGCGGTGGTGCTGCCGGGCTTCGACTTCGACACGCCGCAATCCGTCTGGGACCATCTCGACCAGGACGGCGACGCGCCCGACGACCATCCGCAGGCGCGGTTCGCGCCCCTTGTCCGCCGCTTCGGCGCGCCGCGGCCGTGGACCGGCGCGCCCGCCCCCGATCCCGCGCGGGGCCGGCTGATCTCGCTGGCGCTCAGGCCCGCGCCGGTGACGGATCAGTGGATCGCCGAGGGGCCCGCCCTTGGCGATCTGGTCCACGCGACCCGGAACCTGACCCTGATCGAGGCCGAACATCCCGCGGCCGAGGCCGACGCGATCGCACTGGCGATCCGCGAGGCAATGGAGCGCGGCGAGGCCGTCACGCTGATCGCCGCGGACCGCACCGCCACGCGGCGGGTGCAGGCGGCGCTGGACCGCTGGCGGCTGATCGCGGACGACAGCGCCGGGCAGCCGCTGCCCCTGACCGCCGCCGGGCTGTTCCTGCGCCACGTCGCGCGGCTGTTCGGCCAGCCGCTGACCATCGACCGGCTGCTGGTGATCCTGAAGCACCCGCTGACGGCGACCGGCAGCGACGCCGTGCCGCGCAACCTGCACCTGCTGCACACCCGCGACCTGGAACTGCATCTGCGCCGCCACGGCCCCGCCTTTCCCGACCGCGCGGCGCTGGACGCATGGGGCGCGCGCAAGCGCCCCGGCAGCGACACGCCCGACCCGGACCGGCTGGCCTGGGCGGGCTGGGTCGGGGCGATGCTGGACCGGATGCAGCCGCTGGCGCTGGACCGGGGGCCGCGCCCGCTGGCCGCGCGCCTGTCCGACCTGCGCGCGCTGGCCGAGGCGTGGGCGGCGGGCCCGGACGGCGACGCGCTGGCATCGCGGCTGTGGGACGCGCGTCCCGGGGAACTCGCCCGCGCGGTGATGGACCACATGGCCCTGCACGCGGGCGACGGCCCGGCCGCCACGCCCGGCGACATGACCGACCTGCTGACCTCGCAACTGCAGGCGCAGGCCGTGCGGCAGGACGTGGCCGCGCATCCGCTGGTCCGGTTCCGCGGCCCGCGCGAGGCCCGGACCGAGGCGCGGGGCCTCGTGATCCTCGCCGGTCTGAACGAGGGCGCGTGGCCGCAGCCCCCCGCGCCCGACCCCTGGCTCAGCCGCCAGATGCGGCGGCAGGCGGGGCTGACCTCGCCCGAGCGGCGGATCGGGCTGTCCGCCCACGACTTCCAGATCGGCCTGTCGGCAAGGCGGGTGATCCTGACCCGCGCCCGGCGCAACGCCGAGGCCGAAACGGTGCCCTCGCGCTGGCTGAACCGGCTTGCGAACCTCGTGCAGGGGCTGGGGGGCGACCAGAACGGCCCGCAGGCGCTGCGGGCGATGCGGGCGCGCGGGCAGGCGTGGCTCGACATGGCCGCGACGCTGCGGACGCCCGCGCAAGCCACGCCGCCGGAACCCCGGCCCTCGCCGATCCCGCCGCCCGGCTCGTTGCGCGACCTGTCGGTGACCGGCGTCTCGACCCTGATCCGCGATCCTTACGCGATCTATGCGCGCAAGGTGCTGCGGCTGAACCCGCTGGATCCGATGCGGCCCCGGCCCGACGCGGCCGAACGCGGCAACGTGCTGCACGACATCGTCCGCGACTTCCTGACCCCGCCGCCCGCGCCGACCGACGGCCCCGCAGTCCTGCGCGACCGGCTGATGGCGGCGACCGACCGGGTCCTTGCCCGCGACGTGCCGTGGCCCGCGATGCGGCTGTTCTGGCGCGCGCGGATCGCCCGAATCGCCGACCGGCTGGCCGCCGACGAACACGCGCGGCTGCAACTGGGCCGCCCCGCCGTGATCGAGGAACGCCACGCCGTGACCCACCCGATCGGCGGCGCGGACTTCACGCTGACCGCGCGGCCCGACCGGATCGACCACCTGCACGACGGGACCGCCCACGTCTATGACTACAAGTCGGGCAGCCCGCCCACCGACCCGCAGATCCGCGCCTTTGAAAAGCAGTTGCCGCTGGAGGCCGCGATGATCCAGCGCGGCTGGCTGGGCGAGCGGCGCTGCGTGTCGGGCACCAGCTACATCCGGCTGGGCGGCGACGGCGAGACGATGGACCGCGACTGCCCGCCCGACTTCATCGACGAGACGTGGGACAAGTTCGTGGCGCTGGTCACCGCCTATGTCACGGGGGCCGCGGGCTTTACCGCGCGCGCCGCGCCGATGACGGTGAACGAACGCGGCGACTTCGACGGGATCTCGCGGTTCGGGGAATGGACGCTGGCCGACATGGCCGTGCCGGGAAAGGTGGGCCATCATGGATGAACGGATGCCCGCGACCGGGACGGTAGATGGTGGTGATGCGCCGCTGGACGACGCCACCCGCGCGCAGCGGACGGCGGCCGATCCGGGGCGGTCCACCTGGCTTACCGCCAACGCGGGCTCGGGCAAGACCCGCGTCCTGACCGACCGCGTGGCGCGGCTTCTGCTGGGCGGGACCCGGCCCGAACGCATCCTGTGCCTGACCTACACCAAGGCCGCCGCGTCCGAGATGCAGAACCGCCTGCTGGCGCGGCTGGGCGGCTGGGCGATGCTGCCCGACGAGGCGCTGCGGGCCGAGCTTGCCCATCTGGGGATCGCGGGCGCCCCCGACCTGCGGGCCGCGCGGCGCCTGTTCGCGCAGGCGATCGAGACGCCGGGCGGGTTGAAGGTCCAGACGATCCACAGCTTCTGCGCCGCCGTCCTGCGCCGCTTTCCGCTGGAAGCCGGGGTGCCGCACGGGTTTTCAGAACTCGACGACCGCTCGGCCGCGAACCTGCGGGCCGAGATCCTCGAATCCATGGCGCTGGACGGGGTGGCAAGCCTGAACGGCATCGCGATGCTGCTGAGCGAGGACCGGCTGGACGCATTCCTGGCCGGGCTTCGCGATCACGACCTGCCGCCCTGCGCCGACCGCATCTGGTCGCAGGCGGAGCTTTCGCCCGGCTATTCGCAAGGCAGCCTGCTGGCCGAGGTGTTTCCGGGCGGCGATTGCCTGGTGATCGCGGCGATGATCCCGCATCTGCTGGCCAGCGGAACGAACGACGGCAAGGCCGGGCGGACGCTGGCCGTGGGCCGCTGGGACGCGCCGACCATGGCCGAGCTGGCGCTGCTGGAGGACGTGCTGCTGTACGGCGACAAGGCGGCAAGCCCCTTCGGCGCCAAGATCGGCAAGTTCCCGACCCAAGGGCTGGCCAAGGGACCGTGCGCGGCGCTGATGGACGACCTGATCCACCTCATGGGGCGGGTCGAGGGCGCACGGGGACGCAGGCTGGCGCTCGCCCATGCCGAGCGGACGCTGGCGCTGCAGGCCTTTGGGCACGATTTCTGCGCGCGCTACACGGCGGCGAAGCAGGCGCAGGGCTGGCTGGATTTCGACGACCTCATCAGCCGCACGGCGCGGCTGTTGTCGGACGGCGCGATGGCGCAGTGGGTGCTGTTCCGGCTGGACGGCGGGATCGACCACATCCTGGTGGACGAGGCGCAGGACACCTCGCCCGGCCAGTGGCAGGTGATCGAACGGCTGACCGACGAATTCACCGCCGGCGCGGGCGCGCGGGGGGATGGCGGCGGCGGCCCTGGGTCGGGCCAGCGGACGCTGTTCGTGGTGGGTGACCCGAAGCAGTCGATCTATTCCTTCCAGGGGGCCGACATCGCCGTGTTCGAGCAGCGGCGCACCGGCTTCACGGCCGCCTTCTCGGTCCTCGATCCGCCGATGCAGCACGCGGCGCTGGAACATTCGTTCCGGTCCTCGCCCGCGATCCTGTCGGTGGTGGACGCGGTCTTTGCAGGCGACGCCGCGCGCGGCCTGGGCGTGCCGCCCCACCACATTCCGTTCCGCACCGCGATGCCCGGCCGCGTCGATCTGTGGCCCGCCGTGCCGAAGCCCGACCGCGCCGAGCCCGCCGACTGGGCCGCCCCGGTGGACGCGCCCACGCCCGATTCCGCCGAAACCGTGCTGGCCGACGCGATCGCCCGCCAGATCGCCGCCATGCGCGGCCAGCCGATCCTGCCCGCGCGTGGCGGGGCCGTGCGCCCGGTCCGGGCGGGCGACATCCTGATCCTCGTCCAGCGGCGCAGCGCGCTGTTTCCCGAACTCATCCGCGCGCTCAAGGCGAGGGGCCTGCCGGTGGCGGGCGCCGACCGCCTGAAGCTCGCCGCCGAAATGGCGGTGCGCGACATCCGCGCCGTGCTGTCGTTCCTGGCCACGCCCGAGGACGACCTGGCGCTTGCCACCGCGCTCCGCTCGCCGCTGTTCGGGCTGAGCGAGGACCAGCTTTACCGCCTTGCCGCGCCGCGCAAGGGCCGGCTGTGGCCCGCGCTGAGGAACGATGCCGCCCATCGCGGGGTGGTGGACCTGCTGGCCGACCTGCAGGAACAGGCCGACTTCATCCGCCCCCACGACCTGATCGCCCGCCTGCTGGTGCGCCACGGCGGGCGCGAACGGCTGGTCGGCCGGCTGGGCCACGAGGCCGAGGACGGGATCGACGCGCTGCTGTCGCAGGCGCTGACCTACGAGGCGGCGGAACCTCCGTCGCTGACCGGGTTCCTCGTCTGGCTGGCCGAGGACGACGCCGAGATCCGCCGCCAGCCGGGCGCCGCGGGCGAAGGCGAGGGGCTGATCCGGGTGATGACGGTCCACGGCGCCAAGGGGCTGGAAAGCCCGATCGTGATCCTGCCCGACACCGCCGTGCGCGGCGCCAGCCACGACGCCCCCACGATCACCCCGCCCGAGGGGCCACCTGCGGTCTGGCGCGGCCGCAAGGCCGAACGCCCCGCCACCATCGCCGCCTGGGCCACGCGCGAGGCGGAGCGGCGGGAAGAGGAAAACCGCCGGCTTCTCTACGTCGCGATGACGCGGGCGGAAAGTTGGCTGATCGTGGCCGCGGCGGGCAAGACCGGCGCGGGCGAGGACAGCTGGCACGCCATGGTCGCGGCCGGGATGGACCGGGCCACGGGGCTGGACGAAGCCGAGACCGAGATCGAAGGCGTCGGCCCCGCCCGCCGCCTGTCGTTCGGCGCATGGCCCGCGCAGGCGGCGGCCGATGCCGACGTTGCACCTGCGGACCCCACGGTGCTGCCCGCGTGGGCGCTTGCCATCCCGCCCGCACCCGCGCGAAAGGCCCCGCGGATCGCCGCGACGGCGCTCGGCGGGGCCAAGGCGATCGCGTCGGGCGATCGCGGGATCGACGCCGAGGCCGCGCGGGCCGAGGCGATGCTGGCCGGCACCCGCCTGCACCTGCTGCTGGAGGAACTGCCCGGCCGCGACCCCGCGCGGTGGCCCGCGCTGGCCCGCGCGGCCCTGTCCGGGGCCGAAGGCGGCCTGCCCGACGACCCGACCCTCGCCGCGCTCATCGACGAGGCGGCAGCGGTGATCGGCGCCGAGGCGCTGGCCCCCGCCTTTACCCCCGCCGGCGCGACTGTCCTGCGCGAGGTGCCGCTGGCCGCCGACATCCCCGGCCTGGGCCCCCTGTCGGGCACGATCGACCGGCTTCTGGTCCTGCCCGACCGCGTCGTCGCCATCGACTACAAGTCCAACGCCGAGGTGCCAGCCACGCCCCGCGACGTGCCGGACGGCATCCTGCGCCAGATGGCCGCCTACCGCGCCGCGCTGACGCTGATCTACCCCGGCAGGCGGATCGATGCGGCGGTGCTGTGGACCACCGCGCGGTCGCTGATGGACCTGCCGGACGAGGTGCTGGAGGCGGCGCTGGCGCGGCGGTAGGCGGATGCGGGGCGCGGCGGAAAAGCGCCCGCGGCTGGTAGTGTCACGGAACTGACGCGAAGCGATGCCAGCGTAAGCGGCGTATTGGGTTAGGGTATTTTCATGCAGGATGTTCCGTGCGGCACCGCGCCTGCCGCTGGTCGGGAAATGACCGATCCCGAAATGCTCGATTTGCTGGAAAAGCAGATCACAAAGCTCGCATTAGCCGGGGCCAATGTACGGCAAACGGCAGAGTTCTTGAGGGTCGGCGAATGGCTCCTCGCGTATGAAGGCGTGTACGTGCTGAACCGGAAGCATCCGGGCATCCTTGTCGCGTGCGATATGCAGGCGCTGAACGACTATTTTGATGAGGATATGTCGGACCTGGATTGAGTTGCCTTGTGCACACTAAAGTCCAACGCGTGACACAGGGCCTTTGTCTATGACCGTTTTTCTCGCAAAAAGCAGTGTTGTAGAGTTCACCCGTCAGGAGTTTCTGGACTTCATTTGTTTCATCGCATCCGTCCCGGGCAAAACACAAGCAGAGAACAACAAGTACAAGTTCCATTTCAGTGAGCTGGTAAAGCCTGATCCTCGGGGATGTGACATAATTTTCTGGCCCGAACCCGGCACCGATTCGCCGGAAAAAATGCTTGAAGAGGTCGAACGCTTTCGTCGTGAAAACAATCTGCCGGGATTCAAGGACAGCGTCGACGCGAGGCGGCATGATGGAAACAACCTGCCCGATGCAGCAACAGTGTCTGCTTACGTCACTGTTCCTCCACGACTGACTAAATCCGAAATGATCCATTTGCTAGAGGTTCAAATCGCCAAGCTTCACAAAGCCGGCGCCGATATGTCCGTGGAACAGAGATGCTTCCGGGTCGGAAATTGGGTTTCTGCTTTCGAATTCGTCTTCGTGACGGAACGGCAGTTTCCGGGCGTCCTCGACGCAGGGGACGTGGAGGCATTGAACAAGTATTTCCGTCAAGGTGCAAAGGAACTGTATTGATAACGAGAAAGAAGGCAGTGAAGAAATGAAGAGGTTTCGTCGGAATGACTACCTTGAGAAGCGCACCATATCCGACTTTACGCGCGGTGAGTTTCTTGACTTCATAAAGTTCATCGGGACCGCACCCGGAAAGACAGAAGCCGAAAACGACCGCTGGGTTACTCACTTCGACAAGCTGGTCTATCCCGATCCGCGCAGGAACAGGATCCTTTTCTGGCCCGAGCCGGGTAAGGACTCGCCAGAGAAGATGCTGGAGGAAGTCGAGCGCTTTCGACTTGAGAACAACTTGCCGGGGTTCAAGGACAGCGTCGACGCGAGGCGGCACGATGTGGACAATTTGTCCGATGCAGCAACGGCGCCTGCTTACGCAAATGTTCCTCCACGACTGACGAAATCAGAAATGATCCATTCGCTGGAGGTTCAGATCGCCAAGCTTCACGAAGCCGGCGCGGACATGTCTATGGATCAGCAGTTCTTCCGGGGCAAAAATTGGGTTTCTGCTTTTGAAGGCGTCTTCGTAACTGACCGGAAGTTTCCGGGCGTCCTCGACGCAGGTGACGTGGAGGCTCTGGACAGGTTTTTCCGTGAGGGTGGGTTGTCAACAGACTGAGCGTGCGGGAAGCGTTCGTCCGGCCGTGAAGCGCGGTTGTTCAACCGCCCATCCCCGGCCTTGACCGGACGCCCCCGCCTTCCTAGCTGTAAGCCAACCCCATCCCGGTCACCGAGGAGCATTCCATGGCTACCCAACACGCCACCGACGCCGATTTCGACAGCGTCGTGCGCCAGTCCGACACCCCCGTCGTCGTCGATTTCTGGGCCGAATGGTGCGGCCCCTGCCGCCAGATCGGCCCGGCGCTGGAGGAACTCGCCGCGGAATACGGCGGCAAGGTCAAGATCGTGAAGGTCAACGTCGACGAGAACCCGGACTCGCCCGCCCAGCTGGGCGTTCGCGGCATCCCGGCGCTGTTCCTGTTCAAGGACGGGCAGGTTGTGTCGAACAAGATCGGGGCGGCGCCGAAGGCCTCGCTCAAGGCCTGGATCGACGAGAACGTCTGATCCTGCCTCACGCGGTCGGGAACTGGGGCGGCGGCCGGATGGGCCAGCCGCCCTTTCTCATGGCCGCAAGGATGCGCGCGCCCGCGTCGGGGGCGGTCGCGTTGATCGCACGGCGGTGCAGGAACCAGAACAGATAGGCGTCGAAGTCGGGCACGTGGGTCGGCGCGGCGGCGAGCGCACGTTCCGCGCCCATGTCGGCCACGTTCAGCGCGATGTGGTGAAAGTCGATCTGCGCGAACAGCACCGCGGGCTTGCCCAGCAGGTAGCCGTCGAGCGCGACGGCGCTGTTTTGCGTGGCGACAAAGGCGCAGTCGCGCAGGATCGCGGCGGTGTCGCCGCCGACGGTCAGGTTCGGGTGGCGCGCGGCAATCGCGTCCAGCGCCGCGCGGTCGGCGTCGTCCAGCGGCTCGCGCGGGTGCAGGGTCGCCGCCACCGGGCGTCCCGTGTCGCAGACGCGGTCCAGCATCTCGACCGGGCTCATCGTCTGGAACGACCGGCAGCGGCGGATGTGGCCTTGCAGCGGCACCAGCACGGTATCGCCCCGCCGCGGCGCAGGCCCCGGCAGGACGCGATCGCGCAGGCGGGCGGCGAAGGTCGCGGCGCGCTGGGGATCGACCGTGCCCGGGTCGAACCGCGACCGCGCGACCGAAAAGCGCCAGCGCTCGGCCACCGGTTCGATCGACCAGAAGGGGTAGTGATAGGCCCGGCGGAAGGTCAGCGCGCGGTCGTGGGTCGGCTGCTCCATGTGAAACAAGGCGTAGCCGTCGCGGGACGGCGCGGCGGCGCGGGCCGCGGGGCCGGTCGGCGCGAACTCGACACTCCAGCCCGCGTCGCGGACCGCCCGCGACAGCACGTTCAGGAAGTTGAACCGACCCGCCCGCGCATCCGCAAGCATCGGATCTTCAAGGTAGATATGCAGGATCGTCGCCGCCATGCCGCCAAGGCTAGCCCCGGCCACGCGGTTGCGGAAGGGCACCCCCGCACCTATCTGCACGCCCAACGACGGAGGTTTTCGATGGCTGACGACAGGTTCCCCGGCTGGCATGGCACCACCATTCTCGCGGTCCGGCGCGGCGGGCGGGTGGTGGTCGCGGGCGACGGGCAGGTAAGCGTCGGGCAGACGGTGATGAAGGGCACGGCGCGCAAGGTCCGCCGCCTGTCGCCGGGCGGGCGCGACGTGGTGGTGGGCTTCGCCGGATCGACCGCCGACGCCTTTACTCTGCTGGAGCGGCTGGAAAAGAAGCTCGAGGCCGCGCCGGGCCAGTTGCAGCGCGCCTGCGTCGAGCTGGCCAAGGACTGGCGCACCGACAAGTACCTGCGGAACCTGGAAGCGATGCTGATCGTGACCGACGGCGCGCAGCTTTACGTCGTGACCGGAGCCGGCGACGTGCTGGAACCCGAACACGACGTGGCCGCGATCGGCTCGGGCGGCAACTTCGCGCTGGCCGCCGCGCGCGGCCTGATGGAAACCGACCTTGACGGTGAGACGGTCGCCCGCCGCGCGATGGCGATCGCGGCCGACATCTGCGTCTACACCAACGGCAATCTCACGGTCGAGGTGATCGGGGCCTAACCGGCCTTGCGGGCTTGCATGTAGGCCCGCAAGACCGCGTTCATTCGGGTCTGATAGCCCTTACCCTCGGCCCGGAAAAAATCCAACACATCGGGATCTACCCGCAGCGAGATCGCCTTCTTCGCTTGGGGAAGCACTAGAACGGCGCTGTCCCAATCAATCTCGAAATCATCTTCATCCTCTCCCTCAAACTCGCCTTCACGGCGAAGGCGGTCCAGATCAGTCTGGTCCGTCATCTGCTGGATTTCGTCGAGCGTATATGTCTTGTAGCTTGACTCGCTCATTTCGCCGGGCCCTCCGAGCAGTGATAACGCGGATCGCCGAGCCGCGCCTGGTAAACACGAACACGACTGCCACGTCATCCAGAAGTCCGATCGCAATCTCACGTGCCTCGGCCTCGCTGCGCGCAGTCACAACGACATGTGGCCCAGCGAAGAACCCCGGCGCACGCACGAAATCGATCCCGTGCTTCTCGATCGTGGCAAGCCGCTTGGCTTCGTTCCACTCGTATCTGACATCGTCTTCGGACATTGCTGTTCCCATCTTTGCCGGAGAACGAGCGCACGTCCTGCGCGACTCATGAAGTTGTATATACCAACTGTAAGTCTGCAGTTCCACCCCTTCAAGGGCCCTGCTGCTCGGCTTATTTCCTTAGGAACTAAGGAGACGCACATGACCGACCTCACCCCCCGCGAAATCGTGGCGGAACTCGACCGCTTCATCATCGGCCAGGACGACGCCAAGCGCGCCGTCGCGGTCGCCATGCGCAACCGCTGGCGCCGGCAGCGTCTGGCCGACGACATTCGCGACGAGGTCTATCCCAAGAACATCCTGATGGTCGGCCCCACCGGCGTCGGCAAGACCGAGATCAGCCGCCGCCTCGCCAGGCTCGCCCAGGCGCCGTTCGTGAAGGTCGAGGCGACGAAGTTCACCGAGGTCGGCTATGTCGGCCGCGACGTGGAACAGATCATCCGCGACCTGGTGGACACCGCGCTGGTGGACACGCGCGAGCGGATGCGGGACGAGGTGCGCGCCCGCGCCCGTGCCGCCGCCGAGGACCGGGTGATTGCGGCCCTTGCGGGCGACCAGGCGCGCGACCAGACGCGCGAAATGTTCCGCGCCAAGCTGAAGCGCGGCGAACTTGACGACACCCAGATCGAGATCGAGGTGACGGACACCTCGAACCCCTTGGGGATGGAGGTGCCGGGCCAGCCGGGGCTTGGCAACATGATGGACCTGTCGGGGCTGATGAAGGCGTTCGGCGGCCGCAAGACGCGCCGCAAGATGACGGTCGCCGAAAGCCACGACCTGCTGCTGGCCGAGGAAGCCGACAAGCTTCTGGACGACGAGGCGATCAAGACCGCCGCCATCGCCGCCGTCGAACAATCGGGCATCGTGTTCATCGACGAGATCGACAAGGTCTGCGCCCGCTCGGACAGCCGCGGCGGCGAGATCAGCCGCGAGGGGGTGCAGCGCGACCTGCTGCCGCTGATCGAGGGCACGACCGTCAGCACCAAGTACGGCCCCGTCCGCACCGACCACGTGCTGTTCATCGCCTCGGGTGCGTTCCACGTCGCCAAGCCCAGCGACCTCTTGCCGGAACTTCAGGGCCGCCTGCCGATCCGGGTCGAACTCAAGGCGCTGACCGAGGGCGACTTCGTCCGCATCCTGTCGGAACCCGACAACGCGCTCACGCGGCAATACACCGCGCTGATGGGGACCGAGGGCGTGACCGTCAGCTTCACCGACGACGGCATCGCCGCGCTCGCCCGCATCGCGGCCGAGGTCAACGGCACGGTCGAGAACATCGGCGCCCGTCGCCTGTACACGGTGATGGAGCGCGTGTTCGAGGACCTGTCCTTCGCCGCGCCCGACAAGGGCGGCGACGAGGTGCGGGTGGACGCGGCCTTTGTCGAGCGGGAACTGGGCGAGCTGTCGCGGTCCGCCGATCTGTCGCGCTACGTCCTTTAGGGACCGCGACGCGGCCGGCGGCGGAACATCCTGCGCCGCCGCCGGTTGTGCTTGCTGACACCCCGCTGCGAAAGGCACACCACATGTTCAAGGGCCTGCTTGGCTTGATCCTGTTCGTCCTAGACGTCTGGGCGATCGCGTCGATCTTCAACTCGAACGCGACCGGCCGCGCGAAGCTGATTTGGATCATCGTGGTCGCGGCGCTGCCTTTCGCCGGGCTGATCGCGTGGTATTTCGCGGGACCCAAGGCGAACTACAACGCGCCGCGCTGATGGTTACCCCGATGACCCACCCCGAACGCGACCAGCAGCAGGCGGTGCTGCGCGGCACGTTCGGCAAATGCCCGAACTGCGGCGAGGGGCGGATGTTCCGCGGCTATCTTCAGGTCGTGCCGGAATGCGCGAGCTGCGGTGAAAAGCTGGGGCTGTACCGGGCCGCCGACGGGCCCGCGTTCTTCACGATGACCATCGTGCTGTTGCTTCTGATCCCGGTGATCTGGATCGGCTGGACGATCTTTCCCGACGATCCGCTGATGCTGATGCTGTCGCTCTGCGCGGTCACCACCATCATCACGCTGGTGCTGCTGCGGCTGGTCAAGGGCGCGTTCGTCGCGTTCCTGTGGGCCAACGAGGAACGCGACCGCGGCGCCTGACCTCAGCCCGCCTTCACGTCGAAGGCGTTGCGGTCGTTGTAGCTTTGCAGGAACGCCCGGACCCGGGCATCCGCCGGATTGCCGAAGATTTCCGCGGGCGTTCCCGCCGCCACCAGCTCGCCCCGTTCCATGAACGCCACGCGGTCCGCGACATGGGCGGCAAAGCCCATCTCGTGGGTGACGACGACCATCGTCATTCCCTCGGCCGCCAGCTGCTTCATCACCGCCAGCACCTCGCCCACCAGCTCGGGGTCAAGCGCGCTGGTCGGTTCGTCGAACAGCATGATGCGTGGCTGCATGGCGATGGCGCGGGCGATCGCCACGCGCTGCTGCTGCCCGCCCGACAGGCGGCTGGGGTGGTTGCCGGTCTTGTCGCCCAGGCCGACCTTGGCCAGCGCCTCGGCCGCGATCCGCTGCGCCTGCGCGCGGGGCAGGCGCTTCACCCGTTCCAGCCCCTCGGCCACGTTCTGCAGCGCGGTCATGTGCGGCCACAGGTTGAACTGCTGGAATACCATTCCGATGTCGCGCCGCATCTCGCGCAGGCGGCCGGGCGCCATCTTGCGGCCGCCCACGGCGTCGTAGCCGATCAGCCGGTCGTCGATCCAGATCCCGCCTCGATCGTATTCCTCGAGAAAGTTGATGCAGCGCAGCAGCGTCGATTTGCCCGACCCGGACGGGCCGATCAGGCAGGTGACCTTGCCGGGCGGGATTGCCAGCGACACGTCCTTCAGCGCCTGGAACTCGCCATAGAACTTCGACACGTTCTCCAGCCGGGCAGAGGCCGCGTTGGTGGTCGTGGTAAGGGCCATCGTCAGCTCCGTTCCAGAAGATAGTGGGTGGCGCGGCGTTCCAGCCTGCGGCCGATCCGGCTGATCGCCTCGACGAAGATCCAGAAGAACAGCGCGAGGACCAGCGTCGCCTCGGCGAAGGCGAAGGTTTCGGCCATCATGGTCTGGGTCTCGAACATGATCTCGGGCACCGTGATCATCGACAGGATCACGGTTTCCTTGGTCAGGATGATGGAAAAGTTGACCAGCGCCGGCAGCGCCGACACCAGCATCACCGGGATCATCACCCGCCGCATGATCGCGCCGGGCGGAAAGCCCATCGCCCGCGCCGCCTCGATCTGGCCCACCGGGACCGCGTTCAGGCCGGCGCGGAAGATTTCCGCGAAATAGGGGCTGCCGTAGATGGTCAGGCCCAGCAGGCCGGCCGGCAGCGCGTCCAGCCGCAGCCCCAGCATCGGGCCGCCATAGTAAAGGACGAACAGCTGGACGAGGAACGGGGTGCCGCGGATGAACTCGACATAGGCGCGCAGCAGCCACTGGACCGGCCACGCCTTCACGCTGCGCTGGACCAGCGCCATCACGAAGCCCAGCGCCATGGCGAACACCGTGCCGACGAGCCAGCAGAAGATCGTCATGCCAAGCCCGCGCAGCAGCGCCGGGCCGTATTGCTGGAAAAGCGACAGGTCGATCACAGCGCGAACCTTTGTTCCAGGGTCCGGCCGATGCCCGCGATCACCAGGTTGATGGCTAGGTAGATGAAGGCCGCCGCAAGGTAGATTTCCAGCGGGCGGTACGTCGCGGACGCGATCGACTGGCTCATCCGCGTGATCTCGACGATGCCGACGACCGTGACCAGCGACGAGGCTTTCACCAGCAGGATCAATTCGTTGACCAGCGACGGCATGGAAATCTTGAGCGCCTGCGGCAGCAGGATCCGGGTCCAGATGTCGCGTGGCGGCAGGCCCACGGCGATCGCCGCCTCGGCCTGCCCCTTGGGGATCGCGTTCAGGGCGCCGCGAAGGATCTCGCTGATATAGGCGGCGGCGCACAGGCCCACGGTCAGGATCGCGGCGACCAGCGCGGGCACGTTCACGCCCACCAGCGGCAACAGGTAGAACGCCAGCAGCAGCTGGATCAGCAGCGGGACGCCGCGAAAGAAGCTGACATAGACGCCGGCGACGCGCCGGGCGGCGACGCTGCGCGACACCGCGCCCATGCACACGACCGCGCCGAAGATCAGGCCCAGCAGGCAGCCCAAACCGGAAATCAGCAGCGTGTACCGGGCCGAGGCGATCAGCACCGGCAGGTTGTCAATGATGGTCTGGAACGAAAACATGCGCGCGCCCTTGCAAGCTTGCGCGGGCGGGCCAAATGCGGCCCGCCCGCCCGGTCGTCACATCGCAGGCATTTCCTTGGGCAGCGCGGTCGTCACGCCGAACCATTTCTGCTGCATCGCGGCCAGCCGGCCGTCGTCCTGGATCTTCACCAGCGCCGCGTCGATCGCCGCGATCAGCGATTCCGACCCTTCCTTGCGCGTGACCCAGGCGAAGTACTTGGGCTCGCCGAAGGGCGGCTGCACCGTCTCGAACGCGTCGGGGCGGGTCTTGGCGAGATAGGCGAGGTTCGGGGCCGATCCCGCGACCGCGTCCAGCCGCCCGGCGGCAAGGTCGGCATAGGCTTCGTCCGGCGAGCCGTAGCCCTTGATGTCGAACCCGCCCAGCTTTTCGGCATAGGCTTCAAGCTGCTTTTCCTGCGCCGTGCCTTTCTGGATGCCGACCGTCTTGCCCTTCACGTCCTCGGGCTTGGTCAGGTCCCCGCCCTTGGGCTGGACCAGCGCCACGGTCGCGTCGCTGATCGGCAGGGTGAAGGCGTAGCGTTCCATCCGCTCGGGCGTGATCGTCACGGGCGCGTTCACGAAGTCGAACTTGCTGACCTCCAGCCCCGGCAGGATCGAGGCCCAGGGCAGGTCCTGGTATTCGGCGGTCACGCCCAATTCCTTGGCGACCTCGTCGAACAGCTCCTTGCCGAAGCCCGCGTACTGGCCGTTTTCCAGCATGTCGAAGGGCGCGTAGTGCATTTCGGTGGCGGTCACGATCTTGCCTGCGGACTTGATGTCGGCAAGCATGTCGGCCAGCGCGCCGGTCGCGGTCAGCGCCAGCGCGGTCGCCCCGAACAGAGCGGCGCGCAGGGTGGTGCGAAGGGTCATCTTTCTCTCCTGTTGTCGGGCCGTTGTTTGCCGGGCGGTCCGGCCCTGGCCGCCCGGAATGTCGTGGCACGCCACCGTGACCGATCCGGCTTGCGCGCGGCAAGTCACAGCATAGGCGAGATGACGCGAAACTGTCATGCGGGCCGCACCTGTCATTTCGGCAGCCAGTCGAGCACGACAGCCAGAACGAAGCCGTCCTCGACCGTGCCCGCCAGCGCGTCGCCCCCCAGTATGGCGTCGCCCGTCCGCAGGGCCGTCCCGCAAACCGTCGCTGGCCCGCGCGCGACGGCGGCGACGGTGCCCGCGGGCAGCGCCTCGCCCGCCGACATCGCGACCATGCGGTGCGCCATGACCCCGCGCCGGGTCATGATGTTGAGATCCAGCACCGCCCCGCCCGTCAGCCGCGCATGGACCGGCGCCTCGCCCGGGAACGGCAGCGGCGGGCCATCCGCCGCCAGCGTCACATCCGGGCTGCCCGCGCCGAAGGACAGGACCATCGGCCCGCCCTCGATCACCCCCAGCGTCCGGTCGATGCCCGGAAAGGTCGAGAACGGCCCGTCCGCGGCGACCTCGGCCATGCTCAGCCGGGCGTCGAAGCCGTCCATGCCCGCGCCGGGCGGCCAGGTCGCAAGCTGATGCGTGACGCCGCCGCCGTTCTTCCAGCGGGTGGCGGTCGCCTCTCCCCGGCGGACGACCTGGAAGCCGGGGTTCATCCGAGGATGCCGGGCAGGTTCAGCCCGTGTTCCTTCGCGCAGTCCAGCGCGATGTCGTAGCCCGCGTCGGCGTGGCGCATGACGCCGGTGGCCGGGTCATTCCACAGCACGCGCTCGATCCGCCGGTCCGCATCCTCGGACCCGTCGCAGCAGATCACCATGCCGGAGTGCTGGCTGAACCCCATACCCACGCCGCCGCCGTGGTGCAGCGACACCCAGGTTGCGCCCGATGCGGTGTTCAGCAGCGCGTTCAGCAGCGGCCAGTCGGACACGGCGTCCGAGCCGTCCTTCATGGCTTCCGTCTCGCGGTTGGGCGAGGCCACGGAACCGGAGTCCAGGTGGTCGCGGCCGATCACCACCGGCGCCTTCAGCTCGCCGTTCCGCACCATCTCGTTGATCGCCAGCCCCGCGCGGTGACGGTCGCCAAGGCCGATCCACATGATCCGCGCCGGCAGGCCTTGGAACGCGATCCGCTCGCGCGCCATGTCGAGCCAGCGGTGAAGATGCGCGTTCTCGGGGAACAGCTCCTTCATCTTCGCGTCGGTCTTGTAGATGTCCTCGGGGTCGCCCGACAGCGCGGCCCAGCGGAACGGACCCACGCCGCGGCAGAACAGCGGGCGGATATAGGCGGGAACGAAGCCGGGGAAGGCGAAGGCGTTCTCCAACCCTTCCTCAAGCGCGACCTGGCGGATGTTGTTGCCGTAGTCGAGCGTGGGGACGCCCGCGTTCCAGAAATCGACCATCGCGGCGACGTGCGACTTCATGCTGGCGCGGGCAGCGGTTTCGACGGCCTTGGGGTCGGATTCCTGCCTGGCGCGCCATTCGGCGACGGTCCAGCCCAAGGGCAGGTAGCCGTGGATCGGGTCGTGGGCGCTGGTCTGGTCGGTGACGATGTCGGGTCGCGGCCCGCCGTCCTTCATGCGGCGCACCAGTTCCGGGAACACCTCGGCGGCGTTGCCGATCAGGGCCACGGACTTCGCCTCGCCCCTGGCGGTCCAGTCGGCAATCATCGCCAGCGCCTCGTCGAGGTCATGCGCCTTGGCGTCGCAATAGCGGGTGCGGATGCGGAAATCGGCCCGCGTCTCGTCGCATTCCACGGCAAGGCAGCACGCCCCGGCCATGACGGCGGCCAGCGGCTGCGCCCCGCCCATGCCGCCCAGGCCCGCGGTCAGGATCCACTTGCCCTTCAGGTCGCCATCGTAGTGCTGGCGGCCGGCCTCCACGAACGTCTCGTAGGTGCCCTGCACGATCCCCTGCGTGCCGATGTAGATCCAGGACCCCGCGGTCATCTGCCCGTACATCGCGAGCCCGCGCTTATCGAGTTCGTTGAAATGGTCCCAGGTCGCCCAGTGCGGCACCAGGTTCGAGTTCGCGATCAGCACCCGCGGCGCGTCCTTGTGGGTGCGGAACACGCCCACGGGCTTGCCGGACTGGACCAGCAGCGTCTCGTCGTCGTTCAGCGCGCGCAGGCTGTCCACGATGCGGTCGAAATCCTCCCACGTGCGGGCGGCGCGGCCGATGCCGCCATAAACGACCAGCTCGTGCGGGTTCTCGGCCACGTCGGGATGCAGGTTGTTCATCAGCATCCGCAAGGGCGCTTCGGTCATCCAGCTTTTCGCGGTGATCTCGGTGCCGGTCGCGGGGAAGACGTCGCGGGTGTTGTGACGGGGGTTGTTGCCGGGGTTGTTCATGGATCAAGCCTTCAGAGTGGGGGCGAGGTCGGCGAGGCGCTGCAGGATCTCGCCCAAGGGGCGGCGCATCCGGTCGGCCTTTGCGGGGTCGAGGTGGAAGGGCGGGGTTTCGGTCGCCAGGTGGGTGGACTGCGCCAGCTCCATCTGGATCGCATGGACGCCGTCCTGCGGGCGTCCGTAGTGGCGGGTGGTCCAGCCGCCCTTGAAGCGGCCGTTGACGACGTGGGTGCGGCCGGTCGCGGCTGCGACCTCTTGCGCGGCGGCCTCGATGGCCGGGGCGCAGGAAGTTCCGTTCGCGGTGCCGATGTTGAAGTCGGGCAGGACGCCGTCGAACAGGAACGGGATGACCGAGCGGATCGAGTGGCAGTCGTAAAGGATCGCGACCCCGTGCCGCGCCCTGACCCGCTCGATCTCGGCCGCCAAGGCGGCGTGATAGAGGGCGTGAAAGCGCGACAGGCGGTCGGCGACGGCTTCCGGGGTGGGCAGGGTCTGCCAGATCGGCTCGCCGTCGAAATCCGTCACCGGAACGAGGCCCGTGGTGTTCTGGCCGGGATACAGGCTCTCATCCTCCGGCCCCCGGTTCGCGTCGATGACGTAGCGGTGGAACGTCGCGCGCACGGTCGTCGCGCCGGGCAGAAGGTCCGCGTAAAGTTCGTGGATGTGCCAGTCGGTGTCGGCCAGCACCCGGCCGCGATCGTTCAGCGCGGCGAAGATATCGTCGGGCAGATGCGTCCCGGTGTGCGGCAGGCCAAGGATGACCGGGCCGTCGCCCTGCGCGACCTCGACGGGGTGGGGCGCGCCGGTCATGCCCGCACCTCGTCCAGCAGCCCGCCCGCCGCCTGCGCCAGCGCGTCCGCCGCGACCAGCCCGGCCGCCGCGACCAGATCGGGCGCGAGATAGCGGTCCTGCCCCAGCGGCGCCACCTCCTGCCGCAGCCGCGCGACCGCCGCCTGCAGGGGCGCCGAGGTGGGCAGCGGCGCGCGCGCCTCGATCCCGGTTGCGGCGCAGATCGCCTCGATCCCGACGATATGGGCGAGGTTCGCGTTCATCCGCTTCAACCGCCGCGCGCCGTGGGCGGCCATGCTGACGTGGTCCTCCTGGTTGGCGCTGGTGGGCGTGGAATCGGTCGAACAGGGGTTCGCGAGGTGCTTGTTCTCGCTCATCAGCGCGGCGCTCGTGACCTCGGCGATCATCAGGCCGGAGTTCAGGCCGGGATCGGGGGTCAGGAACGGCGGCAGGCCGAAGCTCATCACCGGGTCCACCATCATGGCGATCCGGCGCTGGCTGATCGCGCCGATTTCCGACAGCGCCAGCGCGATCTGGTCGGCGGCAAAGGCCACCGGTTCGGCGTGGAAGTTGCCGCCCGACACGATTACGTCGGCCTCGGTCAGGACCAGCGGGTTGTCGGTGGCGGCGTTCGCTTCGATCCGCAGGGTCGCGGCGGCCTGCCACAGAAGGTCGAGGCACGCGCCCGTCACCTGCGGCTGGCAGCGGATGCAATAGGGGTCCTGCACGCGCGTGTCGCCCTGGCGGTGGCTTTCGCGGATCGCCGACCCGTCCATCAGCGCGCGGATGGTGCGGGCGGCGACGATCTGGCCGCGATGGCCGCGCAGCGTGTGGATCTCGTCAAGGAACGGGGCCGTCGATCCCATGATCGCGTCGGTGGACATGGCCGACGCGACCAGCGCCGCGCGGGCGGCGCGGAAGCCGTCGAACAGGCCGACCAGCGCGAAGGCGGTGGACACCTGCGTCCCGTTGATGAGCGCGAGCCCCTCTTTCGCTGCCAGCGTCAGGGGCGTGAGCCCGGCGGCCGCCAGCGCCTCGGCCCCCGACATCTCGCGGCCCTCGTGCGTGGCGCGCCCCTCGCCCAGCATCACAGCGGCCATGTGCGCCAGTGGCGCAAGGTCGCCCGACGCGCCGACCGACCCCTGCGCCGGGATCACCGGGGTCACGCGGCGCGCCAGCATCGCCTCGATCAGTTCGACAAGCACCGGGCGGACGCCCGACGCCCCGCGCCCGAGGCTCAGAAGCTTCAGCGCCATGACAAGGCGGACGGTCGGTTCTTCGATCGGCTCGCCCACGCCGCAGCAATGCGACAGGATCAGGTTGCGCTGCAGCGTCGCCGTATCGGCCGGCGCGATCCGCACCGAGGCAAGCTTTCCGAAGCCCGTGTTCACGCCATAGACCGGCGCGTCGCCGGCAGCGGCGGCGGCCACCCGTTCGGCGCTTGCCGCGATGCCCGCGCGCGCGCTGTCGTCCAGCCGCACGGCAAGCCCCTGCCGCCAGACGTGTTCCAGGTCGTCCAGCGTGACGGCGCCGGGGGTGAGGATGAGTTCAGGCAATTTCACCTCCGAAGACGCGGGCATGAAGGGGGTTGAAGCCGATGCGGTAGGACAGTTCCGCCGGGTGCGCCGCGTCCCAGACCGCCAGGTCGGCAAGCATGCCGGGCGAGATCGCGCCCCGGTCGGACAGGCCCAGCGCGCGGGCGGCGTTGTGGGTGACGCCCGCCAGGCACTCGGCCGGCGTCATGCGAAACAGCGTCGCGCCCATGTTCATCGTCATGAGCAGCGAGGTCAGCGGCGAGGTGCCGGGATTGCAGTCGGTCGCCAGCGCCATCGGCACGCCCGCCGCCCGCAGACCCTCGATCGGCGGCAGCTTCGTCTCGCGCAGGGTGTAGAACGCGCCGGGCAGCATGACGGCGACCGTGCCCGCCTGCGCCATCGCGGCGATGCCGTCGTCGCCCAGCCATTCCAGGTGATCGGCCGAGATCGCCCCGTGCCGCGCCGCCATCGCCGCGCCGCCAAGATCGGACAACTGTTCGGCATGCAGCTTGACCGGCAGACCAAGCGTCCTTGCATGATCGAAGATCCGCGCCATCTCGGCCGCGCTGAATGCGATTCCCTCGCAGAACCCATCCACGGTATCGACCAGCCCTTCGGCGTGAGCGGCCTTCATCCCGCCCAGCACCACGCGGTCGATATAGCCCGCGCGGTCGCTTGCGAACTCGGGCGGCAGGGCATGGGCGGCAAGCCATGTCGTCACGACCCGCAGCGGACGTTCGCGGCCCACGGCGCGCGCGACCCGCAGCATCCGCATCTCGGTCTGCACGTCCAGCCCGTAGCCGGACTTGATCTCGATCGTCGTCACCCCCTCGGCGATCAGGTGGTCGGCGCGGGCCAGGGCCGATGCGAGCAGCTGGTCGTCGCTGGCCTGCCGGGTGGCGTGGACGGTGGACAGGATGCCGCCGCCGGCGCGGGCGATTTCCTCGTACGACGCGCCGTTCAGGCGCATGTCGAACTCCTGCGCGCGGTCGCCGCCGAAGACCAGGTGGGTGTGGCAGTCGATCAGCCCCGGCGTGACCAACCGCCCGCCAAGGCTGCGGGTGTCGTGCGCCGCCTGCGCCGCCGGCAGATCGGCCCGTTTGCCCGCCCAGGCGATCCGATCGCCGTCGATGACGATGGCGGCGTCGCGCGTGACGCTGAACGCCCCATCGTGAGCCGTGGCGATGACCGCGTCGGTCAGAATCATCGGGGCGTCCTTCTGTGGGCTTGCAAAAGCAGATGCATTCACATCATTATGATTGCTCATATAGCTGTCAAGCGGGTGATGACATGGTGGGCGACATGGTGGGCGGCCTGGCGACGATCCGGGCCGAACAGGCGCTGCTTCCGGGCGGGTGGGCGCGCGACGTGGTGGTCACGGTGGGCGGCGACGGGCGCATCGCCTCGGTCGCCCCGGGTGATGCCCCCGCCGGCACCGCGACGGACGCGACCCGCGTAGGCGTCCTGCTGCCCGCGCCCGCCAACACCCACAGCCACGCGTTCCAGCGCGCCATCGCCGGCCTGACCGAGCGGCGCGGGGCGGGATCGGACAGCTTCTGGACCTGGCGCGAGCTGATGTACCGGTTCGTCGGCACCATCACGCCGGATCAGGCGCAGGCGATCGCCGCCTTTGTGCAGATGGAGATGCTCGAGGCCGGGTACGGCACCAATGTCGAGTTCCACTATCTGCACCACGCGCCCGGCGGGCAGTCCTATGCCAACCTGTCCGAGATGTCGGACCGGATCGCCGCCGCCGCCGCGCAAAGCGGGATCGGGCTGACGCTGCTGCCGGTGATGTACCAGTTCGGCGGCTGCGACGGGCGGCCGCTGGGCGGCGGCCAGCTGCGGTTCGGCAACGACATGGACCGGTTCGCGCGGCTGGTCGAAGGCGCGGGCAGGGCCGTCGCGGCGCTGCCGGACGGGCGGCTGGGCATCGCGCCCCATTCGCTGCGCGCGGTCGCGCCGGGCGACTTCGCAGCCCTGGCGGCGCTGACGGACGGGCCGATGCACTTGCACCTGGCCGAACAGCTGCCCGAGGTGGCCGAGGTTCAGGCGGCATACGGCGCCCGCCCGGTCGAATGGGCGCTGGCGAACATCGACCTGTCGGCGCGCTGGTGCCTGATCCACCTGACCCAGATGCTGCCGCACGAGACTGACGCGCTCGCCCGCACCGGCGCGGTCGCGGGGCTGTGCCCGCTGACCGAGGCGTCGCTGGGCGACGGCATCTTCGACGGCGTGCGCTGGATGGAAGGCGGCGGCGCGATCTCGGTCGGGTCCGACAGCAACATCCGCATCTCGCTGGCCGAGGAACTGCGCCAGCTGGATACCAGCCAGCGGCTGCGCGACCACAGCCGCGCGGCGCTCGCGACCGTCGAACTGTCGACCGGCCGCCGCGTTTTCGACGGCGTGGCGCGGGGCGGCGCGCAGGCGGCCGGGCGCGGCACCGGCGCGATCGAGGCCGGCCAGCCCGCCGACCTGCTGGCGCTGGACATGAGCCACCCCGACCTGGAAGGGCTGGGCGGCGACACCATCCTGGACAGCTTCGTCTTTGCCGGCGGCAACGAGATGGTGGCGGACGTGTGGACGGGCGGGCGGCATGTGGTGACGGGCGGCCGCCACGTCGCGCGCGACGCGATCGCCGCCGGCTACCGCGCGGCCGTGAGGGACCTGCGCGCGTCGGCCTGACACCCGCGCGGCCGCAACGGCGCGCCTAGTAGCGCGTCGTCATGCGGTGGCCGCGGCGATAGACCAGCTTGACGAAGGTCACGGCCCGGCCTTCCCATTCCGTCTGCCGCTCGATGCTGAAAAGCGCGTCGCCCGGGTTGCAGTCGAGATGCTGGGCCTGCTGCAAGGTCGCGTCGGTCGCCGAAAAGCTGATCTCGGCGCGGGTGAAGGGCACCTGCCGCACCAGCCATTCGTTGGGCCCCTCGGCCGCGAAATCCGCTTCACGCGCGTCGGGGACGGCGTCGAGATTGATCCAGCGATCCTCGAACTGGTACGGGCTGCCGTCGGAAAAATGCATGCAGATGAGGTGGCGGACATCGGCGCCTGCGGGCAGGCTCATCCGCGCGCGCAGGAAATCGGGCGGCGGCACGATCTCGGACCGCACGAGCGCGTAGCGATAGGCGGCCCCCGCTTCCTCGATCTCGGTCTTGACGACGGGAATGCCGAAGCGCGCCTGCCGGATCGGCGACAGCCTGACCCGCGTGCCGGTCTTGCGCCGCCGCTCGACGATGCCGTCGTCGGCAAGCTCGCGCATGGCGCGGCTGACGGTCGCGCGGGCCGCCCCGTAATGCACGGCAAGCTCGGTTTCGGCCGGCAGCCGACCGCCGGGCGGCCATTCCTGTGCCTGGATCCGGCCGAGGATATCGGCCTTGATCTCTCGGTATGTCGAGGGGGTGGGGATGACGGCCTGCCGAAATGCTTAAGGTATTTGGCCAATTGTCCAGCAAATTGGCGGGCGGGTCAACGTGGCCTGGCGCGCGGGCCCGCGGGTGTTGAGCCGGATTCGAAAGCAAGCTGCGGGGTGAGCCGGGGCGCGGGCGCGCTATATTGACGGCTCTACCGGCAAGGACGAGGCACCGCCATGGACAAGACCCAGACCCTGACGGAACGCGATCCGCGCTGGCAAAGCGTCGTGGACCGCGATGCGGATGCCGATGGACGCTTCGTCTTTGCCGTCCGCACGACCGGCGTTTATTGCCGGCCGTCCTGCCCCTCGCGCAGGGCGCGGGCGGCCAACGTGGCGTTCTTCGACACGCCCGCCGCGGCCGAGGCGCAGGGTTATCGCCCTTGCCTGCGCTGCAATCCCACGGGAATGACGGCATCGCAGGCGAACGCCCTGATCGTCGCCGAAGCCTGCCGCATCATCGAGGCGTCGGACGACCTGCCCCGGCTGGACGACCTCGCCCGCCGGGTGGGGTTCAGCGCCCATTACTTTCACCGCCAGTTCAAGGCGATCACCGGCCTGACGCCCCGCGAATGGGGCGTGGCGTACCGCGCGCGCAAGGTCCGCGCCGAGCTGCAGGACAAGGAGACGACCGTGACCGAAGCAATCTACGATGCAGGCTTCAACGCCAACAGCCGCTTCTACGAGACCTCGAACGAGGTGCTGGGCATGACGCCAACCGCGTTCCGCGCGGGCGGAAAGGACACCGACATCCGCTTTGCGGTGGCGGCGAGCGCCCTTGGCGCGATCCTGGTGGCCGAAAGCGACAAGGGCATCTGCGCGATCCAGATGGGCGACGATCCCGAAACGCTGGTCCACGAGCTAGAGGACAGGTTTCCGCGCGCCAACCTGATCGGCGGCGACGCCGCGTTCGAGGCGCGGGTGGCCCGCGTGATCGCCTTTGTCGAGGCGCCGCGGATCGGGCTGGACCTGCCGCTCGACATTCGCGGCACCGCGTTCCAGCAAAGGGTGTGGCAGGCGCTGCGCAGCATTCCGGCGGGCCAGACCGCCAGCTACGCGGATGTCGCCGCCCGGATCGGCGCGCCGAAGTCGGTCCGCGCCGTCGCGCAGGCCTGCGCGTCGAACAGCATCGCCGTGGCGATCCCCTGCCACCGCGTGGTTCGAAGCGACGGGGCACTGTCGGGATATCGCTGGGGCATCGGGCGCAAGCGCGCGCTTCTGGACAGGGAGGCTGTGGCATGAGCGCCGCCGCCAAGCCCGTTTCCCGGCCCGCTTCCGCGCCCGTTGCCGGGTTCGTTTCCAGCGTCGAGGCGGTCGGCGCCGCCGAACGGCGGCTGGCCGCGCTTGACTGGGACCGCGTCGGGGCCGGCATTGACAGCTTCGGCTGCGCCACCCTGCAGGGCGTCCTTACGCCGGATGAATGCCGCGACCTCGCGGCGCTTTACCCCGACGAGCGGCATTTCCGCAGCCACGTCCACATGGCGCGGCACGGGTTCGGCCGCGGCGAATACCGCTACTTCAGCTATCCCCTGCCGGACCTCGTGGGCGGGCTGAGGACGGCGCTGTGGCCGCGCCTCGCGGGGATCGCCAACGGCTGGAACGACCGCATGGGCATCGCCCTGCGCTACCCGGCCGATCACGCCGAGTTCCTGCGCCAATGCCACGCGGCCGGGCAGACCCGCCCCACGCCGCTGCTGCTTCAGTATGTCGAAGGCGACTTCAACTGCCTGCACCAGGATCTCTACGGCGATCTCGCCTTTCCGCTGCAGGTGGCGTTCCTGTTGTCGGAACCGGGCCGCGACTTCACGGGCGGGGAGTTCGTGCTGACCGAACAGCGCCCGCGGATGCAGAGCCGGGCCGAGGTCGTGCCGCTGGCGCAGGGCGACGCCGTCGTCTTCGCGGTCCACAACCGGCCCGTGCAGGGCAAGCGGGGCAGCTATCGCGTGAACCTGCGCCACGGCGTCAGCCGCCTTCGCAGCGGCAAGCGCCACTCGGTCGGGATCATCTTCCACGACGCGACGTGATGGGGGCGAGGGCCGTTCCGTGACCTTTGGCGTCGGCAAGAAGGCGTGACCCCACCCCTTGATCCTCGGCCGCAAGGTTCGGACGGGTTCCGTGCGTTCAAGCGCCGTTCAAGGTGGGTGCCGCCACGGCCTTCGGCAGAATCCCCAGTCTATGCAGCCTGAAAGCAGTTCAGCGACGGCGCCGAGCAGGGGGACCCGTGCTTCCCGACCTCGTGCTAGGCCACCTGCCGCTTTGGCTCGTCACCCACCGCGACCTGCGGCATGTGCCGCGCGTGCGCGCCACGCTGGACCACCTGGCCGAGGCGCTGGGCGATTACGTGAAGGCGGCGTGAGGCCCGCGTGCCTGGCCCTGTTTGATCTGGTCACGCCCCGCGTTGCGCGCGCGAGGCGAGATAGGCGTCCAGCGTGATGTTCCCGCGAATGGGGTCGGTCATGTGATCGAAGCCACGATCCACCGCGGCCTCGGTCATGCGGGCATAGGCGTCCGCCGCCGGTTCCGAAAAGCCCGTGGCGCGAAAGGCGGCCCGCCAACCCTCGCGCGGCGTGACCTCGACCTCGACCGGCTTCCCGAGCACCCGGGCGAACGCAGCCGCGACGTCGGCGGGCGAATAGCGCGCCGGGCCCTCGACGTAGCGGACGCCCACGTCGTCGAGGCCGGACATCAGCCGGTCGGCCGCGATCCGGCCCAAGTCGTCCGGCGCGGCCATCGGCAGCTTGAGGTCGGCGGGCAGCATCGTCGGCAGCTTGCCCGTCCGGCCCGCCGGTTCGAGAAGCTCGTCCCAGTTGCTCATGTAGAAAGGCGCGCGGTTGATCGCGGCCGGGATCGGCAGCGCGTTCAGCCCCTGTTCAAGCTCCCACAGCACCGACGCGTCGCCGATCCGCTCGCCCGGTTCGGCGCCCGCCGTGGACTCGGCCACGACCTTTTCAAGGCCCGACCCCTTCAGCGCGGCAAGGATCCCGGCGACCCCGGCCTGCTCGACCTTGTCGGTATCCGTCGTGGTGTCGGCGGGCGGGTTCAGCAGGAACGCGCGCCGCCCGCGATCAAAGGCGCGCCGCAGCGACGCCGGATCGTTCACGTCGGCGACGGCGACCTCGATCCCCTGGTCGCGCCAGCGCGCGCGGTCGGGCCCGGACTGCGCGTCGTCGTGCGTCACGACCGTCACCTTCTTGCCACGCTCCACCAAGGTCCTCACGACCGCCGAACCCACATGGCCGGCGGCCCCCATGACTACAAACATCGGCATCTCCTCTTTGCACGACGACCCTAGCACCCCGGTCTGACAAGTTGTGTCAGGAGCGTTGGCCGAGGGTGCCGTTTGCTGACCCCTACAGAACGACGTCCGGTTCCAGCGCGCGATATTCCGCAAGCAGCACGCCGTGCGGCCGGCCGGGACTGTCGCCTAGAACCTCGGCCTGCATTACCCGGTCGATGCGGAAATGGCGGAACGCCTGACGCAGCTCGCACCATGCCGCAAGCATCTCGACATCGTCGAACCAGCCGAGCATGACCGGCCAAACGACACGGTCGCGGCAACTGCCCGCCTGATCCCGATAGCGTAGCTGTAGCTTCTTCCGGCGGTCGAGCGCCGCCCGCACGGTGCCCAGCGTCGCGGACCGTCCGTCCCCCGGCGGGGCGACGACGAGCGGGGACCGCGCCGCCGCGCTGTCGTCGAACCGCGCGGGCAGCACCGCCGCAAGCTTCGCGCGCGCCCGGGTCGCGGCGTTGGACAGGTCCGCGTCGCCCCGCCGCAGCACGAAGCGCAGGCCCAGCATCAGCGCCGCCGCCTCGTCGGCATCGAACGACAGCGGCGGGATGAAGAAGTCGTCGCGCAGCACGAAACCGACCCCGGCCTCGCCTACGATCGTCGCCCCCCGGCTCGTCAGCGTTGCGATGTCGCGGTAGGCGGTGCGTTCGCTGATGCCGAACCGCTCGCCGATCGTCGCGGCGGTTACGGGCTGGCGCTGTTCGCGCAGCATCTGCAATATGGCAAACAGGCGCTCGGTTCTGGTCATCGGCGGTCCGGCACGTGCGGGGGGGTGCGCCGGAACCTTGCAGCAGGACCGACCCTCGGGGGAAGGTGGCTGCAGCGGCGAATGGTCGAACGGGATTTCAGTGGTGAGCCCAACAGGATTCGAACCTGTGACCCACTGATTAAAAGTCAGTTGCTCTACCAACTGAGCTATGGGCCCATCACAGGCGGCTTCCTTAGTGGCGGGCCGCGGGGGGGTCAAGCGGAAAAGTGCAGCAGGGCTGGCGGAATCGCGTCCGCGCGCGTATATCGCCGCGATGGATAACCGGTCAGCTTCCGGCCTGCCCTTCATGAAGATGCATGGGCTGGGCAACGATTTCGTCGTCATCGACCTGCGCGCGGGCGGCCCGTCCGGCGGGGCGCTGCCCGAGCCTGCGCTGGTGCGGCGGATCGCGGATCGCAATTTCGGCGTGGGCTTCGACCAGCTGGCGACGATCCAGCCGGATGCGGATGCCGATGCGAAGCTGACGTTCTTCAATGCGGACGGCTCGATCTCGGCCGCGTGCGGGAACGCCACCCGCTGCATCGCGCGGTTTCTGCTGGACGAGACCGGCAAGGGGTCGCTGCGGCTGCGGACCGATCATGCGGTGCTGACGGCCGAGGATGCGGGCGGCGGGCTGACCCGCGTCAACATGGGCCAGCCGGTCACGGACTGGCGCTCAATCCCGCTGGCGCAGAACGTGGACACACTGCACCTGCCGATCGAGGGCGATCCCGTGGCGACCGGCATGGGCAACCCCCACATGACGTTCTTCGTCGCCGACCAAGCCGATGTCGCGGACGTGCGCGCATTCGGCGCGCGGCACGAGGTTCACCCGCTTTATCCCGAACGCACCAATGTCGAGGTGGCGCAGGTCGTGGCCGCCGATACGCTGCACCTGCGGATCTGGGAACGGGGCGTCGGGCGGACGCTCGCCTCGGGGTCGTGTTCCTGCGCGGCGGCGGTGGCGGCGGCGCGGCGCGGGCTGACGGGGCGGCGCGTGCGCGTGCTGCTGGCGGGCGGCGAATTGCTGATCGACTGGCGCGAAGACGGCGTCTGGATGCAGGGGCCGACGGCCCATGTGGCGGACGGCGTGCTGCGCGCGGACTGGATCGCGGCGGCGGACGACCGGCCGTGACCGCGCAACCGCCCGTCTTTGCGACCCCGGTTTTCGCCACCCTCGGGTGCCGCCTGAACGCCTACGAATCCGAGGCGATGGCGGAAATGGCGCAGGCCGCCGGGCTGTCGGGCGCGGTCATCGTCAATACCTGCGCCGTGACGGCCGAGGCGGTTCGCAAGGCGCGGCAGGAAATCCGCCGCCTCGCCCGCGAAAACCCCGGCGCGCCGATCATCGTCACCGGCTGCGCCGCGCAGACGGAACCCGAGACCTTCGCCGCCATGCCCGAGGTCGCCCGCGTCGTCGGCAACCACGAAAAGATGCAGCCCGCCACCTGGTCCTCGCTCGCCGCGCCCGACTACGGGACCGAACGGGTGATGGTGGACGACATCATGTCGGTGCGCGAAACCGCCGGCCACCTGATCGACGGGTTCGGCCGCCATCGCGCCTATGTGCAGGTGCAGAACGGCTGCGACCACCGCTGCACCTTCTGCATCATCCCGTTCGGGCGCGGCAACTCGCGCAGCGTTCCGGCCGGGGTGGTGGTGGACCAGATCAAGCGCCTGCGCGATCGCGGCTTCAACGAGGTCGTGCTGACCGGGGTGGACCTGACCAGTTGGGGCGCCGACCTGCCGGGCGCGCCGCGCCTGGGCAACCTCGTCCGCCGCATTCTCGGCATGGTGCCGGACCTGCCGCGCTTGCGGATCAGTTCCATCGACAGCATCGAGGCCGATCCCGACCTGATGGAGGCGATCGCGACCGAGCCCCGGTTGATGCCGCATCTGCACCTGAGCCTTCAGCACGGCGACGACCTGATCCTGAAGCGGATGAAGCGCCGCCACCTGCGGGACGACGCGATCCGGTTCTGCGAGGATGCGCGACGCCTGCGCCCCGACATCGTCTTCGGCGCCGACATCATCGCGGGCTTCCCGACCGAGACCGAGGCGCATTTCGAGAACTCGGTACGGCTCGTCCGGGATTGCGGGCTGACGTTCCTGCACGTGTTCCCCTACAGCGCACGGCAAGGGACGCCCGCGGCCCGGATGCCGCGCGTGCCGGGCCCCGCGATCAAGGACCGCGCGGCGCGGCTGCGGGCGGTGGGGCGGGACGCGCTGCACGCGCATCTGCAGGCGCAGGTCGGCGCGCGCCATGCCGTGCTGACCGAAGGGCCGCGGCTGGGGCGCACCGCGCAGTTCACCGAAGTCGCGTTCGACCGCGACATGCCCGAAGGATCGCTGCTGGACGTGACGATCACCGGCCACGACGGGACGCGCCTGACCGCCTGAGCGGCGGATCTTCCGCGATCTTTCGCGCGCGCCGCCCCTGAAACCACGCTTCGTCACCCGGCCTTTCCACGATCCTTGCAACGGCCCTGCCCACGGGGACCCGTCAGAACACGCGCATCGACCCGCCGGTCGGGCGCGACAACCGCGTCATCCCTCCGGCGAGCCGCCAAGCAACGGAGAGAGAGATGACCACCACCTTCAAGACGACCTTCGCCACCGGCATTCTTGCGGCGCTTCTGGCCAGCGCCTCGATGGCGCAGGCGCCGCTGGGACAGGACGCGGCGCTGAGCGCGCTGAGCGAATGGAGCGGCGCGATGCCGAAGCCTGCCGGGCAAAGCCGCACGATCTTCCGGCCGACGGGCGGCGAGGCGATGCCGCGCATCGCCTGGAACGACGCGGGCGGACAGGGCGGGCACGACAGCCGTGGCCGCGACGATCACGGGGAACACGACCCGATCTACCGCCCGAAGCGGGACGGGTCCTCGTATGACCGCGCATTCAACCTGCAACCCTCGGCCGGGCAGGACGCGGGCAGCGAAGTCGTCAGCCCCTACCGGGACCGCGACGCGTTCTACGCGCAGGGTATGTGAGCGCGCGGGGGCGCGAACGAAGCGGGGCGGCCGGACAGACATCCGGCCGCCCCCAAATGCGTCAGCTGCGATAGCGCTCCAGCCAGTGGGCGTAGGGCGCGGGCAGGGTCGCGAAGGCGGGCTTGTCGACGCCCAGTTCCTTTGCCGCGCGATAGGGCCAGTGCGGGTTCGCCAGCAGCGGACGGCCCAGCGTCACAAGGTCCGCCTTGCCGTCGGCGATCAGCGCGTCCGCCTGCTGCGGCTCGCTGATGAACCAGCTGGTGGTGGTGGGAATGTCCACCTCGCGCCGCACCCGCTCGGCCGCCGGGGCAAGCAGCGCGGGGCCCCACGGGATCTCGGCCGTGGGGGTGGTGAAGCCGATGCTGACGTCGATCAGGTCAAGGCCCGAGTCCTTCATCAGGCCGACCATGCGGATGCCGTCGTCCAGGTCGTCCGATCCGTCGAACTCGGTCACGCCGAAGCGGGCGGTCAGCGGCAGGTTGTCGGGCCAGACCTCGCGGACGGCGGCGATCGTTTCCAGCAGGAACCGCGCGCGCCCGTCGAAGTCGCCGCCGTATTCGTCGTCGCGCTTGTTGGACCAGGTCGAAAAGAAGCTTTGGCCGAGGTAGCCGTGGGCCAGGTGCAGTTCCAGCCACTCGAACCCCGCGTCGCGGGCGCGGCGGGCGGCGGCCACGAAGTCGGCCTGCACCCGCTTGATGTCGGCGATGGTCATGGCAAGGGGAACCTTGGGCAGGTTCGCCCCGTGCGGCACGGCCGAAGGCGCGATGGTGTCCCAGCCGCGCGGGTCGTCGTCGGCCATGTGGTCGTCGCCTTCCCACGGGCGGTTGGCGCTGGCCTTGCGGCCGGCATGGGCGATCTGGATGCCCGGCACCGCGCCGCCGTCCTTGATAAGCCGCACCGCGTCCTTCCACGCCTCTGCCTGCGCGTCCGACCAGATCCCCGTGCAGCCCGGCGTGATCCGGCCCTCGGGCGAGACGGCCGTCGCCTCGGCGATCACCAGCCCCGCGCCGCCACGGGCAAGCCCGGCAAGATGGCTGCGGTGCCAGTCGTTGATGAGCCCGTCATCGGCCACGTACTGGCACATCGGCGACACCACGATGCGGTTGCGCAGCGTGACATCCTTCAGCTGATAGGGCGTGAACAGGTTCGGCATGTCGTATTCCTTTCGCGGACGCGGCACAGGCCCCGTCGTTTAGGCGTCGTTTGATAGTTCGATAATAATCGAACATTGATCTTGCGGCAACCCGTGCTATGTTTTCCCCATGCGCAAGATGATCCTTCCCGACATCGACGACGTGGCCCTGTCGCAGGTGCTGTACGCGCTGAGCGATCCGGTGCGGCTGGATGTCGTGCGGACGCTGGCGCGCGACGGCGAGGCGAGCTGTTCCGTTCTGGACGGCGGACGCCCGAAATCGAGCATGTCGCACCATTTCCGCGTCCTGCGCGAATCGGGGCTGGTGCGGACCCGTCACGAAGGCCCGTCCCACATGAACGAACTGCGCCGCGACGACCTCGACCGCCGCTTTCCGGGACTGCTCGACGCCGTGCTGGCGGCCGGGGACGCAGGTCCGGCCCGGCGCGACGGCTAGCGGACGACCACCGCCCGCCCGCAGTGGCATCGTTTGCCGAAGATGGCTATGATCGGAACCTGACCCACGCCCGACAGGCCAGAGCCACAGGAATCCCCGACCATGACCGATCCCGAAATCGAGGCGATGTCGTTCGAGGACGCCATGAAGGAGCTTGAGGCGACGGTCGGCAAGCTGGAACACGGCGACGCCACGCTGGAGGAGTCGATCGCGCTTTACGAACGCGGCGCGAAGCTGCGGGCACATTGCGACAGCCGCCTTCGCCAGGCCGAGGAGCGGGTGGAAAAGATCACGATGGCCGCCGATGGCGAGCCGCAGGGAACCGTTCCGGTCGAGGGGCTTTGAGCTTCGACACAAGGAAGCCGCCGATGGACACCGGCCTGCCCGCATCCCTGACCGCCCGCATGACGCAGGTCCGCGACCGCGTGGCGGCCGCGATCGACGCGGCGCTCGACGCGCAGCCCGCGGGCGAGCTGACCGACGCGATGCGTTATGCCGCCAGCGGCGGCAAGCGGATCCGGGCCTTTCTGGTCATGGAATCCGCGCGCCTGCACGGGGTGGACGACGCCGCCGCGCTGCCGGTGGCGGTCGCAGCCGAGCTTCTTCACGCCTACAGCCTGATCCACGACGACCTGCCCGCCATCGACGACGACGACCTGCGGCGCGGGCAGCCCACCTGCCACGTCAGGTTTTCCGAGGCGACCGCGATCCTTGCCGGCGACGCGCTGCAATCGCTCGCCTTCGAGCGGCTGGCCGACCCCGCCATCGGCAGCGCCGAGGCGCGGATCGACCTCGTGCGCCGGTTCGCGCAGGCGGTCGGCGCGCAGGGGATGGTGTGGGGGCAGATGCAGGACATCGCGGCCGAAACCGCGACCTCGCCGCTGAACCTGGACCAGATCGTCGCCTTGCAGCAGGGCAAGACGGGCGCGCTGATCGGCTTTGCCGCGACCGCCGGCGCGGTGATCGCGGGCGCCGATCCCGCACCCTTGGGCGACTATGCGCGCAACCTTGGCCTCGCCTTCCAGATCGCCGACGACATCCTCGACGTGACCGGGACGCAGGAAACCACCGGCAAGCGGGTGGGCAAGGACGCGGCCGCCGGCAAGGCCACGTTCCTGTCGCTGCTCGGCCTTGACCGCGCGCGGGCCGAGGCGCAGGCGATGGTGGACCGGGCAGAAGCCGTGCTCGACGTTCATCCGGGTGCCCCGCAGGCCGCCGAAAACTTGCGGCAGCTGGCCCGTTTCGTTATCCACCGCCAGACGTGACGGCGCGACCCTCGCGGGATGAAGCCACCCGAAAAGGGGACGCCACATGACCGACAACACCATCCAGCCCATGCCCGACCGACCGGCGACCCCGGTCCTCGACCGCGTGTCGCTGCCCTCGGACCTCAAGTCGCTGTCCGACCGCGAGCTGCGGCAGCTGGCCGACGAGCTGCGGGCCGAGACGATCAGCGCCGTCAGCGTGACCGGCGGGCATCTTGGTGCGGGGCTGGGCGTCGTGGAACTGACCGTGGCGCTGCATGCGGTCTTTGCCGCGCCGCGCGACAAGATCATCTGGGACGTTGGCCACCAGTGCTATCCGCACAAGATCCTGACCGGCCGCCGCGACCGCATCCGCACGCTGCGGACCGAGGGCGGGCTGTCGGGCTTCACCAAGCGCGCCGAATCCGCCTATGACCCGTTCGGGGCAGGACATTCCAGCACCTCGATCAGCGCGGCGCTGGGGTTCGCGGTCGCGCGCGATCTTGGCGGTGATCCGGGCGACGCGGTCGCGGTGATCGGCGACGGCGCGATGAGCGCGGGGATGGCGTTCGAGGCGTTGAACAACGCAGGCCACCTGGGCACGCGCATGATCGTGGTGCTGAACGACAACGAAATGTCGATCGCACCGCCCACCGGGGCGCTGTCGAGCTATCTCACCCGGCTTTACACGCAGGGGCCGTTCCAGGAACTCAAGGCCGCCGCCAAGGGCGCGGTCGGGCTGCTGCCGCCCCCCGTGCAGGAAGGCGCGCGGCGGGCCAAGGAAATGCTGAAGGGCATGACCGTCGGCGGCACGCTGTTCGAGGAGCTGGGATTTTCCTATATCGGCCCGGTGGACGGGCACGACATGGACCAGCTGCTGCCGCTGCTTCGCACGGTCAAGTCGCGGGCGACCGGGCCGGTGCTGATCCACGCAGTCACGAAAAAGGGCAAGGGCTACGCCCCGGCCGAGAACGCGGCCGACCGGGGCCACGCGCGCGCCAAGTTCGACGTGGTCACGGGCGAGCAGGCAAAGGCGAAATCCAACGCGCCGAGCTATACCGGCGTGTTCGCCAAGTCGCTGGTGAAGCTGGCGGAGGCCGACGACAAGATCGTCGCCATCACCGCCGCGATGCCGGACGGGACCGGCCTGAACCTGTTCGCCGAGCGCTTCCCGCGCCGCTGCTTCGACGTGGGGATCGCGGAACAGCACGCGGTCACGTTCTCGGCGGGCCTTGCGGCGGGCGGGATGAAGCCGTTCTGCGCGCTCTATTCCACGTTCCTGCAGCGCGGCTACGACCAGGTCGTCCACGACGTGGCGATCCAGCGGCTGCCGGTCCGCTTTGCGATCGACCGCGCAGGGCTTGTGGGCGCGGACGGGGCGACCCATGCGGGCGCCTATGACGTGGGATTCCTCGCCAACCTGCCCGGCTTCGTGGTCATGGCCGCCGCCGATGAGGCGGAGCTGGTCCACATGGTCGCGACCGCCGCCGCGCTGGACGACCGCCCGTCCGCCTTCCGCTTTCCGCGCGGAGAGGGCACCGGGGTCGAGATGCCGGAACGCGGCACGCCGCTGGAAATCGGCCGCGGCCGCATCATCGCCGAAGGCGGGCGGGTCGCGATCCTGTCCTTCGGCACCCGCCTGTCCGAGGTCATGCGCGCGCACGAGGCGCTGGCCGCCCGCGGCATCGCCCCTACGGTGGCGGACGCGCGCTTCGCCAAGCCCCTGGACCGCGACCTGATCCTGCAACTCGCCCGCCACCACGAGGCGCTCATCACGATCGAGGAAGGCGCGGTCGGCGGCTTCGGCAGCCACGTGGCGCAGCTGCTTGCGGACGAGGGCGTGTTCGACCACGGCCTGCGCTTCCGCAGCATGGTCCTGCCCGACACCTTCATCGACCACGCCTCGCCCGAGGCGATGTACCGCGCCGCCGCGATGGACGCCCCGCAGATCGAGGCGAAGGTGCTGGAAGTGCTGGGCGTGGCGGTCGCGCGGCGGGCCTGACCAGGGCGCAAGGGCCGTCTGCGGATTGCAAAACCGGCGCCTGCGGTGCATGGGTCGCGCCCTGCACCGCCTGCGTCCCGCCGATGGAGCCTGACTTGAGCATCCACACCCACCCGCTCGCCCACCCGCACGACCCGCACCGGATCACCCGGTCGGGCTGGCTTCGCGCGGCCGTGCTGGGCGCGAATGACGGGATCGTGTCGATCGCCTCGCTGATCGTCGGGGTGACGAACGCGAGCAGCGATCCGCGCGCGGTCGTCGTGGCCGGGGTCGCCGGGCTTGCGGCCGGGGCGCTGTCGATGGCGGCGGGGGAATATGTCAGTGTTAGTTCGCAGATGGACATTGAAAAGGCCGACATCCGGCGCGAAAAACGGGCGCTGCGCAGCCAGCCCGACATTGAACTGGAGGAACTGGTCCGCATCTACGAGGCGCGGGGCCTGGCCCCCGACACCGCGCGGCTGGTCGCGGTCGAGCTGACGGAACACGATGCGCTGGGCGCCCATGTCCGCGACGAGCTGGGCCTGACCGAGGTCATGGCGGCCAAGCCGATGCAGGCGGCGCTCGCCTCGGCGCTGACGTTCAGCGCGGCGGGCGCGGTTCCGATGGCGGCGGCGCTGCTGGCCGCGCCGGGCAGCACCGCGCGGGTGGTGTGGGTCGTGACGCTGGTGGCGCTGGCCGCCCTTGGCGCGATCGGCGCCATCGCCGGTGGCGCGAAGGTCGGGCGCGGGATCGTCCGGGTGCTGGTCTGGGGCAGCGCGGCGATGGCAATCACGTCGGGAATCGGGCATATTTTCGGGATCGCTGCCTGAGGAGTTCCGCCCATGCGCGCAGGTCTTTTCGCGGCCGTGCTGGCCCTGATCGCCGGCCCCGCGCTCGCGACGCCCGTATACACGCTGCCCACGCTGTTAGACGTGACCGGCGTCGCGGCGGGCGACACGCTGAAGATCCGCGAAAGGCCAGATGCCTCGGCCGCGGTGATCGGCACCCTTGCCCCCGATGCGACGGGCGTCGAGGTCGTGGCCGAGCGGTCGGGCTGGGCGCAGGTCAACACGGCCGGGCGGCGGGGCTGGGTCAACTCGCGCTTTCTTCGATACCGCACCGATGTGTGGGCCGACGGCGAGTTGCCGCAGACGCTGCGCTGCACCGGGACCGAGCCGTTCTGGGGGATCGAGGCGCGGGGTGGCGAGGTCGTGTTTTCCTCGGCCGACAAGGGCGAACGGGTGATGGCCCTGCGGTCGGTCATGGATGACGGGGTGCCGCGGAGCCCGCTGCGGGGCGTGATCGCGGGCGACGATGCGGGTCGGATGACGGCGGTGATCCAGCCGCAGACCTGCAGCGACGGCATGTCGGACCGCGCCTACGGGCTGACCGCGACGGTTATCTTCGACGGGACGCGGCAGCAGTCGCAGATGCTGACGGGCTGCTGCCGGATCGGCGACTAGGCCGCCTCGGCCGCCAGGATCGCAGCCAGTCCGGCGCGGTAGTCGGGGTAAAGCAGGCGCACGCCAAGCTCGTCCTTGATGCGGTCGTTCCGCACCCGCTTGCTTTCGGCATAGAAGCTGCGCGCCATCGGCGTCATCGCTGCCTCGTCGTAGTCCTGCGCGGGCGGAACCGGCGCGCCGATCAGCGTGGCGGCATGCGCGATCACGTCCTGCGGCGGGGCGGGGTCATCGTCGCAGACGTTGTAGACCGCGCCGGGATGCGGCCGCGCGATGGACGCGGCCAGAACCTGCGCTATGTCCTCGGCGTGGATGCGGGAAAAGACTTGGCCCGGCTTCACGATGCGGCGGGCGGTGCCGTTGCGGATCTTCTGGAACGGGCCGCTGCCGGGGCCGTAGATACCGGCAAGGCGGAAGATGTGCAGCGGCAGGCCGCGCGCCTGCGCGAGCGCCTGCCACCCGGCCTCGGCCGCGACACGCTGGCGACCGCGTTCGGTGGTGGGGACAAGGGGTGAGGTTTCGTCCACCCAGCCACCCGCGCGGTCGCCATAGACGCCGGTGGTGGACAGGTAACCGATCCACGCGGCCGGGCTTGCGGCGATGGCGTCCGCCAGCGCACGCAGCACCGGATCGCCGTCCGGCCCCGGCGGCACGCTGAGAAGGACCGCGCCCGCGCGCGCAAGTTCGGCGCGCAGGCGGGCATCGTCACCGGGCCAGACCAGCGGGTCCGCCCCGGCCGCCGCGACCTTGGCCGCGCCGTCGCGGGTCGTTCCGGTGACGGTCCACCCCTCGGGCACCAGCCGCCGGGTCAGGAACCCGGCGGAATAGCCGTGACCGATGGCGACGAGGCGTTTCGTCACCTCATCACCTCGGCCGCGATGGCGAAGCTGCGCAGCCGCGCGTCGGGGTCGTGGATCATGCCGGTCAGGATCATCTCGTCGGGGCGGTAGCGGGCGGCGAAGTCGTCGAGCTGGCGCTTGACCGTCTGCGGCGATCCAGCGGCCGTCACGCGCAGCGCGGCGTCGAGCGTCGGGTGATACTGCGCGGGCACCACCTGCGACAGGTCGTCCACGGGCGGCGGCAGCTTGCCGGGCGCGCCGGTTCGCAGGCGGTAGAAGCTTTGCTGCTGGCTCGTCCGCAGCTTCATCGCCGCCTCGTCGGTGTCGGCGGCAAAGACGTTCACCGCCAGCATGAAGCGCGGGGCATCGCCCCAGGGCCCCGGCTGGAACCGGTCGCGGTACAGCTGCACCGCCTGGTCCAGATCGCCCGGCGCGAAGTGCGATGCGAATGCATACGGCAGCCCCAGCGCAGCGGCGAGGCTCGCGCCGTAAAGCGACGAGCCGAGGATCCAGACCGGCACGTTCGTATCCTGCCCCGGATGCGCGGCGACGGCCGCGCCCGGCCGTTCCGGGCCGAGATAGGAAAGCAGCTCCACCACGTCGTTCGGGAAGTCGTCGTTGCGCCCCATGCCGCGCCGAAGCGCCTGCATCACCGCGCCGTCGCCGCCCGGCGCGCGGCCCAGACCAAGGTCCATGCGCGGTCCGTGAACGGTGGCCAGCGTGCCGAACGCCTCGGCCACCGCCAAGGGTGCGTGGTTCGGCAGCATGATCCCGCCGGCGCCCACGCGGATCGTGCGGGTGTGGTCGGCGATGTGGCCGATCAGCACCGCGGTCGCGGCGCTGGCGATGCCCGGCATGTTGTGGTGTTCGGCCAGCCAGTAGCGCCGGTAGCCCTGCGTCTCGGCGGCCTGCGCCAACCGGACGCTGTTCCTGATCGAGGTGGCGGCGTCCGACCCCTCGGACACGGGGGCCAGATCGAGGATCGAGAGGTCCATGAAAGCTCCTTCGTTTGAAGGTCAGATAGGTTCGCGGTGGTCGTCTTGCCAGTGTCGCGCCCCGGTGCGACAGTCCGGGCCCAACAGGCGGGCCACCCCTCGCGCCCGCCGCGCGCGCGAAGGGGCTGCCCATGAACGGCATTTCACGTCTGCTGCCGGTCGAGACGCCGGACCCGGTCGAGCGCGCCTTTTTCGACGACCCGAAGGCGGCCGTGGACCGGCTGATCGAGCTTTACGACCGCGCCTCGCAATACCTGCTGGACCGCTTCCTCGCGACGCTGGGCGGCGCGCCGCCGCAGGCGCGTTACCGCGCGTTCTACCCCGAGGTGCGGCTGACGACCTCGGTCCACAGCCAGACGGATTCGCGGCTGTCGTTTGGCCACGTTGCGGTGCCGGGCAGCTATGCGGCGACGATCACCCGCCCGGAACTGTTCCGCGACTATCTGGAGGAACAGATCGGCCTGCTGATCCGCAACCACGGCGTCGGCGTCGCGATCAGCGACAGCGACACGCCGATCCCCGTGCATTTCGCCGTCGCCACCCGCAGCGACCTGAACGTGCCGCAGGAAGGCGTGCTGGGCTATTCGCTGCGCGACGTGTTCGACGTACCGGACCTGGGGTCGATGAACGACGACATCGTCAACGGGATCGCGGGCCCGAACCCGGACGGAAGCTGGCCGCTCGCCCCCTTCACCGCGCAGCGGGTGGATTATTCGCTGGCGCGGCTGGCGCATTATACCGCGACCGCGCCCGAACATTTCCAGACCTTCGTGATGTTCACGAACTACCAGTTCTACGTGGACGAGTTCGAGGCGTTCGCCCGCCGCGCGCTGGCGCAGCCGGACAGCGGCTACACCGCCTTTGTCAGCCCCGGCAACAGCGTGCTGGAACGGCCCGAGGACGTGATCGCCACCGGCGCGAAAACCCCGCAGATGCCGGCCTACCACCTCAAGCGCGCGGACGGGAAAGGGATCACGCTGGTCAACATCGGCGTCGGCCCGTCGAACGCCAAGACCGCGACCGACCACATCGCGGTCCTTCGCCCGCACACCTGGCTGATGGTCGGCCACTGCGCGGGGCTGCGCAACAGCCAGTCGCTGGGCGACTATGTCCTGGCCCACGCCTATCTGCGCGAGGATCACGTGCTGGACGACGACCTGCCCGTCTGGGTGCCGATCCCGGCCCTGGCCGAGGTGCAGGTCGCGCTGCAGGAAGCGGTGGCCGAGATCACCCGGCTGGACGGCTACGAGCTGAAGCGGATCATGCGGACGGGGACGGTCGCCACGATCGACAACCGGAACTGGGAACTGCGCGACCAGTCGGGGCCGGTGCAGCGGCTGTCGCAGTCGCGGGCGGTCGCGCTTGACATGGAAAGCGCGACCATCGCCGCCAACGGGTTCCGGTTCCGGGTGCCCTATGGCACGCTGCTGTGCGTCAGCGACAAGCCCCTGCATGGCGAGCTGAAGCTGCCCGGCATGGCGACCGACTTTTACCGCACCCAGGTCGCAAGCCACCTGCTGATCGGCATCCGCGCGATGGAAAAGCTGCGCGAGACCCCGTTGGAGCGGATCCACTCGCGCAAGTTGCGCTCGTTTCAGGAAACGGCGTTCCTTTGACCCGCGACTTGCAGCCGATGGCTGCGCTGCGGCGATGAAAAATGCTTGAAATGCGGGTCAAAACACTGTGTAGCAGGGAAATGCCGGGCCAAAGCCCACGGTGCCGCAAGAAACCCTGACCGGGACAACAGGAGACGATCCGATGGCCACTACCACCGCCGCCGCGAAACCGATGACCAAGACCCAACTGGTCGCCGCGCTGGCCGAAGAAATGGGCGGCGACAAGAAAACCGCCACCGCCGCGCTTGACGCGCTGCAGTCGGTCGTGTCGCGCGTCGTCGCCGAAGGCGGCTCGGTCGCCCTGCCCGGCATCGGCAAGGTCGCCTGCCGCGCCCGCCCCGAGCGCATGGTCCGCAACCCGCAGACCCAGGAAATGATGCAGAAGCCCGCCGACAAGGTCGTGAAGGTCACGATCGCAAAGGCGCTGAAGGATTCCGTCAACGCCTGACTTGGGGCACATCGCCCGATCATGGGGCCGTGCCATCTGGCGCGGCCCTTTTTCGTTTAACGCCCCGCACTTGCCGGTGAGCCACGAAAGGCCGCGCCCGAATGAACACGACTGTCGACCAAGCCCTTGCCGGGGCGGGGGCCGGGCGCTTCCAGCGCCGGCTGATGATGATCTTCGGTCTCGTCTGGGCGGCCGACGCGATGCAGGTCGTGGCGGTGGGCTTTGCCGCGCCGTCGATCGCGGCGCGGTTCGGGCTGACGGTGCCGCAGGCAGCGCAGCAGACGGGGACGCTGTTTTTCCTTGGCATGTTCGTGGGCGCGGCGCTGTTCGGGCGCATCGCGGACCGGATCGGGCGGCGCAACGTCCTGCTGCTGACGGTCGCCTGCGACGCGGTGTTCGGCCTCGCCTCGGCCTTCGCGCCCTCGTTCGAGGCGCTTCTGATCCTGCGATTCCTCACCGGCATGGCGGTGGGCGGCACGCTGCCGGTCGATTACGCGATGATGGCCGAGTTCCTGCCGCCGAAGAACCGCGGCCGCTGGCTGGTCTGGCTAGAAGGGTTCTGGGCCGTCGGCACGCTGATCGTGGCGCTGACGGCATGGTACGCGGCGACGACCGGGTTCGCCGCGCCTTACCGGCTGATCTACGTGGTGGCAGCACTGCCGGCGCTGATCGGGATCTTCCTGCGGCTGTGGGTGCCGGAATCGCCCATGTTCCTGATCCGCAAGGGCCGCGCGGACGAGGCGCGGCAGGTGCTGGACCGGGTGCGGACCGCGAACGGCGTGGCGCCGTTGCGGCAGGATGCGGTCGTGTCCGCGCCCCCGGCCGTCCCCGGCGAGGGGCTGTTCGCCAACGGCCTTGCCCGCACAACGATCGCGGTCATGGCGCTGTGGTTCCTGGTGTCGCTGTCCTATTACGGGGTGTTCGTCTGGCTGCCGGCGCGGCTTGCGACCGAGGGCTTCGGCTTCGTGCGCGGCTACGGTTTCCTTGTCGTGCTGGCGCTGGCGCAGCTGCCCGGCTACGCGCTGGCCGCCTGGGGGGTCGAGCGGCTGGGACGGCGGGCGACGCTGCAGGCGTTCCTGCTGATCTCGGCCGCGGGCTGCATGGCCTTCGTGCTTGCCGCCTCGCCGATGATGATCGCCGCCTCGCTGATCGTGATGAGCTTTGCGCTCCTGGGAACGTGGGGGGCGCTGTATGCCTTTACGCCCGAGCTTTACCCGACCACGCTGCGCGGGACCGGCATGGGCACGGCGGGCGCGATGGCTCGGCTCGGCGGGATCGCCGCGCCGAGCCTGCTGCGCAGCGTGATCGAGCGCGACTTCGCGCTGGCGATCGGGGTCTTTGCGGCGCTGCTGGTGCTGGCGGCGGCCGTCACGCTGCTGATCGGGCGCGAGACGCGGGACGCCTCGATCGTCTGAGCGGGGCGGCGCGAAAAAAAGAAAGCCGGCGCGCGATGCGGCCGGCCTTCTTCATTCAGCGGTCACGCGCGGATCAGGCCGCGTTCATGCCCGCGCTGGATGCGAAGAACATCGCCTGGCTCACGGCCGAACGGACCTGTTCCTCGCTGTAGGGCTTGGAGATCAGGAACGCGGGCTCGGGCCGGTCGCCGGTCAGCAGCCGTTCCGGGAACGCGGTGATGAAGATCACCGGCAGGTCGCCGAGGCTGGTCAGCAGCTCGTTCACCGCGTCGATGCCCGACGAGCCGTCGGCCAGCTGGATGTCGGCCAGGATCAGGTCGGGCTGGCGGTCGCCGGCAAGCTGGATCGCGGCGGAATGGGTGCGCGCGATGCCCGTGACCTCGTGCCCCATCGCCTGCACGATGCCCTTGAGGTCCATCGCGATGATGGTTTCGTCCTCGATGATCATGACGCGGCCGCGGATCGCGCGCCCCATCTCGTTCAGGGCGATCTGCACCAGTTCCTCGGCCTCGTCCTGGTCGATCTGCATGACCTCGGCGATCTGGTCGTAGCGCAGTTCCTCGATCGTGCGGAGCAGCAGCGCCTCGCGCGAGTTCGGGGTCAGCGTGCGCAGGTGCGACTGGGCCCGCGCCTCACGCGAGGTCTGGTCGTCGGTTTCCACGGGCTGGCCCGAGCTTTGCCAGATCGCGTGGAAGGCGCGGAACAGCGAAATGCGCGTATCTTCGCCCGAAATCATGCTGCGATCCGCCAGGATCGCTTCCAGCGTGGCGGCGGCATAGTTGTCGCCCGCGCGCTGCGTCCCGGTCAGGGCGCGCGCGTGGCGGCGAAGATAGGGCAGCTCGCGACCGATCGACTGGGCAAGATCTGCAGCTGACATGGAGGCCTCAATTTTTGGTCGTTCCTCGGAACCTTCGGTGCTAACTAGCGGTTGGAGCAGGCGCACACAAGATTTCCGGAAAGAAACCTACGAAATGAACATAAGGCGTGAAGACAGCAAACGCGCCGCCTTGGAAAAGCAGATCGACGAGAATTTGCGGCGGGTATATGAGCAGGACCAATCACAAGAGGTCCCCGACAGGTTCCTGAGCCTCCTCGAAAAGCTTCGCGGACAGGAATGAAGATGGCCAGACCCGCCGAGGCGGACGGGACGATCGCCAAGGTCGCCGATCCGAAAGACGAGCTTGTCCAGCACCTGCCCGCATTGCGGGCTTTCGCGCTGTCATTGACCCGCGAAGGCGCGGCCGCCGACGACCTGGTGCAGGACACCATCGTCAAGGCGTGGACCAACATGGACAAGTTCCAGGTCGGGACGAACCTGCGCGCGTGGCTGTTTACCATCCTTCGCAACACCTTCTATTCGGCCCGCCGCAAGACCCGGCGCGAGGTCAGCGACACCGACGGCATCCATGCCGCGCGGCAGGCGACCCGGCCCGAACATGACGGCCGTCTGGCGATGAACGATTTCCGCGTGGCCTTCGCCAAGCTGCCCGACGAGCAGCGCGAGGCGCTGGTCATGGTCGGCGCATCCGGCTTTTCCTATGAAGAAGCGGCCGAGATGACGGGCGTGGCGGTCGGCACGGTGAAGTCGCGTGCGAACCGCGGCCGCAAGCGGCTGGCCGAGCTGCTGCACCTCAAGGACGGCGAGGAGTTCGAGATGACCGACCGCGCCACAATGGCAGTCATGGCGAACAACCCCGTCTCTCGGTAGTGCCGGCCATGACACGACTGCCCGAGCAACTACACTTCATGCGCGGGCTGGGTTTCAGGCTTGGGATGCTTCTGTCGGTGGCGATCCTGCCCATCGGGCTGATCTCCGTCATGCAGACGCTGAACCTGTCGCAAGCGGCCGAAC
>NZ_VJYZ01000014.1 GCF_007018965.1 Paracoccus marinus
GACCGCCGAAAGCTTCCTGGGCTTCATCGACATCACGTCGATCCGCTTATGGCTCCGCCATTTGTCAACATGACCTACTTCCGCACTCCAGACAGCGTAATCGAAAAGGTGGCCAACGACTTCTTCGAGCGCTCTGAAGGCCGCTGAGACCGCCGCAACCGTCAGGTTAGCGCTTTTCTGGTGAGTGTTGGAAGTCAGCGGCGGCACCCGGTCCAAACGTTCCTGAATGGCTGCTTGGACCGGGCAGCAAGCAAGACATTATACCAACCGCCCTAAGAATTGACCGCCTCTGCGTATTCACGCGTAGCAATTGATCGGACACGCTCGGGGTCGTTTGCGAAGGCGTTCCAGGCGTCGCAGCATCGGTCAACGATGTCGTCGTAGGTGTCGAAGACGGAGATGGCGAGGCGGTTTGCCCGCAGATAGGCCCAGATGTTCGTAAGCGCGAGGTCGTTGCCCTATGCGGCGATGCTTGACGGCTGGTTGAAGCGCCAGGGCATGAGGTCCTCGATGG
>NZ_VJYZ01000001.1 GCF_007018965.1 Paracoccus marinus
CCAGAACGGCCGACCCGACTACCAATCTCAAACCCGCAGACTCTCGTTATGAACGAGGGACCCGAGGGGGGCAGGTCAAGCTTTCAGTTCCATTCAGTGATGACCCCGCCTTCCAGGCGCTCCTTAAGCTGGAGAGACAAACCAAAGAGCGCGAGGGTGGCGATGCGTCCAGTTGAACGAGGAGCGGCCCCCGGGGCCTTTGCGAACTATCGGGATGCATATCCCCATCTCGTAGCTCGCATGGGTGACTACTGTAGTTACTGCGAAAGACAGATCGAAACACACCTGGCCGTCGAGCACGTACAGCCAAAGGATCCCGTGCCTGCCCTTAGGAATGAATGGACGAATTTTCTTCTTGGCTGCGTGAATTGCAATTCTGTAAAAGGCGACACTCTGCTAGTACTCGCCGATTTTATTTGGCCAGATACTGAAAACACGTTGTCTGCAGTTGAATACAAGGTTGGCGGACTAGTGGAAGCGCGATCAACCCTTGCGCCAGCTATGCAGGCAAAGGCCCAGCAGACGATCGCACTTGTTGGCTTAGATAAGTACCCAGGCAACCCAGGTCGCGAGCCTAGTAACGCCGATCTACGATGGCAGCGCCGCTTCGAGGCATGGCAAATGGCCGAATGGTGTCGGAAGCAAGTTGAGGACAACGACACAGAGCAAGTCCGCAATCTGGTGGTCGAGGTGGCCAAGGGCCGCGGTATGTTTTCGATTTTCTGGACCGTGTTCCAAGGTGACATTGACCTTAGGCGGCGTCTTCGCGAGGCATTTTCCGGAACTTCATATGCCTGTTTTGATGCAAATGAAGAACTGATATCGCGACCTGGAGGTCAAGTTTAGCAATGAGCCACGCCCGACATTCAGAAGGAGCTTTCGAAACCATCATCGAAGCCACGATGCTGGCGAATGGTGCCGTGCCGGAGCCGGCGTCGGGCTTCGACCGTGATCGCGCTATCTTCCCCGAGACTGTCCTTTCCTTCATCCGCGAAACACAGCCGAAGGAATGGAAGGCTCTGGAGGCGCTCCATGGGGAGAAGACTGGCTCCCAAGTCCTTGCCGATCTGACCAAGTGGATGGACCGAGAAGGCTCTCTGGCCACCTTGCGTCACGGCTTCAAGTGTTACGGCAAGACCCTGCGGGTGGCATTCTTCAAGGCGGCGCACGGCCTGAACCCGGAACTGGAAGCTCGCTACGCTGCCAACAGGGTCGGGCTCACGCGGCAATTGCACTTCTCAAGGACCTCCGAAAAGTCACTGGACGTTGCACTGAGCGTGAATGGCATTCCAGTTGTGTCGGTCGAACTCAAGAACCCGATGACCGGACAGACGGTCGAGCACGCCTTGCACCAGTACCGGCATGATCGTGACCCGCGCGAACCGATCTTTGAGTTCAAGCGGCGCATGTTGGTCCACTTTGCGGCTGACACGGACACGGTGTTCATGACCACGCGGCTTGCAGGTGCGGCCACCCACTTCCTGCCCTTCAACAAGGGCAACAACGGTGGTGCAGGCAATGCGCCCGACACCAAGGGGAGGAGCTACCGAACGGCATATCTGTGGGAAGAGGTGCTGCAACGAGACAGCCTGCTCGACCTCCTGGCGCGCTTCATTCATCTCCAGGTCGAGGAGAAGCGCGACGACCAGGGTCGAAAGGTCAAGAAGGAAACGATGATCTTTCCGCGGTACCACCAGCTTGAAGCGGTCCGGTCGTTGGTCCACCAGGCGTTGAGAGAAGGGGTGGGCAACAACTATCTGATCGAACACTCGGCCGGCAGCGGAAAGAGCAACACCATCGGCTGGCTGACGCACAGGCTCGCATCCCTGCATGACGAAGCGAACGAGCGGGTTTTCGACAGCGTGATCGTCATCACTGACCGCGTGGTCCTGGACAAGCAGCTTCAGGACACGATTTACCAGTTCGAACACAAGCACGGCGTCGTCCAGAAGATCGACGAGGACTCGCGTCAGCTGGCGGAAGCACTCGAAAGTGCCGTGCCAATCATCATCACCACCCTTCAGAAGTTTCCATTCGTCTCGCGTCAGTTGGCCAAGATCGCCGACGAGCGAGGCGACGCCGAAGGAGGTGTGCTGAAGATGCGCCGGTGTGCGGTGATCATCGATGAGGCACACAGCTCGCAGGGCGGCGAGACGGCAACCGACCTGAAGGAAGTTCTCGGCGGGCAGGGCCTTCGCGAAGAGGCTGCGCGAGCCATGTCGGCGAACGACGAAGACGACATGGACGAGCTATATCGGTCGATGGCGAAACGCGGCAGGCAGGCAAACCTCAGTTCCTTCGCGTTTACTGCTACGCCGAAGCACAAGACGCTCAAGGTATTCGGGCGCGACGGCAAACCCGCCCATCGCTACACAATGCGCCAAGCGATCGAGGAAGGCTTCATCCTCGACGTCCTGAAGCACTACACGACCTACGCCACCTATTTCCGGCTGCTCAAGGCGAGCGAGGATGATCCGAACGTAGAGCGGAAGAAGGCAGCACGCGCCCTCGCGCGGTTCCTCAAGCTTCATCCGCACAACATCGCTCAGAAAACCGAAGTGATGATTGAGCACTTCCAAGCCGCTACGCAGCACAAGATCGGTGGACGAGCCAAGGCCATGGTGGTGACGGGTTCCCGCCTCGAGGCAGTTCGCTACAAGCAGAGTTTCGATCGCTACGTGAAGGAAAAAGGCTACGCCATCAAATCGCTGGTGGCATTCTCAGGCGTAGTCACGGACGACAAGCTGAAGGACGTCACCTACACCGAGGAAGGCATGAACCTCGGCGTCCGTGAGAAGGAACTGCCAGAGGTTTTTGCGACGCAGGAATACCAGGTGTTGCTCGTCGCCGAGAAGTACCAGACGGGCTTCGATCAACCCTTGCTGCACACGATGTATGTGGACCGGCGGCTTGCTGGCATCCAGGCGGTGCAGACGCTTTCTCGCCTGAACAGAATCCACGCCCTGAAGGAAGACACGTTCGTCCTCGATTTCGTCAACGAGCGCGATGAAATCCGCGAGGCGTTCAAGACCTACTTCGAAGGCGCGGAGGTAGGCGAGGACGTCGATCCGGCCAGGATGTATGAGATAAAGAGCGAGCTGGATGCCGAGGGCATCTATGTCGTCGCGGACCTGGACCGTTTCAGCGCCGTCTATTTCAAGCCGCGCCAACGCCAGAGCCCAAACGACCATCAGTTAATGAATGCCGCGCTTGATCCTTGCGTGGCCCGCTTCAAGGAGACACAGGAGGAGAATCCCGACGAGGCCGAGCTGTGGCGCGGCAAGTTGATGGCCTTTTGTAGTCTCTACGGATTCCTCAGCCAGATCATTCCCTATCAGGACACCGACCTCGAACGCCTCTATGTTTTCCTGCGCCACCTCGCGACTAAACTGCCAAAGCGGGGCGCCGGGCCGTCCTACCAGTTCGATGACGAAGTGCGGCTTGAATACTACCGCCTTCAGAAGATCAGCGAAGGCTCGATCAGCCTGAATGATGGCCAAGCCAACCGGCTCGATGGCCCATCCGAGGTCGGAACCGGTGTCCTCCACGAGGAAGCGGTGCCGCTCTCGCGACTCATCGATGTCGTCAACGACCGGTTCGGCACCGACTTCAATCAGGCCGACCAGCTGTTCTTCGATCAGATCGTGGAAGCGGCGATCTCGGATGCAGCCTTGAGGCAAGCGGCAGCCGTAAATCCCGGCGACAAGTTTGAACTCGTTTTCAAGAACCTGCTCGAAACACTGTTCGTTGAACGCATGGATCAGAACGAGGAGATCTTCGCGCGATTCATGAACGACAAATCGTTCCAGAAGGTCGTGACGGGTTGGCTGTCATCGGAAGCCTATCGCAAGCTCAATACTGCGGCTGAAGCCCAGAACAGCGAGAACCGTGCTACTCCCCAGCCTAACCGTCCGTGAAAGGCGTTCCCGAGTTGATGAACCGCGCCGGGTTTGCCGGAGGCTGATTTCGGTTAGTTACGCGGCCATGGGTTCAGCGTCCAGAGCGGCGTAGAAGTTGGCCTCGGCTTCTGCGGGCGGGATGTTCCCGATCGGCTCGAGTAGGCGGCTGTTGTTGAACCAATCCACCCATTCGAGGGTTGCGTATTCGACGGTCTCGAAGCTGCGCCAAGGGCCACGGCGGTGGATGACTTCAGCCTTGAACAGGCCGTTGATTGTCTCGGCCAGTGCGTTGTCGTAGCTGTCGCCGACGCTGTCGACTGAAGGCTCGATGCCCGCTTCGGCCAGTCGTTCGGTGTATTTGATGGACAGGTATTGCGATCCGCGGTCCGAATGATGGACGAGCCCCATGCCCTTGGTAGGGCGCCGTTCATGGACCGCCTGCTCGAGAGCATCGAGAACGAACCCGGCATGAGGGGTCGTGCTGACACGCCACCCGACGATGCGCCGAGCATAGGCGTCGATGACGAAAGCCACATAGACGAACCCCTTCCAGGTCGCGACATAGGTGAAGTCCGAAACCCACAGCATGTTCGGCGCTGGCACGCGGAACTGGCGGTTTACCTTGTCCATCGGGAAGGGCTGCTTCTTGTCGGGGATCGTCGTCCTGTGGGGCTTGCCTCGGATAATGCCCTGAATACCCATGTCCTTCATCAACCTCCCGACCGTGCAGCGGGCGACGTCAAACTCTTCGCGGCGTAGCTGGTGCCAGACCTTGCGCACGCCGAAGACGCTCCAGTTGTCTTCGAAGACGCGCTTGATCTCGGGGCGCAGCTCGTCGTCCCGGCGCGCGCGATCTGACCGCCGGGCTTGATCAGACCGCTTTGCCAGGTGATCATAGTAGGTGGACGGGGCGATCGGCAGCACGTCGCAGATCGGCTCGACCCCGTGTTCCCCTCGATGGTCGTCGATGAACCCGACCATCACTTCGACCGGCGGTCGAGCTCCGCCATCGCAAAATACGCGCTGGCCTTGCGCAGAATCTCGTTGGCCTGGCGCAACTCGCGGTTCTCCCGCTCGAGCGCCTTCATCCTCTCGGCCATCTCGGTGGGGATGCCCGCGCGCCGGCCGCTGTCGACCTCGGCCTTCTTGACCCAGTCGTTCAGCATCTGCGGTGTGCAGCCGATCTTCGCCGCGATCGACATGACCGCCTGCCAGCGCGACGGATGATGCGCCTCGTTGTCGAGAACCAGCCGCACGGCCCGCTCGCGCACTTCAGGGGAAAACTTGTTCGTGGTCTTGCTCATGATGCTCCATCCTACTCAAGAGTTGGAGCCTCCGGCAAACCCGGCGCGGTTCATCCCGACAGGCTGATCGCCTATATCGGCGAGTCTGAGGGTATTGGCTCGCGGCTCTACACCCATAATTCAAATGACGCTGGACGTGACCCGAAGGCCTACTGGACCGATACCGTGGTGCTCATCAGCAAAGATGAAAATCTGACAAAGAGCCACGCGCGATATGTGGAAGCTTGCCTCATCCGTGCGGTTGGGGGCAATCCACGGTGGCATGTCCCGAACAGCAAACGTCCGTCCGAAGATGCTGGCAAGCTCCCGCTGCCCGACAGGGCGGCGATGGAAGAGTTCGTCGACCAGACCAAGACACTTGTCGGTGCGCTTGGTTGGGATCTTTTCCGCGAGATGCGCGGCAGGGCAGCTGAGCCACTGGAGCAACTGACTACGACGGCAGACGACCCGAGCCCGGCTTTCTTTTTCAGGGGGGAAGGCTTTTCTGCGGAAATGATGATCTCTCAATCGGGCGACTTCGTCGTAAAGGCAGGTTCCAAGGCGCGCGCACGCACAACGCCTACTATCCCCAAGGGCACTCTCGCGCTTCGGGAGACGCTTCTGAAGTCGGGCGTCCTTCGCGTTGACGCCAGCATGCTGGTCTTTGCCAGCGATTACAGTTTCACATCAGCTTCGGCAGCCGCAGCAACCGTGATTGGAGCCAGCGCAAACGGACGCATACTGTGGAAGCTTGCCGACGGGAGGTGCTACGCAGACTGGGAGGCGGAGGGCACGTTGACTCAAGGCGAGCCTGGGGCGAACGGATGAAGAGGGGTTGGATCCCGGTCCGCTTTGCTATGCGCATGGAATTCGATAAGAGTTGCCGCAGGAATTACGCATTAAGACATCAAAATCAGCGGGTTACCTCACTGAACCATACGGGCTTGGTTGACAGCTCCAGAGAATATCTGCCGTGAGAGACCGACTTCGGCCCCGCTGGCACTTGGGCCGGTTCACAGCCCCACCCGCATAACCCTCGAAAACAACGGAAAAATCCGGCCGCAGCCGGATCGGGAGAACGCTTTCGCAAGGGCAAGTGGCGGAGCGGAAGGGATTCGAACCCTCGAGACGGTTTCCCGCCTGCACCCTTAGCAGGGGTGTGCCTTCGACCACTCGGCCACCACTCCGCCGGCGGGAATAGCAGCAGTTCGGCGGGCTGAACAAGGGCGTTCGGCATGGATGGGCAAAAAAGGGGACGGGCGGCCGTAGCTGCGTTCGTCCAGGCGCGATCCGCTTTGCAGGCGCTGCCGACGTAGCCTAACACGGCGATGACCGCGCCCGCCCACATGGCCAGCCGGGCGATCACAGCAAAGGAGCATGGATGCGCATCGTGGGGATCTGCCGCTTCTCGCTCGTCGGGCGCGGCGACTGGAAGCCGTGGCGCATGGTACCGCCCGGGGACGAGGAGCGGGTGCAGGAGGAGCAGGCGGCGGTGCTGTTCAGCCCCGACCGGCTCGCCGCGCGGTTCGCGCTGTTTCAGCACGTCACCCTGCCGTCGATCGCCGGGCAGACCGATCCGGATTTCAACTTTCTCGTCCTTGCGTCCGAGCTGATGCCCGCGGCCTTCCGCGACAGGCTTCAGGCCCTCTGCGACACGGTCCCGCAGGTCGTGCTGCGGTTCTTTCCCGCGACCACGGTGGGGGAGGCGCAGGCCCGTGTCTTTGCCGAGATGGGGTTCCGGCACGGCGAGACGGTCCAGTTCCGGCTGGATGACGACGACGCGCTGTTTGCGGGCTACGTCGCGCGGCTCAGATCCAGCGCCGCGCTTCTGATGGCGGGGCCGGACCCGTTCGCGATCAGCTTTCCCGACGTCATGTTCGCGCATGTGCCGGACCGGACCGCCTATCTGCGCAGCCAGCCGTTCCTTGGTGCGGGCCTCGCCTTGCGTCATCCCAAGGCGAGCATCTTCCGCTTCGGCCATTTCGCGATCGGGCGGCGGTTTCCGGCGCTCACCCTGCCGAGCGGCCTGTCGCTGGTGACGCGGCACGGTCTGAACGACAGCCTGTTCGACCGCCATGCGCGCGCGCTGAAGCCGCTGACGCCCGACGAGACGCAGCACCATGTGGCGCGGTTCTTTCCGTTCCTCGCGCCCGAAGGGCTGCGGGTCGCGGGGCTTGGCTGAAGCGGACGGCCGCGCGGCCGTCAGGCGTTGAAGAGGAAGTGCAGGACGTCGCCGTCCTTGACCTCGTAGGTCTTGCCTTCCACGCGGAACTTGCCCGCCTCGCGCGCACCCGCCTCGCCCTGCCCGGCAACGTAGTCGTCATAGGCGACCGTCTCGGCGCGGATGAAGCCCTTTTCGAAGTCGCCGTGGATCACGCCCGCGGCTTGGGGCGCCAGCGTGCCTCGGGTGATGGTCCAGGCGCGGGCTTCCTTGGGGCCGACCGTGAAGTAGGTCTGCAGGCCCAGCAGCGCGTAGGCCGCGCGGATCAGGCGATCCAGCCCCGCCTCGTCCAGCCCCATCTCGCCCAGGAACATCTGCGCCTCGTCGGCGGGAAGCTGGCTGATCTCTTCCTCGATCCGGGCCGAGATCACGACGTGCCCCGCCCCTTGCGCGCGGGCGAGTTCCGCCACGCGCTCGGACTGCGCATTGCCGCTGGCGGCCTCGTCCTCGGCCACGTTGCAGACGTAAAGGACGGGCTTGGCCGTCAGCAGCTGCAGCATGTCCCACGCCTTGCGGTCGTCCTCGGCCACGGCAATCGACCGCGCGGGCTGCCCCGCCTCAAGCACCGTCTGCGCCTGCTTGAGCAGGCGGTCCTGGGCCGCCGCTTCCTTGTCGCCGCCCTTCAGCTTGCGGGCGAGGTTCGCGAGCCGCCGCTCGATCGACTCGAGGTCGGCGATCATCAGCTCGGTCTCGATCGTCTCGGCGTCGGCGACCGGGTCCACGCGGCCCTCGACATGGGTGATGTCGCCATCCTCGAAGCAGCGCAGGACATGGGCGATGGCGTCCACCTCGCGGATGTTGGCGAGGAACTGGTTGCCCAGGCCTTCGCCCTTGCTCGCCCCCTTCACGAGGCCCGCGATGTCGACAAAGGTGATCCGCGTCGGGATGATCTGCTTGGACCCCGCGATGCCCGCCAGCGTGTCCAGCCGCGCGTCGGGGACCGCGACCTCGCCCACGTTCGGCTCGATCGTGCAAAAGGGAAAGTTCGCGGCCTGGGCGGCGGCGGTGCGCGTCAGCGCGTTGAACAGCGTGGACTTGCCCACGTTCGGCAGCCCGACGATCCCCATGCGAAAGCCCATGCCCGCGTCCCTTCGTTCCATGTTTCGCGGCCTTCTAGGTCAGCCGCGACCGCCCGTCCAGTTGACGCGGGGCCTTGCGGGCCCCGCCCGCCCCTTTTCCCGCCCGGCGTTCCCCCCTATGAGATGGCGACCCGTTTCCAAAGGCGCGCCGCATGACCCGTATCGACCGCACGTTCGCCGCCCTTGCCAAGGCGAACCGCAAGGCGTTCGTCGCCTATATCATGGCGCACGACCCCGACCGCGCCACCTCGCTTGCGATCATGAAAGGCCTGCCCGCCGCAGGCGTGGACGTGATCGAGCTGGGGATGCCGTTCACCGATCCGATGGCGGACGGCCCGACCGTGCAGGCGGCCGGGGTGCGGGCGCTGGCGGCGGGCGGCAGCCTGTCGGCGACACTGCACCTGGTGGCCGAGTTCCGGCGCGACGATGACACGACGCCGATCGTGCTGATGGGATATTACAACCCGATCTACGCCCGCGCGGGCGGGGTCGAAAAGTTCCTGGCGGACGCCGCGGCCGTGGGGATCGACGGCCTCATCGTCGTGGACCTGCCGCCCGAGGAGGACGCCGAACTGTGCCAGCCCGCGCGAGCCGCCGGGCTGAACTTCATCCGCCTTGCGACGCCCACGACCGACGACCGCCGCCTGCCGGCGGTGGTGTCGAACACTTCGGGCTTCGTCTATTACGTCTCGGTCGCGGGCACGACGGGCGGCAAGGCCGCCGACCCGGCGGCGGTCGCGCCCGAGGTCGCGCGCATCCGCGCCGCGGCCGGGCTGCCGGTGGTCGTGGGCTTCGGCATCTCGACCCCCGAGACGGCGCAGGCGATCGCGGGCGTGGCGGACGGCTGCGTGGTCGGCAGCGCGATCGTCAAGCTGATCGGCGAGGGTCGTCAGGTGCCCGAGGTGCTGGATTTCGTCGGCAGCCTGGCCGGGGCCGCGCACCGCGCCTGAACCAGGGCGCGCCCCGGCACGGTCAGCCGGCCGGCCGCTGCGGGTCGTCGATCGCGTCCAGCGTCGCCAGCGCCAGCGGCCGCGTCACGGCGCGGTTTTCGGACAGCGCCGCCGCGTCGATGGCGGCGACTAGCCTGCGCGCCTGCCCAAGATCGCGGTCCATGCGCCGCACCAGCGCCTCGATCACGCCCAGGGCGGGATGCAGCTGACGATCGGCGAACAGCTTGACCAGCACGGCGGCCAACAGCCCTTCATCGGGCGCCCCAAGCTGGACCAGCGCGGTTCCCTCCATCCGCGACCGCAGGTCGGGCAGCGTCAGCCCCCAGTCGCGCGGCGGCACCCGCGCGGTGAAAAGCAAAAGCCCGTCCCGCGCCGCGCCGAGGTTCCACAGGTGGAACAGGGCAAGCTCGGCCCCGGCCGCGCCGCCGATCCGGTGCGCGTCCTCGATCACCAGCGCGCCGCCCTGCGGCACCAGCGCGTCCGCGACCTCGGGCGACAGCGAGCGCGCGGCGACGCGGCGCGCACCGTTTTCGGCGGCCCAGAAGGCGGCGATGTGGGACTTGCCCGATCCTTCGGGACCGCACAGGATCAGCCGCCCCTGCGGCCATTGCGCGGGCTGGTCCAACGCCGCCAGCGCTGCGGCGTTCGCGGGCGCGGGCAGGAAATCGCCGCGCCCCATCGCCGGGGGCGTGCGAAGATCCAGCGTCAGCTGGCGCGGCATCGCCCGTCAGCCCCTGCCCTGCCCGTCCGGGTCGTCGCCGGTGTTCCCCGAAGGCGGAGCGGCCTGCCCCGCACGCTCGCCCCGCTGCCGCATTTCGGCAGCGGTGCGGGGCGCGCCCGCGGCGTCGTTCCCGCGCGGCTCGTCCCCGTCCGGGCTGCGTCCGCCCCAGGTTTTCACGCGCGGGGTCATCTCGCCCGTGCCTTCGGACGCGGGCGCATCCGGGTGGCGGATCTGCACTTCGGCGACCGCGACGCTTGCGCGATCGCTGCCCGCGGCCTCCTCTGCCGCGATCCGCGCCTCGCTGCGCGCGGTTTCCACGCGCGCGTCGCGCACGGCGTCCTCGTGGGTCCGCGCCTGCTGCGCCACGCGCTGCGCGACGGTGCCGGGCGGCACCAGCTCAATCAGCGTGGGCGTAGCGATCCGGGGCGGCGGCTCGCGCCCGGTGTAAAGCGCGCTGACCTTGTAGCGGTCGATCAGGAACCGGACGAGAACGCCGAGCGCCGCCCCTAGCGGCACCGCAATCAGCAGCCCCGCAAACCCGAACAGCGATCCGAAAACGCTCAGCGCCAGCATCAGCCAGACCGGGTGCAGGCCGACCTGCCCGCCCACGATCTTGGGTTGCAGGTAGTTCCCCTCGGCGACCTGGCCCACCACGAAGATCGCGATCACGGCAAGGACCGGCGCCCACTCACCCCAAAAGGTGAACAGCGCGACCCCGATCGACAGCGTCCCGCCGACAAGCGTGCCGACATACGGGATGAACGACAAGGACGCGGCCGACACCCCGATGACGATCCCGAACGGCAACCCCACCAGCGCAAGCCCCAGCGAATAGAACGTGCCGAGGATCAGGATCACCACCGCCTGCCCGCGCACGAAGCCCGAGATGCTGTCGTCGATCTGCCCGAAGATCCCGCGCAGCGCGTCGGCGTGGGGGCGCGGCAGCAGCAGGTCGATCCGCCGGATCATCCGGTCCCAGTCCAGCAGCATGTAGAACGCGATCACCGGCGCGATCACGATCACCATGAAGAAGCTCACGACCCCGCCGAGCGAGCCAAGGACGGTTCCCATGATCCCGCCCAGGCTTCCGCCCAGCGTGGCGCCGATCTGGTCCACCGTGCTGTCGATCACGCCGCCTTCGGGCAGGGCCGCGGGAAAGCGTGTCCGCGCGACATCCTGCAGGCGGTCGATCATCGCGGGCGCGGTCTGGATCAGCTGCGTGCCCTGCCGCACCAACAGCGGGATCAGCAGCACCAGCGCCGCCATGAGCGCGAAGATGACCACGAGCGTGATCAGCGTCACCGCCCACACGCGCGACAGCCCCGAGCGTTCAAGCCGGTCCGCCACCGGGTCGAGCAGGTAGGCGATGCCCATCCCCAGCAAGAACGGCATCAGCACGTCCCCGAGGCCCCACAGCACCAGCACGAACACCAGCGCGACCGTACCCCAGATCAGGGCCTGCTTGCCCGCGCTCAGATTCATGGCGACGTCTCCGGCCTGTTTGGGTGCGGGCGCGCGCGGGCCGGGTGGCCGCCCGGAACCCGGTCCGACAAGCCTTCTCTTTGACGATTGCGGGCCATCCGCGCAAGCCCGGCAGGTTGCCGCGCGACCGCCCCCGCCGCGCCCCGGCCACCGTTGCCCCGAATGATGCGATCCGCTAAGCCCGTCCGGCATATCCTGAGGTCCGCACATGCGTCTGTCGCGCTATTTCCTGCCCGTCCTGAAAGAAACCCCGTCCGAGGCGCAGATCGTCAGCCACCGGCTGATGCTGCGCGCGGGCATGATCAAGCAGCAGGCGGCGGGCATCTATTCCTGGCTGCCGCTCGGCTACAGGGTGCTGCGCCGGATCGAGCAGATCGTCCACGAGGAACAGCAGCGCGCGGGCCACATCCCGCTTCTGATGCCAACGCTGCAATCGGCGGACCTGTGGCGCGAAAGCGGCCGCTACGACGATTACGGCGACGAGATGCTGCGGATCACCGACCGGCAGAAGCGCGACCTTCTCTACGGTCCCACGAACGAGGAAATGATCACCGACATCTTCCGGTCGAACGTGAACAGCTACAAGGACCTGCCGCTGACGCTGTACCAAGTCCAGTGGAAGTTCCGGGACGAGATGCGGCCCCGCTTCGGCGTCATGCGCGGGCGCGAGTTCCTGATGAAGGACGGCTACAACTTCGACCTGACCGAGGCCGACGCGCTTCACGCCTATAACCGCCATCTGGTCAGCTACCTGCGGACCTACGAACGCATGGGCCTGCAGGCGATCCCGATGCGCGCCGACAGCGGCCCGATCGGCGGCGAGGACACGCACGAGTTTCTGGTGCTGGCCGACACGGGCGAGTCCGAGGTGTTCTATGACAGCGAGATCACCGACCTGACCTTCGGCGACCGCGAGATCGACTACGACGACCCCGCCGCCTGCCGCGCGGTGCTGGACGAGTTCACCTCGCGCTACGCCCGCACGGACGAGACCCACGACGAGGCGGTGTTCGCCGATGTGCCCGAGGCGCGGCGCAAGTCCGCGCGCGGGATCGAGGTCGGGCAGATCTTCTATTTCGGCACGAAGTATTCCGAACCGATGGGCGCGACCGTCGTGGGCCCCGACGGCGCGCGCACGCCCGTCCACATGGGGTCGCACGGGATCGGCGTCAGCCGCCTGCTGGGCGCGATCATCGAGGCGAGCCACGACGAGCGCGGGATCATCTGGCCCGAGGGCGTGGCACCGTTCCACGTCGGCATCGTCAACCTCAAGCAGGGCGACGCATCCACCGACAGCGCCTGCGAGGCGATCGAGGGCGAATTGCGCGCCCAAGGGCTGGACGTGCTTTACGACGACCGCGACGAACGGGCGGGCGCGAAGTTCGCCACGATGGACCTGATCGGGCTGCCGTGGCGGGTCACGGTCGGGCCGCGCGGGCTTGCCTCGAACAAGGTCGAGCTGACGAGCCGCCGCACCGGCGAGACGGTCGAGCTGTCGCCGCAGGACGCGGTGGCGCGGCTGGCCGAAATCTATGCGCCCGTGTTCGCGCGCAGCTTCACGGGCTGAGCGATGGCGACGCTGCGGCTGATCCTCGGCCTGATCTTCGCGGCGGCGCTGTCGCAGTTTCCCGCCTTTTCGGACCAGTACGTGCAGCGTCTTGGTGGCCAGGTGGACGCGTTGACGCAGGTCGCGACCGACTTCGACGCCAGCGCCCGCCGCGCCAGGCTGACGCGCGACGAGGCGCTGGCGGAGCTGTCCGGCAGCGCCTTCCGCGAGGCGCATTCGGGCGACATGCGGCAGGTGTTCGTACGTCTGGAAAAGGCGTCGAACGACCTTGCGCTGCTGCGCGCGGCCTCGCCGCTTGAGCGGATCGCGCTGCCCCACCGCCTGCGCGACGTGGAAACGCTGCGGGCGACATGGGGCGATTTCCGGCCTGCGCTGCCGGTCACCCAGGCGGGGTTCATCGCCGCGGGTCTGGGGCTGCTGATCGGCTGGCTGCTGGCGGGGCTTCTCGCCGCGCCCTTCCGCCGGCGCGAGCAGGTGTCGTGGCGCTGACCTGACGACCTTGAACGCGCGCCGTCTCAGGGCGCCGTCTGGCCCGCGAAGTAGGCGGCGAGATCGGCGATGTCCTGATCCGTAAGGCCGTAAGCGGCGGCATGCATCCGCGCGGCGTCGGGGCCGGGCGTCACCTGATCCTCGCGCCAAAGCGCCAGCCACGCGGCGACGAAGCGCCCGTGCTGCCCCGCGATCCGGGGGGCGCGGTTGCCGGGCTGGCCGTGGCAGCCAAGGCAGGCGCCGACCTGCCGGTCCGCCGCGCCCTGCCGCGCCAGTACCTCGCCCCGCGCAGCATCACCTTGGCCGAAAGGCGGCGTGCCCCCCGTGCCGTCTGGCAGGCTTGCGTAATGGCGGGCAAGGTCGCGGCGCGCGTCCTCGGTCAGGGTCGCGGCCAGCGGCTCCATGATCCCGCTTTGCCGCGCGTCGGTCGCATACAGCGTGAGCGCGCGGAACAGGTGATCGGGCGACTGCCCGGCGAGCTTCGGCGCGGTGCCGTCGCGCCCCAGCCCGTCAGCGCCGTGGCAGCGGGCGCAGTTCTCGACCACCGACAGCGTTCCGCCAGCCGTCCCGAAGGGCATTGCCGCACGCTCGGGCGGGTCGGTTTCCGCGAAGGCCAGTTCGCGGAACGTCTCGGCCGACATGCCGGGCAGCGCGCGCACAAGCGCCGCGACCGCCCAGCCCTCGTCCTTACGCCCCGCGCCCGCCCAGCCGGGCATGCCTGTGTATTTCAGGCCGTTGTAGGTCAGCCAGTGGATCTCGGGCAGCTCGAGCGGATCGGTTTCGGGCAGATAAGGCGGCTTCGGCATCATCTGCAGCACCAGCGGGTTGCGCGGCACGCCCGGCGCGCCGTGGCAGGTGGCGCAGCCGGCGACGAAGTGCCCGGCGCCCAGGCGCAGCAGCGCGGGGTCGGACATGTCCATGTCCGGCGGCGGATCGGTCAGCGCGGTCCGGTTCGAGACGGCGTTCCGCATGTATCCGTGCAGCAGGTATTCGACCGGCGGCCAGTGTTCGAGCCGGGCCGAGATGTTGTAGGGCGCGGCAAGCCAGAACCCCGCGCCCGCGACGCTCGCCGCAGCCAGTGCCGCGCCCACGCGCCGCCATGTCAGCCGGATCATCATGGCGTCACCCTTCGCAACACGGGACCGAGCCGCGCGAGCGCGGCCAAAAGGTATAGCGCGCCCCCGACCCCGGCCATCGCGGCCCCGGCAACTTGCTGTTCCTCGATCCCGCTCAGCCCGAACCAGTTGGCGCAGATGCCGTAAAGATCGCGCGGCGCAAGCCCCAGGATCGCACCCAGAAGCGTCATGTGCATCGACGTGAACAGCAGCACCCCCGCGCCCCCGACCGGCCCCGCGCCCGCAGCGACCATCCAGAGGAACAGCCCCGCGCCGAGAAAGCTTGCCTTTTCCAGCGCCCAGCCGGTCAGCGACAGCCGCGCCCAGAGATGCGGGCCGGGCAGGTGCCAGCCCCAGACGGCCAGCAACTCCATCCCGCCCGCGAGCAGCAGCAGGCCCGCCCCGGTCCCAAGCCAGCGCGGCGCGCGGGGGGCGAGAAGCGCGGGGACCGCCGCCACCAGCGTCAGATGGACCGCCATGTGGACGATGATCGACCCGCCGCTGCGCGCCGCGGCGACGGGCGACAGCGCCGCCGCCAGCAAGACGGCCGCGGCAAGGTGGCGCGCGCTCAGCATTGCCGGAACACCAGCGTCGGCAGGAACGTCATGACGACCGCAAGCGCCGCCAGCGCCGCCAGCATCAGCGCGACGTGGCCGAGAAAGCGGTTGCGGTCGGCGTCGCTGTCGCCCTCGATCGCCTCGTCCACGCGCAGCTCGCCCCGATAGCGCCGCCGCGCCAGTCCGGCGAGGCTGGCGATGACCGCAAGCGCCGCAAGGGTGAGACCCGCGTGCACGGTCCGCATCCTCACCGCCTCGTCCCAGCCCTTGGCGCACCAGATCGCGGCCACCCAGTAGCACAGCAGGAAATGCGCGGCCCAGATCGACAGGGGCGCGGCCAGCACCCAGATCGCACCCTCGTCGATGACGCGGCGAAAGCGGGTCATGTCGCGATCCCCAGAACGGGGAACAGCCCCAGCAGCGCCAGCGTGATCGCCGAGCTGAGCGCGAGGAAATGCCAGTAGAGCGTGACGTTCCCCAGATCCGCGTCCCAGCGCGGCGTCAGCTTGCCGAAGCTGATGCCGGCCACGCAGTAGAACACCATCAGCGCACCGATCCCGACATGGACCCCGATCCACAGGACCAGCACCCAGCAGGTCGCGTCCCAGGCGTGGCGCGTCGGGTCGAGCCCCGCGATCATCAGCGCCTGCGCCATCGCCGCGACCCCCAGCATCGACGCCGGGACCGCCGCCACCAGCAGCCACTGCGCCGCGATCCTCCCGCCCGCCCGGTTCACCCGCAGCGCGCCCCAGACCGCGCCCCAGGCGGCCGCGAGAAGGACCGCCGACAGGGCCAGCCAGCCCGCCTGAGGCAGGCCCGCGCCCGCCGGGGGGAACGGGTCGTGCAGCGTCCAGAAGAAGAAGAACGCGAACACCAGCCCCAGATAGGCGGTCAGGTCGCCCGACATGGTGATGAACATCGCCCACCAGCCGCAGGACCCGTCGCCCGAGGCATAGACCGGCAGCCGCAGCCCCCGGCCGACGTCCTTCGACGCGGCCTCGGGCGGGCGGGCGGTGCCGGTCCAGAGCCATGCGATCAGCAGCGCGATGAACGCAGCCATGCTGACGCCCGCCAGCATCCACAGGTGCCAGGTCGCCACGATGAACGACGCCCCCAGCGCCACCGCCGCGCCGACGGTCAGCCAGGACGGCGCGGGCACGCGCTGGACATAGATCGGCTGCCCGTCAAGCACGTCGGTCACGATCATCTCGCGCCGCCCTTCGGGCGCGTCTGCAAGAAACCACTCCGCATCCTCGACCTCGCGGGGCAGGTCGGGCTGTTCCCAGAGGGGATAGCGCGTCGTGACCAGCGGGATCGAGCGCAGGCCGTAATCCTCGGAGGGCAGCGCGCCGACCCATTCGAGGCCGGGCGCCTTCCACGGGTCGCGCGGCGCCTTTGCCGGCGCGCGGCGCGGGCGCAGCATCTCGACCAGCAGGACCAGGAACCCCGCCCCGATCGCGAACGATCCCACGCTCGACACCATGTTCAGCGTGCTCCACCCCGCGTCGGCCGAATAGGTCCAGACCCGGCGCGGCATGCCCAGGATGCCGGTCCAGTGCATCGGCAGGAAGGTCACGTTGAAGCCGATGAACATCAGCCAGAACGACCAGCGCCCCGCGCGGTCCGACAGCATCCGCTCGGTCACCAGCGGGTACCAGTAGCAAAGCCCGGCAAACAGCGGGAACAGCGCGCCGCCGATCAGGGTATAATGCAGGTGCGCGACGACGAAGTGGCTGTCATGGACCTGCGCGTCGAACGGCACCACCGCGACCATGACGCCGGTCAGGCCACCGAAGACGAAGATCGCAAGCGCGCCCGACACGAACAGCATCGGCAGTCCGCGCACGACCCGGCCCATCCAGATCGTGGCGATGAAGCAGAAAATCTGGATGCCCGTCGGGATCGCCACCGCCTCGCTCGCGGCCGAGAAGAAGGCGAGCGAAATCTCCGGCAGGCCCACGGTGAACATGTGGTGGACCCACAGCCCGAAGCTGAGGAACGCGACGCCAACCGCCGACAGGACGATCCAGGAATGACCGACGATCGGGCGGCGCGCGAACGCGGGCAGCATCGTCGCCACCAGCGCGATCGAGGGCAGAAAGACGATGTAGACCTCGGGGTGGCCGAAGATCCAGAACAGGTGCTGCCACAGCAGCGGATCGCCCCCCCGCGTCGGGTCGAAGAACGCCCAGTCGAACGCGCGTTCGAGTTCCAGCAGCAGGTCGCCCGCGATCAGCGGCGGAAAGGCAAAGACGATCATCAAGGCCACGACCAGCACGTACCAGCCGTAAAGCGGCAGCATGTTCAGCCGCATGCCCGGCGCGCGGCACTTGAGGACGCCGGTTATCAGTTCGACCGACGCGGCCAGCGACGCGACCTCGATGAAGCTGAGGCCCAGCAGCCAGATGTCGGTCCCGATGCCCGTCAGGCGCGGGTCGGACGACATCGGCGTGTACATGAACCACCCTGCCGCCGGGGCCGCGTTGAAGAACAGCGACCCGCAGACGAAGACGCCCCCGGTGATGAAGCACCAGAAGCTGAAGGACGACAGCCGCGGAAACGGCAGCTCGCGCGTGCCCAGGATGCCCGGCAGCAGCAGGATCGCCACCGCCTCGAAGATCGGCACCGCGAACAGGAACATCATCGCGGTGCCGTGCAGCGTGAACAGCTGGTTGTAGAAATGGGCCGTCATCAGGTCGTTGTCGGGCACCGCCAGCTGCGCCCGGATCATCAGCGCAAGGACGCCCGCGAACGCGAAGAAGAAGATCGAGGCCGCGGTGTACCACAGCCCGACGGTCGTGTTGTTGACCTCGGTCAGGCGCGCGATCCCCTCGCGGTTCTTCCACGTGGCGATCAGGCGCTGCTTCTCGGCCTCGCGCGCGGCAGGGTCGGGTTGCGGCGGCGGGGCCAGGCGGTCGGTCCAGGTCATCGGCGGCCCCTCACTTCAGGCCCGTGAGGAAGTCGAGCAGCGGCTGCATCGCATCGTCCTTGAGGTCGGGAAAGGCGGGCATCAGCGCGCCGGGCTTCAGCGCGGCGGGGTCGCGGATCCATGCCGCGAGCGTATCCCGGTCCAGCGGCAGGATGCCCGCGGCCATCGTGCGGCGGCTGGCCAGATGGGTCAGGTCGGGCCCGGTCGTGCCCGCGTTGCCGGTGCCGCGCACGGCATGGCAGGCGCCGCAGCCGGCCGAGGTGAAGACGGCAAGACCCGCGTCCGACGCGACGCGCGCGGACGCGGCCTCGGCGGCAAGCCAGCGGTCGAAATCGGGCGCGGGCATGACCTCGACCTCGAACCGCATCTGCGCGTGGGCGGTGCCGCAGAACTCGGCACAGTTGCCGCCCCAGCGGCCGGGTTCCAGCGGGGTCAGCGTCATCCGGTTGGTGCGGCCGGGGATCAGGTCCATCTTGCCGCCAAGCGCGGGTGCCCAGAAGCTGTGGATCACCCCCGTCGAGGCGAGCGCAAGACCGACGGTCCGGCCCGCAGGCAGGCGGATCTCGTTTGCAGTGACGACGCGGCCGGCGGGCGTGTCGTAGCCTACGCGCCACCAGTATTGCTCGCCGTCGATCGTCACCTGGAAGTCGGGCCGTGGCCCGCGCATGTCGCGCAACAGCAGCATGCCCCCGACCAGAAGCGCGACAAGCACCACCGTCGGCACGATCATCCCGCACCAGACGACGAACAGGCGCGCGACGCGCTCACGCTCGGGGTTCGCCTCGGTCCGGGCGGCGTAGAAGGCTATGCCGTTCACCAGCACCCAGATCAGCGCGGCGGCGGAGAGCATGATCCAGAACAGCCGCTCGACCAAGACCGCGTCGCGGCCCGCGCCGGCAAGCATCGAGGTGGGGGTGTCGCAGGCGGCAAGCGCCAGCAGGGTCAGCGGCGCGGCGATCCGCGCGCAGCGACGCCGGGCGGCGGCCGGAAATCCGAAATGCACCCGCCTGCCCGCGATCATCGACACCCATCCCCTTGACGCTGCTCGATGATGGCAAGGCGCGCTGGCAGCAACAAGGCAGCATTTGCGAGATCGCGGCACGGCGCAAAGACGTTCGGCCACGCGATGGTGGCGGCGGATCTGATCTGGGGGGCTGCCGGGGTGGTACCGCCTCCCCGGCTCGAACGGGGGACCTCTAGATCCACAATCTAGCGCTCTAACCAACTGAGCTAAGGCGGCACAGGCGGATCATCTAGCGCCGCGACGGGGACGATGCAAGCGTCTCTTGCCCGGGCGGCGGGGGCAATCTAGACCGGGCGGAAGAGGACGAAAGGACCGGCCATGGGCATCAACAGCGAAAGCGAAGTCGCCGCAAACCTGCAGATCGGGCCGACCGACCAGGGGATGGTGCGGATCTATGTCGAGGGAACGGGCGTGGACCTGCCGCTGGATTTCGACCCCGAAGAGGCCGAGGAAATCGCCGAGGAACTGATGGCCGCCGCAGAAGCCGCGCGCGAGATCGCGGGCGGTGGGAACAAGAAGGGCGGGAAAGCCGGCGCAGGCAAGGGCAAGCCCCGGCGCTGACGCCTACAGGATCGCAGGCGCCGCGCCCGGATCGTTCCGGCGGATCAGCCGGCACGCCGCGACCCGCGCCACGTCGCGCAGCAGCCGCGACCTGCGCGCGGCAGGCAGCTTGACCAAAGGCGCGGTCCGCACCAGCTCGGCGCCGTAGGGGTCGGCCACCATCAGGCCGCTGTCGTCGGGCAACAGCTCGACCGGGAAATCGCAGTCGGTGGCCCAGAAGAAGCGGTCGCAGAACTCCAGATAACCCTGCCACTTGCGGTCGCCCACAAAGTCGGCCCGACAGCTCTTGCATTCCACGATCCAGATCTCCCCCTGCGGGGTGATCGAGATCACGTCCACGCGCAACCCCGGCACGGGCACGAACTCGAGCAGCGGCGCGTGGTTCATCGACATGAGAAACCGCGCGACGCCGCGCGCCAGCCGGTGGCCGGGTTGATCCGGCAGCAGGTCGCCTTCGGCATCGTCGAGGCCGCCGAGCGGGCCGGGCAGCAGGTCGTCGGTCGCGTGATCCATGGCGCGAACATGAACGAAAGGGAAACATGGCGCAAGCACCGGCCTTGCAACCTGGCGCGCGGGTTCCTAGATGTGATCCCCGGCGGGCTTCTGCTCTTCTCGTGCGCGGCCAATTTTTCCACTGGCCTATAATTCTACCGAGGGTGCTGGCTCTGGCATGACCCTGGTCTTGTCACCCGGCGCCCACCTGGACATCCAGGCTTTCGGGGAACCTTGCGCCGACACGGCCGCTGCGGTTCCCGCCACCTGAAAAGGCCGTCCGAAAGGGCGGCCTTTTTAATGTTTGATGCGCGGCTGCGGAAATGCGCGCAACGAAAAAGGGGCGGCCTTTCGACCGCCCCCGATTCTTCGATTTCGGATCGCGTTGCGATCAGAAGCCGACGACGAGCGAAACGCCCAGCGTGTTGTCGGTGCGGATGTCGCGTTCCGAGTTGTACTCGGTCTTGTAGGAAACGCGGGTCGCGAAGTTGTCCGACATCTTGAAGTTCAGGCCAAGTTCGTTCGTGGCCAGATCGTTGATATCCGAGGTCAGGTAGTCGGTATCGTTGGTCAGGAAGAACGTGTCGTTGAACTTGTGGTAGAAGCGCGACGACGCGATGTAGCCCGTGTCGGTGTTCGACTCCAGGCCGTCGGCCTGAGCGAAGTCGACCGTCTGGCTGTAGCGGATGCCGACACCGGCCTGAACGCGCCATGCGGTCTGGTCGTTGTTGACGATCCGGTAGCCCGGGCCGATGCCGACGAACGCGTCGCGCTTGGCGCGGCCTTCGTAGCTCAGCACTTCGTCGTTGTAGTCCTCGACCGAGTCGAAATCGCCCGGGTTCAGCTCGTCATAGTCCTCGGCCAGACCGTCGGTGCTGACGCGGCCCAGGATGAACGCGTAGACCTTGTCGTTGAAGTAGTAGTTGCCGTCGTAGATGACCGAGGTGTCTTCGGTTTCCGAGTCGCCGTTGTCGTCTTCGGCATACTCCAGCAGGATGCCGACCGACTGCTGGAACGCGCCAGCGTTGTTCGACAGGCGGCCGGCCAGGCTGAAGTCCTGGTTTTCGTCGTTGCCGTCGCGGCCGGTGTAGGTCACGGCGACCGAGCCGAACAGGCCTTCGCGGGCGTCGGGACGGCCAAAGCGGCTACGGTCGGCCGAGCGGTCGAAGTCGTCCTGCACCGCGTCCTCGATGTCGTCCAGACGATCGTCAAGGTTGCTGACGCCGGTCACGTTCGCACCCGGCGCGAATTCGGTCTGCGCGAACACCGGCGAGGACACTGCGGCCGCCAGCGCGGTGGCGCCCAGCAGGATCGAAAGGGTTTTCATGTCGTACCTCTTCTTAACAGCCGATGCGCGTGGGCACCGGTCTTGTGTGACAGTTACCTAATGCAGAACCCCGCCGATCTGAACCGCGGCCGCTGCGAAACGCGATCTCACCCGAATGTGATGGAAGATGCTGGAACCGCGATTGCGCGGGATTGCAGCAGAAACGGTCGTGAGCGACTTGCCGCCGCTACCGCCATTAACCGTTTCAAAACGTGCATTTACACGTTCGCAATTCTTGTCATTGCTGCAACATTGAAACGCGGGATCGCACTGGGATCGGAGATTGCGTGATCTCGGACCCCGCGGCAGGGCCGTCGGACTGTGGCAAAAGTCACACGTCGAAGGGTGGATTGCTGCCCCTGGATCCGGCCGGAACGCCGCGTGCGACGGCGCGGCGAATGTCGCCGACGGCACCCGCACGGCCAGAAACGCGACCACCCGCCGGAGGCGAGTCGCGGCGGGCGGTCAGGTCGGATAACGGGTGAGGCCGGAGCCGGAAGCCGGCGTCAGAACGCCTCGGGGCGCGCCTCGCGGGCCATGTGGTCGAGGACGGCGTTGACGAAGCGCGCCTCTTTCCCTTCCGGGAAGAACGCGTCGGCGACGCCGACGTATTCCGAAATCACGACCTTGGGCGGGGTGCGGGTCGCGACCAGCTCGGCGCCCGCCGCGCGGAACACGGCGCGCAGTACCGGGTCGATGCGGGCGATCGGCCACTTGGCCACCAACGCGCGGTCGGTCATCTGGTCGATCCGCGCCTGCCAGTTCACAACGTCGCCCAGGATCGCGGCCAGCAGCGCCTCGTCCGCCTCGGGCGTGGTGCCTTCGGCGTAATCGGCGGCGATGCGCCAATTCAGGAACTCGGCCAGCACCCGGTCGGACGACTGGTTCGCGGCTTCCATCTGAAACAGCGCCTGAACGGCATAGATGCGGGCTGCGCCGCTGCGGGCGCGCTTGTCGGCCCGGGGCGCGTTGCTTGAAGCCGGGCCCGGCCTGTCCGACCCCGCGCTCATGCGAGGGAGGTTCCGTCGAGCGTGCCCGCCACCCGGATCGGGTCGCGGTCGCCCGGCGCGAAGCCGACCGGGCGGCGCGACCCGGTCCAGCGACGCTGAAGCGCGATCAGGTGCAGCGCGGCCGCCGCGGCGCCGCCGCCCTTGTCCTGTCCGTCCGGCGCCGCGCGCACGACCGCCTGGTCGGTGTTTTCCACCGTGAGGATGCCGTTCCCGATGCACAGCCCCTGCAGCCCCAGCAGCGTCAGCCCGCGCGAGCTGTCGTTGCACACCGTCTCGTAATGCGTGGTCTCGCCCCGGATCACGCAACCCAGCGCCACGAACCCGTCATAGCTTGAAAGCCGCGCCGCCATCGCAATGGCGGTGGGGATTTCCAGCGCGCCCGGCACCTCGACCAGATCGACCGCCGCGCCCGCCAGTTCGGCAATCGCGCGCGCACCCGCGATCAGGTCGTCCGCGATCGCGCGGTAATAGGGCGATACCACGATCAGCAGCTTCACCGGCGCGTCGAACGCGGGCAGCGGCAGGATGGTGTGTTCGGTCAGCGCGGCCATGAAAAGCCCCTCTCCGGGTCAGTCGTGCGGGATAGGTCGCGTGGAATGGATGGAAAGCCCGTAGGCGTCAAGCCCGACGACCTTGAGCGGCGCCGAGTTCGTGAGCAGGATCAGGTCGGTCAACCCCAGCGCCGACAGGATCTGCGCGCCAAGGCCGTACTGCCGCAGCGTATGGGGCGACACGTCGCCGTCGCGCGGCAAAAGCGGCGACAGGTCGCGCAGCAGCACCACGGCCCCCCTGCCCTCGTCCGCGATCAGGCGCATCGCTGCGCCAAGATCGCCCGCGCGCCCGCGCTCGATCCCCAGCGCGTCGTGCAGCGGGTCCAGGGCGTGCATCCTGACCAGCACCGGCTGCGGCGTGGACAGGTCGCCCTTGGTCAGGACGATGTGTTCCGCGCCCTGGGTCTCGTCCGCGAAGATCCGCATCATCCATTCGCCGCCATGGGCCGACACGACCGGCTTCTGCTCGCGCTCGGCGATCAGGTTGTCGTGGCGGCGGCGATAGGAAATCAGGTCGCTGATCGTCCCGATCTTCAGCCCGTGGCGCTGCGCGAACGACACGAGGTCGGGCAGCCGCGCCATCGACCCGTCCTCGTTCATGATCTCGCAGATCACGCCCGACGGGTTCAGCCCGGCCAACCGCGCGATGTCCACCGCGGCCTCGGTATGGCCCGCGCGGACCAGAACGCCCCCCTCGCGGGCGCGCAGCGGAAAGACGTGGCCCGGCGTCGCGATGTCGGCCGCGCCGCGCGTCGGGTCGATCGCCACCGAGACGGTGCGGGCGCGGTCGTGGGCCGAGATACCGGTCGTCACGCCCTCGCGCGCCTCGATCGACAGGGTAAAGGCGGTCTCGTGCCTGCTGGAGTTCTTGGGGCTCATCAGCGGCAGGCCCAGCGCGTCGATGCGCGGCCCGGGCATCGCCAGGCAGATCAGCCCGCGGCCATGCATCGCCATGAAGTTGATCGCGTCGGGGGTCGCCATCTGCGCGGGGATGACGAGGTCGCCCTCGTTCTCGCGGTCCTCGTGGTCCACCAGCACGAACATGCGGCCGTTGCGCGCGTCCTCGATGATTTCCTGGATGGAGGAAATCGCGTCGGACCAGTCGCGTTCGACGGGACCGGGCGCTTCGTACTGCATCGGCATCTCTTGCATCGCTCTCTCCATCCGGCGCAATTCTTTCAGTCGGCGCGCGTCGCGTGGCCGAAGTGGACCTGCCCGCCGACGAAGCCCGCCAAGCCGCCCGCCGTCATCATCTCGCGCTCATGCGCCGTCTCGCCGATCATCAGGACGGCGTCGCGCGGCAAGCCCTGGGCACGAAGCCATTCCTTCATCTCGTCGCGCATCGCGGCCCAGCTGCTGCCGAACGGTGCGAGCGTGCGGCCCGACACGGCCCCGATCTGCCGCGCCAGCACGTCGGGCGCAAGGCCGGGCGCGCATCCCAGGTGCGCGGCGGCGCAGGACGCGGCGACGCGCGCGGCCTCGGCCGGGGGCACGGGCGCGCCGATGCGGAACACGCCGAGCGCGTTCGACGAATACAGGAACGCCACCAGGTCGCGCCCGGTGGTCGCGCGCACGCCCGCATAGGTCTTGTAATCAAGCCCCAGGTCGCGCGCGCGACGCACCTGCATCCGCACGACCTCGACCGGCAGGCGCGCGCCCAGAAGTTCGCGCCGCGCGACCGACCAGCAATGCGCGCGGTAGCTGCTGCCGGCGCACGGACCGCCGTTGTGGCCGATGCCGGCGGGCGCCGGTGGGGCGACCGGCACGGTCATCCCGCTTCCGCCAGGCGGGCCACGTAGCGGGCAAGCGTATCGATTTCCAGGTTCACGGCGTCGCCCGCCTGCGCGCGGCCCCAGGTGGTCACGCTGCGCGTGTGCGGAATCAGGTTGACGCCGAAGCGGTCGCCATCGACCTCGTTCACCGTCAGCGAGGTGCCGTTCAGCGCCACCGAACCCTTCGGCGCGATGAACCGCGCCAGCGCCGCCGGTGCGCGCAGCGTCAGGCGCAGGCTGTCGCCGTCGTCGTGCGCGTCCTCGATCGTGGCGATGCCGTCCACGTGCCCCGACACGATATGCCCGCCGAGTTCGTCCCCAAGCCGAAGCGCGCGTTCCAGGTTGATCTCGCGCCCCACGGCCCAGCCGTTCGCGCCGATGTTCGTCTTGCTCAGCGTCTCGGCCGAGATGTCCACGTCGAACCAGCCGGGTGCGCCAGCGGCGGCGTCACCTTTTTCCACCACGGTCAGGCACACGCCGTCGCAGGCGATCGAGGCGCCGATGTCGACCCCCGCCATGTCGTAGCCGCATGCGATCCGCGCGCGCATGTCGCCGCGCATCTCGACCGCCGACACGCGGCCGACGTCGGTGATGATCCCGGTGAACATCGCAGGCTCCTTTCCGCACGGGCGTCGGCGCGGGCGGACCCCCGTGCGACAGCGTGCAATATGCGCCCTGTCCGCGCAGGTGCAAGGCCGCGCGCCTGCTGCGGCCGCGACGGCACGCGCGCGAGTCGCCCGCCCGAACGAGAGGCGACCCGAGTTGGCATCACGACTTGGCAGCACGCGCGCTTCTGTGTCATGAGCGCGAAGGTCCACTGTTACACAAGCGGGACGTTGCCTTGACCCCCGGACACACCCGCGCCAGCCTTCCCGCTTCGTCCGATGGCCCGCCACGGCCCGGGCAACCGGAACCGGGCCCTGCCGGGCAACCCGCCGAGGCGCGCGTGTTCCTGCTGCTGCAGGGGCCGCACGGGCCATTCTTCGACCGGCTGGGCGCGCTCCTGCGGGCGGCCGGGGCGCAGGTCTGGCGTGTCGGCTTCAACGCCGGGGACGAGTTCTTCTGGTCGGACCCCGCCCACTTCGTCCGCCACGACGCGCCTGCGGCGGACTGGCCGGCGCATCTGGACCGGCTGATCGACCGGCTGGGCGTTACCGACATCGTCCTTTACGGCGACGTGCGCGCGATCCATGCCGCCGCCCGCGACGCGGCGGCGGCGCGCGGCCTCGTCCTTCACGTCTTTGAAGAAGGCTACTTGCGGCCGTTCTGGATCAGCTACGAACGCGGCGGCGCGAACGGCCATTCGGCGTTGATGTCGATCCCGCTGGACCGGATGCGGACCGCGCTCGGCGGGCACGAATCCGAAATCTACCGCCCGCCCGCGCACTGGGGCGACATGCGCCAGCACAAGTTCTACGGCGCGCTTTACCACTTCATGCTCCTGACCGCGAACGGGCGGTATCCGGGCTTCCGCAGCCACCGCCAGATCAGCGTCGCGCGCGAGTTCCAGCTGCACCTGCGCCGCCTGCTGCTGAGCCCGGCGTTCCGCTTTGCCCGCTGGGCGCGCGCCCGCCGCATCCGGCGCGGCGGTTTCCCATATGTGCTCGTCCTGCTGCAACTCGAACATGACGCGAGCTTCGTCGCCCATTCCGGCTATGCCCGCATGAGCGACTTCACGGACGAGGTGCTGGACGCCTTTGCCCGCGCCGCCCCGCGCCACCACCACATCGTCTTCAAGGCGCACCCGCTGGAGGACGGCCGCGGCCGCGTGCGCGAGGCGATCATAAGTCGCGCCCGCGCGCTGGGGATCGAGGCCCGGGTCCATGTCGTCGATGGCGGCAAGCTTGCGGCGCTGCTGTCGCAGGCCCGCAGCGCCATCACCGTCAATTCGACCGCCGCCCAGCAGGCGCTGTGGCGCGGGCTGCCGGTGCTCGCGACGGGGCGCGCGGTGTTCGACAAGCCCGGCCTCGTCTCGCACCAGACGCTCGACGACTTCCTGCGCCACCCCGAACGGCCCGACGCGCGCGCCTATCGCGACTACCGCGCCTATCTTCTGGAAACGAGCCAGGTGCCCGGTGGTTTCTACGCCGCACGGTCGCGCGCGCACGCGCTGCGGCTGGTCGTGGACCTGATGCTGGGGCCGCACGACCCCTACGAGGCGCTGGAACACGGACGCGGGGCACACCGGCAACAGCTGGAAAACGATTCGTAACCAGAACGGGAAATGATGGAAGCCGCCGGATCAAGAGGCTAACGTCGCGAAAAGTTCAGGGCGCGCAGAATCGCCCCATGGGACAGGAGACAGGACTTGACCACCGTATCCCCCGACCGCCCCGCTTTTGCCGCGCCGTCCGCAGGCGCGCGCGCGACCGCTGGACGTGCCGCACGCGTCGGCGCCCTTCTCGGCCTCACCCTGCTTGCCGCCTGCGGCCTGCCCCGATCGGGCCCCAACCGGAACGAGATCCTGCGCGGCGGCGAAGCCGGCGTCGGCAACGCCCACGTCGTGATGGTCAACGACCACGTCACCCGCGCCACCGCCTATTCGCCCAGCTACGGCTTCAGCAACGCCTTCCTGTCGGCAGGCCAGGTCGGCGCGGACGAGATCCGGCCGGGCGACGTGCTGGGGCTGACCGTCTGGGAAAACGTGGATGACGGCCTGCTCGCCTCGCTCGGCCAGTCGAACACGCCGCTGCAGGAATTGCAGGTGGACAGCGCGGGCTACATCTTCGTGCCCTACGCGGGCCGCATCCGCGCCGCCGGCAACAGCCCCGACGCGCTGCGCGAGATCATCACCGACCGCCTGGGCAGCCAGACCCCCGACCCGCAGGTCACCGTGACCCGCGTCGCGGGCGACGGCGCGACCGTGTCGGTCATGGGCCGCGTGAACGGCCAGGGCGTGTTCCCGATCGAACGTCCGACCCGGACCCTGTCGGCCATGCTGGCGCGCGCGGGCGGCGTGTCGATCGACCCCGAAGTCGCGGTGGTCACCGTCAAGCGCGACGGCAACACCGGCCGGATCTGGCTCAAGGATCTGTACGAAAGCTCGTCGAACGACATCGCCCTGCGCCCCGGCGACGTCGTCCTGGTCGAGGAAGACCAGCGCAGCTTCACCGCGCTCGGCGCGCTCGGCGGCCAGACCAAGGTCCCGCTCGGCAGCGAGGAGATCGACGCGATCGAGGCCATCGCCCTTGTAGGCGGCCTGCAGACCCAGCTTGCCGACCCGACCGGCGTGTTCATCCTGCGCGACGAGCCGCAATCGGTCGCCCGCGCGGTGATGGGCCGCAACGACCTCTACGGCGACCAGCGGATGGCCTATGTGCTGGACCTGACGCAGCCAAACGGGCTGTTCATGGCGCGCGACTTCATGATCCGCGACGAGGACACGGTCTACGTGACCGAAGCCCCCTACGTTCAGTGGCAAAAGACGCTGGGCGCGATCACCGGCAGCGCGGCCACCGCGCGGACGCTGGAAACGCTGGGCAACTGAGCCTCGTGACCTTCGACGACCTGCAAGCTGCCGGGGGCGATCCCCGGCAGCTTTTCGTTTACAGCGCCGGGTTCCTGCGCGCGCGCCGCATCCGCCGCATCCTCACGCTCGCCGGCTGGTCGCCAAGGTTCGGGATCCCCGGCCCGGGCGACGCGGTGGGTATCTGGGGGGCTAGCCCGACGGCATGGCGCGGCCGGGCCGTCGCGCAAAGGTGCGGCGCGCAGCTGGTCACGGTCGAGGACGCGTTCCTGCGGTCGATCCTGCCTGGCCGCGCCCGGGGCCGCGTCGCGCGCCGCGGTCCGGTCGGGCTGATCGTAGATCCGCTCGGCCTGCATTTCGACCCCTCACGACCCTCGCTGATCGAGACGCTTGCGACGTCACCGCGCGCCGCCGCGCTGGAAACCGACGCGGCGCTGGCGATTGCCACCCTGCGCGCGGCGGACCTGTCCAAGTACAACGCCCACCTGCCCGGCGCGGCGCCGCCGCCGCCCGGCTACGTGCTGGTCGTGGACCAGACCGCCGGCGACGCCTCGCTGCGGGGCGCGGGGCGGGCACGGTTCCTGCAGATGCTGCAGGCGGCCCGCGACGAACATGCCGGCGCCCGCATCGTGGTCCGCACCCATCCCGAAACCGCATCCGGCCTGCGCGCGGGCCACCTGTCCGCCGCCGACCTTCGCGCGGGCGAGTCCGTCTGCGACGCGCCCGTGTCCCCTTGGGCGCTCGTCGGCAATGCCCGCGCCGTCTATGCCGTCAGCTCCCAACTCGGCTACGAGGCGCTGCTGGCCGGGCACCGTCCTCGGCTCTTCGGCCAGCCCTTCTATGCCGGCTGGGGCCTGTCGGACGACGAGGATCCGCTGCCGCGCCGCGCCGTTCCGGGCGTCACCGCCGATCGCCTGTTCGCCGCCAGCCACCTGCTGGCCCCGGTCTGGTACGACCCCTGCCTTGACCGGCTGACCGATTTCACCGGCGCGCTGCAGCAGATCGAGGCCGAGGCAAAGGCGTGGCGGCAGGACCACGGCGGGCATCTCGCCTACGGGATGCGGCTGTGGAAACGCCGCTTCATCGCCGACGCCTTCGGCGGCGGCGCGCCGGGCAGCGGCGGCGTCGGCTTCACCAGCCGCCCGTCGCCGGCCGTGACGCTCGCCTGGGCCAGCGCGGCCGCCGCCGTCCCCCAAGCCGCGCGGGTCGAGGACGGCTTCCTGCGCTCCCGCGGCCTTGGCGCGGCCCTGGTGCCGCCGCTGTCGCTGGTCGCCGACCGGACCGGGATCTACTATGACCCGACCCGCGAAAGCGACCTCGAGCGCCTGATCGCCGCACCCCTACCCCCCGACGGCGCGGTTCGGGCACAGCGGCTCGCCGCGCGCCTGCGCGATGCTGCGGTGACGAAATACAACCTCGGCGGGGTGGTCCCGGACATCCCGTCCGACGGCCGCCGCGTGATCCTCGTTCCGGGCCAGGTCGAGGATGATGCCTCGATCCGCCTTGGCGCGGGGGCGGAGCGGACGAACCTCGACCTGCTGCGCCGGGTCCGGGACGAGAACCCGGGCGCGCTGATCGTCTGGAAACCGCACCCCGACGTCGAGGCCGGGCTGCGCCCCGGTGCGGTCGCGCCCGCAGACCTCGCGGGGCTTTCCGACGTGACCGCGACCGCCGCGCCCGCCGCCGCGTTGATCGACCTTGCCGACGAGATCTGGACCATGACCTCAACCCTCGGGTTCGAGGCGCTGGTGCGCGGCAAGTCTGTCACGACGCTCGGCGCGCCGTTCTACGCCGGCTGGGGTCTGACCCGCGATCTGGGTCCGGTCCCCGCCCGCCGGACGGCGCGGCCCGGGCTCGACGGGCTGATCCACGCCGCCCTGATCGCCTATCCCCGCTACATGGACCCCGTCAGCGGCCTGCCCTGCCCGGTCGAAACCGCCCTCGCGCGCCTGTCCGGCCCGGCGGCCCTGCCGCGACGCCCCGCGCTGCGGGTGCTTGCGAAGCTGCAGGGCCTGTTTGCCGGGTCAGCGTGGTTGTGGCGCTAGGCCTCGGCGTCCACCGCCCAACGGTGCAAGATGTCGCCGCCAAGGTTGCGCGTTTCGACCAGCCGAAAGCGCGGCGCGTTAGCCAACCCGGTCATCTCGATCGGCGCGACAGCCGCGCGCCCGTCCCCGCCCAGAACGATCCCGGCGGTATACCCCACGATCTCGTCCACCAGCCCGCCCGCAAGCAGCCCGGCCGCAAGCTGGCCGCCCCCTTCGCAGAACACCCGCGTGATCCCGCGCCGCGCCAACTCGGCCAAAGCCTCGTCCAGCGGCGGCGGCAGGACCCACAGCGGCCCGTGCATGTCGTCCTCGGCCGCCAGCTCAGGAATGGGGGCGGACGCGATCACCACGCGGACGGGCTGCCGCACCGGCCCGAACCCGCGCACGTTGAGTGCGGGCCGGTCGGCGCGCGCGGTGCCCGCCCCCACCATCACCGCGTCGTGGCGCAGGCGCATAGCATGGACATGCCGCCGCGCCGCAGGGCCGGTGATCCACCGGCTTTCACCGGCCGCCGTCGCGATCCGCCCGTCGAAACTGGTCGCGAGCTTCAGCGTCACCATCGGCCGCGCCCGCGTCACACGGCTCAGAAACCCGCGCTGAAGCGCCCAGGCGTCGGCCGCCCGAACGCCTTTGACGACCTCGACCCCGGCCGCCCGCAGCATGGCGTGTCCCTGCCCGCTGACCCGCGGGTCGGGATCGGTCAGGGCGGTCACGACCCTCGCGATGCCGGCATGGATGAGTGCTTCGGTGCAGGGCGGCGTGCGGCCGTGATGGGCGCAGGGTTCGAGCGTGACGTAGGCGGTCGCGTCCCTCGCGGCGGCACCAGCCTGGGCAAGCGCCATGACCTCGGCGTGGGGACGACCACCCGGCTGCGTCCAACCGCGCCCGACCACGCGATCGCCGGACGGGCCGCCGACGATGACGCAGCCGACCGCCGGGTTGGGCCAGGTGTTGCCCAGGCCGCGGCGGGCTAGCACCAGCGCGTGGTCCATGTGGCGCAGGTCGGCGCCCGTGGCCGGGCGGGCATTTGTCCGGTTCACTCGTCCGAAGCTGCCGGGCGCAGCTCGCTTACGAACTTGTCGAAGTCGTCGGCGGCCTGGAAGTTCTTGTAAACGCTCGCAAACCGGACATACGCAACGGTGTCGATGCGGGCCAGGGTTTCCATCACGATCTCGCCGATGACCTTTGATCTGACGTCGGCCTCGCCCATGCTTTCCAGCCGCCGGACGATGCCGGAGATCATCTGGTCCACGCGCTCCTGTTCGACCGGGCGCTTCTGAAGCGCGATGCGGACCGAGCGGCTGAGCTTTTCGCGATCGAACTCCTCACGCCGCCCGGACGATTTCAGCACGACGAGGTCGCGCAGCTGCACGCGTTCGTAGGTCGTGAAACGGCCAGCGCATGCCGGGCAGAAGCGGCGGCGGCGAATGGCCACGTTGTCCTCGGCCGGCCGGGAATCCTTCACCTGCGTGTCGATGTTTCCACAAAACGGACAGCGCATGTTTCCGAACTCCGCCAGCACCCCTTGCCGCAATGATAAAGCAGGAGGGCACCGCTTGGGTAGGACCCTTGTGGTGCTACAACATGCAGCGAATCGCATGTGGCAGGAATGCCGCGCGGCGAGCCTGCCGGATCGCCCGGCGGTTCAGCTGTCGCGCCAATGGACCCAGTCGAAGTCGCGGACCCGCGCCGCCTCGGCCTGCGCGGCCGCGCGACCGCCCATGCGCTCGACCGCGGCGTCGAGAGGCAGCATCAGCTTCTGATCGGCATTGTCCTGCGGCACCACGATGGCGGTCACGTCGGGCAGGCCATGCGCCCGGAACCATTCGCTGACCGGCCCGAGCGCGTCGGCGATCGCCTGCTTGCCGGGCGTCTCGATCGATCCGGCGAGGTCGTCCTGCATCAGATAGTGGCTGCTGCCGTCGATGCGGCTGCGAAGCAGCGCGCGCACCACGTCGATCTGAAAGGGCGTGAGGTCCATCTTTTCTCTCCATTGTTCCGGCGTTCAATGCCGGGCCGACCGGCGGGTTCCCGACCGACCTGGGATGGCGTGGCCAGCGCGTGCGACGCCGCCGCGAACGTGGGAAGCTAGACCGGTCCCTCGATCTTCGCCCGGATCGTCGGCTCCTCGTGCCGATCATGATCCAGCGCCATGCGCTTTTGCGTTCGCGCGCCCAGTTCGCGCAGCATCTCGACCTGGCGGATGACGTTGCCGTTGCCGCGCGTCAGGCGGCCCATCGCCTTGTCATGGGCCTTGGCGGCGTTCTGGATCGCGTTGCCCGCGTCCTCCATCGCTTCGACGAAGCCCGCGACCTTGTCGTAAAGCGCGCCGGCGCGGCTCGCGATTTCCTCGGCGTTGGCTTGCCGCCGCTCGACCGTCCAGACGTGATCGACCGTGCGGAGCGTCAGCATCAGCGTCGTCGGCGTGGCAAGCCCCACGCGCTTGTCGAGCGCGAACGACGCGAGTTCGGGATCGGCGCGCATGGCCTCGGAAAACGCGCCCTCGACCGGCACGAACATCAGGACGTAATCGACCGAACCTTCGGCCAGCGCCTCGTAGCCGCGCGCGGACAGGTCCACCACGTGACGGCGCACGGCGGCCGCGTGGCGGCGCAGAAGCTCGGCCCGGCGGTCGGGATCGTCGCAGGCGCAGGCTTCGGCATAGTCGACCAGGCTGACCTTGCTGTCTACGACCAGAACCCGATCGCGCGGCATCTTGACGATGACGTCGGGCCGCCAGCGCCGCCCCTCGGCATCGGTGTGGCTGGCTTGCACGACGTAGTGCAGCCCGTCCTCGAGCCCCGATTGCTCGAGGATGCGGGCCAGCACCATTTCGCCCCATGCGCCCTGCCGCTGCTTCTCGCCTTTGAGCGCGCGGGTCAGCGCGACGGCGTCCCGTCCGATTTCCTCGGACCGTCGATGCAGCCCCTCGATCTGCTCGCGCAGCGCCGCGTTCGCCTGCACGGTCGCGATGTTGCGGTCGGCAAGTTCCTTCTGGAATGTCTCGACCTGATCGCGCACGGGCTTGAGAAGCGCGGACAGGCGGTCGGCATGCGCCTTTTCAAGGTCCGCACCCTGCCGCCGCAGGCTGTCATCGGCCATCAGCCGGAACTGCGCGGTCATTTCCTCACGCAAGTCGCGCAGAAGCTTCAGTTCCCCCTGCGCTGCCGAGGCGTCCTTTTCCGCCGTCAGCCGCACGGTGGAGAGGTCGCGTTCCAGCGTCGCCTTGACCTCGCGCAGCTGGTGCAAGGCATCGATCAGCCCGTCGCGTTCCTCGGCCAGTTCGGCCAGTCGGGTTCGACCGGCGGTGGCGCCGGCAGCAAGTTCCACCTCGCGCAGCGCCGCTGCGTGCTCGGCCGCGCGCGCGGATTGCAGGTCGCGCAGCAGATCGGCGGCGCGTGCATTCGCGCGAACCAGCAGGATCAGGAAAAAGATGGCCGCGAGGCCGGCGGCGATCGAAAGGACGGTGACTGGCTGCATTGCACCCCAAGGTCGGCAAACCCACGCAGGCGGGCGTGGCAATTGCGTCCATGTTCCCGATTTGGTCCGAAACCTCAAGCCACCTCGCGGGTTGGATTGCGTAAAATCCAACGGAGTTTTCCATGACCAGAACCGTCGCCGTTTTCGTCGGCTCGCTGCGCAGGGGATCGATCAACCGGCAGTACGCCCGCGTGCTCGAGGCGCTTGCCCGTGACCGCCTGAGCTTCGAGTTCGTCCGGATCGACGATCTGCCGCTTTATAACGACGACCTGTGGAGCGACGGCGTGGCCCCTGATCCCGTGATGCGGATGAAGGCACAGGTGGCGGCGACGGCGGGCGCCCTGATCGTCACGCCGGAATACAACCGCAACGTTCCGGGCCTGCTGACCAACGCCTTCGACTGGTGCAGCCGTCCTTACGGAAAGTCCTCGCTGGCGGGCAAACCTGCCGCCTGCACCGGCACCTCGACGGGTGTCCTGGGCACGCTGGGGGCGCAGACGCACCTGAAGGCCGCGATGGACGGGCTGGGGCTGGTCGCCATCGGACAGCCGGAGGTCTATCTGCAGTGGAAGCCGGACGATTACGACGACGCGACCTGCACGAACGACGCGACGCGCAAGCTGCTGCAATCGTTCGTCGATGCATTCGCCGCGCATCTGGACCGCTTCGCCTGAGCCGCGTCAGGCCCGCAGGTCCTGCGGCTCGAGCATCCAGGCGTCCTCGGGTTTCGCGCGGGCGCGGAACCGCGCCATGAACTTGCGGCTGAGCGGATTGGCCTGCCGCTCGGTCGCGACGGTAAATGCGATCTCGCGCGGGTCGTCGGGCAGCAGCAGTTCGCGGATCCGTCGAAGATCGCTCGAGGGATCGCGCGCGAAATCCTCGTAGGCGATGGCGATCTGCGGGACGTCGGGGTTGCGCCCGGTCCAGGCGGTCCAGGCGGCGTTCTCGGCCCTGATTTCGGCCGCGCGCCTGCGGATGCCGCCGGCCCGGTAGGTCGGGACGCAGGTGCCGGGCTGCGCCGAGATCCACTGCCCGGTCTGGCTGGCAACGTCGAAGGACACCGCCTGCGCCAGGATGTCACGCCGGTAAAGCCGCAGGACGGCCGCCGGCTGAGCCGCCAGCGCCCCGCGCTGCCTGCCCCAGTGCCGCGAAAAATGCGGCCAGTGCGCCTTGACGGCGAAGATGCCCTGCGGGCTCGTCCGGCGTGACGCGAGCGCGGGGATCAGCGGAGCACCGCGCTGATGGCCAAGGACCTCGCGCCAGCGCGTCATGTTCGAGGGGTGCAGATACTCGAACGGGCAGCCGAAGCGGCCATCGGCCGACAGGATGTGGCCAAGGAAATGGCTGCCGCAGCGGGGCGTCGTGGCGAGCAGAAGGACGCGCGGCGTGCCGTCGAAGGCGGGGTGGTCGAAGCTGGCGTCGAACTGGTGTTCATACAGCACGCGCCCCGACCCCCTTCCCGTTTTTCGACCGCTCGCCTTACTGGTCCAGGAACGACCGCAACTTGCGCGACCGGCTGGGGTGCTTCAGCTTCCTGAGCGCCTTTGCCTCGATCTGGCGGATGCGTTCGCGGGTGACGCTGAACTGCTGGCCGACCTCTTCCAGCGTGTGGTCGGTGTTCATGCCGATGCCGAAGCGCATCCGCAGGACCCGTTCCTCGCGCGGGGTGAGGCTGGCCAGAACCCGCGTCGTGGTTTCCTTCAGGTTCTCCTGAATGGCGGAATCCAGCGGCAGGACGGCGTTCTTGTCCTCGATGAAATCGCCAAGCTGGCTGTCTTCTTCGTCCCCGATCGGGGTTTCGAGGGAGATCGGTTCCTTGGCGATCTTCATCACCTTGCGAACCTTTTCCAGCGGCATCTGGAGTTTCTCGGCCAGTTCCTCGGGGGTCGGTTCGCGGCCGATCTCGTGCAGCATCTGGCGGCCGGTGCGGACCAGCTTGTTGATGGTCTCGATCATGTGGACCGGGATGCGGATCGTGCGGGCCTGGTCGGCGATCGACCGGGTGATCGCCTGCCGAATCCACCAGGTCGCGTAGGTCGAAAACTTGTAGCCGCGCCGGTATTCGAACTTGTCCACGGCCTTCATCAGGCCGATGTTGCCTTCCTGAATGAGATCAAGGAACTGAAGGCCACGGTTGGTGTACTTCTTGGCGATGGAGATCACCAGCCGCAGGTTCGCCTCGACCATTTCCTTCTTGGCCTGACGCGCCTCTTTCTCGCCGCGCTGGACCTGGTTCACGATCCGGCGGAACTCTTCGATGTCCACGCCGACGTGCTGGCCGACCATCGCCATCTCGGTCCGCAGCGCGCCGACCTGATCGCGAGAGCGGTCGAACAACGCCTGCCAGCCCCGGCCCTTGTTCTGGCCCATCCGGTCCGACCAGGCGGGATCAAGCTCCGAGCCGCGATAGGCGTCGATGAACTCGCGCCGGTTGATCCGGGCCGCGTCGGCCAGCTTCACCATGCCGGAATCGATGGTGACGATGCGGCGGTTGATGCCGTAGATCTGGTCGACCAGCGCCTCGATCCGGTTGTTGTGCAGGTGCAGTTCGTTCACCAGCGCCACGATGGTCGCACGCAGCGTCTGGTAGGCCGCTTCTTCCTTGGCGGTGAAGGTGCCGTCCTCGTTCAGCGTCGCGGACATGCGGTTGTCCTGCATGTGCGCCAGCTGCTCGTACTGCAGCGCGATCGCTTCCAGCGTTTCCAGCACGCGCGGCTTGAGGCTCGCCTCCATCGCGGCGAGGGACAGGTTCTGGCCCTCGTCGTCCTCGTCCTCGTCGTCGCCGCGGCGCATCGGGTTGCCGTCGGCGTCCAGATCGTCGGACCCGCCGTCGGTGTCGCCCGTGGCGGCGGCCGGGCCCTCGGCCAGGTCCACCTCGACCTCGCCGTCATCTTCCAGCGAGCGGCCGAAGGTGGTTTCCAGGTCGATCACGTCGCGCAGCAGGATGTCTTCCTGCAAAAGCTCCTGCCGCCACATCGTGATGGCCTTGAAGGTCAGCGGGCTTTCGCAGAGGCCCGCGATCATGGTGTTGCGGCCGGCCTCGATGCGCTTGGCGATGGCGATCTCGCCCTCGCGCGACAGCAGCTCGACGGAACCCATCTCGCGCAGGTACATCCGCACCGGGTCGTCGGTGCGGTCGAGCTTTTCGGTTTCCGGCGCGGCGACGGCGACTTCACGGGACGACGAGGTGGGGACCACGGCACCGCCGGTCTCGCCTTCCTCGGCTTCCTCGTCCTCGATCACGTTGATGCCCATCTCGGACAGCATCGACATGACATCCTCGATCTGCTCGGAACTGACCTGCTCGGGCGGCAGGACGGTATTGAGCTGATCGTAAGTGATGTAGCCACGCTCGCGCGCATCGGCGATCATCTTCTTGACGGCCGCCTGGCTCATGTCGAGCGAGTGTTCGTCGTCCTTGGTGTCAGGCTTGTCGTCGTCGTCCTTGACCATCACGGCTCCTCAGAGGTGATTCGCACAAACCGAATCGCGATTCGAATCGGTCGCACGTCTGGGTGTTCTACAATCTGCCGCAGGCCGGGAAAACCCGGTGCGCAGCACGCGATTCGGACCTGATTCGATCCCGTCTCATCGGCCCCCGCGGGGAACCTGTCGTGGTGGCGATTGCAGAACGAGAGCCGCAACCGGCGGGTTCCGCCAGCCGCTGCCATCATCCGCCGTCGCCGCGGTCATCGCCCCGGCTTGCGCCAGATCTCGTTTCGCAACGCCTCGGCCAACTGGCCGGCCAGCGCCTCGCGGTCCTCGCCGAAGTCGCCGTCATGGGACAGCGACGGGTGGTCGGCATGCTGGCGCGCCCGCGCCGACTGGGTCATCCGCCAGGTCAGCCCCTCGTCGGCAAGGCCGCCGATCTCGGCCTCGGCACGCGCGATCTCGTCGCGCTGGGTGCGGCGGGACTCGAGCCGGTCGAGCGCGTTCAGAAGCACCGCCTGCGCCTCGTCCCCGAAGGTCCGGGGCTGGGATATCGCAGGCAGGGCGCGGACATGGGGATCGGAAAGAAGCGCGTCAAGGGCACGCCGGCCCGGATCGGACGTCCGGCCCGACAGAAGATCGTGGACCAGCGCGGCCCGCCCGGCATCGGCGGGCTGGATCCGTTCCAGCCGCGCCTCGACCTGATCGACCAGCGCCGGGTGGCGGGCGCAGAGCGCGAGGATCATCCCCTCGATCAGCGCGTCGCCGGGATCGGCGGCGACCAGGCGCGACGCACGGGTCTGCGGCAGCGGCGGCCCGGCGGCGGGTTCGCGGCCCTGCTTTCCGCCCGGGCCGCGTTCGCGCCGGGGCGTCCGCGCAGGCGCGAACAGGTCGTAGCGCTTGCGCTTCAGGGCGGCGGTGTAATGGTCGCGGGTCGCGGGGTCGGGGATGCGCGCCACCGCCTCGGCCAGCGTGCGTTCCAGTGCCGCGCGGCGTTCGGGGCTGTCAAAGACCCGCCCCTCGGTCTCGCGCAGCCACAGAAGGTCCACCAGCGGCTGCGCCCCCTCGACCAGCGCCCGCATCGCGCCCGCGCCCGACGCCCGGATTAGGTCGTCGGGGTCCTGCCCCGCCGGCAGCAGCGCAAAGCGCAGCGCCTGCCCGGGCCCGGTCAGCGGCAGCACCAGATCGACGAGCCGCATCGCCGCCCGCAGCCCGGCCGCGTCGCCGTCCAGCGCGATCACCGGCTCGGGCGAGACGCGCCAGAGAAGCCGCACCTGATCCTCGGTGATCGCGGTCCCCAGTGGCGCGACCGCGCCCTCGATCCCGGCGCGGACCAGCGCGATCACGTCCATGTACCCCTCGGCCACGACCAGCGGCTGGCCCTTCGCCACCGCCGCCCGCGCGGGCCCGAGGTTGTAGAGGTTGCGGCCCTTGTCGAAGAGCGCGGTTTCCGGGCCGTTGAGGTATTTCGCCCGCGCGTTCGGGTCCATCGCCCGGCCGCCGAAGGAAATGCAGCGGCCACGGGCGTCGCGGATCGGGAAGATGATGCGGCCGCGAAAGCGGTCATAGGCCGCGCCGCCGTCGTCGGGGCGGGCGGCGAGGCCGGCGTCGACCACCTGCGCCTCGGTCGCGCCGCCTTCCTTGAGGTGGCGCAGTAGCGCCTGGCGCTGGTCGGGGGCAAAGCCGATCTCGAACCGGTCCTGCCCCGCCTGGTCCAGCCCGCGACTGGCGAGATAATCCCGCGCCGCCGCCCCGGCCCCGGTCTGCAACTGCATCCGAAACCATCGCATCGCGCGTTCCAGCACGTCGGTCAGCTCGGTCCGCCGCTCGGCCCTTTGCCGGTTCTCGGGCGAGCGTTCGGGCATCTGCATCCCGGCCTCGGACGCCATCACGGCGACCGCGTCCATGAACCCCATTCCCTCGGCCTCGCGCAGGAATGTCACGGCGTCGCCCTTCGCGTGGCAGCCGAAGCAGTAATAGAACCCCTTCTGGTCGTCGGCGTGGAACGAGGCGGTCTTTTCACCGTGGAACGGGCACGGCGCCCACCAGTCGCCCTTGGCCTGGTTCGACTTGCGCAGATCCCACGCGACCTTGCGCCCCACGATCCGGCTCAGGGGCACGCGGGCGCGAAGCTCGTCAAGGAAACCGGGGGGCAGGGTCATGGCGCCATAATCCCCCCGCGCGCGTCCGGGGGCAAGCGGCGGGCCCCGCGCGCGGGCAGGAAAGCCGGGGACAAGTCGCCGGACGTGGCCGGTTCAGGCGCCGACCGCGCCGCGCGCCAGGTCCCAGTAGATGTCGCCGACCCGGTCGCGGTCCAGCCGCCCGCCCTCGCGGTACCAGTTCGTGACGCCGGTCAGCATGGCGATCAGCGCCATCGCCGCCAGCCGCGTGTCGGGCACCGCCATCACCCCCGCCGCCTGCCCGTCGCGCAGGATCGCGACCAGCTGATCCTCGTAGCGGCGCCTGAGCGCCGAAACGGCGGCGTGGTTGTCGGGGCTGAGGTTGCGAAGTTCCATGTAGCTCAGGAACACGGCGTCGGCGTGATCGAGCGAATAGGCGATATGGAACCGGGTGAAGCGTTCGAGCCGCGCGAGCGGCGGCAGCGCCGGATCGTCCGACCACGCCGCCAGCAGCCGGTCCATGTGCCCGGTCATCAGCTGCGCCAGCAGCGCCTGCTTGTCGTCGGTATAGGCGTAAAGCGCCCCCGCCTGCACGCCCACCTCGGCCGCGATCTGGCGCATGCTGACGGCGGCATAGCCGTGGCGCGCGAACAGCCGCAGCGAATGTTCGCGGACGAGGGGGCCGGTGATGTCGGCGCGGGAGCCTTGGGTGCGTGCCATGCGAATGGTTCTAGGTCAGGCGCGCGAGGGCGGAAAGCGCCGCCGGTCGATTTGCGACGCCGGCGGCGTTCCCGCGCCTTGCTGCCGACGCGGGCGCGCGCTTATGCTTCACGGCGATGAACATCCCGCCCCGCCTTGTCTTCCTGCTGCCGATCGTCGTCGCGCTTGCCGCCTGCGGCGCGGCGGACGAAGGCGCCTATCCGCAGCTTCTGCCGCTCGACGTGGCGACCGCCGATCCGGCCGTTCCCGCGCACGCCGCCGACGCGGCCGCCGATCCCGACGCGGTGCGGGGCGAGCTTGAGGCGCGGGCGGCCGCCGCCGCCGCGTCGCGCCCGGCCGCGCCCGACGCACCGGACGCGCTTGCCGGGCGCGCCGCGGACCTGCGCGCCCGCGCGGACGCGCTGCGCGCCACCTCACCCGGCGCCGCACCCGCAGACGCCGCCACCTGCCCCGCCGGTTCGACCGATCCGGCCTGCGCGCCATCCTAAGCCGAAAGGGCCCGCCGCAATGCCCGTGATCACATCCATCGACGACCTGAAGCGGATGCACCGCGCGCACACGCCGCGCATGTTCTACGACTATGCCGAGTCGGGCAGCTACACCGAGCAGACGTTCCGCGAGAACACGACCGACTTCCAGAAGATCCGCCTGCGCCAGAAGGTTGCCGTGGACATGTCGAACCGCAGCCTCGCGAGGGACATCGTTGGGCTGCCCGTGTCGATGCCGGTGGGCCTCGCGCCGGTCGGGCTGACCGGCATGCAGCGGGCCGACGGCGAGATCAAGGCCGCGCGCGCGGCCGAGGCGTTCGGGGTGCCCTTCTGCCTGTCCACCATGTCGATCTGTTCGATCGAGGACGTGGCCGGGCACACCACCGCGCCCTTCATGTTCCAGCTGTACGTGATGCGCGACCAGGATTTTCTTGCCGCGATCATCGACCGGGCGAAGCGCGCGAACTGTTCCGCGCTGGTCCTGACCCTCGACCTGCAGATCCTCGGCCAGCGGCACAAGGACCTGAAGAACGGCCTGTCCGCGCCGCCGAAGTTCACCCTGCCGACGCTCATGAACCTCGCCACCAAGCTGCGCTGGGGGTCCGAGATGGCACGCACGAAGCGGCGCTTCTTCGGCAACATCGTGGGCCATGCCAAGGGCGTCACCGACGCGGGCAACCTGGCCGCCTGGACGGCCGAGCAGTTCGACACCCAGCTCGACTGGACCAAGATCGCGGCGATCCGCGACATGTGGGGCGGCAAGCTGATCCTCAAGGGCATCCTCGACGCCGACGACGCGCGGAAGGCGGCAGATTTCGGCGCCGACGCGATCGTCGTGTCGAACCACGGCGGCCGGCAACTGGACGGCGCGCTGTCGTCGATCCGCATGCTGCCGGAAATCGTCGCCGCGGTCGGCGACCGGGTCGAGGTTCACATGGACAGCGGCATCCGGTCGGGGCAGGACGTGCTGAAGGCGCTGGCGCTCGGCGCGCACGCGACCTGGATCGGGCGGGCGTGGCTGCATGGCCTGGGCGCGATGGGCCAGCCCGGCGTCACCGCCGCGCTGGACGTGATCCGCAAGGAACTGGACGTGACCATGGCGCTTTGCGGCGAGCGCGACATCCGCAACGTCGGCCGGCACAACGTGCTGGTGCCCGCCGAGTGGGGCCGGGACTACGTCTGACGCTCAGACCTCGCGCAGGAACGCCAGCAGGTCGCGGTTCACCTCGTCCGCGTTCGTCGCCAGCACCCCGTGCGGCGCGCCGTCGTATTCGGCATAGCGCGCCTGCGGCAGCAGCTTCGACAGCCGCAGCCCGGTCGCCTTGTGCGGGACGTTCTGGTCGGCGGTGCCGTGCAGGATCAGCGCGGGGCAGGAAATCGCGTCCACGTCGGAAGTGAAATCCGTCAGGCCGAACGCGTCCACGCAGGCCAGCGTGGCGATCGGGCTCGCCTGCATGGCCATGCCCCAGGTCCAGTCTAGCACGCCCTGGCTCACCGGCTTGCGGAAGGTGCCGACGCCATAGAACATCTTGAAGAAGCCGCGCAGGAACTCGGCCCGGTCCTCGGCGATGCCCGCCTTGATCGGCCCGATGTCCTTTTCGGTGATGCCGTCGGGGTTGGCCGCCGACTTCGGCAGACCCGGCGCGACCGATGACACGAACGCCACCGCCGACACCCCGCGCCCCCGGTGGCGGGACATGTAGCGCGCGATCTCGCCGCCGCCCATGGAAAACCCGACCAGCACCGCGTCGTCCAGCGACGGCCCCCGCATCACCGCGTCAAGGTCGTCGGCCAGCGTGTCGTAGTCGTAGCCCTGCGCCGGCTGGCCGGAGCGGCCGAAGCCGCGCCGGTCGTAGCTCACCACGCGATAGCCCGCGTCCCTGAGCGCGAGGATCTGCGGCTCCCAGCTGTCGGCGTTGAGCGGCCAGCCGTGGATCAGCACCACCGGGCGGCCCGCGCCCCAGTCCCTGACGTGGATGGTCGTGCCGTCCGATGCCTCGACATGCGCCATGGTCGTTTCCCCCGTGCTGACGTCGCCCGCCGAACGCGCGGACGCCGCACCCGGTTGCGCCGGGTTCCCTGCCAAAACCGCTTGCCTTGCAGGCCCGGCGTCCCTATACGCGCGGGCTTGCCGACCATGCACCCTTGGAGGATGGCCGGCTTCAACCTGAAAGGAACCATCATGGCCAAAGAGATCCCAGATCTGGTGGCCGAGGCACGCACGGGGACAGGCAAGGGGGCCGCCCGTCAAGCTCGCCGCGAAGGCAAGGTGCCCGGTATCGTCTACGGCGACGGGAAAGACCCGCAGCCGATCCAGATCGACTTCAACCCCCTGCTGACCAAGCTGCGCGCCGGTCGCTTCATGTCCACGCTGTGGAACCTGAAGGTCGAGGGCCAGGACGACGTGCGCGTCATCTGCCGCGGCGTCCAGCGCGACGTGGTCAAGGACCTGCCGACGCATATCGACCTGATGCGCCTGCACCGCAACACGCGGATCAACCTGTTCATCCACGTGCAGTTCGACAACCAGGAAGAGGCCCCGGGCCTCAAGCGCGGCGGCACGCTGGTCGTCGTCCGCCCCGAGGTCGAGCTGATGGTGACCGCGTCCGAGATCCCGGACCACATCACCGTGGACCTGACCGGGCGCGAGATCGGTGATTCGATCCACATCAACGACATCGCGCTGCCGAAAGGCGTGCGTCCGACCATCGACCGCAACTTCGTGATCGCGAACATCGCCGCCCCCTCGGGCCTGCGCGCGTCCGAAGACGCCGCCTCGACCGAGGCCGAGGGCGAAGCGGCCGAGGCAGACGAGGCCGCGACCGCCGAGTAATCCCGGCACACCACACGAACGCGAAGGGCGGCCGCCCGGGCCGCCCTTTTTCATGTCCGCGCCCGATCGGCCCGGTTCAGCCGCCCCGCGCCAGCACGAAAACCTCTTCCGTGCGCCGCCCGCCCACGTCGGTGAAGCCTTGCGCCGCCAGCCGCCGCAGGATCGCGTCGCGCGCAGGCTCGCCATAAAGCGCCGGGTGCATCTCGACGACCAGCAGCCGCACCTGTCCGGGCAACGGCGTCGCCAGCACCTGTTCTTCCGCCCCTTCGACATCCATCGCGATCGCGGTCGCGCCCGATCGGCGGATCAGCTTGCCGATGGGCTTTGCCTTGACGCTGCACGAATGCGCGTTCTGCGCACGGCGCGGCAGGGTCGACGCGCTCCAGAACCCCGGATGCACATGCAGGTCGATGGTGTCGCGGGTGTCGTCGTCGCCCACGACCGCCATGTGCAGCACCGTCCCCTCGGCGCCCACGTTCCGGCGCAGGTTGCGCCGCAGGTGGCGCAGCATGGCCGGGTTCGCCTCGACCGAGGTAACGTTCACCGCCCCCACGATCCGCGCCGCCGTGATGCTGACCAGACCCGCGCCCGCACCCAAGTCCAGCACCCGGTCGCCGGGCCGCAGATGGGTGCGCAGCAGCGCCCGTTCGTGCCCCTCGTAGCCGCCATCCATCAGCCGCCCGCGCAAGCGCGGCACCAGCGCGTCCGTCGGCACCTCGATCACCGCCCCGTCGATGGTGAAGGTCTCGACCGCCGGCTGCGGTCGCTTGTCGGGCGGCGTGTTGGGGTCGGCGGGGGGCTGCGGCACGGCTCGATCCTTGCGGGCGGTCGCGCGGACTGATAGCAACCCGCCTTGCCTTTCGCCACCCTTCGCCCCACGGGACAAGCCCCATGACCGAACCCGTCCACATCGTCGGCGCAGGCCTTGCCGGGTCCGAGGCCGCGTGGCAGGTGGCCCGGGCGGGCGTGCCGGTGGTCCTGCACGAGATGCGCCCCCACGTCGCGACCTTCGCCCACCGGACCGGCGATTGCGCCGAGATGGTGTGCTCGAACAGCTTCCGCTCGGACGACGACGTGATGAACGCGGTCGGGCAGCTGCACTGGGAGATGCGGGCGGCGGGCGGGTTGATCATGGCGACCGCCGACCGCCACAAGCTGCCCGCGGGCGGCGCGCTGGCGGTGGACCGCGACGCGTTCTCCGCCGCCGTGACCGAGGCGCTTGAGGCGCATCCGCTCGTCACCTTCGACCGGGCCGAGGTGCGCGACCTTCCCGCATCCGGCAACTGGATCGTGGCGACCGGGCCGCTGACCTCTGACGCGCTGGCGCAGTCGATCCGCGCGCGGACCGGGGCCGATGCGCTGGCGTTCTTCGACGCGATCGCCCCCATCGTCCACGCCGACAGCATCGACATGTCGGTCGCTTGGCGGCAGTCGCGCTACGACAAGGGCGAGACCGAGGAAGAGCGCACCGCCTATATCAACTGCCCGATGACGCGCGAAGACTACGAAGGCTTCATCGACGCGCTGCTGGCCGCCGACAAGGCCGAGTTCCACGAGGGCGAGACGGCGGGGTACTTTGACGGCTGCCTGCCGATCGAGGTCATGGCCGAGCGTGGGCGCGAGACGCTGCGGCACGGACCGATGAAGCCGGTCGGGCTGACGAACGCCCACGACCCGGCCCAGAAACCCTACGCGGTGGTTCAGCTTCGCCGCGATAACGCCTTGGGAACGCTGTACAACATCGTCGGCTTCCAGACCAAGATGAAGTACGGCGCACAAACCGAGGTGTTCCGCCGCATCCCCGGCCTGCGGGACGCGGCCTTCGCCCGGCTGGGCGGGATCCACCGCAACAGCTTCCTCAATTCCCCCACGCTGCTCGACGACCGAATGCGCCTGCGCGGCGCGCCGCACCTGCGCTTCGCGGGTCAGGTCACGGGGGTCGAAGGCTACGTCGAAAGCGCCGCGATGGGGCTGCTCGCGGGCCGTATGGCCGCCGCGCAGGCGCTGGGGCGCGACCTGGCCCCGCCTGACGGGACCACGGCGATGGGCGCGCTGATCCACCACATCACCGGCGGGGCCGAGGCCAAGACGTTCCAGCCCATGAACGTCAACTTCGGCCTGTTCCCCCCGGTCGAGGCGAAGGGCGGCCGCCGTGGCCGCGCCGCCCGCTACCCCGCCTATACAGAACGCGCCAAGCAGGACTTCACCGCATGGCTGGCCGCGCAGGGCTAAGACGCACCCGCTTCGCGCCGTCGCCCACGGGGCCGCTGCATCTGGGCCACGCCTACGCCGCGCTGACCGCCGCCCGCCTGGCCGATCCCGGCGAGTTCCTGCTGCGGATCGAGGATATCGACCGCTCGCGCTGCCGCCCCGAATGGGAACGGGCGATCGAGACCGACCTTCGCTGGCTCGGCCTCGACTGGCCGCTGCCGGTCATGCGCCAGTCGGACCGCCTGCCCGCCTATGCCGACGCGCTGGACCGGCTGGCGGCGCTTGGCGTCACCTATCCCTGCCGTTGCCGCCGGGCCGACATCCGCGCCGCGCTCAGCGCGCCGCAGGAGGGCGCGGAGATTATCGGCCCCGACGGCCTCGTCTATCCCGGCACCTGCCGCGGCCGCAGCATGCGCGATGCCGACCCCCACGACGCGATCCGCCTGGACGCGGCCCGCGCCTTCGATCTGCTGGGCGCAACCCACGTCGGGTTCGACGACGAGGCGGTCGCCGGCCCCCACCGCATCACGGCGGCCGCATTCGCCGCCACCATCGGCGACGTGGCGCTGGCGCGGCGCGACATGGGCACGTCCTATCACCTCGCGGTCGTGGTGGACGACGCCGCGCAGGGAATCACGGTCGTCACGCGCGGCGAGGATCTTTTCGAATCGACATTCATCCACGCCGTTCTGCAAGAATTGCTGAAGCTTCCGCAGCCGCTCTACCATCACCACCGGCTGATCCGGGACGAAGCCGGCAAGCGCCTTGCCAAGCGCGACGACGCGCGGGCGCTGTCGCTCTACCGCGCGCAAGGCGCCAGCCCGGACGATATCCGTCAGCTGGTCGCCGGCTGAGGCGCCATCAGCTCGACTTCGGCCCCGTCCCGGACAGCGGTGTAAAAGCAGCTTCGCCGGTTGGTGTGGCAGGTGGGCCCGGTCTGGTCCACGACCAGCAGCAGGCAATCGCGGTCGCAGTCGACCCGCATTTCGACAAGCCGCTGCACGTGGCCCGAAGCGTCGCCCTTGGTCCAGAACGACTGACGCGAGCGAGACCAATAGGTTACGCGCCCTTCCTCAAGCGTCTTGCGAACCGCGTCCGCGTTCATCCAGGCGAGCATCAGCACCTCACCGCTCACGTGATCCTGGGCAATGGCGGGGATCAGGCCGGCGGCGTCGTAGGTCAGGCTGTCTGCATCGAACATCAATGGTCCCTTCGGCTTTCCATCGGGCGGCGGCGTTCCTATCTACGCCCTGACACGCGCAAGGGGAATGCCATGCCGGATGCCGCAGCGGCTGCGATCGACGACGACCTGATGGCGCTTTATTCGCGCCGCATACTGGCGCTCGCGTCCGACATCCCCCATCTCGGCCGCCTGCCCGCGCCCACGGGCAGCGCCAGTCGCCGGTCGCCGCTATGCGGATCGACCGTAACCGCGCAGGTGGTTGTCGAGGACGGCCGCGTCGCCGAGTTTGCGCAGGAGGTGCGGGCCTGCGCGCTGGGGCAAGCCTCGGCCGCGCTGCTGGGACAGGTCGCGATCGGCCGCACCGGGCCGGAACTGTCGGTCGCGCGCAACGCGCTGGCGGCGATGCTGACCGACGGGGGGCCCGTTCCGCCCGCGCCCTTCGACGGGCTCGAGGTGCTGACGCCCGCCCGCGCCTTTCCCAACCGCCACGCCTCGATCCTCCTGGCGTGGGATGCGGTCCTGGGCGCGATCGGGGATGCCGGACGGCAGGAATGAAAAAAGCCGGCCCGAAGAACAGGGCCGGCAAGTCACGCGTGACCGACAGGGGAACAGGCGGCTGCGTCCGGAAAGAAGCGCGGCAGCAAGGTCGACGCGGCAGAAAGCGAAAAATCAGCCGAGCGCGATGAACCCCGGCAGCCACAAGACGGTGATCGTGGTCACGGACAGCGCGGCGACGGCGAGGATGTCGGCCAAGGCTTCGTTGAACGGGGTCTTGCTGAACATGGGGTCAATCTCCCTTTGCGATGTTGCCCCTTTGTTCCACGCCGGCCGTTCGCTGTAAAGAACATTTTAAGAACTTTGTCTTACCCCGCCGACATCAGGCGGATCGCCCTGTCCTGTTCCATGAAGCACAACAGCGCCCGGATCGCCTGCCCGCGCGGTGACGCCAGTTGTGGGTCGCGTTCCAGCAGCGCGCGCGCGTCGCTGCGGGCAAGCGCAAGCAGCGCCCCCTGCCGCTCCAGATCGGCTACCCTGAACCGGGGCAGGCCCGACTGCGCGGTCCCCAGAACGTCGCCCGCGCCGCGCATCGCCAGATCCTCTTCGGCGATCCGAAAGCCGTCTTCGGTCTCGCGCAGGATCTGCAGCCGACGCCGCCCGGTCTCGTTCAGCGGATCCTGGTACAGCAGCACGCAGGTGGACCGTCCACTGCCCCGCCCGACCCGGCCGCGCAGCTGGTGAAGCTGCGCCAGACCGAAGCTTTCCGCCCGCTCGATCACCATGATCGTCGCCTGCGGCACGTCCACGCCGACCTCGATCACCGTGGTCGCGACCAGAAGCTGCGCGCGTCCCACAGCGAACTCCGCCATCGCCGCGTCCCGCGCCTCGACCGGCATCTGCCCGTGGACCAGCCGCACGGCGTCCCCGAACTCGGCCCGCAGGCGGACGAATCGGTCCTGCGCCGCCGTCAGGTCCACCGTCTCGCTTTCCTCGACCAGCGGGCAGACCCAATAGGCGCGCGCCCCGTCGCCAAGCGCAGCCCGCAGCCGCCCCGTCACCTCGGCCAGCCGGTCGTCAGGCAGCACGATGGTCGTGATCGGCTGCCGCCCGGGCGGCTTTTCGTCCAGCACCGACAGCTCCATGTCCCCGAATTGCGCCAGCGCGAGGCTGCGCGGGATCGGCGTCGCCGTCATCACCAGCATGTCGGGCGGCGCCTCGCGCCCCTTGCCCGCAAGCTCCAGCCGCTGGGTCACGCCGAACCGGTGCTGCTCGTCGATCACCGCCAGGCGAAGGTCGTGGAACGCCACTTCGCGCTGGAACACGGCGTGGGTGCCGACGAGGACCTGAGTAGTCCCCGCCGCCAGATCGCGCAGGATCGCCGCCCGATCCTCGCCCTTGTCGCGCCCGGTAAGCGCGGCGATCCTGACGCCCGCGAGCGCGGCCAGCGGCGTCAGCGCGGCCAGGTGCTGGCGCGCGAGGATTTCGGTCGGGGCCATCAGGACACCCTGCCCGCCCGCCTCGGCCGCGATCAGCAGCGCCATGAACGCAACCAGCGTCTTGCCCGCGCCGACATCGCCCTGCAGCAGCCGGTTCATCCGCTGGGCCGCGCCCATATCCGCCGCGATCTCGTCCACCGCGCGCTTCTGCGCCCCGGTGGGGGGCCAGGGCAGACCCGCAAGGACGCGCCCGCGCAGCGCGCCGTCACCCACGGTCGCGCGGCCGGGCGCGCGCCGCCGGTCGCGGCGGACCAGCGCCAGCGTCATCTGATGGGCGAGCAGCTCGTCATAGGCCAGCCGGGCACGCGCCGTCGCATCGGGCGACAGGTCGTCGAACGACGCGGGCGCGTGGGCGGCCGCAAGCGCGGCGGGCCAGTCCGGCCACCCCTTCTGCGCCAGAAGCGCGGCGTCGATCCATTCGGGCAGCGGCGGCACCCGTTCCAGCGCGGCGGCGGCGGCCTTGGCCATGACCTTCTGCGTCAGGCTGCCGGCGAGCGGATAGACCGGCTCGAACCCGGCAGGGGGCGGATCGGTCGGGCGGAGGATGTGGTCGGGATGGACCATCTGCGCCAGGCCGTCGAACAGCTCGACCTTGCCCGACAGGACCCGCGTCTGCCCGGTCGGCAGATGCGATTCGATCCACTCGCGCCGCGCGTTGAAGAACACGAGCGTCAAATCGCCGGTCCCGTCCGAACAGACGACCCGCCACGGCCGACCGCGCGTCGCGGGCGGATGATGGCGGCCGACGGTGACGGTCACGGTCGCAATCTCGGGCGGGCGCAGATCGGCGAGCCGCCCGACGCTGCGGCGGGTGACGCCCGCATGGGGCAGCGTCAGCAGCAGGTCGCGCGGCCGCGCCACGTCCAGCGACGACAGCGACGCGGCCGCTTTGGGGCCGATGCCGGGCAACGTGTCGGCGGCGGCGAACAGCGGGAAAAGCTGCGGCGGGCGGCCCTTCGGCACCGCGCGCGGCCCGGCCTCGCCCGCCTCGGCCTGTACCGGGCCGTTCAACCCTGCGCGATCTTCAGCCATTCGTCTTCGTCGATGACCCTGACGCCCAGCTCGGCCGCCTTTTTCGCCTTGGACCCCGCCCCCGGGCCCGCGACCAGCAGGTCTGTGCGGGCCGAGACCGAGCCTGCGACCTTCGCCCCCATCGCCTCGGCCCGGACCTTCGCCTCGGCCCGGGTCATCCGTTCCAGCGTGCCGGTGAAGACGAGCGTGAGGCCCGCGATGGGGCTGCCCTCGATGCTGGGCGCCTCGACCGGCTCGATGTCGGACAGCTGCGCCACCAGCCGGTCGATCGCGGCGCGCTCCCCGTCCTGCGCGAACGAGGTCACGAGCGATCGGGCGAGCACCGCGCCCACGCCTTCGATCGCGATCAGGTCGCGCCAGGCGTCCGACCCCTCGTCATGCGCGGCGTCCATCGCGGCGACGAAGGCGGGCCAGTCGTGATAGCGCCGCGCCAAAAGCCGGGCCGCCTGCTCGCCGACATGGCGGATACCCAGCGCGAAGATCAGCCGGTCGAGCGCGATCACCCGCCGTTCCTCGATCCCGGCCAGAAGCGCGGTCACCGATTTTTCCCCGTAGCCCGGCGTCCCAAGCAGCGCGTCGCGGTGGCGCGACAGCGCGAAGATGTCGGCAGGCTCGGCGATCCAGCCTGCGGCGTAGAACGCCTCGACCTGGCGGCTGCCCAGCCCCTCGATGTCGAAGGCCGCGCGCGAAACGAAGTGGCGCAGCTTTTCGATCGCCTGCGCCGGGCAGGCGATGCCGCCGGTGCAGCGGCGGACCGCGTCGGCGGGTTCACGCACCGCCTCGGACCCGCAGGCCGGGCAGAGCTGCGGAAAGGCGTAGGGCACCGAGTCCGGTGTGCGGCGGTCCATGTCGACCGCGTCGATCTTGGGGATCACGTCGCCCGCGCGATAGACGCGGACCCAGTCCCCCTCGCGAATGTCCGCGCCGTCGCGGATCGGGGTGCCGTCGGCGGCCCGGCCGGCGATGTAATCCTCATTGTGAAGCGTGGCGTTCGACACCACGACCCCGCCCACGGTCACCGGGGTAAGCCTCGCGACGGGCGACAGCGCGCCGGTGCGGCCGACCTGTATCTCGATCCGGTCGAGGCGGGTCCAAGCGGTCTGGGCCGGGAACTTGTGGGCGAGCGCCCAGCGCGGCGTGGTGGACCGAAAGCCAAGCCGGGTCTGCAGCGCGAGCTCATCCACCTTGTAGACGACGCCGTCGATGTCGTAGCCAAGCGTCGCGCGGCGCTGCTCGATATCGGTCCAGGCGGCGATCAGGTCGTCGGTGGTGTGGCAGACGCGGGTGAGCGGGTTGGTCGTGAACCCGAAGCCGCGCAGCCGTTCGACCGCGCCGGACTGGGTGGCGGCGAGCGGCGCGGACAGCGCCCCCCAGCCATAGGCGAAGAAATGCAGCGGCCGGCGCGCGGTCACGGCGGGGTCGAGCTGGCGCAGCGCGCCGCCCGCGGCGTTGCGTGGGTTCGCGAACACCCGCCCCTCGCCGCCCTGGTTCAGGGCCGCGAAATCCGCGTGGGTCATGTAGACCTCGCCCCGGACCTCGACCAACTCGGGTACGGCATCGCCCGTCAGTTCCCTGGGCAAGTCGCGGATCATCAGCGCATTCGCCGTCACGTCCTCGCCCGTCGTGCCGTCGCCGCGGGTCGCCGCCTGCACGAGCCGCCCGTTTTCGTAACGGATCGCCAATGACAGGCCGTCGATCTTGGGTTCGGCCGTAAAGGCGAGGGTGGCGTCGGCGGGAATGTTCAGGAACGACCGCACCCGGGCCACGAACTCGGCGACGTCCTGCGCCGAGAACGCATTCTCGAGCGACATCATGCGGACGGAATGCGCGACCTTGCGAAACGCCTCGGACGGGGCGGCGCCTACCTTGCCCGTGGGGGAATCGACGCGGGCGAGATAGGGAAACTCGGCTTCGAGCGTGGCCAGTTCGCGCTTGAGAGCATCGTAATCGGCGTCGTCGATCGTGGGCGCATCGGCGCCGTGATAGTCTGCGTTGGCCTGCTCGACCCGGCGGGCGAGATCGTCAATCCGCGCGCGCGTCACGTCGTCCGGTCCGGCCAGGGTGGCCGCGCCAGTCCGCGCCGCGGCAGGAACAACGCCCACGTCGGCGGAGCTGTCGGCCGCCTCGGCCGCCGTGTCGGCGGTCGCCTTGCCGTCCAGCCCGCCGCCAGCGCCCTTCGCGGTGGCGCGGTCCGTCTTGCGGCCGCGCCTTGGCCCGTCACGCTTGTCCGTCACCCGCCTGCCCCGATCAGTCCCGCGTGTGCGCCCGTCCGACCGGGCCCGCCCTCGTGATAAAGGCCGCGCGGCCGGGTTGTCCACCGGCCAGCAACCCCGGACAGCAGCCCGCCGGCAAGCCTTCGGGGGCGCCTGCGCCGGTCCGGGTCAGGCCCTCAGCGCGATCTGTTCCGAAGCAGACGCCTCGTGCGGGTCGCGCAGGACGTAGCCGCGGCCCCACACCGTATCGATGTGGTTGTCGCCGCCCAGCGCCTCGGACAGCTTCTTGCGCAGCTTGCAGATGAACACGTCAATGATCTTCAGCTCGGGCTCGTCCATGCCGCCGTAGAGATGGTTGAGGAACATCTCCTTGGTCAGCGTGGTGCCCTTGCGCAGGCTCAGAAGTTCTAGGATCTGGTATTCCTTGCCGGTCAGGTTCACCGACCGCCCCTCGACCTCGACCGAGCGCGAATCGAGGTTCACAACCATCCGCCCGGTCTGGATCACGGCCTGGCTGTGCCCTTTCGAGCGGCGGATGATGGCCTGGATGCGGGCGATCAGCTCGTCGCGGTGGAAGGGCTTCGTCATGTAGTCGTCGGCGCCGAAGCCGAACCCCTTGAGCTTGCTTTCGGTGTCGTCCGACCCGGTCAGGATCAGGACCGGCGTGTCGATCCGCGACAGGCGGATCTGGCGCAGAACCTCCATCCCGTTCATGTCGGGCAGGTCCAGATCCAGAAGGATCAGGTCGTAGTCGTACAGCTTCGCCAGGTCCACGCATTCCTCGCCGAGATCCGTGCGATAGACGTTGAAGCTGGCATGCGTCAGCATCAGCTCGATGCTGCGCGCAGTTGCCGGATCATCCTCGACCAACAGGATTCGCATGACGTGTCCTTTCTGCCGTTCCCGCTGCCGTTGTGCCCGCAATTGGTTAATTTGCGGTTAGCGAGAACCCGCCTATAGCACTCAATCCGCTGTCGTGTGGCGATATTTCTGGATCGTCGTGACTTTCAGCGCGTCCGGTCCCGGCCCCTGCACGGCCGCCGTCCATGCATCCAGTTCCTCAACCGTGAGTTGATAGCGGTCGATCGCGTCCTCGCGCTTTATCAGCCCGTAACGGATCGCCTGCACGACCGTCAGCTTGCGGCGCGCAACCCAGCGCGTATCGGCCGCCGGCAGGTCGGCCTGGGTCAGGATGCTGCCGTCCGGCAGGGTTGCGGTGCGTCGGCCCGTGGCCTTGCGTACATACATGAAACATCGCCTCGTTCTGATCGGACGACCATGCGGGCATGGCGCTTAAATCCGGGTGAACGCGGAACGCCGCTGCGGGTTGAGTCTTTGCCGCATTTTCCTATATTTTGTCGCATTCGGCGCGAGAGTCCCACGCCGCCCGCCTCAAGGATCAGCCGCATGACCATCTCGACCCCGGTTCCGGGCGACAGCATCGCCGTCAATTCGCTGGGCTTCGCAAAGCCGCCGGCCGAGACGCGCGTGGTCGTGGCCATGTCTGGCGGCGTCGACAGTTCGGTCGTGGCCGCGATGCTGGCCGAGGAAGGTTACGACGTGATCGGCGTGACGCTGCAGCTTTACGATCATGGCGCGGCCCTGGCCAAGAAGGGCGCATGCTGCGCGGGTCAGGACATTCACGACGCGCGCCGGGTGGCCGAACGGATCGGGTTTCCGCACTACGTCCTCGACTACGAGAACAAGTTCCGCGAATCGGTGATCGAGGAGTTCGCCGACGCCTATCTTGCCGGGGCGACGCCCGTGCCCTGCATCCGCTGCAACGAGCGGGTCAAGTTCCGCGATCTTCTGGAAACCGCGCGCGACCTTGACGCCGACTGCATGGCGACCGGCCACTACATCCAGCGGCGCGCGGGCGCGGGCGGGGCCGAGCTGCACATGGCCAGCGACCCCAACCGCGACCAGAGCTATTTCCTGTTCTCGACCACGCCCGAACAGCTCGAGTTCCTGCGCTTTCCGCTGGGCGGCCTGGCAAGCAAGGCCGAGACGCGGGCGCTGGCCGCGCGCTACGGCCTCGGCGTCGCTGACAAGCCCGACAGCCAGGACATCTGCTTCGTCCCGAACGGCAACTACGCCAGCGTGATCGAAAAGCTGCGCCCCGGCGCGGCCGATCCGGGCGAGATCGTGGACATGGACGGCAACGTGCTGGGCCGCCACCGCGGCGTCATCCACTACACGATCGGCCAGCGCCGCGGCCTAGCGATCGGAGGACTGGGCGAGCCGCTGTATGTCGTCAGACTTGAACCCGACACGCGCCGCGTCGTCGTGGGCCCGCGCGAGGCGCTGGCCACGACCATCGTCCGCGTGGCCGAGGTGAACTGGCTGGGCGAGGGCGAGCTTGCATCCATGCCCGAGCGCGAGATCGCGGTCCGCATCCGATCGACCCGCCCGCCCCGCGCGGCAGTCCTGCGCCCCGCCGGCCCCGGCCGGGCCGAGGTCGAACTGATCGAGGCCGAGGAGGGAGTCAGCCCCGGACAGGCCTGCGTGTTTTACGATCCGGGCAGCACCCGCGTGCTGGGCGGAGGATGGATCACCGGCAGAGGACCCAAGACATGACCGAGCTTCACGACATAGCGCTGACCCGCAACGATGGCAGCGACGCCACGCTGGACGACTGGGCCGGTCAGGTCCGGCTGGTCGTCAACGTCGCGTCGAAATGCGGCCTGACCGGGCAGTACGACGCGCTCGAGGCGTTGTATCGCCGCTACCGCGACCGGGGGTTCGTCGTGCTGGGCTTCCCTGCCAACGACTTCCTCGGGCAGGAACCCGGGACCGATGCCGAGATCGCCGACTTCTGCAGCGGCACCTTCGACGTGACCTTTCCCCTGTTCGCCAAGGCGCCCGTCGCGGGGGCCGACAAGCAGGCGCTGTATGCGGCGCTGATCGCGGCGCGCCCCCGGCGCGAGGACGAAGGCGGGATGCGCGCCGGGCTGGAAAAGCACGGGCTGTCGGTGAACGACGCGCCCGAGGTGATGTGGAACTTCGAGAAGTTCCTGATCGGCCGCGATGGGCGCGTCATCGCGCGCTTCGCCCCCGACACCGTACCCGACGATCCCCGGATCGTGCAGGCGGTCGAGGCGGCTCTGGACCAGGCCTGATACGGTCGGGATCGAAGCCGACGTCGGGCGCGCCGTCAGGCCGCCGCGGCGGCGTGGGCGCGCAATCGCTCCACCATCGCCCTCAGGCCGTTCGACCGCTGCGCCGACAGGTGGTCCTGCAGGTTCAGGCGCCCGAGTTCCGCCGTCGCATCCACGCGGGCCGCGTCCGCGACCGGCAAGCCGGCGTACAGCTCGTGCAGCACCGCGATCAGGCCGCGCACGATCAGCGCGTCGCTGTCGCCCTGGAAATCGAACCGGCCGCCATCCACGACGGGCTGGATCCAGACCTGACTCGCGCAGCCCTCGACCTTGGTCGCGGGCACCTTCAGCGCCTCGTCCATCGGCGCCATCGCCTTGCCCAGTTCAATCACGTGGCGATAGCGATCTTCCCAGTCGTCCAGAAAGGCGAAATCCTCGACGAGCGTTTCAAAGGCGGGGGAGGCCATGCGGGTTCCTTTCGGCTTGGCCGCCGTTCTAGACCCGCCACCGGCGATGGTCAAAGCGCCCCCTTTCCGGTCGCGCCCCGATCGCCTATCACCGGCAGGAGTTCACGTTCGAGGGCCCGCACCATGACGCACACCCGCCGCTATCCGCCGATCGCGTCCGCAAAGGCGCTCGTGGTGCTGGTCTGCGCGGCCGGGGTCCTGTCCGCCTGCGGCGGCGGCCGTTCGGCTGGCGATGGGGGCGGTGGCGGCAGCCGCTGGAATCCGGTGACGTGGATCACCTCGCCCCTGTCGTCGCGCGCGCCCAAGACGCTGGAGCCCGAAGGCGGCTACGGCAAGGTCGATGCGCGCACGCCCGTGGCGCAGATCCTGTCCGCCCGGTGGGAGCCGCTGAACGAAGGGCGCCTGCTGGTCGTCACCGCGATCGCGCCCACGAAGGGGTGGCACGACGCGGCGCTGGTGAACCAGACCTCGCAGCCAGCGGGGCGGATCGTGCCGGATGCCGACGGGGTCCTGCGGCTGCAATTGCTGGCCTCGCCGCCGCCCGAGGGGTCGGCCGACGCGGCCCGGGCGGCCCAGCCCGGCGCCGACACGATCACCGCGGCGATGCCCATCAGCACGGTCGAGCTGCGCAGCATCGGCAGCGTTACCGTCAGCGGCGGGCTGAACGGCATCACCCTTCAGCGCTGAAACGGTGCCTCAGCAAAGGCGCAGGCGCGGCGCGGGTCAGCGCATACGCCGTAGATAGGTCCAGGTCGGCACTCGCGCGCCGCGCGCGACCGACCAGCTTTCCGCGTCGCCCAGATAGGCGAAGCCGCAGTTCGTCAGCACCTTGGCCGATCCGGGATTGTCCTGAAACGCCTCGGCGAACAGCGTCCGCGCATCGTGCGGATTGGCCGCGACCAGCGCCTGCACGGCCTCGGTCGCGAATCCCGTGTTCCAGAACCCCGCGCCGATCCAGAAGCCCAGTTCGGACTGCTCGTCCTCGAGCCGGGTCAGCGACACGACCCCCACCATCTCGCACTGGTCCGAGGTCGAGCCGTCGATCGCCCACACATCCTCGTCGCGACCCGCGTCCATCGCGCGCTCGACGTAGCCCTGTGCCGCGCCGGGGGGCAGCGGGTGCGGGATCGCGCGCGTGCCTTCGGCCAGACGGCGGTCGGCGGTGTAATGCGCGATCAGCCCCGCATCCGACACCCGCAACGGACGCAGCGTGAACCGACCCGCCTGGATGGTGGGCTGGTCCGCGCCCTTGTGCGCGGCAGGGGTAAGCGGGGCGGCGTGACGGGCGAGCGCTAGATCGGCCATCGATGATCCTGTTGGTGAACGAACCCCCAAGGGGCGTGTCGGCGGAACCGGGAAATGAGCAGGGGGACCGGCCGAGCCGATCCCCCTGCCCTTCGGTGTGCGGTTGCCTTACTGGGCGGCCTGCGCGGCGGGCTGCACGGAAATGAACGTGCGGCCCTTCAGGCCCTTCTTGAAGGTCACGTGACCATCGACCAGCGCGAACAGCGTGTGGTCCTTGCCCATGCCGACATTGGCCCCCGGCCACCATTGCGTGCCGCGCTGGCGGACGATGATGTTGCCGGCGATCGCGGCCTGGCCGCCGAACAGCTTGACGCCGAGACGACGACCGGCGGAGTCGCGACCGTTGCGGGAAGAACCGCCTGCTTTCTTGTGTGCCATGGTTCAGCGCTCCTTATGCGGTGGTGACGGCTGCGGCGGCAGTGCCGCCGTTCACGCCCGCGGCATAGGCGCGCCGCGCGATCCGGGCACCCGTCGCCGCCTTGACGTCGGACGAATCGGCGCCGGATTCCAGCAGGTCGGTGACGCGCAGCAGCGTCAGCTGCTGGCGATGCCCGCGGGTGCGCTGCGACGAGTGCTTCCGGCGGCGCTTGTGGTAGGTGATGACCTTGTCGGCCTTGATGGTGTCGATGACCTCGGCCACCACGCCGGCGCCGGACACCATGGGCGCACCGATGGTGCTGCCGATCATCAGGATATCGTTGAACTGGACCTTGTCGCCGGCTTCGGCGTCCAGCTTCTCGACGCGCAGCACGTCACCGGCCTGAACCCGGTACTGCTTGCCGCCCGTCTTGAGGACTGCGAACATCGTGTCTTCTTTCATCTGCCGCGTCCTGTGGCCCCCGGTCGGAAACCGGATGTTTCGGGCCAAAGCCCGCCGTCAGACAGCGCACCCCTTGTGCGGGATGTGTGGAAACAAAAGTCAGGCCACGGGCGAAGCCCCGGCCGGACGCGGCCTCTATGCCCCAATCGCGCGGCCAAGTCAAACGAAACGAACGCGCCGGCCGCGGGTCTGTCAGGCGTCGTCGCGCTCGGCCAGCGCCAGCCATTCGTCCTCTGCCGAGGCCAGCGCGCGCTGGCGTTCGGACAGCGCCTCGGTCGCCTTGGCGAACTTGGCGGGCTGGGCGGAATAAAGCTGCGGATCGGCCAGGAACTCGCCCAGCTTCGCGATCTCGGCCTCAAGCCGGGCCAGTTCGCCCGGCAGCGTCTCGAGCCGGTGCCGTTCGGTGAAGGACAGCTTCGCGGCCCGCGATTTAGCGGGCGCCGCTGCCGCTGCGGCCGATCCGGTCGCCGTGCGCACGGCCACCGACGCCTGCGGCCCCGCGTCGTCCTGCCGCTGCGCAAGATAGTCGGTCCAGCCGCCGGCATAGGTCGTGGCACGCCCGTCGCCTTCCATCGCGATGGTGGTGTCGGCCACGCGGTCGATGAAGTCGCGGTCGTGGCTCACCAGCAGCACGGTCCCGTCGTAGTCGCCCAGAATGTCCTGCAGCAGGTCCAGCGTCTCGATATCAAGATCGTTGGTCGGCTCGTCCAGCACCAGCAGGTTCGACGGCTTCGCCATGATCCGCGCCAGCAGCAGGCGCGCCTTTTCGCCGCCCGACAGGCTGCCCACCGGTGCCCGCACCTGCGCGTCGTCGAACAGGAAATCCTTGAGGTATCCCACGACATGCCGGGGCTGGCCGCGCACCATCACCTGGTCGGCGCGCCCGCCCACGCGCATCTCGGGATCGCCGGTCAGCGATTCCCAAAGGCTGACGTTTTCATCCAGCGCCGAGCGGTTCTGGTCGAAGACCGCGATCTGCAGGTTGGTGCCGTGAACGACGGTGCCGGTGTCGGGCGCAATCTCGCCCGTGAGCATGCGGATCAGCGTCGTCTTGCCCGCGCCGTTCGGGCCCACAAAGGCGATCCGGTCGCCGCGCTGCACGCGCAGGTCGAACGGGCGCAGGATCATCCGGTCGCCGAACGACTTCGAGATGTCGCGGGCCTCGATCACCCGCTTGCCCGACTGCACGCCGCTGTCGAAGGCCATCGCGGCCGTCCCTTGCCGCCGGATCTGGGACGAGCGTTCCTGCCGCAGCGCCGCCAGCGCGCGGACCCGGCCCTGGTTGCGCTTGCGCCGGGCGCTGATGCCCTCGACCGCCCAACGCCCCTCGGCCTTGATCTTGCGGTCGAGCTTGTGGCGCGCCTCGTCCTCGGCGGCCCAGGTCGCCTCGCGCCAGTCCTCGAACGCCTCAAACCCCTTGTCCTGCCGGCGCACCTCGCCGCGGTCGATCCACAGCGTGGAGCGCGCGAGCGCGCGCAGGAAGGCGCGGTCGTGGCTGATGAGGACGAAGGCCGCGCGGGTCTCGGCCAGCTGCCGTTCTAGCCAGCCGATCGCCTGGATGTCGAGATGGTTGGTCGGCTCGTCGAGCAGCATCAGGTCGGGCGCCTGCGCCAGCAGCCGCGCGAGCGCCGCCCGCCTGCGTTCGCCGCCCGAGGCGGTGGCGACCGGCCGGTGCGGATCGAACTTCAGCCCCTCGGCCGCGACATCGACAAGGTAATCCTCGCCCGGTGCGAGCCCGGCGGCGGCGAACTCGCCCAGCGTCGCGAAGCCCGACAGGTCGGGGTCCTGTTCCATGTAGCCGACACTGGTGCCCGCGGGCGTCACGACCTCCCCCCGGTCGGCCTCGACCAGGCCCGCCATGACCTTCATCAGGGTGGACTTGCCCGACCCGTTGCGCCCGACAAGCGCCAGCCGGTCGCCCTGCTGGACGGTGAGGGACAGCCCGTCGAAGACGGGGTTACCGCCGAAGGTAAGGGAAATGTCGGAGAGTTGCAGAAGAGGTGCGCGCGCCATGACGCGCCGCCTATCCTGCCCGGCGAAGGTCGTCAACGCGGGGCGGGTGCGGTGGGTCGGCCGCGCGCGCGTCAGAGGTGGATGGATGAGGTGGATGCCTGGGACGAGGAGCCTTGCCGAGGCGGCACTTGCCTGCTGCCAGCACGAAGGACACCCGTAGAATACGACGAGCTGGTCACGAACCGCTTTCCGCGAAGGTCGACGTCTCAGGCGTCGTCGGGTGCCTCAGGTCGGAAGGTGCCGCTTGTCACGCAGGATCGACCGGGCCCGTCAGTCCGCAGAAGCTGCGACCAAACAGACAGCAAGCGCCCGGCCTCCCCCGGCCAAGCTGCAGGTCGCCGCGAGACCCGCCTGCGTGCCCAACCTGCCCCTCACCCAGCCTCGTCCGCAAAGGCCACCCTGCCCCGCCCGGCCACCTTGGCCGCGTACAGCGCCCGGTCCGCGTCGCCCATCATCCGCGCCGCGTCGGGCGCGTCGTAGCTCGTCGACATCGCCACGCCGAGGCTCGCCGACACGCGGCAGGACACGTCGTTAAGCACCACCGGCTCCTCGATCCGGCGCACGATCCGGCGGCCCAGCCGCCGCAGCGCCGTGCGATCGACCAGCCCGGGCATGACCAGCAGGAACTCGTCGCCGCCCATGCGCGCCACGCTGTCGTCCGCCCGCGTGACCTGACGCAGTTTCAGCGCGGTGACCCGCAGCATGTCGTCGCCGGCCGCGTGCCCGTGGGTGTCGTTGATGCCCTTGAACAGGTCGAGGTCGAGATGGATCAGGCTGAAGGGCAAGCCCGGCATGTTGCGGAACCCCGCCGCCGCCTGGACCGCCAGCCCGATCGCGACCTCGGCGCCGCGCCGGTTGTGAAGCCCGGTCAGCGGATCGGTGAAGGATTCGACCTCGGCCGCCCGCCGCGCTTCCTCGAGCCGCAGGTTCGAGCGGGAAAGTTCGGCGAGCATCGCCCCGTTCGCCTCGTGCAGAAACAGCATCTCCATGGCGAGTTCCGCGCCCGCGAAATCCTGATCGGTCAGGCCGAAGCGCGCGACCGCCTCCGCAAGCCCGATCCCGAAGCCCAGGTTGATCACGACGCCCCCGCCCGGCGTCCGCATCGCGTCGCCGCGCAACGTCACGGCGGGGCGTTCGCGCAGCCGCAGAAACAGGCGGCCTTCGTCGGGAAGGTCGGGGGACGGGCTGCCATCGCGCGCGGCGCGCAACGGCTCGAACGCGGCGGCGAAGCTGCCCGCGTCGCCGATCAGCTTGCGGATCGTCCGACCCGCATCCGAGATCCGCCCGTCGGGATGCAGGTGAACCGCCATCGGCAGCAGCGCCCAGGGCGCCGCAAGGGCGCCGCCCGGCGGCACCGCCGCGTTGACCGGCAGCCCTGCGACCGCGGACCCCTCGGGCCCGGCAAAACTCATGCCGCGACCTCGCCCGCGAGGCCGGAGCCGCCCGCAACCAGCGCGAAGCTGCGGCCGCTGGCGAACCGGCGCTCCGGCACCTCGACGACGATGCGGTGCCCCGGCCCCGTCGTGATCAGCGCCAGCGCCCCATAGTCATCCGCCATCTGCCGCAGGATACCGGCCATAGCGCAGATCCACAGCCGATGCCCGCCCGGAAGGGTAATGCAGAACGCATCGCTCCACGTTTCGGACACCCGAAGCGGCGGCAGACCCAGGCCGCGCACGACCATCTCGGCCCGCCCCGGGAGCTGGTCGAGCGATTGCAGGAACTCGCCGTAGTCGCGCCCGCCGAAACGCAGAAGCCTTCGTATCGCCTCGACCTGGGCGAGCCAGGCGCCGGCATCCTCGGCAAGATCGCTCGGGCGAACGGCCACCCGCCGCGCCGCGCGCGCGATCAGCCGCGCCGTGACCGCGTCGGGCTGCGCGCGCCAGGAATGGAACCCTTGCGCGTCGACGCCGCAGGCGACCGCGACCTCGCGCCAGACCCCCTCGCCATAGCGCGCGCGCAGGAACTCCTCGACGAAACGATTGACCAGACCGTGCATGACCGACTCCTTCAAGGGCGCATGCTTGGCACGGAAGGCTGAAGAAATCGTCAATGCCGCCGCAGCGGCGCCACCTGCCCCGCCTCGAGCGCTGCGCGGGCATAGGCAATGCGTTCCGGCCTCAGCCCCGAGGCGCGGGCGAAATCCAGCAGGCGCTGGTCGCTTTCGCACAGGAAATCCAGGATCGCCGCCGCGAACTCGGTCCGGTAGGCGGCCGCGCGCAGATCCTGCGCCTGAAGTCCGCTGGCGGCCATCAGCTCTGCCAGAAGGTCGGGATTCGCGGCGAAATGCATGATCGCCGCCTCGGTCATCCCGGACAGTTCAGCGTGCGAGATCATGTGGACCGTCTGTGCGCATCGAAACGCTTTGTTAAGCTTTGTCCTCCAGAGTGCTGAAACGAGGCGTGGAAGTAAAGGGAAGCGCATGGGCGACTGCATCCTTGTCCTGGACGGCGCGGCGACCAGCCGGATCACGATGAAGGTGCGTCTGTCGGGCGCCTGCTACGAGGTCGCGACCGCGCCGTCGCTGGACGAGGCGCTGTCGGCGCTGCGACGCGGGACGCCGCAGATGATCCTGGTGGGCGGTGCCGCGGGCGACATGCCGGTCGTCGTGTGCTGCGCGCGGCTTGCGGCCGAGACGATGGGGACGATCCCGATCATCGCGATCACCGAACCCCAGGACCGGGTGCGGGCGCTGCGCGCGGGCGCGTCGGCGGCGATTGACCGGCCGGTGGACGAACCGCTGCTGCTCGCCCGCATCCGCGGGCTTCTGCGCGACGCGCAGGGCATGGCCGTGCCGGTCGGACCGGCCGATGGCGCGGCCCTGCAGCCGATGGGGATGGCCGAGGCGGCGGCCGCATTCATCGGCCCTGAGGGGGCCAAAGACGCGGACCTGCGCGGGGCGTCGATCGTGCTGGTGGGGCAGCCGGGGGCCGGGTCGCTGATGTGGCGGCGCGCTGTGCAGGCGCGGCTGAACCTGGCAGTTCAGTTCTGCGAGCCCGAGCGGGCGCTGTCGGACGCGGCGCAGGGGCGCGCGGCCGATCTTTACCTGATCGCGGGCGGCGCCGGCGCGGCGGGCCTGCAACTGCTCTCCGAACTTCGCTCGCGCCCCGCCTCGCGCGAGGCGTCGTTCCTGATGCTGCTGCCGCGCGACCGGGCCGATCTGACCGCGGTGGCGCTGGATCTTGGCGCCAACGACGTGCTGTCGGACCCGCCCGATCCCGCGCACGAGGAAGAGGTCGCGTTGCGGATCGCGGCACAGCTGCGCCGCAAGCTCGCGGCCGACAGGTCGCGGCAGGCGGCGGCGCGGGATCGCAGGCTCGCCTGGTCCGACCCCCTGACCGAGCTGCCCAACCGCCGGCACTTCCTCGCCCGCATGGCCGAGCTCGGGACGGCCGGCATCGGCGCGGCGGTCGTGGCGCTCGACATCGACCGCTTCAAGCGGGTCAACGACCTGCACGGCCACGCGGCGGGCGACGAGGTGCTGCGCGTGGTCGCGCGCCGGATGCAGGCGGTGCTGCCCGAAAGCGCGCTGCTGGCGCGCGTCGGCGGAGAAGAGTTCCTGGCGGTGCTGCCGCGCGGCGGCGACCGGGCCGGGGCCGAGATGGCCGACCGGCTGCGCGCGGCGGTATCGGGCTCGCCAGTCCCGCTGCCCGACTGCGCCGGGGGCGGCGCGCTGAGCGTCACCGTCTCGGCCGGGATCGCCGTCGATCAGGGCGGCATGTGCGCGAGCGCGGCGGGGATCGAGCTGCTTCTTGCGCGGGCCGACGGCGCGATGATGCAGGCAAAGCTGTCCGGCCGCGACCGATCGGTCCGACACGGGGCGCCCGTTGCGGCCTGACGGGCGCAGTTTCCGGCGCTGACTTGCACCGCGCGGCAGGCTCCGGTCGATAGCCCGGCTGCGGCACGCGGTCGCGCGTTGCGGGCGCCGTGCGCCCGGCGCCTTTCAACCCCGGTCACGCGCGCGTATATCTTGGCGGATCAGATCGCCCGAAGGATTTCAGATGCACGCCGCCGCGCCCCGATCCGTTTCCGACATCCCTCCGGCCGGCGCTTCCCTGCCCGTCCGCGACCTGCGTCAGGGAATGGTCCGGGGCGCGCGCGGGCGTTGCCCCGCCTGCGGCGACGGGGCGATGTTCGCAAGCTTCCTCAAGGTCAGCCCCGCCTGCGCGTCCTGCGGCGAGGATCTGAGCGCGCAGCGGGCCGACGACGGGCCGGCCTACCTCACGGTGCTGATCGTCTCGCACCTGGTGGGGCCGCTTCTGCTTGTCGTCTACATGGCGTGGCAGCCTGCGCCGATGGTCATGGTCACGGGCTTCTGCGCGGCGGCGACCCTGCTTTCGCTGCTGATGCTGCCCCGGATCAAGGGCGGCATGGTCGGGTTCCAGTGGGCAAAGCGCATGCACGGGTTCGGAGACGGCGACCCGGGCGCGCCCGACTACGACGCGCGGACGTTCAACACGCGGGACTTCGACGCAAGATCCCCTGCGGCACGACCAGTGGACGCGCAGGCCGCAACGCCGTCGCCGCGTCCGTGACCGATCCTGCCGCGATCCGCGACGCGGCGAGCGTCCTCGTCATCGACCGGGCTGGTCCCCAAGGGCCTGCGGTCCTGATGGGGATGCGCGGCGAGACGGCGGCGTTCATGCCGTCGAAATACGTCTTTCCGGGGGGTGCGGTCGATCAGGGCGACGCCGCAATCGTCTGCGCCACGCCGGGGCCCGGCTGCCTTGCCCGGCTCGACGCGCATCTGCGCACCGATGCCGCCGCGCGCGGCCCCGCCATCGCCGCCGCCGCGCTGCGCGAACTGGCCGAGGAAACCGGCCTCATGGTCGGCAGGCCCGGCCATGCGGCCGTCAACTGGCCCGAATACGCACAAGCGGCGCTGGTGCCCGACGCGTCGGCGCTGATCTACGTCTTTCGCGCGATCACGCCGCCCGGCCGCCCGCGCCGGTTCGACGCCCGGTTCTTCGTGATCGACGCGGAAAATCTGCACGGCGACCGCAACGACTTCTCGCGCGCCTCGGACGAGCTGTCGCACCTGCACTGGGTCGCGCTCGGCGAAGCGCGGCGGCTGAACCTTCCCTTCATCACCGAGGTCGTGCTGGCCGAGGTTCAGGCGCTGGTTGCCGCCGCCGGGGACGGACCGCTGCGCGCGCCCGAAAGCGTGCCGTTCTTCGACAACGAGGGCCCGACGCCCGGCTTCCAGCGCATCGACTGACGCGATCCGCGCCTGGCAAGCCGTCCTACATGTCGTCGTCGCGCATGATCCGGTCCAGCCGGGCGCTTTCCTCGGCCGACAGGCTGTCGGGTGACGTGGCGGCCGGTCGCTGGCGGACGAAGGCCCATGCGATCAGCAACCCCAGCAGCGCCATCGCCGGGCCAGCCAGCCACAGGATCACGGTGCTGCCCGTCGCGGGCGGATCGAACAGCACGAACTCGCCAAACCGGTCCGTCACCGCGTCGATCACGGCGTCGTCGTCGTCGCCCGCGACCAGACGCTCGCGCACGTAAAGCCGCAGGTCGCGGCTGATCGGCGCGTTCGATTCGTCGATGTTCTCGCCCTGGCAGACCGGGCAGCGCAGGTCCCTGGAGATCGCGCGCGCCCGCGCCTCAAGCTCCGCGTCGGGCAGAACCTCGTCGGGCTGCACCGCTAGCGCGGGCGTGGCCGCGAGCATCGCGGCCAGCAGGACCGCCGCGGCCCTCATTCGGCGGGGACCGCGCGCGCCACGCCGCGGCGCGCGGTGGCGGCGACGCGGTAGCGCCGGTCGGTCAGGCTCGCCAAGCCGCCAAGCGCCATCATCGCGCAGCCCGACCAGATCCAGGCGGCGAACGGCTTGACGTAGCTGCGCACCGCCCAGCCGCCGCCCTTCTGCGGATCGCCGATCACCAGGTAGATGTCGCGAAACACCCCGCTTGTGATCGCGGCCTCGGTCGTGGGCATCGCCTGCACGGGATAGACCCGCTTTTCGGGGTGCAGGACGGCGACCTGCCGACCCCCCCGCTCGACCAGCATCGTCGCGATGGTCGCGGTATAGTTCGGCCCCTCGACCTCATCGACCGCCTGCAGCGTCACGTCGTAATCCGCGATCCGCATCCGGTCGCCGATATTCGCCACGCGGATATCCTCGACCTGCCAGGCCATCAGCAGGCTGACGCCGATGAAGGTGATGCCCAGGCCCGCATGGGCCAGCGCCCGGCCCCAGTCCGCGCCCGGCAGCCGGCCGAGCCGCGCAGGCGTTCCGCCCGCACGCGTCCACAGGTCCACGGCCGACCCGGCGACAAGCCACGCGCCGAGCGCCGCGCCCACGACGGCCAGCGCCGATTTTCCGGTCGATACCGCGAACACCGCCGCTGCGACCGCGACCGCCAGCACCAGCGCGGGCCTGAGCGTGGCAACCGCGCGCCCCATCCGGCCGCGCTTCCACGGCAGGATCGTCCCGATCGGCAGCGCGATGGCCAGCACGATCATGAATGGCGTGAACGCCTTTTCAAAGAACGGCGGGCCGACCGACAGCTTTCGCCCGGCCGCGAATTCAGCCACCAGCGGCCACAGCGTGCCCACGAACACCACGAACGCGGCCACCGCGAGCAGCAGGTTGTTGAGCAGCAGCGCCCCTTCGCGCGACACCGGCGAGAACACCGTCCGCGTCGTCATCGCGCCCGCGCGCGCCGCAAACAGCGTCAGCGCCCCGCCCACGAACACCGCGAGAATCCCCAGGATGAACACCCCGCGCGCGGGATCGGTGGCGAAGCTGTGGACCGATGTCAGCACGCCCGAGCGGACGATGAACGTCCCCGTGAGCGACAGCCCGAACGCCATGATCGCGAGCAGGATCGTCCACGCCTTCATCGTCTCGCGCTTTTCGACCACCACCGCCGAGTGCAGCAGCGCGCCCGCCAGCAGCCACGGCATGAAGGATGCGTTCTCGACCGGGTCCCAGAACCAGAACCCGCCCCAGCCGAGTTCGTAATAGGCCCACCACGATCCCAGCGCGATCCCGACCGTCAGGAACATCCACGCGGCCAGCGTCCAGGGCCGCACCCAGCGCGCCCATGCCGCGTCCACCCGCCCCTCGATCAGGGCGGCGACGGCAAAGCTGAACGACATGCTCAGGCCGACATAGCCGAGGTAGAGAAAGGGTGGATGGAACGCGAGGCCCGGGTCCTGCAGCAGCGGGTTCAGGTCGCGCCCGTCAAACGGGGGCACGTCCAGCCGCAGGAACGGGTTCGACGTGAACAGGATGAAGGCGATGAACGCGGACCCGATCGACGCCTGCACCGACAGGACGCGGGCGCGCAGCCGGGGCGGAAGATTGTCGCCAAAGACCGCCGCCGCCGCCCCGAACAGCGCCAGGATCAGCACCCACAGCAGCATCGAGCCTTCGTGGTTTCCCCAGACGCCGCTGACCTTGTAGATCATCGGCTTGGCCGAGTGGCTGTTCTCGTAGACCAGCGCGACCGAGAAGTCCGAGGTGACGAACGCCACCGTCAGCGCCGCAAAGGCGATCCCCAGCAGCCCGAACTGCGCCATCGCGGCGGGGCGCGCGCTTTCCATCCAGGGCGCGCGGTCGCGCGCGGCGCCGATCATCGGCACGATCATCTGGAACAGCGCCACGCCGAGCGACAGGACGAGGGCGAAGTGACCCAGCTCGGCAATCATGTCGCGACCCCGCAAAAACCCTGCAAGCGCGCACAATAAGGCGCGGGGCCGGTGCGAACCAGCCCCGTGCGCGGGTCATATCGTCACGCTGTCGTGGCGGGGTCAGCGTTCCGCCGCCCAGTCCCTGAGCGCGGCGTTGTCGGCGAAGTCGGCGGCAGGCGCGCCGGTCGTGGTCGTCGTGACCTTTCCGCGCGGCCAGACCCGGCCCCGGAAATAATGCGCCTCGCGCGCGCCGAAGTAGAAGCTGACGATGGCGCCCATCAGCCACCACAGCGGCTCGGGCACGAGGGCAAGCCCCTCCATCCGCATCGAGAAGCCCGCGGGCTCGGCCATCGCATAGACGAACAGCCCGATCGTCCCCAGGGTCAGCAGCGGGCGCGGCAGGCGGTTCAGCCCGTTGACCATCGCGTCGAAATGGCTGTCGCCCGCCGACACGAACTCCTGCCCGTGCTCGGACATGGCGCGGGCATAGGCTTCCTCGTCCAGCTCCATCCGGCGGGTGGCGTTGGGGGTGAACACCTCGGACAGCTGGCCCGCGGCGTTGCCCACGGCGGCTATGGCGGGGCCGGCCCCGATCACGCGGTCGATCATGCCCATGCGGCGGTCCTTTCCTGATGCTCGACGGCGGTCAGGCGGTAACGGGGGGACACGAACGCCTCGGCCCGGGTGATCCAGCCGCCCTTTCCGCCGGCGCGTGTGCGGGCGTACTTGCGGCTTGCCGGGCGGGCGTCGGCGATGGCGTAGTAATAGTTGCGCCGCGCGATCCCGTAGGCGTCGGCCAGGTGGCGCGGCGCGACCTCGGCCGCGCCCCTGACTGCGGCGACGGTCTTTGGCCCGACGATGCCGTCGTCGGCGCAGGGAAAGCCCATCCGCGCCACCAGCCGTTGCAGGATCTTCACCGCGTTGGCACCCGAGTTCACGTACATGTCGAACACGGCGGGCTGGATCGTCGGCGGAAGCTGGTCCAGCTTCGGTCCGCGAAAGAAATGTTCGACGAAGATGCGGGCCGCCTGTGCCCGGGTCAGCAGCTTCAGGTCGTCGGTCCCCGTCCTGCCGTCGCCGTTCAGGTCGATCCCCAGCCGCCTGAGCGTGCCGAAGGTGACGCCATACTTGGTGGCCCCGCCCGGATCGTCGGGGTCGTTGACGAAGCCTCCTTCGCGCGCGACGATCTCGGCCGCGATCTGATCCACTGTCTGCATCCCTGCCCCCGCATGTCGGTTCAAGGGCAAGGCTCGCGCGGGGCGGTTAACCCGGGCTTAACCGACCGTGCGTTGCGGCAATCAGGAGGTCGGTTCCTCGTACACGCCCTGCGCCTTCAGCGTGTCGATGACCTCGCGCGGCATGTAGTTCTCGTCGTGCTTGGCCAGCAGCGAATCGGCCCGGAACACGCCGTCGCGGTAATAGCCCTTTGCGATCGTGCCGGAGTTTTCAGTGAACAGGTCCGGCCGCGGGTCGGCGCCGACGTAGCTGACGGGAATGTCCTGCGCGCCGTCGGTCACGACGAAATCGAACGCCACCCCGCCACGGTTCACGATCGAGCCGGTCTTCACCAGCCCGCCAAGCTGAAAATACTCGGTCTCGCGCGGCGTGTCGGCCACGACCTGCGCGGGCGAGCGATAGAGGCTGATCCCGTCGCGGAAGCCATAACCGATCAGCACGGCCGACAGCAGCAGCAGCGCGGCGGCTGCGGCGACAAGCTGGATGCGGCGTTTCTTCTTGAGCGACTTCATGGCTTTGCCGGTTCTTCCTCAGGCTGCCTCGAACCGGATCGGGGCGCGCAGGAACTGCGTGGCCTTCGATCCCACCCGGGCCGGGTCGCCGCTGGTCAGGAACAGCGAGCGAGCGCCGGTGCCCAAATAATCGGGCCTGCGGGCCAGATAATCCTCAAGGCTCGCGGCGACCAGATCGGCCTGAGAAAAAAGCTTCACGCCGGGGCCCAGCGCGTCCTGGAACACGCGCGCCATCAGCGGGTAATGGGTGCAGCCCAGCACCGCCGCCTGCGGGTGCGGCATCCGGCGTTTCAGCGCCTCGACATGGCTGCGGACCAGCGCCTCGGCCAGGATCTCGTCGCCATCCTCGATCGCATCGACAAGGCCGCCGCAGGGCTGCGCCTCGACATCGACGCCGATCGCGCGGAACGCCAGTTCGCGCTGGAACGCCCGGCTGGCGACGGTCGCGGGCGTCGCGAACAGGGCCACGTGCTTGACCGCGACCTCGCGCGGGGGGCTGTTGTCGCCCCAATGCCGCTCGGTCAGCGCCTCGATCAGCGGCACGAACACGCCCAGGACCCGCTTGCCCTCGGGCAGCCAGCTTTCCTGCATCCGGCGCAGCGCGGCGGCGCTGGCGGTGTTGCAGGCGAGGATCACAAGGTCGCAGCCTTCGTCCCACAGCCGCTCGGTCGCGGCGCAGGTCAGGCGGAAGATGTCGTCGGGCGTGCGGGTGCCGTAGGGGGCGTTTGCGTTGTCGCCCAGATAGACCAGCGGCAGGTCGGGCATCCGGGCGGCGATGGCCTGGTGCACCGTCAGCCCGCCCAGCCCCGAATCGAATACGCCGACCGCCATCGCAGTGTCCCCGGTTGAAATCCGCCGCTTGGTTTAGAGACTGACGGCGGAAATTACCACTTCGACGCGGCGCCGGGCCGCGAATGCGTCACTCGGCCGCGTGCCGCATCGGCGTGCCGCCCGCGCGGATCGCGTCGAGCAGGGCGGCGCGGCGGGGGGCGGCGTCCTCGGCGGCGCGGTCCTTGATGAAGCCGTAGCCGCGAATATCCAGCGGCAGTTCCGCCAGTTCGCGGATCAGGTCCATCGTCGCGGGCGTCGCGCGGGGCAGGACTTCGCGCATGTCGGCCTCGAACCGGGCGATCATCGCCCGCTCGCGGCGGCGTTCGGGCATATATCCGAAGACGTCGAAGGGCGTGCCCCGCAAGCCCTTCATGCCCGCGAGCAACCTGAACGCCCGGCCCATCCACGGCCCGAACTCGCGCTTCTTCGGCCGTCCGTCGCTGTCGCGGCCGGTCAGCACCGGCGGCGCGAGGTGATAGGTCACGCGCACTTCGCCCTCGAAGGCCTGCGCCACGCGGTCGGCGGTGTCGAGATGCAGCCGCGCGACCTCGTATTCGTCCTTGTAGGCCAGAAGCTTGTAGTAGCCCTTGGCGACGCTTTCCCGAAGTTCGGCCGGGGCCTGCGCCACGAGGTCGAGGAACCGGCGCTTCAGCCCCTCGCCCTGGTAATCCACCAGCCGCGCGGCGCGGTAGGCGACCGGGTCGCGGGGCAGCGTGGTGGGCTCTGCGGGTGCGGCGAGCTTGTCGGGGTTCAGGACCGCCCAGCGCCCGATCTGGAACGCGCGCTGGTTTTCCGCGACCTTGGCGCCGTTCAGCTCGACCGCCTTCAGGATCGCCGCCTCGCTCAGCGGGATCAGCCCCTGCTGGAAGGCCGCGCCCATCACCAGCATGTTGGAATAGATCGAATCCCCCAGCAGACGCTCGGCCAGCTGCGATGCGTCGAAGAACGCCGTCCGCTCGCCCAGCCGCGCCTGCAGCGACATCTTCAGCCGGTCGGCGGGCACGCGGAAGTCGCGGTTGCGGGTGAACTCGCCGGTGATGATCTCGTGGTCGTTGACGACCGCGCCGGTGCGGCCGGTGGTCATCAGGCCGATGGTCCGGGCGCCCGCCGTCACGACAAGGTCGCCGCCGATGATGCAGTCGGCCTCGCCCACCGCGACCCGGATGGCGCTGATGTCCTCGGGCCGGTTCGCAAGGCGCAGGTGGATGTGGACAGCGCCGCCCTTCTGGGCGAGGCCGGCCATTTCCATCATGCCCGCGCCCTTGCCGTCGATCTGGGCGGCCTGCGCCAGCACCGCGCCGATGGTCACGACCCCGGTGCCGCCGACGCCGGTGATGACGATGTTGTGGGTGCCGTCGATCGCGGGCAGCCGGGGCGCGGGCAGAACGGGAAGCTCGAACGCCTCGGCCTTTGGGCGGCGCGGGCGGCCGCCCTGAACGCTGACGAAGCTGGGGCAGAAGCCCTTGACGCAGCTGAAGTCCTTGTTGCACGACGATTGGTCGATGGCGCGCTTGCGGCCGAGTTCCGTGTCGACCGGCACGACCGAGACGCAGTTCGACTGGACCGAGCAGTCGCCGCACCCCTCGCAGACGTCGGTGTTGATGAAAACGCGCCGGTCCGGGTCGGGGAACGCGCCCTTCTTGCGGCGGCGGCGCTTTTCGGCGGCGCAGGTCTGGACATAAACGATGGCGGAGACGCCGCCGACCTGTTCCAGCTCACGCTGGACGGCCATCAGGTTCGCGCGTTCCTCGAACCGCAGCCCGGCGGGGAAGATGCCGCGGTCGATTTCTTCCTTTTCGTCGTAGACAAGGACGACCGGCACATCCATCGCCTGCACCTCGCGCACGATCTGCGGTGCCGTCAGCCCGCCCTCGTTGGGCTGGCCGCCGGTCATCGCGACGGCGTCGTTGAACAGGATCTTGTAGGTGATGTTGGTGCCCGCCGCCTTGGCGGCGCGGATCGCAAGGCTGCCGGAGTGGTTGTAGGTGCCGTCGCCCAGGTTCTGGAAAACGTGCGGACGCTTGGAAAACGGCGCCTCGCCGACCCAGTTCACGCCCTCGCCGCCCATCTGGGTAAAACCGGTCGTCTCGCGGTCCATCCACTGGACCATGTAGTGGCAGCCGATCCCGGCATATGCGCGGCTGCCGTCCGGCACCTTGGTCGATGAGTTGTGCGGGCAGCCCGAGCAGAACCACGGCGTGCGGACAGCGATCTCGGCCGCATTGTCGGCGCGGCGGGTGTCGGCGATGCGCGACAAAGCCGCCTCAAGCGCGTCGGTGCGGCGCCCTTCCTCGATGAAGATGTCGCCCAGCCGCTGCGCGATCAGGACGGGGTCGAGCGCGTAGCGGGTCGGGAACAGTTCGATCCGGCGGCCGTGTTCCCAGGTGTCGCCCTTGTGCCAGCCATAGACGCGGCGGCCGCGGCGATCGTCGAAGATCGCCTCCTTGACCTGCACCTCGATCAGCTTGCGCTTTTCCTCGACCACGATGATGAGATCGAGCCCCTCGGCCCACTCGTGGAAGCTGGTCATGTCCAGCGGCCAAGTCTGGCCGATCTTGTAGGTGGTGATGCCCAGCCGCTCGGCCATTTCCTCATCAATGCCCAGCAGCGACAGCGCATGCACCACGTCGAGCCAGTTCTTGCCCGCCGCCGCGATCCCGATCTTCGCGCCGGGCTTGCCCCAGACGCGGCGGTCGATGCGGTTCGCGCGGGCGAACGCCTCGGCCGCGAAACGCTTGTAGTCGATCATCCGCGCTTCCTGAACGACCGGCGTGTCGCCCAGACGGATGTTCAGCCCGCCCTCGGGCATCAGGAAGTCGTCGGGGGTGACGAACGACATGCGGAAGGGGTCGCCATCGACCACGCTCGTCGCCTCGACCGTGTCCTTCATGGTCTTGAGGCCGGTCCAAACGCCCGCATAGCGCGACAGCGCCCATGCATAAAGGCCGTAGTCCAGGATTTCCTGCACGCCCGCTGGCGACAGGACCGGGATATAGGCATCGACCATGGCCCAGTCGGATTGGTGCAGCACGGTCGAGCTTTCGCCGGTGTGGTCGTCGCCCATCGCCATCACGACGCCGCCGTGCTTGGACGATCCCGCCATGTTGGCGTGGCGCATCACGTCGCCGGTGCGGTCCACGCCCGGGCCCTTGCCGTACCACAGCGCGAAGACGCCGTCGTATTTCCCCTCGCCGCGCAGTTCGGCCTGCTGGCTGCCCCAGATCGCGGTCGCCGCCAGATCCTCGTTCAGGCCCGGCTGGAACAGGACGTTCGCGGGATCCAGCAGCTTCTTCGACTTCATCATCTGCAGATCGACGCCGCCGAGGGGCGAGCCGCGATAGCCGGTGACGAGCCCCGCCGTGTTCAGCCCCGCCGCCTTGTCGCGCGCGGCCTGCATCAGCATCAGCCGGACCAGCGCCTGCGTCCCGTTTAAAAGGACGTGCTGCCGCGACAGGTCGAAGCGATCGGACAAGGAAACCTGGATGCTCATCTTGCTCCCCCCAGCTGGATGATGGCGTCAGTATAGGTCAGTCAAACTGACCGATAAAGGATTTTCTGAAACGGCGTTTATGGGATACCGCTGCACGGCAACGGGCGGACCAACGACCCGGGCCAAAGGGGGGCGACATGGACTGGGACAAGCTGCGGATTTTCCACGCCGTCGCCGACGCGGGCAGCCTGACCCATGCGGGCGACGTGCTGCACCTGTCGCAGTCGGCCGTCAGCCGCCAGGTCCGCGCGCTCGAGGAGATGCTGGGCACCACGCTGTTCCACCGCCATGCGCGCGGGCTGATCCTCACCGAACAGGGCGAGATGCTGTTCGAGGCGACGCGCTCGATCTCGCGCAAGCTCGACACCACCGCCGCCCGCATCCGCGACAGCGAGGAACATGTCTTCGGCGAACTGCGCGTGACCACGACCGTGGGTTTCGGGACGATGTGGCTGGTGCCGCGTCTGGCGAAGCTCTTCGCGCGCTATCCCGACCTCAAGATCGACCTGATGCTCGAGGAACGCGTGCTGGACCTGCCCATGCGCGAGGCGGACGTGGCGATCCGCATGAAGGAACCCAGCCAGGCCGACCTGATTCGCCGGCGGTTGCTGAACATCCGCATGCGGCTTTACGCCTCGCAGACCTATCTCGACCAGGCGGGCACGCCGACCGAAATCTCGGACCTCGGGCCGCACCGCCTGATCTGCCAGAACCCCGCCACGCCGCAGGTGCAGTCGGGGGCGGCGCTGGTGCAGACGCTTCTGGCGCAGAACATCGCGTCGACGCTTCTGGTGAACAACTACTTCGGGGTCCTGCAAGGCGTGCTGAGCCATGTGGGCATCGGCGTCCTGCCCGACTATTTGACCGTGGACTTCCCCCACCTCGTCCGCGTCATGCCCGAGGTGGAGAGCACCGAAGTGCCGGTTTTTCTTGCCTTTCCCGAGGAACTGCGCGGGTCGCGCCGGGTGGCGGCCTTCCGCGACTTCGTGCTCGACGAAATCCAGCAGATGCGGCGGCCGATAATGGCCGAGTGACCCCTCGCGGGTTTGCGCCTGACGCAGGCCCGCATCGGCAGACATTCGCCACGCGCAACGCCGATATGCTGATCCGGCCGCCTCGCCTGCCTTGCGCGCGGGCATCGCTGTCCATATTTCGATCCCCGAAGCGACGATGGCCCTTCGGGCGCCGTTGTTCTTCACCTCCCTGTTGGACTTGAGCCGGGCCTTCGTGCCCGGCTTTTTTTTGGCCCGGCGCAGGCGTCGCGGCCCTGCCCGCGTCATGGCCGCTGGACGGGTTGTGAACGCCGCCGGGGTGCGATCGCGTCCGAGTTGTGCCATGCACGTCATGCAAGACGCGCATGGAAGGCAAAGGCATGTCGGGACGGATCTGCATCGTGGTGGCGACCTTGGCTTTGGCGATCCCTGCCTTGGGCGCGGCGGAACCCGGCTGCGGCGGCGGCGCGGCCTGCGCGCCCCAGAACGTCGCCCCCGGGGCGATCCGGCTGGCACAGGCGGGCGGCGCCGACATGTCCCGGCGCCCCGTGATGCGCCCGCACCCGGCGGAACTGCCGCCGTCCATGCCGTTCCCGTCCGCAGAAGCGGCGCAGCCCCCTGCGGCGGCGATCCCCGGTCGGCCGGTCCGCCGCGCCACCCCGGCCGCCGCCACCCCGTTAGAACCCCCGGCGATCCTGCCCGCCGCGCCCGCCCCGACCGCCCCGGCCGCCCCGCTTGCGTCATGGTCGCTGCCGGTGCCCGCCGGTTGTCCGACCCCGAACATGCTGGCGCCCGGCGAGAACCGGATCGCGGGCGAGGTGCGAGGCGAGGCGATCTGCCGGCTGCTCATCCCCGCCGACACCGCCTCGCGGGTGACGCTGGTCGGCCCGGGACCGGCGCTGCCGGACCTCAAGGTGGTCCTTTATTCCCGCACCACCACCGACCTTGCTGCCGACCAGCCCCTGCCGGTGCCGCCCGGCCGGCAGGAACTGCGGGTCCTGCGCGCGCCGCAGGCGCCCGGACGGACGCCTTTGCCCTTCGACCTGCTTATCCGGCTGGACTGAACGCCGCCCGCGAGGCCCCGGCTCGCAGGCCGTTGAACGGCGCGGCCCGGCGACCTACAAGGCGGCACGTTTCCGTCGCCCGAAAGGACCATCCATGCAGGACCCCGCCATCACCCCCGACCTGATCGCGGCGCATGGGCTGAAACCCGACGAATACCAGCGCATCCTCGACCTGCTGGGGCGCGAGCCGAGCTTTACCGAACTCGGCATCTTCTCGGCGATGTGGAACGAGCATTGTTCCTACAAGTCGTCCAAGAAATGGCTGCGGACCCTGCCCACCACCGGCCCGCAGGTGATCTGCGGCCCGGGCGAGAACGCGGGCGTGGCCGACATCGGCGACGGCCCTGACGGCAAGAGACTGGCCGTGGTCTTCAAGATGGAAAGCCACAACCACCCCAGCTACATCGAGCCGCACCAGGGCGCCGCGACCGGCGTCGGCGGCATCCTGCGCGACGTCTTCACGATGGGGGCGCGCCCCGTTGCCGCCATGGACGCGCTGTCCTTCGGCCGGCCCGACCACCCGCGCACCCCGCATCTGGTCAAGGGCGTGGTCGAGGGGATCGGCGCCTACGGCAACGCCTTCGGCGTCCCGAACGTGGGCGGCGAGGTCCGTTTCCACCGCGCCTATGACGGCAACTGCCTCGTGAACGCCTTTGCCGCCGGGATCGCACAGGCCGACCGCATCTTCTATTCGGCCGCGTCCGGCGTCGGCATGCCGGTCGTCTATCTGGGCGCCAAGACCGGCCGCGACGGCGTCGGCGGCGCGACCATGGCCAGCGCCGAGTTCGACGACACCATCGAGGAAAAGCGCCCCACCGTGCAGGTCGGCGACCCCTTTACCGAGAAATGCCTGCTCGAAGCCTGCCTTGAGCTGATGGAGACGGGCGCGGTCATCTCGATCCAGGACATGGGCGCGGCGGGGCTGACCTGCTCGGCTGTCGAGATGGGCGACAAGGGGGGGCTGGGGATCCGGCTGGACCTCGACCGGGTGCCGGTGCGGGAAACCGCGATGACCGCCTACGAGATGATGCTTTCCGAAAGCCAGGAACGGATGCTCATGGTCCTGCATCCCGAAAAGGAAGCCGTGGCCCGCGAGATCTTCGAGAAGTGGGACCTCGACTTCGCGGTCGTGGGCGAGACGATCGCCGAGGACCGGTTCCTGATCCTGCACGGAAACGCGGTCAAGGCCGACCTGCCGCTGTCGAAGCTGTCGTCCAGCGCGCCCGAATACGACCGCCCGTGGGTCGAGACGCCGCCCGCGCGGGCCGACGTGGCGCTGCCGCAGATCGCGCCGGTGGCGGCGCTGCGGGCGCTGATGGGATCGCCCAGCTACGCGCACAAGGCGTGGGTCTGGGAACAATACGACACCCAGGTCGGCGCCGACACGGTGCGCCGTCCGGGCCTTGGCGCCGGGGTGGTGCGGGTCCACGGCACCGACAAGGCGCTGGCCTTCACCAGCGACGTGACGCCCCGCTACGTCCGCGCGAACCCCGTGCAGGGCGGCCGGCAGGCGGTGGCCGAGGCGTGGCGCAACCTCGTCGCCTGCGGCGCGACGCCGCTGGCCGCGACCGACAACCTGAACTTCGGCAACCCGGAAAAGCCCGAGATCATGGGCCAGTTCGTCGGCGCGATCAAAGGCATCGGCGAGGCGTGCCGCGCGCTCGACTTCCCCATCGTGTCGGGCAACGTGTCGCTTTACAACGAAACCGACGGCCAGCCGATCCTGCCGACGCCGACGATCGGCGGCGTCGGGCTGCTTGAGACGCTGGACGACCTGATCGCGGGACTGCCGACGGATGGCGACGTGATCCTGCTCGTGGGCGAAACGCGCGGTCATCTCGCGCAGTCGGCGCTGGCCTACGAGGCGTTCGGGATCGAGGATGGCGACGCCCCGCCCGTCGATCTGGACGCCGAGCGCCGGAACGGCGACTTCATCCTGCGGAACCGCGCCCTCATCCGCGCCTGCGCGGACCTGTCGGACGGCGGCCTTGCGCTCGCGTCGTTCGAGATGGCCGAGGCCGCGCGGATCGGCGTGACGCTGGACGCGGCCGACATCGGCCAGCTCTTCGGCGAGGATCAGGCCCGCTACCTGCTCGCCGCGTCCGCCGGCGATGTGGCGGCGCTGGCCGATGCGGCGCGCGCGGCGGGGGTGCCGGTCACGCAGGCAGGGCGCTTTGGCGGCGATGTCGTGGCGCTGGGCGGGGACGCCGCGCCCCTGGCCGAGTTGTCGGCGCTTTACCGCAGCGCCTTCGCGGCCGCGATCGGGGCCTGAGGCGCAAAAGGGCCGCGCGCCTCGGCGCGCGCCCCCTTCAGCGGGGCTGCTGTTCCGGCAGGATCACCGTGAACCGGCTGCCGTGCCCCTTTTCGCTTTCGATCCGCAGCCGCCCGCGATGGCGGTTGATGATGTGCTTGACGATGGCGAGCCCAAGGCCCGTCCCGCCCTGCTCGCGCGAGCGGTGATTGTCCACGCGGTAGAACCGCTCGGTCAGGCGCGGCAGGTGCAGCGCGTCGATCCCCTCGCCCTGGTCCTCGACCGTGACCGCCCAGCCGGGGCCGCGCAGCACCGGCTCGTGGTCGATGTGAACGAGCGACAGCCGCACCACGCCGCCCTGGCCGCCGTATTTCACCGCGTTCTCGATCAGGTTGTGGAACACCTGCACGATCTGGTCGGCGTCGCCGGGCACGTTCACCGGCTCGGACGGCATGTCCATCTCGAACCGGACGCCGGCCGCGCGCGCGTTGGGCGTCGCGGTCGCGACCACGCTGCGGACGAGGTTGGCAAGATCCACCTTCTGCGCCGGGCGGCGGCGCTCGTCCCCCTCGACCCGGCTCAGCGAGAGCAGGTCGGCGACCAGCCGGTTCATCCGCCCCGCCTCGCGTTCCATGATGTCCAGAAAGCGGTCGCGCGCGGCGGCGTCGTTCCGGGCCGGTCCGCGCAGCGTCTCGATAAAGCCCATCAGCGCGGTCAGGGGCGTCCGCAGTTCGTGGCTGACATTGGCCACGAAATCGCGGCGCATCTGCTCGGCCTGCTCGATCCCGGTGCTGTCCTCGATCGACACCGCAGCGCCCCGGGTGCCGCCGATGACCACGGGTCCCACCGTGACGACGCAGGCGCGGTCGCGCCCCTTGGCCGACAGGGTGGCGCGCAGTCTCAGGATGCCTTCGGCCGGGGGCGGCAGGTCCGGGTCGTCGTAGGGGGCGGGGTCGGCGTCGGGGTCCAGCACCCAGTCGATGGCGTGGTTCACGGACGGATGGCGCACGACCGTGACGAAGGGCCGGTCGCTCAGCCCCTGCCCGAACAGCGCGACGGCGGCGTGATTGGCCGCGACCACGCGCGCGCGCCGGTCCACGACCAGCATCGCCACCGGGATCGCGTCGGCAAGCTGCCGCAGATGTCTGACTTCCACGCCGCTACCTACCGATCGACCGCGACGAGGCCGCGCCGGTACTGCGCCGCCCGCATCCGGTAGTGCGCGGCCGAGGCGAGAAGCTTGGCCTGCTCATCCTCGTCGAGGATCCGCACGACCTTGCCCGGCGCGCCCATGACGAGCGCGCCTTCGGGGATGCGCTTGCCCTCGGTGACCAGCGCGCCGGCGCCGATCAGGGCGCCCGCCCCGATCTCGGCCCCGTTCAGGATCGTGGCCCCCATCCCGACCAGCGCGCCGTCCCCCACGGTGCAGCCATGCAGGATCGCCCGGTGTCCGACGGTGACGTTCTCGCCGATGGTGAGCGGATAGCCGGTGTCGAGGTGCAACACGCACAGGTCCTGCACGTTGCTGCCCGCGCCCACGCGGATGTCGTCGCTGTCGCCGCGCAGGACCGCGCCCCACCAGACGCTCGCGGCGCAGCCCAGCGTCACCCGGCCGATGACCTGCGCGTCGGGCGCGACCCACGCGTCCTTGCCCAGCGACGGGGCGATCCCGTCCAGTTCCCAGATCATGGCCGCTGCTCCATCAGGGACATCACGAACCCGCCCAGGCCCCGCTGCCGGTCGCGGCGCAGCCGTTCGGCGGTCAGGATGGCGCGCAGGTCGCGCTCGGTCTCGTCGAGGTCGTGGTTGACGAGGACGTAGTCGTATTCGGCCCAATGGCTGATCTCGCCCCGGCTTTTCTGCATCCGGTCGGCGATCACCTCGGCGCTGTCCTGGCCCCGGCTGTGCAGGCGGCGCTCCAGCTCGTGCAGGCTGGGCGGCAGGACGAAGATCGACACCACCTGGTTTCCGAGCGCCGAGGCGCGGATCTGCTGGCCGCCTTGCCAGTCCACGTCGAAGAGCGTGTCGCGCCCCGCGGCGATCGCCTGTTCCACAGGTCCGCGCGGGCTGCCGTAAAGATTGCCGAACACCTCGGCATGTTCCAGCATCTGGGCGGTGGCGACCATCTCGTCGAACCGGGCACGGTCGGTGAAATAGTAATCGCGCCCCTCGACCTCGCCCTGGCGGGGCGCGCGGGTGGTCGCCGATACGGAAAACTTCAGCGCCGGGTCCCACGTCATCAGCCGCCGGGCGAGCGTGGATTTGCCCGCGCCCGAAGGCGACGACAGGATGATGAGAAGTCCGGTCCGGTCCATGCGGCGTCCTTGGGGTGGCGTCTTTGATCGGCGGACCCGCAAGATGAGGTGCGGACCACGGGCGGCGTGCCCCTGAATGGCGCAGCCGGTCCGCGCGGGCAAGACCCGCCCGCGCCACCTGCCCGCCTCACCCGTGCGTCGGCGATCACGCGCCCCACTTAACTATGTGAGACGAAACCGGCTTAGCAAAGCGCAACCGAAGCCTTAAGATCGCGTTAACCTGCCCAGTTGCAAACACGACGGTAGCCTCATGGCGGACGAAGACAGCAAGAACCTGACCTGCGAGATCCAGGACGGCGCGCCCGTGATCCCGATCGGCGGGTACAACGCCGCTCAGCCTGCCCGGCTGGTGGCCGAGCTTCGCAGCTACTGGGACGGGCTGCGACAGGGACGCGCCGTGCCGATGCGGACCGACGTGCAGCCGGCGGGCATCGGGCGCGGGCTGGACTTCGCCTTTATCCTGGAACGGATCGCGCCGGGCGCGGCTCGGTTCCGGCTTGCCGGACGCCACATCGTCGACCTGATGGGAATGGAGGTGCGGGGGATGCCGCTCTGTTCGGTCCTCAACGCCGGTTCGCGCGGGCGGCTGTCGGACGTGCTGGAAACGGTGTTCCGCGGCCCGCAGCTCGCCGATCTGACCCTGATCTCGCCCGCGGGCTACGGTCGGCCGCAGCTGCATGGGCGGATGCTGATCCTGCCGCTGAAATCCGACCTAGGCGACGTCAGCCGCGCGCTCGGCTGCCTCGTCACGGCCGGCGAGATCGGCCGGGGCCCGCGCCGGTTCGACCTGCTGGAAGAACAGGTGGAGCCGGTGATCCCCGGCGCCTGCGTCCTTTCGCCCAAACCCTCGCGCCACGACATGGCCGATCAGGTCGATCCGTGGCCACTGCGCCCCAAGCCGGCCGCCCGCGCGGCCGGGGGCGCGCGCCGGGAAAGCCGCGAGGTGTCGCTGCCGCTGCTGCCGGAAATCGCGACCACGCCCGAATCGCGCCGGGCGATGTTTCGCGTGGTCTCGTCCGACCCGCAGGGCTGACCCGCAAGGCTTACCCGCCCGCAGCAATCCCGGCAGCCGCCGCCATTCAGCCGGTGTGGCGCAGCCCGCCCTTCGTGCCCGTGCGGCGCGCGCGCAGTTCTTCCGCGACCAGGAACGCCAGTTCCAGCGATTGGCTGGCATTCAGGCGCGGATCGCAAGCGGTGTGATAGCGCGAGCGCAGGTCCTCGTCGGTGACCGCGCGAACGCCGCCGGTGCATTCGGTCACGTCCTTGCCCGTCATCTCGAAATGCACCCCGCCCGGCACGGTCCCCTCGGCCTCGTGGACCTGGAAGAACTCGCGCACTTCGCGCAGCACGCTGTCGAACGGCCGGGTCTTGTAGCCCGACGCGGACTTGATCGTGTTGCCGTGCATCGGATCGCAAGACCACACGACGGACGCCCCCTCGTCCTCGACCGCGCGAATCAGCCGCGGCAGGTGATCGCCGACGCTGCCCGCGCCGAACCGCGCGATCAGCGTCAGGCGACCGGCCTCGTTCGCGGGGTTGAGCCGCTCGATCAGCCGATTCAGATCGTCGGTGGTGATCGTCGGCCCGCATTTCAGCCCCACGGGGTTCTGGACCCCGCGGCAGAACTCGACATGCGCGCCGTCCACCTGGCGGGTGCGGTCGCCGATCCACAGCATGTGGCCGGACCCCGCGACCGGCAGGCCGGTGGTCGAATCGATCCGCGCCAGCGCCTCTTCGTATTCCAGCAACAGCGCCTCGTGGCTGGTGTAGAACTGCACCTGCCCAAGCTCCTGCGCGGTCTCGGAGGTGACGCCGGCGGCCTGCATGAATGCCATCGCATCGCCGATCCGCTGGGCGATGTCGCGGTAGCGCGCGGCCTCGGGGCCGTCGGTGAAGTCCGCGATCCAGCTTTGAACGCGGTGGATGTCGGCATAGCCGCCGGTCGAAAAGGCGCGCAGCAGGTTCAGCGACGCCGCCGCCTGGGTATAGGCCTGCAGCATCCGCTGCGGGTCAGGGATGCGGGCCGCGGCGGTGAAGTCGAAGCCGTTCACGATGTCGCCGCGATAACTCGGCAGGTCCACGCCGTTCACCGACTCGGTGGCGGAACTGCGCGGCTTGGCGAACTGCCCGGCCATGCGCCCGACCTTGACCACGGGAAGCTGCGCGCCCCACGTCAGGACGACGGCCATCTGCAGCATGACCTTGAAGGTGTCGCGGATGTTGTCGGCGCTGAACTCGGCGAAGCTTTCGGCGCAGTCGCCCCCCTGCAGCAGGAACGCCTGGCCCGCCGCGACCTTGGCAAGACCGGCCTTCAGCCGCCGAGCCTCGCCCGCAAAGACCAGCGGCGGAAACTGCCGCAGCTGGCCCTCGACCAGGCCCAGCGCCGCCGCGTCGGGATAGTCGGGCATCTGCACCCGCGGCAACGCCCGCCAGCCCGCCCGGTCCCACGCGGCACCCATAGCGGCGGCCGTAAAGGACGCGTCGCGGCGTTCGGTGGCGGATGCGGGTGTCGGGGTGGTCTGGCCCATGTCGGTTCCTCCGGATGCCGGGCGTTTATAGGGCGGGGCAGGATCGAATGAAACCCTGCGGGGACTGCCAGAAAGAGCAGCCGGAACGGCCCGCGGACCCGATCATGACACTTTCTTTTTAGTCGGGCCGCATCTAACGTCCCGGGCAAGGACAACAGTCCAGAACCAAAACTCCAGGGAGTCTGCCATATGAAGAAACTTCTGCTCGCCACTGTCGCCACCGCCGCGCTGGCCGGCGCCGCTTCGGCCGAGGATGCCAAGATCGGCATCTCGCTTGGCTACACCGGCCCGCTGGAATCGATGTCGCCCGCGATGACGCAGGGCGCCGAGATGGCGATCAAGGAAGTCACCGAGTCGGGCAAGTTCATGGGCGGCTCGAAAGTGACCTCCGTCCAGGTCGACAACACCTGCGCCGACGCCGCCGCCTCGGTCGCCGCGGTCGAGCGCCTCGTCACCTCGGAAAAGGTGAACGGCATCATGGGCGGCATGTGCTCGGGCGAGACGATCGCCAGCCTCGAGCGCGTGGCGGTTCCGAACGGGATGGTCATGATTTCGCCCTCGGCCACGTCGCCGGCGCTGACCGACATCCAGGACCAGGGCTATTTCTTCCGCACCTCGCCGTCCGATGCGCGTCAGGGCGAAGTCATGTCCGACATCATGAACGAGCGCGGCGTCAAGAACGCGGCCGTGACCTACACCAACAACGACTACGGCAAGGGTCTGGCTGAGTCGTTCAAGCGCTTCTACGAGGAAGCGGGCGGCACGGTCACGATCATGGCCGCGCATGACGACGGCAAGGCCGACTATTCGGCCGAGGTCGCGGCGCTGGCGGCAGCCGGCGGCGACGCGCTGGTCGTCGCGGGCTACGTCGATCAGGGCGGGTCGGGGATCGTGCGCGGCGCGCTCGACACCGGCGCGTTCCAGACCTTCGTGTTCCCCGACGGCATGATGAGCGACGCGCTCGTCGATCGCTTCGGAACCGAGCTTTCGACCTCGTTCGGCCAGAACCCGTCGGCCGAGGGGCCGACCCGCGACAAGTTCCTTGAAATGACGAAAGCCGCGGGCTTCGACGGCAACTCGGCCTTTGCCGGTGAAAGCTACGACGCGGCGGCGCTGCTGCTGCTGGCGATGGAAGCGGCGAAGTCCACCGACCCCAAGGTCTACAAGGACCAGGTAATGAATGTCGCGAACGCGCCGGGCGAAAAGATCGGACCGGGCGAACTGGCCAAGGGGCTGGAACTGCTGGCCGCCGGGACCGACATCGACTTCGTCGGCGCGACTTCGGTCGAGCTGGTCGGCCCGGGCGAAAGCGCCGGCGTCTACCGCGAGGTGGACTTCCCCGAGGGCAGGATCCACGTCGTCAAGCTGCACTGATCGCGGACGAAACTTGATGCGCCGGCCCGGGGCTGACCGCCGGGGCCGGCGCAGGCACACCTGACGAACCGATGCACGCGCCGGGACAAGGCGGGGCAAAGACCTTGCGGCCGGGCCGAGCCAGGGCGCGAAGGGGGGGGGAACACGACATGATCCAGGTCCATGACCTGCACCGGCATTTCGGCGGCTTCCGGGCCGTCGACGGCGCCAGCCTGACCATCAGGACCGGCTCGATCACCGGGCTGATCGGCCCGAACGGCGCCGGCAAATCCACGCTCTTCAACGTCATCGCCGGTGTCCTGCCGCCCACCTCGGGACGGGTCACGATGGACGGGCAGGACATCACCGGCCTGCCGCCGCACGAGCTGTTCCACCGCGGACTGCTGCGCACGTTCCAGATGGCGCACGAGTTCAGTTCGATGACCGTGCGCGAGAACCTGATGATGGTTCCGGGCGGGCAGTCGGGCGAGACGCTGTTCAACACCTGGTTCGGGCGCGGCCGCATCCGCGCCGAGGAAGCCGCGCTGCGCCGCCGCGCCGACGAGGTGCTGGACTTTCTCACCATCAGCCACGTCGCCGACGAAAAGGCCGGCAACCTGTCGGGCGGGCAGAAGAAGCTCTTGGAACTCGGCCGCTGCATGATGGTCGAGGCGAAGGTCGTATTCCTCGACGAGGTCGGCGCGGGCGTGAACCGCAGCCTTCTGTCCACCATCGGCGACGCGATCGTGCGGCTGAACCGCGAGCGCGGCTACACCTTCTGCGTGATCGAGCACGACATGGATTTCATCGGCAAGCTGTGCGACCCGGTCATCGTCATGGCCGAAGGCAAGGTGCTGGCGCAGGGCTCGGCCGACCACATCATGGAAAACGAGGCGGTGATCGAGGCGTATCTGGGCCGCGGCCTCAAGAACAAGGACCTGGTCGGCGCATGAGCGACGAAGATCACGGCTTCGGCGGCCATCGCGGGATGCGCGACGCGTCCATCGTCAACACGGCCGGGCGCGGCACCATCGACGGCACCCGGCGCAGCGGCGCGGTTCGGCCGGGCGTGGCGGCGGCGCCGTTCCTTGCCGCCCGCGACATGCGCGGCGGCTACGGCAAGGCCGACATCCTGAACGGCTGCACCATCACCGTGGACCGCGGCCAGATCGCGGTCATCGTCGGCCCGAACGGCGCCGGCAAATCCACCGCGATGAAGGCGATCTTCGGGATGCTCGACCTGCGCGAGGGCTCGGTCCAGCTGGACGGCACCGACATCTCGGCCCTGAACCCGCAGGACCGGGTGCGCGCCGGCATGGGGTTCGTTCCGCAGACCGCGAACGTCTTCCCCTCGATGACGGTCGAGGAGAACCTGCAGATGGGCGCCTATATCCGCGAGGATGACTTCCGCCACACGATGGACCAGGTCTATACCCTGTTCCCGGCCGTCGCCGCCAAGCGCAGGCAGGCGGCGGGCGAGCTGTCGGGCGGGCAGCGCCAGCAGGTCGCCGTCGGCCGCGCGCTGATGACGCAGCCCAAGCTTCTGATGCTGGACGAGCCAACCGCGGGCGTGTCGCCCATCGTCATGGACGAGCTGTTCGACCGCATCATCGAGATCGCGCGCACCGGCATCTCGATCCTGATGGTGGAACAGAACGCCCGCCAGGCGCTGGAGATCGCTGACCTCGGCTATGTCCTCGTTCAGGGCACCAACCGCTACACCGACACCGGCGCCGCGCTTCTGGCCAACCCCGAGGTGCGCCGCACCTTCCTGGGGGGCTGAGCCGATGCGCGCCGCCTTCGTTCCGAACGCCGCCACGCGCGGCGGTCCCGGCGCCTGCGCACCCCATGCGCCCCGCCCGGCCAAGGAGATCCGCTGATGGATATCGCCAACGCGCTGGTCGCGATCCTGAACTTCGTCGTCATCCCGGCCGCCGCCTACGGCAGCCAGCTCGCGCTCGGCGCGCTGGGGGTGACGCTGATCTACGGAATCCTGCGCTTTTCCAACTTCGCCCACGGCGACACCATGGCGATCGGCACCGCGATCGTCATCCTGCTGACGTGGGGCCTGCAGTCGATGGGCGTGAACCTTGGGCCGCTGCCGACCGCGCTGCTGGCGCTGCCGATCGGGATCGCGATCACGTCGGGGCTGGTCCTGCTGACCGACCGGCTGGTCTATCGCCACTACCGGCGGGTCCGCGCGGACCCGATCGTCCTCGTCATGGCTTCGACCGGCGTCATGTTCGTGATGAACGGGTTGACCCGCCTGCTGATCGGCGTGGACGAGATCCGCTTCGATGACGGCGCCCGGTTCCTGATCTCGGTCCAGCAGTTCAAGGCCTGGACCGGCCTGACCGAGGGCTTGGCGCTGCGGCTGAGCCAGTTCATCACCCTGGCCGTGGCGGCGGTGTCCTGCTGGGCGCTGTTCCGGTTCCTGAACCGCACCCGGTCGGGCAAGGCGATGCGCGCCTATTCCGACAACGAGGATCTGGCGCTTCTGTCGGGCATCGACCCCGAGCGGGTCGTGCGCCTGACCTGGATCATCGCCACCGCGCTGGCGGTCATGGCGGGCACGCTCTACGGTCTCGACAAGTCGTTCAAGGCGTTCAACTATTTCCAGATCCTGCTGCCGATCTTCGCGGCGGCCATCGTCGGCGGCCTCGGCAGCCCTACGGGCGCGGTCGCGGGCGGCTTCGTGATCGCCTTTTCCGAGGTCGCCGTGACCTACCCGTGGAAGAAGATCGCGGGCTACCTCGTGCCCGGCTGGCAGCCAGACGGGCTGCTGCAGCTTCTGTCCACCGAATACAAGTTCGCCGTCAGCTTCGTGATCCTGATCGTGGTGCTGCTGTTCCGGCCCACCGGGCTGTTCCGCGGCAAGTCGTTCTAAGGGGGCCGCCATGTCCACAAACCGTCAATCCGATGCGGCGAGCCCGTGGCGCGCCCCTGCCCTGCTGGCCGTGCTGGTCATCCTGTTCCTGCTGGAAGGGGGCGTTTCGAACGCCATGTTCTCGGGCAGCTGGAACAGCGCGCTCGGCATCCTGAACATGGGGCTGCTGTCGGCGATCATGGCGCTGGGCGTCAACATCACCTGGGGCTACGGCGGCCTTTTCAACGCGGGCGTGGTCGGGTTCCTCGCGCTCGGCGGGCTCGCGCCGGTGCTGATCTCTACCCGCACAATTCCCGGCGCCTGGGCCGCGGGGGGGCCGGGCGTCCTGCTGGCGCTGCTCGTGGGACTGGTCACGCTGGGGCTGGCGGCTGTCGTGGCCCGGCGGCTGTCGGGCGCGTGGCGGTTCTGGGCCGCGCTTGCCGTCGTTGCCATAGGCTTCGTCATCTACCGCGAGCTGTTCGACCCGGCCGTCGTCGCGATCGAGGCGAACAACCCCGCGCAGGCGGGCAACATCGGCGGGCTTGGCCTGCCCGTGCTGCTCAGCTGGCCGGTCGGCGGTCTTCTGGCCGCCGCCGCAGCGTGGGGCGTCGGCAAGGTCGCGCTGGGGCTGCGGTCGGACTACCTCGCCATAGCGACGCTGGGGATCGGCGAGATCATCGTCGCCGTGATGCGCAACGAAGGCTGGCTCGCGCGCGGCGTCCTCAACATGACCGGCATCCCGCGCCCGGTCCCGTACGAGCTGAACCTGCAGGCCGATCCCGGCTTTCAGGCCCGCGCGGCGGGCTGGGGGATGGACGTGGCGACCGCGTCGGGGATCTGGGTCAAGCTGTGCTACGCCGGGCTGTTCGTGGCCGTGCTGCTGGCCCTGGTGCTGCTGTCGGAACTGGCGCTGCGCTCGCCCTGGGGGCGGATGATGCGCGCGATCCGCGACAACGAGACGGCGGCCGAGGCGATGGGCAAGCACGTCACCCGCCGCCACCTGCAGGTGTTCATCATCGGCGCGGCGGTCATCGGCCTTGCCGGCGCGATGATGGTGACGCTGGACGGCCTGCTGAACCCCGGCGGCTACGCGCCCCTGCGCTATACCTTCCTCGTCTGGGTGATGGTGATCGTGGGCGGGTCGGGCAACAACTGGGGCGCGGTGCTGGGCGCGATCCTGATCTGGTGTCTCTGGATCAAGGCCGAGGTCTGGGGGCCCGCATTTATGAAGCTGGTCACCACCGCGATGGAGCCGGGGCCGCTCAAGGCGCAACTGCTGGAAAGCGCGCCGCACATGCGGTTCGTGGCGATGGGGCTGGTCCTGCTGCTAGTGCTGCGCTTCGCCCCGCGCGGGCTGGTGCCCGAACGGTAGGGAGCGCGGAGCGGGTCAGATGTCGATCCGCGCCGTCTGTCCGTCCGCGAACCGCCGCAGCACCGCAGGGTAAAGCCGGTGTTCCGCGACCAGCACCCGCGCGGCCAGGCTTTCAGCCGTGTCGCCGGGCTCGACCGGCACCCGCGCCTGCCCCAGGATCGGGCCGTCGTCCAGTTCCGGGGTGACGAGGTGGACAGAGCATCCCGCGACAGCGTCGCCCGCGTCCAGCGCGCGCGCGTGGGTATGCAGCCCCGGATAGGCCGGCAGCAACGAGGGATGGATGTTCAGCATCCGCCCCTCGAACCGCACGACGAATGCGGGCGTCAGGATCCGCATGAACCCAGCAAGGCACAGGATGTCGGGCCGGGCCGCCAACAGGGGTTCCAGCAGCGCGGCCTCGAACGCGGCGCGGTCGCGGCCGAAGGGCCTGTGATCGACGGCTGCGGTCGGCACGCCAAGCGCCGCGGCGCGGTCCAGCCCGGCGGCGGCGGGATCGTTCGACGCGACCAGCACCGGCCGTGCCGGGTGATCCCCGGTCATGCTTTCCACCAGGCGGACCATGTTCGATCCGCCGCCTGATATAAGAATCGCGACCCGCTTCACTTCAGCCGGCCGCGATACCCGACCCCTGCGCCGGGCTGCACATGCCCCAGACGCACCACGGCTTCGCCTTCAGACGCCAGCAGTGCCTCGATCGCGCCGGCCTTGTCCACGGCCACGGCCAGCACCATGCCGATGCCGCTGTTGAAGGTCTTGAGCATCTCGCGCTCGGCGATCCCGCCGGCCTGCGACAGCCACGCAAAGACCGGCGGCAGGGTCCAGGCTTCAAGGTCGATCTCGGCCCCGAGTCCCTCGGGCAGGACGCGGGGCAGGTTCTCGGTCAGGCCGCCGCCGGTGATGTGGGCGGCGGCGTGAACGCCTCCGTGCCGGATCGCGGCCAGCACCGGGCGGACGTAAAGGCGGGTGGGCGCCAGCAGCGCCTCGCCCAGCGTGCCCTGACCGAACGGGCTCGGGTCGGTCCAGGACAGCCCCGCCGTTTCCGCGACTTTGCGGACCAGCGAGAAGCCGTTGGAATGAACCCCGTCCGACCGCAGCCCCAGCAGCACGTCGCCCGCCGCCACGTCACGCGGCAGCGCGGTCCCGCGCTGCATCGCGCCGACGGCGAAGCCCGCGAGGTCGAAATCGCCCGCCGCGTACATGCCCGGCATCTCGGCCGTCTCGCCGCCGATCAGCGCGCAGCCCGACAGGCGGCACCCCTCGGCGATGCCGGCGATGACGCGGGCGCCTTCGTCCACGCTCAGCTTGCCGGTGGCGAAGTAGTCGAGGAAGAACAGCGGCTCCGCCCCCTGGCACACCAGGTCGTTGACGCACATCGCGACCAGGTCGATCCCCACGCCGTCAAGCGCCCCGGTGTCGATCGCGATCCGCAGCTTGGTGCCCACGCCATCGGTGGCCGCGACCAGCACCGGGTCGTCGTAGCCCGCCGCGCGCGGGTCGAACAGCGCGCCGAAGCCGCCGAGACCTTCCATCACGCCCGGGCGGCGCGTGGCGGCGGCCGCCGGCTTGATCCGGTCCACAAGGGCGTTCCCCGCGTCGATATCGACGCCCGCGTCGCGATAGCTGATGCTCATGATCGTCCCCACTGGCCCGGTTTTCGCTGCCTTAGGACAGATTGACTTGACCCGCAAACCCGCATTTGCGACAGCGGGCGCACCGGCGGCCCTGTGCGGCCACCGGCGGCCGGGCCTGTAGCTCAATGGTCAGAGCAGGGCGCTCATAACGCCTTGGTTGGGGGTTCAAGTCCCTCCGGGCCTACCAACTTTTCCTGATTCCGCAGCCATCCGTCACTCAAGCCGCGCGGCGAAGCGGTCGCTTACCGTGCGGCTGATGAAGCCGCTCAGGCCCTGGCCCGCACGGGCAAGCGCGACCATCCGGTCAAGGTTGCCCTGCCCGACCGACGCGGCGGTGTAGCGATAGACGGACCCGTTCCTGAACCGCACGTCGATATGCGAGCGGCCGATCTGGAAAGCGACCACGCCCGATCCGTGATCGCCGTTGCCATATGGCTCCATCCCCCGATCCCCTTTCGGCGTGCAGGCTAGGACGCCACATCGCGCCCCTTCAAGCGCCGGGCTGCGCCCCCGTCTGGACGCCGCCGCCGGGGTCGTGTCAGATGCGGGCGAAACGCCAGGGGGCAATGGGGGGCAGCATGGCAAGGATTGACCTGAACTCGGACCTGGGCGAGGGTTTCGGCCCGTGGAAGATGGGCGACGACGACGCGATGCTGTCCCTTGTGACCAGCGCCAACGTCGCCGCCGGCGGTCATGCCAGCGATCCCGACAACATGTTCGCGACCCTGTCGCTCGCCGCCGCGCGCGGGGTCGTGGTGGGGGCGCATCCGGGCTATCCCGACCGCGAGGGGTTCGGGCGGCGCGTGATCCCGATGCAGCCCGACCAGATCGGGCGCATGGTCGCGGCCCAGACCGGGGCGCTGTCGGCGCTGGCCGCGCTGGCGGGGACCCGCGTCCGCTTCGTCAAGCCGCACGGCGCGCTGGGGAACCTTGCGGCGGCCGACATGGACGTGGCGCGCGCCATCGCGGCGGCCGTCAAGGGCGTTGACCGCGACCTCGCCATCCTCGCGATTTCCGGCACCGCGCTGGAACAGGCGGCGCGGCTTGCCGACGTGCAGGTATTCTCGGAAATCTTCGCCGATCGCGCCTATCAGCCGAACGGCCAGCTGGTGCCCCGCAGCCAGCCGGGCGCGGTGCTGCACGACGTGGACGCGGTCGCGCAGCGGCTGATCGGATTCCTGCAGGACCGCCGGATGCCGGTGCAGGGCGGCCAGCCGATCGAGCTTGCGGCCGATTCCATCTGCGTCCACAGCGACACCCCCGGCGCGGTCGAGATGGCGAAGCTGCTGCGCGCGCGGCTGGACGAGGCGGGCGTGACCGTCGCCCCGTTCCTGCAGGACTGACCGCGATGACGCTGCGCCTTGCGCCCGTGGCGGAACACGCCCTGCTGGTCGAGTTCGGCGAAACCATCGACGACGCCACCAGCGAACGCATCGTGGCGCTGGACCGCGCCCTTGCCGCCGCCGCGCCTGATGGGCTGCGCGAGGTGGTGCCGGGCATGGTCAACCTGCTGGTGGATTTCGACCCGCTCGTCACCGACCACGCCCGGATCGAGGCTGCGGTCCGCGACTGCCTGACCCGCCCGGTGCCCGCGTCCGCCGCCGGTACCCGGCGCGAGGTCGAGGTGTGCTACGACTCCGACCTCGGCACCGATCTGTCGGCGGTGGCCGAACAGACCGGCCTTGGCGTGGACGCGGTGATCGCCGCGCATCTGGGCGGCGATTACCGCGTCAGGATGTACGGCTTCACCCCCGGCTACGCCTACATGTCGGGCACGCCCGCCGCGATCCAGCTGCCCCGCAAGCCTGCCGCGATCCGCGGCGTGCCGGCCGGCAGCGTCATCATCGCGGGGCCGCAATGCATCGTCACCACGCTGCTGATGCCCGCCGGGTGGTGGGTGCTGGGCCGCTCGCCCACGCGGATCCTGACCGGCGACGAGGACCAGCCGTTCCTGTTCGACGTGGGCGACGCCGTGACGATGCGCCGGATCAGCCGGGACGACTACGAACGCAAGGCGCGCCGCGAGGACCCGGCATGACGACGACACGGCTTCGGATCACGCATGCGGGCCCGCATGTGTCCTATCAGGATGGCGGGCGGCACGGGATGCTGCGGTTCGGGGTCCCGGAATCGGGCCCCATGGACTGCACCGCGCACGCGGCCGCGAACCTCGCCGTCGGCAACCCCGCCGGGGCCACCGCGATCGAGGTGTCGCCCGCGGGCCTCGCGGTCGAATGCGTCGAGGGGCAGGTCACCTTCGCGGTCGCGGGCGGCGGGTTCCTGATGGATCACGCCGGCACCCGTGGCGGCGTCTGGGAAACCCGCACCCTGCGCGCCGGCGAGACGCTGCGGATCATGCGCGGCCACTGGGGCAGCTGGACCTACCTCGCGCTCGCCGGGCGCGTGCGCGCGACCGAGTGGCTGGGCCACACCGCGACGCTGGCGACGTCGGGCTTCGGCGGCGGCCTGCTGGCGACCGATGGTGAAATCGTGATCGAGGACAGCCGCGCTGAGCCCGCGCGCGAGCGAAGCTTTCCCTGCCCGGTCTTCGCCCGGCCCAAGGCGCAGGCCCGCGTCGTCGTCGGCCCGCAGGACCACCGGCTGGAACCCGAGGCGCTGTCGGCGCTGCTGGACGGGGTGCATGTGCTGTCGGATTCCTATGACCGGATGGGGGTGCGCTTGCGCGGGCCCGCGCTTGCGATCCGCGACGCGCTGTCGATCCCGTCCGAGCCGATCGTGGCGGGCTCGATCCAGGTCGCGGGCGACGGCGTGGCCACGCTTCTGCTGCGCGACCACCAGACGACCGGCGGCTATCCCAAGATCGCGACGGTCCTCGCCTCGGACCTCGACCAGATCGTGCAGCTGCGCCCGCGCGCCCGGATCGTGTTCAAGGCCGTGACCCCCGCCCGCGCGGTCGAGATCGCGCGCCAGCAGGCAAGGACAAAGGCGATGTGGCTGGACACGCTGGCGCACCACGCCTGACCGTTCGCGAGACCGGAGGACCCGATGAAGAAAGCCCCCTACCGCACCCCCAAGGTCATCATCAGCTGCGCCATCACCGGCAGCATCCACACCCCCAGCATGTCGGACGCGCTGCCCGTGACCCCGGACGAGATCGCGCAGTCCGCGATCGAGGCGGCCGAAGCCGGGGCCGCGATCCTTCACCTGCACGCCCGCGACCCCAGGGACGGGCGGCCCTCGGCGTCGGCCGAGGTGTTCGGGCAGTTCCTGCCGCGGATCAAGCAGGCGACCGATGCGGTCGTGAACATCACCACCGGTGGCGGCCTGACCATGACGATGGACCAGCGGCTGGAAGGGGCGATGGCCGCGCGCCCCGAAATGGCGTCGCTCAACATGGGGTCGATGAACTTCGGCATCTTCCCGATGGCGGCGAAGGACCGCGACTGGAAGCACGACTGGGAAAAGCCCTACCTGCAGGGCACCGACGACTTCATCTTCCGCAACACGTTCAAGGATATCGAGCACATCCTGACGAACCTGGGCCAGGCGCACGGCACGCGGTTCGAGCATGAATGCTACGACGTGGGGCACCTGTACAACGTGGCGCATTTCGTGGACCGGGGGCTGCTCAAGCCGCCGTTCTTCGTCCAGATGATCTTCGGCATCCTGGGCGGGATCGGGGCCGCGCCGGAAAACCTGATCTTCATGAAGGAAACCGCCGACAAGCTGTTCGGCGACGATTACCGATGGTCGGTGCTGGGCGCGGGCCGCCACCAGATGCCGCTGATCACGCAGGCCGCGATGATGGGCGGGAACGTCCGCGTGGGGCTTGAGGACAACCTGTACATCGGCGCGGGGCAGCTTGCCCGATCGAACGCCGAACAGGTCGCCAAGATCCGCCGGATCATCGAGGAACTGGGCCTGGCCATCGCGACCCCCGACGAGGCGCGCGAGATCCTTGCGCTGAAGGGCGGCGACAAGGTCGGCTTCTGAAGGCCCGCTTCGGTCGCGCATAGGCCTGCCCGAAAACACAGCCGGGGGCGGCTTTCGCCACCCCCGACAAGGTCTTAACGCAACCACGATACCAGCTATACTCGGCAACTGATGCGGGAATACCGCATCTGGCATTCCCTGTTTAGTTGTCCATTGGGACAGGTGTGAGGCGAGTGGCGCACGGGCCAACTCAGCCGACATCCTCGCGCCCGGCGAACGGACCGACGCGCAGACCGGCGCGCGGCCACGATGTCCTGAAAATGCGGGGTGGTGCCGGTTGAGGGGATTGAACCCCCGACCTTCGGTTTACAAAACCGCTGCTCTACCGCTGAGCTAAACCGGCGCGCTGCGATCCCTAGACCCCGCCACGGCCGCGCGCAAGATTTCCGTTCGGTTTGACTGTCACCGCGCGGACGCTAGTGTGCTGCGACCCTTGGGTGTGAAGGGCGGGCATGAAGGGCGGGCGATGAAGGCAGCATTCTATCTGGGCACCCACGGGACCGAACCCGAGCGCACCGTCCGCGCCCTGATGGACAACCGCGGCTGGATGCTGGAACACGGCATCGAACCGATCCCCCCCTCGCGTCACCGCGGCCTTCTGGAAGAGGCGCTCGCCGCCCTGTCCGGCGGCCCCGCCACGCCCGAGATGGAAGACGTGCTGCTGGATTCCATCCTCGACAGCGACGCGCCGGAGCGGATCATCATCTCGCAGCCCGCGCTGATCGGCGTGCCCGCGCGCTGCCTGTCCGAGCCGGGCTTCTTCGCCGCCGCCGGGCCCAAGATGGTCGCGGCCGCGAACCTGTTTCCCGCCGCCGAGGCAGAGTTCTTCATGGCCCTGCGCAACCCCGCCACGCTGATCCCGTTCCTGCTGGACAAGATCGACCCGAACCGGACCGAACAGCTGATGGGCGGGCGCAACCCCGAGACGATGCGGTGGGCGCCCGCGGTCCGGCAGATGCTGCAATCCATCGGCCGCCGCCGGCTCGTCCTGTGGTGCCACGAGGATACGCCGCTGATCTGGCCCGAGGTGCTGCGGCGGATCGCGGGCATTCCCGCCGACGTGCCGCTGCGCGCGGGGCTGTCGGCGCTGGCGGATGTGCTGACCGACGACGGCATGATCGAATTGCGGGCGGCGCTGAAATCGGCGCCGCGGCTGACGATCGACTCGCGCCGCGACATCTTTTCGGACGTTCTGGGCCGCCACGCCCGCCCCGACGCGATCGAGGCGACGATCACCACGCCCGGCTGGACGCAGGACCGGGTGGACCGGATGACGGCGGCCTATGACGAGGACGTGGCAGAGATCGCAGCCCTGCCGGGGGTGGAGTTCATCGCCCCCTGATGACCTGGCGAAACCGCGCGGCGGTGCCGGGTCGCCCTGCCCGCGTCAGGCCATGCCCAGGGCGGCCTTGTACATTTCCAGGATCGCCTCTTCCTCGGCGATGTCGTCCTTGTCGCGCTTTCTCAGTGCGATGACCTTGCGCATCACCTTGGTGTCGTAGCCGCGCGCCTTCGCCTCAGCCATCAGCTCTTTCTGGCGCTCGGCCACGTCCTTCTTCTCGGCGTCGAGCTGCTCGTACTGCTCGATGAACTGCCGCAGCTCTCCGGCCGCGACGCCGTAGCTGGTATCGTCCTGCATCGGTGTCCCCGTTCGTTGAAGCCCTGCCGTTGCCGCAGCGGCGATCTTGTCAGGGCGGCACCCTTAGGCCGTCTTGCCCGCTGGCGCAATCGCCGCTAGGGCCGGGGGAACGCGCGCCGCGCCGACCGAAAGGAACGATCCATGACCGCTTTCGACCTGCTGATCTGGGGCGGCGCGCTGCTGACCGCGCTGGGGCTGTGCGCGATCGTCTGGTGCATCGTCCGCGTCCTCGGCGCGCGGCGCGCGCGGGCCGAAGGCAGGCTGGACGAGGCGGGGTTGCGGGCGCGGATGCAGCGGGTCGTCGTCATCAACATGGCGGCGCTCGCCTCGTCGATGCTGGGACTGATGGCCGTGGTCGTCGGCGTCATGCTGGGGCGCTGACGATGCGGGCGCTGATCCAGCGCGTGACCCATGCCTCGGTCGAGGTCGAGGGGCGCTGCATCGGTCGGATCGGGCCGGGGCTACTGATCCTCGTCTGCGCCATGCGGGGCGATGACGACGCAGCGGCGGCGAAGCTTGCCGCACGGGTGGCCAAGCTGCGGATCTTCAGGGACGAGGCGGACAAGATGAACCTGTCGGTCCTCGACATTGCGGGCGGGGCGCTGGTCGTGAGCCAGTTCACCCTTGCCGCCGACACCCGCACCGGCAACCGCCCCGGCTTTTCCGCCGCCGCCGCGCCCGACGACGGGCTGCGGCTGTACGAGGCGTTCGCGGACGCGCTGCGCGAGCAGGGCGTTCCGGTCGAGACGGGCGAGTTCGGGGCCGACATGAAGGTGTCGCTGCTGAACGACGGTCCCGTCACGATCTGGATGGACAGCGCCGACCGCGCCTGAGATCAGGCGGCCGCCGTCCGGGCGCGGGCGCCGCGCGGGCCGACCAGCCCGCCCGCCAGCCCCAGCGCGTCGTGGACGATCAGCGCCAGCGCCGCCGTCAGCAGCCCGCCCTGCACGACGAAAGCCATGTTGTTGGCGTTCAGCCCGGCGATGATGACCTCTCCCAATCCCGGGGCGGCGACGGTGGACCCGATCGCGGCGGTCGAGATCGCGATCACGGCCGAAATCCGCACCCCCTCGACGATCAGCGGCGCGGCCAGCGGCAGTTCCACCCGGACCAGCCGCTGGCGCGGGGTCATGCCCATGCCGTCGGCGGCCAGCATCACCGACGGCGGCACCCCCGTCAGCCCCGCCAGCGCATTCTCGAGAATCGGCAGCAGGCCGTAGAGGAACAGCGCGATCAGCGTGGGCCACGCGCCGAACCCCACCACCGGCACGGCGAGGGCAAGCACCGCGACGGGCGGAAAGGTCTGCCCGAAGCCGCCGAGCGCGCGCGCGAGCGGCAGGAAATCCGCCCCGGCCGGTCGGGTAACGAGGATCGCCAGCCCGATCGCCATCAGCGCCGAGGGCACGATCGCGGCCGCCACCAGCCCCAGATGCCACGCGGTCAGGCCGGAAAGGCTCGCGCGGTCATAGACGACGGGCATGCCCGGCGGCGCCAGCGGGCGCAGCAGCGGCGCGAACAGGCCGGGCCACAGCACGAAGATGGCGACCAGCGCCCACAGGACCAGCCGCACGGGCCAGGCCGCCCTCATTCCGGGCGGCCCGCGCGGATCAGGTCGTCGCGCGAGACGGTGCCGCCGGTCCCGTCGGCCCGCGCGACCCGCACGTGGTCCCGCCCGGTCCAGATCATCTCGGACAGCGCCTCGGCCATGGTCGTGCCGGGCGAAAGCGGCGGCGCGTCCGCATCGCCCGCCGCGGGTCCGGCCCCGGGTCCTTCAGGACGGGCCAGATCGGCGGCCGGGCGCAGCGATAAGTAGCGGAAGGCGCGGTCGCCCTCGCCCAGCAGGTCCGCGACGAAGGGGGTCGCCGGGCGGGCGATGATGTCGGCGGGGGCTGCGAACTGCTCGACCCGCCCCGCGCGCATGACAGCGATGCGGTCGCCAAGCCGGATCGCCTCGGCCATGTCGTGGGTGACGAGGATCACGGTCGTTCCCAGCCGCTTCTGGACCCGCGCCAGATCGGCCTGCGCCTGCGCCCGGATCACCGGATCGAGCGCACCGAACGGCTCGTCCATCAGCAGAAGTTCGGGCCGCACCGCCAGCGCGCGGGCGACGCCCACCCGCTGCGCCTGCCCGCCCGACAGTTCGTGCGGCAGGCGCGGGCCGATCACATCGGGGTCGAGCTGCAGCATCTCCATCAGCTCGCGGACGCGGGTGCGGACCTGCGCGCGGGGCCAGCGCAGAAGCACCGGCACGGTGGCGATGTTGCGCGCGGCCGACCAGTGCGGGAACAGCCCGTGATCCTGGATGACATAGCCGATCCGCCGCCGCAGGTCCGGGGCGGGCACGCCCGCGGTGTCGGCACCGTCGATCAGGATGCGGCCCGAGGTCGGCTCGATCAGCCGGTTCACCATCCGCAGCAGCGTGGATTTCCCCGAGCCGGAGGTCCCGACGACCGCCGCGACCGTCCCCTGCTCGACGGTCAGGGACACGTCGTTCACGGCCCTCACCCCTGCGAAGTCCTTGGTTACGGATTGCAGTTCGATCATCGCGCGGTCCCCGGCAGCATGCCGATCAGCGCGTCCAGAACGGCCGACGTGGCAAAGGCGAGCGCGACGGTCGGCAGCGCGCCCAGCAAGATCAGGTCGGTCGCGGTCTGGCCGATGCCCTGAAAGACGAAGGTGCCGAAGCCGCCCGCCCCGATCAGCGCGCCGACCGTCGCCATGCCGATATTCTGCACGAGGACGATCCGCGCCGCCGACACGATCACCGGCAGCGCCAGCGGCACGTCCACGGATGTGAGGCGCTGGCGCCGCGTCAGGCCCATGCCGTCGGCCGCCTCGGTCACGCTGCGGGGCACGCCGGTCAGCCCAACCACGGTGTTGGCGACGATGGGCAGCAGCGAATACAGAAACAGCGCCGCAAAGGCGGGCGCGGCGCCGATCCCGCGGATCCCGAGCGCGTGCGCGGCGGGCACGTTCGCGGCGATCCACGCCAGCGGCGCGATCAGCATTCCGAACAGTGCCATCGACGGGATCGTCTGCAGCATGGTGAGCAGCCCCAGCACCGGCGCACTGGCGCGGCGCGCCCGGGTCAGCCCGATCCCCAGCGGAACCCCGGCAAGCATCGCCGCCGCGAAGGACCCGAAGGCAAGCCAAAGGTGCCGCGCCCCTTCGCGCCAGAAAGACGCGCTGCGATTGCCGTACTCCTGCATGATCGACAGCTGCGACAGCGCGCCCGACCACAGGATCGCCGCGCCGATCGCGACCGCGACGGCGACGATGGCCAGCCGCATGGCGGGGCGCGGGTGCAGCCGCGCGCGCGCGTCCACGACCAGCAGCCCCGCGCTTACCAGCGCGACCCAGAACCCTGCGCCGGGACCCACCCGCACCTGCGGCGGACCGCCCGCGGTCAGCCGTGCGGCCGCCCACCCCATCGCAAGCAGGATCGCCACGACTAACGCCGCCGCCACGACGGTGCGGACTTGCGCCCGCCGCGCCAGCACAAGCGCGCCGATCATCGCCGCAAGACCCGCCACCGCAAGCGCCGCGCCGCCCCCGCCCAGCGCCGCGACGAGCGAGCGCGGCTCGGCCTCGGCGATCCGGTTCGCGCGGAACACGGCAAAGGGAAGCAGCGGCGAAAGCGCCAGCGGCAGGATCAGAAGCCGTGTCCCGCCGTTCATCAGCAGGTCACTTGAGCAGCCCGTTCGCGGTCAGGTATTCCTTTGCCACGTCGGCGGCCGGCAGCCCGTCCACCTGAACCTTGCCGTTCAGGTCCTGCAGCGTCTCGAGCGTCAGGCTTTCGAACACGGGCTTCAGCAGCGTCTCGATCTCGGGATGGTCGGCCAGCACCTCGGCCCGGATCACGGGCGCGGGCTGGTAGACCGGCTGCACGGACTTGTCGTCCTGCAGCACGACCAGATTCGACACGGCGATCTGCCCGTCGGTGCCATAGACCATCGCCGCGTTCGCGCCGCTGGTCTGGTTGCTCGCGGCCTGGATCGTGGCGGCGGTGTCGCCGCCCGACAGGACGATCAACTGGTCCTGGCTCAGCGTGAACCCGTAGGTCGTCTGGAACGCCGGCAGCGCCGGCGCGGAGTTCACGAATTCGGACGAGGCGGCCAGCTTGACCTCGCCGCCGCCCGCGACCCACTGGCCGAACTGCGAAAACGTCGTGACGCCCGCCGGCTCGGCCACGTCGCGGCGCACGGCCACGCCCCAGGTGTTGTTCGCGGGCGCGGGCGTCAACCACACAAGCTTGTTCTGCTCGCCGTCCAGCTTCTTCGCCTCGGCATAGGCGGCGGCCGCGTCCTTCCAGACCGGCTCGTCGGGGCGGTTGAAGAAATACGCGGCGTTGCCGGTGTATTCGGGGTAGATGTCGATCTCTCCCGCGACCAGCGCCTGCCGCACGACCGGGGTGGCGCCAAGCTGGACGCGGTTTTCCGTCTCGATCCCGGCGTTGTCGAGGACGGCGAGGATGATGTTGCCCAGAACGCCGCCTTCGGTGTCGATCTTGGACGAGACGACCACCTGAGCCTGTGCCGCGAAGGCAAGCGTGGCCGAGGCAGCGGCCGAAAGCAGAAGGGTTCGGAACAAGAGCAGTCTCCTTGGGATGGGCATCGACGCGCTTCGCCGGAACAGATGAACGCAGGCCGGGCGCAAAGGTTCACGGGATCGTGCGCGGGGTGGAAGAATACCGGTCGAAGGCGGCCGCGATGTTGCAAAAAAGGCCCCGGCGGGATGCCGGGGCCGTTGTCGGTGGGTCAGTGACAGGTCAGCGGGATTTGCCCGAGGACGACGAGCTGTCCGAGGACATCGAGCCACCGGTCGAGCCCGCAGTCGAGCCGCTCGTCGAACCGGTCATCGTGCTGCCCGAACCGGAGCTCGTGCTGCCATACGTGTCGGTGGACGAGGGTCCGGTCGAACCGGAGCCCGACCCCGAAGCAGCCGAAGAACCCGACCCGGAAGAACCCGAGCCCGACCCGACCCGAAGGTTGTTCTGCACGTGGTTCACGCCGCTGACGCTTTCCGCGCAGTCCTCGGCCCGGCGCTTATCCTCGCGGCGGTCTACCGTGCCGCTCAGCGTTACTTCGCCGTTCGACACGCTCACCTCGATGTTCGAGGCGTCGACGGACGGATCGTCGCTCAGCCGATCGGACACGTCCTCGCGCACCCGGTCGTCGGAACGCGAATAGCCCTTGGGACCCTTGCCGGCGTGATAGGTCTTGGTCCACCCGTCGCCCGACCGCTCGCCCTGCGACATGCCGCCGGCATAACCGCTCATACCGGCGATCGAACGCGAGCCGACGCCCCGGCTGTAATCGTCGCGGCTGTAGTCCTGGCCATAGTCCTGCGAGCCGCGCGACATCATCCCGTCGTCGAAGGACGTGCCGTAGTTGGTGCCCATGCCACCGGCCATGCCGCCGCCGGACCCGTACGATCCGTAGCCGCCGCGCGACTGGCCGCCATATTGGCCGCCGTACTGGCCACCCGTCTGGCCGCCCATCCGGCTGTAATCGTCCGACGACCGGCCATAGTCCGAAGCCGACCGGCTGTAATCATCGTCGTAGCCACGGCCCTGCCCGCCGCGCATCGAGCGTCCGCCCGCGCCGCCGCCGTAATCACCGCCGTAGCTGCCGCCGTAACCGCCGGACCCATAGGTTCCGCCGCCATAGTTCGCGCCGCCGTAGCCGGTGCCGTAGTTTCCGCGCGCGCCGCCGCCATAGCTGCCGCTGCCGGAATAGGTGCGGCCGTAATCGTCGCCGCCGTAACTGCTGCCACCATAGCCGCCGCCGCTGCCGCCGCCGTAGTTGCCGCCGCGCGCGCCGCGCCCGCCGTAGTCACGGTCGGCCGAGCCTCCGCCCATGCCGCCGCCCATGCCGCCGCCATAATTCCCGCCCGAACTGCGGTCCCAGCCGCCGCCCGAACCCGAGCCCTCGTTCTGCCCGCGCGAGGCATAGCGGTCGTCGCGCCAGTCGTCGCGGTCCACGAAGCCCGGGCGGTTGCCCCGGCGATCCCAGTCGGACCCGCCGCGGCGGCGATCGTCGTTCGAGTTCCAGTCGTCTTGCATGTTTTCGCTCCCGATTGATCGCGTCTGCGATCGTCTGCGAACGGCGCCACCGGGCTGGTGTCCGCCGGTTCGGCGCTGCGCGAGGGCGTGATCGCCACGCGAACTTGCCGATGGCTGACCAACGCGGCGTCATCGCCAACGGATGCATAATTTTTGATGACGGTCGCGCCTTCAGCGCCGATCCGGGCGGCGACCCAAGGGCGAGCCCTTGACTTTCCATGCATTCTCGACCACATGGATCCGGTCGATGCCTGCTGCCGCGTGAGCAGCCGCGTTCTCGCGAAGGCCCGGCGCTTCTCAGGTTCCCATGTCACGCAAGGGCTCCGGCGGGTTTCGTATCTGACCCGCACCCTTACGTTGCCGCGCCGTTCCGCATGGACGGGCGGCCCCGCGCCGTCCGGTACGAGGGCCGGCGCCAGGAAAAGACATGACCGACACCACCAACGACACGTCCAACGGCAGGTCCAACGCCGGGCGCTCGCGCGGCGAGCGCGGCGCACCGACCCGCGGCAACCAGGGCGCGGCCCAGCCCCGCGGCGATCGCGGCACCCGCCCCGAAGGCGCGCCGAAAACCCGGTCCGAGGGCTTCAGCGCCCGCCGCGGCCCCGGCCGCGCCAAGAAGGAACGGGCCGAGGCCGAGCCCTTCGTCCGCCGCGCCATCCCCGACATGGACACGCCCTTCACCCGCATGGGTATCGACCCGCGCGTGGCGATCAACCTGCCCGACCTTGGCCTGACCGAGCCGACCCCGATCCAGGCGCAGGCGATCCCCGCGCTGATCGACGGGCGCGACGTCATGGGCCTTGCCCAGACCGGCACCGGCAAGACGGCGGCGTTCAGCCTGCCGATGCTGACCCGGCTTCTGGCCGAGGGCCGCCGCCCCGAACCCGGCACCTGCCGGGCGCTGATCCTCGCGCCGACGCGGGAACTCGCGACCCAGATCGCCCAGAACGTCGAGGGCTTCGCCCAGGGCACCGGCATCCGCGCCTTCCGCGTGGTCGGCGGCGCCTCGATCAACGTGCAGGTGGACCGCCTTGCGCGCGGCGTCGACGTGCTGATCGCCACGCCCGGCCGCCTGATCGACCTGATCGAGCGCCGCGCGATCCGCTTCGACCAGACCCGCTACCTGGTGCTGGACGAGGCCGACCAGATGCTCGACATCGGCTTCATCCACGCGCTGCGCCGGATCTCTCGCCTGATCCCGGCGGAACGCACGACCATGCTGTTCTCGGCCACCATGCCGAAGCTGATGGAGGAGCTTGCCGAAAGCTACCTGACCGATCCGGTCCGCGTGGCGGTGAACCCGCCCGGCAAGGCCGCCGACAAGATCGCGCAAGGGGTCCACTTCGTGAACCAGGGCGACAAGGCCTCGCTGCTGGCGGATTACCTTGCCAAGCACCCGGGCGAGCTGGCGATCGTGTTCGGGCGCACCAAGCACGGGTCGGAAAAGCTTGCGGTGCTTCTGGACAAGTGGGGCCACAAGGTCGCCGCGATCCACGGCAACAAGAGCCAGGGGCAGCGTGAGCGTGCCCTGGCCGCGTTCCGCGCCGGCACGACCCATGTGCTGGTCGCGACCGACGTGGCGGCCCGTGGCCTCGACATTCCCGAGGTCGCGCATGTCTACAACTTCGACCTGCCGAACGTGCCTGAAAACTATGTCCACCGCATCGGCCGCACCGCCCGCGCCGGCCGCGATGGCCGCGCCGTCGCGTTCTGCGCGCCCGCCGAAGTGGGCGAGCTGCGGGCGATCGAAAAGGCGATGAAGTCGCCGATCCCGGTGATCGGGGGCGAGGCGCCGACCGGGCCGGTCCCCGCCGCGCGCAAGTTCGGCGCCAAGCCCGAGGGCGAGGCGCGCAAGCGCCCGGCGCGGCGGCCGTCGCGCGCGCCGCGGTCGGCAGGTCGCGGCTGATCGCCCGAACCATCGGACCAACTACCCCCCAACCTTAAAGGGCCGCGTTCACGCGGCCCTTTTTCATCGCCGCAGCGACTTGCCAGCCGCGACCCCGGCGCGCTAACCCGCGCCATGGCGAAACTGTATTTCCACTATTCCACGATGAACGCGGGCAAAAGCACGCTGCTGCTGCAAGCATCGCACAACTACCGCGAACGCGGCATGGCGACGCTGTTGCTGACGGCGGCGCTCGACACCCGCGCGGGTCCCGGCCGGATCGGCAGCCGCATCGGCATCGGCGCCGACGCGACCCCCTTCTGGCCCGACACCGACCTGTTCGCGCTGATCGAGGCCGAAGGGCGCGGCGTGGCCTGCGTCTTTGTGGACGAGGCGCAGTTCCTGACCCCGGCGCAGGTCTGGCAGCTGGCCCGCGTCGCAGACGACCTGCGGATCCCGGTCATGGCTTACGGGCTGCGGGTGGACTTCAAGGGCCAGCTGTTCCCCGGCTCGGCCGAGCTGCTGGCGCTGGCCGACGACCTGCGCGAGGTCCGCACCATCTGCCATTGCGGGCGCAAGGCCACGATGGTGGTGCGGCGCGGGCCGGACGGGCAGGTCCTGCATGACGGCGCGCAGATCCAGATCGGCGGGAACGAGACCTACGATTCGCTTTGCCGCCGCCACTGGCGCGAGGCGATGGGGATGTGAACGCCCGCGTCGGTCCCGTCCCGCGGCCGCGTTCAGGAAATCTTCACGACCTCCATGCCACAACTCGCCCGTCGATTGCGACCGGGGCCGCGCTGCGTTAACCCTGTCGGCATGCCGGCAAAGGCCGAACCGAAGGACTGTCCCATGCGCCCGTTACCGTCACGCCGTCTCGCCGCCGCCCCTATTCTGGCGCTGCTTCTGGCGCTGGCTCCGGCCGCCCGGGCGTTCGACACCAACGCACGCGAGGCATGGGTCTATGACATTTCAACCGGCACCGTGCTGATGGAAAAGGACGCGGACGTCGCGCGCCCGCCCGCGTCGATGTCCAAGCTGATGACCGTCTACATGCTGTTCGAGGCGGTTCACGAAGGCCGCGTGTCGATGGACACGCAGTTCCCCGTGTCGACCAAGGCCCGCCAGATGGAAGGGTCGACGATGTTCCTGAACGAACGCGACCGGCCCACCGTCGAGGAGCTGATAAAGGGCATTATCGTCCTGTCCGGGAACGACGCCTGCGTGGTCGTGGCCGAGGGGCTGGCGGGCACCGAACAGGCCTTTGCCCGACTGATGAATGACCGGGCAAAGGCGCTGGGGCTGACGAACTCGCATTTCGTGAACGCCTCGGGCTGGCCCGCGCCGGGTCACGAGATGTCGGCCCACGACCTGGGAATGCTGGGCCTGCACCTGATCCAGGACTTCCCCGAGCTCTACAAGAACTTCGCGGTAACCGAATACCCCTATGACAACCGCGCGCCCGCGAACCGCTACAACCGCAACCCGCTGCTCGACCTCGGGATCGGCGCGGACGGGCTGAAGACCGGCCACACCGCCGAGGCGGGATACGGGCTGGTCGGATCGGCGGTTCAGGACGGGCGCCGCATCGTCTTTGCGATTGGTGGCCTGCCGTCCGACACCGCGCGGGCCGAGGAATCCGAGCGGATCGTCAACTGGGCCTTCCGGCAGTTCACCATGCGCACGCTGGTGCCCAAGGGCGAAACGGTGGCGACCGCCCCGGTGTGGCTGGGCGAGCGGTCGAAGGTGGACCTGACCACGCCCGAGGGCGTCAACGTCCTGATCCCCGCCGGTGCCGAAAGCGGCGTCACCGCCGAGGCGGTGTTCCAGGGCCCGATCGAGGCGCCGGTCCGCGCCGGTCAGAAGCTGGGCGATCTGGTCGTGACGATCCCCGGCACCGAAGGCGCGCGCCTGCCGCTTCTCGCCGCAAGCGACGTGCCGCGCGCGGGCGTGGTGGGCCGCTTGCAGGGCGCCGCGATGCGCCTGGGCCGGCGCGCGGTCGATGCGGCCGTCGGCAGCTGACCGGCGGCGCATGTTCATCAGCCTTGAAGGCATCGACGGGTCCGGCAAATCGACGCAGGCCCGCCTGCTGGCCGACCACATCCGCGACACGGGCCGCGAGGTGGTGCTGACGCGCGAACCCGGCGGCTCGCCGGGTGCCGAGGAAATCCGCCGTTTGCTGGTCGAGGGCGCGAGCGAACGCTGGTCGGCCGAAACCGAGCTTCTGCTGTTCACCGCCGCCCGGCGCGACCATCTGGAGCGCACGATCCGGCCCGCGCTCGCACGCGGCGCGGTGGTCGTCAGCGACCGTTTCGCCGATTCCTCGCGCGTCTATCAGGGGACCGCGCGCGCCGACCTGCGCGGCCAGGTGGACCGGCTTCACGCGCTGATGATCGGGGTCGAGCCCGACCTGACGCTGGTGATCGACGCCGATCCCGAAACGGCACTGGGCCGCGGCAAGGCCCGGAACGCGGGCGAGGACAGGTTTGAAAACATGGGCCTGCCGTTTCAGTCGCGGCTGCGGGCGGGTTTCCTTGCGCTCGCGGCCGAGGCGCCGGACCGGGTCCGGGTGATCGACGGCCGCGGCGGCGTGGATGACGTCGCAGCCCGCGTCCGCGCCGCCGTGGACGCGGTCGCCCCCGCCCCGCGCGCATGACCGACGCCCCGCCACCCGAGGCCGACCGGGTCCCCGGCGCGCCCCACCCGCGCGAAACCCCGCGCGTGCTGGGACACGACGATGTCGTGGCCGAGTTCGTGGCCGCCGCACGGTCGAACCGCCTGCACCACGCGTGGCTTCTGACCGGGCCGCGCGGCACGGGCAAGGCGACGCTTGCCTGGGCCATCGCCCGCTGGCTTCTCGCAGGCGGCGAAACCGACGACCTGACCGTTCCGCCCGACCACCCGGTCGCGCGCCGCATCGCCGCGATGTCCGAGCCGCGGCTGCATCTCGTCCGCCGCCCGGTGGACGACAAGACGAACCGCCTGCGGTCCGAGATCACGGTGGACGAGGTCCGCAAGCTTCTGTCGTTCTTTCACATGAGCGCGGCCGAGGGCGGGCGCCGGATCGCGATCGTGGATGCCGCGGACGAACTGAACACCGCCGCCGCCAACGCGCTGCTCAAGATGCTGGAAGAGCCGCCGGCGGACGCGCTGATCCTGCTGATCGCGCACCAGCCCGCGCGGCTTCTGCCCACGATCCGGTCGCGCTGCCGCACCCTGCGCCTGTCCCCGCTGACGCCCGAGACGATGGCGCAGGCGATGGAACCGCTTGAGATCGAGGGCGATCCGGTCCAACTCGCGGCGCTGGCGGATGGATCGGTGGGCGAGGCGCTGCGGCTGTCGGGGCAGGATGGGCTTGCGGTGTACCAGTCGATCGTGGACCTGTTCGCCACCCTGCCCCGTTTCGACCGCGCCCGCGCCGCCGCGCTCGCCGATGTGGCCGGTGGCCGCCCGGGCGCCGACGGCGATCCGTTCGATCTTGTGATCACGCTTCTCGACCGCTTCCTGACCCGCACGGCGCGCGCCGGGCTGATGGGCGCGCCGCTGGTGCAGGCGGCGCGGGGCGAGGCCGAGCTGATGGCGCGGATCGCGCCCGACGACCGCGCCGCGCGCGCCTGGGCCGCCGCGCAGGCCGAGCTTTCGGCGCGCGCGCGCCGCGGCCGGGCGGTCAACCTTGACCCTTCCGCGCTGGTCATGGATATGCTCGTGACGCTTGCACAGGCCCCGCTCGCCGAGGCGTAGGCGACCGCAAGCCCGACGACCCACGGCGCCCCCGCCGACCAGATGCCACCAAAGGCCGCCATGACCGATCCGCAGACCGACCCGGCGGCGCCGGACGCCCCGCCCGCGCTCGTCGACAGCCATTGCCACCTCGATTTTCCCGACTTCGCGGACGAACGGGACCAGATCGTCGCCCGCGCCCGCGAAGCCGGAGTGACGCGCATGGTCACGATCTGCACGCGGCTGCGGCTCGAACCTTCGGTCCGCGCCATCGCCGAGGCGCATGAAGGTATCTTCTACGCCGCCGGCACCCATCCGATGCAGGCCGCCGAAGAGCCGATGACCACGGTCGAGGAACTGGTCGCCCTGTCCGCGCACCCCAGGTTCGTGGGCCTGGGCGAAACCGGCCTCGATTACCACTACACCGCCGAAAGCGCCGCCTTGCAGGCCGAAAGCCTGGCCATCCACATCGAGGCCGCGCGCCGGACCGGGCTGCCGCTCATCATCCACTCGCGCGACGCCGACGACGACATGGCGCGGATCCTGTCGACCGAGCACGCGGCGGGTGCGTTTTCCTGCGTGATGCACTGCTACAGCTCGGGTCCCGCGCTGGCCGAAACCGCCCTCGGGCTCGGCTTCTACCTGTCGATGTCGGGGATCGCGGCCTTTCCGCGCTCGACCGAGCTGCGCGAGATCTTCGCGGCCGCCCCGGTTGACCGCATCCTCGTCGAAACCGACGCGCCGTTCCTCGCCCCGCCCCCGTTCCGCGGCAAGCGCAACGAACCCGCGCATGTCGTCCACACCGCGCGCGCGGGCGCGGCGCTGTTCGAGATGACCGAGGCCGCGTTCGCCGCCCAGACCAGCGCCAACTTCGACCGCCTGTTCGCCAAGGCGGCCGCGCACCCGGACTCCGCCGCGCTGGCCCGTCGCGCATGATCCGGGCGACGATCCTCGGCTGCGGCTCGTCGGGCGGCGTTCCGCGCCTCGGCGGGCACTGGGGCGCCTGCGACCCCGCGAACCCCAGGAACCGCCGCCGCCGCTGCTCGCTGCTGGTCGAACGCGACGGCCCCGGCGGGACCACCCGGCTGCTGGTCGATACCGGCCCCGACCTGGTCCCGCAGCTGACCGACGCGGGCGTGGGGGTGCTGGACGCGGTCGTCTGGACCCATCCCCACGCCGACCACATCCACGGCATCGACGACCTGCGCCAGATCACCCACAACACCGGCGGGGTGCTGCCGGGCTGGGCCGACGCCGCCACGACGCGGGCGCTGCAGACCCGCTTTGGCTATATCTTCCACACGCCGCCGGGCTCGTCCTATCCGCCCATCGTCGCCCTGAACCTGATCGAGGGCGCGTTCGCCGTGGACGGCGCGGGCGGTGCGATCGAGGTCCTGCCGATCGAGGTCACGCACGGCAACATCACGGCGCTGGGGCTGAAGATCGGCGGCGATGACGGTCGCGCGCTCGTCTACCTGCCCGACGTGAACGGCATCCCGGATGCGGCCTGGCCCGCGATCATGGACGCCGACATCTTCATCTGCGACGCGCTGCGCCGCGTGCCCCACCCCTCGCACGCGCATCTGGACCTGACGCTCGGCTGGATCGAGCGGTCGCGGGCGCGGCGGGCGGTCATCACCAACATGCACATCGATCTCGACTACGAGGCGGTGATGGCGGAAACGCCCGACCATGTCGTCCCCGCGCATGACGGGCTGGTGCTGACGCTTTGAGCGTTCTGTTCACCGTCATCCTGCCGGTCTTCGTCGTGCTGGGTTACGGCTACGTCGTCGCCTGGCGCGGGATGCTGACCGAGGCCGCGATCGACGCGCTGATGCGGTTCGCGCAGAACTTCGCCGTGCCCGTCCTGCTGTTCGCTCAGGTCGCGCGGCTGGATCTTGCCACGAACTTCAACCCCTGGACCTGGGTCGCCTTCTATTCCGGCGCGTTCGTCGCCTTCCTGCTGGCGTGGGCCGTGTCGATCAGGGTCCTGCGGCGCAGCCCCGAGGATGCGGTCGCGATCGGGTTCGCCGCGTTCTTTTCCAACTCGCTGCTGCTCGGCATCCCGATCATGGAACGCGCCTACGGGACCGACGCGCTGGCCGGGAACGTGGCCATCATCGCGATCCATTCGCCGCTGCTCTACACCTTCGGGATCACGATGATGGAGGTGACGCGGGCGCGCGGGCAAAGCATGTCGCGCGGCCGGATCGCGATGCGGGCGCTGTCGGGGGTGCTGCACACGCCGCTGATCATCGGCATCCTGTGCGGGGCGGCGATGAACGTGCTGCTGCGGATGGGGCTGGTCATGCCACAGGGGTTCTGGGACGCGGCCGACATGATGTCGCGCGCGGCCCTGCCCACGGCGCTGTTCGGGCTTGGCGGTATCCTGTTCCGCTATCGGCCGGAAGGTGACGGCTGGGCGATCGCGCTGGTCTGCGGCTGTTCGCTGGTGATCCACCCGGTCATCACCTTCACGCTGGGCCACCTGTTCCAGCTGCCGGTGCCCGCGCTCCGCTCGGCGGTGGTGACGGCCAGCATGGCGCCGGGCGTGAACGCCTATCTGTTCTCGGCGATCTACGGGTCGGCGAAGCGGGTCACGGCCTCGGCGGTGCTGGTCTCGACCGCGCTGTCGATGCTCAGCATCTGGTTCTGGCTGTCCGTCCTGCCCTGACCTCAGGACGGGGTGACGCCGCGCAGCTTTTCGCCGCGCCGCCGCAGCAGCTCGACTGCCGCCAGCAGCGCCACGGAAAAGATCACCAGCAGCGTCGCCACGGCGAGGATCGCGGGGCTGATCTGGTCGCGGATCCCGCTCCACATCTGGCGCGGGATGGTCTGCTGGTCGGGGCCGGCGATGAACAGCACCGCCACCACCTCGTCGAACGAGGTGACGAACGCGAACAGCGCCCCCGACACCACGCCCGGCAGGATCAGCGGCATGACGATGCGAAAGAACGTGCGCCGCGGCCCCGCGCCCAGCGACGCCGCGGCGCGCGCAAGCGACTGGTCGAACCCGATCAGCGTCGCCGTCACGGTGATGATGACGAACGGAATGCCGAGGATCGCGTGGGCCATGATGACGCCAACGTAGGTCCCCGCGAGCTTGCCGCAGGTGACGCTGGCGCCGACCAACCCCAGCATCCCGCAGGGGTTCGAATAGAAGAAGAACATCCCCGTCGCCGTGATGATGATGGGCACGATCATGGGCGAGATCAGCAGCGCCATGATGAGCCGCCGGAACGGCATCTCGGGCCGCGCGAGCCCCAGAGCCGCCAGCGTCCCCAGCACCGTGGCCAGCACCGTCGAGGCGACCCCGATGATGAGCGAGTTCTTGGCCGCATTCACCCACTTTGAATTCGCCCACATGTCCGCCCACCAGGCCGCGCCGCGCGGCGCGTCGGGGTTCGCCATGCCGAAGGTCAGCAGGCTGTCGTACCAGCGCAGCGACCAGCCGTCGGGGTCGAGGGACAGCATCTCGCGGGTGAACGTGAAGAACTTCTCGGCGTTGAAGGACAGCGGGATCACCACGACGATCGGCGCGATCAGGAACACGAACACCGCCGTGCAGATGCCGAGGTAGATCCAGCGCCAGGCGCGCTCCGCCGTCGTCGCGTAGGTCGGAAGCGCCATGCCTTACCCCAGCTTCAGCTTGTCGATCCCGACCAGCTGGTCGTAGACCCAGTACAGGATCAGCACGCCCCCCAGCAGCAGCGACGCGAGCGCCGCCGCCATCGACCAGTTCAGCGTCTCGGTCATGTGCATCGCGATCATGTTGGAAATCAGCTGCCCCGACGATCCGCCGACCAGCGCAGGCGTGATGTAGTAGCCGACCGCAAGGATGAAGACGAGCAGCGCCCCCGCCCCCAGCCCCGGCAGCGTCTGCGGGAAATAGATGCGGCGGAACGCGGTCCAGCTGGTCGCCCCGAGCGAGCGAGCGGCGCGGACGTAGGACGGGTTGATCGTCCGCATCACCGAATAAAGCGGCAGGATCATGAACGGCAGCAGCACATGGGTCATCGCGATGATGGTGCCGGTCTGGTTGTAGATCATGGGCAGCCGCGCCCCGTCGGCGACCACGCCCAGCCACACCAGCAGGTCGTTGATGACGCCTTGCTGCTGCAACAGCACGATCCAGGCGCTGGTGCGGACCAGAAGCGAGGTCCAGAACGGCAGCAGGACCAGGATCATCAGCAGGTTCGACTTGCGAAGCGGCAGGGTGGCCAGCAGATGCGCGACCGGAAAGCCCAGGACGAACGTCAGGGCCGTGATGAGCGCCGACAGGCCGAAGGTCCGAAGAAACAGCATGACATAGACCCGCCGCTCCTCGGGCGCGCGGACCACGTTTCCGTCGTTGTCCCGCGCCCGGTCCAGCGCGGCGAGGTAGAAGCCCGACGTGTAGGTTCGGGACGCGTTGCGCATCGCCGCCCACAGCTCGGGCGAGGCCCAGTCGCCGTCGATGTCCAGCAGCGCCTTGCGGAACGGCGGTTCCAGCCCGTCGCGCACCTTGCGCCCGGTGGCGGTGAAAAGCGAGCGCGTGCCCGGCACGTCATAGTTCATGCGCGTGCCGACGATGCCGATGGTCCGCGCCTCGGCCGCCGCGGTCAGGTCAGCGGCGAGCGCGGCGAACGCCGCCTCGTCCGGGTCCGCGCCCTGCGGGTTCGCGGCGAACCAGGCGCTGACCTGCGGCATGTTCCCGGCGAAGCCGGGGTTGTAGACCGAGCGGTGCAGCATCTGCCCGATCGGCACGATGAAGGTGACAAGGACGAAGAGCAGCAGTGGCAGCACCAGCAGCAGCGCCTGCCGCCGCGCCCGCCTGCGCGACCGGCTGAGCGCGACGGCAAGGGGCACCCCGTCGGCGGTCGTCAGGACGCCGGGCCCGCCGCCGCGCGGCGCGGCAGGGGCGACCCCGCCCGCCTCGGTCGCGATCGCCGCGTGGGGATCAAGCGGGGTCGCCATCGGCCCGCTCAGGGCTTCGCTGGCGCGGCGGCCAGCCACGTGCCGAACCGTTCGATCAGCTCGACATCGTTGTCGGCCCAGAAATTCACGTCGATCGCCAGCGCAGATTTGAGGTTTTCGGGCGCGGTCGGCAGGTGCGGCGCCATCGGCGTCTTGCCGTCCTTGTACATGCCCACCAGCGCCTGCGACGACGCGCGGGGCGGGCCGTAGCTCAGCTGCTCGGCCGCGCGGGCCAGCGGCTCGGGCGCGGTGGACCAGGCCACGAACTTGAGCGCCGCGTCCTTCTGCGGCGCGCCTTTGGGGATCATCCACCCCTCGACCTCGTAGACCTGCCCGTCCCACAGGATCTCGAACGGGCGCGCGTCCTCGACCTTGGCGGCGAACAGGCGGCCGTTATAGGACATGGTCATCGCGACCTCGGCGTCGGCCAGAAGCTGCACCGGCTGCGCGCCCGCTTCCCACCAGACGATCTGGTCGCGGATGCTGTCGAGCTTGGCAAAGGCGCGGTCCAGTCCCTCGGGCGTCCGCATCACGTCGTAGACCTGATCCGGCGGCACGCCATCGCCCATCAGCGCCATTTCCAGCGTGAAGCGCGGCTCCTTCAGGACGCCGCGGCGGCCGGGGAACTTCTGCAGGTCGAAGAAGTCGGTGATCGAGGTCGGGCGCGCCGCCCCCATCGCCCGGGCGTCGTAGCCGATGACGGTGGAATACACGTCGGTCGCGACGAAACAGTCGCTGAGCCCGCCGGGCAGGAAATCGTCGGCGGCCGCCGTGCCGTCCGCACCGGCCACGATCAGCGCGGGGTCGATCGGCTCGGCCAGCCCCACGTCGCACAGGCGCTCGGCATCGGCCTGTCCCAGGCTCGCCACGTCGGTGGTGACGTTGCCCGCCGCGACCTGTGCCTTGATGACGGCGCCCACGCTGTCGGCGTCGATCAGGTTCACCCTGACGCCGGTTTCGGCGGTGAAGGGGTCGGCGAAGGCCACCTTCTGCGCGGCGGTGAAATCGCCGCCCCAGGTCACGACGTTGATGGGAACGTCGGCCGAGGCGGCCAGCGGAAACATGGACAGGGCGGCGGCGAAAAGCGGGCGGGTAAAGGGCATCGGGTCCTGTTCTTGGTCGGATGCCGCCGCCGGGGATGCCCGGCGACGGACGCGGTGTCGTGGTGGCCGTGGGCCCCGGAACGGGTCACGGCCGGGTTCGCGGGCGGCTCAGCCGGCCAGCCAGGCGTTGAACCGCTCGCTCAGTTCGCCGTCGTGGTCCACCCAGAAATCGAGGTTCGAGGCGAAGCCCTTGGCGAGGTTGTCGGGCGAGGTCGGCAGGTGCGGGCCCATCGGCTGGTCGGTCCCGGCGATGTTGCCGACAAGGCTCGCCGACGAGGCGCGCGGCGGGCCGTAGCTGATATGCTCGGCGGCCTTGGCAAGCTGTTCCGGCGCGGTCGAGAAGGCGATGTATTCCAGCGCCGCCTCGCGGTTGGGCGCGCCCTTGGGCATCACCCAGCCCTCCATCTCGTAGATCTGGCCGTCCCAGATGATCTTGAACGGCTTCTTCTCGCCCATCGCCGCGTCGAAGATACGGCCGTTGAAGGCATAGGCCATCGACACCTCGCCATCGGCCAGCAGCTGCGGCGGCTGCGCGCCCGCTTCCCACCAGATCACGCTGTCCTTGATGGTGTCGAGCTTGGCAAAGGCGCGATCCACGCCCTCGGGGGTTTCCAGCGTCGAATAGATGTCGGCGGCCGGCACGCCGTCCGCGAGCAGCGCGAGTTCCAGGTTGAACTTCGCGCCCTTCCGCATGGTCCGCTTGCCCGGGAACTTCTCGAGATCGAAGAAATCGGCCGGGGTGGCGGGCTTGGCGTCGGGGAAGCGGGAGTCGTCATAGGCCAGCACCATCGAATAGACGTCGGTGCCCACAAAGCAGTCGGTCAGCGCGCCGTCGATGAAGTCGTCGGCGGCCGGCGTGCCGTCCGCCCCGGGCGCAAGGGTCGAGGCGTCGATTTCCTCAAGCAGGCCCTCGTCGCACATCCGCACCGCGTCGGCGTATTCGACAGACGCCACGTCGGCGGTGACGTTGCCTGCCTCGACCATGGCCTTGATCGGGGTGGCGGGGTTGTCGGCATCGGTCACGACGACGCGCGCGCCGGTCTTTTCCTGGAACGGCGCGTTGTAGGCCATCTGGTGCGACTGCCCGTAGGCCCCACCCCAGTCAAGCACGTTGACCGTCTTGTCCTGCGCCATCGCCGGAAGCGAAAGGCCGGCCAGCGCGCCCGCAAGCGCGGTCGAAACGATGATCGTCGTCCTGAACTTCATGGTCTCTTCTCCCTGTTTCATCGCGGTTTTTGTGATTGCGATTGTTTGTCTCAGACGGGGTCCAGCGCGCGGGCATCCTGCGGGTGCCAGCCGACGCGGATCTTTTCGCCGGGGCTCAGGCGGACCTGCCCCTGCGTGTTGCGGAACTTCATCACGAAGTCGTCCGACCCCGCGACGCGCATCCGGGCGCGGAAGATGTCGCCCATGTAGATGACCTCGATCACCTCGGCCTCGACCGTGTGGGCGCCCTGGGGCATCTGGCCGGGCTTGAACTCGATCCGTTCGGGGCGGATCGACACCAGCGTCCGCTGCCCGACCCCGCCGACGTTCACGGGGGCCGCGTCGATCAGCTCGCCATTCGCCAGCCGGACCAGCGCCGTCTGGCCGTCCAGCCGCTCGACCGTGCCCGCAAGCGCGTTGTTTTCCCCGATGAAACCCGCGACGAAGCTGTTCTCCGGCGCCTCGTAAAGCTGCGAGGGGGTCGCAAGCTGCTGGATGCGGCCGTCGTTGAAGACGGCGATCCGGTCCGACATCGTCAGCGCCTCGCCCTGGTCGTGGGTGACATAGACGACCGTCACGCCCAGCCGGCGGTGCAGGTCCTTGATCTCGAACTGCATGTGTTCGCGCAGTTGCTTGTCGAGCGCGCCCAGAGGCTCGTCCATCAGCACCAGCTTGGGGTCGAACACCAAGGCGCGGGCCAGCGCGATGCGCTGCTGCTGGCCGCCCGAAAGCTGCGCCGGGCGGCGGTCGCGGAAGCGCGCCATCTGCACCATGTCGAGCGCGCGCAGCACCCGCGCGTCGCGGTCGGCCCGGGACAGCCCGCGCACTTCCAGCGGAAAGGCCAGGTTCTCGCCCACCGTCATGTGCGGAAACAGCGCGTAGTTCTGAAACACCATGCCGATCCCGCGCTTGTGCGGCGGCACGTCGTTGATATCGCGCCCATCGAGCATGATCCGGCCGTGGGTCGCGGTTTCAAACCCGGCGAGCATCATCAGGCAGGTCGTCTTGCCCGACCCGGACGGGCCGAGCATGGTCACGAACTCCCCCTGCGCGATCGACAGGTTCAGGTCCTTCACGACCAGCGTGCGGCCGTCATAGCTCTTCTGAACGTGGTCGAAGACGACGTAGTCGTGGTTGCCGGCACTGGCGGTCAAGCGTTCGTCCCCCTTGCGCCGCCCTTGTTCGTATCGGCGCGCCCCCAGACTATGCAGCCGCGCGGCGGCTTGGCAACGAAGTTGTGAGCCGCCCACCGCCGGTGATCGCCTGCGCCCGTTTTCAGGGCAGCTTGTCGGGATTCCGCATGATGTCGATGGCCGAGATGTCGCGCCCGCCCTGGCTTTCGAACCAGATGGTCGCCGCCGTGTGCGCGCCCGAACGCAGGGCGATCCCCGTTCCCGTGGCGAGCGCGGTGGGGGTCCAGTCATAGCCGCGCCACCACGCCCGCGCCCGCGTGAGGAACGCCAGCACCTCGGCCCGTCCGATCACGGGTTCGGTGATGGACTGGACCTTGCCGCCGCTGTCGACCTTCAGGCGGACATCCGCTTCCAGCACCACCGCCAGCGACGATGCGTCGTCGGTCAGGATCGCTTCCTCAAACCGGGCCAGCAGTTCCGCCTCGCGCGCGGGGGGCAGGCGGGAAGTCCGGCCGCCGTCCCGGACCCGCGCGCGCGCCCGAGAGGCGAGCTTGCGGCTCGCCGTCTCGCTGATTTGCAGGATCCCCGCCACCGTGGCGTGTCCGGTCCCGAACACGTCATGCAGCAGGAACGCCGCACGCTCCGACGGACCGAGCTGGTGCAGGACGGCCAGAAACGCGGTTTCCAGCGATTCCGACATGTCCTGCGGCTCGTCGATGCGGGCGGCCGCAAGCGGCTCGGGCAGCCACGGACCGACATAGGCGGTGCGGCTGCGCGCGTGGGATCGCAGGATGTCTATCGCCCGCCTCGTGCAGGCGGTCACGAGCCACGCTTGCGGATTGCGGATCGCGGCGCGTTCCACGGTCACCCATTTCACGAACACGTCCTGCAACACGTCCTCGGCGTCGGCCGCGCTGCCCAGCAACCTGTAAGACAGGCCGAACAGCGCGGGCCTTGCGGCTTCGAACGGTGCCAGCAGGTCGTCCGCCGCCGCGTCCGTCAATCTCACGCCCCCTTGACCCAGCGCGCGTCAAGCATAGTGATCTCCGGTTCATGGGCGAGCATGTCGCGCGATTCCTCGATGTAGCGAAGATAGGGCGCGGACGCGATGAACGCCGCGCCGTCCTCGCGCGACCTGTAGACCTGGACGGCGACGATCACGTCGGGGTCCTCGCCAAAGCTGTAGATATAGCCGACATGTCCGGGGTTCCCGGCGATCGCCGGCTGCATGTGGCGCTGCCAGATCGCTTCAACATCGGCCCGGCGACCGGGTGCGGTGCGGTGCTTGAGCATCAGGGCGTACATTCTTGTCTCCTCATCAGGATGCGGCAAATGCATCCGCAGACAAGACGGATCGGCCTGGCCCCGTGTGACAGAAAAATCGGCCCGGCCGGCGCGCGACGATTTCCGCCCGACGGTCAGCCCCGCGCCAGCACCATCCGCTGCACCGCCGCCAGCATCGCGCCGAACCGCTTTCCGTAGGGCGGCGCGAGCATGCCGACGCCGTTCAGGCGCGGCTGGACGAAGGTCCCGCGCAGATGCGACAGCGTGTCGAACCCGGCGCGGCCATGATAGCTGCCCATCCCCGACCCGCCGACGCCGCCGAAGGGCAGGTTGCTTTGCGCGACGTGCATGATCGTCTCGTTGTGGCAGGCGCCGCCCGACACGATGCGCTGCGACAGCGCCGCGATCTCGCCCGCGTCCTTCGAGAAGTAATAGGCGGCGAGCGGGCGCGGGCGCGCCGTGATGCGCGCCACCATCTCGTCGGTGCCGTCCACGGGGATCACGGGCAGCAGCGGGCCGAAGATCTCTTCGGTCATGATCGCGCTGTCCTCGGGCGCGCCTGTCACGATCACCGGCGGGAACAGGCGGCTGTTGCCGTTCTCGGGCTGGTCGGTCAGCGGGTGCAGCGTGGCGCCGCGCGCGACCGCGTCGTCGCGGATGCGGACCAGCCGGTCGAACTGGCGCTGGTCGATGATGCGGGTCACGTCGGGGTTGGTCGCGATGTCGGGATAGTGCTTCGCCGTCCACCTGCGCGCGCCCTCGATGAACGCACCCTCGGCGCCCTGCGGCAGATAGACGTGGTCGGGGGCGACGCAGGTCTGGCCCGAGTTGATCATCTTGCCGGTCATGATCCGCGCCACCGCCCCGTCCATGTCGGCGTTCGCGGTCACCAGCGCGGGCGACTTGCCGCCCAGTTCCAGCGTCACCGGCGTCAGGTTCCGGGCCGCGGCTTCCATGACCTTCTTGCCCACCTCGCCATTGCCGGTGAACAGCAGGTGGTCGAACGGCAGTTCCGAAAACGCCGCGCCGATGTCCGGCCCGCCCCGGATCACCGAAAGCTCGTCGGGGGCGAAGTGGCGGGCCGCCGCCTTGGCCATCCAGTCGCTGAAGTTGGGGACGTATTCGGACGTCTTCAGCAGCGCCCGGTTGCCGGCGACGAATGCCGCGACCAAAGGGCCGATCGACAGGAACAGCGGATAGTTCCACGGGCTGATGATGCCGACGACGCCCTTGGGCTGGGGCACGATCACCGACCGCGCGGGCTTGAACCAGATCGGGGTTGCCACCCGGCGCGGCTTCATCCAGGCCCGGCCGTGGCCAAGCGCGTGCGTGATCTCGGCGTTGGATGGGAAAATCTCGGCCAGCCGCGTGTCGCCCGCCGCCCGATGCCCGAAATCGGCCGAGATCGCGGCGATCGCCCGCCCTTCGTCCTCGCGCACCATCGCGAGCAGGCGTTTCAGCCGGTCCTTGCGCGTGGCCCAGTCGGGCGCGGGCTCGGCCCGCGACGCCGCGCGGGTCGCACCGAAGCGCGCGCGCAGCGTGTCCACGCTGTCCCAGTTCCGTTCGTCGATCATGCGGGTTGTCCTGTCGTTGAAAGGCACGGGGGGCGTCACGGGGCGACCTTGCGCTTGATCGCGCGCTGAGCGCCAGCGGGCAGGCCGGGAAGCGAGCGCAGGATCCACGGAAGGACCCGCCGCTGCAACCGGCCGAGCGCGGGCGGCACCATCGCCTCGATCAGATGCGGGCCGGGGTGGGCCAGCGCGTAGCGCAGCGCGGTCATCAGGTCCTCGCCCGTATCGACGCGGGTGCCGTGGACGCCCATCGACCGGGCGAGCCGCGCGAAGTCGATCCGGGGATCGCCGATGTCCAGCTGCGAGCGCACCTTGGGCCCGCCCGCGCCCGCGCCCACCCGTTCGAGTTCGACGTTGAGGATCGAATAGGACGCGTTGTTGAAGACGATGGCGGTCACGTCCAGCCCTTCGCGCGCCATCGTCCACAGCGCCTGGTTGGTGTACATGGCCGTGCCGTCGCCGATCAGCGCCACGACCGGGCGGTCCGGGCAGGCGATCGCCGCGCCGACAGCGTTCGGCAGCCCCTGCCCGATCGCGCCGCCCGTCAACGTCAGCAGGTCGTGTCGCGGCGCCCCCGCCGTCAGCGCCGACAGCAGCAACCCCGAGGTGATCGCCTCGTCGATCAGGATCGCCTTCTCGGGCAGCAGATGCCCCACCGCCTTGCAGACCTTGGCGGCGCTCAGCTTGCCGCGCGGGGCGGCGGGGCGCGCCGCCGCCGCGACCCGGGGCGCGACGTGGCCCGCGCCCAGCGCCTGCGCCAACGCCTCGAGGCTCAGCACCGGATCGTCGCCCGGCTCGCCCAGGTCGTGCAGCGTGCAGCTGTCCGGGACGAGCCAGCTCTGCTTGCCGGGATAGGCGAAGAAGGACACCGGCGGGCGGCCGTCGACCAGGATCAGGCGGTCGTACTGGCCAAGCTGCATCGCCGCGAGTTCGGCGAGATAGGCGATGCGCTCGACCGCCGGCAGCCCCGCGCCGCGTTCCAGCCGGGTGGGAAACGTCTCGGCCAGCAGCGTCACGTTGCAGTGGGCGGCGATCCGCGCGGCGGCCGTCAGCCCGCGCTCGCGCAGCGCCCGGTCGCCCAGCAGCAGCGCCGCGCGCCCGCCCGACCGGATCGCGGCCGCGACCCCCTCGACCGTGGCGCGGCTGGCTGCGGCGGGCGGCGCGGGGCGCGGCCCGGTGGCGGGCGCGCCGCCTTCGCCCCACGACACGTCGGCGGGCAGGATCAGCGTCGCGACCTGCCCCGGCGCGGTCCGGGCCGCCGCCACCGCCTCGACCGCGTCGCGGCACAGGTCGGCGGTCGTGGACGAGGTCCGCACGAACCCCGGCGAGACGTTCCGCGCCACCGTCTCGATATCCGATTGCAGCTGCGAATCGTACTGCACGTGCGCGGTGGCGTGGTCGCCCACGATGTTGACGACCGGCACCCGCGCCTTGCGGGCGTTATGCAGGTTCGCAAGCCCGTTCCCCAGGCCGGGACCAAGATGCAGCAGCGTCGCGGCGGGTTTCCCCGCCATCCGCGCGTAGCCGTCGGCGGCCCCGGTCGCCACGCCCTCGAACAGGGTCAGCACCGCGCGCATCCGCGGCTCGCTGTCCAGGGCCGCGACGAAGTGCATCTCGCTGGTGCCGGGGTTGGTGAAGCAGACCTCGACGCCCGCGTCGGCCAGGGTCTTCATCAGGGCTTGCGCGCCGTTCATCCTGCGGTCTCCCCTCGTCTCGCCATCCTCAGCCCCCTGCCAGGATCGACCGGGCGGCGGCCTTGGCGGTCATGATGCAGCCGGGCAGGAACGTCCCTTCCAGCGAACGGTTGCCGTTCGCGTTGCCGCCGCCGAACCCCGCCGCCTCGCCCACGCAGTAAAGCCCGGGGATCGGCGCGTCGCCATCGCCCAGCGCGCGGCTTTGCAGGTCGGTGCGAAGCCCGCCCAGGCTCTTGCGGGTGATGAGCTGCAGCTGCATGGCGATGAACGGCCCGGCCCCGCGCTTTTGCAGAGGCGCGGGCTTGCAGGTCCGCAGCCGGTCCGGTCTCCATTCCCGCGCCTCGAGGATGCGGCGGACCTGCACGTCCTCGGCCGGATCGCGGCCGGGCGCGAAGTTCGCGTCGAACCTGTCCACGTTGGCGCGCAGCCGCCCGGGGTCGATGTCGTGCGACAGGGTCAGCGCGTTCATCTGCGCGGCCAGCCCCTTTAGCGTGTCGTCCGCCAGCACCTGCGGGCATTCGCGCAGCATCTGCCGGATCAGCCGGTGATTGCCCAGCAGCGTCTCGCGCAGGAACGGCACGAGCTGCCGGTCGCGGATGCGGGGGTTGTGCTCGGCCCCGGAGATCGCGAACTCCCGCGCGGCGATGCGAAGGTTCAGCAGGTGCCAGGTCCACGGCTTCTTCTGCTCGGCCACGCGGCGGCACAGCCAGTTGGTATCGAAGCCCGTGACGAGCGGCTCGGGCCCGATCCGGTCGCCGCGATGGTCGAGCCACAGTGCCGACTTGCAGGGAATGATGGACAGGCCGTGGCCGGGGAAATGCGGAAACGGGTGCGGCAGCCCCGCGGCATAGTTCCACATCGCGGCGGGATTGACGATCCGCCCGCCCAGCCGGTCGGCGACGAAACGATGCATCCGGCCATCGGCAAACGGATGGGCACCGTTCAGCATGGTCGCCGGCCGCGCGCGGTCGCGGGGCCAGTTCGCGACCGCCTCGGCGTGGCTGCCGTTGATGCCGCCGGTCGCAAGAACGACCACCGGCGCGGTGACGCGGATCTCGGCCCCGGTGGCCTCGTCCATAGCCACCACCCCGCCCACGGTTCCCGCGTCGTGGTCGAGCGCGGTCACGCGATGGCGATGCAGCAGCGTCAGGCGGCCCGCACCGGCCGCGCGCATCGCCGCGATCAGGACGCGCGTCAGCTCTCGCCCGGTGCCCCACAGGACGTGGTAGCGCGGGACCGAGTTCCCGTCGCCGTTCCGCCCGCGCTCGACCAGGTTGACGGCCGGCATGAACCGCAGGCCGTGGCCGATGAGCCAGTCGTGCACCTCGGCCCGCGACCGTTCGACGGTAAGCGCCACGGCGCTCTCCTCCTGCCGCTGCTGATCTGATCGGTCCATTCTCCGCGGGTGGGCATGGGGCGGAG
>NZ_VJYZ01000015.1 GCF_007018965.1 Paracoccus marinus
GCTGGTCTCCATTGCAGATACCAGCTTGAATCACGATCACCGCGCCCGGTGAACCCCTTTTGTCAACACGCCCTAGCGTAGCGCGCATGCATGAACTCCACCCAGCCCCGATCACCGGCCGCTGAAAGACATGAGGTTCTGACGTGTTCAATCTTCGCACTCCCGTCCTTGCCGGCTCGCTTCTGCTCGGGACCGCCCTGGGCGGCATGGCCCTGGCCGAAACGCCGCCCGACACGCTGGTGATCGCCACCTCGATCGACGACATGCTTTCGATGGACCCGGCGCAAAGCTTTGAAATCTCGGGCGGCGATCAGATCAACAACGTGTACGAGACGCTGGTGGACGTCGATCCGGTCAGCCTGCAGCCGATCCCCGGCCTCGCGTCGGAATGGTCGGTGTCCGAGGACGGCAAGACCTTCACCTTCAAGATGCAGGAAGGCCGCAAGTTCGCGTCGGGCAACCCGGTCCGCGCGCAGGATGCGGCATGGTCGCTGCAGCGCGTGGTCAAGCTGGACCTGACGCCCGCGTTCATCATTACGCAGTTCGGCCTGACCAAGGAGAACGTGGAACAGAACGTCCGCGCCACCGACGACATGACGCTGGTGATCCAGACCGACAAGCCGTTCGCGCCGACCTTCTTGTCCAACGCGCTGACCGCCTCGGCCGGCTCGGTCGTGGACATGGAAACGGTCATGCAGCACGTCGAGGGCGAGGATCTTGGCAACAAGTGGCTGAGCCAGAACTCCGCCGGCTCGGGCGCCTATGTCCTGCGCTCGTGGACGCCCAACGAATCCGTTATCCTTGAAGCGAACCCGAACTGGAACCGCGCCGCCGACCTGCAGATGAAGCGCGTGTTCGTGCGCCACGTCGCGGAACCCGCGACCCAGCGCCTGCTGCTGGAAAAGGGTGACGTGGACATGGTCCGCAACCTGACGCCCACCGACATCGAGGCGATCTCGACCGTCGACGGGCTGAAGGTACAGGACAGCCTTCGCGGCCTGATCTACTATCTCGGCGCGAACCAGGACAACGAGATCCTCAAGAACCCGAAGGTGGTCGAGGCGATCCGGTACCTCGTCGATTACGAGGGGCTGACGACCACGCTGCTCAAGGGCCGCGACGTGATCCACCAGTCGTTCCTGCCCGAGGGGTTCCTGGGCGAGATCAAGGACAATCCCTACACGCTCGACGTGGAAAAGGCCAAGGCGCTGCTGGCCGAGGCGGGCTACCCGGACGGCTTCGCCATCGAGTTCCTGATGCGCAACGAACAGGAGCGGATCGACATCGGGCAGGCGCTGCAGGGCACCATGGCGCAGGCCGGGATCACCCTGAACCTGCGCCCGGTCGTGGGGTCCGAGGCGCTGGAAATCTATCGCGCCCGCAACCACGAGCTGACGCTTCAGACCTGGGGCACGGACTATCCCGACCCCCACACCAACGCCTCGGTCTTTGCCGCGAACCCCGACAACTCGGTCGATGCCAAGCTGGTCGGCAACCTCGCCTGGCGCAACGCCTATGCGGCGACCGAGACGACGCCGATGGTCGATGCGGCCGTGATCGAACAGGACGAGGCGACCCGCCGCGGCATGTACGAGGAAATGCAGCGCATGGCGCAGGCGTCCTCGCCGCTGATCCCGTTGTTCCAGCAGATCGAGCAGACGGCGATGCGGTCGAACGTCGACGGCTTCCAGGCCGGCGGCGCGGTCGAATCCGCCTATTACTGGCCGGTCACCAAGGCTGCGGCGCAGTAATCCCGGCCCATGACCTCGACCAACATCGACGATCCGCGCGGGCTCGGCCGCGCGCGGATCCCGCCGTCCCGGGGCAGGTCGTCGCGGGGACTGGCGCGCGCGGCACGGCGCGTCGCAAGCTTCGTCTTTTCGCTTGCCGTCACGCTGTTCGGGCTGCTGCTGGTGACCTTCCTGATCGCCCGCGTGGTGCCGCTGGACCCGGTGCTGGCGGTTGTCGGCGACCGCGCGACGCAGGCCCAGTACGACGCCGCACGGGTCGAGCTTGGCCTTGACCGGCCGATCCCCGAGCAGTTCGTCCGCTACGTGGGCGACGTGCTGACGGGCGATCTGGGCACCGCCAACCTGACCGGGCAGCCGGTCCTGAAGGACATCGGCCGCACCTTCCCCAACACGCTGGAGCTTGCGACCTTCGCCACCATCCTGGGAATCGTGCTGGGCATTCCCGGCGGCGTTGTCGGCGCGGTCTATCAGGGCAGATGGCCCGACCAGGTGATCCGCGTGGTGGGGCTGCTGGGTTATTCGATGCCCGTGTTCTGGCTGGGGCTCGTCGCGCTCCTGATCTTCTACGGCACGCTCGGCTGGGCACCGGGACCGGGCAGGCTCGACGTGACGCAGCAGTTCACCTACGAGTTCGACGTCACCCGCTACACCGGATCGGTCATCCTCGACAGCGCGTTGTCGGGCGCCTGGGACGTGTTCCGCAACGCCGTCGCGCACCTGATCCTGCCGGCCGCCGTGCTGGGCTATTTCTCGATGGCCTACATCTCGCGCATGACGCGGTCGTTCATGCTGGAGCAGCTGGGCCAGGAATACATCACCGCCGCCCGCGTGAAGGGCGTGCCGGAATGGCGCGTGATCTGGGTCCACGCGCTCGGCAACGCCATGGTTCCGCTGATCACCGTGATTGTCCTGTCGTACGCCTCGCTGCTGGAAGGGTCGGTCCTGACCGAAACGGTGTTCGCGTGGCCGGGGCTCGGCCTTTACGTCACGCAGGCGCTGTTCGCGGCCGACTTCAACGCCGTCCTCGGCGGCACGCTGGTGATCGGGGCGATGTTCATCGTGCTGAACCTGCTGTCCGACATCCTCTACACCATCGTCGATCCGAGGGCGCGATGAGCGACGCGGGAACCGCGCCGGGCCTGCGCGCATGGCTCAACACCGACACGCCGCGCTCGCGCCTGCAGGCGCGCAGCATCTCGGCCTGGAACGCGTGGCAGACGCTGTCGTCCAACGCGCTGGCGATGGTCGGGCTGGGGATCATCGTCCTGCTTATCATGATGGCGATCTTCGCGCCGCTGATCGCCACCCACGCGCCGAACGCGCAGGACCTTGCCGGGCGGCTGCGTCCGCCGGGCTGGCAGGGCCATATCCTCGGCACCGACGAGCTTGGCCGCGACATCTTCTCTCGCATCGTCTACGGCGCGCGGGTGACGCTGTATATCGTCGCGCTGGTGGCGGTGACGGCGCCGGTGTTCGGGCTGATCGTCGGCACCGTCGCGGGCACGCTTGGCGGCTGGACCGACCGGATCCTGATGCGGATCACCGACATCTTCCTGGCCTTTCCGCGCCTGATCCTGGCGCTCGCCTTCGTGGCGGCGCTGGGGCCGGGGATCGTCAACGCTGTTCTCGCGATCGCGCTGACGGCGTGGCCCGCCTATGCCCGAGTCGCGCGGGCCGAGACGCTGACCGTGCGCCGGTCGGACTACATCGCGGCGGCGCGGCTGCAGGGGGCATCCACGCTCAGGATCATCACCGGCCACATCATGCCCATGTGCCTGTCCTCGGTCGTGGTGCGGGTGACGCTGGACATGGCGGGGATCATCCTCACTGCCGCGGGGCTCGGGTTCCTGGGCCTGGGCGCGCAGCCGCCGCTGGCGGAATGGGGGGCGATGATCTCGACCGGGCGGCAGTACCTGCTGTCGCACTGGTGGGTGGCGACCGTTCCCGGTATCGCGATCCTGCTGGTCAGCCTTGGCTTCAACCTTCTGGGCGACGCGCTGCGCGACGTCCTCGACCCCAGGGCGGCATCGAAATGACCCAGGCACATGGCGACGCGCTGCTGTCGGTGCGCGACCTGTCGGTGACGTTCGACACCCGGCGCGGACCGTTCCAGGCGGTGCGCGGCATCTCGTTCGACGTGGGGCGCGAACGGGTCGGGATCGTGGGGGAATCCGGGTCCGGCAAGTCGATGACCGGCCGCGCGATCCTGGGCCTCGTCCGCGCGCCCGGTCGCGTCGCGGCCAGCTGCCTGACGTTCGACGGCATCGACATGCGAAACCTGCCCGAACGGCAGATGCGCCGGATCAGAGGCCAGCGCGTGTCGATGGTCATGCAGGACCCGCGCTATTCGCTGAACCCGGTGATGACCGTCGGCCGCCAGATCGCCGAGGCGCTGCGCGTCCACGGCCGCCCCCCGCGCGACGAGATCCGGCGCCGGTCGCTCGACATGCTGAACGAGGTCCAGATCCGCGATCCCGAGCGGGTGCTGAAAGCCTATCCGCACGAGCTGTCGGGCGGCATGGGCCAGCGGGTGATGATCGCGATGATGCTGGTGACCGAGCCGGAACTGCTGATCGCGGACGAACCGACCAGCGCGCTTGACGTGACCGTGCAATTGGAAGTGCTGCGGATTCTCGACGATCTCGTGCGCCGGCGTGGCATGGGGCTCATCTTCATCAGCCACGACCTGCGGCTGGTGTCCACCTTCTGCGACCGGGTGCTGGTGATGTACCGCGGCCGCATCGTCGAAGAGATCGAGGCGCGCCGCCTGCACGAGGCGAAGCACCCCTACACGCAGGGATTGCTGAACTGCCTGCCCCGGATCGGCGGCGGGCATGGCGACCTGCCCACCCTGCAACGCCAGCAAGCCTGGAAAGACGCATGACCGACGCACCCGTCCCCCGGATCGAGGTCCGGGACCTCACCGTCGTCTTCGGCGAGGACGAGCGCCGCGTGGTCGCGGTCGATGCGGTGTCGTTCCGGGTCGAACCCGGCGCGTCCTTCGGACTGGTGGGGGAGTCGGGATCGGGCAAGTCCACCGTGCTGCGCGCGATCTGCGGCCTTTCCCCGGTGGCGGGCGGGCAGATCCTGATCGACGGCAAGCCGCTTGACCTGCGGCGCGACCGGGCGTTCACGCGGCAGGTGCAAATGGTGTTTCAGGACCCGTATGGCTCGCTGCACCCGCGCCACACAATCGACCGCATCCTGTCCGAGCCGCTGGCGATCCACGGCTTCCGCGACCGCGAGACGCGGATCACCGGGGCGCTGGCCGACGTGGGGCTGGACCCCGCGTTCCGGTTCCGCCTGCCGCACCAGCTGTCTGGCGGGCAGCGCCAGCGGGTCGCGATCGCGCGCGCGCTGATCCTGGAACCGACGATCCTGCTGCTGGATGAACCGACCAGCGCGCTCGACGCCTCGATCCAGGCGGAAATCCTGAACCTGCTGTCGCGGCTCAGGCGCGAAAAGAACCTGACCTACCTGTTCGTCAGCCACGACCTCGCCGTGATCGACCACATGTGCGACCGGCTGCTGGTGATGAAGGGCGGACGCGCGGTCGAGGAACTGACCGAAGGGGCGCTGTCCCACCGCCGGGTCGAAAGCGACTACACCCGCGCCCTGATGAAGGCGAGCGAAGGGTTCGTGCGCCCGGCGGGGGCCGCATGAACGCGAAACGGGCGCCGCTGTGGCGCCCGCTTTCGTCATCCCCGAGGTCAGATGATGGGAAGCTGCCTTCCGCTTGGGTCGGTGCCGGAACGTCGGCCCGGCTGGACCCGAAAAAAGTGGTGCGGTCGAAAAGACTCGAACTTTCACTCCGGTTAAGGAACAGCGACCTCAACGCTGCGCGTCTACCAATTCCGCCACGACCGCATCCGTGGTGGGGCTGACATAGCCAACCCCATCACGCTTGAAAAGGCCTATTCGGCGGCAATCTGCCGCGCCGGATCGTAGTTGAGGACGGGCGCAAGCCAGCGCTCCGCCTCGGCCACCAGCATCCCCTTGCGGGCGGCGTAATCGGCCACCTGGTCCACCTCGACCTTGGCCACGCCGAAGTAATAGGCGTCGGGATGGCCGATATAAAGGCCGCTGACCGACGATCCCGGCCACATCGCCATCGATTCCGTCAGCTCGACCCCGGTCGCCTCGGTCGCGCCCAGCAGGTCGAAGAGCGTGCGCTTTTCGGTGTGGTCGGGCTGGGCCGGGTAGCCAGGGGCGGGACGGATGCCGCGATAGGGCTCGCCGATCAGCTGCTCGGGGGTGAAGCCCTCGCCTGCTGCGTAGCCCCACAGTTCGCGCCGGACGCGTTCGTGCAGCAGTTCGGCCATCGCCTCGGCAAAGCGGTCCGACAGCGCCTGCAGCAGGATCGCCGAGAAATCGTCGTGCGCGTCACGATAGGCCTGCGCGCGCGCCGTCTCGTCCCCCGTCGTCACCACGAAGCCGCCGACCCAGTCGGGCTGACCCGTGGGCGCGACGAAATCGGCCAGCGCCACGTTCGGGCGGCCGTCGCGCTTCGTCACCTGCTGTCGCAAGGTGTGCAGCGTGGCGAGCGGCGCGGCGCGCGCCTCGTCCGTCCACAGGCGGATGTCGTCGCCGTCGCGGTTGGCGGGCCAGAACCCCACGACCGCGCGGGGCGAAAGCCAGTTTTCGTCGATAATCCGCTTCAGCATCGCCTGCGCGTCGGCGAACAGCGACCGCGCGGCCGCGCCCTGCGCCGGATCGTCCAGCAGCTTGGGATAGACGCCCTTCATTTCCCACGTCTGGAAGAACGGAGTCCAGTCGATGTAGCGCGCCAGTTCGGCAAGGTCCCAGTCACCCACGACCCGCGCACCGGTAAAGGTCGGCGGCGTCGGCCGGTATCCGGTCCAGTCGATCTTCAGCGCGTTCGCGCGCGCGGCCTCGACCGGCAGCCGCTCGCGGTCGGTCTGGCCGCGGGCGTAGCGGTCGGCCATCTCGACATACTCGTCGCGGACCGAACTGGTGAAGCTGTCGCGTTCCCCCGACAGAAGGTTCGACACCACCCCCACCGCGCGGCTCGCGTCGGTGACATAGACGGTCTGGCCGCGGTGGTAGCGGGGGTTGATCTTGACCGCCGTGTGGACGCGGCTGGTCGTGGCCCCGCCGATCAGCAGGGGGATGTCGAACCCCTCGCGCTCCATCTCGGAGGCGACGTGGACCATCTCGTCCAGCGAGGGGGTGATGAGGCCGGACAGGCCGATGATGTCCACCTTCTCGGCCCGCGCGGTTTCGAGGATCTTTTGCACCGGGACCATCACGCCCAGGTCGATGATCTCGTAGTTGTTGCAGGCAAGGACGACGCCGACGATGTTCTTGCCGATGTCGTGGACATCGCCCTTGACGGTCGCCATCAGCACCTTGCCGGCCGACGACGATCCGCCGCCGTTCGCGGCCTTTTCCGCCTCCATGTAGGGCAGCAGATGCGCCACGGCCTGCTTCATCACGCGGGCCGACTTGACCACCTGCGGCAGGAACATCTTGCCCGCCCCGAACAGGTCGCCTACCACGTTCATCCCGGCCATCAGCGGCCCTTCGATGACGTGCAGCGGGCGCTCGGCCTCAAGCCGCGCCTCTTCGGTGTCGGTGTCGATGTATTCGGTGATCCCGTTGACCAGCGCGTGTTCCAGCCGCTTGCCGACCGGCCATTCGCGCCACGTCAGGTCCTTTTCGCGCGCCTTCGCCCCGCCCTCGCCCTTGTAGCGCTCGGCAAGCTCCAGCAGCCGCTCGGTTGCGCTGCCCCCGCCCGCGGGCGCGCGGTTCAGCACCACGTCCTCGCACGCCTCGCGCAGTTCCGGCTCGATCTGGTCGTAAACCGCAAGCTGGCCCGCGTTCACGATCCCCATGTCCATCCCGGCCTGGATCGCGTGATACAGGAACACGGCGTGCATCGCCTCGCGCACCGGCTCGTTGCCGCGGAAGCTGAACGACAGGTTCGACACGCCGCCCGAGATGTGGGCATGCGGCAGCCCTTGCACGATCCGCCGCGTCGCTTCGATGAAGTCGACGCCGTAGTTGTCGTGTTCCTCGATGCCGGTGGCTACGGCGAAGATGTTGGGGTCGAAGATGATGTCCTCGGGCGGGAAGCCCACCTCGCGGGTCAGCAGGTCGTAGGCGCGGGCGCAGATTTCGACCTTGCGGTTGGCGGTGTCGGCCTGGCCCTGTTCGTCGAAGGCCATGACGACGACGGCGGCCCCGTAGCGGCGGCAAAGCCGCGCCTGCTCAAGGAACGCGACCTCGCCTTCCTTCATGCTGATCGAGTTCACGACCGGCTTGCCCTGCACGCATTTCAGCCCGGCCTCGATCACCTCCCACTTGGAGCTGTCGATCATCAGGGGAACGCGGGCGATGTCGGGCTCTGCGGCGATCAGGTTGAGGAAGGTGGTCATGGCGGCGGCGCTGTCGATCAGCCCCTCGTCCATGTTCACGTCGATGATCTGGGCGCCGTTTTCCACCTGGTCGCGGGCCACGTCCAGCGCAGCCGGAAAGTCGCCCGCCGTCACCAGCTTGCGAAAGCGGGCGCTGCCGGTGACGTTCGTGCGCTCGCCCACGTTGACGAACGGGATGTCCTCGGTCTTGACGAACGGCTCGAGGCCGGACAGCCGAAGTCGCGGCGCGATCTGCGGGACCGTGCGCGCGGGCAGTTCGGCCACGGCGGCGGCGATCGCGGCGATGTGGTCGGGGGTCGATCCGCAGCAGCCGCCGACGACGTTGACGAGCCCCTCTCCCGCGAAATCGGCGATCTGGCGCGCCATCGCGGCGGGGCTTTCGTCGTATTCGCCCATTTCGTTGGGCAGACCCGCGTTCGGATAGGCGCAGATCAGGGTGTCGGCGACCTCGGACAGTTCGGCCAGGTGCGGGCGCATCGCGTTGGCGCCAAGGGCGCAGTTCAGCCCGACAGTCAGCGGCCGGGCGTGGCGGACCGAGTGCCAGAACGCCGTCGGCGTCTGTCCCGACAGGGTGCGGCCCGACAGGTCGGTGATGGTGCCGGAAATCATGACCGGCAGGATCGTGCCGGTCTCCTCGAACACCTCGTCGGCGGCGAAGATCGCGGCCTTGGCGTTCAGCGTGTCGAAGATCGTCTCGATCAGGATCAGGTCGGCGCCGCCCGCGATCAGGCCGCGGATCTGTTCGGCATAGGCCACGCGCAGCTGGTCGAAGGTGACGGCGCGAAAGCCCGGATCGTTCACGTCGGGGCTGATCGAGGCGGTGCGGTTCGTCGGCCCCAGCGCGCCCGCGACCCAGCGCGGCCGCCCGTCGCGGGCCGTCGCCCGGTCGAGCGCGCGGCGCGCCAGCAGCGCGCCCTCGCGGTTCAGCTGATAGACGCGATCCTCCATCGCGTAGTCGGCCTGCGCGATGGTGGTGGACGAGAAGGTGTTCGTCTCCACGATGTCGGCACCCGCCAGCGCATAGCGGAAATGGATGTCCTCGATCGCCTCGGGCTGGGTCAGGTTCAGCAGGTCGTTGTTGCCCTGCTGGGGGTGGTCGGAGTGAATATGGCAGCCACAGCCGCCGCCGTGGTTCGGATCGCCCAGGAAGTCGCTTTCGCCCAGCCGCAGGTTCTGGATCTGCGTCCCCATCGCCCCGTCGAGGATCAGGATGCGCTCGCGTGCGGCGGCGCGGATGGCGTCGAAAGCGGGGGAAAGAACGGGCATGGCGACCTTCGGGGCAGGTTTTGACCCGATCATATACGCCTGCCGGGTGCAAAAGTGTAACTCATGTTACGCAGAAACAAGATGAAGCGCACTCATCTTTTGAGCGGGCCGGCTGCTCAGCCGTTCATCTTCAGAATCGGCTTGATCGTCCGCCCGTCGTCGCTGTCGTCGATGGCCTTGTCGATGTCGGCGAAATCATAGGTCTTCATCAGCTTCTCGACCGGGAACCGCCCCTGCAGCTGCAGGTCCATCAGCGCCTCCAGGAACATGGGCGTCTGCCCGCCCCCGCCCACGACACCGATCAGGCGCTTGCCGTGCAGCAGGAAGTCGGGGTGGTTGACCTTCACGAACTCGGTCGCCGCCGCGCCGCCCACCATCGCGCAGGTGCCGAGGACACCCAGCGCCGCGACCGCCTCGGAGACGAGGTTCTCGCCGTCCGTCGCCTCGACCGAATAGTTGAGCTTGTCGCCGACCAGGTCCTTGATTTCCAACACCGTGCCCGCGCCGTGAACCAGCGTGTCGGTCGCGCCCAGTTCCTTGGCCAGGGCAAGGCGCTTTCGGTCCTTGTCCACCGCGATGATCCGCGTCACGCCCGAAAGCTGCGCCGCCATGATCGCGGCGAGGCCCACGTTGCCCGCCCCGAACACCGCGAGGCTGCTGCCCGGCTCGGGCCGCAGTTCGTTCAGGATCGTCCCCGCGCCGGTCGAGATCGAGCAGCCATAGGGTCCGGTGGTGTCGAGATCCAGCCCGTCGGGCACCCGCGCAAGCTGGTTTTCGACCGCAAGCGCGTGGGTCGCCCAGGACGACTGCTGGAAGAACCGGCCCGCGACCGCCTCGCCGTTCCTGCGCTTCATCCCGCTGCTGCCGTCCATCCGGTAGCCCGAGAAGTTGAGCTTGGCCCCGTTCTCGCAATAGCGGTGCTGTCCGCGCCGGCAGCTGCGGCAATAGCCGCAATAGGCGAACCCGATCATCACCCGGTCGCCGGGCTTCCAGGCGGTGACCTCGCGCCCCACCGCCTCGACGATGCCGCACCCCTCGTGACCAAGGACGCCGGGGGTGGGATAGGGCTCGAGCCCGTGGATCGCGCCGCGGTCGGTGCCGCAGATGCCGCAGGACGAGATGCGGACAAGGACCTCGTTGTCGCGCGGATCGTCCAGTTCGACCTGCTCCAGCCGGATCTTGCGGCGCGTGAGCATGCCGTCGGCTTTGGTCATGACGGCGGCGGTGATTTCCATGGCGCGTTCTCCTCAGGCTCGGTGCCAGACCACAAGCGCCCGGTCGGGGCGGGGTTCCGCCGTGCGGACTTGCTCTTTCTTGTGGGGCGGCCCATGCCGTGCGGCATGAGCGATCTCGCCACGACCCCTGCGGCGCCAGACCTGCCGACGCGCGACACGATCCGCGTGGCGGCGGCGCCCGCCGGCACGCCGGAATGGCTGCTGACGCCCCGGCCCATCGACCACCCGCAGGCGGTCGCCTTCATGGAGGCGCGGATCGCCGCCATCCACGCCGGCACCGCGTCCGAGGCGATCTGGCTGGTCGAACATCCGCCGCTCTACACCGCCGGAACCTCGGCCCGGCCCGAGGACCTGACGGACGCCGCCCGCTTTCCCGTCCACGCCACCGGGCGCGGCGGGCAGTACACCTATCACGGGCCGGGGCAGCGCGTGGTCTATGTCATGCTGGACCTCAACCGGCGCGGCCGCGACGTGCGCGCATTTGTCGCGGCGCTGGAAGGATGGGTCATCGACGCGCTGGCCGAGTTCGGGGTGCGGGGCGAGATCCGCGCGGGCCGCGTCGGCGTCTGGGTCACGCGCCCCGACAAGGCCCCCCTGCCCGACGGGGCCGCCCGCGAGGACAAGATCGCCGCGATCGGGGTCAAGCTGCGGCGCTGGGTCAGCTTTCACGGGCTTGCCGTCAACGTCGAGCCGGACCTGTCGCACTACGCGGGCATCGTCCCCTGCGGGATCCGCGGCCACGGGGTCACGAGCCTCGTGGACCTTGGCCTGCCGGTCGGCATGGACGACCTGGACCGGGCGCTGATGGCGACTTTTCCGGGGCGGTTCGACCGGCTGTCGGACGGCTGACGGACGGCTGACGGACGGCTGACAAACGCCGCACTTCGTCGCATGGATAGGTCCGCGCGGACCTGCTACCCGTTCGCCGAACCGCACCGCCAAGCCATTCCACGTCCCGCCCCATTCCACGAGGAACAGCCATGACCTTGAAAATGCCGGTCATTCTTGCCGCCCTGACGCTGGCCGCCCCCGCCGTCGCCCAGACCCCCGCAGTCCAGACCCCCGCAGTCCAGACCCCCGCGACCACGACCCCAACGGCCGCCACCCAGGTCGCCGCAGGCGATCCCGTGGCGGGCGAGCGCGAGTTCAGGAAGTGCAAGGCCTGCCACATGATCCGCGACGATCAGGGCAACGACATCGTCAAGGGCGGCAGGACCGGCCCGAACCTCTACAACGTGGTGGGTCGCAAGGCGGGCACTCAGGCGGATTTCAAGTACTCGGACGCGCTGGTGAAGCTGGGCGAGGCGGGCGAGGTCTGGACGCCCGAGGACCTGAGCCACTACGTCACCGATCCCAACCGCTACGTCCAGGAAAGGACCGGCGACAAAAAGCTGCGCACCAAGATGACCTTCAAGCTGGCGAAGAAGCAGGCCGACGTCGTGGCCTATCTGCGCCAGAACTCCCCCGCCGCACCCGCGAACTAGGCACCTGGCACCCGCCCGTATCGCCGTCCGGCGCTGTCGGGATGCATTGCCGTCCGTTCACGGGATCGCTAGAACAACGCTCATAGCTCGCCGGTCTTTTGCCCGGCACGCCACCGATTCACGAAGGAGATCGCGCATGGCTGACGCCGCGATACACGACCATGGCGGGCACCATGACACACGCGGGTTCTTCACCCGCTGGTTCATGTCCACCAACCACAAGGACATCGGTGTCCTTTACCTGTTCACCGCTGGCCTGGTCGGCCTGATCGCGGTCGCCTTCACCGTGTACATGCGGATGGAACTCCAGTTCCCCGGCGTCCAGTACATGTGCCTTGAAGGCATGCGCTTCATTCCCGCGGGCGACGGCGAAGTCTGCACGCCCAACGGGCACCTTTGGAACGTGCTGATCACCTATCACGGCGTCCTGATGATGTTCTTCGTCGTCATCCCGGCGCTGTTCGGGGGCTTCGGCAACTACTTCATGCCGCTGCAAATCGGCGCGCCGGACATGGCGTTCCCGCGCCTGAACAACCTCAGCTACTGGCTTTATGTCTGCGGCGTGGCGCTGGGGATCGCGTCGCTTCTCGCGCCGGGCGGCAACGACATGCGCGGCTCGGGGATCGGCTGGGTGCTGTATCCGCCGCTATCCACGACCGAAAGCGGCTATTCCACCGACCTCGCGATCTTCGCCGTCCACGTCTCGGGCGCGTCGTCGATCGTGGGCGCGATCAACATCATCACCACCTTCCTGAACATGCGCACGCCGGGCATGACGCTGTTCAAGGTGCCGCTGTTCGCCTGGTCGGTGTTCGTCACCGCGTGGCTCATCCTGCTGGCGCTGCCGGTGCTGGCCGGCGCGATCACCATGCTGCTGATGGACCGCAACTTTGGCACCAATTTCTTCAACCCGGCCGGTGGCGGCGACCCCGTGCTTTACCAGCACATCCTGTGGTTCTTCGGCCACCCCGAGGTGTACATCATCGTCCTGCCGGGCTTCGGCATCATCAGCCACGTGATCGCCACCTTCTCGAAGAAACCGATCTTCGGCTACCTGCCGATGGTGCTGGCGCTGATCGCGATCGGGGTGCTGGGCTTCGTCGTGTGGGCGCACCACATGTACACCGCCGGGATGAGTGTCACGCAGCAGGCCTACTTCATGCTCGCCACCATGACGATCGCGGTGCCGACCGGCATCAAGGTCTTCTCGTGGATCGCGACGATGTGGGGCGGCTCGATCGAGTTCAAGACGCCGATGCTCTGGGCGTTCGGCTTCCTGTTCCTGTTCACTGTGGGCGGCGTCACCGGCGTCGTTCTCAGCCAGGCGCCGCTGGACCGGGTCTATCACGACACCTACTACGTCGTGGCGCACTTCCACTACGTGATGTCGCTGGGCGCCGTGTTCGCGATCTTCGCCGGGGTCTATTACTGGATCGGCAAGATGTCGGGTCGCCAGTACCCGGAATGGGCGGGCAAGCTGCACTTCTGGATGATGTTCCTGGGTTCGAACCTGATCTTCTTCCCGCAGCACTTCCTTGGCCGCCAGGGCATGCCGCGCCGCTACATCGACTATCCGGTCGAGTTCGCGCATTGGAACTACTACAGCTCGATCGGCGCCTACATCTCGTTCGCCTCGTTCCTGCTGTTCATCGGGATCGTCTTCTACACCCTGTTCGCCGGCAAGCGCGTGAACGTTCCGAACTACTGGAACGAATACGCCGACACGCTGGAATGGACCCTGCCCTCGCCGCCGCCCGAACACACGTTCGAGACGCTGCCGAAGCGGTCCGACTGGGACAACGTGCATCCCGCCCACTGAGCGGACCCAAGCAGACAAAACGGCCCCGGAGCGATCCGGGGCCTTTTCCATGAAAGCCGTCCGGCAGGGCGGATGAGGGGCCCGCGCGCCGACAAGGGGAATGCGACCGACCGATGCCCTATCGCTGGGACGACGACGCGCCGGGCCTTCGGCGGCTCACGATCTGGCCGCACCGGTCGCTGCCCCGCAGCGGGTTCGCGTGGGTGATCGGGTTGACGGCGGCGGGGCTTGCGCTGCCGATCCTGTCGATGCTGGGGCGCACCGCGCTGTGGGGGTTGCTGCCGTTCGCGGGGGTCGCCGTCGCGGGTCTGTGGACCGCCATCCGCCTGAGCGACCGCCAGGGCACCACACGCGAGACGCTCGACCTGACGCCCGCCGCGCTGACCGTCACTCGCAGCGATCCCGGCCGCCCCGACCGGGTCTGGACCGCGAACCCCCACTGGGTCCGCCTTGCGCTGCACCCGCGCCCGGTCGAGGATTACCTCACCCTCACCGACGGCCAGCGCGTCATCGAACTGGGCGCGTTCCTGTCGCCCGACGAACGCCGGGCGCTTCATGCCGAGCTGACGCGGGCGTTGGCGGAGGCGCGAACCGGCTGACCTGCCCGGCGCCGGACGCGCGCCCCCGCCGCGCGTCGGTCATGCCTTGGCAGGCGCGCCGCGTGCCTTGCGCCCGCCGGTGATCCGACGCACCGCGACGTAGAAGCCGGGCACAAGGAATATCCCCAGGAACGTGGCCGAGATCATGCCCCCCATCACCCCGATCCCGATCGAGTTCTGAGCCGCCGCCCCCGCCCCCGTGGCGATCGCCAGCGGCAGCACGCCCAGGATGAACGCGAGCGAGGTCATCAGGATCGGGCGCAGGCGCAGCTTGGCGGCCTCGATCGCCGCCTCGGCGGCGGAACGACCCTGCGCCTCGAGCGCGACCGCGAACTCGATGATGAGGATCGCGTTCTTGGCCGACAGGCCGATGGTCGTCAGGATGCCCACCTTGAAATAGACGTCGTTGGGCTGGCCCAGCAGCAGGGCGGCCAGCACCGCGCCAAAGACCCCGACCGGCACCGACAGCATCACCGCCAGCGGCACGGTCCAGCTTTCGTAAAGCGCGGCTAGCGACAGGAACACCACCAGCGCCGACAGCGCGTACAGATACGGCGCCTGGTTGCCCGCCTGCCGTTCCTGATAGGACAGCCCGGTCCATGCCACGTCGAAGCCGCCGCCGGGGATCTGGGCGACCAGCTCCTCCATCGCCTCCATCGCCTCACCGGTGCTGACGCCAAGCGCCTCGGACCCCGACACCGAGATCGCGTCCGTGCCCTCGAACCGGGCAAGGCGGGGCGACACCGGCTCCCACGCGGTCGAGGCGAAGGCGCTGAAGGGCACCATCTCGCCGTCGCCGTTGCGGGCATACCACTCCTCCAGGTCGTCGGGCTGCATGCGGAACGGCGCGTCGCCCTGCACGATCACCGGCCTGAGCGCGGTGCCGAGCGCGAAGTCGTTCACCTCGCGTCCTGCGAAGATCGTGGCGAGCATTCCGTTCACCTCGCTGAGGCTCAGCCCCAGCGCCTCGGCCCGCTGCGGGTCGATGTAAAGCTTCAGCGCCGCGTCGTCCTCGTCGCCCCGGCCCTGCACGTTGTCCAGCCGGCCGTCATCCTCTGCCGCCTGCTCAAGCCACGCCGCCGCATCGCGGAGCGCGGGGACACCCGCGCCCGACTGGTCGATCAGGAACATGCTGAAGCCCGCGCTGTTGCCAAGTCCCTGGATCGCGGGCGGCTGCATGAAGGTGACGCGCCCCGCCCGGGTGTCGGCGAACCGCTTGTTGGCGCGCGCGGCGATCTCTGCCGCCGTCTGGTCGGCGTCCTTGCGGTCGGCGAAGTCCTTCAACCGCACGAACAGCGTCGCCCGGCCCTGCCCGGTGCCGGAAAACCCGAACCCCAGCGCGCCGAAGGTGGACTGGATCGCCGGTTCTTCCTTGAGCAGATAGGCTTCGATTTCCTCGACCACGGCGCGGGTCTGCTGCACCGTCGATCCCTCGGACAGGTTCACCTGCGCCATCAGGACGCCCTGATCCTCGGTCGGAAGGAAGGTCGAGGTCATGCGCGTGAACAGCTGCCACACCCCCACGGACAAAAGGACGAGGACCAGCAGCACGAGGAACGGCCGCCCGACGATGCGCTGCACGGTGCGGCCGTACCACGCGGTCAGCCGGTCGAAGCCGCGGTTGAACCAGCGCGCGGGCGCGAAGCCCGCCTCGCCGTCGTGGGGGCGCAGCATGGTCGCGGTCTGCGCGGGCGTCAGGATCAGCGCCGCCGCCAGCGACAGGCCCATGGCCGAGATGATCGTGACCGAGAACTGGCGATAGACGACGCCGGTCGACCCGGCCATGAACGCCATCGGCAGGAACACCGCCGACAGCACGACCACGATCCCGATCAGCGCGCCGCTGATCTCGCGCATGCTGCGCTCGGTCGCTTCGACCGGGCCGACATGCTCCTCGCGCATCACCCGCTCGACGTTCTCGACCACGACGATGGCATCGTCCACCAGCAGGCCGATCGCCAGAACCATCGCGAACATCGTCAGCGTGTTGATCGAATAGCCAAGCGCGCCCAGCACCCCGAAGGTGCCCAGAAGGACGACCGGCACGACGATCACCGGGATCAGCGTCGCGCGCCAGTTCTGAAGGAAGATCAGGATGACCGCGACGACCAGCACCACAGCCTCGATCAGCGTGTGGTAGACCTTCTCGATTGACGCCTCGACGAAGGGCGAGGTGTCATAGGCGATCCGCAGCTCGACCCCCTCGGGCAGCGCCGACTGGATGCGGTCCAGCGTGTCGCGGACGCCGGCGGCAGTCTCGACCGCGTTGGCGCCGGTTTCCAGGTTGACCCCGAACCCCGCCGCGTTCAGCCCGTTGAAGCGGCTGTCGCTGCCGTAGCTTTGCTGCCCGATCTCGACCTTGGCCACGTCGCCCAGCCACACCGAGGCCCCGTCCTCGCCGGTCTTGAGCAGGATCTGGCGGAAATCCTCGGCGCTGGTCAGCTGGCTTTGCGCGGTGATCGTCGCGGTGAACTGCTGGCCCGGCACGACCGGCTGGGTGCCGAGCGAGCCGACCGACACGGTCGCGTTCTGTTCGGCCACCGCCGACACGATGTCCGAAGGGGTCAGCTGGTATTGCGCCAGCCGCAGCGGGTCGAGCCAGATCCGCATCGCGTAGCCAGACCCGAACAGGTTGATCCCGCCCACGCCCTCGACCCGGTTCACCGGGCCTTCGACGACTTCTTCCAGCAGGTTGCCCAGTTCGACCGTGCGGTAGCCGTTGTCGTTGGACACCAGCGCGCCGACCATCAGGATCGACGATGTCGAGCGGCTGACCGACACGCCGTTGCTCTGCACCGGTGTCGGCAGGCGGGATTCCACGCTGCGAACCCGGCTTTGCACGTCGTTGAGCGCGTCCGTCGGCTCGACGCTGTCATCGAAGGTCAGCGTCAGCGACGACCGCCCCTGCGACGAGTTCGATTCGAAATAGATGAGCCCGTCGATGCCGTTCAGCGAATCCTCGATGGGCGTCGTGACCGAGTTCTGGACCGCGCCCGCCGTCGCGCCCGGGTACGAGGCCGAGATGCGGACCGTGGTCGGCGCAATGTCTGGATATTGCGACACCGGCAGGCCGATCAGCGAAAAGACCCCGGCAAGCATCGTGACGATCGCGAGGACCCAGGCAAAGACGGGCCTGTGGATGAAGAACTGCGCCATCGCTCAGTTGGTCCCGGCGGCGGGCGCCTGCGCGGGGGCAGTGCTTGCGGGGGCAGTGGTGGCGGGGGCGGTGCTTGCGGGGGTGCCCGCGTCCGGCTGGCCCACCGCCGCGTCGCTGCCCGCCGGCTGTTCCGGCGCGATGGCGGCGGGGGCGTTCGCATCGACGGCCGGGGCGGGCGTGGCGGCGGTATCCGCCGCCGCGCCTTGCGCCCCGTCTGCGGCAGGGGGGCCGCCGTCCGCCGCCGTGGCGCCCTGCCCCTCGGCCACGACCGCGTCCGCGTCGCGCACCACGCCCTCGTCATCGATCGCCACCGCCACGGTCGTCACTTCGGCCCCGTCGCGCAGGTTGTCGAGGCCGTCCAGCACCAGCTGGTCCCCCTCGGCGATGCCGTCGGTCACGATCCAGCTGTTGCGGGTGGTTCCGTTCTCGGTCAGCTCGACCTCGTCGGCGCGGCCGTCGCGCACGACAAAGGCGGTGAGCGACCCGTCCGCGCTGCGGCTGGTCGCCCGCTGCGGGACGAGAACGCCGTCCACGGTGCCGACCTGGATTTCCACCCGGACGAACTGGCCCGGCAGGATCATGCGGTTCGGGTTGGCGAAGCGGATGCGGAACGGCACCGTCCCCGTCGTGGGCGACACCGCGACGCCGGGGCTGACCTGAAAGCCCGCGTGCTCATAGACCTGCCCGGTTTCCAGGATCAGCTGCGCCGACGGTCCGTCCAGCGGCTGCAGGCTGCCTTCGGCGCGGCGGGCGCGGTTGCGCAGGATGCGGGCGCGGCTTTCGGCCACGTCCACGTAGATCGGGTCCAGTTGCGTGACCGTGGTCAGTTCGGTCTGCGGCCCGGCCGACACGATGTCGCCCACGCTGACGGCCGAGATGTCGGCGATGCCGTCGATCGGGCTCTGGATCTCGGTCCGGCCGAGCGAAAGCTGGGTCAGGTCGCGCTGCGCCTCGGCGCCGACCAGCTCGGCCTGCGCGCTCGACAGCGCGACCTGCGCGTTTTCCAGCTCGGCCTGGCTCACGCCCGACCCTTGCAGCCGTTCATAGCGGTTCACGGTCGCCTGCGCGCCGTCCACCGCCGACTGCGCCGATTCCACGGCGGCGATGTCGGCGTTCAGCTGAGCGGCGATCGTCTCGTCCTCAAGCCGGAACAGCACGGTGCCCGCCCTGACGGTCGAGCCGGGCTCGTAGGCGACCTCGCGCACCTCGCCGCCGACCTTCGGCGTGATCGCGGCCTGCTGAAAGGCGACCGCGCGGCCGGGCAGCGTGACGGTGACGGGGACGGTGCTGCGGGCGGCGGTCATCACGCCGACCTCGGTCGGGCCACGGGTGCCGCCGGCAGCCCCGGGGCCGCCGGGACCCGTCTGCGACAATGCCAATGCGGGCATGACCAGCACGAAAGCGGCGGCTCGGGCTACGGCACGGGTGGCGACACGGGCGGCGGCCAGGATCGGGGCGGCGGTTCTGGGGGTCATCGTGGCCTCGCTGTCGTCGTCCGCGGCGCGGGTGCCGTCCCTTGCGGGGTGCCACCCCGGCGGCCGCCCTGACAAGCCAAAACCGCCCGATGACGCGGCGATCCCGCAATGGTGAAAACATCCAAGTGCGGAACGGCATCCACGGCGGCGGCCGGGCGCGTCCCGCCTGCCCGTCCTACGGCCCCCGCCACGGCAACGTGCCGGGCGGCAGGTGCCGCGCCAGCCGGTCGGCCGCCGCGACCAGCACCGCGACCAGAGCCAGCGACATCACCGACAGCGCCGCCGCGCCGGTCGAGTTCCCCTCGTACTGCATCGAGAAGATCTGCACCCCGACCGTCTCGTTTCCCGCCGACCACAGCAGGGCCGACAGGGTGAGCTCGTTCAGCGCGGTCATGAAGATCACGAGCGCGCCTGCGGCGGCGGCGGGCAGCGCGGCGGGCGCGGCGATCCGCAGCATCCGCCGGGCGGGGCTGACGCCGTGGATCCGCGCCGCCTCGTCCAGCGACGGGTCCATCGCGGCCAGCGCCGCCTCGACCGGGCGCAGCGTCAGGGGCAGGAAGCGGCCAAGGTAAGGCAGCAGCAGGATCGCCGCCGTCCCGTAGATCGAAAAGCCCAGTCCGGGCAGCGGCGGCAGGTAAACCAGGATCGTGGCCAGCGCCAGCACCGTCCCGGGAACCACCCACGCCCCCTCGGCCAGCCAGGACAGCACCCGCGCGGGTCCGCTGCGGCCGGTCCGCGACAGCCACGCCAGCGGGATCGCCACGGCGGCGAGGATCGCCCCAGCCCCGGCCGCCAGCGCGAACGAGTTTGCAAAGGCGCGCCGCACCGCCGGGTTCTGGATCGCCGCCTCGAAGTTGCGCAGGGTCGCGGTGTCGGGACCGAACGGCACCCCCAGCGCCGGGACCAGCGCGGTGGCGGCCAGCGCGACCATCGGCAGGATCGCCACCCACGCAAGCGCCAGCCACACCAGCGCCGCGAGCGGCCAGCGCCAGCGCCCCGGCGCAAAGCCCGTGAACGCGGCGCCAGCCCCCACCGGCACGGTCAGCCGGGCGACGATCGCCTGCCGCAGGACCAGCGCCGCCGCCGCCAGCGCCACCAGCACCAGCGCCATGGCAGCGACGCGGCCGATCACGTCGGGGCCGAAGCCGTTCAGGCGCTGGTAGATCAGCGTGGTCAGGACCGGGAACCGCCCCGGAATCCCCAAAAGCGCGGGCACCCCGAAGTTGCCGACCGCCGCCGCAAAGGCCAGGACCGCCCCCGCCATCGCCGCAGGCCAGGCGAGCGGCAGGATCACCCGCGCCACGATCCGGCCCGCGGGCGCGCCCGCGATCCGCCCGGCCTCGACCAGGTCAAGCGGCACCGCCGCCAGCCGCGCGCGCACGGCGATGAAGACAAGCGGCATATGCTCGATCCCCATCAGCCAGGCCACTCCCGAGCCCGAGTAAAGCGGGTTCGGCTGCCCCGGCGCGGGCGCAATGCCCAGCGGCCGCAGCAGGCCCGCGATGGGCGAGCCGCTGCCCAAGAGTTCGATCCACGCCAGCGCCACGATCTGCGACGGGATCAGCAAGGGCGAGAGCGCCAGAAAGCTCATCACCGCGCGCCCGGGCAGCCGCGCAAGCCCGGTCGCCAGCGCCAGCGCCACGCCGATGACGGTCGAGACGGCGACCGAGCCCGCGGCCGAGGACAGCGTGTTCCAGAACGCGACGCGGAAGGCGCGGCCCTGCAGCGTGTCGCGCAGGACGCCCAGCACTTCCCCGTCTTCGCCCGGCCGCAACGCCTCGCCGAACAGGCGCAGCAGCGGCCAGAGCCCGGTCGCCAGCACGAACACGGCCAGAAGGGCGACGACCGCCAGGTCGCCGCCCTTCCATGTGGCGCGAAAGGGGCGTTCAGCCGCCGAAGAGGTCAGCGAACTTTTCCTTGTTGGCCTGGTCGTCGGCCATCAGCTTGGCCGCGTCCAGCGGCAGGATCTTGAGCGTGGCGGGCGCGGGATACCCCTCGGGCGCGGCCATGCCGTCGATGATCGGGAAATAGCCCTGCGCGACCGACTGTTCCTGCGCGGCGCGCGACAGCTGCCAGTCCACGAACGCCTTGGCCGCGTCCTCGTTGTCGGTGCCCTTGAGGATCGCGACCGGCTGGGTGATCGCGCTGACGCCCTGCGCGGGCCAGCTGAAGGCCACGGGCGAGCCGTCCTTGGCCGCGTTCATCGCCATGTATTCGACGATGATGCCATAGGCTTTCTCGCCGCGCGCGACCGCCTCGATCACGGTGCCGTTGCCCTGGCCCGCGACCGCGCCCTTGGCGGCCATGTCCTCGTACCAGGCCCAGCCGAACTCGGGCTGCTGGACCATGGTGCCGACGTGGATCACGGCGGCGCCGGAATAAAGCGGGCTCGGCATGATGAGCGAGCTTGCCACGTCCTCGGACTTGAGATCGTCCCACGAGGCGGGCGGCGTCTTTACCAGGCCGGTGTTGTAGACGATGCCGGTGGTGATGAGCTTGGTGCCGAAGAAGGTCTTGTCGGGGTCGATGACGGATGCGGGGACCCCTTCGACCGGCGCGTCGGCATAGGCCAGCAGCCGATCTTCGCCCTTCAGTTGCGTCATGGCGACCGCGTCGGCGATCAGCAGCACGTCGGCGGGCGAGGAGCCTGCCGCGAACTCGGCCTGCAGCTTGGACATCAGCTCGGTCGTGCCGGTGCGGAATATCTCTACCTCGACGTCGGGGTAGTCCTTGTTGAACTCGGCCACGACCTGCGCCATCTGGTCCTGCGGCTGCGAGGTATAGACGGTGATCTGCCCCGAGGCGGCGGCGAGCGCCGGGCCGGACAGGGCCGGGCTGCACAGGGCGAGAAGGACGAGGGCTGCGTTGCGGTAGTGGTTCATCAGACGCTCCTGCAAGGGTTGCCCGCTTTTACTGCGGCGGCCTGAAGAATTCGTGACAGGACAGGCGGCCGGCGCAGGTGGCGCGGGTGTTCAGGGGCGCGGAGTGGATGGGGCGAGCTCGGTGTGCCGGGATGCGGGGGACACGGGCCCGGCAGCATCCTGCGCGGACCCGCCGCCCGGCACCGGCGCAACCCCCTGCCCCTCGCGCGGCAGCACCCAGCCGCCCCGGATGCGGACGGGCAGCGCCTCGCCCACTGCGCCGGGGCGGTCAAGGCGCAGCGACAGCGGCGCGCCGCCCGGCAGATCGTCCAGCAGCACGTCGGCCAGCAGGTAGCCGTCCTCGAACCGGACCCCGGCGATCCGGGCGGGCAGGCCGCCCGCGTCGGGCGTCAGGTCGCGGGCGTGCAGGCACAGCCAGCCGGGGCCCGGCGGCGCGTCGCCCGGCAGCGCCAGCGTGGCCGCGCCCAGCCGCAAGGTGCAAAGCCCATCCGGCGTGCGCCCCGTCACCTCGACCGGCAGGGTGCGGCCCTGCCCCACGAAGCGCGCGACCATCGGCGTGCGCGGCCGGTCATACAGCTCGCCCGGCGCGCCGATCTGTTCAAGCCGCCCGTGGTCCATGACGGCCACGGTGTCGGCGACCGCCATCGCCTCGTTCTGGTCGTGGGTCACGAACACCATCGTGCAGCCGGTCGCCGCGTGGATGCGGCGGAACTCGGCCAGCATGGCGTGGCGCAGATGCGCGTCGAGATTGGCGAGCGGCTCGTCCAGCAGCAGGATGCGCGGCCGCGCGGCGAGGCTGCGGGCCAGCGCCACGCGCTGTCGCTGGCCGCCCGACAGCTCGTGCGGCCGCCGCGAGCCGTGATCGTGCAGGCCGACCAGCCGCAGCGCGTCCGCGACCCGCGCATCGCGTTCGGCGCGGGGCAGCCGGTTCAACCCGAAGCCCACGTTGCCCGCCACGGTCATGGTCGGCCACAGCGCGTAGGACTGAAACACCATCCCCAGCCGCCGCCGTTCGGGCGGGACGAAGACGGTGGGTCCCGCGACCTCGTCGCGGCCAAGCCACAGCCGTCCGGCGTCGGGCCGTTCCAGCCCCGCGATCAGGCGCAGAAGCGTCGTCTTGCCGCAGCCGGATGGTCCCATCAGGGCCACGAAACGCCCCGCGCCGAAGGCCGCGGTCAGGCCATCGACGGCGCGGGTCGCACCGAAGCTGCGCGACAGGTTCTCAAGGCGTATGTCGGTCATCGGGGGCGCTTACCGCCGGACTGTGACGCCTGCGCGACGCGGACGGCTGCGGACGCCGTGGAACCGCGCGGATCGCCCGGCTTCGCCACCGTCAGGACGCCAGCGCGGCATAGACGCCCGCCCGCGCGGTCAAGTCGGCGTGGCTGCCGGTTTCGACCACGCGGCCGTCCTGCATGACGACGATCCGGTCGGCGTCTCTGATCGTGCCCAGGCGGTGCGCGATCACCAGCGTCGTGCGCCCGACCGACAGCGCCTCGAGCGCGGTCTGGATCTCGCGCTCGGTCCGGGTGTCGAGCGCGCTCGTCGCCTCGTCCAGGATGAGGATCGGCGGGTTCTTCAGGAATACGCGGGCGATCGCCACGCGCTGCTTCTGCCCGCCCGACAGCATCACCCCGCGCTCGCCCACGATGGTGTCCAGCCCTTCGGGCAGCGACGCGATCAGGGGGCCGAGCTGGGCGCGGGCGGCGGCTTCGGCCACCTCGGCCCCGCTCGCGCCAAGCCGGCCGTAGGCGATGTTGTCGCGCAGGGTGCCGCCGAACAGGAACACGTCCTGACTGACCAGCCCGATCTGGCGGCGCAGGCTGTTTAGCGTGACCGCCGCCAGCGGCAGGCCATCGACGGTGATGCGGCCCGCCGTCGGCTCGTAGAAACGCGGCAGCAGCGCCAGAAGCGTGGTCTTGCCCGCGCCCGAGGGGCCGACGAACGCCACCGTCTCGCCCGCGCGGATCGCAAGGTCGATCCCCGCCAGGATCGGCCGGGCGGGATCGTAGCCGAAGCCCACGCCCTCGAACACGATGTCGCCGCGCAGGGCCGGCGCCTCGACGGCGCCCGCGTCGTCGGCGATCTCGGGCTCGGTCGCCAGCAGCTCCAGGTAGCGGCGGAAGCCCGCGATGCCCTTGGGATAGGTCTCGATCACGGCCGCGATCTTTTCCAGCGGCCGATAGAACACGCCGACCAGCAGCAGGAACCCGACATAGCCGCCGGTGGACAGATCGCCGCGCAGGACGAACCCCGCCCCCACCACCATCACGATCACCTGCACGAAGCGCAGGCCCATGTATTGCAGCGCGTTGGCCCCGGCCATGATGCGGTAGGCGTCAAGCTTGGTCGCGCGGTAACGTGCGTTGTCGGCGGCGAACAGGTGGGTCTCGTGCGCCTCGTTGCCGAAGGCCTGGACCACGCGGACGCCGCCCAGCGTTTCCTCAAGCCGCACGTTGAAGTCGCCGACGCGGGAATAGATCGCGCGCCAGGTGCGCGTCATCCGCCCGCCCGCGACGATCAGCACGGCCATCATCACCGGCACGATCAGCGCGACGATCAGCGCGAGCGTCGGGTGGACGAGGAACATCAGCACGAACGCGCCCGCGAAGGTCATCACCGCGATAAAGGCGTCCTCGGGGCCGTGGTGGGCGACCTCGCCGATTTCTTCCAGGTCGCGGGTCACGCGCGCGACCAGCTTGCCGGTGCGGGCGCGGTCGTACCAGCGCCAGCCGAGCCGGGTCAGGTGGTCGAAGGCGCGGGCGCGCATCTCGGTCTCGATGTTGATGCCCAGGCGGTGGCCCCAGTAGATCACGATCGCCATGAGGCCGGTGTTGACCGCATAGATCGCCATCAGCCCGGCGGCGGCGGCCAGCGTCAGGCCCCAGTCGCCGCGCGGCAGCAGCACGTCGATGAACCCCACGATCGCAAGCGGAAAGGCCAGCTCGAGCAGCCCCGACAGCACCGCGCAGCCGAAATCGACCCAGAAAAGCCGCATGTGCGGGCGGTAATAGGCGGCGAATTCGCGAAGCATGGGTCTTTCCCTATCCCCGCCGCCTCAGGCGGGCAAGGCGGCGGGCCGGCCCTGCGCGTCCGACAGCACCTGCATCGGCAGGCCGTAGATGGCGGCCAGCGTGTGGGGGCGCATCAGGTCGGCGGGCGTGCCCTGCATCGCCAGCCGACCGTGGCGCAGCGCCACGACATGGTCGCAGAACCGCGCGGCCATGTTCACGTCGTGCAGGACGATGATCGCGCTGCGGCCCTGCGCGTGGCACATCCGGCGCACAAGCGACAGCACCTCGACCTGGTGGGCGATGTCGAGGGCGCTGATCGGCTCGTCCAGCAACAGCGCGTGGGCGGCCTGCGCGACCATCATCGCAAGCCAGGCCCGCTGCCGCTCGCCGCCCGACAGCGTATCCACGATCCGGCCGGCCAAATCGCGCAGGCCGCATTCGTCCAGCGCGCCCGCGACCGCCGCCTCGTCGGCGGCGGAAAAGCGGCCCATTGCCCCGTGCCAGGGATAGCGGCCGAGCGCGACGAGTTCGCGCACCGTCATCCCCTCGGCCGGCGGCGGGTGCTGGGGCAGGAAGGCGAGGCGTCGGGCATAGTCGCGCGGACGCCACTGGCCGAGCGGGCGATCCTCGAACCGGACCTCGCCCGCCGCGGGCGCAATCTGGCGGGCGAGCGTGCGCAGCAGCGTGGACTTGCCCGATCCATTGTGCCCGATCAGCGCGATCATCCGCCCCGCCGGCAGGTCCAGCGTCACGTCATCCAGCAGGCGGCGGCCCGGCACGTCCACCGACAGCTTCGCGATGCGGAACAGGGTCATCGTGTCGTCCTCATCAGCAGGAACAGAAGCCAGGGGGCGCCCAGAAGCGTGGCGAAGAGGCCCAGCGGCAGCTCGTAGGGAAAGCCCGCCATCCGGGCCCCGAAGTCGGCGGCGAGCATCAGCCCCGCGCCCGTCAGCGCCGCGCCGGTGACGTGGTCGCCGGGCCGGGCAAGGCCCATGCGGCGCGCCATGTGCGGGGCCATCAGGCCCACGAAGCTCAGGGGGCCGACCAGAACGGTGGCCGCAGCCGTCCCGACCCCCGCCAGCACGATCAGGACCAGCCGCGCGGGCCCCAGCCGCAGCCCCACCCCCTGCGACACGCCCGCCCCCAGGGGCATCAGCGCCAGCCAGCGCCGCGCGGCCAGCGCCGCGATCCAGATCGCCAGCGCCAGCGCGGCCAGCGCCGCCGCGCCCGCAGGCGTGACTTGCCCCGACGATCCGCTGAGCCAGCCGAGGATCGCCCAGGCCCGCGCGTCGCCCGACGCCATCAGCGCCGACAGGACCGCGCCCGCCAGCGACGATACCGCGATCCCGGCCAGCAGCACCCGCTCGGGCGGCATGTCGCGCCGCGCGGCGAAGACCGCGACCGCCAGCAGCGCCCCCGCCCCGCCCGCCGCCGTGCAGGCAAGCGTGATCGCGGGCGCGGGCGTTCCCCATGCGAACACCGCCGCCGCATACCCCAGCGCGGCGCCGCCCGACACCCCCAGCACCTCGGGCGAGGCGAGCGGGTTGGCCGTCAGCCGCTGCATGACCGCGCCCGCGATCGCGAGCAGCGCGCCCGCCGCCGCGGCGGCGGCGAGACGCGGCAGGCGCAGCGGCAGGAAGTCGCGCAGGCTCTGCCAGTCGAGAACCGCCCAGCCGCCCGGCACCCGGCCGATCCAGGCCAGCAGCAGGGCGGCCGCGGCGACCGCCACCGCCATCGCCGCCAGCACCCGGCCCGGCCGGGCAAGACGGGGGGCCGGACCCTCGGGCGCCTCGGACCCCGGCGGGGTCGATCCGCGCAGGCGCGGCAGCAGCCACAAAAGCAGCGGGCCGCCGATCAACCCGGTTAGCGCGCCGGCCGGGAACATCTCGCCCCCCGCGCCCGCGACGGCCAGCACCAGCCCGTCCACGACCGACAGGATCAGCGCGCCGATCAGGGGGGCGGACCACAGCACGTCCTCCATCCGCCGCGCGCCCAGGGTGCGGGCGAGCGCGGGCGCGGCAAGGCCGACAAAGCCGATCAGCCCCAGCTCGGCCGACACCGCCGCCGCCAGCGCCACCGCCAGCGCCATCGCCGCCAGCCGCACCAGCCCCACGTTCAGCCCCAGCCCCGCCGCGCCCGGCGCGCCCAGCGACAGGACCCGCAGCGGCTTGGCGATCAGCGCCGCACCCGCGCCGCCCGCCGCCAGAACCAGCGCGAGCGCGCGCACCCCAGACCAGTCCTGCTGCACCAGCGAGCCGCCGTTCCAGATCACCAGCGACAGGAGATATTCGCCCTGCGCCAGCGTCAGCGCCGTGGCGACGGCCGAGGCGGTCAGGCCGACCAGCATCCCCGCGATCACCATCGTCACCGGCGCGAATCCGCGCCGCGCGCCGACCGCCATCACCAGCGCGGCCGCGCCCGCCGCCCCGGCCAGCGCGACCGGCCAGCGCCCGCCCGCCAGCAGCTCGGGCGCAAGGATCGTCGCCGCGACCAGCGCCAGCTGCGCGCCGGATGAAATCCCCAGCGTCGTCGGGTCGGCCACCGGATTGCGCAGCACGGCCTGGATCAGCGCGCCCGAGAGGCCAAGCGCCGCGCCCGCGACCAGCGCGATCACCCCGCGCGGCATCAGCCCGAAGGCAAGCATGACCTGCGGCAGCGCCATCGTCTCGGCGCGGAACGGCAGCGCGGGCCAGTCGCCCGGCGGCAGCAGCCGCAGCGCCGCGGCAAGCCACAGCGCCAGCGCCAGAAGCGCGGCGGGCAGGACGGCCCGGCGCAGGGTCATAGCGCCGACCCGTTCGGCGGGGCGACCAGCGCCGACGACACCAGCTCCGCGAACCGCAGCGCGGCGAGGACGCCGCCGAAGGCGCTGACGTCGGGCAGCACCCGCACCCGCCCGGCCGCCACGGCGGGCAGCGCGCGCCAGATCGCGCTGCGGCCGAGCGATCGCGCGGCCGCCACGGGCACGTCCGAGACGATGACGATGCTGGCGTCGGGAAACTCGGCCAGCGTTTCGATCGGGACGGGCGCGAGAAAAGCAAACTGGGTCGGCCGGTCCCATGCATTTCGCAGGCCGATGCGGGTCAGGACGTTGCCGAACAGGCTGTCGGGACCGAAGGCGCGGAAATGGCGCGCGTCGCCGATGTTGATGACGCACACCGCGCGATCCGACGCGCCCTGCCCGCCCCCGTCCTGCCCGCCCCCGCCTTGCCCGCCCGCGATCCGCGCGGCGGCGGCGTCGAACCCCGCGTCGGCCCGCGCCCGCGCCGACATGCCCGCGCCCGGGTCCCCCACGGCGAGCGCCAGCGCATCCAGCGCCGCCAGCGCCTTGGGCAGCGGCGCCTCGCCCGGCACATAGAACGGCAGCGACATGACGGGGGCGATCGCGCGCATCTGCGCCTCGCGCGCGACGTAGTAGGGCGAAGTCAGGATCAGGTCCGGCCGGATCAGCTGCAACAGCTCGAAATTGGGCGCGCCGCGCAGGCCCAGGTCCACGACCCCGGCGGGGATCGCGGGGGTGACCGCGTCGGCGCGAAAGCGGATCAGCTCGCAGGCGGCGACCGGCATGTGGCCGATGGCGACGGCGGTTTCCAGCATCGCCCAGTCGATGGCGGCAAGGCGCGGGCGGTCCGCGCCCGCCGCGAAGGCGGGCCGGCCAGCCGACCGCCCCGCGAGCAGTCCGCCCGCCGCCAGCGTCAGAAGCCGGCGGCGGGTAAGGTCAGGCGTGGTCACCAACGCCAGGTCACCAACGCCAGGTGAGCCGCGCCTGCACGTCGCGGCCTTCGCCGTAGTTGCAGCCGAACGGATTGCAGTTCGCGACATAGGCCTTGTCGGCGATGTTGGTGACCGTCACGCTGCCCAGCACGTTGCCGCGCTGATAGCCGACGCTGGCGTCAACCAGCGTCTCACCCTGCACCTCGACGGTGTTGCCGTCATCGCCGAAGCGGTCGCCCACGCGGCGCAGGCCCACGCCCGCGTCGATGCCGTTGTCCCACGCCTTCTTGACCCACAGGCTCGCGTTGTGCAGCGGCACGTTCACCACGCGGTTGCCCGCGAACTGCCCCTCTTTCACCTCGGTGTCGTTGTAGCTGTAGGCGCCGCGCACCAGCCAGCCCGCGCCAAGGTTCGCCGTGCCCTCAAGCTCGACGCCCTGCGACCGGACCTCGCCGATCTGGCTCAGCTGGCCCAGGCCGTCCGAGACGGTGACGTCGGTCTGGCGCAGGTCGAACACGGCGGCGGTGAAGTAGCCGTCGAAGGCGGTCGGCTGGTACTTCACGCCCAGCTCGACCTGCTTGCCGCGCGTCGGCTCCAGCGTGTTGCCGACGCTGTCGCCGCCGATCTGCGCCTCGAACGAGGTGGCGTAGCTTGCGTAGGGAACGAAGCCCTGCGCGGTGACATAGGACAGCCCGACGCGCCCGGTCGTCTGGCTGTCGCTGCGATCGGCGCTGTAGGCGGTGCCGAAACGGTAAAGCGTCCCGTCCTGCTCGACCCGGTCGTGCCGCAGCGCGAACGAGGGGCGCCAGTCGCCCCAGCTGATCTCGTCCACGAGGTAGATGCCGTAGTGCTTGCGCGTCAGGTCGTCGGCGGTGGTGAAGGGCAGGCCCACGTCGGTCGTGGGGGTGCCGTAATCGGGATCGTCGAACCGGATCGGGTTCACGCCCTGGAACGTCGTCGAGGTGTCGGTGACATAGGCCAACATGTCCACGCCAACCGTGATCTCGTGACTTGCCCCGCCCGCCTCGATGGTGCCCGACAGCCGGGTGTCGAGGTTCAGGGTCGCGTTGTCCTCGGTCTGGATGATCTTGCCGCGGTTGACGGTGACGCCGTCCGCGTCCAGCCCGCCGACGTAGAAGCCGACGTAATCCCAATCGAACTTCTGGTAGCGGAAGCCCTGCTGAAGGCGCCAGCCGTTGTCGAGCTCGTGCCGCACCTCGATGCCGATGTTGGCCATGCGGCGGTCGCTCTCGTCGTCCAGCGGCTCGCCGACGTAGAAGTCGCGCAGGTCCTCGGCATCGTAAAGCTCGGTCAGCGCGAAGGGGACGCGGGCCGGGCTGATCGGGGAATCGTCTTGATAGGACAGCAGCACGTCGATCTGCGTGGCATCGCTGATGTCATGGCGGAATGCGCCGGCGAGGTAGCCGCGCTCGTTCGTCAGCTCCTCGATCTGTTCGGCGGTCTGCTTGCCCACGCCGGTCAGGCGATAGGCGAAGCGGTCCGAGACCTGCCGGTTCACGTCGAAGAACGCCTCGGCGTCGTCGTGGCTGCCGAAGCCCGCGCCCGCTTCCGAGAAATCCTCGAACTGCGCGTGCTTCTGCACCTCGTTGATGACCCCGCCCGGCGCGCCCGAGCCGTAAAGCGCGGATGACGGCCCGCGCAGAACCTCGACCCGCTCGATGCCGTAAAGCTCGTAGGCGGGGGCGCTGAACTTCCGCATGTGGCGCAGGCCGTTGAGGAACTGGCCTTCGTCCGCACCGAAGCCGCGCAGCAGCGGGCCGTCGAAGCGGGGGTCCGAGCCGTAGGGTTCGGACAGCACGCCCGCGCTGTATTTCAGCGCCTGGCTCAGCGTCTGCGCGCCCTGGTCGCGGATCTGGTCCACGGTCACGACCGACACGGATTGCGACGCTTCAACGAGCGGAACCGACGACTTGGTCACCTGCGAGGTGGGCACGACGTAGCCGCTGGTCGGCGCGGTGGGATCGGTCGAGGCGTTGGCGTCGATCACGATGGTGTCCAGCACGATCGCCCCGGCGGGCGCGGCACCGGCGCTCTGGTCGTCCGGCGTGTCTGTCGCGGTCTGGGCCCAGACGGTGCCTGCGGCGATGGCGAGGGTAAGGATGCTGGCGCCCGCCAGCAGCGAGGCGCGAAGGGATGCGGTCACGGGAAAGGGATCCTTGTCGATTGCCCGGAGGGAGGTGAATGGGGTGCCTGGGCGGGGCGCGCCGGGGTTCCTCGATTGATAGCGGGGAATTGTCAACGAGGATAGTTGACAAATATCCTAGGCTACTGAAAAGGGAGGCGCTGAAGGACGCGACGGCGCCGCTCACGACCCGAAGGCCACGACATGACCAAGACCGCTTTCCGCCTTGTATCCGCCCGCCTGGCATCCTCCTGCCTGGGGCCGGCCCGGTTCGCGCCTGCGCTGGCGCTGGGGATCGCGCTTGCGGGAAGTCCGGTCGCGGCCCAGACGACGCCGCCCACGACTGCGCCCACGACCGCAGACGCACCTGCCGTGTCGCTGCCGACGACGGCGACGGATGTCCCCGCAACCGCCACAGCCACCGGCACCGGCACCGCCGCACCGGGCACCACCGCGCCGGTCGGGGACACCTCTGCGGCCACCCCGACGGACGCGGCACCCCCCGTCGGCACCACACCCGAGCCTGCGCCTGCTGCTGCTCCCCAGCCCACCGCTGCACCTGCCGCTCTTCCGACACCGTCGGCCGCACCGCCGGCCGTGATCCCCGCCGACGCCCTGCCCCACGATCTGTCGCCGCTCGGCATGTACCGGCAGGCCGACATTGTCGTGAAGGGCGTGATGCTGGGCCTCGTGTTCGCGTCAATCGTGACGTGGACCGTGCTGGTGGTGAAGCTGTTCGAGTACCTGTCCGCCACGGCCTCGGTCGGGCGCGGGGCGGGTCGAATCGAGGCTGCGGACACGCTGCGCGCGGCGCTTGGCGGCGCAGACGGCCGCAGCCCCGACGCGCGCATGCTGCGGGCCGCCGCGCGCGAGCTGAACCGGTCGGGCCCCGACCTTGCGCCTGCGGGCATCCAGGACCGGATCGGATCGGAACTGGGCCAGATCCAGGCCCGCGCCGTGCGGCAGATGAACCGGGGCACCGGCGTCCTCGCCACGATCGGATCGACCGCGCCGTTCGTGGGGCTGTTCGGCACCGTCTGGGGCATCATGAACAGCTTCATCGGCATTTCCGAGGCGCAGACGACGAACCTCGCCGTCGTCGCCCCCGGCATCGCCGAGGCGCTGCTTGCGACCGCCATCGGCCTTGTCGCGGCGATCCCGGCGGTCGTCATCTACAACGTGTTCGCCCGCGCCTCGGGCGGCTACCGGCTGCGGCTGACCGAGGCTGCGGCGGGTGTCCAGCGGCTGGTGTCGCGCGACCTCGACCGCCGCGCGGCCGGTCAGACGGTCTGAGATGGCGGGCGGCATCCGCGATACCGGCGATACCGGCGATCCCGGCGGCGACGAGCTGTCCGAGAACCACGAGATCAACGTCACCCCGTTCATCGACGTAATGCTGGTGCTGCTCATCATCTTCATGGTGGCAGCACCCCTGGCGACCGTGGACGTGAACGTGGACCTTCCGGTGTCGAACGCGCCCGCATCCGGCCGCCCCGACACCCCGCTTTGGCTGACGGTCGGGGCGGATGGTACGCTGTCGCTCGGCAACGAGCAGGTGGCACGCGACGCGCTGCCTGTGGCGTTGCAGGCGGCGACGGGGGGCGACACGGAACAACGCATCTTCCTGCGCGCCGACCAGTCGGTCGCCTATGGCGAGCTGATGACGGTGATGAACGGCCTGCGCGACGCGGGCTTCCTGAAGATCGCGCTGGTCGGACTTGACCGCGCCAGCGCCCCGCCGGCCGCGCTTGGCGCTGGATCTGACGGTGCCGCGCCCGCCATTACTGCCCCTGCCGCCCCGGCGGCACCGGTGCAATGACCCGAGGCGGCCTTCGGCTTGGGCGGGGGGTCCTGTGGACCTCGACCGGGATCCTGGTCCTGTCGGCGCATGTGGCGGTCGCCGGGTGGGCGATGCGGCACCAGCGCCCCGACGTGGCGATCGCGCCCGAGGCGTTCATGATCGACATGGCCCCGCCACCCGGTCCGGCCGAGGCCGCGCCCGCCGTGCAGGACGAGCCGCAGGTGGAGCCTGAGGCCGATGCGCCGGAGCCCGCCGCCGAGCCGGAGCCCGAGCCGGAGCCGGAGCCGCAACCCGAACCGGAGCCTGCGCCCGAACCGCAGCCCGAACCCGAACCGGAACCAGAACCCGAGCCGGTCCCCCAGCCGATCCCCCAGCCGGTGGCCGAACCGCAGCCCGACTTCGTCCCCCCGCCGGTCGTCCCGCTGCCGCCGCCCGACTTCGCAAGCCTCGTGCCGCCGCTGCCCGCCCAGCCCGAGCCGGCGCCCGATTTCGTGCCGCCGCCCGTGACCACGCTGCCGCCCCCCGACTTTGCCGCGCTTGCGCCGCCGGCCGAACCCTCGGTCGTGCCGCCCCCGCGCCGCAAGCCCACGCCCCCCGCCAGCTTCGCCGCGCAGGAGCCCGACCCCAAACCCGAGCCGGAGCCTGAACCCGACGAACCCCGCCGCGAACGCGCCCGCCGCGAGGAACCGCGCGAGCCCGCGCGGGACGAACCCCGCGAACAGGCCAGCGAACCCCGGCGTCAGGCACCCCGCGGCGCGCAGCCGGACGGGCGCGAGGCCGAGCGCGCGGGGGCAGAGGCGCGCCAGTCCCGGGGCGCATCGAAGCAGGGGCAGGCGAACTGGCTGGGCAAGGTGCAAAGCCGCGTCACGGCTCACATGAAGCGCGCGCGCCTGAACGCGACCGGCACCCACCGCGCGACGGTGACGCTGACCGTCAGACCGAACGGCGCCGTCTCGGCCAAGCTCGTCGCCGGCACCGGCGACGCCCGCGTCGACGCCGCGCTCAGCCGCCAGGCCAGCCGCATACCCCGCCTTCCCCCTCCCCCCGATGGTCGCACCCAGACGCTGACCGTCCCCTTCCTCGTGGAGTAGCATGAGCGTTTCCCCCCTTGCCGGCGCCTCGGGCCGGATCGAGACCGGAGCAGGCGCCGCAGCCGCCGTGATCCGCGCCCGCGCGGCCGAATGGGACGCGCCGCTGGTGGAAGAGGAAACCCGGCTGACCCTGCACCTGTGGGGGTGCGAGCTGCGCCTGATCCCCGACGCGCCCGGCGCGCGGGTGGAAATCACGGGCGCCGAGCGGCGGCTGGTGCTGACGCTGCAGGACAGCGCGACGCAGATGCTGGCCGACGAAGGCGTGGCGATCCTGTGGGAAAGCGTCGCGCTTGGCGCGCTGGCGCCCGGACTCGCGCTGATGCGGGTGGCGTCGGTCCGGCCGGTGTCGGCAGGCTACCTGCGAGTGCGGCTCGCGGGGCCCGAGGCGGCGCGGTTCGCGCTGCGCAGCCTGCATTTCCGCCTGCTGCTGCCGCCCGAAGGGCGCGCCCCGTGCTGGCCCCGGATCGCCGAAAGCGGCCGCGCGGTCTGGCCCACCGGCGCGGACGCGCTGCACCGCCCGGTCTATACCGTGACCGCGCAGGCCGACGACTGGCTCGAGTTCGACATTTTCCGCCATGCGGGCAGCCCCACCTGCGACTGGGCCGACCGGGTCCAGCCGGGCGCCGAGGTCGGGATCATCGGCCCGGGTGGCGGCTGGTGCCCGGATGCCCGGGTCCTGCACCTGCTGGGCGACGAGACCGCGCTGCCCGCCATCGCGCGGATGCTTTCGCTGGCGCCGGGTAAGGTTCACGCCTTTGTCCGCGCCTCGGACGATGACCTCGGACCGCTTGTCCACGATCCCCGCGTCACCCGCTGCGACGATCTTCTGGGCGCGCTCCACGACCTTGAGGTCTGCGAGCAAAGCCACGTCTGGTTCGCCGCCCGCGACGACGAGGCGCGGGCCGCGCGCCGCTGCCTTCTGGACCGGGGCGTGGCCAAGACCGCCTTCACCGCTGCCGCCTACTGGAGCCGGGGCGCCACGCCCGCCGACTGACCGCCCGCCCCCTACGCTGTCCCCCGCCCGGACGCCTTCTCGACCGCGCCGTCCCCCGAGCGCGTCGTTCTCGCCCGCGCCGCCCCTGACAGCGCCGTTTCCCGCACCGCGTGCATCACGCGCCGATGATCGTCCCGGCGGCGGTCCGCACATCGTCGTCAGGGCGTCATGCATTTGATTGCCGTGGGGAACACCTTGGCTTATGGCGAGTTTTGCTGTCAATTCGGGGGCTCACACGTGAAACGTCGCATATTCGTCGGCTCCTTGGCTGCCGCCGCGCTGGGAACGACCGCGCTGGGGTCCGCGGGGCTGTACGCGCAGACCGCGCCGGCCCCCCAGCCGCAGGGCGCGGGACCCGCGCCCGATCCGGCGGCCCCGCCCCGCCCCTTCGGGTTCGACGATGTGGTGGCTGTCGCGGCGGCACTGGCGCAGACCGATTACGAAAAGCCCGCCTCGACGCTGACCCCGCCCTTCAAGGATCTGGGCTACGATTCCTATCGCGGCATCCGCTTCCGGCGCGAGGCCGATCCGTGGGGCGAGATCCGGGGCTGGGGCCTCGACCTGCTCGCGCCCGGCATGCTGTATTCCGAGCCGGTGAAGCTGAACCTGGTCGAGAACGGGGCGGCGCGGCCGCTGCCCTTCGATCCCGGCGTCTTCACCTACGATCCGATCTCGTTCCCGGCCGATTCCGCGCTGCAGCCGCCCGGCGACATGGGCTGGTCGGGGTTCCGCCTGCGCGCGCCGCTGAACCGGCCCGACATCCTGGACGAGCTGGCCGTGTTCCAGGGGGCGAGCTATTACCGCGTCCTGGGTCGCGGGAACGTCTATGGCGTGTCGTGCCGCGGACTCGCGCTCGGCACCGGCAGCGCCGCGGGCGAGGAGTTCCCGATCTTCCGCGAATACTGGATCGAAAAGCCGAACCTCGACGCGGGCAGCGTGACGATCTGGGCGCTGCTGGACAGCGCGTCGATCACCGGCGCCTACCAGTTCACGATCACGCCGGGCGAAAACACCCGCGTCCGCACCCGCGTGGCGCTGTTCCCCCGGCGTGATCTCGACGACGTGGGGATCGCGCCCCTGACGTCGATGTACTGGTTCGGCCCCTCGGACGGGAACGTGCCCGACGACTACCGCCCCGCCGTCCACGACAGCGACGGGCTGCAGATGCTGACCGGCACCGACAACCGGCTGTGGCGGGCGCTGAACAACCCGCCCACGCTGCAGCTTTCGGCCTTCATGGACGAGGATCCGCAGGGCTTCGGCCTGATGCAGCGCGACCGCGAGTTCGACAACTACCAGGACACGGGCGCGTTCTACGAGCGCCGGCCATCGGTCTGGATCAGCCCGCACACGAACTGGGGCAAGGGATCGGTGATGCTGGTCGAGATCCCGGTCGAAAGCGAGTTTCACGACAACATCGTATCTTTCTGGAAGCCGGGCGCGCCGCTCGTGGCAGGGGCACGGGTCGATTACGGCTATGACGCGCATGTCGGGGCCACTCCCGGCGACATCGGCCCGTGGGCCTTCGTGCGCGAGACGCTGTCGGGCAAGTCGGTGAACAACGCCGACGCGCGGACGTTCAACATCGACTTCGACGACGCGATCTTCCCGGCAGGCACCCTGCCCGAAGGGTCGGTCACCGCAAGCGCGGGCCGGATCGTGTTTCCCTACGTGACGCACATGCCCGCCCAGGGGCTGATGCGGCTGTCGTTCGAATACTTCCCGCAAGGGGGGGAACTCGCCGAGCTTCAGGCGCGCCTGCAAGCCGAGAACGGCCCCCTGTCCGAGACGTGGATGTACCGCTGGGTCGGGGAGTGACGGTGGAGCGCGAGCGACCCGCAAGCGACGATCTCGCAGGTTCGGCGGCCGCGCCGCTTTCGCATATGGAACCGGGGACGCGGGGGGCGGACGCGCACGCGGGCCGCACGGTCCAGCCGGTCGTGGGCATGGAACCCGCGCGCGGTTTGCGGCCGCCGGCCCTGCCGGTCCACGCCGACGGGGCGCCCACCCCGCCCGAGGCGCCGCTTGCGATGCCGGTGCAGGATTTCCGTGGCCCGCCCCCGCCCGGCCCCACCCCGCAGCGCGCGGTGCGCGAGGTCGTGCTGGCCCGCGTGATCGCATTCGGCGGCAGCGCGCTGATCACCGCGCTGGGGTTCTGGCAGATGCTCCTGGTGCTGAACGGCCAGTTGCAGCCGCTGCAATACGTGCTCTTGGTCCTGTTCTCGATCACCTTCGGCTGGGTCGGTTTCAGCTTCTGTTCGGTCGTGGCCGGGCTCTGCGCCAAGCCGCCGCGCACGCCCGCGGACCCTGGCCACGCCCGCGTGGCGATCGTCATGCCGGTCTATCACGAGGACGCCTCGCTCAGCCTGTCGCTGCTTTCGGCCCTCGCCGACGAACTGGCGGCCGAGGGGATGGCCGACCGGGCCGAGATCTTCATCCTGTCCGACAGCCGCAACCCCGACGATTTCGTGGCCGAGACGCTGGCGGTCGCGCAGATGCGCCAGACCTGCCCGATCCCGGTCTGGTACCGCCGCCGCACCGACAATTCCGGCCGCAAGGCGGGGAACGTGGCCGAGTTCGTGCGCCGCTGGGGCGGACGCTACGACCAGATGGTCGTCCTTGACGCCGACAGCGTGATGTCGGGCCGCGTCATCGCCGAGATGAGCGCGCGGATGGCGGCCGACCCCGACCTCGCGCTGGTGCAGACGATCCCGGTGCTGGTGGGCGGGCAGACGATCTATGCCCGCGTGGTCCAATTCGCGAGCCGGGTCTATGGCCCCGCCGTCGGCCGGGGCGTCGCCGCATGGTCGGGCGACAACGGCAACTTCTGGGGCCACAACGCGATGATCCGGCTGGACGCGTTCGCCAGCTGCTGCGGACTGCCCGACCTGCCCGGCAAGCCGCCCTTCGGCGGCACGGTCATGTCGCACGACTTTGTCGAGGCGGCGCTGCTGCGCCGCGCCGGCTGGAAGGTGCGCTTGGACTGGGATCTGCGCGCCAGCTACGAGGGTTGTCCGCCCACGCTTCTGGACATGGCAGTGCGCGAGCGCCGCTGGGCGCAGGGGAACCTGCAGCACTTGGGCGTGATCGGCGCGAAGGGCTTTACCGCGATCAGCCGCGTCCACTTCGCCATCGGCGTCCTCAGCTTCGTGATGAGCCCGATCTGGCTGGCCATGATCGTCGTGGGCCTGGCCCTGACCGCGCACGCGATCCTGGTCACGCCCGAGTACTTCCCGCAGACCTACCAGATCTTCCCGTCCTGGCCGACCTTCGATCCGACCCGCATGAAGTGGCTCTTCATCGCCGCCGGCTGCCTGCTGCTTCTGCCCAAGGTCGTGGCCGTGCTGCGCGCGCGCGGCCGCCCGCTCGAGGCCGCATCGGGCGGCATGGGATGGCTGTCGCTGAGCGCGCTGTTCGAGTTCGTGCTGTCCACCCTGATCGCGCCGGTGGCGATGCTGATCCAGTCTCGCCAGATCTTCGACATCCTGCGCGGTCGGAACTCGGGCTGGGAAAGCCAGGTCCGCAAGGGCGCGATGCCGCCCTGGGACGTGGTCTGGTCGCGCCACTGGGTCCACGTGCTGTGGGGCATCGTCATCACGGCCGTGATCTCGTACCTGTCGCCGGGCCAGCTCATCTGGCTGGCGCCGATCCTGCTGGGGCTGATCCTGTCGCCGCTGGTGTCGCGCTTCACCGCATCGTCGGTGCTGGGCCGCTCGGCCCGGATGGCGGGGCTGCTGGTCACGCCCGAGGAACGGCGCACGCCCCCGGTCGTCACCGCGGCGATCGCCCATGCGCGCCAGTTGCGCACGCCCGACCGCGCCGCCGAACGGCTGGGCAGCGACCCGGCGCTGCGCGCGCGCCACGTCGCCCTGCTGCCGCCCGCGCCCCCCGACGCGCCGGTGGCCACCCGCCTGCCCGCCATCGCGGCCGGCGCCAAGATCGCCGTCGCCTCGTCCCGGGTCGAGGCGCTGGCTTTTCTCGACCAGCCCGAACGGCGGGCGCTGTTTTCCGATGCCGAGCTGCTTGCCCAGTGGGCCGCCCTGCCCCGATGAACCGCAACGCATCGCTCGATATGCTGCGCGGTTACGCGCTGGTCTGCATCATGCTGAACCACATGCCGGCGGGGATCCTGCGGGCGGGGACGCTGACCAACCTTGCCGTGTTCGACGCGGCCGAGCTGTTCGTGCTGCTGTCGGGCTTTCTGGTCGGCGTCGTTTGGCTGAAGACCGAGGTGACGCAGGGCCTGCGCGCCGCCCAGTGGCGGTTCGCCCGGCGCGCCGTGCAGGTGTGGCTGGCGCTCGCGGTCGGCAGCGTCCTGCTGGCGCTGCTGTCGGGGGCGCTGACCTCGTTCGGGCTGATGCACACCGCGGTCTGGAGCGGATATGCCGACTGGCTGGCGCACGATCCGCTGGCCTACCTGGGGATCGTCCTGACCCTGTGGATGCAGCCGAACCTGGTCGACGTGCTGGCGCTTTACGTGGTCCTGATCGCCGCCGTCCCGCTTGCGCTGCCGCTGCTGACCCGTCGCCCGCTGATCTTCGCGGCGCTGTCGGTCGGGCTGTGGCTGGCCGCGCGGCCCCTGAACGCGTTCCTGCCGAACGAGCGTGACGGCGGCGGGCTGCTGTTCAACCCCTTCGCCTGGCAGCTTCTGTTCTTCGCGGGCGTCGCGATGGGCGCGTTCCGGCGCCCGATCATGGACGCGCTTCTGCCCCGTGCGCGGATCGTGACGGCGGTGGCGGGCTTCGTCGCGGCCTACAGCGTCGGGATGGCCGTCCTGTGGCGGTTCGGGGCCGAGGGGAAGCAGGTCGCCGACCTGATGTGGCACGCGGTCGGAACGGTGGACAAATGGACGCTCGACTGGGTCCGGCTGGTGTCGGTGCTGGCCTGGGCGTGGGTGGTCGCGGTGCCGCTGGCGCGGCCCTTGGCGCGGTTCTCGGCGACGCTGCCGGGACGGGCGCTGGCAACCACCGGGCGCGGCGGGCTGGTGTCGTTCGTGGCCTGCGTTCTGCTGTCGCTCCTGGGCGACGCGCTGTCGACGAACTTCATGCAGTCCGATACGGCATGGCGGCTGACCGTGGACCTGTTCGTGATCGTGGCGCTGTGGCTGGTCGCCGCGGCCTGGCTGAACCGCGACCGCATCCTGCCTGCGGGGGCCGCGCGCGCCTCGGGCTAGCCGCCGCTGACGGGCGGCCTTAGTCTGGAACGGCGGGGACGGCGGGGACAGGCGATGAGCAACCATCTTTACGACGCGCTGTTGGCGGGCACCGACGATCCCGGTGCGGCGTGCCTGATCCTCGCCGACGGCGGCACGATCACCCACGGCGACCTTCACCGCCGCGCCGCCCGGATCGCGGCGCTGCTGGCGGACGCCGGTCTGCAACCGGGCGACCGGGTCGCGGCGCAGCTGGACAAGTCGGTGGCCATGCTGGCGCTTTATCTCGGCACGGTCCGGGCGGGCGGCGCGTTCCTGCCCCTAAACCCCGCCTATACCCCGGACGAGGTGGCGTATTTCCTGACCGACGCCGAGCCGGCCGTGATCGTCTGCGACCCCGCGCGCGAGCGGGACATGCGCCGGGCGTCGGCCACGGCGGCGATCTTCACACTGGACGACGGGGGCGCGGGAAGCCTGATCGACGCGGCGGGCGCCATGCCCGCCGACCGCCCCCCGGCCGCGCGCGGGCCGGACGATCTCGCCGCGATCCTTTACACCTCGGGCACCACGGGGCGGTCGAAGGGCGCGATGCTGTCCCACGACAACCTGCTGTCGAACGCCCGCACCCTGTGCGACGCGTGGCAGGTGACCGCGCGGGACCGGCTTTTGCACGCGCTGCCGGTGTTTCACACCCACGGGCTGTTCGTGGCCTGCAACACGCTTCTTCTGGCGGGCGGGGCGATGATCTGGCTGCCCCGCTTCGACCCGGCCGAGGTGATCGCCCTGCTGCCCCGCGCCACGATGATGATGGGCGTCCCGACCTTCTACACCCGCCTGCTGGACCGGCCCGATTTCACGCGCGAGGTGGCGGCAACGGCGCGGGTCTTCATCTCGGGCTCCGCGCCGCTTCTCCCCGAGACGCACCGGCGGTTCGAGGAACGGACCGGGCAGCGGATCCTCGAACGCTACGGAGTGACCGAGACGAACATGACGACCTCGAACCCCTTGGCGGGCGAGCGCCGGCCGGGGTCGGTCGGCCCGGCCCTGCCCGGCGTCGAGGTCAGGATCACGTCTGTCGAGGCGGGTGCCGACGGGGACCCCGCAACCGCCCCGGCCAAGCGTCCGGACGGCGAGATCGGGATGATCGAGGTGCGCGGCCCCAACGTCTTTCAAGGCTACTGGCGGATGCCCGACAAGACCGCCGCCGAGCTGCGGCCCGACGGCTGGTTCATCACCGGCGACCTGGGAACAAGGGATGCGGACGGCTACGTCACCATCGTCGGGCGCGGCAAGGACCTGGTCATCACCGGCGGGCTCAACGTCTATCCGCGCGAGGTCGAGATGCTGATCGACGACCTGCCCGGCGTCTTGGAAAGCGCCGTGATCGGCGTGCCCCACCCCGACTTCGGCGAGGCGGTGGTGGCGGTGGTCGCCCCTCGCCCGGGCGCAGCGCTGGAACCGGACGCGCTGATGGACGCGCTGACCGACCGGATCGCGCGCTTCAAGCAGCCCAAGCGCGTGATCGTGGTGCCGGAACTGCCGCGAAACGCGATGGGCAAGGTGCAGAAGGCCGCGCTGCGGGCGCAGCACGCGGGGCTGTTCGGCGGCGCCGGATAGCCGGGCCCCTGCCCCTACTCGCAGGTGGCAAGCGCCTCGCCCACCGACCGGATCAGCGCCGGATAGAAGTCCGGCCCCTCGGGGATCGTCGTGCCCAGCGGGTCGATCACCGCCATGCGGGCGTTTGATCCCCCAAACACCGTTCGCAACAGGTCGGCGTTGAACTGCGGCTCGCTGAACGCGCAGTCGATCCCCAGCGCCGCGACCTTGTCGCGCAGCTGCGCCACCCGCGCGGGACCTGGCGGCGTCGCGTCGCCGAGCGAGATCGACCCGGCCGCCGACAGGCCGAAGCGGTGTTCCATGTATTGGTAGGCGTCGTGAAAGACGATGAAGCGCGGCGTCTGCCCGGCGGCGAGCGCGGTCTGCACGTCGGTTCGGGCTGCGTCGATCTCGACTGCGCCACGGGCGGCGTTCGCGGCATAGGCGGGCGCGTTCGCCGGGTCGATCCGCGACAGCTCCGCCGCGATCGCCGACAGCCAGAGCTTGCCGTTTTCGGGGTCGAGCCAGGCGTGCGGATCGGTGCCGGCTTCGCTTTCATGATGCGCGTGACCCGCCTCGGCCGCCTCAGGCGCGTGATCCTCGTGGTGCCCATGGGTCTCGAACGTCTCGCCGGTGCGGTTCGGCAGGCGCAGCGTTCCCGGCGCGTCCATCAGGACGATGTGGCTTGCCTGCGGCGCCAGCGTCTCGACCGGCTTCAGCAGCCACGGGGTGAGGTCCGGCCCCACCATGAACACCGCCTGCGCATCGCTCAGCGCACGGGCATGCGACGGCTTCATCGCGTGGCTGTGGGGCGACGCGCCGGGCGGGATCAGCAGCGCCGGGGTTCCCACGCCGTCCATCACCCGCGCGACCAGCCCCTGGACGGGCGCGATGTCGGCCACGACGCGAGGTGCTTCGGCAAGGGCCGGAAGCGGCAGGATGACCGCCAAAGCGGCGGCATGAGAAAGGCGTGACATCCGTCGGCTCCCAATGTAATGTTATCACATGAGTTACGTTATAACCCACCGTCCGTCAACACTGCCCGCCCCGACTGGGGGGCCGCGCCATGCATGACGCCGTCGCATCCGACCCGATGGCCCACGACCACGACGCTTGCATCGCGGCGGCGATCGACCGGGTCGAGGCGCGCTGCCGGGTGGCCGGGCTGCAGCTTACCCCCGTGCGCCGCAGGGTGCTGGAAATCCTGCTCGAAGAACATCGCGCGCTCGGCGCCTACGGCATCCTCGACCGGCTTCGCGCCGAGGGGCTGGGCAGCCAGCCGCCGGTCGCCTACCGCGCGCTCGACTTCCTGATGAAGCACGGCTTCGTCCACCGGATCGAGACGCTGAACGCCTTTGTCGCCTGCACAACCGGCGCGAACGCCGCGCCCGAAGACCCGCACATGCCCGCGTTCCTCATCTGCCGCGCCTGCCGCCGCGTGATCGAGACGACGGTTCCGACGGCGCGCGGTAGGCTGGAAACGGCCGCCGAAGGCGCGGGCTTCGCGATCGAACATGCCGTGCGCGAGGCCGAAGGGGTTTGCGCCACATGCAGGAGGGCGTCGTGATGCAGGCATCCGCCGCGGCCGAAAGCGCCGCCGTCGCGCCGACCGCTGTCGCCGCCGCGCCGCGCGTCTTCGCGGGCGCGCCGCTGGTCCAACTGGACCGCGTCAGCGTCGCGCTGGAAGGGCATCCGGTCCTGGACCGGGTGGACCTGCGCGTGCGCCGGGGCGAGATCGTGACCATCGTCGGCCCGAACGGGTCGGGCAAATCGACGCTCGTCCGCACGATCATCGGGCTTCTGCCCCCGACCTCGGGCACGGTGCGCCGGATCGAGGGGCTGACGATCGGCTACGTCCCGCAACGCCTCGCCATCGACCCGTCGATGCCGGTCACGGTCGGCCGCTTCATGAACCTGCCCGCGCGCCGCGACGCCGCCGCGGTCGCCGCCGCGCTGGCCGACGCGGGTCTGCCGGGGATCGCGGGCCAGCAGATCACCGGCCTGTCGGGCGGGCAGCTTCAGCGCGTGCTGTTGGCGCGCGCGTTGCTGGACCGGCCCGACCTTTTGATCCTGGACGAGGCGACGGCGGGGCTGGACCAGCCCGCGACGGCGGCGTTCTATGCCCGCATCGAAGCGGTGCGCGCGCGCCACGGCTGCGCCGTCCTGATGGTCAGCCACGACCTGCAGATCGTGATGCGCGCATCCGACCACGTGGTCTGCCTGAACGGTCATGTCTGCTGCGAGGGCTCGCCCGAGATCGTGTCGTCCTCGCCCGCCTATCACGGGCTTTTCGGCACCGACGCCGCCGAGACGCTGGCGCTTTACCGCCACCACCACAGCCATTCGCACGACGACTGCGGCCACGCGCACGGTCGAAGCGGCGATCACCGCCACGGGGCCGCGCCCGATGCTTGACGATTTCATGCTGCGCGCGGCGCTTGCCGGGATCGGGCTTGCGCTGGCCTGCGCCCCGTTGGGCTGCTTCGTCGTCTGGCGGCGGATGGCGTATTATGGCGATGCGACGGCGCATGCGGCGCTGCTTGGCGTCGCGCTGTCGCTTGCCTTTGCGGTGCCGCTGTTTCCGGCCGTGATCCTCGTGGCGCTCGCCATGGCGGCGGCGGTCACGGGCCTTGGCGGGCGCAACAACGCGGGCGACACGCTGCTGGGGGTGCTGTCGCACGCGGCGCTCGCCGTCGGCATGGTCGCGGTGTCCTTCGTGCCGGGCATCCGCGTTGACCTGATGGCCTATCTGTTCGGCGACATCCTGGCCGTCACGGGCACGGACCTCGCGACCATCTGGCTGGGCGCGGGGGCGGTCATCGCGCTTCTGGCATGGCGCTGGTCGGCGCTGCTGCTGGCCACGCTGTCGCCCGAGATGGCGGTCGCGGCGGGGATCAGGCCGCGGGCCGAGCAATGGGCGCTCAACATCGCGCTGGCGCTGGTGGTGGCGGCGGGCATCCGCATCGTCGGCGCGCTGCTGATCAGCGCCATGCTCATCATCCCCGCCGCCGCCGCCCGCCCCTTGGTCCGCACGCCCGAGGCGATGGCCATCGGCGCCGCCGTCGTGGGCGTCGCGGGCGTCGTCGGCGGGCTGGTAGGCGCGTGGCACGCGGACCTGCCGACCGGGCCCGCGATCGTCTGCGCAGTCACGGTGTTGTTCGTCGCCGGGATCGTGCTGGGCGGGCTGCGGCCAAAGCGGAGATGACCGTCCAAGGGAACTTTCCCTGCTTCCCGCGCATGATAACAAACATCAAGCTGCATGGTGTTCACGGGAATACTAGTCCTCGTGAACGCGCTGTGGACCGAGGGGAAGCCGAAGGAACGTGATGAAAAGCCGCATCGTAGCTGTGTCGGACTTCTGCGACGGCGTTCCTCCTTCCCCCAGCCGCTACCTGCCCGAGGATTTCGACCGTGCCTGGGCGCGCGATGCGGGCGACCCCGATCCTTCGGCCAGGCCTCTCACCCCCGTGTCCGTCGTGGGCGGCTACCTGGAACGACTGCCGCTGGCGGCGGTGGCTGCCGGGCTCGTCGATGCGGCCGAGATCTGGCAGTTCGCCGGCCGGGACGATGCGTGGTTCGACAGCGCCGGGCTGCTTGACCAAGAGGCCCGTCCCGATCGCGGCGCGCAGCGGCCGTCCGCCCCCGCATCCGCCGGGCTGACCCGCCGCAGCTTCCGCGCCGATGGCCACCCTGCCCCCTACGGGTCCGCCGACGCGCTGGCCCACATCGCCCGCCACGGCGCGCCCGAGATCCTGTGCGTCTGGGGCCTTGGCGTGAACGAGGCGCTGCTGGACGCCTGCCAGGACAGCATCCGCATCTACAATTCCATCGACGCCGACCCGATCCGTATTCCGCCCGAGGTCAGCCGTCATTTCGACATCTTCCTGACCGGATCGGACTGGCAGTCGGAACGGATCCATGCCCGCCACCCCGCCGCGATCTGCGAGGTGCTGCCGATCGGCCCCGACTTCGCGTCCGACCTGACGTTCCACCCGACGGGCGCGGCCAAGGACTACGACGTGGTCTATGTGGCCGCGACCCAGCCCTACAAGCGACACGACCTGCTGATCGAGGCGCTGGACCGCCTGCCGCGCAGCGTCCGGGCGCTGTGCGTCGTGGGCTACGGCCACCTGACCGATGAGCTGCGGGCCGAGGGCGAGCGGCGCGGCCTCAACATCGACTGGATCGGCCCTGTCAGCCACGACGAGGTCAACGCCCTCATCAACCGCGCCCGCATCGGCGTGGTTTGCGGAATCGACGACGGGGCGCCCGCGATCCTGACCGAATACATGCTGGCCGGGCTGCCCGTGCTGGCCAACGACCGGCTGGTCTGCGGCCAGCAGTACATCCGCCCCGACACCGGGCTGACCGCTTCGGAAGATCGCTTCCACGAGGCTCTTGCCGACCTGATTGCGCGGTCCGCGCAGTTCGACACCCGCGCCGTCGTCCAGGCGAACTGGACATGGCCCCATTCCATCCGCCAGCTTTCGGCGCTGATCGACCAGGCACGCGGTTATCGTGCCGGAAGGGTTTCCGCATGACCTCTGTCACCTCGACCATTGCCGCAGCCGCGGATGCCCACCCCGTGCTGCCCGCCGTTCTGCCCGCCGCGCCGTCCCCCGCGCCGCTGATCTGCTTTTCACACCTGCGCTGGGACTTCGTGCTGCAACGCCCGCAGCACCTGATCGGCCGCTTCGCCGCCGACCGCCGCGTGATCTTCTGGGAAGAGACGATCCCGGTCGATCACCACCTGCCCTATCTGGAGTTCCACGCCTTCCCCGGCACCACCGTGCAGGCCGTGCGCCCGCGCGTGCCCCGCGCCTTCTCGCCAGAGGAAGCCGACCGCGCGCTGGCCGCGCTCCTCGACCAGATGCTCGCGCTCACCGGCATCGCCGAGCCGGTGCTGTGGTTCTACACCCCGCAGATGTGGCCGATCGCGCGCCATGTGCAGGCGAGCGCGGTCGTCTATGACTGCATGGACGAACTGTCGGCGTTCCGCTTTGCCCCCGAAAGCCTGCGCCGGAACGAGGCCGACCTGCTCGCCGCCGCCGATGTCGTCTTTACCGGAGGCCACAGCCTTTACGAAGCAAAGCGCGTCCAGCACGACAACATCCACCCCTTTCCGTCCAGCGTCGATGCCCGCCACTTCGCGCAGGCGCGCGTGGCGCAGGCCGACCCCGCCGACCAGGCCGCGATCCCGCATCCGCGCTTCGGCTATTACGGCGTGATCGACGAGCGGCTCGACCTCGACCTGATCCGCGACATGGCGGCGGCGCATCCCGACTGGCAGATCGTGATGCTGGGCCCCGTGGCCAAGATCGCCGACGCGGACCTGCCGCGCGCGGCGAACATCCATTGGCTGGGGCAAAAGCAATACGCCGACCTGCCCGCCTACCTGTCGGGCTGGGACGTGGCGCTGATGCCCTTCGCGATCAACGAGGCGACGCGGTTCATCAGCCCGACCAAGACGCCGGAATACCTCGCCGGCGGCCGCCCCGTGGTTTCGACCGCTATCCGCGACGTGATCCGCCAATACGGCGAGACCGAGGCGGTGCGGATCGCCGCCGACTGCCCGGGCTTCATCGCCGCCTGCGCGGACGCGCTGGCGATGGCGCGCGGCCAATCGACCGGGTGGCGCGACGCCGCCGACCACATGCTGGCGACGCTCAGCTGGGACGCGACCTTCCGCCACATGAACCGTCTCGTGACCGAGGCCGCCGCGGCCCGCGTGGAACGCCGGGGCGACGATCGCTTCCCCGCGCCGGGCATCCGCCGCGGCGGAAAGCGCCCCTATGATGTGGTGATCGCGGGGGCGGGATTTGCCGGATCGGTGCTGGCCGAGCGGCTGGCGGAAGCTTCGGGCCAGCGGGTGCTGGTCGTGGACAAGCGCGACCATATCGCGGGCAACGCCTATGACCACCACGACGCGGCGGGCGTTCTGGTCCACCGCTACGGCCCCCACATCTTCCACACCAACAGCGACGACGTCGTGAACTTCCTGTCGCGCTTCACCGCGTGGCGGCCCTATGAGCACCGGGTGCTGGCGCAGGTCGGCGACATACGGGTGCCGATGCCCATCAACCGCACCACGGTCAACGCCCTCTACGGCCTGAACCTTTCGACGGAATCCGAGGTCGCGGCCTTCCTCGCCGCTCAGGCCGAACCCGTCGCGGACATCAGAAACAGCCGCGACGTGGTGGTGAACGCGGTCGGGACCCGGCTCTACGAGACGTTCTTCCAGGGCTACACCCGCAAGCAATGGGGGCTGGACCCGTCGGAACTGGACAAGTCTGTCACCTCGCGCGTGCCGACCCGCACCAACGCCGACGACCGCTATTTCACCGACAGCTTCCAGGCGATGCCGCGCGACGGCTACACCCGCATGTTCGAGCGGATGCTGGACCACCCGCTGATCGATCTTGCGCTGGGGCAGGACTTCCACGATCTGCCCGACCGCGATCTCGCGCCGCTGACGATCTACACCGGCCCGATCGACGCCTTTTTCGGCCACCGCTTCGGCCAGCTGCCCTATCGCAGCCTGAGGTTCCGGCACGAGACGCTGGACCAGCGCCGCCTGCAAGAGGTCGCGGTCGTGAACTATCCGGCCGAGGACGTGCCCTACACCCGCGTCACGGAATACAAGCACCTGACGAGCCAGATCCACCCGCAGACCTCGATCACCTATGAATACCCCTCGGCCGAGGGCGATCCCTACTACCCGATACCGCGCCCTGAAAACCAGGCGCTGTTCAAGCGCTACGAGGCGCTGGCGCTGGAACGGCCCGACGTGATCTTCGCCGGGCGGCTGGGGACGTACCGCTACTACAACATGGACCAGGTGGTCGGTCAGGCGCTGTCGATCCACCGCAGGCTGGCCGACCGCCTGCCCGCCCTCGCCGCCGCTTCGGTGATCGCCGGGGAGTGACGTGGCGCCTTCGGTATCGCCCGATCCGCCCCCGCACGGGGGCCGAACCGTCGTCATGGCGACCGACAGCCCGGACCCGTCCGGCGTCGGCCGCCACATGCTGACGCTCGCCCGCGCGCTGCCGGACGGCTGGCGCGCGCGGGTGGTGTTTCCCGATCACGAGGCGGGCCGGGCGCTTGCGGTCCAAGGGCGCGGGCTCGGCGTCATGGCGGCGACGGTCGCCGACGGGCGCTGGCGTCATGCGCTGACGGGCGCGGATATCGTCCATGTCCATGCCGGTATCGGCTGGGAAGGCCACGGTCTGGCGGGCGAAACCTCGGCGCCCGTTGTGCGGACCGAGCATCTGCCATGGCTCATCACCTGCCCCCGGCAGCGCGAGGATTACGCGCGCATGGTGGCCACGCTCGACGCGGTGATAACGGTCAGCCGGGCCGCCGCCGACAGCTGGCGGCCGATGCTGGCAACGATGCGCGGGCCGCGCCTGCCGATGGCGTGCATCCCGAACGGGATCGACGCGGGGCCGCCGCCGCATCCCCCGGACCGCGCCGACCAGCCGCCGACGATCCTGTGCGTGGCCCGCTTCACCCCGCAAAAGAACCACCGCACCCTGGTCGCCGCGATGGCGCGGCTTGTACGCACCCATCCCCGCGCGTGGCTGCGGCTGGCCGGCGGCGGCCCCGAGCAGGACCGCATCCGCGCCCGCGCCGCGCGGCACGGACTTGCGGTCGATTTCCTCGGGCCCCGGAACGACGTGCCCGCGCTCATGGCGGATGCCGATCTGCTCGTCCTGCCCTCCACCTTCGAGGGGCTGCCCCTTGTCGTGCTGGAAGCGATGGCGCACGGCCTGCCGGTCGTCGCCACCCGCATCGGCGGCGTGACCGAGGCGCTGGGGCCGGACCATCCGTGGCTGGTGCCGCCCGCCGACCCCCGCGCGCTGGCGCGATCGCTCGCCTCGGCCATCGACGACGCAGCGGCGCGTGCCGCGACCGCCTTGTCGCAGCGCGCGCGCTATGATGCATTCTACACCGCAACCCGCATGGGCGAGGATACCGCCCGGCTCTATGCCGCCGTTCTGCGCGGCCAACGACAAAGGACTTCGGGACATGACCACGACACGTCTGGGCTTCATCGGCGCGGGGGGCATCGCCCACCGGCATTTCGGCGTCCTGGAACAGATGCCCGACGTGCGGATCGTGGCGATCGCCGACCCTGACGGGGCCCGCGCCCAGGACGCCGCCGGCCGCTTCGGCGCGCAGGCGTTCGACACCCACGCCGAGATGCTGGAGGCGGTCGAACTGGACGCCGTCTACATCTGCGTCCCGCCCTTCGCCCATGGCGACGCCGAACGCGCCTGCATCGAGAAAGGCCTGCCCTTCTTCGTCGAAAAGCCGCTGTCGCTCGACCTCGGCCTTGCCGAGGAGATCGCGGCCGAGGTCGAGCGCGCGGGCCTCATCACCGCCGTGGGCTACCACTGGCGCTATCTCGACACGGTGGACGAGGCGCGCGCGCGGCTGGCCGACAACCCCGCGCAGCTGATGACGGGCTTCTGGCTGGACCAGACCCCGCCCCCGCAATGGTGGTGGCGGGAGGATGCGTCGGGGGGCCAGGTCGTGGAACAGGCGACCCACATCATCGACCTTGCCCGGTTCCTGTCGGGCGACGTGACCGAGGTGTTCGGGCTGGCGAGCCACCGCGACCGCGCGGATTTCGAGGGGCTGACCGTCCCCACCGCGACGACCGCCAGCCTGCGCTTCGCATCCGGCACGATCGCGAACCTCGCCGCGACCTGCCTGCTGCGCTGGAACCACCGCGTCGGCCTGCATGTCTTTGCGGACGCGCTGGCGATGGAAATCACCGACCACGACATCATGATCGACACCGGCCACGGCCGCCCGGTCCGCCATGCCGAAGGCGACCCCGTCTGGCGCGAGGACCGCGACTTCGTGGACGCCGTGCAAGGGAAGGAAAACCGCATCCGCTGCCCCTATGCCGAGGCGCTGGAAACGCACCGCGTCGCATTGGCCGTGTCGAAATCGGCCGCGACCGGCGCCCTCGTGAAGATGGAGGTGCTGCGGTCCAACCCGCAGCCCTTTTTTCGTGAAGCCGCTTCGGCGGACACCGGCGCTGCCGCATCAGCATAGGCACATCCGCAGCCTGGGGATCGAACGCGAGAACGAGCCCTATTTCTTCGGCTATGACGAAGGCCCAGCCGGCGACGGCCAGGTCCGGCTGGACCTGATGTACACCGGCCTGTCCGCCGGGACCGAACTCACCTTCATGAAGGGCACGAACCCCTACCTTCACTCCCGCTGGGACGAGGGTCAGGTCGTGTTCATCCCGGGCGAGCCGTCGGCGCGCTTTCCGGTCAACTTCCTCGGCTACATGGAGGTCGGGCGCGTCATCGACAGCCGCGCCCACGGCTTTGCCAACGGCGACGCGGTGGCCACGACATTCGGCCACAAGACCGGCCACACCGCCGATCCCGGCCGCGACCTGCTTTTGAAGATGCCCGACGGGATCGACCCGATGCTGGGGATCTTCGTCGCGCAGATGGGGCCGATCGCGGCGAACGGGATCCTGCACGCCGACGCCGATCAGTTCGGGGCGTCGGTGCCCTATCTCGGCGCGGGCGTCGAGGGGCGGCCGGTGCTGGTCTGGGGCGGCGGGACGGTCGGGCTGTTCTGCGCGCTGTTCGCGCGGCAGGGCGGCGCGTCGGAAATCGTCATCGTGGACCCTTCGCCCTGGCGGCAGGACCTCGCCCGGCGCATGGGCTTCGACGCGATGGGCGAGGACGAGGCGTGGCGCCACGCCAAGTCGCGCTGGCACCACAAGGCGGGCGGGCGCGGCGCGGAATACGTGTTCCAGACCCGCGCGCGATCCGACAGCCTGAACCTCGCGCTGCGCGCGCTCAGGCCGCAGGGCACGATCATCGACCTCGCCTTCTATCAAGGCGGCATGGACGGCGCGCGGCTGGGGGAGGAGTTCCACCACAACGGCCTGTCGATCCGCTGCGCGCAGATCAACCGGATGCCCCGACAACTGGCGCATGCCTGGGACCAGCGCCGGCTGGCGCAGGAAACCTTGCACCTGCTGGCCGACGAGGGCGACCTGATCCGCGAACACATGATTACCCATGTCGTGCCATATGACGACGCGCCGGGCTTCCTGCGCCATCTCGTGAAGGACCGGCCCGAGTTCCTGCAGATCGTGTTCGCGCATGAATGAGCCGCGTCCGATGACCGAACCCGGGGCGGCGGCCGTGACCGCCGCCCCGGAAACCTCTGCCGTCCGCGAGCTTTCCGACCGCGAGCGCGAGGACGCGCGCGTGGCCGAGGCGCTGGGGTCGGGGCACATTCCTGAACCCCATCCCGACGCCGGCAAGATCCGCATCCTGTGGGTCTTTGCCTGGCTCGTGGTCGGCGGCGAGGAAACCGAGGTGCGGCTTCTGGCCCGGACCCTCGACCGGACGAAGTATCGGATCGACGTGATCCCCTGCTTTCGCCGCGAGGGGATGCCGGATCAAAGCCACGAGCAGCTGCGCGCGCTCGGCGTCCACGTGGACACGACCGCGTATTCGCTCGGGTTCGAGGAGACGATCGATTACCTGCGCCGCAAGATCAGCGGCGCCGACATCGTCATCTCGTCGCAGGACGTGGCCGACATCTATCCGGCGCTGGAACGGCTGGCGGTGCGCCCGCCGCTGATCGAGCATGGCGGGCTTGTGCGCGAGGCGCTGTCGGGACCGAAGCATTTCACCGCGCGCTACGTGGGCGTCTGCGACAGCATCCGCGAGGCCGCCGCGTCGCGGATGCCCGAACGGCCGCAGCACGCGCTGGAAATCCCGTCGATGGTGGACCTGGCGGAGTTCGATTCCGCCCGCCGCGCGCCGATGCGCGCCGCATTGGGGATCGCGGACGATCAGGTCCTGTTCGGCTGGGTCGGGCGGCTTGACCGCAAGAAGCGGGTCGAGGATTTCATCCGCGCCGCCGCGCAGGTCGTCGGGGCCGAGCCGAAGGCGCGCTTCGTCGTCGTCGGCGGCCCCGACGCCTTCATGCCGGAATACCGCGACGAGCTGCACCGGCTGGCGCACGAGCTTGGCCTTGAGGGGCGCCTCCAGTTCACCGGCGACCGCAAGGACGTGCCGGACCTTCTGGCGGCGATGGACGGGCTTTGCTGGCTTTCGCGCGGTGAGGGGATGCCGCATGTCATCGCCGAGGCGGGCGCGGCCGGGCTGCCCGTCATCGCCACCCCCGACAACGGCGCGCTACAGCAGATCCGAGACGGCGAGACCGGAATCTTCGTGCCGCACGAAAGCCCCGACGCGGTCGCAGCCGCCATGCTGCGGCTGGCGCGCGACCCGGCGCTGCGGACGCGCATGGGCCACGCGCTGCGCGCCCATGTAAAGGCGACCTACTCCGCCGAGGTCGTGGTCCCGCAGTGGGAACGCCTGATCGCCGAGGTGCTGGCCGAAAACCCCTACGCCCCGCCGCCCGCGACCTTCGACAGCTTCGTGCTGGGCGGCTGGGAAAGCTCCACCCACCGGCTGCGCCACGGGCCGCGGCTCGACGTGCTGGCATCGACCGGCCACGACACCTACGCCGCGCAGGACTATCGCCAGTTGCAGGCCCTGGGCATTCGCGCCTGCCGCGATGCCGCGCGCTGGCACCTGATCGAGCGCGAGCCGGGCCGCTACGACTTCTCCAGCCTCATGCCGATGATCGAGGCGGCGCGCGACAGCGGCACGCAGGTGATCTGGGACCTGCTGCATTACGGCTGGCCCGACGATCTGGACATCTGGTCCGCCGACTTCGTGAAACGCTTCGCCGCCTTTGCCCGCGCGGTGGGCAGGCACCTGCGCGGCCTGACCGACGCAGTGCCGTTCTGGTGCCCGGTGAACGAGGTCAGCTTCTTCGCCTGGGCCGGGGGCGACGCCCGCTATCTCAATCCCCATGCCGCCGGTCGCGGGTATGAGCTGAAGGTCCAGCTTGCCCGCGCCTATCTCGCCGCCGTGGACGAACTGCGGGCGGTCGACCCCCGCGCCCGCTTCATCATGGCCGAGCCGCTGATCGCCATCCACCACGCGGCCTGGACCGGCCGCCCCTTGTGGGAAGCGCAGGGCTGGCACGACGCGCAGTTCCAGGCGTTCGAGCTGGTCAGTGGACGGATGTGGCCGCAGATCGGCGGCAACCCGGACGCCTTGGACATCGTCGGCGTCAACTACTACTTCAACAACCAGTGGATCCACGGCGGCAAGCCGATCGACGTGGACGACATCATCTATCGCCCGCTGTCGGACCTGCTGGTCGAGGTCGCGGCGCGCTACGACCGCCCGCTGATGCTGGCCGAAACGGGGACCGAGGGGCCGCGCCGGGCAAGCTGGTTCGACTATGTCGCGGACGAGGTCGCGCGGGCGCGTCGCCGCGGTGCGCGGGTCGAGGGGATCTGCCTTTATCCGATCGCCAACCATCCCGGCTGGGACGACGACCGGCTGTGTCCGAACGGCCTTCTGGGCCACGACCCCGCATCGGGCGCGCGCGAGGTCCACGACCCCCTGGCCGCCGCCATCGCCCGGCGCATCCGCTGAGCGAGGCCAGCGCGGCGGCTGAGACCGGCCGCCGCGCGGCTGATCTTGCTTCAAGTTAGGTGAACCCCCCGCCCCGGCCTCGCGTTGATCCGGATCAATCGCGACCACGAGGACGAGCCGATGCCCGACAAGCAGGACCTGAACGCCGCGCTTGGCCCGGCAGGCGGCTGGGGATCGGTCAAAAGCCTGACGAAGCAGTTCGGCAACGCGGTGTCCGGACCCGTCACCGCGACGATAATGCGCAACCAGAACAAGCCCGGCGGCTTCGCCTGCGTCAGCTGCGCCTGGGCAAAGCCCGCCAAGCCCCACCCGTTCGAGTTCTGCGAGAACGGCGCCAAGGCCACGCTGTGGGAACTGACCGACGCCCGCGCCGACGCTGCCTTCTTCGACCGCCACCCCCTGTGCGAGCTGCTGACGTGGAGCGACCATGACCTGGAACGCGCGGGCCGCCTGACCGTGCCGCTGCGCATCGATCCCGACGCGGACCGGCTTGTCCCCTCGACCTGGGACGAGGCGTTCGCCGATATCGGCCGCGCGATGCGGGCGCTGTCGGACGATCCGCAGTCGGCGATCTTCTACGCCTCGGGCCGCGCCTCGCTCGAGGCGTCGTACATGTGGCAGCTGATGGCGCGGCTTTACGGGTCCAGCAACCTGCCCGACAGCGCCAACATGTGCCACGAAAGCACGTCCATCGGCCTTAAGGAATCCGTGGGAACCCCCGTGGGCAGCGTCCGGCTTGAGGATTTCGAGCTGACGGACTGCATCTTCGCAGTGGGCCAGAACGTCGGTTCGAACAGCCCGCGCATGATGCATCCGCTGCAGCAGGCGCGCCAGCGCGGGGTGCCGGTCATCGTCATCAACCCGATGCGCGAACGTGGCTGGGAAGAGTTCGTGAACCCGCAGAACCCGGTTCAGATGATGACCCAGCGGGCGACGAAGATGAGCTCGCTTTACCTTCAGCCGCTGCCGGGCGGCGACATCGCGGCGCTGGCCGGGATCGCCAAGGCCGTGTTCGAGCGCAGCGACGCCGCCGAGGTCATCGACCGCGACTTCATCACCGAACACACCCACGGCTTCGACGGCTATGCCGACTGGATCAAGCAGCAATCCTGGGACGAACTGGAACGCGAAAGCGGCCTGACGCGCGGCCAGATGCAGGACGCGGGCGACATCTTCGCCCGCTCGAACCGCGTCATAAGCATCTACGGCATGGGCATCACCCAGCACCGGCTGGGGGTGCAGGCGGTGCAGATGCTGATGAACCTGCTGCTGGTCGGCGGCCATATCGGCCGCCCCGGCGCGGGCATCTGCCCGGTGCGCGGCCACTCGAACGTGCAGGGGCAGCGCACCGTGGGGGTGTCGTCCCGCCCCGAACAGGTGCCGCTGGACCGGATCGGCGCGCGCTACGGGTTCGCGCCGTCGCAAGAGGAAGGCTACGACATCGCCGATGGCTGCGAGGGCATCGTCTCTGGCCGCGTCAAGGCGATGCTGATGCTGGGCGGGAACGTCCTGCGCGCGGTCCCGGACACGGTGCCGGTGGAAACCGCGTGGAAGACGCTGGACGTGACGGTGAACGTCGCGACCAAGCTGAACCGCACCCACCTGATCGCCGGAAAATGCGCCTGGGTCCTGCCTTGCCTGGGCCGGATCGAGAACGACGTGCAGGCCACCGGCAAGCAGGTCGTTACGATGGAGGACAGCACGGCCCGAGTCCACGCCTCGCACGGGCAAAAGGCGCCGGCGGCGCCGGACCTGATGTCGGAACCCGCGATCATCGCGCGGCTGGCAAGGGAGATCCTGCAGCCGAACCCGCATGTGGACTGGGACGCCTGGGCCGGGGACTACGCCCTGGTGCGGGCCGAGATCGAGGCGATCTGGCCCGACGTATTTCGTGACTACGAGACGCGGAAGGACGAGCCGGGCGGGTTCTCCAAGCCGCTGCCCTCGCGCGAGCGCAAGTGGGAAACCAAGACCGGCCTTGCCAACTTCATCCTGCCCGACGCGCTGGACGCGACATATGCCGGCCACGACGAGGGCGTGTTTCGGCTGATGACGCTGCGAAGCAACGACCAGTTCAACACCACGGTCTATGGCTACAACGACCGCTTCCGCGGCGTGAAGGGGGCGCGCGACATCCTGTTCATGGGCCCGGACGACATGGCGCGGCTGTCGCTGAAGCTGGGCGACCGGGTCGAGGTCGAGACGGTCGCGGATGACGGCCGCGACCGGCGGCTGGGGCCGTTGCAGGTGGTCGAACACCCGCTGCCCAAGGGCGCGGTCGGCGCGTATTTCCCCGAGGCGAACGTGCTGATGCCGCTGCACCACCAGGCGAAGGGCAGCAAGACCCCGGCCTACAAGGCGATTCCGGTCAGGATCGTGCCGGTTCAGGCCGCGGGCGCGTGACGCAAGGCGCGCGGGCGATCCCGCCGCGCCACGCGCCGCCTATGCCTGCAGCGATGCCGCTGGCCGGCTGAGCCTCGGACCCGCCGCTCGCACGCATCATCCCAGCGAATACCCCGTGCCGCGCACCGTGCGGACCGGATTGTCGCCGCCGTTCGACATCAGCGCCTTGCGCAGGCGGCCCACATGCACGTCGATCGTGCGCGTATCGACGTAGATGTCGCGGCCCCAGACGCGGTCCAGCAGTTGCTCGCGGGTCCAGACCCGGCCCGGCTTTTCCATCAGCGTGCTGAGCAGCCGGAACTCGGTCGGGCCGAGATGCAGGGCGCGGCCGTCGCGGAACACGCGATGCTCGCCCGCGTCCAGGATGATGTCCTCGAACGCCAGCCGTTCGCCCATCGTGGCGGGCCGGGTGCGGCGCAGCTGCGTGCGCAGGCGCGCCATCAGCTCGACCACCGAGTATGGCTTGACCACATAATCGTCGGCGCCGGTTTCCAGCCCGCGCACGCGGTCGCCTTCTTCGGACCGCGCCGACAGCATGATGATCGGGATCTGCCGGGTCTCGGGGTCGGCCTTGACGCGCCGGCACACCTCGATGCCCGACACGTTCGGCAGCATCCAGTCGAGCACGATCAGGTCGGGGGTTTCTTCCCGCACCAGCAACAGGGCCTCGTCGCCATTTTCGGCGATCAGGACCTGAAACCCTTCGGATTCAAGATTGTACTTCAGGACTTCGCGCTGCGCGCCTTCGTCCTCGACCACCAGCACGCACGGCTGCTGCCGAGATGTCATGCGTTAATCCTCGCTTTCGGAAAGCCCGGCGCGGCTGACGCTGTCACGCTTGGGACGGGATTCATCCGGAAGCGCGCCCGACACCAGATAGATCACCTGCTCGGCGATCGAGGTGGCGTGGTCGCCCATCCGTTCAATGTTCTTGGCAATGAAATGCAGATGCATGCAGGCGGTGATGTTGCGCGGGTCTTCCATCATGTGCGTGAGGAATTCGCGGAAGAGCGCGTTGTACATCTGGTCGACTTCAAGATCGCGGGCCCGCACATCGGTGGCCAGCGCCTCGTCGCGGTGGACATAGCTGTCCAGCGCGTCCTTCATCATCTTCTCGACCGTGGACGACATCCGCCGCAGCGCCATGCCCGCGCCGTCGATGACGGGCATGTGGGCCAGCACGTTGCTGCGCTTGGCGATGTTCTTGGCATAGTCGCCCACCCGTTCCAGGCTGGCCGAGATCTTGATGACGGTCAGCACCAGCCGCAGGTCGGTGGCCGTGGGCGAGCGCAGCGCGATCAGCCGCGCCGCCTCTTCGTTGACCTGCGCTTCCAGCAGGTCGATGCTGCGGTCGCGGCGGCGCACGTCCTCGGCCAGTTCGTCGTCTCGCGTTTCCAGCGCCAGCGCCGCGTCCGAGATCGCGGCCTCTACCAGCCCCCCCATCTTGACGACGAGAGCCTGCACGGTTTCCAGATCCCGGTCGAAAGCCGATGCGATGTGTCGGTCGCGGTTCATGAGCGTCTCTCCCTTCGCGGCAGTGGGCGTCAGCCGATCTTGCCGCTGATGTAGCTTTCGGTCCGCGGGTCCTGCGGGTTGGTGAAGATGTCGTCGGTGGTGCCGTATTCGACCAGGTTGCCCAGGTGGAAGAACGCGGTCTTCTGGCTCACGCGGGCGGCCTGCTGCATCGAGTGGGTCACGATCACGACCGAAAACTCCTCGCGCAGCTGGTCGATCAGTTCCTCGACCTGGCTGGTGGCGATCGGGTCGAGCGCCGAGCAGGGTTCGTCCATCAGCAGCACCTCGGGCGAGGTGGCGACGGCGCGGGCGATGCACAGGCGCTGCTGCTGGCCGCCGGACAGGCCGGTGCCGGTTTCGTTGAGCCGGTCCTTGACCTCGTTCCAGAGCGCCGCGCCGCGCAACGCCTTTTCGACGATGCCGTCAAGCTCGGCCTTGTTGCGCGACAGGCCGTGGATGCGCGGGCCGTACGCCACGTTGTCGTAGATCGACTTGGGGAACGGGTTCGGCTTCTCGAACACCATGCCCACGCGCGCGCGCAGCTGCACCGGGTCGACCCGGCGGTCATAGATGTCCTCGCCGTCGAGGATCATCTTGCCCTCGATCCGGGCGATGTCGATGGTGTCGTTCATCCGGTTCAGGCAGCGCAGGAAGGTGGACTTGCCGCAGCCCGACGGCCCGATGAAGGCCGTCACGGTCTTGTCTTCCAGATCGACGTTCACGTCCTTGATGGCGTGTTTGTCGCCGTAATACACCTGCACGTCGCGGCAGCTGAACTTGATCGGTTTGCCTTGCGTATCCACTGTGCGCTCCGCCAGTCGCATGTCGTTCATGTCGCTCAACTCCTGTTACCAGCGCCGTTCGAAGCGGCGGCGCAGGATGATGGCCACCAGGTTCATCGCAAAAAGGAAGGCCAGCAGCACGATGATCGCCCCGGACGCACGCTCGAAGAAGGCCGAATCGGCGCGCTGCGTCCAGTTATACACCTGCACCGGCAGCGCCGACGCCGGCTCGAACAACCCCTCGGGCGGGGCCGAGGGATAGGCGGTCACGAAGGCCACCATGCCGATCAGCAGCAGCGGCGCGGTCTCGCCCAGGGCCTGCGCCAGGCCGATGATGGTGCCGGTCAGCACGCCGGGCATCGCCAGCGGCAGGACGTGGTGGAACACCGTCTGCATCTTGGACGCGCCCACCCCCAGCGCCGCGTCGCGGATCGACGGCGGCACCGCCTTCAGCGCGGCGCGGGTCGAGATGATGATCGTGGGCAGCGTCATCAAGGTCAGCACCAGACCGCCGACGATCGGCGCCGAGCGCGGCAGGCCCATGAAGTTGATGAACGCGGCCAGGCCCAGGATCCCGAACACGATCGACGGCACAGCCGCGAGGTTCGAGATGTTGACCTCGATGATGTCGGTCAGGCGGTTCTTGGGCGCGAACTCTTCCAGGTAGATCGAGGCGGCGACGCCGATCGGCAGCGCCAGCACCAGCACGATCAGCATCATGTAGGCCGAGCCGATGATCGCGACGCCAAGGCCCGCGGCCTCGGCCCGGTTGTCGGACGCATCGGGCTGGGTCACGAAGTCCCAGTTGAAGCGGGTGGTCAGCGCCCCCTTTTCTTCCATCGCCTCGGCCAGCCGGAACTGCGCGAGCGAGGTGCGGGCGTCGATTTCCGCGGATTCGGCGGTCACGCGGCCCTTGAACATCCCGTCCACGCGGGACGAGGCGAGCGCGGGCACGTTGATGGTGGTGCCGATGATCTCGGGGTTTTCCAGGACCATGTCGCGCAGGGTGGCGCGGGCCTGGCTGGAATAGAAGCTGGCGTAATCCGCCTTGCCCAGCCCCTCGATCTGCACGTTGTTCTGCGCGACCCAGGTCTCGAGCGACTTTTCCAGCATGCTGCCGTAGGACATGGTCAGGACGCCCGCCATGTCCTTCTGGTCGCGGTTGCCCTTTGGGTCGACGATCGCGGCGTCGATGGTGACCGGAACGTCGATGAAGGTCTGGCGGAACGCGCCGCTGCCGTCGCGGACGATCGTGAACAGCAGGAACACGAGCGCCAGCATCGCGATCGCGATGGCGACGATGCCGTAGGCCTTGAACCGCGTTTCGGCGGCGTTGCGGCGGCGGGTGCGCGCATCGGCGACCAGCAGCGACTTGCGCGTGGCACCCTGGGCGCCGACGCGCCGCGGTCCGGCGGAAACTGCGTCCGTCATTCGTACTGCTCCCGGTATTTGCGGACGATGACCAGCGCCACGATGTTGAGCGCGAGGGTCATCACGAAAAGCGTCAGGCCGAGCGCAAAGGCGACCAGCGTCTCGGGCGAGGCGAAGTCGTTGTCACCCGTCAGCTGGCCCACGATCTTGACGGTAATGGTGGTCATCGCGTCGAACGGGTTGCCGCTGATCCGCGCCATCGCGCCGGCGCCCAGGACCACGATCATCGTCTCGCCGATGGCGCGCGAGGCGGCCAGCAGGATGGCGCCGACGATCCCCGGCAGCGCCGCGGGCAGGATCACGTTGCGCACCGTCTCGGACGGGGTCGATCCAAGGCCAAGGCTGCCGTCGCGCAGCGACTGCGGCACCGCGTTGATGATGTCGTCCGACAGCGACGACACGAACGGGATCAGCATGATGCCCATCACCAGGCCCGCGGTCATCACGGACGAGGCCGAGTTGCCGAAGCCCGCGGGGGCGGCGATCCAGTCGCGGATCAGCGGCCCCACGGTGACAAGGGCGAACAGGCCATAGACGATGGTCGGGATCCCGGCCAGCACCTCGATCACCGGCTTGACGAAGCCGCGCACGCGGGGGGTCGCATATTCCGACATGTAGATCGCCGCGAACAGCCCGATCGGAACCGCGAACAGAAGCGCGATCAGCGAGATGTAGAGCGTGCCCCACAGCAGCGGCAGCATCCCCAGCTTGGACCCGCCGCCGAAGCTGGGTGTCCATTCGGTTCCGAAGAAGAAGTCCTGCCACGGATACAGCTGGAAGAAGCGGATCGATTCGAACACGAGCGACAGCACGATGCCCACTGTGGTCGCGATGGCGAGCAGCGAGCAAAGGATCAGGAACCCGCGCACAAAGCTTTCGACGATGTTGCGGGCGCGGTAGCCGGGCTTGATCTGGCTGAGCGACCAGGCAAGGCCCGCCAGCGCGAGGACCAGCGCAGCCCCGGTCAGCGCGCGCGAGGCGTTCAGGTTGAACGCCCGGTAATCCTTGGCCGCTTCCAGCACGGGGGCACTGGGCGTGATCTCGATCCCTGCCGCGGCCAGCTTTTCGGTCGTGGCCGCGTCGTCGAGCGACAGTGCCCGCGCCTCGGACTGGGAAACGATGCCTTCGTTGACGGCGCGGCCAAGCTCGAACGCGGTGCCCTGCACCTCGGACATGATCTGTCCGCGCGTCTGGCTGTCGGACACGGCGCTGTCGGGGATGTTCCCGTTCACGGCGCGGTCAACGATCAGCGGTTGGGCCAGGACCCAGACGAGCAGCAGCAGAAGCGACGGCAGCGCGGTCCAGATCGCGGTGTTCCAGCCATAGTAGGTCGGACGCGAGTGCAGCTTGCGGATGTCGCCCGCGGCGGAACTGCCAGCACGGCGTCGTCCCAGAATGTATCCCACCAGGGCCAGAGCCAGGATGGTCACCATGATCCAGAAGGGAGACATTTCCACCTCACGGGCGCGCGAACGCGGGAACTCGGGAAGAAGGACGGGCCATGACGGCCCGTCCCGGTATCAACCTCGGGGCTCGCTTACTTCGCGGCCATGACGGTTTCGGCTTCGACGGCCGCCTGGGTGTCGGCCAGCTTGGGATCGGGAACCAGGCCGTAGGTGGCCAGCGGGCCGCCCTGACCGGCGACGGCGTCCGACACGAAGAACGCGGCGAACTCCTTCAGGCCGGGGATCGTGCCGACGTGCTGTTTCTTGACGTAGAAGAACAGCGGGCGCGAAACCGGGTATTCGCCCGAGGCGATCGACTCGGTCGAGGGGGTGACGCCCGACATCGTGGCAACCTTCAGCTTGTCGGTGTTCTGTTCGTAGAACGACAGGCCGAACACGCCCACGCCTTCGGGGCTGGAGCCCAGGCGGGCCAGCGTCTCGGTGTAGTCGCCGTCGATGTCGACCGACTTGCCGTCGGCGCGAACGGCCTTGCAGGCGGCTTCGCCTTCGTCTTCGCCCTTCGCGGCGACGAGCGCGTCGTGCGCGGCCGTGTCCTTGCAGCCCTGGATCAGGACCTTTTCCTCGAACACTTCACGGGTGCCGTGCTTGGTGCCGGGGATGAAGGCCAGGATCGGCTGGTCGGGCAGCTCGGCGTTGACGTCTTTCCAGCTGGTGTGCGGGTTGGCGACGACCTTGCCGTCGACGACGACTTCGGCGGCCAGCGCGTTGAACACGTCCGACGGGGTCAGGACGAAGTCGCCGCCGGTGTTCGACGAGGCGAAGACGATCCCGTCATAGCCCAGGCGGACTTCCATGATGTCGGTGACGCCGTTCTTCTGGCATTCGGCGACTTCGATGTCCTTGATCGGACGCGAAGCGGTCGCGATGTCGATGCCGTTCTCGCCCACGCCCGAGCAGAACTGCTTCAGGCCGGCCGACGAACCGCCGCCTTCGACGACGGGCGCGGCGAAGTCGGTGTTTTCGGCAAAGGCTTCGGCGGCGATCGTGGCGTAGGGCAGCACGGTCGACGAACCGGCGATCTGGACGTTGTCGCGGGCCGAGGCGGCGGTCGCCGACAGCGCGGCGATGGCAAGCGCCGAGGCGGTGATCTTCATGTTCATGGCAGGCTCCTGGTTGGAGAGAGGTTTTGGGCCATCTTTTCCCATAGGAGCGTTCCGTATCGGTTTCGTGACAGTAAAATCACAATCTCACGTCACCCTGCCCGCCGGCCGCCGCCCCGCTCAGTCTCCGGGCAGCAATCGGCCGACGATCTGTCGCGCCGCGCCGCGCACCACGCCGACCCGGTCCTCCTCGGCCCACAGCGCGTTCGCAAAGCTTCGCGCCTGCTTCAGGGTGATGTGGGGAGGCAGCGGGGCCACGTTCGGGTCGGCCAGGATGTCCAGCACGAACGGCCGGTCGGCGGCCAGCGCCTCGTCCCAGGCGGGGCCGATATCCTCGGGCCGTTCCACCCGGCGTCCGCCCAGCCCCATCAGCTTTGCCACATCGCCGTAGGGGATGTCCGGCAAGTCCTGGCTCGACGGGTATTTCGGATCGCCGATCTGGGTCCGCTCCTCCCACGTCACGAAGGCGAGTTCGCGGTTGTTCAGCACCATGACGATCAGCCGGGGGTCGGCCCAGGTCTTCCAGTAGCGGGCGATGGTGATCAGCTCGGCCATGCCGTTCATCTGCATCGCGCCGTCGCCCGCCAGCGCGATGGACACCCGGTCAGGATAGGCGAACTTGGCCGCGATCGCATAGGGAACCGCGCAGCCCATGGTGGCGAGCGTGCCCGACACCGACCCCATCATCCCCTCGCGCAGGTCGAGGTCGCGGGCCCACCAGACCGTCGTCGTGCCGCTGTCGGCGCTGACGATCGCGCCGTCGGGCAGGCGCGGCGTCAGCTCGCGCGTGATCCGCTGCGGGTTGATCGGATCGGCCTTCTCGTCCGCCGCGCGCGCCAGCGCCTCGCGCGATCGCGTCACCGACGTCTCGACGCTATCGCGCCAGCCGCGATCTTCCTTGCGGGTCAGAAGCGGGATCAGCGCGCGCAGCGTGGCCGCGGCATCGCCCAGCAGGTTGACCTCGGTCGGGTAGCGCAGGCCCAGCATCCCGGCCGACAGGTCGATCTGGACGGCGCGCGCCTGGCCGGCCTTGGGCAGGAACTCCGCATAGGGAAACCCGGTCCCGACCATCAGCAGGGTGTCGCAGCCCTGCATCAGCTCGTGGCTGGCGGGCGTGCCCAGAAGCCCCATCGACCCCGTGACCCACGGCAGCGCGTCGGGCAGCACCTCCTTGCCCAGCAGCGCCTTGGCGACACCCGCGCCCAGCACGTCGGCCACCTGCGCGACCTCGGCCGCAGCCCCCTTGGCGCCCGCGCCGATCAGGATCGCGACCTTTTCGCCCGCGTTCAGGACCTCGGCCGCGGCCGCGAGCGCGTCGGGCCCAGGCACCGGGTTTGTCATCGACAGGCCGACGCCGGACTGGACGTAGAAATGCTCGTGCGGCCGATCCTCCATCTTTTCGACCTGCAGGTCGTTGGGCAGGATCACCGCGGTCACGGCACGGTCGCCCTTTGCGATCCGCCAGGCGCGGTCGATCAGGTGCGGCACCTGCGCGGGCACCGTCGCGGTCTGGACAAAGGCGCCCGCCACGTCCTTCAGAAGCGACTGAAGATCAACGTCCTGCTGGTAATGCGCCCCCATCGCGGACCGCGCCTGCTGGCCGACCAGCGCGACCACCGGCATGTGGTCGCCCTTGGCGTCGTAAAGACCGTTGAGCAGGTGGATCGCGCCGGGCCCCGAGGTCGCCATGCACAGCCCGACCTCGCCCGTGAACTTGGCATGGGCCGAGGCGCAAAGCCCCGCCATCTCCTCGTGCCGGACCTGCACGAAGTCGATGCAGGGCGCGTCCGCGTCATCCCGCGCTTCCTTCTGCATCCGGTGCAGCGCGCCGACCAGGCCGCCGATTCCGTCGCCCGGATAGCCGTAGACGCGGCGCGCGCCCCAGTGATGAAGCCGTTTCCAGATGAAATCCGCGACCGTGTCCGCCATGCCGGTTCCCCGTCCCTCGCTGCGCTGTGTGGCGGGTCAACGCGACCGCGGCCGCGCGGTTCACCCCCCGAAACGGCTCCGCCACGGCAATCGAAAGGTTGTCACGGCGGCCATCTTCCTTCACGGTTTCGTCAGTTCACGCAAAGCAAAGGATCGTTCGCATGTTTGGCAGAAAAGTGGCTGGCCTCGCGGCCGCTGCGCTGATCGCCCTTGGGGGGGTGGCGTCGGCGCAGGACATGGCATTCTTCAGGATCGGCACCGGCGGCACCGCCGGCACCTATTATCCCATCGGCGGGCTTCTCGCGAACGCGATCTCGGCCCCGCCCGGCGCGGCCGCCTGCGAGGGCGGAAGCACCTGCGGCGTGCCCGGGCTGGTGGCGTCGGCCGTCGCCTCGAACGGATCGGTCGCCAACGTCAACGCGATCATGGGCGGGGCGATGGAGTCGGGCTTCGCACAGGGCGACGTCGCCGCCTGGGCCTATACCGGGACCGGCATCTGGGAAGGCCAGCCCAAGGCCGAGAAGCTGCGGGCGATCGCCAACCTCTACCCGGAATCGATCCACCTGGTCGCGACCAAGGCATCGGGCATCGCCTCGGTCGCCGACCTGCGCGGCAAGCGCGTGTCGATGGACGAACCCGGCTCGGGCACGCTGGTCGACGCCAAGCTGATCCTGGCCGCCGCCGGCCTCGCCGAAGGCGACGTCACGCCCGAGTACCTCAAGCCCGACCAGGCCGCGGACCGGATGAAGGACGGCGCCATGGACGCGTTCTTCTTCGTCGGCGGCTACCCGGCCGGCGCGATCGCCGAGCTGGCCAGCCAGCAGGAGGTCGTGATCGTCCCGATCGAGGGCGACGTCGCCACCAAGGTGCTTGAGAACGAGTTCTTCGCCGCCAACACGATCCCGGCGGGCACCTACGACAACCAGGCGGCCGACGTGCAGACCATCGCCGTGGGCGCGCAGTGGCTGACCTCGGCCGACCAGCCCGAAGAGCTGATCTACAACATCACGAAGGCGATCTGGAACGACGCGACCCGCACGCAGCTTGATGCGGGCCACGCCAAGGGCAAGATGATCGTCAAGGAAAACGCGGCCGCCGGCCTCGGCCTGCCCTTGCATCCGGGCGCCGAACGCTTCTATCGCGAAGCCGGGCTGATCCAGTAACCCGCGCCCCGAACCAGCCCGCAGGCGCACGATCGCCTGCGGGCCCCCTGCCCTCAAGGACAACGACATGACCGACCCCCGCCCCACGCATTACGACGCGCCCGATGTGCTGAGCGCCGACCAGCTCGCCGAGATCGAGGAAAAATACGATCCCGAGATGCGCTTCCGCGAGCTGGTGCGGCCGGTGGCGATCCTCGTGGGGGCGATCCTGTTCCTGCTGAGCTGCTATCACTACTACACCGCCGGCTTCGGCATCCCGCAGGCGACGGTCCATCGGGGCTTGCATCTCGCCGCCACGACCTTCCTCGTCTTCATGTCGTTTTCCGCCTTCGGCCGGCAGCAGGTCGCGCGCGGGCCGCTGACGCTTCTGGGCCTGCCGCTGATCGACTGGGCCCTGGGGATCGCCGGCGCGGTTGCCGCGCTGTATGTGCCATGGATATACGACCAGCTGGCGTTCCGGGTCGGCAACCCGACGACGATCGACATCGCCATGGGCACGATCCTGATCGTGGTGCTGCTTGAGGCCGTGCGGCGGTCCATGGGCTGGCCGCTGCCGGTCATCGCGATCCTGTTCATGTCCTACGCCTATTTCGGCCAGCACATGCCCGGCATCCTCGTCCATCCGGGCGCGAGCTGGCCCAACATCGTCAACCACCTGTACCTGACGAGCCAGGGCATCTACGGCACCGCGCTGGGTGTGATCGCGACCTATGTGTTCCACTTCGTCCTCTTCGGCGTCATGGCGACGCGGATCGGGCTGGGGCAGCTGTTCATCGACGTGGCCTCGGCCGCCGCCGGGCGCTACGCGGGCGGGCCGGCCAAGGTGTCGGTCCTGTCCTCGGCGATGCTGGGCACGATCTCGGGGTCGTCCATCGCCAACACCGTCACGACCGGGGCGCTGACGATCCCGGCCATGATCCGCGTGGGCTACCCCCGCCACTTCGCCGCCGCGGTCGAGGCCGCCGCCTCGACCGGGGGGCAGATCACGCCCCCGGTGATGGGCGCAGTCGCGTTCCTGATGATCGAGTATCTGGGCCTGCCGCTGACCACGATCCTGACGGCGGCCATCGTGCCCGCCTTCATGCACTTCTTCGGCGTGCTGGTGCAGGTCCACCTGGAAGCCAAGCGGCTTGGCCTGCGCGGCCTGCACCGGTCGGAACTGCCGAACGCATGGAAGGTGCTGCGGCAGGGCTGGCTTACGCTCGTGCCGCTGGTGCTGCTGATCGTGATCCTGATGTCGGGCCGCACGCCGTTTGCCGCCGCCTTCTGGTCGATCACCGCGTGCATCGCGGTCTTGCTGTGGCAGGAGCTTTCGGCCAAGGGCGTGGTCGAGGGGCTGAAGGGCACCGCGCACGGCCTCTACGAAGGGTTCAAGCTGGGCGCCAAGCAGTCGCTGTCGGTCACCGCCGCCGCGGCGCTGGTGGGCGTGGTGATCGGTGTCGTCACCCTGACCGGGGTCGGCTTCAAGATCGCCTACATGGTCACCGGCATCGCCTCGGGCTGGGCGCAGGACGTGTCGGGCTGGCTGTCGGTCCTGCCGTTCGAGATCATGGGCCTCGACACCCTGACGCTGCTTTTCACGCTGATCCTGACGGCGGTGGTCTGCGTGCTGATGGGCTGCGGCATCCCCACGACCGCGAACTACATCATCATGGTCGCGGTCGCCGCGCCCGTTCTGGGGCTGATGAACGTCGAGCCGATCGTCGCGCATTTCTTCGTGTTCTACTACGGGGTGCTGGCCGACGTGACGCCGCCCGTGGCGATGGCGGCCTATGCGGGCGCGGGGATCGCGGGCGCCAACGCCTTCAAGGCCGGGAACACCGCGTTCCGGCTGTCGATGGGCAAGGCGCTGGTGCCGTTCGTGTTCGCGTTCCAACCCGCGCTGCTGCTGGTCACGCAAGACTTCACCTGGCCGAACTTCCTTCTCGCCTTCGGCGGCGCGGTGCTGGGCATCTTCACGCTTTCGGCGGCGATCACCGGCTGGCTGTTCTCCCGCCCCTCGACGATCGAGCGGATCCTGCTTGCCTTCGCGGCGATTCTGCTGGTCGCGCCGGACTGGACGGCGACGATCATCGGGCTGGTCATCGCGGTGCCCATCGCGCTGCGGCTGCTGTCGGTGGCGCGCAGGGCGCCCGCGACTGCCTGAGAGGCGCCGGGCGACCGCAGAACGAAGAACGGCCCGCCGTCACCGGCGGGCCGCTTTCGTCAGAGCCGATGAATGAACTTACCAGGCGGGGATGACCGCGCCTTCGTACTTGGTGTCGATGAACGACTTGATCTCGGGCGAATGATACGCCTCGACCAGCGTCTTGACCCAGGGCTGCCCCTCGTCACCCGCGCGCACGACGATCACGTTGGCATACGGGCTGTCGGCCTTTTCCATCGCGATCGCATCGTTCTTGGGGCTTAGGCCCGCGTCCAGCGCGTAGTTGGTGTTGATGACGGCGGCGTCCGCATCCTGCAGCGCGCGGGGCAGCTGCGCCGCGTCAAGCTCGCTGAATTCAAGCTTCTTGGGGTTGCCGGTGATGTCCAGCGGCGTGGGGACAAGGCCCGCGTCCGGGTTCACGGTGATGAGCCCCTGTTCGGCCAGCACCAGCAAGGCGCGGCCGCCGTTCGTCGGATCGTTCGGGATTGCGACGGTGGCGCCGTCGGCAAGCTCCCCCAGCGACTTCAGCTTGCTGGAATAGACGCCCATGGGCGTGGTGATGGTCTTGGCCACGACAACCAGATCGAAGCCGCGGTCCTTGATCTGGTTTTCCAGATAGGGGACGTGCTGGAAGCTGTTGGCCTGCAGGTCGCCGTCGGCCAGCGCGGTATTCGGGACGACGTAGTCCGAGAACTCGACGATGTCGAGGTTCAGGCCCTTGGCGGCGGCGATCGGCGCGACCTGCTCCAGGATCTCGGCGTGTTCGCCGGGGCTGACGCCGATCTTGATGTCCTCGGCCGCAGCCATGCCTGCGGACATGACCAGCGCGGCGGCGATGTATTTCAGCATCTCGATGCTCCTTGCTTTCGGATTGGATTACAGCCCGCGGTCCTTGGCGGCGCGATGATCCAGCCGCCGGGCGATCCATTCGCCGGTGGACTGCACCGCCTGCACGAGGACGATCAGGACGATGACGACGACCAGCATCACCTCGGGCATGAAACGCTGGTAGCCGTAGCGGATGCCGAGATCGCCCAGACCCTCGCCCCCGACGGCCCCCACCATCGCGGAATAGCCGATCAGCGACACCATCGCGAGCGTCAGGCCAAGGACGATACCGGGCAGCGCCTCGGGCACCAGGACCTTGCGGATGATCTGGCCGGGGGTCGCGCCCATGGCGCGCGCGGCCTCGATCAGGCCGCCGTCCACGTCGCGGATCGCAGTTTCCACGATCCGGGCGATGAAGGGCGCGGCCGCCAGCGTCAGCGGCACGATCGCGGCGGTGGTGCCGATCGAGGTGCCGGCGATCAGCCGCGTGAAGGGGATGATCGCGACCACGAGGATGATGAACGGGACCGAGCGCATGGCGTTCACCACGAGCCCCAGCACGCGGTTCGCCAGCGGCGACGACATCAGCTCGCCCCGCTTCGACGTGGCCAGGAATACGCCAAGCGGCAGCCCGATGGCGGTGCCGATCACGCCCGACACCGCGACCATGTAAAGCGTCTGAAGGGTCGCTTCCCAGATCAGCGCGGCAAGGTTAGCCGACATGGCCCAGCACCTCCGTCCGCAGGTCCTGCGCGTGCAGGAAATCCCGCACGCGGCCCAGGTCCGCCGCCGGCAATTCCACCGTCAGGTTGCCGAACGGGCGGCCGTCGATTTCCTCGATCGTGCCCGACAGAATGCTGGCATCCACGCCCAGCTGCGATCCGATGCGCGACAGGACCGGCTCGGCCGCGCTGTCGCCCGCGAAGGTGATCCTGAGGATCGCGGGCCCCGCGCCCTGCGCCACGATCCGCCGCGCGATGAAGCCCGGCAGCGCCGCGCCCGTCACCCCCGACAGGAACGACCGCGTGACCTCGTGCCGGGGCGCGGCGAAGATGTCGTAGGTCGCGCCCGTCTCGACGATCTTGCCCGCCTCGATCACCGCGACGTGCTGGCAGATGTCGCGCACGACCGCCATCTCGTGGGTGATCAACAGAATCGTCAGGCCAAGTTCGCGGTTGATGTTGCGAAGAAGCGCCAGCACCGATGTCGTGGTTTCGGGATCAAGCGCGCTCGTCGCCTCGTCAGACAGCAGCACCTTCGGTTCGGTCGCGAGCGCGCGGGCGATGCCGACGCGCTGTTTCTGCCCGCCCGAAAGCTGCGCCGGATAGCGGTCGGCCAGCGGTCCCAGACCCACGAGATCGATGAGTTCGTTCACGCGCGCCCCGATCCGGCCGCGCGGCGTGCCCGCGACTTCCAGCGGCAGGGCGACGTTGCCGCGCACGGTGCGGTTCGCAAGCAGGTTGAAGTGCTGGAAGATCATGCCGACGTCCCGGCGCAGGTCACGCAGGTCGCGCCCGCGCGCGGCGGTCACGTCGCGCCCTAGCACCTCCACCCGGCCCGAGGATGCGCGCTCCAGCCCGTTGACCAGCCGCAGAAGCGTCGATTTGCCCGCACCCGACCGGCCGATCACGCCGGTGATCCCGCCGTGCGGCACCTGCAGGTCCACGTCGTCCAGCGCCGCGACCGACCCGCCGGCATGGGGCCAGACCTTGACGACGCCACGGAACGCGATGGCCGGCGGGGCCGCCGGAATGGGTGCTGATTGCGTCATGCCGGCTTGCTACCGTGCCGAAAGGCCCGCTTCAATGCCACCGGCGCGGGGGATCGTGGGAAAAGGATGCCGAGGGCGGCCGACGTGGCGCCGCGGGAACGGCGCGGGGTGGCGCGGGCGTGGTGCGGAACGCGACACTCCGCTTGCCGCGATCCGGCGGAAATCGTCCCTGCGATCCTCACCCTTCGCCGCGCGACCGGAACGAAGTTCCCCCGGACGCCGCCCGTCCGCCCTGCCCTTGCCGCGCCCCCGGTCGGTTCCTATAACCACGCCCATGCTTCACGCGGCCCGGATATCCCGAATTAGCCGCCCGGCAGCGTGAGGTTTCGCGCTGCCGGGATGATGCCTGCCCCCAAGCATTCCAAGGATCCGCCCGATGAGCGCCGACACGACCGACATGCAGCCCGCCCTGCAGCCCCAAACCCCCGACTACCGCGAGACCGTCTTTCTGCCGGAAACGGATTTCCCCATGCGCGCGGGCCTGCCGCAGCGCGAGCCGGACTGGCTTGCCCGCTGGGAACGCCTTGGCATCTACGACCGCCTGCGCGGCACCTCGGCCGGGCGCGCGCCGTTCATCCTGCATGACGGCCCCCCTTATGCGAACGGGCATCTGCACATCGGCCACGCGCTGAACAAGGTGCTCAAGGACTTCATCGTCCGCAGCCAGCAGATGATGGGCCGCGACGCGCGCTATGTCCCCGGCTGGGACTGCCACGGCCTGCCGATCGAATGGAAGATCGAAGAGCAGTACCGCCAGAAGGGCCTCGACAAGGACGCCGTGGACGTCGTCGAGTTCCGGCAGGAATGCCGCCGCTTCGCCGAACACTGGGTCGGCGTCCAGCGCGAGGAGTTCCGCCGCCTCGGCGTCACCGGCAAGTGGGACGACCCTTACCTCACCATGAACTACCACGCCGAGGCGGTGATCGCGGGCGAGTTCATGAAACTGCTGATGAACGGCAGCCTTTATCAGGGATCGAAGCCGGTCATGTGGTCGCCGGTCGAAAAGACCGCGCTGGCCGAGGCCGAGGTCGAATACCACGACCATACGAGCCATCAGGTCTGGGTGGCATTCCCGGTCGCCTCGCAGCGCGAGTTCGCGGCCAGCGACGCCTGCATGAAGACCGACCTGCTGGACGCGCGCGTGGTGATCTGGACGACGACGCCGTGGACGATCCCGCAGAACCGCGCGGTCGCTTTTGGCCCGGGCATCGCCTACGGGCTTTATCAGGTCGCGGGCGACAAGGCGGGGACGTACCTCTTGGCCGACAAGCTGGCGGCCGACGTGTTCGCGGCCGCAAAGGTGGAAGCCGACGCCGTGACCCGTCTGCGCGACGTTCCGGCGGACGAACTGGCCTCGCTGGTCCTCGCCCACCCCTATCGCGGGATCAACGGCGGTGCGGCCGAATGGGACTATGACGTTCCCGTCCTGCCGGGCGACCACGTCACCGACGATGCGGGCACCGGGTTCGTCCACACCGCGCCGAGCCACGGTGATGACGACTATCAGCTTGGCCTGAAATACAGGCTGCCGATGACCCACAACGTCGAGCCTGACGGCAGCTACCGCACGGACCTGCCGCTGTTCGGCGGACAGGCGATCATCGACGCGGACGGCAAGGAAGGCCCGGCCAACGTCTCGAACATCAAGGCGCTGGCGGGCGCGGGCGCGCTGCTGGCCAAGGGCAAGCTCAAGCACTCCTATCCCCACAGCTGGCGGTCCAAGGCGCCGCTGATCTACCGCAACACGCCGCAGTGGTTCGCGGCGATCGACAAGCCGCTGGACGACGGCAAGGGGCAGAACGGCGACACGATCCGCGCGCGGGCGCTGAGCTCGATCGACGCGCTGGTGACGTGGACGCCGCAAAGCGGGCGCAACCGCATCCACTCGATGGTGCAGAACCGGCCCGACTGGGTGCTGTCGCGGCAGCGGGCCTGGGGCGTGCCGCTGACCTGCTTCGTGCGGCGCGGCGTGCGGCCGGATGCGGATGATTTCCTGCTGCGGAACGATCAGGTCAACGCCCGCATCCTCGAGGCGTTCGAGACCGAGGGCGCGGATGTCTGGTACCGCGACGGCTTCAAGGAACAGGTCCTCGGCGGCATCGTCGATCCGGCCGATTACGACCAGATCATGGACGTGCTGGACGTGTGGTTCGACAGCGGCTCGACCCACGCCTTTGTCCTGCGCGACCGTGCCGACGGCACGCCCGACGGGATCGCGGACCTCTATCTGGAAGGCACCGACCAGCATCGCGGCTGGTTCCAGTCGTCGCTGCTGCAGGCCTGCGCGACGACCGGCCGCGCGCCCTATCGCGGCGTCCTGACCCACGGCTTCACGCTGGACGAAAAGGGCATGAAGATGTCCAAGTCGCTCGGCAACACCATCGTGCCGGCCGAGGTCATCCAGCAATACGGCGCCGACATCCTGCGGCTTTGGGTGGCGCAGGTGGACTATACCGCCGACAGCCGGATCGGGCCGGAAATCCTGAAAGGCACCGCCGACAGCTACCGCCGCCTTCGCAACACGCTGCGCTTCCTCCTGGGCGCGCTCGACGGCTTCACCGAGGCCGAGCGGGTCGCCCCGGCCGACATGCCGGAGCTTGAACGCTGGGTCCTGCACCGGCTCGCCGAACTCGACGGCCGGGTCCGCGCGGGCTACGACGCCTATGATTTCCAGGGCGTGTTCCGGGGGCTGTTCGACTTTGCCACCGTCGACCTGTCCGCGTTCTGGTTCGACATCCGCAAGGACGCGCTTTACTGCGACGCAGCCAGCAGCCTGCGCCGCCGCGCCGCGCGCACCGTGCTGGACGCGCTGTTCAACCGCCTGACACTGTGGCTCGCCCCCATCCTGCCCTTCACGATGGAGGATGTGTGGCTGTCGCGCTTCCCGTCGGACGAGGACAGCGTGCACCTGCACGACTTCCCCGACACCCCCGCCGATTGGCACGACGATGCGCTGGCCGCCAAGTGGGACGGCATCCGCCGCGCCCGCCGCGCGGTGACGGCGGCGCTCGAGGTGCGGCGCGCCGACAAGACCATCGGCGCGAGCCTGGAAGCCGCGCCGGTCGTCCATGTCGAGGATGCGGGGCTGCTTTCCGCGCTGCGGTCGGTGGATTTCGCCGACGTGTGCATCGTGTCGGACCTGGTGCTGACCGCCGACCCCTCCCCGTCCGAGGCGTTCCGCCTGGCCGAGGTCGCGGATGTGGGCGTGGTGTTCGAACGGGCGGATGGCGAGAAGTGCCAGCGCTGCTGGCGGATCCTACCGGACGTGGGCAGCCACGACCATCCGGCGACCTGCGCCCGCTGCGACGAGGCGCTGGACGAGCCGGGCGCGGCCTGACTGCGATTCCTGAAACGCGAAACGGCGGGCGCATCGGCCCGCCGTTTTCGGTTCAGCCCCGCCGCGTCAGCCCTGCCAGCGGGCCGGGCGCTTGTCGAAGAAGGCGGCGATGCCGTGCGGGGCCTCGTCGTCCTCCCACACCCCGACCAGCCGGTCGATGGTCATTTCGATCACCTGCGCGTCGATCCGCGGCCCCAGCGCGCGGGCCAGCGACTTCGCCGCCGCCACCGCTTTCGGCGCGACCTGAAGATAGGGCGCGACCTCGGCCTCGACCGCCGCGTCCAGATCATCCGGCGCAACGACGCGGGCCAGCAAGTCGAGGTCCCGCGCCTCGGCGGCGTCGAAGATGCGGGCGGACATGAAGACCCGGCGGGCCTTGGCCTCGCCCATGCGCGCCACGACATAGGGGCCGATGGTTGCCGGGATCAGGCCCAGCCGGGTCTCGGTCAGGCCGAACTTCGCCCCCTCGGCCCCGATCGCCACGTCGCTGACCGACAGCATACCGACCCCGCCGCCAAAGGCATTGCCGTGGCAGCGCGCGATCAGCGGCTTCGGCAGTTCGTTCATGGCGTTCAGCATCCCCGCCAGCGCCGCCGCGCCCGCCCGTCGCGTTGCGGCGTCGGCATCCATCTGCTCGCGCATCCACGCCAGATCGCCGCCCGCGCAAAAGCTTTTACCTTCGGCTGCCAGCACCACGACGCGCACCGCGTTGTCCGCCCCAAGTTGACGTGCGGCGGCGGTCAGGTCGTCCAGCATCCGCGCCGACAGCGCGTTGTGCTTGTCGGCGCGCGCGAGCCACAGCGTCGCCACCCCGCGCGCGTCCGTGTCGATGCGGATCGTGTCGAAACTCATGCGCGCAGTCCCTTTGCGTAGTTGGCCGCCTCGGCGATCACGCCCATGTCGAGCCCGGTCCGGTGCCCCAGCCGTTCCAGATGCCCCGCCACCTTTTCGGTCGCGACGTTGCCCTTGGCGCCCGGCGCATAGGGGCAGCCGCCAAGGCCGCCCACCGCCGCGTCGAACACCCGCAGCCCGCGCGCAAGGCTCGCGTCGATGTTGTCGAGCGCGCGCCCGGCGGTGTCGTGGTAATGCCCGGCAAGCCGGTCGGCCGGCAGTTCGTCCAGCACGGCGGCCAGCATCGCGTCGATCGTCTCGGGCCGTCCCTGCCCGATCGTGTCGCCCAGGCTGATCTCGTAGCAACCCGCGTCGCGCAGTGCGGCGGCCACGCGGGCGACGCTTGCGGGCGGCGTGGGTCCGTCGAACGGGCAGTCGGTCACGACGCTGACATAGCCGCGCACCGGAACCCCGTCTGCCCGCGCGGCGGCCGCGACGGGGGCGAGCCGTTCCAGGCTTTCCGCGATGGTGCAGTTCAGGTTCGCGCGGCTGAACCCTTCCGAGGCGCTGGCGAAGATCGCGATCTCGGAGGCTTTTGCAGCCCGCGCGCCCTCGTAGCCCTTCATGTTCGGGGTCAGCACGGCGTAACTGATGCCCGGCGCGCGGGTGATCCCCGCCATAACCTCGGCCGCGTCGGCCATTTGCGGGACCCATTTCGGGCTGACGAAGCTCGTCACCTCGATCCGGCGAGACCCGGCGCGGGACAGCATGTCGACCAGCGCGATCTTTTCGGCGGCCGGGATCAGCCGCTTTTCGTTCTGCAGCCCGTCGCGCGGACCCATCTCGAAGATTTCAACGGGGTCAGGCATCCGGCACCTCGTAGAAATCGCGGTCGTAAAGGACCGGGTCCTCCGCCCCGGGCAGAGACGCCTGGAAGGCGGCGCGGTCGGCGCAGCGGTCGACATAGCCTTGCAGAGCCGCGGACAGGGGGACGAACCGGCGCGCGGTCCAGACCGACCAGCCGACCGCGCAATCCACGCCCGAAAAGCCCGCGGCCATGAGCCAGTCCTGATCGCCGACCGTCTGCTCGACCAGCCGCAGCGTGCGGCCAAGGCGCGCGGTTTCCAGCTTCATCACCGTCGGTGAACGCATCGACGGGTCGCGCAGCATCAGGTGGCTTTGCGTAAGGTTGGCGATGTGCTGGCCGATGGTTTCCGCGAAGTGGAGCCAGTCGAGCCAGCCAAGCCGCCCCTCGGCCCCCGGTGCGCGCCACAGATGCTGGCCCCGCGTCTCGCACAGATATTCGATGATCGCCCCGGATTCGTGGATCACGCTGCCGTCGATCTGCAGCGCGGGCGCGCGTCCGACCGGGTGGATCGCCGCGTATTCGGCCGCGCGCATGTCTTTTGAGGTGATGTCGAGCACCCGCAGGCTGAACGGGAGTTCGAGCTCGTTCAGGAGCCACAGGACCCGCATCGAGCGCGACAGGGGCACGTGCCAAAGGACGATCGCGTCCTCGTCCGCGCCCTTGACCGGGCCGCCGCTGGCGGGAGGGGCAGAAGGGGCGTCGGCCATCAGTCGCGCCCCACCATGACGTCGCTCGCCTTGATGACGGCATAGCCGGGTTCGCCGACCTTCAGGCCCAGTTCCTCGACGGCCGCGTTGGTGATCGACGAGGTGATGACGGCGCCGCCGATGTCGATGCGGACGATGGCGTTGACGGCGCCGGTCGTGATTTCCACCACGGTGCCCTTGAGGATGTTGCGTGCGCTCAGCTTCATGGGCTTTCCCTTTGCGATATGCCGATGTCAGGCGGCGGCTTCGTCGTCGTCAAGCCGGATCAGCGCCGCCCCCGCCTCGACCTGCTCGCCCGCCTGCGCCAGCACCTCGGCCACGGTGCCGTCGCGGGCGGCGGTGAGCGTGTGTTCCATCTTCATCGCTTCCAGGATCGCGAGCCGGTCGCCCGCGGCCACCGCCTGTCCGGGCGTGACGAACACCGCCTTGACCAGCCCCGGCATGGGCGAAAGCGTCAGCCCGCCGCCTGCGGCTTCCGTCTGCCGGTCCAGCGGGTCGTGCGGCACCAGCGTCAGGCTGCGGCCGCCGAAGACGCTGACGCCCGCTTCGTGGGTCACGATGCGAGAGCGGCGGGGCGTCCCGTTCACCCACCAGCGGCCGCCCTGCCACAAAACATCGTGCGGGGTCCCGTCCAGCGTGACCCGCGCCTCGCCGGGGCCCAGCACCTCGACCACGCCCTCGCCGCCTTCCCAGGTCACAGTGCGCCTGAGCGGCGACCACAACGTGACGCCGCCGCGCACCGTAGGGTCGTGCAGCCCGGCGACGCCGAGCACCGCCAGCGCGCGCGTTTCCGGCTCGGCCTCGGCCTCGCTCAGCAGCGCATCCATGTCGCGGGCGATCAGGCCGGTATCGACCTCGCCCCGGCGAAAGCCCTCGTGCCGGGTCAGCGCGATCAGGAAGTCGATGTTGGTGACCGTGCACGCGACCTCGGTGTCGACCAGCGCGGATTCCAGCTTGCCCAGGGCGATGGCGCGGGTCGTGCCCCAGGTGACGACCTTGGCGATCATCGGGTCGTACCACGGGCTGATCGCGTCGCCCTGCCGGACGCCGGTCTCGTTCCGCGCCTCGTCCGCGAACTTCAGGTGCGCGAGGCGGCCGGTGGCGGGCAGGAAGCCCGCGGGCACGTCCTCGGCGTAAAGCCGGGCCTCGAAGGAATGACCGTTGATCGTCAGATCGTCCTGCGCGGCCGGCAGCGGCTCGCCCGAGGCGACGCGTAGTTGCCATTCGACCAGATCGACGCCGGTGATCGCCTCGGTGACGGGGTGTTCCACCTGAAGGCGGGTGTTCATTTCCATGAACCAGAACCCGTCGGGGCGCAGCCCGCGGGAGCCGTCGACGATGAACTCGATCGTGCCCGCGCCCGCGTAGCCGATGGCCTGCGCGGCCCGCACGGCGGCGGCACCCATCGCGGCGCGCACCTCCGGCGTCATGCCGGGGGCCGGGGCTTCCTCGATCACCTTCTGGTGGCGGCGCTGCAGCGAACAGTCGCGCTCGAACAGGTGGACCGCGTTCGTGCCGTCGCCGAACACCTGCATCTCGATGTGGCGCGGCGCGGTCACGTATTTCTCGATCAGGACGGCGGGGTTGCCGAACGCCGTCTGCGCCTCGCCCTGGGCCGAGGCGAGGGCGTCGGCAAAGTCGCCCGGCCGCTCGACCAGCCGCATCCCCTTGCCGCCGCCCCCCGCGACGGCCTTGATCAGGACGGGATAGCCGATCTCGTCGGCGCGGGCGCGCAGAAACGCGCCGTCCTGATCCTCGCCGTGATAGCCCGGAACGACGGGCACGCCCGCCTTTTCCATCAGCGCCTTGGCCGCGTCCTTGAGGCCCATCGCCCGGATCGCGTCGGCGGACGGGCCGATGAACACCAGCCCCGCCGCCGTGACCGCATCCACGAAACCGGGGTTCTCCGACAGGAAGCCGTAGCCCGGATGGATCGCCTGCGCGCCGGTATCCAGCGCGGCCTGGATGATGGCGTCGCCGCGCAGGTAGCTGTCCTTTGGCGCGGGCCCGCCGATATGGACCGCCTCGTCGGCCATCGCGACGTGCCGCGCGGCCCGGTCGGCGTCGGAATAGACCGCGACGGTGCGCACCCCCAGCTTGCGGCAGGTGTCGATGACGCGGCAGGCGATCTCGCCCCGGTTGGCGATCAGGATCTTGCTGAACATGGGCTTAACCTTTCAAGTCATCTGCCGTGGCGATCAGCTCGAACCGCTCGCACACCACCTTCATCGCCGGATCGAACCCGCAGGTGCGGGCGAAGAACGCCTCGTGCGCGGCGCGCCATTGCGCATGGTCGCCCTCGCCTTCGGCCAGCGCGAAATCCTCGGACACCTCGTCGAAGCGCAGCACCTCGGCGTGGGTCACGCGATAGGCGAGCGCGGGGCGGCCGTCCCAGTCGTCGGCGATGCAGATATCGCCGCGTCGCGGAACCGGGTCGCCGTCCGGGTCGAAGGCGCCGCAGGTGGCGGTCTTGCGGCCGGTGCGGATCAGGTCCAGCAGATGCGCGGAGAGTTCCGGCCCGTCGCCGAACCCGGTGCGGTCTGCATCAGGGAAGCGTGCGGTCAGTTCCTGGGGGTGGATGTCCGAGGTCATCACGCGGCCACCGCCTCGATTTCCAGCAGCCACGCGGGATCGAAGATGCCGGCGATGACGACCGTCACCGCACAGGAATGATCGCCGATATATGCTGTGCGGGCGGCTCGGTTCTCATCCGCGTAGCTGCGGTCGGCCAGATAGACGGTGACCTTTTGCAGGTCCCGTCTCGTCATGCCTGCAGCACGCAACTGCGCGTCGAGATTTGCCCAGGCTTGCCTTGCCTGCGAGGCGAACCCGTCCGGCACCCTGTTCTCGGCATCAAGGGGGACCTGCCCGCTGACCAGCAGCCACTGCGAGGCACCCACCAGATGAACGGCCTCTGCCCCGCCGCCCGAAGGGGACGGAGCATCCGGCGCGTTGATGATGCGTCTTTCCATCGCCGTCACATCCTGAAGATGCCGAAGCGCGTCGGCTCGATGGGCGCGTTCAGGCTTGCCCGCAGCGACAGCGACAGGATGTCGCGCGTCTTGCGCGGATCGACGATCCCGTCGTCCCACAGCCGGGCCGAGGCGTAGAGCGGGTGGGACTGCCGCTCGAACATCTCGATCGTGGGGCGCTTGAACTCGGTCTCCTCCTCGGCAGACCAGCTGCCGCCCTTGCGCTCGATCCCCTCGCGCCGGACGGTGGCCAGCACGCCGGCCGCCTGCTCGCCGCCCATGACGCTGATGCGGCTGTTGGGCCAGGTCCACAGGAAGCGCGGCGAATAGGCGCGCCCCGACATGCCGTAGTTGCCCGCGCCGAACGACCCGCCGACCAGCATCGTGATCTTGGGCACGCTGGTCGTGGCCACCGCCGTCACCATCTTGGCGCCGTGGCGGGCGATCCCCTCGTTCTCGTATTTCCGGCCGACCATGAAGCCGGTGATGTTCTGCAGGAACACCAGCGGAATGTTGCGCTGGCTGCACAGTTCGATGAAATGCGCGCCCTTGACCGCGGCCTCGCTGAACAGCACGCCGTTGTTGGCGACGATGCCGACCGGGCAGCCCTCGACATGGGCGAACCCCGTGACCAGCGTCTCGCCAAAGCGGGCCTTGAACTCGTCGAAGCGCGAGCCGTCCACGACGCGGGCGATCACCTCGCGGATGTCGTAGGGGGTGCGGAGGTCGGCGGGCACGACGCCCAGGATCTCCTCGGGGTCGTAAAGCGGCGCTTCGGGCGATTGCCACGTCACCGTCTGCGGCAGGCGGCGGTTGAGATTGCCGACCGCGCGGCGGGCGAGCGCCAGCGCGTGGGCGTCGTCTTCGGCCAGGTAGTCGGCAACGCCGGACAGCCGCGTGTGCACGTCGCCGCCGCCGAGGTCCTCGGCGCTGACGACCTCTCCGGTTGCGGCCTTCACCAGCGGCGGTCCGGCTAGGAAGATCGTGCCCTGGTCGCGGACGATGATCGTCACGTCCGACATCGCGGGCACGTAGGCGCCGCCCGCGGTGCAGGACCCCATCACAACGGCGATCTGCGGGATCCCCTTGGCGCTCATCCGCGCCTGGTTGTAGAAGATGCGGCCGAAGTGGTCGCGGTCGGGGAACACCTCGTCCTGATTGGGCAGGTTCGCCCCGCCGGAATCGACCAGATAGACGCAGGGCAGCGCGCATTCCTCGGCGATCTCCTGCGCGCGCAGGTGCTTCTTGACGGTCAGCGGATAGTAGGTGCCGCCCTTCACGGTGGCGTCGTTGGCGACGACCATCACGTCCTGCCCGTTGACGCGGCCCACGCCCGCGATCACGCCCGCGCCGGGCGCCGCGCCGTCATACATGCCGTGCGCGGCGGTGACGCCGATCTCCAGAAACGCCGAGCCGGGGTCGAGAAGGTTCGCGACCCGTTCGCGCGGCGGCATCTTGCCGCGGCTGACATGGCGGGCGACCGCCTCGGGTCCGCCGCCCCGGATCGAGGCGTCGGCGGCCTGCCGGACGGTGTCGAGCATCCCCAGATGCGCCTCGCGGTTCTGGCGGAAGGCGTCGGACGAGGGCAGCGCGGTGGTGCGGAGTTTCATGCGGCAGGCTCCGGTAAGGGCGTGTCGTTGGAAGGGGCGGCGTCCGTGGCCGCGAGCTTGCGAAGTTCGCGCCGCATGACCTTGCCCGTGACGGTCATCGGCAGGGCGGTCAGGAACACGACCTCGCGCGGGTAGCTGTGCGCGGCGCAGCGGGTGCGGGCGTGGTCTTGAAGTTCCTTGGCGAGCGCGGCGCTGGCGGCGAAGCCGTCACGCAGCACCACGTAGGCCACGACGATCTCGGTCCGCAGGGGATCGGGCTTGCCGATGACGCCTGCGGCGGCGACGGCGGGGTGGCGGATCAGCGCGTCCTCGATCTCGGACGGGCCAATGCGGTAGCCGGCGGACGTGATCACGTCGTCGTCGCGGCCGACGAAGCGGATGTGGCCGTCCTCGATCACGCCGCGGTCGCCGGTCACGAGCCAGTCGCCGCGAAACTTTTCCGCCGTGGCGTCGGGCCGGTTCCAGTAGCCCAGAAACATCGACGCCGCGCCCCCGCCTGCCCCGTGACGGCGAATGGCGATGTCGCCTTCGGCCTCGGTCGGCTGGCCGTCCTCGTCGATCACCGCCACGTCGAACCCCGGCACGGCGCGGCCGATGCAGCCCGGGCGCGCGGGGAACATGGTCGAGGCGGAGGACGCCACCATGTTGCATTCGGTCTGGCCATAAAACTCGTTGATGGTCACGCCAAGCGCCCGCCTGCCCCAGTCGAGCATCTCGGCCCCCAGCGTCTCGCCGCCCGACGCGACCGAGCGCAGCCCCGGCAGCGTCGCGTCAGAGGCCCTCAGCATCCTGAGCGCGGTCGGCGGCAGGAACACCGAGGTGACGCCGCAGTCCGCGACCAGCTTGCGCGCCGCATCCACGTCGAACCTGGGCAGCCGCGCCGCGACCACCGGAACGCCCAAGGCGAGGCCCGGCATCGCCACGTCCAGCAGCCCGCCGATCCACGCCCAGTCGGCGGGCGTCCACAGCACGTCGCGGCCGGGCGTCAGCAGGTCGTGGCTCATTTCCACCCCCGGTAGGTGGCCGGTGAGCACCCGGTGGGCGTGCAGCGCCCCCTTGGGCGCGCCGGTCGTGCCCGAGGTGTAGATCATCACCGCCGGATCGTCCGGCCCGGTGTCGGCGGTCGGGAAGGTGCCCGCATGCGGCAGGTCGTCCTCTTCCGGGACGATCACGCGCAGGTCGAAGGAGGCAAGCATCGCGCGCCCCTCGGGGTCGGTCACGACGGTGCGGATGCCGGCGTCGTCCAGCCGCAGCCGCAGCGCGTCCACCCCGAACAGCTTGAACAGCGGGACCGAGATCGCACCCGCCTTCCAGATCGCGACATGCGCGGCGGCGGTCCACGCGGATTGCGTCCGCAGCACCCCGACGCGGTCGCCGCGCGCGGCGCCCAGCGCGTGGGCAAGGCGGTCGGCGCGCGCGCTAAGTTCGCCGTAGCTGATCGCGCGAGGCCCCGCCCCGTCATGTTCGACGATCGCCGTCCGGCCCGGTTCGCACCGGGCCCAGTCGCCCACGACCTGCTCGGCCATGTTCAGGCGCGCGGGCAGGTTCCAGCGAAAGCCGCGCCGCAGCACCTCGTAGTCGGAACCGGCGAGCGTCGGCTGCATCAGTTCCGATCCGCGATGTAGCCGTCGAGGATCAGCGACTGCCGCGCCGTCTCGCGCACGAGGCAAATGGGCTCGGCGGTCTCCCCCCCGGTGCCGTGGCCGTTGGTGATCCTGTCATAGCTGCACAGCGCGTCGCGGAACGCGATCCACGCCCGCTCGGCCTGCCGCAGCGCCTCGGCGCGTTCGGCGGCGCGCCCCTGCTCGATCGCCATCAGCCTGTCGTAGCGATCAGTCAGGCGGCCTTCCCAGTAGTCGCGCTCGGCGCCGAGGCACGGCATCTCGCCGTGGACCTCGCCCACGTCCTTGTAGGTGGCCTTCAGCTTTGCAACGCACGCATCGCGGGTAGTGCCGACGCAGGACATCGCCGATTGCCCGCCCCCTGTCTGGGCGATGCAGGCGTCAAGCGCGGGCGCATCGATGTCGGCCTGATCGGCGGGCATCGCGCCGACCGGCGCGGCCGCCAGCGGGACTGCGAGGCAGATCGCGAGAAGCTTCGGGCGGGCGCTCGTCATCGCAAACCGTTGGTTGCCGGGTGCACGGACCCAACCGATCCGCGCCCCTGCCCATGCCATGACGATGCGCCCCGCGCTCAACGGACGCTGCCTTCCTGCTGGTATCCGCGCAGGTCCAGCGCGCGGCGTGCCGTGTTCGTCATCTTGCATGCGCCGCCCACCGATCCGGCCACCGTCCCGCCTTCATACGCGCCCGCCTCATAGGCGCAGGCGGCATCGACAAAGGCGATCCACGAACGCTGGACGGCTTGCAGGTTATCCGCGCGCTTCCCCGGCTCGGCCGTCAGCTCCTTGTAGGCGTCGTTCAGAAGCCCGTCCCATTGCGCCGTTTCGGCGGCGATGCACGTGCTCATCCCGATGGTGGTGTCGCCGCCGGGCGTCGCCATGCAGGCGGTCGAGGCGCGGCCGATACAGACGTCGCCCGCCTCGGCGTTCTCGGCGAGGCACGCGGTCAGCAGGGCGTCATCGTGGACAGGCTCGGCCGTCTGGGCCGATGCGGGCACGGCCAGCAGCGCGAGCGCGGCGATCAGGATACTACGCATGGTTCACTCCAGTATTACGCGGTGCCGCCGGTCCCATCGTCGCGCATCTCAGTCAAGCGCCATCAACTCGCGGCCAATCAGCATCCGCCGGATCTCGCTGGTGCCGGCGCCGATCTCCATCAGCTTGGCGTCGCGGAAGAGGCGCGAAACGACCGAGTCGTTCAGGAACCCCGCGCCGCCCAGCGCCTGCACCGCCTGGTGCGCCTGCACCATCGCCTGCTCGCTGGCGTAAAGCACCGCCCCCGCCGCGTCCTGCCGCGTGACGCGGCCCGCGTCGCAGGCCCGCGCGACCTCGTAGACATAGGCGCGCGCGGTGTTCAGCGCGACGTACATGTCGGCGATCTTGCCCTGCATCAGCTGGAAGTTCCCGATCGGCTGACCGAACTGCTTGCGCTCGCGGACATAGGGCATGACCTCGTCAAGGCAGGCGGCCATGATCCCCGTGCCGATGCCCGACAGGACCAGCCGTTCATAATCGAGGCCGGACATCAGCACGCGCACGCCCTTGCCTTCGGCGCCCAGGACGTTCTCGAACGAGATCTCGGCGTTGTCGAATACCAGCTCGCCCGTGTTCGACCCGCGCATCCCCAGCTTGTCGAAGTGCGGCCCCTGGGTGAACCCCTTGGTGCCCTTTTCGACGATGAAGGCGGTCATGCCCTTGCTGCCCGCCTCGGGGTCGGTCTTGGCATAGACGATCAGCGTGTCCGCGTCGGGGCCGTTGGTGATCCAGTACTTGGAGCCGTTGAGGACATAGTAGCCGTTCCGCTTGTCCGCCCGCAGCTTCATGCCGACGACGTCGGACCCCGCCCCCTCCTCGGACATGGCCAGCGCCCCGACATGCTCGCCGGAACACAGCTTCGGCAGGTATTTCCGCTTCTGCTCGTCCGAGCCGTTCAGCTTCAGCTGGTTGACGCACAGGTTGGAATGCGCCCCGTAGGACAGGCTGATGCTGGCCGAGGCGCGGGCGATTTCCTCGACGGCGATGGTGTGGGCCAGGTAACCCATCCCCGATCCGCCGTATTCCTCGGCGACGGTGATGCCCAGCAGGCCCAGGTCACCCATCTCGCGCCACAGGGGGGCGGGAAACTCGTTCGATCCGTCGACCTGCGCCGCAATCGGCTTGATCCGGTCCTGCGCCCAGCGGTGCACGGTCTCGCGCAGCGCGTTCACATCCTCGCCCAGGTCGAATTCCATGCCTCGGGTGAACATCCGCCAACCCCTCCCCCGGTTATTGAACGATCGTTCAGTTAACTATGCGGCAGAGCCGCGCGGGGGTCAAGCTTCCTGCCCGACGATCTCGGCGACGGCGGAAAGCATCAGCGCCAGCTGAGGCGGCGCGGAAAAGCGGTGGTCGGCGTCGCGCATCAGCGTCAGGCGGATGTCCGGCCCGGTCGCGTGATCCAGCAGCCGCAGCGCCTCGGACATGGGCACGTCCACGTCGGCGGTGCCCTGCAGCATCCTGACCGGCATCGGCAGGGTCAGCGGCTCGTTGAAAACGAGGTTCCGGGCGCCCTGATCGAACAGCCGCCGCGAAAAGACATAGTCGCCGCCTTCGTAGTCCGACGGACGCGTCACGACGCCCTTGTCCGCCAGATCGGCCCTTTCGGCGTCCGAGAACCCGGCCTCCATCCGCCGGGTGAAGTCCGGCGCGGCGGCGATCGTCACCAGCCCGGCGACGCGGTCCGGGCGCGCGCGGGCCAGCAGGAACGACAGCCACCCGCCAAGGGACGATCCGACCAGCACGTGCCGCCCCGGCGCAAGCGCGTCGATAATGTCCGCGGCATCCTCGACCCAGTCGGAAATCCCGAACTCCTCGACCGCGCCGTCGCTGTCGCCATGCCCCGACAGGTCGAACGCAAGCATCGCCCGCCCCTCGGCGCGGCACCAATCCGCCAGCGCGGCGACCTTGGTTCCCTTCCGGTCCGACCGGAACCCGTGCAGGAACACGACCGCCGGCCCCGCGCCTTCGATCAGGTCATAGGCCAGCCGCCGTCCCGCCGCCGTGGTATGAAGCATCATCAGCCCCCATTCTTCTTTGCTCAAGTATCCCACGGGGGTCCGGGGGCGTGAAGCCCCCGGCGAAGCGGGGCAAGTGGCGTCCGCGCCGGTCCATCGGGCCAGTCCATCGCATTGACACCGCCGCCCCTTCGCGCCACAGGACGAAAACATACCCGCAACCGGGCGTTCCGTGGGCGCCAAACCGATTGGGAGGACGCGATGTCCCAGATTTCCCTGACCTTTCCCGATGGCGCAAGCCGCGACTACCCCGCCGGCGTGACCGCGGCCGAGGTCGCGGCCTCGATCGCCCCCAGTCTCGCCAAGAACGCGATCAGCGCGACGCTGGACGGCAACCATATCGACCTTGCCTGGCCGATCGCCGCCTCGGGGCAGCTCTCCATCAACACCATGAAGGACGCAGAGCCCGCGCTGGAACTGATCCGGCACGACTTCGCGCATGTCATGGCCCGCGCGGTACAGGAGCTCTGGCCCGACGTGAAGGTCACGATCGGCCCGGTCCGCGACTACGGCTGGTTCTACGACTTCGACCGCGCCGAGCCCTTCACGCCCGAGGACCTGGGCGCGATCGAGGCGAAGATGCACCAGATCATCGCCGCCCGCGATCCCGTCCGCACCGAGGTCTGGGACCGCGCCCGCGCCGTCGCCTACTACAAGGACCGCGGCGAGCCGTTCAAGGTCGAGCTGATCGACCGCATTCCGGAAGGGCAGGACCTGCGGATGTACTGGCACGGCGACTGGCAGGACCTGTGCCGCGGCCCGCATCTGCAATCGACGGGCCAGCTGCCCGCCGACGCCTTCAAGCTGACCCATGTCGCCGGCGCCTACTGGCTGGGCGACAGCACGCGCCCCATGCTGCAGCGCATCTACGGCGTGGCGTTCCGCAACCGCGACGAACTCAAGGCCCACATGACCATGCTGGAGGAGGCCGCGAAACGCGACCACCGCAAGCTCGGCCGCGAGATGGACCTGTTCCACATGCAGGAAGAGGCGCCGGGCCAGATCTTCTGGCACCCGAACGGCTGGACGATCTACACCACGCTGCAGGACTACATGCGCCGCCAGCAGCGCCGCGGCGGCTATGTCGAGGTGAACACGCCGCAGGTCGTCAGCCGCAAGCTGTGGGAACAGTCGGGCCACTGGGAGAACTACCAGGAGAACATGTTCATCGTCGAAGTGGACGAGGATCATGCCCGCGAAAAGACGGTCAACGCGCTTAAACCCATGAACTGCCCCTGCCACGTGCAGGTGTTCAACGTCGGCCTGAAATCCTACCGCGACCTGCCGCTGCGCATGGCCGAGTTCGGGTCGTGCAACCGCTACGAGCCGTCGGGCGCGCTGCACGGGATCATGCGCGTTCGCGGCTTCACGCAGGACGACGCGCATATCTTCTGCACCTTCGACCAGATCGAGGAAGAATCGCGCCGCTTCATCGGGTTCCTGTCGCAGATCTATGCCGACCTGGGCTTCACCGACTGGCGCATCAAGCTGTCCACGCGTCCCGAAAAACGCGTCGGAACCGAGGAAAGCTGGGACCGGATGGAGGCTGCGCTTGCCGACGCCGTGACGAGCGCCGGTTACAGCTATGAAATCTTTCCCGGCGAGGGCGCCTTTTACGCCCCCAAGCTCGAGTTCGTGCTGACCGACGCGATTGGCCGCGACTGGCAGTGCGGCACGCTGCAGGTGGACCCCAACTTGCCCGAGCGGCTGGGCGCCGAATACGTGGGCGAGGATGGGCAGAAGCACCGCCCGATCATGCTGCACCGCGCGGTGCTGGGCAGCTTCGAGCGCTTCATCGGCATGCTGATCGAGAACTTCGCGGGCAAGCTGCCGCTCTGGCTCGCGCCCCGGCAGGTGGTGGTGGCCTCGATCGTGTCGGATGCCGATCCTTACGTCCACGAGGTCGTGGCGGCGCTGACCGCGGCGGGCATCCGCGCCGAGGCGGACACGCGGAACGAAAAGATCAACTACAAGGTCCGCGAGCATTCGCTGGGCAAGGTCCCGGTCATCATGGCGATCGGGCAAAAGGAAGTGGCCGAGCGCACCGTGTCGATCCGACGCCTCGACCAGCAGGGATCGCGAACCGAAACGCTGGACGACGCCATCGCGGCGCTGGCGGCCGAGGCGACCCCGCCCGATCAGCGCTGACGGGCGCGCCGGACGACCTGCGAGCACGCGCCCGGCAGTTTTCTGCCGGGCATCCGGCGCTGGTCGCGCAACCGTGATGCAGGGGCTTGCGTTTTGCAGCGAATCGGGCATCGTTGACGATGCGTGAGCATGACTTTCTACCGCCTCCCTTCACGGGGCAGCCGGACTGCGAAAGGGCTGCACGGCTCGGAACGGCAATCTCGCCGCCGGGATTACGAAGGAGACAAGGTCATGGCGACCGGCACGGTTAAATGGTTCAACGGCACCAAGGGTTTCGGCTTCATCGCACCCGATGATGGCGGCAAGGACGTGTTCGTCCACATCTCGGCGGTCGAGCGTGCCGGCCTTACCGGCCTGAACGACAACCAGAAAGTGGAATACGAGCTGCAGTCCGGCCGCGACGGCCGCGCTTCTGCCGCGAACCTCCGCCTGCTCTGAACCCCGGCTCCGACCCGGCTTTCCCGGCCGCCCCGACAGGGCGCGGCCGGAGGTGCCGGCGGGACAGGATGCGAACGGCCCGCCACCCGCGCGGGCCGTTCCCGTTTCGGGGCCCCCGCCCCTTGCCCGTTTCCGGGCTCCCGCCCCTTGCCCGTTTCCGGGCCCCGCCCCTTGCGGCGCGTATGCAAAGCCCGCATCTCGGGATCGAACGACGCCCGACAGCCGCCCGCCCACAGCCGCCCACAGCCGCCCCAGCCCTTGGAACCCAGATGACCGTCACCCTCGACATCTTCGCCGATCCCGTGTGCCCGTGGTGCCTAATCGGCAAGGCGGAACTGGACCGGGCGCTGGAAAGCCGCCCCGACCACCCGTTCGACGTGACCTGGCGCCCGTTCCGGCTGAACCCCGACATGCCGCGGTCGGGGATGGCGCACACCGCCTACATGCTGGCGCGGTTCAAGGACGACAAGGGCATCATTGCCGCCAACCGCCCCGTGCTGGAAGCGGCCGAGCGGCTGGGCCTGTGGCTGAACATGGCCGCGATCGACCGCATCCCCGACACCACCGACGCGCACCGCCTGCTGCACTGGGCGCGGATCGAGGGCGCGCAGACCCGCGTCATGTCGGGTCTGATGACCGCGCACTGGCGCGAGGGCCGCAACATCGGCCGCGCCGACGTGCTGGCGCAGATCGCGGACGCGGCCGGCATGGACGGCATGATGGTCGAGCGCCTGCTGGCCACCGACGCCGACCGCGACGAGGTGATCGAGGCTGAAACCCACGCCCGCCAGCGCGGCGTGACCTCAGTCCCGACCTTCATCGTGGGCAACACCCATGTCGTGCCCGGCGCGCAGCCCGCGACCCTGTGGCAGCAGGTCATGGACGAACTGGCCGGCCAGTGCGGCACCGACCCGACGACTGATGCCGACGACTGATCCCGCTTATCCGCTTGCCCGAACCCGCGCCGTGCGGCATTCACCCCCTCTTTGCCCGCAGACCGCTTCGAGGATCCCCGACATGACCCGTTTCGCCGCCCCCATCGCCGAGCAGATCTGGGACATGAAGTACCGCCTGAAGGACGCGGACGGAACGCCCGTGGACGGCACCGTCGAGGACAGCTGGCGCCGCGTCGCCCGCGATCTCGCCAGCGTCGAGGCCGATCCGGCGATATGGGAGGAGCGCTTCTACGCCGCACTCGAGGATTTCCGCTTCCTCCCCGCCGGGCGCATCCTCGCGGGCGCGGGCACCGGGCGCAGCGTGACGCTGTTCAACTGCTTCGTGATGGGCACGATCCCCGACAGCATGGGCGGCATCTTCGAGATGCTGAAGGAAGCCGCGCTGACCATGCAGCAGGGCGGCGGCATCGGCTACGACTTCTCGACCATCCGCCCGCGCGGGGCCGAGGTGAAGGGCGTCGCCGCCGACGCATCCGGCCCGCTGTCGTTCATGGACGTCTGGGACGCGATGTGTCGCACGATCATGTCGGCGGGGTCGCGCCGGGGCGCCATGATGGCCACGATGCGCTGCGATCACCCAGACATCGAGGCGTTCATCAAGGCCAAGCAGGACAGCGCCCGGCTGCGGATGTTCAACCTGTCCGTCCTCGTCACCGACCCGTTCATGGAGGCGGTTCAGGCCGACGCCGCCTGGGACCTGCAGTTCGGCGGCCGGGTCTATCACACCGTGCAGGCGCGCGAGCTGTGGAACCGGATCATGCGCGCGACCTATGACTATGCCGAGCCGGGCGTGATCTTCATCGACCGCATCAACGCCGACAACAACCTGCACTACGCCGAGCAGATCAGCGCCACCAACCCCTGCGGCGAGCAGCCCCTGCCCCCCTACGGCGCCTGCCTGCTGGGGTCGATCAACCTCGCGAAGCTAGTGCTGGACCCGTTCACCGACAGAGCGCGGCTGGACGAGGCGGCGCTGGACGAACTGGTCGCGACCGCCGTTCGGATGATGGACAACGTCGTCGACGCGTCCAGATTTCCGCTTGAGGCGCAGGCGCGCGAGGCGGCGGCCAAGCGCCGGATCGGCCTGGGCGTCACCGGGCTCGCCGACGCGCTGCTGATGGTCGGCCTGCGCTACGGCGCCCCCGACGCGGTCAAGGCGACGCGCGCGTGGATGAAGCGGATCGCGCGCGCGGCCTACCTGACCTCGGCGGGCCTTGCGCGCGAGAAGGGCGCTTTCCCGCTGTTCGATGCCGATGCCTATCTCGCCTCGGGCTTCATGCGGCGGATGGACGACGACGTGCGCGAGGCGGTCCGCACCCACGGCATCCGCAACGCTCTGCTGACCTCGATCGCGCCGACCGGGACGATCAGCCTTTACGCGGGCAACGTCAGTTCGGGGATCGAGCCGGTCTTCGCCTATGCCTACAAGCGCAAGGTCCTGCAAAAGGACGGCACCCGGACCGAGGAAGAGGTCGTCGATCACGCCGTCCAGATGTGGCGCGGCATAAACGGCGACGCACCCCTGCCCGCGCATTTCGTGGACGCGCAGACCCTGCCGCCGCTGGACCACGTGGCGATGCAGGCGGCGGCGCAGGAATGGGTGGATTCGTCCATCTCCAAGACCATCAACTGCCCCGAGGACATCGACTTCGACGCCTTTCAGGACGTCTACCTGCAAGCCTGGCACCTCGGCTGCAAGGGCTGCACCACCTACCGCCCGAACGAGGTGACGGGCAGCGTCCTGTCGGTCAGCGACGCGGCCACGCCGCAGCCGGCGCCGGCGGCCGGCGCGGGCTACCTTACCGAGCCGCTGGACCGCCCGGCGGCGCTGGAAGGCGCGACCTACAAGCTGAAGTTCCCGGGCAGCGAGCACGCGATCTATATCACCATCAACGACGTGGTGATGGACGGCGCGCGGCGTCCGTTCGAGATCTTCATCAACTCGAAGAACATGGAGCATTACGCCTGGACGCTGGCCCTCACCCGCATGATCTCGGCCGTGTTCCGGCGCGGCGGCGACGTGAGCTTCGTGGTCGAAGAGTTGAAGGCCGTGTTCGACCCGCGCGGCGGGGCATGGATGGAGGGGCGCTACGTGCCGTCCATCCTCGCGGCGATCGGCGGCGTGATCGAGCGGCACATGGTCGCGACGGGATCGCTTGCGGGCGAGGGGTTGGGGCTGAAATCGGACCCGCAGGCCGAGGTGACGGAACTGGGGGCCGCTGCGGCCGCACGCCCGCGCGGACCCACCTGCCCCGCCTGCGGCAGCACCGCCGTCCGCAAGGTGGAAAACTGCCTGACCTGCATGGATTGCGGCAACTCGAAGTGCGGCTGAGGCATCGCCGCTTCAGCCCGCCAGTTCCGCCCGCATCCATTCAAGCAGCGACGCCGTGCCCGGCGTCATCCGGCGATCCCCGGGCACCGTGAGCCAATAGCTGCCCAGCGTGACCGCCTGGGCGAACGGCCGGACCAGCCGCCCGGCATCCAGCGCCTGCCCGAACATCGGCAGCGGCAGCAGCGCCACGCCGTGCCCGCCCGCCGCAAGGTCGGCCAGCGCGACCGAGCTGTCCAGCACCGGGCCGGTTAAGGGCGGGCAGGCCGCGCCCGCCTCGGCGAACCAGCGCGGCCATTCGTCGGCGCGGTAGCTTCTGAGCAGCAGGTGGTCGCGCAGGTCGGCCGGGTCGCGCAGCGCAAGCCCAGGCGCGCACAGCGGCGTCATGGGCGCCGCCAGCAACTCCACCGCCTCGAGCCCCGGCCACCGCCCCGCCCCGAACCGGATCGCGGCGTCCAGACCCTCGCGCGCGATCTCGACCCGGTTGTTGTGGGTCGAAAGCCGTAGGGTGATTCCGGGATGGCTGTGGCTGAAATCGCCCAGGCGCGGGATCAGCCAGCCGGTCGCAAAGGTGGTGACGACGCCCAGGTTCAGGACCTCGGCCCGCTGCCCGCCCGACAGCCGGTCGAGCGCGCGGGCGATTCCGTCAAGGCCGCGCTCGACCGCCGGGAACATCGCCTGGCCCGCGTCGGTCAGGACGAGGCCGCCGGGCGTCCTGAGAAACAGCGCCACCCCCAGCAGATCCTCCAGCCGGGCGATCTGGTGGCTGACGGCGGCCTGCGTCACCCGCAGCTCGATCGCGGCGCGAATGAAGCTGCCTTGGCGGGCGGCGACTTCAAAGGCACGCAGCCCGTTCAGCGGCAGGTCGGGACGATCCGGCATGAGAAGAACTTATCGCAAGGTCGAGATTTTGTCGCCTGCAACAGGCGTCGCGGCCTGAATAGCCTTGGTTGCACGACTTTTCATCATGGCCAAAAGGAATACGCCCATGTTTCTCACCCGCGCCGCGCTTGCGCTTTCCCTCGCCCTCACACCCCTTCCCGCGCTCGCGCAGTCCGCGGCCGACGACCTTCGCACAACGATCAGCGGATGGGAGCAGCGGCTGGAGGGCCGCATCGGCGTCGCCGTCCACGACAGCGGCGCGGGCACGCGGTGGGGCTACCGACAGGATGAACGGTTCCTGATGAACAGCACCGTCAAGGTCCCGCTTTGCGCCGCGGTGCTCGCGCGGGTCGAGGGCGGCGATCTGGCGCTGGACGAGATACTGGCGGTGACGCAGGACGACATCGTCACCCACGCGCCGGTCACGGAACGGCATGTCGGCGGCGGCATGACCATCGCCGACCTCTGCCTCGCCACCATCGACCAAAGCGACAACACCGCCGCGAATTTGTTGTTCGAGCGGCTGGGGGGTCCGTCCGAGGTGACGAAGTTCCTGCGCGGGATCGGCGACGAGGTGTCGCGGTCGGACCGGCTGGAGCCTGCGCTGAACGTGCTGGCCAAGGGCGACGACCGCGACACCACGACCCCCGCCGCGATGGCGAACACGCTTGAGGTGCTGCTGACCGGCGACGCGCTGCCCCCCGCCGCGCGGGCGCAGCTTGCCGACTGGATGCGGCCGGGCGGGGTCACCGGGGCGCTGCTGCGGCCATCGGTTCCGGCGGGCTGGGACGTGGCCGACAAGTCGGGATCGGGCGACAACAGCCGCACGCTCTCCGCGATGGTGACGCCGCCGGGCGGCGCGCCGGTGTTCATCTCGATCTCGGTCTCGGACACGACCGCCGACATGAGCGCGCGGAACGCGGCGGTGGCCGACATCGGCGGCGCGGTGATGAAGATGGTGACGGCCCGCCCTTAACCGCGCGTTAGGCGGAAGGGTGTAGGCAGGGCGTCATGTCGCGCCCTGTCCTGTCCCTTCTGCTGATGCTGCTGGCGCTGATCGCGCCGGCGGGGGCGCGTGCGGCCGCGGCGGCGGGCGACAATCGGGCCGAAGCCTATGCCGCGGTCTGCGAACAGGCCGCCTTGCAGGCCGCCGCCGAAAGCGGGGTGCCGCCCGACATCCTGACGGCGCTCACGCTGACCGAAACCGGCCGCAAGCTGAACGGCCGCCTGCGCCCATGGGCGTGGAGCGTCAATGCCGAAGGCACGGGCAGCTGGCACGACGATCCCCAGTCGCTTCTGGCGTTCGCCGAGGAACGGGTGCGGCAGGGACGAACGAACATGGACCTCGGCTGCTTCCAGATCAATTATCGCTGGCACGGGCAGCATTTCGCGTCGGTGGCCGACATGCTGGACCCGCTGTCGAACGCCCGCTACGCGGCGCGGTTCGTGCGCGAACTGTATCAGGACACCGGCGACTGGCGGGCCGCGGCGGGCGCGTTCCACTCCCGAACCCCGCACTACGCGTCGAGGTATCTGTCCCGGTTCGACCAGCTGCGGGCGATGGTCAACGAGCGTGGGCTGCCGCAGGCGGGGCCGCATCAGGCCGTGCAGGTCGCGGGCCTGGCGCCCACGCGCACCCGCCCTCGCGGAACTCGCGCGGCGCCGGACCTGTGGCGGTCGGACATGGCGCACGGAATCTCGGTTCGTGCGGGCGTTGGGACCGGGCGGCGGGTCGCGGCGGTCGATCCCGACATCGCCGCGCTTGACCGGTTCGTCGCGCAGGCGAACGGCACCTCGGTCGATGCGCTGCTGGACAGCGGTGCGGCCGCGGGGCCCGTCAGCGACATGGCGGACGGGTGGACCGGACAGACCCCCGCCGACCTGCCCGATGATCTGCGAATGGACCAATCGCCACAGCCCGACCTCCCCTCGGACCTGCCGCCCGGCCTTCTGCTGGGCGCGCCGGTCGGCACGATGGCGCAGGGCGGCGGATCGCTCGCGGCGCTGGCGCAGGGCAACCCGGCGCTTCTGGGCGATGCCCGCGCCCCGATCCTGCCGGGCGGCGCGCAGGCCCTGCCCGGCCTGCCGGACGCCCGCAACGGACCGCCTGCGTCCAATTCGTCGCTGTGGCAGATGGCGGCACTGGAATGACGAAACGACCGGCGCACCGATGCCCCCACCGCGCGGAACATTGCCTTGCGGACCCCGCGCCTTCGGCGCTAGGCGGGTCGGGATGCGCCCTGCCCGTCCCCGGCGGGCGCGCGCCCCGATCCAGTCAGGGAGCCGCCGATGCCCGCAACCGCCGACCCCGACTTCACGCCCGGCTTTTCGCCGCGCCACGACTGCGCCGTGATCCTTGCCTGCGACGCGGCCTACCTGCCCTATGCGGCGGTCCCGGCGCTCCAGCTTGCCGCCCTGCCCGACCGCCGCTTCGACGTGCTGATCGGATCGCCGCAGCGGGTCGACCTGCCCGCATCGCTTGCAGGCGCGGGGATCGCCGCCTTCGGCGCGGTGGACCCGGACCTTGCCGGATCGCTGCCCGGCGACGCCCGCCGCTCGCTCGCGACCTATGTCGACGTGTTCGCGGCGCGGGCGCTTGCTGGGGTCTATCGCCGCATCCTCGTCATGGATGCCGACGTGGTCATCGACACGGCGCTGTCGCCCGATCCGGCCCGGCTGATGGCGGCCGACATGGCGGGCCATGCGTTCGCAGCCGTGCGCGACAACCGGCAGTGGCGCAATCCCGGCAAGCTCGCGCCCGAGTTCAAGACGATGCGCTGGCCGTCCGCCCCCTATTTCAACGCGGGCGTGGTGATGGCCGACCCGGCGGCGTGGATTGCCCAAGGGATGCCGGCCCACGCGGCGGCGTTCGCCCGCAGCGACCTCGCCCGGCTGGGGCGCGACCAGGCGCTGCTGAACGGCATCCTGCGCGGAAACTGGGCCGAGATGAGCCCGCTCTGGAACTGGCAGTTCACCTGGGCGTCATCGCATTTGCTAGGGATGGCCGATCCCTTCATCATCCATTTCATCGGCCCGACGAAACCTTGGCTCGCGCAGTCCGCATCCGTGGTGCCGACGCGTTACCGCGAGCTTTACGCGCGTCTCGCGCCGGATATCCGCCCGGCCGACCTGCCCGCGGGGCTCGACCGACGCCACTGGCCCGCGGCGCGCGCGTTGCGGCGCGCGCTCGGTCGGCAGTGGCGGGCGGCAGGGCCGATGCTGGACTACCTGAACCGCTTTCCCGACCCCTATGCGCTGCTCGACCCGCGCCGCGTGGGTTAAGGATCCCGCGCGGGCGGCGCGCCATCGGCGGGCGCGATCAGGCCGCGCACCCGGGCCGCAAGCTCGGTCAGGGCAGGGTCGGGCAGGCCCAGCTCATCGAGATGGGCTACGGTGTTGAACAGGTAATCAGCGTTCGGCCCCCGCAGGCCCCGCGCGGCGGCGATGATCCGCGCCTGCTCGGCCCCGCTCAGCCCGCCCGCATACTGCCAATGATCGTGCCGCATCACATAGGCCAGCGCCGCGACGCGCCGCCCGTCGGCAAGGGTCAGCGTCAACTCGGCCTCGCGGTAGGCTTCGGTGACCAACTCGCGCTTTCTGATCTCGGCCAGCGCCTCGGGCCAGTCGCCGGGGTCGAAGCGCAGCGCGACGCCGCTGCAGGCGCCCCCATCGCAGGGATCGAGGCCCAGCACCAGACCCGGCGCCTCGACCGAGCCGCGATACTGGATCGAGCGCATGCAGAAGCTGCGGGCGTAGCCGTCGGCCCGCGCGACCACGGTTTCGGCGACAGGCACCTGCGGGTCCCACATCAGCGACCCGTAGGCGAAGATCCAGTGTTCGGGCATGGCTTGTCCTTTGACCGTCCCGCAGGTTACGCGAAAGCGCGCGGCGATGCCAAGCGGCAGACGACAGGCGGCGCGGCCGCGGCAGGCGAAGGGAAATAGGATGCGTGTCTTTCTGGTTCTGCTGGCGGTCGTCGCGGCGCTTCTGGGCATGGCGTGGCTTGGGGGCGAGACGCTGCTGGCCCGCCGCGCGGCGACCTTCATCGCAAGCGACCCTTTGATCGACGCCCGCGCGGTGACGCCGTTGCGGCAGATCGACCGGATCGGGCTGGGGCTGACCGACGCCTCGGTCGCGACTGCGGCGGGCACGGCGCAGTTCCCGGCCCTGGCGCTTTGGGCCGAGCCGTCGCGGCCGAACCGCTTTCACGCCACCCTGCCGCCCACGATGACGCTGCCGGTCGCCGGCCGCATGCAAGAGGTCGCGGCGACGAACGCGGACCTGTCCGCGCGCCTGTCGCCCCTGCATTCGATGGCCCTGACCGGGGCCGCGGTGAAAAGCGGGCCGGTCACGATCTCGGGCGCGCCCGCCCTGGCCGGCATCGACGTGACCACCGAGTTGGTGAAGCTGGGCAACCAGGCGCCGCGGGCGGCGCGCAGCGCCTATGCGGTGACTGCGGACGTCAGCGGGCTGATGCCCGGCGCGTTCGCGGCCGGTGTCGCCCCGGATGGCGGGGCGGTGCTGGCGCAGCCGGTCGGCGCCAGGGGCGTGGCGCGGGTCTATCTGGACCGGGCCTTCGTGCCCGGTGCGACGGAGCCGCCGCAGTTGCAGGGGCTGCAATCGGACGGGCTGACGCTGACGCTTGGCGACCTGTCGGCGCGCGTCTTGGGGCGGGTCGAGCGGGACGAGGCCGGGTTCGCGTCGGGCACGATCTACGTCTACACCGCCGATGCCCGCGCGTTTCTTGATGCGGCGGCCGCGGCGGGGCTGTTGCCGGCGGGCGCCGTGCCGCTGGCCAACACGATGCTCACCAACCTCGCCGACCAGCCCGGGGCCGAGGCCATGCCCCCTGCCGACACACGCACCAGCCGCGCGTCCGAACAGATCCAGGTCCAGACCCGGCCCGCAGGCCCGCCGGAGCCGCAACCCGGCGAGCTGCGCCTGCCGGTCGAGTTCAGGAACGGCAAGGCGAGCGTCGGCGGCTTGCCGATCGGGAACGCGCCCCGGCTGGGCTGATCCTGCGGGGTGCGTCCGTTCGACCGTTTGCCCCGGCTTGGCGCCGACCGGGCGCAAGGCAGCCCGCCGCTCAGCCTTCCGGCTTGCCGTCCGCCCGCTGCGCGCGGCCGAAGTCCGGGGCCGCCGTGTCCTGGCCCGCGTCGATGATCCCGCGCCGGATCGCGCGGGTGCGGCCGAAATAGTCGTGCAGCAACGGGCCGTCGCCCATGCGGATCGCACGCTGCAGCATGAACAGCTCTTCGGTGAAGCGGCCGAGGATATCCAGCGTGGCCTCGCGGTTGTGCAGGAACACGTCGCGCCACATTGTCGGATCGGATGCCGCGATCCGGGTGAAATCCCGGAACCCGGCGGCGGAGTAGTTGATGACCTCGGTCTCGGTCACGCGGCTCAGGTGATCGGCGACGCCGACCATAGTGTAGGCGATCAGGTGCGGCGCATGGCTCGTGACCGCCAGCACGAGGTCGTGATGGGCCGGGTCCATCGTGTCGGTCCGCGCGCCCATGCCCCGGATCAGCGCCAGCAGCCGCGCCTGGGCCGCCTCGTCGGTTCCGGGCAGCGGCGTCAGCAGCCACCAGCGGTCGCGAAACAGGGTCGCGAAGCCGGATTCAGGGCCGGAATGTTCGGTCCCGGCCAGCGGGTGACCGGGGATGAAATGGACGCCTTCGGGGACATGCGGGCCGACCGCGTCGATGACCGACTGCTTGACCGATCCCACATCGGTCAGGACCGCGCCGGGGGCGAGGCGGGGCGCGATCTCTCGCGCGACGTCGGCCATGGCGCCGACCGGCACGCACAGGACGACCAGATCGGCGTCCGCGACCGCCTCGGCGGCGGTGTCGCAGACCCGGTCCACCAGCCCGATCCGGCGGGCGGTGTCGCGGGTTTCACGGCTGCGGGCATGGCCCACGATTTCGTCCGCAAGGCCGTTCTGGCGGATCGCATGGGCCATCGACCCGGCGATGAGGCCCAGCCCGATCAGCGCCACGCGGCGGAACGGACGGGCCGTCATGCCGGCCGCTCCGTCCCGGACCCGGCCGCGCGGTCGGTCATGAAGCGGCCGATCACGTGGGCCACGCGGCGGCAGGACGCCTCGTCGCCTACGGTGATGCGCAGGCACTCGGGCAGGCCGTAGCCCGCGACGCGGCGCACGATGATGCCGTCGGCGCGCAGCGCCTCGTCGCAGGCGGCGGCGGCCGGTTCGTCGTCGAAGCGGGCGAGGACAAAGTTCGCCCAAGACGGGTCGGACGGCACGCCGCGTTCCGCCAACGCATCGGCGAGCCACGAACGCATCCGCGCGTTCTCGGCGCGCGAGCGGTCCACGTGCTCGCGGTCCATGACCGCCGCCAGCGCGCCGTCGAGCGCGGGCCCGGACAGGTTGAACGGCCCGCGGATCCGGTTCAGCACGTCGATGACCTCGCGCGGACCGTAGCCCCAGCCGACCCGCAGGCCGCCCAGACCGTAGATCTTGGAAAACGTGCGCAGCATGACGACGTTGGGCAGTTCGGTCGCCAGCGCCGCCCCGCCGTCATAGTCCCCGCCCGCGTATTCCGCGTAAGCCGCGTCGATGGCGATGATCGCCTGCGGCACCGCGCGGGCAAGGCGCTCAAGCTCCGACAGCGGCACCATCGTTCCGGTGGGGTTGTTGGGGTTCGCGACGAACACCAGCCGCGTGGCGGCCGTCGCCCCCTCGATCAGCGCGTCGATGTCGGTCGTGCGCGCGCGTTCGCGCACCCGCACCGGGGTCGCGCCCGCGGCCATCGCGCTGATCGGGTACATGAGGAAGCCGTGCTCGGTGAACAGGACCTCGGTTCCGGGACCCGCGTAGGCCTGGCAGAGGAAGTGGATGATCTCGTCGGAGCCAACGCCGCAGATGATCCGGTCGGGGTCCAGCCCGTGGACCTCGCCGATCGCGCGGCGAAGGCTTGCGTGGTCGGTCGGCGGGTAGCGGTGCATGACGTGGGCCGCGCGGATCACCGCGTCGCGGGCTTTGGGCGAGGGTCCGAAGGGGTTCTCGTTCGAGCTGAGCTTCAGGGCCTCTCCGCGACCCGGGACATGGGCCGCTCCGGGTTCGTAGAGCGCGATGTCCATGATGCCGGGCTGTGGCTGGATCGACTGACTCATCGGCATTCTCCCTCGCGTCGGCCATTCATTAGGCGCGCGGCGAAGGCTTGGGAAGGGGCGCGGGGGCGCTGCGGGATGGCACATGGCCCGCGCGCAACAGCAAGACCCGGCCGCAGGGGCCGGGTCCGGTTCCAGGTCCGAGGAGCCGCCGATCAGAACGGGCTGTCGGGGAAGTAGTAGCGTTCGGCGTTCTCGGGCGTGATCAGCTGGCTACCGATGATGTAACGGCCGGCCATGGGCGCGTCCGACATGAAGTGCAGCGCCGTCATCTCGATCGCGGACGAGATCAGCGCCGGCGGGTAGGTCACGTTCACCGGCAGCTGCGGGTCCTTGTCCATGATCCGCTTGACGATTTCCTTCATGCCGGCGCCGCCGACCACGACCATCTCGTCCTCGCGGCCCGCTTGCGCAATAGCTTCCAGCACGCCCACGGCCATGTCGTCGTCGGCCGCCCAGACGGCGTCGATTTCCGGGTATTTTGCCAGATAGTCCTGCATCACGTTGAAGGCGTCGTCGCGGTTCCAGTTGCCGTGCTGCATGTCGAGGATCTGCTTGTCGGACCCTTCGAGCGCGGCCTGAAACGCCTCGACCCGCTCGTTGTCGAGCGTGGTCGGGATCCCGCGCAGCACGACGATCTTGCCGCCCGCCTTGAGGTTGTCGCGGAAGTATTCGCCCGCGACCCGGCCGAAGGCGGTGTTGTCGCCGGCGACGTACAGGTCCTCGATCCCTTCTTCCGCAAGCCCGCGATCCACGACGGTCACGAACTTGCCCGCGGCCTTCACCTGCTTGACCGGGTCGGTCAGCGGCTCGGATTCGAACGGCAGCACGACCAGGCCGTCGATATCGCGGGTGGCCAGCATGTCCTCGATGTCCGCGACCTGCTTGGCCGCATCGCCCGCCGTCGCGAGGACGAAGGTGACGTTCGGATTGGCCGCGCCCAGGCGGTCGATCGTCTGCTGGGCGTGCCAGTTCAGCCCGCCCATGAAGCCGTGGGTCGCGGACGGGATCGATACCCCGATCACGACCGGCTCGGCGGCGGCCGCGTCCTGCGCGAGGGCTTGGCCCGCCGCCATCGACAGCGCGGCCGCGGCCACGGTGAGTTTCAGCAAGTTGCGACGGATCATCGGTTCCTCCCTAGATTATCCGTGTGGATCAGCTTCGTCGTTCAGACCTCGGCGGGCCGTTTCTCGCGCTGCAGCACCACCGCAAGCACGATGATGATCCCCTGGATCGCGCCGTTCAGATACGGGCTGACGATGTCCGCGAGGTTCAGGATGTTGTCGATCAGGCTCAGGATCAGGACGCCGACGACCGTGCCCCAGACCCGGCCCCGGCCGCCTTTCAGCGCGGTGCCGCCGATGATGACGGCGGCGATCGCCTCAAGCTCCCACAGGACGCCCGTCGAACCCGAGGCCGAGCCGAGGCGCGGGACGTAGAGGATGGTCGCAAGGCCCACCAGCGCGCCCAGCAGGACATAGGTCTGCAGCCGCACCCGTTCCACGTCCACGGCGGAATAGCGGGCGACGCGATCGTTCGACCCGATCGCCTCGACATGGCGGCCGAAGCGGGTGTGGCGCATCAGCCATTCGCCGAGAATGGCCACGGCCGCGAAGACGATGATCGGCCATGTGATCCAGCCGATCCCCGAGAAATATACGGGCCGGTAAAGCCCGCGCAGCCCGGAATCGAGGCTCAGCGTGCCGCCGTCGGCCAGCCACGTCACGAGGCTGCGGAAGATGCCCATCGTGCCCAGGGTGACGATGAACGCCTCGATCCGCGCTTTCGTCACCAGCGCGCCGTTGACCCAGCCCGCCAGCACGCCGCCCAGCAGCGCGGCGGCCATGCCGATCAGGATCGTGGACCAGTTTTCCCCTGTGATCGGCGCGAGCCAGTTCATCACCATGATCATCGCGCCGGCAAGGAACGCGGCCATCGACCCCACCGACAGGTCGAGCCCGCCCTGCGTGATGACGAAGGTCATGCCGACCGCGATCAGCCCGATGAACGCCGACCGCGCCAGCACGTTCGACAGGTTCGCGGGCGCAAGAAAGGCGGGGTTCAGGAGCGCGCCAAGGATGAACAGGCCGATCAGCGCCACCAGCGGCCCGAGCAGGTGAAAGTCGATGCGTCGCGTCATGCCGGTTCCTTCCGCGTCTCGTCCTGGCGGGTGCTGCCCGCGCCGCCCGCGCCGCCCGCGACGCCCATCGCAAGGCGGACGATGTTTTCCTCGGTGATCGCGTCGCCCGCGACCTCGCCCGCGATCCGGCCCTGGCGCATGACCAGCACGCGGTCGGCAAGGCCCATCACCTCGGGCAGTTCGGACGAGATCACGATGACCCCGCGCCCCTCGGCCGCCAACGAGCGGACGAAGCGGTAGATCTGCTGCTTGGTGCCGACGTCGATCCCGCGCGTGGGCTCGTCGATGATGACGATGCGCGGCTCGGTCAGCATGGTCTTGGCGAGCAGCAGCTTTTGCTGGTTCCCGCCCGACAGCGACCCCGCTTGCATGTCCGGCGACGCGGCGCGGATGTCGAAGTCGCGGGTGGCGTCGGCCATGGCGGCGGCCTCGCGCGCGGCGTCGATGCGGAAGCCGAAGCTGCCCAGCGCCGCGAGGGTGAGGTTCTGCGTCAGCGGCTTGTCCAGCAGCAGGCCCGCTTCCTTCCGGTCCTCGGTCAGATACGCGATACCCGCGCGTGCGGCGTCGGCAGGGCTGCCGATCTGCGTGGGCGCGCCGCGTACGGAAATCCGGCCGTCGCTGCGGCGCAGCCCCGCGATCGCCTCGGCCAGTTCGGTCCGGCCGGAGCCCACGAGGCCCGCGATCCCCAGCACCTCGCCGTGGCGCAGCGTCAGGGTCGCGTCGCGCACCGGCACCGCGCCGGCAACGTTCAGATGATCGACCCGCAGCAATTCGTCGCCAAAGCTTGCGGCCTTGGCCGGAAAGATGTCCGACAGTTCGCGCCCGACCATCGCGGTCGCCATCCCGTCCTCGGTCATCTCGCCCCGCACGGCACGACCCACGACCGACCCGTCGCGCAGCACGGTGATGCGGTCGGCGAGCCGCGCGACCTCGTCCAGCCGGTGCGAGCAGAACAGTAGCGCCACACCTTCCGCGCGCAGACGGTCCACCTGCGCGTAAAGCGATTCCACCTCGCGGCGGGTCAGCGCGGCCGAGGGTTCGTCCATGATGAGAACGCGGGCGCGGCGCGACAGGGCCTTTGCGATCTCGACCATCTGCCGGTCGGGGACAGACAGGTCGCGGATCAGCGCGCCGGGCCGGATCGGGGTGTCGAGCCGCGCCAGCAGCGCCGCCGCCGCGTCCGCCATCGCCTTGTGGTCAAGGCGGGGCCCGCGCGTGATCTCGCGCCCCAGGAAGATGTTCGCCGCCACCGACAGGTCGGGGACAAGGTTGAATTCCTGATGGATCACCACGATCCCCGCCGCTTCCGCCGCCGGGCCGCTGCGGTAGGCGGCAGGCTCGCCGTCAAGCAGCACCTGCCCCGTGGTCGGTTGCAGGAACCCGCCGAGGATCTTCATGATCGTGGACTTGCCGGCGCCGTTCTCGCCTATCAGGGCGTGAACCTCACCCGCCTGCAGGGCAAGATCGACGCCGTGCAGCACCTCGATCTCGCCGAAGCGGCGGGTGACGGCGGACAGGGCGAGGACGGGCGCGGTCATGGCGTCACCTCGACCCACGCGCCGTCCTTTGCAGACGACGCCTGCGCGGCAGCGATGAAGGCCATGCCCGACAGCCCGTCGGCAAGGCCCGGGATACGGTCCGCGTGGCGCAGGTCGCCGCTGATCACGTCGGCGATGTCGGCGTATAGGTTGGCGAATGCTTCCAGATACCCTTCGGGGTGGCCCGTGGGCGTGCGCGACGAGGCCGAGCGGTCGCGGGCGCGGGTCAGCAGCTGCGCGGGCCCGTCCTTCGGCGTGAATACCAGCCGCTCGGCGTCGTCCAGCCGCCATTCCAGCGCGCCCTTCGTGCCGAACACGCGCAGCGACAGCCCGCCCTCCTGCCCCACGGCGACCTGGCTGCACCACAGCCCGCCCTTCGCGCCCGACGCATAGCGCAGGGCGATCCGCGCGTCGTCGTCCACCCGCCGCCCCGCCACCATGCTGGAGAGGTCCGCCGAGATCCGGTCAGGCACCTGCCCGGTGACGAAGGCCGCAAGCTGCCACGCATGGGTGCCGATGTCGCCGATCGCGCCCGCCCCGGCCATCTGCGGATCGGTGCGCCAGTCGGCCTGCTTGCTGCGGGTGTCGTCGGCCAGCCAGCCCTGCAGGAACTCCGCCTGCACCAGCCGCAGATCGCCGATCCCGCCCTCGGCCACGATCGCGCGCGCCTCGCGCACCATCGGGTGGGCGCAGTAGTTGTGGGTCAGGAACAGCCGCGCGGTGCTGCGGGCGGCCGCGTCCGCGATAGCCTGCGCCTGCCCGGCCGTCGCGGCCAGCGGCTTGTCGCAGATGACGTGGATGCCGGCGTCGAGAAAGGCGGTCGCCACCGCCGCGTGAAGGTGGTTCGGCGTCACCACCGACACCGCGCGGATGCCGTCCTCGCGCGCGGCTTCCGCCCGCGCCATCTCGCGAAAGTCGGAATAGCTGCGGTCGAGGCCGAGGTCGCGCGCCGACGCCTCCGCCCGCGCCGGGTCCGACGACAGCGCCCCCGCAACCAGCCGGAACCGGCCGTCCAAGCGCGCGGCGATGCGGTGGACGGCGCCGATGAACGCGCCCTCGCCGCCGCCGACCATGCCCAAGGGGATCGCCGTCATCATGCCAGCCCCAGCGCGGCGGCGACGGCCGCCTTGTCCGGCGCCTGCGCGGCGAAGTCGTCGAACGCGTGGGGCGTGGTGCGGATGATGTGCCGGCGCACGAACTCGGCCCCCTCGCGCGCCCCGTCCTCGGGGTGCTTCAGCGCGCATTCCCATTCCACGACCGCCCAGCCCGGGAAGTCGTGCTTGGCGAGCTTCGAAAAAACCTGCGCGAAGTCCACCTGCCCGTCGCCCGGGCTGCGGAAGCGGCCCGCGCGATCCGCCCAGTTCTGGAACCCGCCATAGACGCCCTGCCGACCCGTCGGCCGGAACTCGGCGTCCTTGACGTGAAACATGCGGATGCGGTCGTGATAGATGTCGATGTGGTCCAGGTAGTCCAGCTGCTGCAGCACGAAATGCGATGGATCGTACAGCAGGTTCGCGCGGGCGTGGTGGCCCACGCGGTCCAGGAACATCTCGAACGTGACGCCGTCGTGCAGGTCTTCGCCGGGATGAAGCTCGTAGCAGACGTCGATCCCGTGATCCTCGGCCATCTCCAGCAGCGGCCGCCAGCGCGCGGCGAGGGTGTCGAACGCGGTCTCGACCAGCCCCGGCGCGCGCTGCGGCCAGGGGTAGAGATAGGGCCAAGCCAGCGCGCCCGAAAACGTCGCCATCGCATCGAGGCCGAGCAGGCGGCTCGCGCGGATCGTCTTGCCGACCTGATCGGCGGCCCAGTCCTGCCGCGCCTTTGCGTTCCCGCGCAGGGCTTGTGGCGCGAATGTGTCGAAGGCCGCGTCATAGGCGGGATGCACGGCGACCAGCTGGCCCTGCAGGTGGCACGACAGTTCGGTTACGGCGATGCCGTTCGCCGCGGCGATGCCAAGAAACTCATCCCGCCAGTCCTGCGAGCTGACGGCGAGGTCCAGATCGAACAGCCGCGAGTCGCCGCTCGGCACCTGCACCCCTTCATAGCCGAGCGAGGCCGCCCATGCGGTGATCCCGTGCCAGTCGCCGAACGGCGGCACGTCCGACGCGAACTGCGCCAGAAACAGGGCCGGTCCCTTGATCGTCCGCATCATGCCTCCGCCTTTCCACGGCTCAGCAATGCACAGCCTGAAATCGGTTGCAACGATTATCACCTGGCACGTGCAAACGGTTTCACGGCGGCTTGCGCGATCGCGCCCCTCGGCACTAGCGTAGCGGGCATGACCGATGCGCCTCAGCCCACCATCCGCCTGACCGACGTGGCACGCCGCGCCGGCGTGTCACCCGCGACCGTCAGCCGGGCGCTGTCGCGGCCCGAGATGGTGTCCCCCGCCGCCCGCGACGCGGTGTTCCAGGCGGTCGAGGCGACCGGGTACCGGATGAACCACGCCGCGCGGAACCTGCGCAAGCAGCGCACCGGCGCGATCGTGGCGCTGGTGCCGAACCTCGCGAACCCGTTCTTCGCCAAGATCCTGGCCGGGATGGGGCAGGAAGTCAGCGCCGCCGGCTACGACCTTCTGGTCGGCGACACGATGGATGCGGGCGGACGGCACCGCGCGCTCAACCGCTTTCTCGATCCCTCGCGCGCCGACGGGATCATCCTTCTGGACGGGCAGGTCACGCCCGCGGACCTGCGCGCGCTGCCCGACGCGCCGCCGGTGGTGATGGCCTGCGAATGGATCGACGGCACCGATCTGCCGCGCGTGGTGCTGGACAACGCCGCCGGGGCGGCGATGGCGGCGGGGCATCTTGCCGCGCTGGGGCATCGCCGCATCGGCGTCATCGGCGGGCCCGCCGACAACGTCCTGCACCTGTCGCGGATGGACGGCCTGCGGGCCGCGCTGGCACAGCCGCCGCAGGAATATGCGGGCGATTTCACGCTGCAGGCGGGCGCGCGCGCCGGGGCCGCGTGGCTCGCCTCGGATCCCGCCGCCCGCCCCACCGGGATCGCGGCGTTCAGCGACGAGATGGCGGCCGGGTTCATGGCCGAGTTGCAGCGCGCGGGCGTGTCGATCCCCGGCGAGGTGTCGGTGGTGGGCTTCGACGGCATCGACTGGGTCGCGCACCTGCCCACGCCCCTGACGACCATCCGTCAGCCCAAGCAGGACCTGGGCCGGACCGCCGCCCGCACGCTGCTGGCGCGGATCGGGGGCGAGGAAATCCCGCGCGAGACGGTGCTGCGGCCGGAATTGCTGGTGCGCGGCTCGACCGGGCCGGCGCCCGGCTGAAGGCCCGACGGGGGAACGAAGCCCCGCTTTCAGGGCCTGCGTCGGGGCGGCGGGACGAGGGGCGAGGTCACGGCGGGCTCAGCGGGTTCAGATGCGTCGTCTGCGGCGACCGCGTCATCTGCGGCAGCATCGTCGCCAGCCGTCTCCTCGCCCGTCTCGACGCCGCTGTCGTTCCTGATCTCGCCGCCCAGATCGACAACTTCGCCCGGGGCCGGACCGCCCTCGCCCACGTCCTCGGGCTGGGGGGTCGTGTCGGGTTCGTAGACGAGTTCGGGGCGCGCCGCGTCGGTGCCATCGTTGCAGTTGACGACCCAGATGTCATAGCGCGAATCGTCCAGCGCCGACAGCGCCGGGGACGATGCAATCATCCAGCCGGAAAACGCGGTGCTGCCCGCCTGCCGGTCGGTGATCGTCATCTGCGCGAAGGCGTCGGATTCCGGGTCGTCGGCGGGCTGGCGGCATTCGCCCAGCCGCACGGTCAGGCGACCGAAGTCGATGCTGCCGCCGACCGCGAGCGGCAGGTCGGTCGTCGTCCCGGAAATCTTGTCGAGCCCGCGCAGCAGCGCGCCGTTCGCGCGCACGGCCCGCACCGCGGCATCCTGCGCGAACGCGGGCGGCGTGGCGGCCGCGACCAGCATCCCGGCCGCAACGAGGGCGAGGCTTCGCCGCATCGCGCGACCCTTATTCGGGCTGCCAGGCGTCGTAGTCGCGGCGCTTGATCGGGTCCGCGAGCAAGAGCGACCCGGCCGGGTGATAGGCGGCGGGGGTGCCGGTCATGTTGGGCCGGTGCGGCTGTTCCCACGGCTTGTGCGCCAGCGGCGCGCGGGTCGGCGGCTCGTCGTAGGTATGGTGCAGCCAGCCGTGCCATTCGGGGCTGACGCGGCTCGCCTCGGACTCGCCGTTGTAGATGACCCAGCGCCGCTTGCCGCCGTCCTTCTGGTAATAGACGTTGCCCTGCTCGTCCTCGCCGACCTTGCTGCCGTTGAGCGCGGTCCAGACCTGGGTGTTCAGCGTCTGCCCGTTCCACCAGGTCAGCAGGCGGTAGATGATCGAGGACGTCTTCGACGGCATGGACGTGATCCTTGCGGCAACCTTGGGGTGCGGTATCGCCCAAACCGCGGCCAAGGTCCAGCGCCTTGCCCGCGCGCCGCGGGGCACGCCCGACCCGCAGCGGGGTCTTGCGCCCGCCCGCACCCTGCGCCAACGCTTGGCCCCGGGGACAAGCGGAAGGGGGATGCCGGTATGGTCGACGTGCTGATCGCGGGGGGCGCGGTGATGGGCGCTTCGGTGGCGTTCTGGCTGAAGCGGCTGGACCCTTCGCTCGACATCGAAGTGGTCGAGCCCGATCCGACCTACGCCACCAGTTCGACGGCGCTTGCGGCATCCGGGATACGGATGCAGTTTTCCGACCCGGTCAACGTGCAGATCAGCCGCTTCGGCGTCGATTTCATCCGCGATTTCGCCCGCCACACCGGTCCCGCGGGCGAGGTGCCGGACCTCGGGTTCCGGGAAAACGGCTACCTGTTCCTCGCCCGGACCGAGACCGGGGCCGCGACGCTGGAAAGCCTGGCCGAGATGCAGCGCGGCCTTGGGGCCGGGACGAGGGTGCTGGACCCCGCCGAGCTTGCGGCGAAGTTCCCATGGATGGGGTTCGACGATATCGCCGCCGGGTCGTGGGGGTCGCGGGACGAGGGGTTCTTCGACAACATGGGCCTGCTTGGCGGGTTGCGGAACGCGGCCCGGGCGGCGGGCGTGCGGTTCGTGCGCGACCGGGTGGTGGCGCTGGAACGCGACGGCGACCGGATCGCGGCCGCCGTGCTGGAACAGGGCGGGCGCCGGACGGCGCAGGCCTATGTCAACTGCATCGGTCCCCGCGCGGCCATGCTGATGCGGACGGCGGGCCTTGATCTGCCGGTGGAGCCGCGCAAGCGCACCGTGTTCGTGGTGGACGCGCCCGAGGCCCGCCACCCCGACGCGCCGCTGGTGATCGACCCCTCGGGCATCTGGTTCCGCCCCGAGCACGGCCAGTGGCTTGCTGCGACCGTGCCCGCGACCGACGGGCCCTGCGACGAAAACGACTTCGAGCCCGAGCACGCGCTGTTCGAGGACGAGGTCTGGCCCGCGCTCTACAACCGCGCCGAAGGGTTCGGCGCGGCAAAGGTGGTGCGGCTGTGGGCCGGGCATTATGCGTTCAACACGCTCGACCAGAACGCGATCCTCGGGCGCAATCCGCAGGTGCCGAACCTCTATCACGCGAACGGCTTTTCCGGCCACGGGTTGCAGCAGGCGCCGGCGGTCGGGCGCGGGATCGCCGAGCAGATCGTGCATGGGGACTGGGTGACGCTGGACCTGTCGCCCCTGTCGCTGCAACGGGTGCTGGACGGGCGCCCGATGACCGAGGCCGCGGTGGTCTGACGCGGGTTCCCCGCGGCGGCGGCGCATGGCATGTAACGGCCACGCTGCGGGAGAAGCCACATGCCCTTCACCATCGCCATCGACGGCCCCGCCGCCTCGGGCAAGGGCACCATCGCGCGCGCCCTGGCCGCGCATTACGGCTTTGCCCATCTCGACACCGGGCTGCTTTACCGCGCGGTGGGCGCGATGGGGGGCGATCCGATCGCCGCCGCGCTTGCGCTCGGCCCCGCCGACCTGTCCCGCCCCGACCTGCGGTCGGCCGAGGCCGGCGTGACCGCCAGCATCGTCGCGGCCATCCCCGAGGTGCGCGCGGCCCTGATCGACTTCCAGCGCCGCTTCGCCGCGCAGGAACCGGGCGCGATCCTCGACGGGCGCGACATCGGCACGGCGATCTGCCCGCATGCCGAGGTCAAGCTGTACGTCATCGCCGACGACCGCACCCGCGCACAGCGGCGCGCGGCGGAACTTGACGCCGACGAGGACGAGATCCTGGCGCAGCTGCGCGACCGCGACGCCCGCGACAGCACCCGCGCGACGACCCCGCTGCGCCCCGCGCCCGACGCGGTGTTCCTTGATACCACCGCCCTCAGCATCGACGAGGCGATCGCCCGCGCGGTGGCCGAGGTCGAGGCGCGGATGGAAGGCTGAGCCTTCCTCGTTGACGAACCCCGCGCCGCGGGTAGAAAGAGAACATAGCCGGAACACCCGCAACGTCCGACGCGAACACAGGTGCCGCATGTTCGATTATACCTACCTCCACTGGACCTACTTCCTCACCGCCTGCGTCCTCATCATTATCGTGCCCGGACCCGACATGGCCTACATGCTGGGTCGCACGTTTTCGGGCGGGCGCAGGCACGGGCTGATCGCGATGTCGGGGGTGATGACGGGCGCGGTGCTGCAGGGGACGGCAGCCTTCGCCGGGCTGGCGGCGGTGATCGCGGCATCGCCCGCGGCGCTGGGTGCGATCAAGTGGGCGGGGGCCGCGTGGCTCGTCTGGCTGGGGATCGGGGCGCTGCGGGCATCGGCGTCGCCGCTGGCGGTCGACCGGACCTCGGCCGCCCACGGGCCCGCCCGGATCTGGCGAGACGGGGTGCTGATCAACCTGCTGAACCCCAAGGCGATCCTGTTCTTCGTGGCGTTCCTGCCCCAGCAGGTGGTCGCGGGGGCGGGTCCCGCCTGGGCGCAGATGGCGCTTCACTGCGTGGTCGTGTGGCTCATGGGTCCGCTGATCTACGGCGCGATGATCCTTGCCGGCGCGCGGCTCGGGACGCGGATCGGGCGCAGCCCCCGGGTCCTCGGCTGGATCAACCGGGCGGTCGGGGTCGTGTTCGTGGGGTTCGGGATCAAGCTGGCCGCGACCCGTCTTTGACCCCCGTTCCCTCGGCGGGGCGTCGCCCGCCTTGCGCGGCGGCGTCCGGCGCGGTATACGCGCGCCAGTCTTTCAGGCGACATGCTTCAGGCGACATGGCCACAACAGGCCGCTGCTATCGGGTCGGGCGCTCAGCCGCGACCCTTTGTCGTTGCCCGGTCACCGCCTGCGGGACGCCACAATCAGACCGGCGGAGCCAACCGCCCGGCCCGTAAAGTGCAACGCAAAGGATAACAGCGCCACATGGCGAAGAACGCATCCATGGAGGAGTTCGAGGCCCTCCTGAACGACAGCCTCGAGATCGACACGCCCAGCGAAGGCTCGGTCGTGCGCGGCAAGGTCATCGCCATCGAGGCGGGCCAGGCCATCATCGACGTCGGCTACAAGATGGAAGGCCGCGTCGATCTTAAGGAATTCGCAGGCCCCGGCGAGGAAGCCAGCCTGCAGGTCGGCGACGAAGTCGAAGTCTTCCTTGACCGCGTCGAGAATGCGCGCGGCGAAGCCTCGATCAGCCGCGAGAAAGCCCGCCGCGAAGAGGCGTGGGACCGCCTGGAGCAAGCCTACGCCAAGGAAGAGCGCGTCGACGGCGCCATCTTCGGCCGCGTCAAGGGCGGCTTCACCGTGGACCTGGGCGGCGCCGTGGCGTTCCTGCCGGGTTCGCAGGTCGATGTGCGCCCGGTGCGCGACGCAGGCCCGCTCATGGGTCTCAAGCAGCCGTTCCAGATCCTCAAGATGGACCGTCGCCGCGGCAACATCGTCGTGTCGCGCCGTGCGATCCTGGAAGAAAGCCGCGCCGAACAGCGTGCCGAAGTCATTGCCAACCTGCACGAGGGTCAGGTCGTTGACGGCGTCGTCAAGAACATCACCGAATATGGCGCGTTCGTCGATCTGGGCGGTGTTGACGGCCTGCTGCACGTCACCGACATGGCGTGGCGCCGCGTGAACCACCCGTCCGAGATCCTGGCGATCGGCGAGACCGTCAAGGTCCAGGTCGTCAAGATCAACAAGGAAACCCACCGCATCAGCCTGGGCATGAAGCAGCTCCAGTCCGATCCGTGGGACACCGTCGCGGACAAGTTCCCGATCGGGTCGGTCCACAAGGGCCGCGTCACCAACATCACCGACTACGGCGCCTTCGTGGAGCTGGAAGCCGGGATCGAGGGGCTGGTCCACGTCTCGGAAATGTCCTGGACCAAGAAGAACGTCCACCCCGGCAAGATCGTCTCGACCTCGCAGGAAGTCGACGTCATGGTGCTGGAAATCGACGAGCAGAAGCGCCGCGTGAGCCTGGGCCTCAAGCAGACCCAGCGCAACCCGTGGGAAGTGTTCGCCGAAACCCACCCCGCCGGCACCCAGATCGAGGGCGAGGTCAAGAACATTACCGAGTTCGGTCTGTTCGTGGGCCTGGAAGGCGACATCGACGGCATGGTCCACCTGTCGGACCTGTCGTGGGACCAGCGCGGCGAGGACGCGATCCAGAACTTCCGCAAGGGCGACGTCGTCCGCGCGGCGGTGCAGGAAGTCGACGTCGAGAAAGAGCGTATCTCGCTGTCGATCAAGGCGCTGGAAAACGACACCATGTCGGAAGCCGTTGACGGCGTGAAGCGTGGCTCGATCGTCTCGGTGGCCGTGACGGCCGTCGAGGAAGGCGGGATCGAGGTGGAATACAACGGCGTCAAGTCGTTCATCCGCCGCTCGGACCTTGCCCGCGACCGCCAGGACCAGCGCCCCGAGCGCTTCCAGGTCGGCGACACCATCGACGCCCGCGTGACCAACATCGACACCAAGACCCGCCGTCTGGGCCTGTCGATCAAGGCGCGCGAGATCGCCGAGGAAAAGGAAGCGATCGACCAGTACGGCTCGTCCGACTCGGGCGCGTCGCTGGGCGACATCCTGGGCGCGGCGCTGAAGAACCGCGGCTGATCGCCTGAGCATGCAAGAACCTTGCGCCGCCCCCAATGGGGGGCGGCGTTGTCATGTCAGCAGAGCGGAATACACTGAACGAGCTGACCGCCGGCGGCGACGCTTCGCGGAGGCAGCGGCGCTGCTATTCGCGGGCGTGCTCGTGAATAGCAGACATGGATGGGTCGAATGATGGAAACGATACCTTTCTTGCTGTTCCTTGCTATTGTCTTCTTCGTCGTCTTTTTCATACGCGTCAGTCGCGAGACAATTGCCAAACATACTGATTGGACGTCGCAAGACGTACCCCCACGTTCCGAAGACACGGTTGAAAAGCCGCCGCTTAGCAAGAAGGTGGTCCAAGGCAGCGCCTATGTGGTCGATGGAGACACCATTACAATCCGAAAAACTCAGGTTCGCCTGTTTGGGATTGATGCTCCCGAACTCGACCATCCGTTCGGTAGAAACGCCAAAAGTGCCCTGATAACCTTATGCAAAGGTGACACTGTTCGCGCGGAGATCATAGCTCAAGATTCGCACGGTCGCGCTGTTGCCCGATGTTATCTGAAGGATGGGCGCGACCTTTCAGCCGAAATGGTCAAGCTGGGCCTCGCCATCGACTGGCCGAAATTCTCGGATGGAAAATACCGCTCTCTTGAGGTGCCGGGCGCGCGTCGAAAGCTCTGGCTCGCTGACGCGAGGCAGAAAGGCAGAATGCACGTCTGGGAACAATACAATGCGCAAAAGAATACGCGCAACGACCCAAGATGATACACATGCAGCCGCTCGCGCCGACTGGATGTCCCAGCGGCCTCGCGAGTAGGAGGCTGATGTCCATTCGTCAGGCCCACTTCGAGTGCCGGTCGCGGTAACAACAGGGACCGTGGCTGCTTCGTCTCCGAGGCCATCTCTTTCCTCCGTCGTGAAGATGACTCCGGCCGATCTTTAGCTTTCGGTAAGCGCGAGGTCGTTGCCCTATGCGGCGATGCTTGACGGCTGGTTGAAGCGCCAGGGCATGAGGTCCTCGATGGC
>NZ_VJYZ01000016.1 GCF_007018965.1 Paracoccus marinus
CTCCGCCCCATGCCCACCCGCGGAGAATGGACCGATCAGATCAGCAGCGGCAGGAGGAGAGCGCCGTGGCGCTTACCAACGACCTCGCGCTTACGGTGTTGATGTGGAATTTGGACATGCGAAAACCCCGCGGTGAGGCGGGGTGTAATAGTTTATTAGTGCGATAGAATTTGGTTGCGGGGGCAGGATTTGAACCTGCGACCTTCAGGTTATGAGCCGAACCTATTGATTTTTTTGACTCTTTTGTTTTCAGGGACTTAGTGGACAAGCCTTTGGAATGGCGGATTCTTTTGCGAACTCTCGACGTTTCTCGCCGGATTTGGGCGGATCGACGTGCGCTCAGGAAGGCATTCGCGGGTTGACCAGACGTTGACAAGCGATGCTCATCAACTGTGATAGACCATCACCACGGTCGCATACACCGATCATGACGCGAAGGGCGGATAGCTGTCTGACTGCAATGCGGCATCGCACTTCTGACAACTGTCGATAGCAGCCATTCATGATGAGCTCGGCCGAGCTTTTGAAGTGCGGTCGTGGCCGGGCACGTCAGGCTGCGAAACTGGCGTGGTCGATACCAGCAGCGCGTCTGGCACCGATTGTCTTCACGGCGACATATAAGTTTTATCGATCCGTCATCCGTCCGCCCTAAGGTCCGGCCAGCAATTCCTAGAGGTTCCCGCGATGAAGAAGACACTTTCCGCCATTGGCGTCCTTGCCCTGACCGCAACTTCGGCCCTTGCCGAACCGGTGCAGATCACCTGGTGGCATGGTATGGGCGGCGCGAATGAAGAGGTGATCAACCAGATCGCCCAGAAGTTCAACAGCGCCCAGGCAGCCTGCGGGCTGACCCCGGTGTCGAAGGGCACCTATGAAGAGGCGCTGGCCTCGGGCATCGCCGCTTTCCGTTCGGGCGAACAGCCGAACATCCTTCAGGTCTTTGACGCCGGGGCCGCCACGATCATGAACGCACCCGATGCCATAATTCCGGCCGAGGATCTGCTGGTCCAGAACGGTCATGCCTTTGACCGCGAATCCTTCATCCCCGGCATCCGCCATTTCTATGCCGATGCCGCGGGCAAGTTCGTCGGCATGCCGTTCAACTCGTCGGCGCCGATCATGTATGTCAATGACGAAGCCTTTGCGAAGGCGGGCGTCGAGGTGCCGAAGACCTGGGCCGAGTTCGAGGCCGCGGCGCCGAAGCTGAAGGAAGCGGGCTATATCCCGCTGACCGCCTCGCAGCTCACCTGGATGTTCTTCGAGAACTTCTTCTCGCGCAACAATGTGCAGATGGCCTCGAACACCAATGGCTATGACGGCTTCGAAGGCACCACGCTGAATGCCACCGCCCCCGAAGTGCTGGCGTTCTGGAACCGCGTAAAGGCCTGGCACGATGCCGAGCTTTTCGGTTTCTACGGCGCGGGCTGGGCCGACAACCAGAAGCCTTTCGAAGAAGGCAAGGTTGCGCTGTGGATCGGCTCTTCGGGGTCGTTCGGTGGCCTGTCGAAGACCGCGACCATGCCCTTCTCGGCCACGTTCCTGCCCTATGACGAGACCGTGGCCGACGGCAACAAGTCGTCCTTCATCGGTGGCGCGTCGCTCTTTGCCTTTGCCGGTAAGCCGGATGCGGAAAACAAATGCACGGCCGAGTTCTTCAGCTTCCTGACCTCGACCGACATCCAGGCCTTCTACCATCAGGCCACGGGCTATGTTCCGATCACCACTGCCGCCTATGAAAAGTCCAAGGCGGATGGCTGGTACGGAAAGCACCCGCAGGCCGAGATCGGCATCATGCAACTGTCGCTGCCGCAGGGCGAATGGTCCAAGGGCTACCGCCTGGGATTCTACCCGCAGATCCGGGTGATCGAGGAGCGCGAGTTCAACAAGATCTTCTCCGGCGAAACCACGGTGGAAGACGCCTTCAAGGCGATCGAGACCGAGGGCAACGAGCTGCTGGCCAAATTCGCCAAGACGGCGGGCTGATCGCCTGACTTTCGACCGCTGGGCCCCGCTCCCGGGCCCGGCGGTCTTTGCTTTTTCCCGCAAGGCCCTGATGACCGATCTTTCCACCCCGCTTGCCGCCAAGGCCCGGCCCTTTGCCCGACTGCGCGCCGCCCTGACAGCACAACCCGAACCTGCCAAGCGTGTTCAGTTCGACCGGCCGCTGTTGCCGTGGCTGTTCCTGCTGCCGCAGCTTCTGGTGATCTTCGTCTTTTTCTACTGGCCCTCGGTGCAGGCGATCAGCTCGTCCTTCTACCTTGAGGACCCGTTCGGTTTTGGCGCCACCTTCGTGGGCATTGACAACTACACCGATGCGCTAGGCTCGGCGGAATATCTTAATATCGCGGCCTTCACCGCCTTCTTCACCGCAGTCGTGACTGCCGCCTCGCTGGGCCTCGGGCTTCTGCTGGCGGTCAAGGCCGATGCGGTGATCCAGGGCCGCGGGCCTTACCGCACCGCGCTGATTTCGGTCTATGCCATTGCGCCGCCGGTGGCCGGGCTGATCGGGATGATGCTGTTTGACCAGCATATCGGTCCCTTCGTGAAACTGGCCGCAATGCTGGGCTGGGACATGAAAGTGGGCATCGACTACTGGGACACCGCCTTTGCCATGATCCTGGTTTCGGTCTGGAAGCAGGTTCCCTACAACTTCATCTTCTTCCTCTCGGGGCTGCAGGCGGTACCGGCTTCGGTCCGTGAGGCCGCGATTATCGATTGCCGCAACGGCTGGCGCCGGTTCCGCACCGTGACGCTGCCGCTTTTGGCCCCCACAGCGTTCTTCCTGCTGATCATCAACATCACCTACGCGTTGTTCGACACCTTCGCGGTGATCGACGTGATGGTGAAGGACAAACCTGCGAACAACCCGATCACGCTGGTCTACAAGGTCTATAATGACGGCTTCCGCGGCAATGATATCGGCGGCTCTTCGGCGCAGTCGGTGATCCTGATGCTGGTCGTTCTGGTCCTGACGCTGGCGCAATTTCGCTGGCTTGAACGCCGCGTCCACTACGGCTGATCCCATATGCACCGCATCCGCCCCCTCGACCACCTGATCCTGATCCTTGGCTGCCTGTTCATGCTGGCTCCCGTCGCGGTGGCCATCATGACCTCGACCCATAGCGCCGCCGATATCCATGTGAACGGCCTCTCGCTTGCACCCGGTGGCCATGCGATTGAGACCTATGCGACCGTGCTGAGCAAGCGCGGCGGGTTCACCGGCGAAGTGACAGGCGCGACCATGGCGATGAATTCGCTGATCCTTGGCCTTGGCTTTGCGATCGGCAAGATCGCGCTGTCGATGCTGGCAGCTTATGCGTTGGTTTATTTCCGCTTCCGCTTTGCCACTGCGATGTTCTGGGTGATCTTCACCACCCTGTTGCTGCCGTTGGAAGTGCGGATCATGCCATCCTATCAGGTGATGTCCGACCTGCGCCTGCTCAACAGCTATACCGGGCTGATCCTGCCGCTGCTGGCCTCGGCCACGGGCACCTTCTATTTCCGGCAATTCTTCAAGTCTGTGCCTGACGAGCTGCTGGAGGCCGCCCGGATCGACGGGGCAGGCCCGGTGAAATTCTTCTTCGATATCCTGCTGCCGCTGTCGAAAACCATGATGGCCGCGATCTTCATCATCATGTTCGTATATGGCTGGAACCAGTATCTCTGGCCCATGCTGATGACGACCGAAGAACGCTTCTTCACCCTGATGCGGGGGATCAAGCAGATCTTGCAGGTCTGGGTTGGCAGCCAGATCCCCGATTACAACCAGGCCTTCGCCCTTGCGGTGCTGGCGCTGCTGCCGCCCGTGATCGTGGTGGTGGTGTTTCAGCGCTGGTTCATCAAGGGTCTGACTGAAAGCGACAAGTAACATGGCTTCCATCACGCTGACCAATGTCTCGAAAACCTATCCCGGTGCCCCCGCACCTTCGGTCTGCGACATTAACTTGACCATCGCCGATGGAGAATTCATCGTGCTGGTCGGCCCCTCGGGCTGCGGGAAGTCCACGCTATTGCGCATGGTGGCGGGGCTGGAAGAGATCAGCTGCGGCGAGGTGCGCATCGCGGATCGCGTGGTGAACCGGGTGGACCCGGCGGATCGCGACATTGCCATGGTGTTCCAGAATTATGCGCTCTATCCGCATATGACGGTGAGGGAGAACATGGCCTATGGGTTGAAGAACCGCAAAACCCCAAAGGCCGAGATCGAGGCGCGCGTGGCCGAGGCCGCCCGCATGCTGGAACTGGGTCCCTATCTCGACCGCCGCCCCCGTGCCCTGTCTGGCGGGCAGCGGCAGCGGGTTGCCATGGGGCGGGCGGTCGTGCGGCAACCTGCTGCTTTCCTGTTCGATGAGCCCTTGTCCAATCTGGACGCCAAGCTGCGCGTCTCGATGCGCGGCGAGATCCGTCGCCTGCAGCGACGGCTGGGAACCACCTCGCTTTATGTCACCCATGACCAGCTGGAGGCGATGACCCTGGCCGATCGGCTGGTGGTGCTGAACGCGGGCCGGATCGAGCAGGTGGGAACGCCGTTGGAGATCTACCATCACCCCGCCTCGACTTTCGTGGCCTCCTTCATCGGGGCCCCCGCGATGAACCTGCTGGACGGGCGGGCCGACAGCGGCTGGCTACAGGTTGGCGTCCACCGGCTGGCGCGGCAGGATCAGCTGGGCTCGGGCCCCGTCACCATCGGATTACGGGCCGAAGACCTGACGCCGGCGGCCGAGGGATTGGCCTTCAAGACCGATTTCGTCGAAGAGCTTGGTGCGCAGCGGCTGGTTCATGGCCATGTCGACGGGCAACTGCTTGTGGTGGCGATGGACCCCGCGATGCCGATTTCCGCCGAGCTGCGGCTGGGTGTTGCGCCGGATCGGGTGCATGTCTTTGCCACCGATACCGGCAAACGGATCGAAACGGCCCCGGCCATATCCCGACCTGCGGTGGTGACCGCATGATCCACCGGACGGTTTCCAGGCTTGCGCCGCTGTCACAGGCAGAGCGTGAGACCATCCGCCAGCTTCCCCGCACGGTGGCGGCGCATGATGCGCATCTGGCTGGCCTGCCTTGCATGACCTCTGTCGAGCAGGGTGGAGCCGCCGCGGATGCCCCACTGGCCTTCCCCTTCACGGTCGCGGCCTGGAACCTTGAACGCTGCCTGTTTCCAATTGAAAGCGCCGAGATGCTGGCAGAAGCGGGCGCGCAGGTGGCGCTGCTCTCTGAAATGGACCATGGAATGGCGCGCAGCGGGCAGGCGCACACCACTGCCCAACTGGCCGGGCATTTGGGCATGGCCTATGCCTATGGCGTGGAATTCGTCGAGCTGGGCCTTGGCTCAGAGACCGAGCGGGAGTTCTGTGTTGCCGACAGCAATAATCTGGGCTGGCATGGCAATGGCCTGATGGCCGCCACGGCGCTGTCGCAGCCCTTCCTGCTCCGGCTGCCGGGGCGGCGGTTCTGGTTCCTGCAGGGCGGGGATCAGCCCCGGCTGGGGGAACGCATGGCCATCGGCGCGAAGGTCAGGACAACTGCCGGATTGGCGGTTATGGTTTCGACCCATCTGGAAAGCAACGCCAATGCGGCGGAACGTAGCGCCCAGATGGTAAGCCTGATCGACGCGCTTGAGGCCGCCTTTCCCGGCCTGCCCATTCTGATTGGCGGCGATCTGAACACGGGCAATCATATCGGCGGCGACTGGCGCGCGGAAACCCTGTTCGACCTGGCCCGCGCGCGTGGCTTTGGCGTGCATGGAGGCCCCGAGGAGCAAATGACCACCCGCCCCAGCCTGATCACCCGCTGGCCCGAGCGCGCGATGAAACTGGACTGGTTTCTGTCGCGCGGACTGGAGATCGGCCGGTCGCGGGTTTTGCCGTCAACCAGCAAGCTGGGCAAACCGCTATCAGACCATGACCTTCTTCTTGTCGATATCGAGGGTTTCTCAAGAAGCTGACCGGCCTTCCGGCCGCCCTAGAGTCAGATTCCATTGCAGAGACCATTTACGGCAGCTTCCGGGATTTCAGCGATGCGGCGACGGTTCGGATGGGCTGGCGGCAATGGGCCGAGAGCGCCGCCCCTACCCCTTCGGCGTCACATCCTTCATCCCCTTCTGCAGCAACAGCGCCACCTGTTCCGCGGTGAACTTGAACCCCTGACCGTCCGGGATCCGCTCGGCTGACACCGGGTATTTTGGGCGGCGGGGGTCGATGCCGGTGATACGGAACTGCTCGCGGCCGGTGCTGAACTGGCGACCGTAGTCGGTAGGCGAAAACCCGAAGGCCTCAGCCAGCGCCTCGAATCGCAGCCGATCAGGGTCGAGAGCGCTGCCATCCGGCAGGGGGATCGAGATGCGGAAGGTGGCATCGAACCCCCAACGCAGGTCGACGCCGGTGATGTCGCGCGGCTCGACCACCAGGCCATGACGGGCGGCGACAGCCTCGCAGGCCTTCAGCATCTCGGCGTGCAGGCGCTGACACAGCACGGGCGTCAGTTTTCGCGGGGGCTTGGCGCTGGGCATGGCAGTATCGTGATTGGGGCGTTCTGACAGGATTACCCCATGCGCAAATCCCGATCAAACCATCGGCGAAGAGGGTGGAGTGCGTCCGTCTTTTCCCAACCCAGCGCACTGGGCCAAGTCGCGTAACACCTTGTTTCTCCTTTCCGGACTTTCCCCCTGGCATCCAATTCCACCTTCCGCCTGTATTCCGGCCGCCGCCCCGTGGTCCGACTTGATAGTGGCGCGGGGCTACGCCTGTGTCGTCGGGCAAGGAGGCGGGATGTATGGTCAAGCGACTGAAAATCAGTGAGAAAACCCTGCGCGAGGCGGAGCCGAAGCCCGGCGCCAGCTATCAGATCTTCGACACGGAGGTGATCGGCTTCGCCGCGCGGGTGCAGGCCTCGGGCGCGCGGACCTTCACCATCGACTACCGGCACGCCGGGCGGCAGCGGCGGATGACCATCGGGCGCTGGCCGGAGTGGAGCGTCACGGCCGCACGCGAACGGGCCAAGGAACTGCGCCGCGCCATCGACGAGGGGCAGGATCCTCTGGCGGCGCGCGACGAGTGGCGCGGGGCCCCGCGCGTCACCGACATGATCGACCGCTACATCGCGGAGCATCTGCCGAAACTCGCCAAGACCAATGCGGGCGATCAGGTCTCGATGCTGAAGAAGATGGTGGAACCGGCCTGGGGCAACCGGCTGGTGACGGAAATCACCAAGTCCGACGTCGCGAAGTTCCTCGATTTCGTGGCCGAGGGGCGGCCCCGTCCCTGCAAGGCAAAGCCCAACAATCGGGCCCGCAAGCTGCAGGGTCACAAGCCCACCCCGATCCGCGCCAACCGCATGGGCGAGGTGCTGCGCAAGATGTTCACGCTGGCGGTGGAATGGGAATGGCGGACGGACAACCCCGCGCAGGGGTTCCATCGGCGCATCGAGCATGCCCGCGAACGGTTCCTGTCGCCCGAAGAGCTGACACGGCTGGCGGCCGTGCTGGATGCTGCCGAGGATCAGCGCGCCGCGGCAATCATCCGCATGTGCATGTTGACCGGCGCGCGGGTGGGCGAGGTTCGCACCGCGCGGTTCGAACAGTTCAACCTCGACTATGCCATCTGGTCGAAACCCGCCTCGACCACCAAGCAGCGCAAGATCCACCGCGTCCCGATCTCGCAGGACGTCGCGGCCATCGTGCGCCTGCGCCAGCAGGCGGTGCCGAGTGGCAACCCTTGGCTGTTTCCCGGCGACACCGTGGGCCAGCCCGTGCGGGAAATTCGCCGCTTCTGGGCCAAGGTGCAGAAGGACGCCGGGCTGGCCGACGTTCGCATCCATGACCTGCGGCACACCTTTGCCTCGCTTCTGGTCAGCGGCGGCGCATCGCTGGAAATGATCGGCAAGCTCTTGGGCCACAGCCAGATGCAGACCACCCAGCGCTACGCGCACCTGATGGATTCCCCCCTGCGCGCGGGCGTCGACACGGTGGCCAGCCTCCTACGCCCGCGGCCGCGCCTTGTGCATGACGCGGCGCAGGAGGGGACCGACTTGCCGAAATCGGCCTGACCCTCACGCGGCATCCTCGCCCCGCAACCTGCGCCAGAGCGAGGACAGCCGCTTGCGGATGGTGCTTTCATCCGGCACCTCGCCCGACTTTGAATTCTGAACGAACCAGTCCTGCACCAGCGTGACCAGAGCGGTCTGGGTATCGGGGACGCCCTTCTCGAACAGGAACCACGTCAGCCACGCATACATCGCGTCCCAATCGTAGCGAGGGCTGGCCCCGATGGTGGAGGCCGGGCGCCGCAGCAGATCGCGCTCCTCCTCGAAGGCCTGCAGTGTTCCAGAATCCAGCAGCAGGTCGGACGACCGAACCAGCACCCCCTCGGCCGGATCGGTGATCGTGAGCCAGGTCTTGCTGCCCAGCGGCATCACCCGCCTGAGCCGCGCCTGCTCGTCGCTCGGCCCCATCCGCCGGAACATCCCCATCAGTTCCGCCATCGGCACCTGAACCATACCGGCCACCGTCTCGTCACCGCAGAGGACGGGAGGAATGCCCGCCACCACATGCAGATGCCCCGCCGCCGCCCAGCCCGCCACATCGGCCGGAGGGCAACCCCAGCGCACGGCGATTTCGTAGATCGAGAAGAATGCGACAGGCGGCAGAGGCATTGGGAAACTCCTTTCAGACATGCAGCATCCTTCGGCCAGGGCCGTCGGCATGCAGGTTACAAATGACCCGCCGTGCCGAGCACGTGGGCTGACTCAGGGTTCAGAGCATGTCGTCGAGGAAAACCGCCTGTATGCCAGAGGCACACCGTGACCGGCGTGCGCACCCGACTGCGTTCGTCTTTTCGATTCTTATGGACTGCTCAACCATTAATCTACGCACCCAGAAGGCGAGCACGCAACTACAAACCTGTGATGCACGGTTCGAACAAAGAAAGAACATGTGGATATCGTCGAGCACCTGCGGAACCTGACCGGAACGCCCCATTCCGGCAATTCCGCTCCCCTCAAAAGCGGCGAATCCGTCCGAAGGACGGTCAAACTGCCCTCCCCGTAGGGAACGGTGATGCACGCGCATGCATCGCCGCCCGGAACCGCCTTGGATGACGGGGGCGTAGGTATTTGCCTTGGGTGGCCCAGACTGGCAGGAGCCAAGAAAATCCAATGAAACAAGGGGCGGAATAGGTAGGCGGTCTACAATTCCACCTTCCGCCTGTCTTCCGGTCCTCGCGCTCTGCTTCGCTGAACCGACCCCCGCCAGAGGGGTCCACGCGAATGGAGCAGCCGATGAAGGACATTCAGACCGATCCCGACGAGGACATCCCGGACCTGCTGGCCGACTGGATCAGCCGGGAGCAGTTGGCCCGCGCGCTGGGCCTGACGGCCGACACGCTATCCCGGTGGGAAGCCCGCCGCCAGGGGCCGCCCTGCACACGCATAGGTCGAAAGACCTTCTATCGCCGCGCAGCCATTCAGGAGTGGATCCGCGCGCAGGAACAGGCCCATCCGGTGCGCAAGACGCGGGGGCGGTCATGACCATCCAGCCCCACAGTTCCGCCTGGCCCGCCGACCGCGTGGCCAAGGCCCGCGCCGTGATCGCCGATGTCGCGCATCACAGCGATCTCCTGATCCGGCTCGCCTGCAACGTGCTTGCGCAGCATGGCGAGACCCCTGGCGAGCGAGCAGATGCCCAGCGCCTGCTGGTCGTCGTCGATGCGCGGCGGCCGGTGCAACGTGCCCAGCGCGAATACCAGGGGAGGGCCGCGCGATGATGCGCCGTGGTACGCCCGAGGCCGATCTGCAGCGTGCCGTCGTGCAGGCGCTTCGCATCGCTCTGCCCCGCTCGGCCATCATCCATCACTGCGCCAACGAGGTGACCGAGGCCGGGCCCCGCGGGGCGAAGCGCCAAGCGATCCTTGTCGGCATGGGCGTCCATGCCGGGTTCGCCGATCTGATGGTGATCTGGGACGGCCGCGTCCTGTTCCTCGAGTTGAAGGCGCCGAAGGGGCGCCTGCGGCCGGAACAGGAGGCATTCCGTGATGCCGTTCTGGCGCAAGGGTTCGGCTGGGCGCTGGTGCGCAGTCTCGACGATGCGCTGGGCGCGCTGGCCGATCACGGGTTCACCACGCGCATCGCCCCTGCCCCGCGGAGGCCCGCGTCATGAGCCACGAGGCCACCAACTGGGCCATCAAGCAGCGCGGGCTGAAGCCGACGACCAAGATCGTGCTCTGGCATCTGTGCGACCGGTTCAACCCGGATTACGGCTGCTTTCCTTCGCAGGACCGGCTGGCGCATGACTGCGAGATCAGCCGATCAACGCTGAACGATCACCTTGGCCAGCTCGAGGCCGTGGGCCTGCTGCGGCGGGTGCCGCGGCTCGACCCCGTGACCAAGCGCCAGCTGCCCACCCGCTACATCCTGGGGTTCGAGCCGGGGTTCACACCCGTGGCTGTGGTGCCGTGTCCGGAAATCGGACACGGCGAAGGCGACGGTGCGGAAATCGCTGAGATGGTCGAGGGTTCGCGCCTTGATGGTGCTGCCGACGCCCTGCCGTGTCCGGATTTCGGACACGGGGATGAGGCGAGTCCCGTGTCCGATTTTCCGGCAGACCCGTGTCCGGAAAATGCCGAAAGCCGTGTCCGGATTTCGGACACTAACCCTGTAAGGGAACCTCTAAGTAAACCAGTAAAGGAGGAGGAGGGCGCACAAGCGCGCGAGGCGATTTCCGATGAGGTTTTCGGAGACCTGCTGGACGCGCTGGGCCTCGACCCCGACGCCCTGCCCGGCTGGTGGCAAGGCTGGCCGCCCCGGCTGCACGTCCAGCGCTGGCGCGACGACCTCGGGCTGACCGAGGCGGAGATCATCGCCGCCGCGGAAGCGTCCCGCGAAGAGCACCCCCAACCGCCAGACGGGCCGAAGGCGCTGGACCGGGCGATGCAGCGTGCTGCCCAGCGGAAGGCCGAGGATGCTGGACGGAAACGGCGCAAGCCCAAGACGCCCTCCGCCCCGGCCGCGAAGCCGATCACCGACCTCCCCGCCTTCTACGCCGACCTCGTTAACTCCGACCGCTACCTGCCGGTCAGCGCGATCAGCAACACCATGCGCGACGCCATGCTGGCCCGTGGGTTGGTGACGGCCGAACGCCTGCGCGAGCGCGGGGTGCGGTGAATGGCATGGTGTCACGTCCCCGGCACGGATTGTCCCTCTGCGCAGGCGGCGGAGGCCTTGATTTGGGCCTCATGCTTGCCGAACCCGGCTATCACACCCGCGCCTTCGTCGAATGGGAGGACTGGCCAAGGGCGGTGCTCATCGCGGCGCAAGCAGCCGGATACTTCGCCCCGGCCCCGATCTGGACCGATCTGCGCAGCTTCGATGCCCGGCCGTTCTGCGGGGCCTTCGACGCCGTCCTCGCAGGCTATCCCTGCCAGCCCTTCAGCGCGGCCGGAAAACGCGGTGGCGCCGACGATCCCCGCCACCTCTGGCCCGACGTCGCCCGCGTCATTGGCGAATGTCGCCCGGAATGGGTCTTCCTCGAAAACGTCGCCGGTCACGTCACCCTCGGCCTCGAGACCGTCCTGCGAGAGCTTTGGGGATTGGGCTACACGCCGGCGGCGGGCCTGTTCTCGGCGGCAGAGGTCGGCGCGCCGCATGAACGGCTGCGCATCTTCATCCTGGCCCACACCGATGAGCCTGCATCCCGGCACCGACCGCTACAACCCGGCCGGGAACAGCGACTTTACCCGGAAGGCCGAGGCGCTGGCGCTGGGCATCGCGAAGGCGTTGCCAAACCGGTGGCCGACGCCTGCGGCGCAGAACTGGAAGGGCAGCAGCGCGGACAGCATCACCCGCATGGACGGCAAGTCCCGGATGGACCTGCTGCACTACCGAGCGGAGCAGGGCTTCACCCGCCCGGCCCCGGCGACCTCACCGGATGGGCCACGGTCCTTGCCGCACGCCCCGATCTCGCGCCCGCTCTGGGCTTCGATGATTGCCTCGCATGGGCGCGTCGTCTCGCGACGGATCCTGAAGGGCCGGTCGCGGCGGCGGCTGAACCCGCTCTTCGTCGGATGGCTGATGGGCTGGCCCATCGGGCACGCGCTCTGCGCCTGCTCGGAAATGGAGTTCACCCTCTGGCGGCAGCACATGCGTGGCGCGCTCTCGCAGCTGCCCATGGCCTCGGGCCCGTGGATCTGGCGGCCGACCGACCAAACACCACTCCCGACGCAGTTGACCCTGTTTGAAGGAATGCAGCCATGAGCATTCAAGGACGGATCGGCCGAACCGGCGGCACGAAGATCAAGCGCGCGCTGGGCGTGCAGGCGGCGCTGGAATGGGCATTCCGCGTGGAACAGGCGCAGCTGGAACTGCCATCGCCCAAAGAGGTGACCGAGGAAGGCTTCGGTTTCGGCCTGGAATACGTCCTGCTCCAACGCGCTATGCTTGGATGCAAAGTGGACGGCGGCCAGTACAAGATGGGCAGCTACACCCATCCCGATGCTGAGGTGATCGCCGCCACCGTGGCAGGCATGCCCGATGGCCTCGGCGGCATCCGCATGGCGATCCAGGTAGCAGAACTGGCGCGTGCTGGCATGACGCCAGACTCGATGCCGGGCGTCGTCCCGCGCTGCGTGCCAATGGAAACCAAGAACAACCAGCATGGCGAGCGAGCGACAACCATCGTCGTCGGCACCGAACGGGTGAAGACGCGTGGCAAATGGCGAACGGTCGAGGTGCTGGCTTGCCCGGTCACTTGGCGGCCGCATCCGAACCAGATCGCATCCGCCCGGCGCGGCTACGAGGATTGGTGGCAGGCGCTGGACTGGGTCCGGGATGGATTGTTGGCGGGCGGGATGCTGCTCGAGGTGGAGGTGACGACGGCGATGCCGAAAGTGCAGCCTTGGTTGGCTTCATCGCGCAAATAGCTGCCTTTCCAATGTGATACTCCTGCAGATCGGTCAAATCTGTTTCGGTCTACAGCGCAGCTTTGGCTTGATTGCAATGCTATCACTGCCTATCTTCAGTCCTACAACCGGAGGGCAGCATGGCGAGCATAACGATTCGCAATCTCGACGACGATGTAAAACGCCGCCTGCGCGTGCGCGCTGCTGAACATGGCCGCTCGATGGAGGAGGAGGCGCGGGATATCCTGCGGCAGGTTGTCGGCCAGCCCAACACACCCCGGAACCTTGGTCAGGCCATCCATGCCCGGTTCGCGGCGGTGGGCGGCATCGACCTGCCACCAACAAAGCGCAGCGCGATGCGGCCCGCACCGGACTTTGAGTGATCAATGATCCTTCTCGACACCAACGTCATCTCCGAACTGATGCGCGCGGAACCGGCACAGATCGTGCTGGACTGGTTCGGCCAGCACGACGCGTCCGACCTCTTCATCTCGGCAATCACCGAAGCAGAACTGCGCACCGGCGTTGCGATCCTTCCCGACGGCCAGCGCCGCGACCGGCTGCAAGCCGCCATCGACGCAATGATCGACCAGGACTTCCAGTCACGGGTCCTGCCATTCGACAGCCCTGCCGCCAAAGCCTATGCCGAGATTGCGGCCCAGCGTCGCGCTGTAGGCCGACCGATTGCCGAGGCCGACTGCCAGATCGCCGCCATCGCCCGCGCCACAGATGCCCCCATTGCCACCCGCAACGTCAAGGATTTCGACGGCTGCGGCATCCGCGTGATTAACCCCTGGAACGACCAATGAACGCCGTCGAAATTGAACAGGCCATTTCCGAACTGGCCGAAAAACCCTTCGACCGGCAGGAATTCCCCTTCCAGTTCCTTGAAGCCTTCGGGAACAAGGACACCACCCTCAAGCGCCTGCGCACCGGCGTGTCGAACAAGTCAGATCTGGGTGGCGTCCTTCAGACCAACAATATCCACATTGCGACCTGCGCGCCCGGGCAAACCTCGACCACCATCGCCGCCCTTCGCGCCAGTCCGGCCACGGCGAAGGGCAAGGCCCGCTTCATCCTGGCCACCGATGGCGAGACGCTAGAGGCCGAAGACCTCACCTCTGACGAGCCACCGGTTGCCTGCGCCTATCCCGATTTCCACGACCATTTCGGCTTTTTCCTGCCGCTCGCGGGCATCACCACCGTCAAACAGATCCGCGAAAGCGCTTTTGACATCAAGGCGACTGGCCGCCTGAACCGGCTTTATGTCGAACTGCTCAAGGACAACCCCGAATGGGGCACCGAGGCGCGCCGCCATGACATGAACCACTTCATGGCGCGGCTGATCTTCTGCTTCTTCGCCGAAGACACCGGCATCTTCAACGGCGGCACCCTGTTCACCACCACCGTCAGCCAGTTCAGCGACCCGGCCAGCACCAACACCCACTGGGTCATCAGCGAAATCTTCCGCGCGATGAACACCCGGCTAGACCTGCGCCCCACGGCCGACCTGCGCAACTGGGCCAACGCCTTTCCCTATGTGAATGGCGGCCTTTTTTCCGGCGACACCGACGTTCCGCGCTTTTCCAGGATCGCGCGCAGCTACCTTTTGCACATCGGCGGCCTCGACTGGACCAAGATCAACCCCGACATATTCGGCTCCATGATCCAGGCCGTCGCGGATGAGGGCGAGCGGTCCGCACTGGGCATGCACTACACCTCCGTGCCGAACATCCTGAAGGTGCTGAACCCGCTGTTCCTCGATGACCTGCGCGCGCAGTTGGAGGAGGCGGGCGACAACCCCCGCAAACTGCTGAACCTGCGCAACCGGATGGCCAAGATCAGGGTGTTCGACCCCGCCTGCGGGTCGGGCAACTTCCTTGTCATCGCCTACAAGGAGATGCGGGCGATCGAGGCGGTGATCAACCAGCGCCGGGGCGAGGCCGATGCCAAGACCGCTATCCCCAAGACCAATTTCCGCGGCATCGAGCTGCGCGACTTTGCCGCCGAAATCGCCCGGCTGGCGCTGATCATCGCCGAGTTCCAGTGCGACGTGACCTATCGCGGCGAAGTGCAGGCCCGGGCCGAGTTCCTGCCGCTGAACGCGCAGAACTGGATCACCCAAGGCAACGCCCTGCGGCTTGACTGGCTGTCGATCTGCCCGCCCACAGGGACTGGGGTGCGGTTTCAGGCCGAGGACCTGTTCCACACGCCGCTGGATCAGGCGCAGATTGATTTCGAGAATGAGGGCGGGGAGACGTATATTTGCGGGAATCCACCGTATGCAGGCAAAGGCAAAAAGACCCCTTCCGAAATTGATGATTTGGAACGCACGCTCGGAGCCAAGGGGATAAAACACGGATATGTCGATTATGTCGCCTGCTGGTTCGTGAAGGCAGTCGAGTATGGAAAACGGGTTAAGTCGAGATTCGCGTTCGTTAGCACGAACTCAATCTCACAAGGCCACCAAGTCCCATTGCTCTGGCCTGCACTGTTCACTGGTGGCTACAGCATCTTCTTTGCCCAAACGTCCTTTCGCTGGTCAAATCTGGCAGCAAACAACGCTGGTGTAACTGTCGTCATAATCGGGATGGCGTCCGACCATTCGGGGCCGAAGACAATTTTTTCGATAGACGATGATGGGAAAACCGTTGCCCGACAGGTTGAAAATATCAATTGCTATCTCGTGAATGGACCTAATCTGATCGTTGAGAAGCGCAAGGCTCCCTTTAGCTCCCTATCGGTGATGGACCTCGGGAATATGCCGTATGATGGCGGGAACTTGCTGCTTACACGAGATGAGCTTGAGGCGATTGGTCTGAGTTCAGAGCACCGCGCTAGATTTATAAGACGAGTCCTCGGCTCCAAGGAGTTCATCAGCAATATCCAGCGTTACTGCCTGTGGATCGAGAACGATGATCGGCTACTGGCCGAACAGAACTTAGCCATAAAGTCGCGAGTTCAAGCTGTCCAAAAAATGCGATCGAAGAGCTCAGATGCTGGTGGGCGCGGGCTAGCTGCACGTCCACATCAATTTCGGGAGATGCGTAAATCGAGTTTCAGAACGATTGTCATGCCACGAACGTCCTCTGAAAGCCGAAGCTTCCTTCCAGCAGGCGTTGTCGATGCCAAAACCGTGGTTTCGAGCGAAGCCTTCGCGATATATGACGCGGACCTCTGGCAACTTGGCATTCTCGTTTCACGTGCGCACTTGATCTGGATCGCAACGACCTGTGGCCAACTTGAGACGAGATATCGCTATTCAAATGTTCTGGGCTGGAACACTTTTCCTGTCCCCACCCTGACCGAAAAGAACAAGGCCGACCTGACCGCCTGCGCCGAAGACATCCTCCTCGCCCGCGAGGCGCATTTCCCCGCCACCATCGCCGACCTATACGACCCCGAAAAGATGCCCGAAAACCTGCGCGCCGCCCACGACCGCAACGACGAAACCCTCGAACGCATCTACATCGGCCGCCGCTTCAAGAACGACACCGAACGGCTGGAAAAGCTGTTCGAGATGTACACGAAGATGACCACCAGACCGAAAGCTCGCGCATGACCGATTTCAACAGGCTGACCATCGTTGCGGCCGTAGAGGTCATCGCGGATTTCAAGGCGCATAGCGACATGAATGTCCTTGAGGTCCAGTGGGACATTGAGAAGTACATATCGACGTCGTCCAAGTCGGCAAGGATAGCGAGCTGGTCCAAGGTTGCGACCGGCCTTGACCCCTTCGTGATGACCGAGACGGGGAAGATGAAGTTCAGCCGCGCGATTGTAGAGTTGGCTGTCCAAGCTCCGGATCACAAGAGGAGCGGACCTGTTTGGCGGAAATTCATCGCTGGATTGAGGTTCGACGGCTTCGAAATTGTCGTTGATCGAGTTCCAGACCCTAGCGGAAGGCAGTCGATCTTCGGCGACGGCCCGAGCGAGATTGAAGTCGCAACACTTCGGCGGATGCTGCCCGACGACCTGCCAGGTTTGGACTTGCGCGAGGCAGAAAATGAGGTCGACAACCTGCTGCGGAAGCACAAATTAACGGTCGCGGCAGGCCATCTGCAGATGGCCCTTTCGGCATTCCAGAGGGGCGAATGGTCGTCGGCCAATGGCGAGCTCCGGAAACTATATGAAAGCTACCTAGACGAGATCGCCAATCGCTTGGGCTATTCTGGCTCGGGCGATAGTAAGGCCCGCCGAGATTTTCTTGGCTCGGGCGTGACGCCGCCATTCTTGCTGGAAGAGTACAATGAATGGCACCCACAAAAGACCCAGTTTGTGCAGGGCCTGATGAACCGAATGCATCCGCATGGTGGCCACGCAGGTCTGTCAGAAGAAGAGGACGCAACCTTCCGACTTCAAGTAACACTCATCACAGCGCGCCTTTTCCTGCGGCGTCTTGACCAAAGGGTCTCTGCGCAATGATAGCGAGCGAGACCGATTTCTGGACTGACGACACTTCTGTGCTGTTCACATCATTCTGGGGATGGACCCCGGAGACGTGGGGCACAGTCGGATGGTCTGGCAATCGGGGAAAGACGCGGCGCGCCAATCTGCTGACGGGCCTGACTGATCCGTTCATTACGGTATGCTATGTCACGAGCAACAAGACCTACATCGACCCGAAGCTGAAGGGGATGATCGCAGGTTTCATGCTGGTGACCCACGAGACGGGTGATCGCGATGAGTTCACGCACCCGATCCACCATGCACGAGATCGTGACCAGTGGAGGTACTCGCTTCGGGCCGTGCGCGCCTTCAGCTATCTGCCGGAATATCGGCTTCGTGCGCAGGATGTCTTTCCTGAACTATCGCGGACGGCGCGGCACGTGTCGGCGATGGGGAAAGTCATTGCTGAAAGCACAACGATCAACTTGCTGCGGCAGACCCCTTGGGTAGAGGTTCCCATATACTCCTCCGCAATGATGGATGTCTCGGACGACACTGAAGAGGGCGCAACGAGCGGATCTGTCCGGGCCGGGCCCGACAACGAAGGCGGCTACTCGGTTCCGCCAAGGTTCGGAAAGCTGCCTCGCGACCTCTATGTTCTGAAGCTGGAGGGCAACACGGATGCCTATCTTGGACGCTCAGCCGAAGGGCGCGCGATCTACAAGATTGGACTTTCGGCAAGCCCTGACATGCGCCGTCAGTCATTCCAGAAGTCGATGCCTCGGGGCGCATTTAAATGGGCTACAGTCAGGACAAGCAGCGGATCCGGGTTTTCCGCGTTCCATTCCTTTGACGCTGCAGTCGCCAGTGAGAACACCATCAAACAGCAACTGGCCAAATGTGCTGAATGGCTGGGTGGTGAATTCTATCTGGCCAAAGAAGATGATATTGAAGCGGCGTGGCATGCTGCGCATGCGTCATTGCACGTTGGTGGCGGCAAGGTATGAATAATGCAGAAAAATAGTGTCCCCTCTGTCTCCGTCACCTATGCCCGCAACGGCAGCTCGACCACTGCCAACGAACTCGGCATGCGCGTCATGCAGGAACGCGCATATGAAAAACGTGGCGAGCAATACCTTCTGATCAAGTCGCCCCCGGCCAGCGGCAAAAGCCGGGCGTTGATGTTCATCGCGCTGGACAAGCTGCACAACCAGGGCCTCCGGCAGGCGATCATCGTCGTGCCAGAAAAATCTATCGGGTCCAGCTTTGCCGATGAGCCACTGTCGAAGTTCGGTTTTTGGGCGGATTGGAAGGTTGAGCCGCGGTGGAACCTTTGCAACTCGCCCGGCACGGATGGTGGCAAGGTGAACTCGGTCGGTGCGTTTCTAGAGAGCAGCGACGGCGTGCTGGTCTGCACCCATGCCACCTTCCGCTTTGCGGTGGAACGGTTCGGGGTCGAGGCCTTTGACGACCGCCTGATCGCCATCGACGAATTCCACCATGTCAGCGCCAACCCCGACAACAAGCTGGGTGGGCACCTCGGATCATTCATGGCGCGTGACAGGGCCCATATCGTGGCCATGACCGGCAGCTATTTCCGCGGCGACGCCGAGGCGGTGCTTATGCCGACCGACGAGGCCAAGTTTGAAACGGTGACCTATACCTATTACGAGCAGTTGAACGGCTATGAACACCTGAAAAACCTCGACATCGGGTATTTCTTCTACAACGGCCCCTATGTAGACGACATCCTGAGGGTGCTGGACGCAGGACAGAAGACGATTTTGCACATCCCCAATGTGAATGCCCGCGAAAGCACCAAGGACAAGCACCGCGAGGTAGAGCACATCCTCGATGCCCTTGGCGAATGGCAGGGCACCGATCCGGTGACAGGGTTCCAGCTGGTCAAGGTGCCAGATGGCCGGGTGCTGCGCATCGCCGATCTGGTCGATGACGAAGGCCCTCGGCGCGACCGCGTGTCGGCTGCCCTGAAAGACCCGGCCCAGAAGATGAACCGCGACCATGTAGACATCATCATCGCGCTGGGTATGGCGAAGGAAGGCTTTGACTGGATCTGGTGTGAACATGCGCTGACCGTCGGCTATCGGGCCAGCCTAACCGAGGTGGTGCAGATCATCGGCCGCGCCACGCGCGATGCGCCGGGCAAGGTGACGGCGCGCTTCACCAACCTGATTGCCGAACCTGACGCCTCGGAAGGGGCTGTGACTGAGGCCGTGAACGATACGCTCAAGGCAATTGCCGCCAGTCTGCTGATGGAACAGGTTCTGGCGCCGCGCTTTGAATTTAAGCCGAAGACGGTGGCCAGCACGGCTGAGCCGGGCTTTGACTATGGTGAAGCGGGCTATGATCCGACGAAATGCAATGTCGGGTTCAATCCGACCAGCGGCAAGTTCCAGATCGAGATCAAGGGTTTGGCCGAACCGAAAAGCGAGTTCGCGCAGCGCGTCTGCACGCAGGATCTGAACGAGGTGATCACTGCCTTTGTCCAGGACAAGACCACCATCGAGCGCGGACTGTTCGATTCCGAAATGGTGCCGGAAGAGCTGACGCAAGTTCGCATGGGCAAGATCGTCAAGGACAGGTACCCGCAGCTGGACGATCACGACCAGGAGGCGGTTCGGCAGCATGCCGTTGCCGCCCTGAACCTGACGCAGAAGGCCAAAGAGCTAGCCCTTTCCGGCAATGACCCGGAGCGGACGGGCAACACTGCCCTCATTGACGGTGTCAGGAAGTTTATGAATGTCCGAAATTTGGACATCGACTTGATCGACCGGATCAACCCATTTGGCGAAGCGTACGCGATCCTTGCCAAGACGATGAGCGAAGAAAGCCTCAAGCGTGTGGCGGCGGTGATTTCCGCAAAGAAGGTGAACCTGACGCCTGAAGAGGCGCGCGACCTTGCCAAAAGGGCTTTGAAATTCAAGCAGGAGCGCGGACGTCTTCCGTCAATTACCTCGATGGACGCCTGGGAAAAGCGTATGGCAGAAGGCGTCGCATTCCTTGCCCGCATGAAAGCTGAAGCTGCAAATGGCTGATTTTACTGACGACGATGATGCACTCCTGGCGGAACTTGGCGTAGAAATCGAGGCCAAGCGGGTCGGATCGCGCACGCCGCAGCAGGAACGGATCATCGCGGGCTTCGAGGACATCCAGCGATTTGTGGAAGAGCATGGCCATGCCCCGCAGCATGGGGAGGAACGGGACATTTTTGAACGGATTTATGCCGTTCGTCTCGACCGGATTGCCCAGTTGCCGGAATGCCGCGATCTGGTGGCTCCCCTCGATCATCAAGGCCTGTTGAGCGGTCATGCTGTCGCGTCAGAAGACGAAGCAGACGAACTGGACGATGATGCCTTGCTTGCAGCGCTGGGCGTTGATGATGAATTGTTGGATATCACGGATCTGCGCCATGTTCGGCCGAGCGCCGAAAAGCGTGCGGCAGAGGAAATCGCCAACCGTGAACGGTGCGCAGACTTCGCCACCTTCAAGCCATTGTTTGAGCAGGTTCAGCGTGATCTGGATCAGGGCGTCCGGACTGCGCGCAGGTTCGAACGAAAATCAGAAATCGAGCCTGGCAGGTTCTTCATCCTCGGCGGTCAGAAGGCTTACGTCGCGGAGAAGGGGAAAGTCGAGATCAATGCCAACGGCAATTCCGATGCACGTCTGCGTGTGATTTTCGACAATGGAACGGAAAGCAATCTGCTGATGCGGTCGCTGCAGAAGGCTCTGACCTCTGACGAGGCAGGTCGTCGCATCGACGATCCTGTCGCCGGGCCGCTGTTCGCCGATCAGCCACAGGAAGGAGACGCTGCCAGTGGCACAATCTATGTGCTTCGCAGCAAATCCGATCACCCGATGGTCGCGGCGCACCGCGAACTGGTTCACAAGATCGGCGTGACAGGTAACGGCGTGAAACAACGGATTGCGGGCGCAAACCTGCAGCCGACCTTTCTGCTGGCGGATGTCGAGGTGGTTGCCACCTATGAACTATTCAACATCAACCGGTCGAAACTAGAGAATCTGATCCACCGGATCTTCGACCCCGCAAGGTTTGACGTGGAGATCATTGATCGCTTTGGCCGTCCTTACGTACCGAAAGAATGGTTCATGGTGCCACTTTTCGTGATCGACGAGGCAGTGGACCGGATCAGGGATGGCACGATAGTCGGCTACCGCTATGATCCGAAGTCTGCACAGCTCATCAAGCTAACGTCCTGACCCCCCCACGGCATGGTTCCTCCCCGGCCCCGAACGTATGCGGGGGGGCGCAGCGCGGCGGTTCGCTAGCGTGAGGCATTTTCACCGGGGAAGCCAGGCGGAAGCCACCTTGCGCGCTGACGCCCGAATTCGTGAGTCAGATCAGCGGCTTGCGGAATCACGATCTGGCCGGGGTGGATTCCCGGCGGGAAGCCAGGGAAGCCACCTCCGGGGAAGCCAGGTGGCCGGAAGCCACCCCGGAAAGCCAATTCGTCAGAAGCTGTTGAATCCGCTTCACTTTTCGGGTTGACAGACCTGCCCCCATTGACCTACCCCTTGATCATCGAAGAATTGCGCCCGGAGGAACCCCCTCGCGGGCGCTTTTCATTTTCCTTCCCCACATCCCGAGCCCCATCCCATGGACCTCGTCTTCGCGCCGAGCCAGGTAGAGTCTTGGCCGATTACCCGGCTGCGCCCCTATGCCCGCAATGCCAAGATGCATGGCAACGATCAGGTGGCGAAGATCGCCGCCAGCATGGCCAAGTTCGGCTGGACCGTGCCCTGCATGGTGGCCGACGACGGCGAGCTGATCGCGGGCCATGGGCGAGTGCTTGCCGCGACCATGCTCGGCCTGACCGAGGTGCCGGTGATCCGGCTCAGCCATCTCGACGAGGCGGAACGCCGGGCCTACCGGATCGCCGACAACAAGCTGACCGAACTGGGCGAATGGGACGAGGCCCTGCTGCGCGACGAGATCGCGGGGCTGCTGGCCGGGGATTTCGACCTGACCCTGCTCGGCATCAGCGACGATGACCTCGACGCGTTGCTGCGGGATCCCGAGGCGCTGGGCGGGGATGGCGCGGCCGAGGGCGAGGACGACGTTCCGGAATTGCCGATCACTCCGGTGTCGGTGCCGGGCGACCTCTGGCAGTTCGGCGCGCACCGGCTGATCTGCGGCGACAGCACCGCGGCCGATGTGGTCGGGCGGCTGCTGGGCGATGTGCGCCCCCTGTTAATGGTCACCGACCCGCCCTACGGCGTGGAGTACGATCCCTCCTGGCGCAATCAGGCGGGCGCCGCCAAGACGAAACGCACCGGCAAGGTGCTGAACGACGACCGCGCTGACTGGCGCGAGGCATGGGCGCTGTTCCCCGGTGATGTCGCCTATGTCTGGCACGGCGCCCTGCATGCGGCGACCGTGGCGGACAGCCTGGCGGCCGCGGGTTTCGCCATCCGGTCGCAGATCATCTGGGCCAAGGACCGGCTGGTCCTCAGCCGCGGTGACTATCACTGGCAGCACGAACCCTGCTGGTATGCGGTGCGTGCCAAGGGCAAGGGCCATTGGGCCGGGGACCGCAAGCAGACCACGCTCTGGCAGATCGCCAACCGGGATCAGGATGCCGATACCATGCATGGCACGCAGAAGCCGGTTGAATGCATGCGGCGGCCGATCCTGAACAACTCCAGCCCCGGTCAGGCGGTCTACGAGCCGTTCATGGGATCCGGCACCACGCTGATCGCGGCCGAAACCACAGGCCGTGTCTGCTTCGGGGTCGAGTTGAACCCGGCCTATGTCGACGTGGCCGTCGAGCGCTGGCAGTCATTCACCGGTCTGGAGGCCGTGCTGGCGGAAACCGGCGAGGCCTTCGCCGCCCTCAAGTCAAGGAGACTGGCGACATGAACGATGTCCTCGCCATCCAGCAGGCTGCAACCAGCGATGACGAAATCGCCGTGCTCGCCAGCGCGGTGACCGACTATCAAGAAAAGCTGCGCGACGCGAAAGGCTATCCCCGGATCAATGCGCTGCAACAGGATCTGCAGGCGACGCGCCAGCGCTTGGCCGTGCTCTTCGGCGAACGCCATGGCTGGCACCTGTCCCGGTCGGACTTTTCGCCCTCGGTGCTGGCGCGGCGCGGATTGTTCAATGGTCGCGGCTATCACGTTGATCCCTGGCCGCACTCACTTGTCGACCATGGCTATTTCTACCGGAAGGACCGGAAGGCCGCCGCGGTGGCAGCGCATCTCTAAGGCGACTTCGATGCCGCGAAGCGTCAGGACACCGAAGCGACCGCGGCGCTCTACGGGCTTCGCGTCACCTGGCCCGAGGACTTCCCAAGCTGGTATCTCCCCGGCCGAACCACGCTGATCGTCTGTACGCCGCTGGCTGGACCTGCGTCATGATCATGCCACCCAGCCGGATCGAGCATTGGCCGCTGGCCCGCCTCCGGCCCTATGCCCGGAATGCCAAGACCCACGACGCCGATCAGGTGGCAAAGATCGCCGCCAGCATGGCCGAGTTCGGCTGGACCGTCCCCTGCCTCGTCGCTGCCGACGGCGAGTTGATTGCGGGGCACGGCCGTGTCCTCGCTGCAACCCAGCTCGGGCTGACCGAGGCGCCGGTGATCGTGCTGGGTCATCTGACAGAGGCTCAGCGCCGCGCCTATCGGATCGCCGACAACAAGCTGACCGAACTGGGCGGATGGGACGAGGCACTGCTGCTCGAGGAACTGCGGGTGCTGATGGCCGAGGATTTTGACCTCGGGCTGATCGGGATCCCCGAGGACGAGCTGGACGCGCTGCTGCATGAGGCAGATGACCGCGCGCCCATCGACGACGACACCGCCGACACCATCCCCGAGGCCCCGGCCGAGCCGATCACCCGCCCAGGCGACGTCTGGCAGCTCGGGCATCACCGGCTGATCTGCGGCGATGCCACCGACCCGGCCGTGGTGGCCCGGCTGATGGACGGGGCGCAGGCCTCGCTGATGTTCACCTCCCCGCCCTACGCGCAGCAGCGCGACTATGGCGCGGCGAAGGAGAAGGTCGGCGACTGGGACGCGCTGATGCAAGGTGTCTTCGCCGCGGCGCCCGTCACCGCCGATGCCCAGCTGCTGGTCAACCTCGGCCTCGTCCACCGCGACGGCGAGTGGCTCCCGTACTGGGAGGGATGGGTTGACTGGATTCGCGCACAGGGCTGGCGGCGCTTCGGCTGGTATGTCTGGGACCAGGGGCCCGGCCTGCCCGGCGACTGGAACGGGCGGCTGGCGCCCTCGCACGAGTTCATCTTCCACTTCAACCGCCAGCCGCGGAAGCCGAACAAGACGGTCGAGAGCAAGCACGCGGGCGAAAAACTGGGCGGCGGCGGGTTGCGCGGGGCCGACGGCACGGTCCATCGCAAGACCGGCTTCGGCAACGCCATCCAGAGCCACCGCATCCCCGACAGCGTGTTCCGCATCATGCGCCACAAGGGCGGGCTGGGTGCCGCCGGATCGCACCCGGCCGTGTTCCCGGTGGCGCTGGTCGAGGCGGTACTGGAGGCCTTCACCGATCTCGGCGACCTCGTGTTCGAACCCTTCTGCGGCTCCGGCACCCAGCTGATCGCCGCGGAACGCACCGGGCGGCGCTGCTGCGCAGTGGAACTGGATCCGGTCTATTGCGATGTCGCCGTGCGGCGGTGGGAGATGGCGACGGGGCGGAAGGCCTACAGCAAATCCACCTAGCAGGTGGGCAGACTCTTCCTTAACATCTGACAGTAGATGCCTTCGCGAGAGTGCCATGCCCAACCTGATCTGCAATGTCGTCTGGATGCCTCATTACCGCGGAGAAGCAGACGTTCATGCAGGCGGCTTCGACTATGTGTCGATCAATGGCTACGGGCATGAATTGCTTAATTTTGATGCTCTGAACGGCAAGGTATACGGCTTCGTTCAAACAAGGAACTCGACCGTCAACATAAACAGGCTGGGTGCAAAGCCGGAAGACGACTTCATGGACGGCGTTCGCGTGATCTTCATTTCGACCCATGAAGAGCTAGGGCCCGTCGTAATCGGCTGGTACGAAAACGCCCGTGTTTGGCGCCGAAAGCAACCAGGTCTTCGGTCCGTTCCAACACACCCAGACGTCAAGATCGACTTTCAGTTCGAAGCATCTGCAGATAACGCAATGCTGCTGCCTGTGTCCCAGAGGTTGCTCACCGTTCCCAATCGGAAAAAGGGCTTCCCCGGTCAAAGCCCTGTGTTTTTCCCGGACGAAAGCGACGAAATGCGCACATGGATGCGCAAGTTCGAAAAGTACTTCGACGAGAAGAAGTCCGGACAGACTTCAGGTACCAAGAAGTCAAACGGGTCGGAGCGCAGCACTGACGCCGAGCATAACGCGCTGGTAGAAATCTCGGCTATTGAAGCTGTCATTGCAGCACTGGGCCCCGACTATCGTGACCGTCAGGCAGACAACTGCGGGTGGGACCTAGAGTTTGAGCGAGGCGGAAAAAAGCTCTGCGTTGAGGTAAAGGGGAACTCCGGACTGACCCCTCGTGCAGAAGTATCCCCCAACGAATATCGGATCATCAAGGAAGTAATGGAGGGGCGCTTCACGGACGGCGACTATAGACTGGCGATTGTCACCGACGCCTTCGGCGGCCGAAACGTCCACTTGTTCGCCTTCACTGTGAACAAGGGTTGGGTCTGCGAACGCACTGGCGCGTCCGTGAATGCGACGGAGCGCATAGCGGCGGTGTTCAGCTAGACGCGATACACGGTGCCCCTGCCCTCGACCTTCTCGGCCTTGATGGGCAGACCCAGCTTCTTCTTCAGGGCACCAGAGATGCAGCCGCGGACGGTATGAGCCAGCCATCCGGTGGCCTCGACCATCTCGGCGACCGTCGCTCCCTCTGGGCACTGGAGCATGGCGATGATCTGCGCCTGCTTGGTGCCAGCGCGGATGGCGACGAGTTTCACGGTGCCGGTGTCGTCGGGCATCCGCACCAGTTCCGGCTTCGGCCTTGCCTTCCGCACATTGGCGACGGCGCAGGCCACCACCGGCTCGATCCCAATGGCCTCCAGCCCGGCCTCAGTGGCGATCAGCGTGGTGCCGTGGCCATCGCCGGTCTCGCGCCACATCGGTTCGCCGCGCCGCAGGTTGGCCTCGACCTCCTCGAGCCAGCCGCGGGCAATCATCTTGCCGACGACCATCTTGGCGGCGGCGCCGACCAGCCCCTCGGGCAGCGGCAGGGCGAGATTGCCGGGCCGGGTCGCGGCACGAGCGAGGATCAGGGACTGGGTGTCGGACGGGGTGGTCATCGGGGCCTCCGTGGCTGTGGGCGCGCGCTGTGCGCGCCTTCTACGGACGTTCGCCCGGCTTACGCGGCCCCACTGGGGCCACGGTCCGGGCTCACCCCCGTCATCGGACGGGGCGGCCGTCGCGCCGTGGGGGCGCGTCAGGCGGCGTGTTCGCCTTCCTTGAAGGCGCTGTCGGTGATCTGGCGCAGCAGACCCGCGTAGTGCTTCAGCGTGCCGACATGGCCCCAGTTGATCTCGTCGGGGTGGGTCTCGAAATGGTCGTCGCTGAGGGCCTTCAGGCTCTCCAGCATGGTGTCGATCTCGACCTTGGCGGCCATGAATGCGTCGAGGGCTTTGGAGTTGTCGGCTGCGCGGCGGGTGGTCATGGCGGGGCATCCTTCGGTGAGTTGTATCGTTCTGGTGCCAACACCATCGCTCTTTCGGGCGGATGATCGTAGGCAAATCGGAGAAATATCAGTGCGTTCTGATCGCATCCGTCAGATCAGCCGCATCTCGGCCAGCGTGCGGCTGGCGGCACCCAGCTGGGCGGTCGGCAGTTCGATCTTCAGGTGCGACAGGACGTCGGAGGCCTCGGCCGGGATCCCGCTCTCGCGCAGCGCCTGCTCGATGACTTCGGCGATGGCGTCCGGGCGGCTCAGATCGAAGCCCTCGGGAAGGGTGGAATAGTCGATGCGGATGGTGGTCGTGGTCATGGTGAAGCCCTCCTGGGGTCGGCGCAATGCGGCCTGTTGATGGGAGCAGAATCGCTCTGAAGGGAGAGACAATCAACGGGAATGATTTTCTTTTCCTGTTCATTTTCAATACCTTGATAGGCTTCACAGCACCATGAAGGGAATGAGCGAACGCGAGTATGCGGCGCATTCCGGCCTGTCCCGCGGCGGGGTGCAGAAGGCGCGCAAGAACGGTCGGCTGGTGGTCCATGACGACGGGTCGATCAATGCCGCGGCCTCGGATGTGCGGCGGGCGGAGATCACGGACCCCGACCAGCAGCGCCGCAGTCTGGGTGGCGATGGGCTGGCCAGCGGCCCCGGCGATACGACGTCCTACATCAAGGCGCGCACGGCGCTGACGGTTTACGCGGCGCAGGAGCGCCAGCTGGCCGTCCAGAAGAAGAAGGGGGCGCTGGTCGACCGTGCGCGGGCGGAAACGCTGGTGTTTCGCCTGGCGCGGCAGGAACGGGACGTCTGGGTGACCTGGCCCGGACGGGTGGCCGCGCTGATGGCGGCGCAGATCATGGCGGAGGTGGAACGGCAATCCGGGGCATCGGTGACGATCGAGACCGCGATCATGCAAAGGGTGCTGGAAGCCCATGTCCGCGAACAGCTCGACGCCCTCGCCGACCTCCGGGTCTCGCTTGCATGATGAGGATGACGACAACGACCTGACGGCCGACCTCGACCTCGGCTTCGACGGTGCCGAAGACCTTCTGAGGGTCTGGCGGCGGGGGATGCGCCCCGATCCGAACCTGACGGTCTCGGAATGGGCGGATCAGCATCGCTGGCTGTCGTCACGCGGCGCGGCCGAGCCGGGGCGGTATCGCACCGCCCGGGCCCCCTACCTGCGTGAGATCATGGATGCACTGTCGCCCGGCCATCCGGCCCAGCGCATCACCTTCATGAAGGCCGCCCAGGTGGGGGCGACCGAGGCCGGGAACAACTGGATCGGCTTCGTGATCCACCACGCGCCGGGGCCGATGCTGGCAGTGCTGCCGAGCCTGGAATTGGCCAAGCGGACGTCGCGGGGCCGCCTTGATCCGCTGATCGCGGATAGCCCGGCGCTGCGCGAGCGTGTGAACCCGGCCAGGTCGCGCGATGCCGGGAATTCGATGCTGTCGAAGGAATTCCCCGGCGGCATCCTGGTGCTGACCGGGGCCAATTCCGCCACCGGCCTGCGGTCGATGCCCGCGCGCTATGTGTTTCTCGACGAGGTCGACGCCTATCCGGCCTCGGCCGACGAGGAAGGCGATCCGGTCACGCTGGCTGAGGCGCGGACGACGACCTTCTCGCACCGGCGCAAGGTGTTCATGGTCTCGACCCCAACGATCCGGGGGCTGTCGCGCATCGAGCGCGAGTTCGAGGCATCTGATCAGCGGCGCTACTTCGTGCCCTGCCCGCATTGCGGGGCGATGCAATGGCTGCAGTTCGAGCGGCTGCGCTGGGCGAAGGGGAAGCCGGAAACCGCCGTCTATCACTGCGAGGGTTGCGAACGCCCTATCGCCGAGCACCACAAGACCGAAATGCTGGCCCGAGGCGAATGGCGGGCAACATCCGTGTCAACAGACCCGAAAGCCATCGGCTTCCACCTCTCGGCACTTTACTCGCCGCTCGGGTGGAAAAGCTGGTCCGACGTCGCGCGGGAATGGCTGGCGGCCCAAGGGTCGGACGAGACGCTGCGCGCGGCGCGCAACACGTTGCTGGGCGAGACGTGGGTCGAAAGCGGCGACGCACCGGAATGGCAGCGGCTGGCGGATCGGCGGGAGGCGTGGAAGCCGGGCACGGTACCGATGGCGGGGCTGTTCCTGACGGCCGGGGCAGACGTGCAGAAGGACCGGATCGAGGTCGACATCTGGGCCTGGGGCCGGGGCCTCGAGTCCTGGCTCGTCGATCACATCGTGATCCCGGGCGGCCCAGACGATCCGGCCGCCTGGGACAAGCTGACGGCCCTCCTCGGCCGGTCGTGGCAGCATGCCAACGGCGCCTTCATGACCGTGGCGCGGCTGGGCATCGATACCGGCTACGAGGCCGCGGCCGTCTATGCCTGGTCACGCAAGGTCGGCTTCGAGCAGGTTGCGCCGCTAAAGGGCCTCGAGGGCTTCAACCGCGCTACGCCGGTCTCGGGGCCAACCTTCGTGGACGCCACCATTGGCGGCAAACGGCTGCGTCGCGGCGCGCGGCTTTGGTCGGTGGCCACGGCGACCTTCAAGGCGGAGACCTACCGCTTCCTGCGGATCGAACGTCTGAGTGATGGGGATCGGGCGCTGGGCGTGCTGGACGCGCCGGGCACGATCCACCTGCCCAGCTGGGCCGACACCGAATGGCTGAAGCAGCTGGTGGCCGAACAGCTGGTCACGATCCGAAACAAGCGCGGCTATGCCCATCAGGAATGGCAGAAGATGCGCGAGCGGAACGAGGCGCTCGACTGCCGGGTCTACGCCCGTGCCGCGGCATGGATCCTCGGCGCCGACCGCTGGGACGAGGCGACCTGGCGGCGGCTCGAAGCGCAGGCGGGCGTGGAAACGCGCCTGCCCACTGCCGTCGCAACGGAAAGCGCACCAACTGACCCAGCCCAACCCAAGGCCGGAACGCTAACCACGCCACGCCGGAAACGGCGGGCCTACACCCCGAACTTCATGAGGGACTGATGGACCTGGAACGCATGCAGGCCCTGCTCACAGCGCTGCAGGAGGCCCGCTTCGCCGGGCTGCGCAGCGTCAGCTACGACGGCAAGACCGTGACCTATGGCTCCGACGCCGAACTGGCCGCGGCGATCAGGGATCTGGAAGGACGGATTGCCACCGCCTCTGCCACCCCGCGTCGTCGCCGCTGGGGCACCGTGGCCACGAAGGGTCTGTGACCATGGTGCTCGACGCCTTCCGCGCGCGGCTCGGGTCCATCATCGGCGGGTTCGACGCGGCGCAATCTCACCGCCGCATGCGCGGCTTCCGCGCCACCCGGGCACACGTCAACACGCTGATCGCTGCCTCGGGCGAGACCATCACCGCCCGCGCGCGCTGGCTGGTCCGGAACAACGGATATGCGGCGAACGCCGTCGATGCCTTCGCGAACCACGTCGTCGGCGACGGGATCAAGCCCTCGTCGAAGATCGCGGATCAGGGGAAAAAGGAGGAGTTGCAGAAGCTTTGGCTTGCGTGGACGGACGAGGCTGATGCCGAGAGGCTGACCGACTTTTTCGGGTTGCAGCGGCGGGCGGCGCGGGAGGTGTTCCTCGCAGGCGAGGTCTTCCTGCGCATTCGCACGCGGCGGCCGGAGGACGGGCTGACCGTGCCCATGCAGCTGCAGATGCTCCCCTCGGAGATGCTGCCGCAGGACATGACCCGCGTCCTGCCCGGCGCAGGGTCGATCCGTCAGGGTATCGAGTTCGACGGCATCGGCCGCCGCGTCGCCTACCACTTCCTGCGCCGCCACCCGGGCGACATGACCGATCCGGGGCTGATGGGTGAAACCGTCCGCGTTCCGGCCTCCGAGGTCATTCACATCCTCGACCCGGTCGAGGCGGGTCAGCTTCGCGGGGTGTCGCGCTTCGCGGCGGCCGTGGTGAAGCTCTTCACCCTCGATCTCTACGACGACGCCGAACTGGAGCGGAAAAAGACCGCAGCGATGTTCGCCATGTTCATCACCTCCCCCGCCCCGGAAACCGCGCTCGATCCGGCCGAGGACGATCTGGAGGTCGAACCGGGCCAAGTGGTGCGACTGGATCCCGGCGAGGATGTCACCACGCCATCGACGCCGGATTCTGGGTCCACCTACGAGCCCTTCCAATACCGCACGCTCCTGCAGATAGGCGCCGCGCTGGGCGTGCCCTATGGCTATCTGACCGGTGACACCGCGAAGGGAAACTTCTCGAACACCCGGATCGCATTGGTCGACTTCCGCCGACGGATCTCGGCCTTCCAGCATTCGGTGATGGTCTATCAGCTCTGCCGCGCCGTCTGGACGCGATGGATGGACACGGCGGTGCTGGCCGGGGCCATCGATCTGCCAGGTTACGCCACCGATCGGCGGCAATACCTCGCCTGCGACTGGCTGCCCACCAAGTGGGACTGGATCGATCCGGCCAAGGATGCCGCGGCCGAAATCCTGCAGATCGAGGCGGGCCTGAAATCCCGCACGCAGGCCATCGCGGAGCGCGGCTACGACGCCGAACAGGTAGACCGCGAGATTGCCGCGGAACGGAAACGCGAAGCCGAGCTGGGCCTCGACTTCCGGCGGCCGGGGTCACCGGCGCAGGCGGCGGGCGGCGGCGCTGGGCCGGGCGATGCCGAGGGCCGACGGCATGATCAGCAGGACAGCGGCGATCAGGAAGACGATGGCGAGGACCGGGAACCCCGGCCTGCGGAGGAGGGATGATGCATCACACCCAGATCGCCCAGCGCGCCTTCAACACGCCTCTGATGGTTGATCCCGCCAAGGCGCTGGCATTCCTGACCGGCCTTGGGCCGAGGATCACCGGCCGCGAGATCAGCATCGAAGGGCAGGAGATCGCGGCTGAGGACCAGGATGCAGCCACCCTGCCCGCCCGTGCGTCACTCTTCGGCGACGACCTGACCAATCGCCACGCGCGCAACGGTGGCCAGCCCTTCGCCGTGGTGGATGGGATCGCGGTCATCGAAATCGCCGGAACGCTGGTGCATCGCGGCGCCTGGATCGGGCAGTCTTCGGGGCTGACTTCCTACGAGGGAATTGCGGCCCAACTTCAGGCGGCGCTGGCCGATCCTGCGATCCGCGGCATTGCGCTCGATATCGACAGCTTCGGTGGTGAAGTCGCGGGGGCCTTCGATCTGGCGGATCGCATCCGGGCCGCTCGGACGCAGAAGCCGGTCCACGCTTTCGTCGCCGACCATGCCCTATCGGCCGCCTATGCGCTGGCTTCGCAGGCCGACCGCATCATCCTGCCCCGCACTGGGGCGGTCGGCAGCATCGGCGTCGTCGCCATGCACAGCGACATGAGCGCAGCGCTGGACCAGAAGGGCATTGCCGTCACGTTGATCCATGCGGGTGCGCGCAAGGTCGATGCCAATCCCTACCAGCCCTTGCCCGAGGCCGTCCGCGACCGGATCGCGGGCGAGTTGGAAGACCTGCGCCAGCTCTTTGCCGAAACCGTCGCCGAAGGGCGCGGTAGACGCCTCGACACCCTACGCGCACTGGGCACCGAAGCCGCCGTGTTCCGCGGCGAGGCGGCTGTCTTCGCCGGTCTCGCAGATGAGGTGGCCGATCCCGTCACCGCCTTCCGCGCTTTCGCCGCCGCACCCAGCGGCACATCCACCCCCAGAGGAAAGGGCCCGATGATGACCACTGCCCCCGAAGACCATACGCAGCCTCCGGCAGCGCCTGCCGCCAGCACCCCGCCGGAACCGGCCCCGCCAGCGGCAGTCGCACCGCTGCAAACCGCGGCGGCCGCGATGTCGCCCGAAGCCATCCGCGCCGAGGCGGCCGAGGTCGCGCAAGTCTGCGCACAGGCCGCGCGCCTCGGCGTCCAGATCGATTCCGCCGAGGCTGTCGCCAAGGGTGTGAAGCCCGAGGCCCTGCGCGCCAAGGTCCTGGCCGATCTCGCGGCCCGCAGTGACGCCGCGGGCATCATCGCCACGGCTCCTGCGGCTGTCACCAAGGAAAGCCCCATCGTCGCGGCCGCGAAAAAGTCGGCCGCCGCGTCGCGCTGATCCCGGCGCACCCCATCCCCCAACATCCTGGAGACTGAACCATGCCCGTCCTGACGGAACCGCCCAGCATGGGCGACGTCCTCAAATATGAGGTCAACCCGAACTACACCCGCGAGGTGGTGACGCTGCTCGCAGGCATGCCCTATCCCGTCGGCGCCGTCCTCGGCCGCATCACCGCCAGCGGCAAGTACAAGCTGGCCACCAGTGGCGGCACCGATGGCGCCCAGACGGCTTCGGCCGTGCTGCTCTACGCCGTCGATGCGACACTTGCCGATGGTGTGGGCATTGTAGTGGCACGAGGCCCAGCCATCGTGTCGCGTGCAGAGCTGGCATTTGATGCCACTGTCGATGACGCAGCGAAGATCACCACCAAGATCGGCCAACTGGCCGCCGCAGGCATCATCGCCCGCGACGGCGTCTGACGCTGCCCGCTCTGCGTCGTCCTTCCCTTAATCCCCCGGAGCAAACCCATGACCCTCGTCCGCAATCCCTTTGACGCTGGCGGCTATTCGCTGGCCGAGATGACCCAGGCCATCAACATCCTGCCCAACCTCTACACCCGCCTCGCCCAGATCGGCCTCTTCCGCTTCGAAGGGGTCAGCCAGCGCTCGGTCATCATCGAGCAGTATGAAGGCGTCCTCAGCCTTCTGCCCTCCGTCCCCCTCGGCGGCCCCGCCACCGTTGGCACGCGCGAGGGCCGCTCGATGCGCAGCTTTGCTCTGCCGTGGATCCCGCATGACGACGTGATCCTGCCCGCCGACATCCAAGGCGCCCCCGCGCTGGGCGGCGCGTTCGATGCGGCCGATCCGCTGGTCGATGTGATGAACCGCAAGCTGCTGCTCATGCGCCGCAAGCATGCCCAGACCCGCGAATACATGGAAATGAACGCGCTCCGCGGCATTGTGAAAGACGGCGCCGGGACGACCCTCTACAACTACTTCACCGAATTCGGCCTGGCGCAGATCTCGGTCGACTTCGTCCTCGGCACCGCAGGCACGAACGTGCAGGGCAAGGTCCGTGAGGTGTTGCGCGCCATCGAGGACAACCTTCTGGGCGAAGCGATGACCTCGGTCCATGCGCTGGTCAGCCGCGAGTTCTTCGACAAGCTGATCGCGCATCCGAAGACCGAGGAAGCCTACAAGTTTTACGCCTCGACCGGCGCCCAACCACTGCGCGAGGACGTCCGCCGCAACTTCCCCTTCGGCGGCATCCTGTTCGAGGAATACTCCGGCACCGTCACCCTCTCTACCAAGGCCACCGAACGGCTGGTCCCGGCGAACGAGGGCATCGCCTTCCCGCTCGGCACCATGGACACCTTCACCACCTATGGCGGCCCCGCGAACCTGCTGGAAACCGCCAACACCATCGGCCTGCCGCTCTATGCGCGTCAGCATCTCGACGAAAAGGGCCGCTGGATCGACGTGATGACCGAGGCCTCGATCCTGCCGGTGAACAAGCGGCCGCGGCTGGCGATCCGCCTGCACACGTCGAACTGACGGGCCCACCGATGTCCGTCTTTGCCGCCGCCATGGACCGCATCTTCACGCATGCCTCCATGGCGGCCCCGGCCCTCTGGATCTCGGCCACCACCTCCGAGGAACGCCCGATCCGCATCATCCGCCGTGCCCCGGATCGCGTGACCGACTTCGGCGCTGGCCGGTTCGTCAGCGACACGACGGTGGTGGACGTGCGCGTGGCGGACCTGCCCACCCCGCGCCCGGGCGATGTGATCGTCATCGGCGCGGAGAGCCATGTGATCCAGGGCGAGCCGCTGCGCGACCGGGAGCGGCTGATCTGGACGCTGGACCTGAGGCCTGCATGAAGCTGAAGCTGGAGATCAGCCCCGACCTCGCCGCCCTGATGCAGGCGGAAATCGCCGCGGGCGAAAAGGCCGTCACCACCGCCATGCGCGATGCGGGCGCAGGCCTTAAATCCGCTTGGCGCGGCCAGATCACCGGCGCGGGGCTCGGCACCCGGCTTGGCAACTCGATCCGGCTCGCCACCTATCCCAAGGGCGGCGAGAGCCTGAACGCCGCGGCGCTGGTCTGGTCGAACGCCCCGGTGATCGTCGGCGCGCATGACACAGGGCCGCTGATCCGGTCGCGCAACGGGTTCTGGCTGGCCATCCCCACCCCGGCCGCGGGCAAATCCACCCGCGGGGGCCGGATCACCCCCGGCGAATGGGAACGCCGCACGGGGCTACCTCTGCGGTTCGTCTACCGGCGGCGGGGTCCGAGCTTGCTGGTGGCCGAGGGGCGGCTGAACAGCAAGGGCCGCGCGGTGGCGTCACGGGCGAAGACCGGCCGTGGACTGACCACCGTGCCGATCTTCCTGCTGGTGCCGCAGGTCAAGCTGCGCAAGCGGCTGGATCTGGCGCGAGATGCCGAGCGGGCCATCGACGGCGTGCCGGGGCGGATCGTCGCGGGGTGGGTGGGCAGGTTCTGACATGAACCGTCGACACGTCAGCCGGATTGGCATATATTGCCAATGATCCACACGGAGACACCCATGGCCACGAGAAACGTCGTCCTGACAGAAGCGCAATCCGACCTCGTTGACCGCCTGGTCTCGACCGGCCGGTATCAGAACGCGTCCGAGGCCTTGCGCGCTGGACTTCGTCTCCTCGAACGAGAAGAGGCCGAGATGACCGATCTGCGTGCTCGCCTGACGGCGGGTCTGGACGAAGCCCGGCGCGGGGATCTGGCCGAGGGAAGTGGCGAGGATGCCATCCGTCGGGCTTTTGCCACGGCACGTGACAGATCCTGATGCCGAAACCCTGGCGCCTGACCAGGCGGGCGGAAAGCGCGCTGACCGACATTGCGCGCTGGACCATCGAGACCTTCGGGCCGAGACAGGCGGCCGCATATGAAGACGACCTGATCGCGACCTGTCGAGGGATCGCCGAAGGAACCGCCCTTTCCCAAACCTGCCGCCAGCTGATCGACCCCAACCTGCCCGAGGATCTGCGTTTTGCGCGGGCAGGCCAGCATTTCGTGGTGTTTGTCGAGGACGTCGAGCAGGTGATCATCATCGATTTCCTGCACAGCCGCACTGACCTGCCGCGACGACTCGCCAACCTTCCCCTGCCGAAAGGCGGCGGGGAACACTGACCCCGGGCTTGTCCCGGAACCCCGGAACAAGAGATGCCCACCACCCGCGAGACTGTCCTCGCCGCGCTGCACGCGCGGCTGCAACCGCTTGCCGCCCTCACCCTGCGTGACGAGGTGCTGCCCGAGCGGATCCCCACGGCGGGGCTGATCATCCTGCGCGACGGCCAGCCGGGCGAGCCAGAGGTGACGCTGTCACCGCTGCGCTATCACTACCAGCACCGGGCTGAGCTCGAGGTCGTCGTCCAGGCGGGGTCCGGTCGGGCCAGCGCCTTCGACGATCTGATCGCCGCCATCGGTGCGGCGCTGGAGGCGGACAGGACGCTCGGTGGACTCTGCGACTGGGTTGAACCCGAGTCCCCGGCTTCAGTCGACCTGCCGGTCGAGGGCGCGGCGGCGCTGAAGGCAGCGGTGATCACTGTCGTCCTGCACCACACCACGACCGGCCCCCTGGCCTGACATCCCCCACATCCAAGGAGACCCCCATGGCACGCGCACACGGCGCGCGGGCGCAGATGGCGCTTGCGTTCGAAACCGTCTACGGCACCCCGCCCGCCAGCGGCTATCGGCTGATGCCCTTTGCCCGCACCACGCTGGGCGCGGAACAGCCCCTGCTCAATTCGGAATTGCTCGGTTACGGCCGCGATCCCCTGGCCCCGATCAAGGATGCCGTCACCGCCGATGGCGAGGTGGTGGTGCCGATCGATGTGGAGGCCTTCGGCTTCTGGCTGAAGGCGGCCTTCGGCGCCCCGACCACCACGGGGACCACGCCCAAGACCCACACCTTCCAGTCGGGGAACTGGACGCTGCCCTCGATGGCCATCGAGGTGGCGATGCCCGAGGTGCCGCGGTTCGCGATGTATGCAGGCTGCGTCATGGACCAGTTGTCGTGGCAGATGAACCGCTCAGGCCTGCTGACGGCGACCGCCCGCCTGATCGCGCAGGGCGAGGCGATTGCGGCCACCACGGCCGCTGGCACGCCGACCACGCTGGGGCTGCAACGCTTCGGCCATTTCAACGGTGTGGTGAAGCGCAACGGCACGGCGCTGGGCAATGTGGTCTCGGCCGAGATCACCTATGCCAACGGCCTCGACCGGATCGAGACCATCCGCAACGACGGCAAGATCGAGGGCGCCGATCCAGGCATGGCCGCCCTGACCGGCCGGATCGAAGTGCGCTTCGCGGATAGCGCCCTCGTAACCCAAGCCATCGACGGCACGCCCTGCGAGCTTGAGTTCGCCTACAGCCTCGGCGCGAACGCCAGTTTCACCTTAACCGCCCACGCCGTCTACCTGCCCGTCCCGCGGATCGAGATCCCCGGGCCCCAGGGCATCCAGGCGACCTTCGACTGGCAGGCTGCCAAAGCCACCAGCCCCGCCCGCATGTGCACCGCCGTCCTCGTCAACACCGTAACGGGATACTGACCATGATCCGTCTGAACCTTTCGAACCGGCCCGAATGGCTGGACCTGCTGCCCGGCCTGCGCGTCCTGGTGGCCCCACTGACAACCGCGCTGATGGTCTCCGCCCGCGCCGATCCCGCCATCGATGGCCTGTCGGAAACCTCCAGCAAGGAGGACATGGCCCTCGCGATGGCCAAGGCCGTCGCCCGCCGGGCGGTGCTGGAATGGGAGGGCGTCGGGGACGATGACGGCAACCTCGTCCCCGTCAGCCCGGCCGGGATCGACGCCCTTCTCGAAATCTGGCCGGTCTTCGAGGCCTTCCAGGCGCAATATGTCGCCCGAGGCCTGATGCTGGACGCGGAAAAAAACGCCTCCGCGCCCTCGCCGACTGGTCCTTCGGCGGGGGCGATGGCTACTGCGCGGCCTGCACCGGCCCCTGCCCGGACTGCCCCGCAAGACTGAACCGGCCGCTGACAGTCGAGGGCTGGCAGGTCTGGGACCTGACCCAGCGCCTCGGCGGTCAGCTGCGCATCGCGCCGGGCGCCGTGATCGGGTGGGACATGGGCGCGGCCCTCACGCTGGCGCGGGCGCTGGGCGTCAACGCCCTGATCGCCGCGGAGCTGCTGCCCGAAATCGAGGCGGTGATGGTGCGCAAACTCAACGAGCAGATGGCCGAGCGTTCAACGGCGATGACCCCGATCTGACGCCATGAGACCAACCGGCGCGCCGCGCGCATGATTCAGGTTCGATCGGATCGATCCCGATAGCCGTTTGGTACAGCCCCACGCGCCAGTCCCTTCAGGTCCTGCTTTGCCGGAAGCGAACGGGACTGTGCCTCCTCGCCCTTATCAAATCCACGCAGTGGCAACCCGAGCCCCGCTTGATCGGTGGGCTTGGGTTCTTCATCGCCGTGCTGCGTGCTTTGGCTTTGGCCGATCATCGTCAGTCCTTTGGCATCTGAAACAGAGACTCCAAGTCCTGCCCTCCGCCCTAAGCACTTACCACAGAATCAAGGTTTTCCTCATGGCCGAAAAGAAGGTCTCCGTCCGCCTCGTGGCGGAGGGCGGACGCCGCGTGCGCGCCGAACTGGAAGGTGTCGGTGAGGCCGGGGCTGACCTGCCCCCCTCGGGTCCCTCGTTCATAACGAGAGTCTGCGGGTTTGAGATTGGTAGTCGGGTCGGCCGTTCT
>NZ_VJYZ01000017.1 GCF_007018965.1 Paracoccus marinus
CATCGAGGACCTCATGCCCTGGCGCTTCAACCAGCCGTCAAGCATCGCCGCATAGGGCAACGACCTCGCGCTTACGTTATGCGGGAGGGGCTGAGCACTGGTCCCGGCGCCAGGTGGCCTAGAACCGGTCTCTCAAGGCCGATATTCTCTGGACCTCATGACTGCGCGGATCTGGTGAATGGGTCGCAAGCCACTGGTATTACGATGTTTTTCCGAGCTCGCCCTGAACACTTCGACGCCGGTGGCATTCGCCCGAGATGGAACGGAGATCGAACGTTTGCCAGCGACAAAAACTGCTGCCACAAGACTGACCAAACGGGCCTTCCAACAGCTGCGGTTGGCCAATCGGGCCCACGCCGGGGCCTCAGTCCGACCGTTTCTCAGGATCGAGAGGCAGCGATGGCAGGCCCAGCTCTTTGAGGTAGCCGTTGTGGCGCTGTGCCGCTGACCCAATCAGTTCCTGCAAGCCTGAAAGCTGTTCGTAGACGGCATCAAGATCGACCTCTTCCTCCGGCTCTCCTGTGCTGACGTAACGTGAAATGTTGAGATTGAAGTCGTGCTCGTTTTCAATCTCATCAAGGGCAACGAGCCGCGAGAATCTCTCCTTCTCAGTCCGATTCTGATAGGTTTCAACAATTTCCTTGATGTGCGCTGGCAGCAGCGAGTTCTGGCGCTTGCCCGGCTGATAGAGCTCGGCCGCGTTGATGAACAAGACATCGTCCGTGCACTTACACTTCTTGAGAACCAGAATGCAAACGGGGATCCCAGTGGAATAGAAGAGCTTGGACGGCAGGCCGATAACAGTGTCGATGTTTCCGTCCTTCAGCAGCTTTGTGCGTATCGCCTTCTCGGTTCCGCCGCGGAAAAGAACGCCATGCGGGAGTATGATCGCCATGGCTCCGTCGCGCGCCAGGTAGTGGAGCCCATGCAGAAGGAATCCGAGATCGGCCGCTGACTTCGGCGCGAGGCCGTGGTTCTTGAAGCGGAAGTCCTTGGCCATCTCCTCGGTCGGGCTCCAGCGATAGCTGAAGGGCGGATTGGCGACCACGGCGTCAAATTCGACCTTCTTGGCCGGGTTTGGTTCTCGCAGGATGTCCCAGTCATTTTCGAGACTGTCACCGTGGTGGATGTCGAACTCAGTATCGCGCATGCCATGCAGCAGCATGTTCATTCGGGCAAGATTGTACGTCGTGATGTTCTTCTCCTGCCCATAAAGCTTGCCAATGCCATGCTTGCCCATGTGTCGTCGGACGTTAAGCAACAGGGAGCCCGAGCCGCAGGCGAAGTCGTATACGCGGTTCAGCTTTGCGCGCCTGCCCGAAGCCGGGTCTTGACTATCGAGCGTCACGATTCCCGACAGAATGCTCGATATCTCCTGAGGCGTATAGAACTCCCCGGCCTTCTTACCGGAGCCGGCCGCGAACTGACCAATCAGATACTCGTAGGCATCTCCCAGAAGGTCACGGTCCCGCGGGAACTGGGCCAGACCCTCGGCGATCTTCTGGATGATCGTGCACAGGCGCGCATTGCGCTGCTGATAGGCCCTCCCAAGCTTTTCAGAGTCCAGATTGATCTCGGAAAACAGCCCTTGGAAGCTGCTCGAGAACGACTCGGTCTCGATGAACTTGAAGCCGCGCTGTAGTGTCCGCAGCAGGTCATCGTCCTGGGTGCGCGCCATCTCGGCGATGGAACTCCAGAGATGGGGAGGTTCGATGACGTAGTGCACCTTGCGGCGCATGACGTCTTCGAACTCGTCCGTGTCTTCAGGGTTTTGCGCATACCAGACCGACAGCGGCGAACGGCGATCGTCCGCTGAGAGGGCCGGCCAGTCGGGCCCGAGTTCTGCCTTTGCTGCCTCTTCGTAGTTGTCCGACAGGTAGCGAAGAAACAGGAACGAAAGCATGTAGTCCCGGAAATCGTCCGCGTTCATTGCCCCACGCAGATCGTTGGCTATGCCCCAGAGCGTCTTGCCCAAACGGATTTGATCTTGTTCGGTCATGCCACGTCCTCCGCCGCTTCATCCGCCGGAAAAAGAGCGGGGTTGAAGCGATAATTGTTCATGAAGTCGTCCAGAATTGAGCGAAAGATTCTCTTGTTTTCTTCCATCATTTCAGCGGGCTCAAAGAGCGAATAGTTGCCATGGCTCAGAAGTTGGACATATCGGAAATGCAAGGTGCCATCCTCGTCACCCGGATCCCGCTTCATCACATCGCCGAAGTGGTTGAACCCATGGAACGTCGCAGTCTTTTCCATGATGCTGCGCAGGATGGTGAAGTGATAGGTGAGCAGCTGCCCCGACTGGGCAGCGTCGTGCAGCTCCTTGAGCATCGCAACGTGGTAGAAACGAGGCGTGTTGCCGGTATCGCGCAGCTGCCAGTGCTCGCCGTCGCAGCTCAGGAAGTACCGTTGCGGCTTGTTCAGTTCATTGCATAGAACGTTGAAGAACAACGTGTGGTGCGACGAGATCACCACCTTAAGCCGGTCCTGCTCTTTCAGCATCCTCGCCAGATTGGCCGCGACGGCGATAGCATTATTCTCGTCAAGAGATGAGATGGGGTCGTCGATGTAAAAATATCTCACCCAGTCATAGGCTTCCTGTCCATCGATTGCGAGCTGCGCCACGGCCAAAAAGAAGGACCAGATGAATACATTCTCCTCACCACGCGAGATCTTGATGTTGTCGTGGCGAACGGTCTCGAAAGTGCCGTCTTCCTTGCGGGCTCGTAGATCACGGAAGAAACTGATGACACCTTCATCATAGTCGATCTGGAAATCAAAATCGCAATAGCGCCGCAGCATCGGGCGGATGCGGTTTTCCATCTCAAGCTCGGCGAGCCCGCCAAAAAAGGCCGAGTCGGTGTTCATTCGCAGCACCCGCGCGCGGTCGTGCTCGAGGTCGTTGTCCCAGCTGAACAGGTCTTCGGTGAAGGCGTTGAAGTAGAGCGTATCGCGTGCCGTGACCTGGCCTTCGGCATCGCGCTGTTTGCCAAGCTCCTTGAAGGCCATCGACAGACGCGTCTTGCCAGTGCCGTTGTGGGCAAATATCAGGGTGACCTTCTTGTTTCTGTCCTCGATCTGCTGGCGCAGTTGCACTGCCAGCGCGTCAAGATCAGGAAATTTCTGCGGCTCTGCCATGGGCTAAATGACTCCCCGCGGGAAGAGCTGTTGCAGGAGGCCTCGCTTGTGGTCTCCCAGTGCAGCCGTCATTTTGTCCTGCGCCGTTATCAGTTCGTCGAGCGAGGTCAGGCAGTCGGCTATCTTTCGTCGCTCATCCTCGGACGGCGGCAGGCAGATCTCTCCGGACAAGAAAGATTCGTTCTTCACGTTGATCGTATTTTTTGCTCCCTTTTGCACCAAAGGATCCAAAAACAACAGGGCTCTCTCGGGCGATTCAAAATATGCGTCTAAAATAACTCCTATGTGCTCGTTCAATGGAGAAAAAACGCCATATAGAGGTGATACGATTACACTGAATGGATTCTGGTTCTTCTTAATTATTCCCAATGGAAACTCGCCAGTGGGGCTTTTGGTGTACACAATATCACCTGGTTGAACTAAATTATAGTGATCAGTACTCTCAGCCGCAAACCGCCGTCCCAGATGTTCGATCTGATCAACCAGACCTTTTCGCACCGAGACGGAAAAAACGTCTTGCTCTCCGGTGCTTTTCTGGCCGTGTTCTACTAAAATCTCATCCAATCGCTTCATCTCCCAAGGCCGGGATTCACGTAGCTCGGGGAAACGAACCCTAGGACATGTTTCTCCACGAGCCGGGAACAGCCATTGGATAAGGCCTGTGACCTGCCCCCCTCGGGTCCCTCGTTCATAACGAGAGTCTGCGGGTTTGAGATTGGTAGTCGGGTCGGCCGTTCTG
>NZ_VJYZ01000018.1 GCF_007018965.1 Paracoccus marinus
GCTTTTCCTCATTCGTCTGCTCCTTCAGGTGGGGCAGACTCTACATCAGACTGAGGGATCGCGTGGGGGGCAGGTCACGAAGAATTGACTTGAGGTTCCCCTGTTGAACACGCGGCTGACGCTCATGTGCCCGGTAGTAAATTGTCTGAAACGGGACGCCTTTAACGAGTTCATCGTCGGAGGACTCAAAACACGCGATCATAGCGTGAGCGTAGATGTTTGTAGAGCGTTGTCGGTTTCTTATTCCTGACGAAACCCGCCTCGAAAATTCCAAGTAAACTGCCTCTAGCTGCTCGGCATAATTCATTGCGGCGCTTTCATAAGCGTCGATTCGGGTGCAGAATTGTTTGTCAGGCTTCCCTTCGAAAATATCCGATTGATCTAGGGTTTCAAGAACGAGAGCCTGCAGCAGTCCAACATTTCCGTAGCTGTCTCGGACAATCTTACTGGATATCTCATGGTCTATGTCGATGTTAAGGTTGTTGCTGCCCTTCTGTATCACGGCTACCAGATCGGTAGCGCTCCAGTAAACGCTGACCTCAGTTATGCGTCCGGCAAGGTCCGGGTTGAGGTGGGTAAGGTAGTTTCTCCGGACCCAGACGCCGATAATTACAACAAACGTCCTGTAATCCCAAAAGGCCTTGAGGTCATGCGCAAGACTGCGTTGCGCTTCATTCGATAGGTAATGAAAATCTTCAATTACCACTCTTCGTCCCGACTCTCGAATGATGCCGCAGATAAATTCTAAGTCGTTTAAGTCCTTTCCTACCGGATGGCGCTGAGTTCCACTTTCAAGGCTTCCCGAAAGCTTCGCTGACCCAACCACCTTTGCAAGAAGTTTCCATCCTGCTTCTCCGCTGCCGGAGAATTCAAGCATCCCGCCGTGCTTCTTATTGTGAGAAATGTCTAGCTTGATGTCGAGAGAGGCTAAGATTGATTTGTATACATCCGTCGCGGCGAAGCCGAGCCGGCACTGAACCACGATGGCATCTGGGAAAACCTTTTGTCGGAGCCAAGATTTGCCTGCCTTTGATTCTCCTTTAAGGGAGACGTGCGTCTCCCTTTCCGCAAGGCGACGGATCTCTTCATCTAGATTTCCGCGGTCAACGTAAGAATAATCATTAACCGATGCTTGAACGCCAAATACCTCAGATGCCTTCATTTGTACCTTCACCATTTATAAGCAAGGGATAGCGTCTTAACTATTTCGATTCGTTGCGTTCCGGCTAAGGCGTCCGACGGCGAATCCACGAGCTGGTCCCTCACCCCAAAAATCCCACCACAGCCTCCACCACCTCCCCCGGCTTCTCCGCATGCAGCCAGTGCCCCGTGCCGGCGACCCGCTCCAGCCGCGCCTCGGGGAACGCCGCGAAGATCGCCGCCTCGTATTCCGGCAGCACGTAGTCGCTCAGCGCGCCCGCCAGGAACAGCGCCGGGCCGTTCCATGACTTCCCCTCGCTGCCCGGCCAGCCGGTCAGGTCCGCCATCCTCGCGCGCAGGACCGGCAGGTTCAGGCGCCACTCGGGCGGGGTCGCGCTCAGGTCCAGGGATTGCAGCAGGAAGGCGCGGACGCCGGGGTCCGCCACCCGCGCCGACAGGGCCGCGTCAGCGGCGCTGCGGGTCTTGCAGGCGGTGAACTCGGTCCCCTCCATCGCGTCGATCTGCTTCATCTGGCTGTGGGAATAGGCGACCGGGGCGATGTCCAGCACCACCAGCCGCCGCACCAGCTCGCCTTCGGTCAGCGCCAGCCACATCGCGGCCTTGCCGCCCATCGAATGACCGACCACGTCCATGCGCCCGCCGTGGTCCCGGATCACCTGGGCCAGATCGCCCGCCATCGCCGGGTAGGAATGGTCGGGATCGTGCGGCGACAGGCCGTGGTTCCTCATGTCCACCGACACCACCTTGCGGTCCCGCGACAGCGCGCGGGCGAGGACGCCCAGGTTGCGGGCCTGACCGAACAGCCCGTGCACCAGCAGCACGGGGGTCTTGTCAGAGGGTTCTTCGGGGCCGGCGGCGGTCGTGTGCAGCTTCATGGCCGCAGCCTAAAGCGGCTGGCACGGCCTTGCCAGCGATCTTATGGTGGCGCGAAAACGGGGGGCGCCATGACGATCGAGGATGTGCAGGGCTGGGCCGACGAGGTCGCGCGGCTGATGGCGTCACGGTTCGGCGGCGCGCGGCGCGGCGCGTCGCCGGCGCTGGCGACGATGATGAAGCGGCGCGGCCGCGCGCTGCCCCGGCGGCACCGGCGGGCGGCCGCGCTGCTGGCGTCTCATGCGGGGCTTGCGGCCAATCCGCGCACGGCCCGGCAGGTGGACACCGCCCCCCTGCGCGAGGCGCACCGGCAGCTGGTCGAATACCTGCGGCCCCTGGGAAGCCGGCGGCGGTTCACGGACGGGCTGCTGCACGTCGGCGCCGCCGTGGCGCTGGGGCTTCTGGTCGTGGGGGCGCTGGCCGTCTGGCTGATGGTCCGGCGCGGGGCGCTATAGGGCACCGCGCCGCGCCGGGGTCAGGGGTCAGAGGTTCGGATACAGCGGAAAGCGGGCGCAAAGCGCCTTGACCTCACCCGCGACCTTCGCTTCGACCTCCGCATTGCCGTCGGGGCCGTTCGCGGCAAGCCCGTCCAGCACCTCGACGATCCAGCGGCCGATCTGGCGGAACTCGTCCTCGCCGAAGCCCCGCGTGGTCCCGGCGGGGGACCCCAAGCGCACACCCGACGTGACGGTCGGCTTTTCGGGGTCGAAGGGGATCCCGTTCTTGTTGCAGGTGATGTGTGCGCGCCCCAGCGCGTCCTCGGTCGCGTTGCCCTTGACCCCCTTGGGACGCAGGTCCACCAGCATCAGGTGCGTGTCGGTGCCGCCGGTGACGATGTCCAGCCCGCCCTTCATCAGCTCGTCCGCCAGCGCCTGCGCGTTGGCGATCACGCGCGCGGCGTAGTCCTTGAAGTCCGGGCGCAGCGCCTCGGCAAAGGCCACGGCCTTGCCGGCAATGACGTGCATCAGCGGCCCGCCCTGAATGCCGGGGAAGATCGCCGAGTTCACCTTTTTCGCGATGTCGGCGTCGTTGGTCAGGATCATGCCGCCGCGCGGGCCGCGCAGCGTCTTGTGGGTGGTCGTGGTCGCCACATGCGCGTGCGGGAAGGGCGAGGGGTAAAGCCCCGCCGCCACCAGCCCCGCGAAGTGGGCCATGTCCACGATCAGATAGGCCCCGACCTCGTCCGCGACCTGGCGCAGCCGCACGAAGTCGATGATGCGCGGGATGGCCGAGCCGCCGGCGATGATCGCCTTGGGCTTGTGCTCGCGGGCGAGACGCTCGACCTCGTCGTAGTCCAGCAGGCTGTCCTGCTTGCGCACGCCGTACTGGACCGCGTTGAACCACTTGCCCGACTGGTTGGGCTTCGCGCCGTGGGTCAGGTGGCCGCCCGCATCGAGGCTCATCCCCAGGATGGTGTCGCCCGGCGTCAGCAGCGCCTGGAACACGCCCTGGTTCGCCTGGCTGCCGCTGTTGGGCTGGACGTTCGCGAACGCGCAGCCGAACAGCTCCTTCGCGCGGTCGATCGCCAGCGTCTCGGCGATGTCCACGAACTCGCAACCGCCGTAGTAGCGCTTGCCGGGGTAACCTTCGGCATACTTGTTCGTCATGACCGAGCCCTGCGCCTCCAGCACCGCCTGCGAGACGATGTTCTCGGACGCGATCAGCTCGATCTCGTCGCGCTGGCGGCCAAGCTCCTTGCGGATGGCGGCGAAGATCTCGGGGTCGCGGGATTCGAGCGGTTCGGTGAAGAAGGCGTTGTCGGTCATGGCGTCTCTCCCAGGTGTGGCGACGGTCTAGCGGCTTTGCGGTGCGGTTTCCAGAATGGAGCGGGGGCGCGCGTCACGGAATGAAGCTTGCCAAGGCCGGGGCGCGGTGCATGGTTGCCGCCATGACACGGATGCATTTCACGGCGAACGACACCGAGCTTGCGCAAGCGGCGCTGGCGCAGCTGACCGACCGGCACGGCCAGGCGGAGATCGCGCAGGCGGACGTGATCGTGGCGCTGGGGGGCGACGGGTTCCTGTTGTCCACGCTGCGCCAGAACTCCGGCCTGCCCATCTACGGGATGAACCGGGGCACGGTCGGGTTCCTGATGAACGACTATGCCGAGGACGACCTGCCCGAACGCATCCGCGCGGCCGAGCAGACGGTCATCAACCCGCTGTCGATGGTGGCGCTGTCGTCGGACGGGCACGAGCATCGCGCCCTCGCCATCAACGAGGTTAGCCTGCTGCGCGCGGGTCCGCAGGCGGCGCGGCTGCGGGTCAGCGTGAACGGCCGGGTGCGGATGGACGAGCTGACCTGCGACGGCGCGATCCTGGCGACGCCGGTCGGGTCCACCGCCTACAACTATTCGGCGGGCGGGCCGATCCTGCCACTGGGGTCCGACGTGCTGGCGATGACCGCCATCGCCCCGTTCCGCCCGCGCCGCTGGCGGGGGGCGATCCTGCCGAAATCCGCCGTGGTGCGGTTCGACGTGCTGGAGCCGCTGAAGCGCCCGGTCATGGCCGACGCCGACGCGCGCGGGGTCGAGCGCGTTCACCGGGTGGAAATCCGCTCCGAACCCGCGATCACCCACCGGCTTTTGTTCGACACCGGCCACGGCATGGACGAGCGGCTGATGCGCGAGCAGTTCGTGTGAGCCGCGCCGCGGGGGGCGCTGCCCCCGTCCCTCGCGGGACTCCCCCGGGATACTTGGGCAAAGGAGAAAGGCGGTCGATTGCGCGGACTGCGCGGGAGCGTTAAACGCGGCCCATGCTAGACAATCGCCCCCAGCTGCCGCCCGAGATCGCCCGTCGCCGGACCTTCGCGATCATCTCGCACCCCGACGCCGGCAAGACCACCTTGACCGAAAAGTTCCTGCTGTTCGGCGGCGCGATCCAGATGGCCGGCCAGGTCCGCGCCAAAGGCGAGGCGCGGCGGACGCGGTCCGACTTCATGAAGATGGAGCAGGAGCGGGGGATTTCGGTTTCCGCCTCGGCGATGTCGTTCGATTTCGGCGACTACCGCTTCAACCTCGTGGACACGCCCGGCCACTCGGATTTCTCCGAGGATACCTATCGCACGCTGACCGCCGTGGATGCCGCGATCATGGTGATCGACGGGGCCAAGGGCGTCGAAAGCCAGACCCGCAAGCTGTTCGAGGTCTGCCGCCTGCGCGACCTGCCGATCCTTACCTTCTGCAACAAGATGGACCGCGAAAGCCGCGACACGTTCGAGATCATCGACGAGATCCAGGAGAACCTGGCCATCGACGTGGCCCCTGCCAGCTGGCCGATCGGGGTGGGGCGCGATTTTCTCGGCACCTACGACCTGCTGCACGACCGGCTGGAGCTGATGGACCGCGCCGACCGCAACCGGGTGGCCGGGTCGGTCAAGATTTCCGGCCTCGACGATCCGAAGCTGGCCGAGCATATCCCCGCCGAGCAGTTGGCGAAGCTGCGCGATGAGGTCGAGATGGCGCGCGAGCTGCTGCCCGCTTTTGACCGCAAGTCGTTCCTGGAAGGGCACATGACCCCGATCTGGTTCGGGTCGGCCATCAACAGCTTCGGCGTGAAGGAGCTGATGACGGGGATCGGCGAATACGGCCCCCAGCCGCAGCCGCAGACCGCGGCCGAGCGGCAGATTTCGCCCGACGAAAGGGACGTGACCGGCTTCGTCTTCAAGGTGCAGGCCAACATGGACCCCAAGCACCGCGACCGGGTGGCGTTCGTGCGCCTCGCCTCGGGGCATTTCGAGCGCGGGATGAAGATGACGCATGTCCGGTCGAAGAAGCCGATGGCGGTGTCGAACCCGGTGCTGTTCCTCGCGTCCGACCGCGAACTGGCCGAAGAGGCGTGGGCCGGCGACATCATCGGCATCCCGAACCACGGCCAGCTTCGCATCGGCGACGCGCTGACCGAGGGCGAGATGCTGCGGTTCACCGGCATCCCGTCGTTCGCGCCCGAGCTTCTGCAGACGGTCCGCGCGGGCGACCCGATGAAGGCCAAGCACCTGGAAAAGGCGCTGATGCAGTTCGCCGAGGAAGGCGCGGCCAAGGTGTTCAAGCCCGCGATCGGCTCGGGCTTCATCGTCGGCGTCGTCGGCGCCTTGCAGTTCGAGGTGCTGGCGAGCCGGATCGAACAGGAATACGGCCTGCCGGTGCGGTTCGAGCCGTCGCAGTTCACCTCGGCCCGCTGGATTTCGGGCCCGAAGGACGCGGTGGAGAAGTTCGCCGCCACCAACAAGCAGCACATGGCGACGGACAACGACGGCGATCTGGTCTATCTCACGCGGCTGCAGTGGGACATCGACCGGGTCGTGCGCGACCAGCCGGAGCTGAAGCTGACGGCGACGAAGGAGATGATGGTGTGATAAAAGCCAACCTTCCTGAACGCGTCGGCGAAAGGGAGCAGGCCGTTGTGGCTCGCGTCGTCTCAGGGTTAGACCACAACGGCCTTCTTGTGCTTGGTGCCTGGACAACTGCAATGATGCAGATACGGAACATGCCCATCGCTCGCTGGCGAAAGGCGCAACTGGCTCTCAGAGCGACGTTTGCCTCAAAAGCCACATGGCCCATTGTCAAGTTGATGGCCAAAGCGCTTAAGAGTTCGATCAGATCGGCTTCAGGAACACGCCTTGGCCGCACCGGACTCGTGGGGGCGGCCGCGCTGGCGTTGTTTGGTGGACAAGGTGCCGGCGTGGCAGCCTTGGGCGGCGCTATCGCCGTGCCACTCTGGATTGTTGTAGGCGGGGGCTATGCGTTTGCGGAGGCATTGCAGGCGGGAATCTTGCTTGCTGCCGAACGGGAACCGTCCGTCAGCAAGCAGCCCTGACACAGCTCTCACCCCACCGTCAAATCCATCGTCACCTCGGCATTCAGCACCTTGCTAACCGGGCAGCCGACCTTCGCCGCTTCTGCCGCCTGGCGGATCGCCGCCTCGTCGCCCTGGCCCGACACCTTCGTCGTCAGGTGGACCTTCTTGATCGTGAAGCCCTCGCCGTCCTTTTCGATCGACACGGCCGAGCTGGTCTCGATCCGGGCGTTCGTCACGCCCGCCTTCTCAAGCTGCCCCGACAGCGCCATGCTGAAGCACGCGGCGTGGGCGGCGCCGATCAGTTCCTCGGGGTTGGTGCCCTTCTCGTCGCCGAAGCGGGTGCTGAAACCGTAGGGCGAGTTCAGGACGCCGCTCTCGGTCGAGACCGTGCCCTTGCCGTCCTTGATGCCGCCTTGCCACTGGGCCGAACCGGTTCTGGTGCTCATCGCATGTTTCCTCGTCTGGGTGTGGCCGGTGAACGCGCGAGCGTGGTGCATGGTTCAGGGCGCGCGTGCCCGGGCCAAAAGCTGGCCGACACTACGGACCGAAAACCGGTTTGGCGTTGCGGGACGCAGGGACTATAGTCCCGCAGCTTTTCAAAAGGGTCCCGCATGCTGGGCAGAATCTATCATTACATCCTGTTCACCATCGGGCGCGCGATCGTCTCGGCGCAGTCCTTCGTGGCGTGGTGGCGCACCCGCGACATGCCGACCGTCGTCCATGTCGAGGCGCCGTATGACGGGCGCCCGATCATGCTGCTGGCGCTGTTCCAGAAGGGGCTGCTGCGCCCCGACGTCGTGCGGATGCTGGAACACGCGCGCCGCGCCGGCTTTTACGTCGTGGGCGTGAACACGCTCAAGCTGCGCGACCCGGCAGGCATCGCCGGGCTGATCGACTGCTACATTGAGCGGCCGAACTACGGCCGCGACTTCGGCAGCTACAAGGCGGGCTTCCTGCACATCTACGCCCGCGGCATGGACCAGACCTGCCAGCGATTGTTGATGGTGAACGACAGCGTCTATTTCTCGAGCGGGCAGATGGCCAAGTTCCTCACCGACATCATGGTCGGGTCGCAGGTCCTGGGCGCGACCGAGAACCACGAGATCGACCACCACCTGGGATCGTTCTGCATCTCGATGGCGGGCGGGGTGCTGCGCGCGCCTGCGGTGCGCGCCTACTGGGAAGCCTACAAGCTGACCGACGTGCGGCCGCGCGTCATCAAGACGGGCGAGATGCGGCTGTCGCGGACGCTGAAGGGGGCGGTGATGTCGCCGCGCGAGTTCGTCGCGCTTTACAGCGCGACGCGGTTCGCAGCCCAGGTCGAACATGACGACGCGCTCTTGCATTTTGCGATGCGGAACGGGCGGTCGGCCAACATCAACCACTGGAAGCGGATCACGCCCAAGGCCGCGCTCGACTATCTGTCCACGCGCTTCCTGGTGCCGTTCAACCCGGCCGCCAGCTTCGAGCAGCCGAAGCCGAAGCAGTTCCGCAAGCCCGAGGGGATGCCGCAGGCCAGCCTGGCCGAAAGCGCCTTCGTGGCCGACTACGACGACTTCGTGAAGTTCGTCCACAACCGCGTGGGTGAAGCGGGCAACATCAACGAGACCGCGCTGCGGTCGATGACCGCGGCCTACGCCGCCGAGGTGTTCATGGAGGGCAGCCAGATCCACCAGAACGCCGCGATCCTGCTGGCGATGGGGTTGCCGATCATCAAGCTGGACGGGCTGTACCGGGGCATGTTCAACTTGGCCGACGTACGGACGCTGACCGATCAGCTGCCCACCGACGAGGCCGAGGAACTGCGCGCCCTGCTGATGGAACGCCCCTTCGGCGGCGACACGCTGGTCGGCTGGAAACGCGCGACCTTCATGCGGGGCTATATCTGATGGCCGTGCGCCGCGCCGAAAGCGCCGCCGCCCGCCCTGCCGCCCGCCCTGCGGCCCTGCGCGCCGTCCGGTCCGCGTAACGGACGCCGGCTGATGGCCCGCCTCGTCATCCATATCGGCACGCACAAGACGGGAACGACGTTCCTGCAACACAAGCTGGCCCTTGCCCGGCCGTGGCTGGAAGAGCGGGGCTTCGTCTATCCAGACCTCGGCCGTCCCGCGCATCATCCGCTGATCGCGCACTGGGTCGGGCTCAAGCGCGAGCTGGAGTTCTGCCCCGACCCGGTGCCCGTGTGGCAGGCCATCGCCGCCGCCCATGTCGACAGCGACCGCACCGTCGTCCTGAGCAGCGAGGAGTTCTCGCGCGTCACCGTCAACCGCCCCGATTTCAGGGCGATCCGGGAATGGTTCCAAGGATACGAGTCGGTCCGGCTGATCTGCTATATCCGCGACCAGCTGTCCTACCTGCAGTCGATCTATACCGAGGTGTCCAAGGTCATCAATCCGACCGCGCCCCACGCCATGGTGGAAGAGGCGATCCGTACCGGCACCTACACGGGCGTCGCGATCGGCTACAACCTTCTGGCCGACATCCTCGCCCAGCAGATGCCGCTGGAGGACGTGACCTTCTGCAGCTACAGCGACGCCTGCCAAGGCGAGGGCGGGATCCTTGGCCATTTCCTGCGCCAGCTGGGGATCGACGACCTGCCGCCGCCGACGCCGGTGCAGCGCCACAACGAAAGCCGGGCGGCGCTGGCGGTGTGGATCGCCAACATGATCTCGGCCCCCGCCATCTCGCCCGCGCCGCTGGTCGAGAAGGTCACGCAGGTCCTGGCCGAACATGTTCCCGATTACCGCCGCGCGATGATCTTCACCCCCGACGAGGTGGCGCAGCTTCAGGCGCGGTTCGAGGGCGCGAACCGCTATTTCGAGGTGCGGGCGCAGCCTTCCAGCCCCGGTTTCACGATCCCGCCGCTTACGAGTTTCGATGGGCGTCCGTCGCGCGAGGATATCGGCGCGGCCGTGTGGGACGCGGTGGTCAAGGGACTGTAGCGGGGCAGATCGTCCGCGCCGTCTTGCGGTGGTTCAGCGCGCCAGCCGTTCGCATTCGCTGATCGCGAAGCGGTCGGTCATCCCGGCCACGTAGTCCAGCACCAGCCGCGCCCGCGCCGTCTCGTCGCGCGCCGCCAGCGCCTCGGCCTGCCAGTCGGCAGGCAGGAGCGTGGGGTCGTTCATCAGAAGCGGGAACAGGTGCTGCAGGATGTCGGTCACGCGCGCCCGCTCCTCCATCACCGAGGGGGCGCGGTACATGCGGGTGAACAGGAACGCCTTGATCGCGCGCAGGTTCTGAAACAGCGGCTTGGAAAAGCGGATGATCGGGCCGTCCATGTTGCGGATGTCGTCGGCATGGGCGGGCTGCAGCGCGGCCAGCCGGTTTTCGGCCACCGCGATCACGTCCTCGACCATGTCGCCGAACACGCGACGCAGCGCCTCGTGCCGGCGGCGCATGGGGGCGAGGCCGGGGTGCAGGCGGTCCACCTTGGCGAAGGCAGGGCCGATCAGGGGCAGTTCGGCCAGATCGGCCTCGGTGAACAGGCCGGCGCGCAGGCCGTCGTGCAGGTCGTGGTGGTTGTAGGCCACATCGTCGGCCACGGCGGCCACCTGCGCCTCGGCGCTGGCGTGGGTGTGCAGCGCAAGGTCCCATTCGGCGTTCACCTCGGCCAGCGCGTAGGGCAGGGGGTCTGCTGCCGGGCCTGCCGTGGGGCCTGCCCCGACGACTGGACCTCCCGTCGGGTTTGCCCCGGCGACGGGGCCGTTATGCTTGGCGATCCCTTCCAGCGTCTCCCACGTCAGGTTCAGCCCGTCGAACCCGGCGTAGTGGCGTTCCAGCCGCGTTACGATCCGCAGGGCCTGCGCGTTGTGGTCGAACCCGCCCCAGGGCGCCATCAGCGCGGCCAGCGCGTCCTCGCCCGTATGGCCGAAGGGCGGGTGGCCCAGGTCGTGGGCCAGCGCCACGGCTTCCGCCAGGTCGGTGTTCAGCTCAAGCGCGCCGGCGATCGTGCGGGCGACCTGCGCGACCTCGATCGTGTGGGTCAGGCGGGTGCGGTAATAGTCGCCGCGATAATCCTCGCCGTCCTGCTCGACGAAAACCTGCGTCTTGTGCTTCAGGCGGCGGAAGGCGCTGGAATGGATGATGCGGTCGCGGTCGCGCTGCCAGGGGCTGCGGAAGGTGGACAGGTCCTCGTCGTGCAGCCGCCCGCGGCTGCTGGCAGGCTGGCAGGCGTAGGGGGCGGTCATGCGGGTTCCCTTCCCGTGCGCTCGCCCGCCGGTCGTGTCGCGGTTTCCTTGCAGGCAGCGGTTTCCTTGCGAGCGGCCAAGCCGCCGCCTATATTCGCAGCCTATATTCACCGCCACAGCATCGAAACGGGAACGCCCCATGAACCTGCCTCCCACGGTCACCCCCCGCGCGTTCGCGCGGCTGGCCGAGATCAATGCCGGTTCCGGGGATCAGGCGCTTCGCGTCGCCGTCGAGGGCGGGGGCTGCTCGGGCTTTCAGTACGACATCCGGCTGGACGCGGCGGCTGACGACGACATCGTCATCGAAGGCCAGGGCCCCAATCGCGGCCAGCGCGTGCTGGTCGACCCGGTGTCGCTGCCGTTTCTCAGCGGCGCGGTCATCGACTGGTCGGACGACCTGATCGGCGCGCGCTTCGTGATCGAAAACCCGAACGCCAGTTCATCCTGCGGCTGCGGCACCTCGTTCTCGATCTGACACGATGCTTCTTGAAATCCTGTTCGTCCTCGTCCTGACCGTCATCAACGGCCTGTTGGCCATGTCCGAGCTTGCGGTGGTGTCGTCACGCCCCGCCCGCCTGCAAAGCATGGCCGAAAAGGGCGACCGCAGCGCGCAGGTCGCGCTTGAGCTGCTGTCCGAGCCGGGCAAGTTCCTGTCCGCCGTGCAGGTGGGGATCACGCTCGTCGGCGTCCTGACCGGTGCCGTGTCGGGTGCGACGCTGGGCACCCGCGCGGCGGACGCGCTTGCCGCGGCCGGCGTGCCCGTGTCGGTCGCCCAGCCGGTGGGCGTGTTCCTGGTCGTCGCCGCCATCACCGCGCTGTCGGTGATCGTGGGCGAGCTGGTGCCCAAGCAGATCGCCATGTCGAACCCCGAGGCGATCGCCGCGCGCGTGGCACCGTGGATGCGCCGGCTTGCCAAGGTGGCGACGCCGCTGGTCTGGTTTCTCGACTTCGCGGGGCGCGGGCTACTGCGCCTGCTGGGTATCCGCAGCTCGTCCGATCGCGCCATCACCGACGAAGAAGTCCGCATGACCATCGCCGAAGCGACGCAGGCGGGCGTCCTGATGGAGGGCGAGCGCGGCATGATTGCGGGCGTAATGCGCGTGGCCGACCGCACCGCGCGGGCGATGATGACGCCGCGCCGCGATGTCGACATGATCGACGTAAGCGACCCGCCCGAGACGGTGATCGAAAAGGCCCGCTCGGCCAAGTTCTCGCGCATGCCGGTGACGGACGGCAGTTCCGACGAGATCCTGGGCGTCGTCGCGCTGCGCGACCTGATCGGCGTCGAACGGCCCGACGTGCGGGCCCTGATCCGCGAGGCGCCGACCGTCCTCGACGCCGCCGACGCCCTGTCGGTGGTCGAGGTGCTGCGCGCCACTCCGTCGCGGATGCTGCTCGTCTATGACGAATACGGCCACTTCCAGGGCATCATCACCGCGATGGACCTGCTGGAAGCGATCACAGGCGATTTCGTGGACCCGCACGGGGACGAACCCGACATCGTCCGCCGCGCCGACGGATCGTGGCTGGTCGCGGGCAGCGAAAGCGCCGACGAGTTCGCCAACGAGACCGGGTTCCCGGTGCCCGAGGGGGATTTCAGCACCGTGGCGGGCATGGTGCTGGCGCTCATCAACCGCATCCCGCGCACGGGCGACGTGTTCAGCCACGACGGCTGGGTGGTCGAGATTGCGGACATGGACGCGATGCGGATCGACCGCCTGATCGTGACCGCGCCCGCCACCGCTGGTTAGGGCTGCCGCCGGCCGAGGCTGTGGTTCGGGGCCAAGCCCCCGGAGCGCGCCTTACCGCTTGGGGATCATCCCCATGATGCGCCGGGTTTCCTCGACGATCGGGGCCGAGATCGCGTCCGCGCGTTCGGCGCCCGCGCGCAGGATCCGGTCCAGTTCGCCTGGGTCGCGCATCAGGTCGTTCATGCGGCCCGTGATCGGCCCCAGCACCGCCACCGCCGCGTCCGCGAGCGCGGGCTTGAACGCGCCGAAGCCCTGCCCTTCGAACCGGGCGCAGATCGCGTCGGCGGTTTCGTCCGTCAGCGCTGCGAAGATGTTGACGAGGTTCTTCGCCTCGGGCCGGTCCTTCAGCCCCTCCATCGAGCCGGGCAGGGGCTCGGCGTCGGTGCGGGCCTTGCGGATCTTCTGGGCGATCGTGTCGGCGTCGTCCGACAGGTTGATGCGGCTGGCGTCCGAGGGGTCGGACTTCGACATCTTCTTCGTGCCGTCGCGCAAGGACATCACCCGGGTCGCCGGGCCTTCGATCACAGGCTCGGTCATGGGGAAGAAGTCCACGCCATAGTCATGGTTGAACTTGGCCGCGATGTCGCGGGTCAGTTCCACATGCTGCTTCTGGTCCTCGCCGACCGGCACGTGGGTCGCGTGATAGGCGAGGATGTCGGCCGCCATCAGCGCCGGATAGGCATAAAGCCCAAGGCTCACGGCCTCGGCGTTCTTGCCCGCCTTGTCCTTGAACTGCGTCATCCGGTTCATCCACCCCATCCGCGCGACGCACATCAGAAGCCAGCCAAGCTCGGCATGGGCCGGAACCTGGCTTTGCGCGAACAGGACCGACGCGTCGGGATCGACGCCCGAGGCAATGAACCCGGCCGCCGCCTCGCGTGTCTGGCGGATCAGCGCCTCCGGCTCCTGCCAGACGGTGATCGCGTGCAGGTCCACAAGGCAGTAGATCGTTTCCCGCTGCCCCTGCTGCGCCGCAAAGCGTTTCAGCGCGCCAAGGTAGTTGCCCAGCGTCAGCCCGCCCGACGGCTGGATGCCGGAAAAGACGCGCGGGGTGAACGCGCCTTTGGACGCGTCCGGGGTGGCGTCCGGTTGGGGTGCGAGGGACATCGGCGCTGCCTGCTTGGAAAACTGTCACCGGCGGATTACCCCTGACCCCGAACGGGCGCAACCGCCCTGCAACCGCCCCGCACCCCTCCCGCACCCCGACGAAGGACCAGACCATGCGCGCAGGCTACGACGAGAACCCGCTGAACCCCGTGCCGCCGGTGGTGTGGCTGATCGCCCTGCCGGTGATCCTGTCCGAGGCGGCGTTCGGGCTGGCGCAGGCCGGGTTCATCGGCGGCGGCCAGTATTCCGGCGGCGTGCTGCGCCAGCTTTGGGTCGAGCGCACGGCGCTGGCGCCAGAGGCGCTGCTGCGGATGTGGCAGTGGGGCGAGCCGGGGGCGCAGCTTTACCGGCTGCTGAGCTATCCGTTCGTCCATTATTCGTTCACCCACGCGGTGTTCGTGACGGTGTTCCTGCTGGCGCTGGGCAACATGGTCGCGCGGCAGATCCGCCCGCTGGCCGTCCTTTGCATCTTCCTCGGCGCCGCGATCGCGGGCGCGGCCGTCTATACGGTGGGGGCGGCGCTGCTGCCGACGGCGGGGTTCGGGCTGCTGGTCGGCGGGTATCCGGGCGTCTACGGCCTTCTTGGCGCCTTCACCTTCCTGCTGTGGACGCGGCTGGGGCAGGAAAACGCGAACCGGCTGCGCGCGTTCTCGCTGGTGGGGCTGCTGCTCGCGTTCCAGCTGGTGTTCGGGCTGCTGTTCGGGAACGCGGGCTACGCCTGGGTGGCCGAGATCGCGGGCTTCGTCACCGGCTTCGCGCTGTCATTCGTCCTGGTGCCGGGCGGCCTTGCCGACGTGAGGGCGCGCATCCGGCATCGGTGAGGGCGCTCGGGGCCTTCCCGCTCAGCGACGGCGGCGCAGCTGCCCGCGCAGATCGGCCACCCGCACCGCGCCGAATGCCAGCGCGGCCGCGCCGTAAACGGCCATGCCGCCGAAAACCAGCGCCGCCAGCGCCCCGTAGCGGTGGCCGGGCGATTGCAGCGCCGGGCCAAGCAGGCGCATCAGCCCCGCGACCGCCGCCCCCATCACCGCCGATGCCGCCACGATCCGGGGCAGGGCGCGGCGCATCCGCGCGTCGAACTGCGCCGCCGGGCCGAAGGCGCGGCTGCCCCACCACAGCTGCGCGGCCATCGTCCAGCCGGCGACGGTGGTCCCCAGCGCGGCCGCCGCATAGCCGATCAGCGGCGACAGCCCGACCGCGATCACCGCGTTCACTGCCATCGACCACAGCGCATAGCGGAACGGGGTGCGGGTATCCTCGCGCGCGAAGAACAGCGGCTGCTGCACCTTTTGCAGGGTAAAGGCGGGCAGCCCCACCGCGTAGATCGCCAGCACCAGCGCCGTCGGCCCCACGTCGTCCTGGTCGAACGCGCCGCGTCCGAAGAGGACCGAGATCAGCGGATGGGCCGCCACCGCAAGCGCGACCGCGCAGGGGACCGTCAGCAGCAGCGCGAACTCCGTCGCGCGGTTATAGGCGTCGCGCCCGCCCTGTTCGTCGCCCGCCTTCAGGCGCCGCGAAATGTCGGGCAGCAGCACCACCCCGATGGCGATCGCGACGACCCCCAGCGGCAGCTGGTACAGGCGGTCGGCATAGGTGAGCCAGCCGATCGCCCCCTCGTAGAACGACGCGACCTGCCGTCCGACCAGCAGGTTGACCTGCACCACGCCCCCCGCCAGCACGGCGGGCGCGGCGATCGCCAGAAGGCGGCGCAGGTCGGCCGTCATTCGCGGCAGCCGCAGCCGCAGCGGAAAGCCCATGCGGCGGGCCGCGAACCAGACCGTGCCCAACTGCACCAGCCCCGAGACCGGCGTGGACCACGCCATCGCCAGCCCCATGTCCCAGCCGAAGCGTTCCGCCATCAGCATCGCGGCGATCAGCACCACGTTCATCAGGACCGGCGCGGCGGCGGCCGCGACGAACCGCCCGCCCGCGTTCAGCAGCCCCGACAGCAGCGCCGTCAGCGACATGAGCAGGATGTAGGGAAAGCAGATCCGGCCGTAGATCACGGCCAGGGGAAAGCGTTCGTCGCCCGCAAAGCCCGACGCCATCGCCAGGACCAGCCACGGCATCGCGATGGTGGCGATCACCGATACCAGCAGCACGACCCCGAACAGCCCCGCGAAGGCGTCCTCGGCGAACCGTTTCGGGTCGTCGCCTGATTCCAGCTTCTTGGCGAAGATCGGCACGAAGGCGGTGTTGAACGCCCCTTCGGCGAAGAAGCGGCGGAACATGTTGGGCAGCGAGAAGGCGACCAGATACGCCTCGGCCACCGGGCCGGTGCCCAGGAACGCCGCGATCAGGATGTCGCGGGCGAACCCCACCACGCGGCTGGCCAGCGTCCAGCTTCCGACGGTCAGGAAGCCCGAGATCAGGCGGATCGGTTTCATCGTGCCGGGGTCCTTCGCAGCGACGGCCGCATCGCGCCCGCCGGTCGGTGAGGGGGATAGAAGCGGGCGCGGCGCGGGGCAAGGCCGCGCGCGCGGCGGTTGGCGCTTCTCAGCCCACGTCGCGCGCGCGTTCGGCGCCTTGGGCGATGGCGGCGCGCAGCTTGCGCTCAAGCGCGTCGCGCCGGGGCTGCTGGTGCAGCTTCAGCCCGAAGCTGTCCTTGACATAGAAGCTGTCCACCACCTGCGCGCCGAAGGTCGCGATGACGGCGCTTGCGATGCGGATGTGGTTGGCGGCCAGCGTCCGCGTCAGGTCGTAAAGAAGGCCGGGCCGGTCGCGGGTATCGACCTCGATGATGGTGTAGATGTCGGACCCCTCGTTGTCGAAGGTGACGTGGGTCGGAAAGCGGAAGGCGCGGTCGCGCTTCTTCATCCGGTCGCGGTCGGCGAAGGCCTCGCGCGGGACGACCTCGCCCGCCAGCGTGCGGTCGATCATCTTCCGCAGCCGTGGCAGCCGGTCGGCGGCATAGGGATGCCCCTGCTCGTCCTGCAGCCAGAACACCGCGGTCGCATAGCCGTCCCGCGTGGTATAGGTGCGCGCGTCCACGATGTTGGCCCCGACCAGCGCCAGCGCGCCCGCCAACCGTGAGAAGATGCCGGGGTGGTCGGCCAGCACGAACGCGGCCCGCGTCGCGTCGCGGGCCGTGTCGGGGTGCAGGTCGATGCGGATGTCGTCGGGCCCCGCCTGCGCCAGCAGCGCCGCGAACACCGCCTGCGTGTCGGCGGGCAGGCCCTGCCAGTAGGTGTCGTAGTGGCGCGACAGCTCGGCCTTGATCGCGCGCCCGTCCCAGTCCTTGGCGACCAGCATGTGGCGCAGGCTGCGGCGCGATTCATCGACCTGCTGGCTGCGGTTCACCTCTTCCAGGCCGCTTTCCAGCGTCTGCGCGGTCGCGGTGTAGAGCGTGCGGATCAGGTCCGCCTTCCAGTTGTTCCACGTGCCCGGCCCGACCCCGCGGATGTCACAGACGGTCAGGACCAGCAGCAGGTCCAGCCGCTTGCGGGTCTTTACCGCCTTGGCGAACCCCTTGAGCGTGCGCGGATCGCCGATGTCGCGCTTTTGCGCGGTGTCCGACATCAGCAGGTGATTGCGGACCAGCCACTCGATCGTCTCGACCTCGTCGGCGGGCAGCCTCAGCCGGGCGCAGACGCGCCGCGCCATCTGCGCGCCGATGATCGAATGATCCTCGGGCAGGCCCTTGCCGATGTCGTGCAGCAGCGTCGCAAGGTAGATGACGCGGCGGTTGATCTTGCCGCCCATCACCTCGGTCACGATCGGCAGGGTCTCGTCCTGTTTGCCGTGTTCGATCGCGGCGAGGGCGGCGACGCACTGGATCAGGTGCTCGTCCACGGTGAAGTGGTGATAGACGTTGAACTGCATCATCGCCACGATCCGCTCGAACTCGGGGATGAAGGCGCCCAGCACGTTCAGCTCGTTCATGCGCCGCAGCGCCCGCTCCGGCTCGCCGTGGCGCAAGAGCACGTCAAGGAAAATCCGCACCGCCTCGGGGTTCGAGCGCATGCGGTCGTCGATCAGGTCAAGGCTCGACGTCACCGCCCGCATCGCGTCGGGGTGGATCAGGATGCCGGTGCGGACGGCTTCTTCAAACAGGCGCAGGATGTTGAGGGGGTCGCGGCGGAACAGGTCGGGGTCGGCGATGGTCAGGCGGCCGTTCAGCTCTCTGAACCCCTCGCGCAGGTTGCGGCGCCGGCGCAGGAATCGCGACAGCGGCGCGCGGTAAAGGTGGCGGGTTTCCAGCGCGGTCAGGAACACCCGCGTCAGGTCGCCTACGCGCGTCGCGTGGCGGAAGTAATCCTGCATGAAGATTTCCACGGCCCGCCTGCCATGGCTGTCGTGGTAACCCATGCGGCGCGCCACCTCGACCTGCATATCGAAGCTGAGCGCATCGACCGCGCGCCCCGCGATCAGGTGCAGGTGGCAGCGGACCGCCCACAGGAAATCCTCGGCGTTCCAGAAGGTCGCGTGTTCGTCGCGGGTGAAGAAGCCCAAGTCCACCAGCTCGACCGCGCGGTCCACGCGGTTGATGTACTTGGCGATCCAGTAGAGCGTCTGCAGGTCGCGCAGGCCGCCCTTGCCCTCTTTCACGTTGGGTTCCAGCACGTAGCGCTGCCCGCCCTGCCGCTGGTGGCGGGCGTCGCGCTCGGCCAGCTTCGCCTCGATGAACTGGGGCACGGTGCGCTCGAACAGCTCGGGGCCAAGGCGGTTTCGCAGCTCCTCGGCCGTCAGCGCGTCGCCGCAGACGAGGCGGTGTTCCAGCAGGCTGGTGCGGATGGTGATGTCGGCGGCGCCGAGTTGCAGGCATTCGTCCACAGACCGCGTCGCCTGCCCGACTTTCAGCTTCAGGTCCCACAGCATGTAAAGAATCGATTCGATCGCGCCCTCGGCCCAGCCCGATGGCCGCCACGGCGTCAGGAACAAGAGGTCCACGTCAGAATGGGGCGCCATCTCGGCCCGGCCGTAGCCGCCGACCGCCATGACGGCCAGCCGCTCGCTGGTGGTCAGGCTGTGCTGGGGGTGCAGGCAGGTGACGGCGACGTGGTGGACGGCGGCCACGACCGCGTCGGTCACGGCGGCGATGGCGCGCACCGTCTCGCGCGCGGCGCGGGGGTGGGCGGCGAAGCCCGCCAGCACGTCGGCCATCGCCTGCGCCCGCGCGGGCGCGATGTGGGCCACGGTCGCGGCCCTGATCTCGCGCGGCTCGGTCAGGCCGTGGAGCGCCAGCTCGAGGGTCGGAATGAAGGTCGCGGGGTCGAACAACGGATGCGCCCCGGGCAATGCCGGGGCGCTTTGGGTCGGTTGGGGCAGGGGGCGGTCCGGCAACGTCAGAACCCGGCGCCGCCGAAGCTTTGCGGCGCGGGGTCGATGATCGTCAGCTGGTTGCCCCGGATCGTGGCGATGGACAGGCCGCGCTGGTTGGTCCCGTCGGGGCGCAGGCGGAAGACGCCGCTGATCCCCTGGAAGCCGTTCCCCGAGGTCAGGCCCGCCGTCGTCAGCGCGTTCGCGCGCCCCGCCCGCACCAGGGACGCGATGGCCGACACCGCGTCGTAGCCCAGCGTGCCAAGCTCATGCGGGGCCTCGCCGTAGCTTTGCTGGTAGCGCTGCGAGAACTGAGCGATGCGGGGCAGGTCGGGCACGGCGAACCAGCCGCCCTGCACGCCCGGCAGTTGCAGCCGCGACGCCGGCACGTCCCAGCGGGTCAGCCCCATCAGCTGGATCGAGCTCGAGGTGACGCCGTTCTTCGCCAGCTCGTCGGTCAGGTAGGGCAGGACCGAGGGCGAGTTGGCGGTCATGAATACCGCGTCGGCCTGCTTGGCGTTGGCGATCGCGGCGACCTGCGGGACGATTCCGTCGATCCCCTGCTCGGACACCGGATGGACCGCCTTGCCGGCCAGCGTCGCGCGGTTGCGTGCGATCGCCGCCTCGATCGCGGCGGCGCCGATCTGGCCGGACACGTCGTCCTCGGCCACGACCAGCACCCGGCGCTTGCCCTGCCGGACGCCGTAGCCGATCAGCCGGTCGGCGGTGTTGTAGAACGTGTTGCCCAGGACAAAGACGTTGCCGCCCGCGATGTCGCCGTTATTGGAAAACGCAAGGACGTTGACCCGCCCCGCGACCGCCTGCCCGACCGCGTTCGCCGAATCGGCGTGCAGCGGCCCGACGATGATCTTGGCGCCTGCCGCCATCGCCTCGTTCGCGCGCGCGACCGCCAGCGCGGGATCCGACCCGGTCTCATAGACTCGCAGGTCGATCCGCGCGCCTTGCGCGTCGGCGGCGGCCATCTTGGCCGAGTTCACGATCGAGCGCGCGATCCGGTCCAGCTCGGCGCTTTCGCCGCCGCCCGGGACAAGCAGCGCGACTGGGACCGGCTGGCTGGGGTCGATCGTCGGGCCGGTCTGCGGCCCCGTCGCGGTGGTCGTTCCGGTGGCGTCGCAGGCGGCGAGGAACGCGACGGAGACGAGCGCCGCAACCCGCATCAGCGGACGGGACAGGCGCGACAGGCCGCGACGGGGGGCAAGGGCGGTCATGGTGGGGGTCCTGACATTCCTGGGGACGATTTTCCCGTGCAGGGTAGTCACAGACGGGGTTTGCTGGCAACCTGCCGCGCCGGTCGGGCTTACCCGGAACGGCGCGCACGAAGGGGCAGGAAAATGCAGGACGACGATCCATCCACGGTGGCGGGTCCCGGCACCCCCGCGCTGGCCCCCGGCCTGTACCTGGTGGCCACCCCGATCGGCAACGCCCGCGACATCACCCTGCGCGCGCTGGACATCCTCGCCGGGGCGGACCTGCTCGCGGCCGAGGACACGCGGACGCTGCGTCACCTGATGCAGATCCACGGCATCCCGCTGCGCGGCCGCCGCATCGTGGCCCATCACGACCACAATGCCGAAGCGAGCGCCCGGGGCATCCTCGCGGCGGTCCGCGACGGCGCGTCCGTCGCCTACGCGTCCGACGCCGGCACGCCGCTGATCGCGGATCCGGGCTTCGAGCTGTCGCGCATGGCCGCGGCCGAAGGCCTGGCGGTGCAGACGGTGCCCGGCGCGTCCGCCCTGCTCGCCGCGCTCACGCTGGCCGGGCTGCCGACCGACCGCTTTATGTTCGCGGGGTTCGTGCCGTCTGCCAGGGGCGCGCGCCGAAGCTGGCTCGCCGAGGTCGCAGCGGTGCGCGCGACCGTCGTCATGTTCGACAGCCCGAGGCGCGTTAAGCAAACGTTGGAAGAGTTGTGCGAGATTGATGCGAATCGATCTACGGTGGTGTGCAGGGAACTGACGAAGAAGTTCGAAGAGGTGCTGCGGGGCACCGCCGCGGAACTGGCGGACCGGATCCCCGACGAAGGACTGCGCGGCGAAGTCGTGATCCTGCTCGCGCCACCCGCGCAGGTGGCCGTCGGCGACGACGTGCTGCGGGCGGCGCTTGCTGATCGCCTGGAGCGGATGTCGGTCCGGGACGCGGCATCCGAAGTGGCGGCCGAACACGGCGTGGCAAGGAAGCTTGCCTACGCGCTGGCGGTGGAAATGGGTCGGTCCGACACGGACGCGACCGGGGGGTGATGGATGGGGCAGCTTCATTTCGCAGGCATCGACGCAGCGCGGTCTCAGCGCAGCCGGTCCGGCCGGGTCGTGCGCGGCCTTTCGGCCCAGGCCTCCGGCGCGGCTGCCGAGCGGCTGGTCGAGGATCGATACGCGGCGCTGGGCTGTGCCGTCCTCGCCCGGCGCTGGCGGGGTCCGTCGGGCGAGATCGACCTGATCCTGCGCGACGGCGCCTGCGTCATCTTCGTCGAGGTCAAGAAATCCGCGACCGTCGACATGGCCGCCGAACGGCTTGGGCGGCGGCAGATGGACCGCATCTGCAACGCCGCGCTCGAGTTCTGCGAGACGTTGCCGACCGGATCGCTGACGGAAATGCGCTTCGATGCGGCGCTGGTCGACGCCACGGGCAAGGTCGAGATCGTCGAGAACGCGTTCGGGCAGCACTGAGCGTCGCCGCTTGCATCGGTGCAGCGCGCAGGCAACAACCGCGCTGACGAGCAAGGAGTGTCGCGGATGAGCCTGTACGTTGCCCTGCAGATGGACCCGGTCGAGAACGTCTCGATCACGGCGGATTCGACCTTTCGGATCGGGCTCGAGGCGCAGGCGCGCGGGCACAGGCTGTTCCAGTACACCGTCGACCGCCTTTATTTCGACGAGGGCAAGGTGCGCGCCGTCGGCCGTCCGGTCGAGTTGCGGGCCGAGGCGGGGCGCCACGTCCAGTTCGGCGACTGGGCCGACGTCGATCTGACAGACTTCGACGTGGTCTGGTTGCGGCAGGATCCGCCGTTCGACATGGCCTACGTCACCTCGACCCATCTTCTGGATCGCATCCACGGCGAGACGCTGGTGGTGAACGACCCGTTCTGGGTCCGCAACCATCCCGAAAAGCTGCTGGTGCTGGACTTTCCCGACCTCACGCCGCCGACGATGATCGCCCGCGATCCGGCGGCGATCCGCGCCTTTCGCGAACGCCACGGCGACATCATCCTGAAGCCGCTTTACGGCAACGGCGGCGCGGGCGTCTTTCACCTTCGGCCAGGCGATCCGAACCTGTCGTCGCTGCTGGAAACCTTTGCGGGCATCAACCGCGAGCCGATGATCGCGCAGAAATACCTGCCTGCGGTAGTCAGGGGCGACAAGCGGATCATCCTGGTGGATGGCGAGCCGGTGGGGGCGATCAACCGCGTGCCCGCTGCGGGCGAAGCGCGATCGAACATGCATGTGGGCGGTCGTCCCGAAAAGGTCGGGCTGACCGACCGGGAACGCGAGATCTGCGCGCGGATCGGACCGGTCCTGCGCGACAAGGGCCAGATCTTCGTGGGTATCGACGTGATTGACGGCTGGCTGACCGAGATCAACGTCACCTCCCCCACGGGCATCCAGGAGCTCGAGCGTTTCGACGGCATCAATGCCGCCGCCCTGATCTGGGAGGCGATCGAGCGTCGCCGGTCTGCGCGGGCCTGATTGGCGGACCTGACCCCTTCAGGCGCGCTGACCCTGCCGAAACGAAGAACGCCGGCCCTCGCGGACCGGCGTTCGTCGTTGCAACCACAGCGGCCGATCAGGCGCCGCTGAGCGTCTTGGCCACTTCCGCGGCGAAATCTTCCTGCTTCTTCTCGATGCCCTCGCCGACCTCGACGCGGGCATAGCCCACGACCTCGACGCCCGCCTGCTTTGCGGCTTCGGCGACGGTCAGGTCGGGGTTGATGACGAACTTCTGGCCCAGAAGCGTCACTTCCTCGAAGAACTTCGCCATCCGGCCGACGATCATCTTCTCGATCACCGCGTCCGGCTTGCCCGACTCGCGCGCCTGCTCGGTCAGGACCGACTTCTCGCGCTCGATCAGCGACGGGTCCAGATCGTCCTGCGACAGCGAGGCCGGGTTGGTCGCCGCGATGTGCATCGCAATCTGGCGCCCGATCTCGGTGTTGTCGCCCTTCAGCGCGACCAGCACGCCGATCTTGCCCATGCCCTCGGCGGCCGCGTTGTGGACGTAGCTCACCACCTGGTCGCCGCTGACCGCGACCATGCGGCGCAGCGACATGTTCTCGCCGATGCGGGCGATCGCGTCGGTCAGGACTTCCGAGACCGGCTTGCCGCCGACCGGGGCGTCGTTCAGCGCCTCGACCGAGTCCACGTCCAGCGCCGCTTCGGCGATGCTGCGGACCATGTTCTGGAAGTCGACGTTCTTGGCGACGAAGTCGGTTTCCGAGTTCACCTCGACCGCGATGCCCTTGCCGTCCTTGACGGCGACCGCGACCAGCCCCTCGGCCGCGACGCGGCCCGATTTCTTGGCGGCCTTCGCCAGGCCCTTGGTCCGCAGCCAGTCGACCGCGGCTTCCATGTCGCCGTTTGTTTCGGTCAGCGCCTTCTTGGCGTCCATCATGCCTGCGCCAGTGGATTCGCGCAGTTCCTTCACCATCGCGGCGGTAACGGCCATGGATCACTCTCCTGAATATCGGTGTGGGACGGGCGGGACTTAGCCCCGCCCGATGACGTTTGGATGACGCCGGGCGTCATCCCCAGCGGGTCAGGCCGAGGCGCCTTCGGTCGCTTCGGTGGCGTCGGCGGGCTCGGCGTCGGCCAGATCGTCCAGATCCTCGGCCGGCGCGTCGGTCAGCGCGCCAAGGTCGACGCCCGCCGCACCCATCTGCGCCGACATGCCGTCGAGCGCCGCGCGTGCCGCGAGATCGCAGTAAAGCGCGATCGCGCGCGCCGCGTCGTCGTTGCCCGGGATGACGTAGTCCACGCCCTTGGGCGAGGCGTTGGTGTCGACGATCGCCACAACCGGGATGCCCAGCTTGTTGGCTTCCAGCACCGCGAGGTCTTCCTTGGTCACGTCGATGACGAACAGAAGGTCCGGCAGGCCGCCCATGTCGCGGATCCCGCCCAGGCTCGCCTGCAGCTTGGCCTGCTCGCGCTCCATGCCCAGACGTTCTTTCTTGGTCAGGCCCTCGGCGCCCTGGTCCATCGCCTCGTCGATCTGCTTGAGGCGCTGGATCGACTGCGAAACGGTTTTCCAGTTGGTCAGCGTGCCGCCGAGCCAGCGGTGGTTCATGTAGAATTGCGCGGATTTCTCGGCGGCTTCGGCGACGGCGCGCTGCGCCTGGCGCTTGGTGCCGACGAACAGGACGCGCCCGCCCTTGGCGACGGTGTCGCGCACGACCTGCAGCGCCGCGTCCAGCATGGGCACGGTCTGCGTCAGGTCGAGAATGTGGATGCCGTTGCGGTCGCCGTAGATGTATTCGGCCATCCGCGGGTTCCAGCGCTGCGTCTGGTGACCGTAGTGAACGCCAGCTTCAAGCAGCTGACGCATGGAGAAATCGGGAAGCGCCATGTCCATGTCCTTTCCGGTTTGCGCCTTGGCAGGGGATTCAGGGCGTGGTGAGCGCCCCAACCGGTGGACCCGCGACGGATTTCTCCCGCCGAAGGCCCGCCCCTGCCTGTGAAGTGCGTGCGCCATAGCGCAACTGCCGCCGGGGCGCAAGCGCAGGAAGGGCGGCATTTTAGCGGCAATCGAGGTGCGGGCGGCCGCCCTTCAACCGAAACTTAACCCGCCTGCGTCAGAAGGGCGGGACGGCTTGTGCAGCGGGGGACCGGGACATGCAAATTCAGGCGCTCCTTCAGGCGCGTCACACGGCGCGCGTCCGATGACGGCGACGCTGGTGCTGGCGGAACGGCTGGACCTGCCCGCGGCGCGGCCGCTGGCGCGCGACCTGATTGCCAACGAGGGCGAGGACCTGGCGATCGACGCGGGCCGGGTGGCGCATCTGGGCGGCCTTGCGCTGCAGCTGCTGATCGCCGCGACGCGGCGGTGGCGGGCCGAGGGGCTGTGCCTGACGGTCGCGCCGCGCTCGGTGGCGTTCGACGACGCCGTCCGCCTGTTCGGGGTCGCCGAGGGCGACCTGCCCGATGCGGGGGATGCGACATGTCGCTGAACATCCTCGCGGTGGACGACAGCCGCACCATCCGCGACACGCTGCGCATCACGCTGGTGTCGGCGGGCATGATGGTCACCACGGCCGACGACGGGCTGCACGGGCTGCAGCTTCTGGAGCAGATGGACCGGCCCGACGCCATCATCTCGGACATCAACATGCCGCGGCTGGACGGGTTCGGCTTCATCCGTGCCGTGCGCGGGATCGAGCATCTCCGGGCGGTTCCGATCCTGGTGCTGACGACCGAAAGCGCGCCCGAGCTGCGGGCGCGGGCCCGCACCGCCGGGGCCACCGGCTGGATCGTCAAGCCGTTCGATCCGGGCCGGCTGATCCGGTCGCTGCGCCTGGTCGCGGGTTGAGGGGGCATCATGTCTGACGACGCGATCAACGCCATCCGCGCCTCGTTCTTCGAGGAATGCGAGGAGCTTGTCGAAAGCCTGCACGACGCGCTCGAGCAGATGGATCGGGGCACGGGCGACGACGAGACGGTGAACGTCGTCTTCCGCGCGGTCCATTCGATCAAGGGCGGCGCGGGGGCGTTCGGCCTGGGCGACCTCGTCGATTTCGCCCACCGGTTCGAGACGGTGCTGGACGATCTGCGAAGCAGGCGGCTGAGGGCCGACGCCCAGGCGATCCGGCTGTTCTTCCAGGGCGCCGACCTGCTGCACGACCATGTCCGCGCCGCGCGGTCCGACGCGCCTCCGCCCGACGGCGCCGATGCGGTGCTGCACGCGCTTGAGGCGCTGCCGCTGACGCGGGCGCCGCAGGGCGCGGGCGCGGTCGATTTCACGCCGATGCTCATTGATCTCGGCTTCGCCGGGCTGGCCGAAGACCAGCAGGCATTGAACGGGACGGTCCCGTGGCAGATCCGGTTTACCCCCCGGCACGGGCTTTATGCCTCGGGGAACGAGCCGCTTCTGATCCTGCGCAGCCTCGCCGCGCTGGGTCAGGCGCGGGTGACCTGCATCGCGCCCCCCGACCTCGCGCTGTCGGTCGAGGCGGCCGAGGAGCCGCGCCTGACATGGGAGATCGAGCTGGCCGGCGACGTGCCCGAGGTCGACCTGCACGAGGCGTTCGATTTCGTCACCGACGTGTCGGACCTCAGCATCCGCCGCGCACCGGCGCCGACAGGGGCGGTCGAGACGGCAGGCGTGTCGGACCAGCCCGCTTCCGATCCGGCCGAAACTGCCGAGCATCTGCCGCCGGACCGGCCAAAGCCGGACCCCCGCCCCGAGGCCGAATGGCTTCCCGCGACGGTCCGCGTGGATCTTGACCGGGTGGACCGGCTGGTCAACCTGGTGGGCGAGCTGGTCATCAGCCACGCCATGCTCGCGCAAAGCGTGTCCGAAGCCGGGATCGCCGAGCACGGGGCGGTCAGCGGCGGGCTGGAAGCGTTCCAGGTGCTCACCCGCGACATCCAGGACAGCGTGATGATGATCCGCGCGCAGCCGGTGAAGCCGCTTTTCCAGCGCATGGCGCGGATCGTGCGGGAAACCTCGCTCGCCGTCGGCAAGACCGTGCGGCTCTTGACCGAGGGCGAGGCGACCGAGATCGACAAGACCGTGATCGAGCGCCTGTCGGACCCCTTGACCCACATGATCCGCAACGCCGTGGATCACGGGATCGAGCCGCCCGAGGTCCGGCTGGCCGCGGGCAAGCCCGCGCAGGGAACGGTCACGCTGACCGCCTCGCACCGCGCGGGGCGGGTGATGGTCGAGATCGCCGACGACGGGGCCGGGATCGACCGCGACCGGGTCCGCCGCACCGCCGTCGCGCGCGGGCTGATCGCGCCCGACGCGCAGCCGACCGAGGCCGAGATCGACAACCTGCTGTTCCTGCCCGGCTTCACGACCGCCGCCGCGGTGTCGTCCTATTCGGGGCGCGGGGTCGGGCTCGACGTGGTGAAAAGCGCGATTTCCGGGCTTGGCGGCCGGATCTCGATCCAGGCCGAGCCGGGGCGGGGAACGCGCTTTTCGATTTCCCTGCCGCTGACGCTCGCGGTGCTGGACGGGATGGTGGTCCGGGTCGCGGACCAGACAGTGGTGGTGCCCTTGTCGGCGATCATGGAAACCGTGCTGCTGTCGCCCGAGAACATCCGCCGCGTCGGCGGATCGACCGAGCTTCTGCACGTCCGGGGCCGGCTGTTGCCGCTGTTCGACCTGGGCGCGCAGCTGGGCTTCCGGCCCGCGCGCGGCTCGGAACGCGACCAGATCGTGATCCTGACCGCGCAGGACGACGGCAGCCGGGCGGCGCTGGTGGTCGATGCGATCCTCGACCAGCGGCAGGTCGTCATCAAGGGGCTGAGCCGGCAGTACGGCCGCACCCCCGGCGTTGCGGCGGCGACGATCCTGGGCGACGGGCAGGTGGCGCTGATCCTCGACCCCTCCGACCTCATGGCGGGCGCGCGCGCGCCCGCGCCCGCCCCAGTTTCCCTTGCAGGATGATCCGGCCATGACCGAGCACTCAGCACAATCCCAAGGCGCCACCGAGCTTCTGGCGTTTCGCCTTGGCGACCAGGAATACTGCGTCGACATCATGTCGGTGCGCGAGATCCGGGGCTGGACCCGCGCCACCCCGCTGCCCTTCGCCCCCGGCCACGTGAAGGGCGTCATCAACCTGCGGGGCACGATCCTGCCCGTGATCGACCTGGCCGTCCGGCTGGGCATGGACGCGGTCGCGGGCGACGAGCGCAACGTCATCATCGTCGTGGCGGTGAACGGGCATACCGTCGGTCTGCTGGTCGATGCGGTGTCCGACATTCTGTCGATCGCGCATGACGACTTCCAGCCGCCGCCGGACCTGGGCGACAGCCGGGCCGCGATGTGCATCAGCGCGCTGACGCTGGTCGACGACCGCCTGATCCGCGTCCTGGACCTTGGCGCGGTGCTGCCGCGCCAGTCGGCTGACGCGGCATGATCCGCAGCGGCCCGCCCGAACCGGGTGCCGCCCCGGCTGAACCCGTGCCGGAGGCGGATCGACAGACCAACGCGCGAGCCGGGGTGCCGCGCCCCGGGTTCGCGCGGTTCCGGGGGCGCGCGGCCGGCATGGTGCCCCAAGCGGCACGGCACGATGACGAAGAAGAGCCGGGTGACCGGTTTGGTGCCGCCTGCCACGACCACGGCAGGTCGGCGGGGCAGGCCGCCGCGGTTTCCTTGAACGGGTGCCCTGCGGATGAGGCGCGGGGTGATCTCCGCCGGCTGCATCCCGCTTCCGTTTCGGGCGAGATATCGCAACACCGGCTCGATGGGCCTACGTCCTCGTCGGCACGGGCGACCACCACGTCGCCCGGCCGCACGGACATCGCTGCCGCCGCGCTGTCGTTCCGGGCGGCCGGCAACCGACCCACCCGCGCGCCGTCCATTCCGGCGGCTCGGGAAGCTTCTTCGTATCGAATTGTCAACACCGGCAACCCGCCCCCGCCGGACGCCGTTTCCGGCTGCGACGCCGACGCGCGACCCGGCGCGATCGCCGCCCGACCGCACCCGTTTCCGCCTGCCGCCCCGCCCGTCCCCTCAGCCGCGAACCCGACCAACGTGCCCCCCATCGCCGCCCTGCGCCCCCGACAAGTTGACGACGACCTGTGCGCCCGCATCGCCCGCATCATCTACCGGGAGGCGGGGATCGTGCTGGGGGCCGACAACAGCAACATGATCCTCGCCCGGGTCGGCAAGCGTGTGGCGCGCGCGGGCTGCGACGATCTGGACGCGTACGTACGGATGCTCGAGGGGCCGCCGGGCGCGGAGCTGATCCCCGATCTCGTGACCGCGCTCACCACCAACGTCACCCAGTTTTTCCGCGAGGCGCATCATTTCGATTTTTTGCGCGGCGTGGTCGCGCCGGGGTGGAGCGGGGACATCGACACCCCACTCGACATCTGGTCGGCGGGCTGTTCCAGCGGACAGGAACCCTATTCCATCGCCATGGCCTTGTCGCCGCCGGCGCTGTCCTGGGCCGACGCGCCGCCGCTGCGGATCCTCGCCACCGACATCGACCACGCCGTCCTCGCCCGGGCGGAGCGGGGCGAATATTCGCAGGCCGAAGCCGGGTCGATCCCGCCCGCGCTGCGCGAGGCGTGGTTCCAGGACGCAGCGGGCGGGGTCCGCGCCCGCCCCGGGCTGCGCGGCAAGGTCGAGTTCCGGCCCATGAACCTGCATGGCCGCTGGGACCTGTCGGGGCAGTTCGACGTGATCTTCTGCCGCAACGTGATCATCTATTTCGATGCGGCCGCGCAGCTTCTGCTGTGGGAGAAGTTTCTTTACCACCTGCGCCCCGGCGGGTGGCTGGTCGTGGGCCATTCCGAGCAGGCGCCGAAGGCGCTGCAGGCGCGGCTGAGGCCGGTCGGGCCCACCGTCTACCAGTCCGTGGATCCAGCCGCGGCAAGAGGATGAGAGTATGAGCATCAAGGACCTCCTCCACGTCATGGTGGTGGACGACACGGCGACGAGCCGCGGGCTGATGCTGCAGGCGCTGGACAGCATGGGCATCCGCAACATCCAGCACGCCGCCGACGGGCACGAGGCGCTGGCGAAGCTTGCCGGCAAGCCGGTGCATCTGGTCCTGTCGGACTATTTCATGCCGGGAATGGACGGGCTGCAGCTTCTTCAGTCGCTGCGCGGCGACGCGCGGACGCGGGGCGTGGGCTTCGTGCTGGTCACGGGCCGCGCCGAGCCGGACCTGATCGAGCGCGGCAAGACGCTGGGCATGAACAACTTCATCCGCAAGCCGTTCACCACCCCGGAACTGAAGGCCTGCCTTGAGGCGGTCGTGGGCCGGTTCTGAATGGACGGCGCGGCGGAGGCTTCGCTGATGACGGCGGTCGGGGGCGAGCTGTCCGCGATGGCCGCCGACCTGCTGCGCCTGCAAGTGGCGCTGTCGGCGGCGTTCTGCGACGGCGGCGATCTTGGGAAAGCGTCCGGCGACCTGCCCGGAACGACGCAGGCAGACCTGCCCGGCGGGGCTGCCGTGCCAGGCATCGTGATCGCCCTGCAGGACCTGGACCGCCTGACGCAGACGGCCGCGGAACTCGGGCGGCTGTGCGTGGCGGCGGGCCGGGCCGGGGCCGCATATGACGGTGATGCGCCGGCCCGCACCGGCGGACCCTCCGCCGGGATCCATGGCGCGCTGGCGGGCGTGACGATGCACTCGCTTGCGGCGCGGCTGTCGGACCGCCTTGGTGCCGTCCCCACCGATCCGCCAAGCGCGGGGCCGGACCCCGTGCCGAACGCCTCAGACCGGGACGCGCCCGGCGTTCTTCATCTTTTCGACTGAGCGCCCCCTGCACACCCCCGCCGCGCTTGCGGCTTTACCCCGGCAGGGCACGTGCTTATGTGCTGGGACTGCCTCTCGCCCAGCCGGAAAGCTTCCCGATGCCCAGTTTGAACGACATCCGCTCGACCTTCCTCGATTTCTACGAACGGAACGGGCACGCCCGGGTGGACAGCTCATCCCTGGTGCCGCGGAACGACCCCACGCTGATGTTCGCGAACTCCGGCATGGTGCAGTTCAAGAACCTGTTCACCGGGGTCGAAAAGCGCGACTACGTCCGTGCGACGAGCGCGCAGAAATGCGTGCGCGCGGGCGGCAAGCACAACGATTTGGACAACGTGGGCTACACCGCGCGGCACCACACCTTCTTCGAGATGCTGGGCAACTTCAGCTTCGGCGACTACTTCAAGGAACAGGCGATTCCCTACGCGTGGGAGCTGCTGACCAGGGACTTCGGCATCGCTAAAGACAAGCTGCTGGTCACCGTCTATCACACCGACGACGAGGCGGCGGCGATCTGGAAGAAGGTCGCGGGGCTTGGCGACGACCGCATCATCCGCATCGCGACCGACGACAACTTCTGGCGGATGGGCCCGACCGGCCCGTGCGGCCCCTGCACCGAAATCTTCTACGACCACGGCGACGGCGTCTGGGGCGGCCCGCCCGGCAGCGCGGACGAGGACGGCGACCGCTTCATCGAGATCTGGAACCTCGTCTTCATGCAGTTCGAGCAGTTCGAGGACGGCGCGATGAAGCCGCTGCCTAACCCGTCGATCGACACCGGCATGGGGCTGGAACGGATCGGCGCGCTCTTGCAGGGCAAGCACGACAACTACGACACCGACCTGATGCGCGCGCTGATCGAGGCGTCGGCCCACGCGACCCACAGCGACCCCGACGGCCCGGGCAAGATCCACCACCGCGTGATCGCCGACCACCTGCGTTCGACCAGCTTCCTGATCGCGGACGGGGTAATGCCGTCGAATGAGGGGCGCGGCTACGTCCTGCGCCGGATCATGCGCCGCGCGATGCGCCACGCGCACATGCTGGGGGCCGAGGACCCGGTGATGCACAAGCTGGTGCCCGCGCTGGTGCGCCAGATGGGCGCGGCTTATCCCGAACTCACCCGCGGGCAGGCGATGATCGAAGAGACGCTGCGGGGCGAAGAGGCGCGTTTCCGCCAGACGCTCGACCGCGGCCTGCGGCTGCTGGGCGACGAGGTCGCGCGCCTGCCCGCGGGCGCGGACCTGCCCGGCGAGACGGCGTTCAGGCTTTACGACACTTACGGCTTTCCGCTGGACCTGACGCAGGACGCGCTGCGCGAGCAGGGGCGCGGGGTCGAGGTCGCGGGCTTCGACAGCGCGATGGCCGAACAGAAGGCCAAGGCGCGCGCCGCGTGGTCCGGCTCGGGCGAGACGCGCGATGCCGCGATCTGGTTCGACCTGGCCGACCGCCACGGCGCGACCGAGTTCCTGGGCTATGACGCCGACGAGGCCGAGGGCGCGATCCTGTCGCTGGTGATCGACGGGGCCGAGGTCGAAGCAGCGACCGAGGGCCAGCAGGTCGGGATCGTCGTGAACCAGTCGCCGTTCTACGCCGAAAGCGGCGGGCAGGTGGGCGATCGCGGCCTCATCAAGACCGAGACCGGGGCGGCCCGCGTGACCGACACCCGCAAGTCCGGGAACCTCTTCATCCACATGGCCGAGGTCACGCAGGGCCGGATCGGACGCGGGCAGGGCGCGGTCCTGTCGGTCGATGCCGCGCGGCGCGGGGCGATCCAGTCCAATCACTCGGCCACCCACCTTCTGAACGAGGCGCTGCGGGCGGCGCTGGGCGCGCATGTCGCGCAGAAGGGGTCGCTGAACGCCGAGGACCGGCTGCGGTTCGACTTCAGCCACGGCAAGGCGCTGTCGGCCGAGGAGCTGGCGCAGGTCGAGGCCGAGGTGAACGGGGTCATCCGCCAGAACACGCCGGTCGAAACGCGCGTCATGTCGCCCGACGACGCTCGCGCGATGGGCGCGCAGGCGCTGTTTGGCGAGAAATACGGCGACGAGGTGCGGGTCGTGTCGATGGGCCGCAAGGCCGGGTCGGACAAGGGCGCCAGCCGCGACGTCTATTCGATCGAACTGTGCGGCGGCACCCATGTCGACCGCACCGGCGACATCGGCGCCTTTGTCCTGCTGGGCGACAGCGCGTCGAGCGCGGGCGTGCGCCGGATCGAGGCGCTGACGGGGCAGGCGGCGCTTGACCACCTGCGCGGCGCGGAGCGGCAGCTGAGCGAGATCGGCGGCCTGCTGAAGGCGCAGGCGGGCGACGTGGTCGGCCGGGTGAAGGCGCTGGCGGACGAGCGCAAGGCGCTGGCGAACGAGGTCGCGCAGCTGCGGCGCGAGCTGGCGATGGGCGGCGCGGGCGCGGCCGAGGTGGCCGAAAAGGACCTGGGCGGGATCAAGTTCGTCGCGCGCCAGCTGTCGGGCGTCTCGGGCAAGGACCTGGGCACGCTCGCCGACCAGATGCGGGGGCAGCTGTCCGCGCCCGGCGCGGTGCTGGCGCTGTCGGATGACGGCGGCAAGGCCACGGTCGCGGCGACGGTGTCGCCCGATCTGGTGGACCGGCTGAGCGCGGTCGAGATCGTGCAGGCGGCGGTGCAGGCGCTTGGCGGCAAGGGCGGCGGCGGCCGTCCCGACCGGGCGCAGGGCGGCGCGCCGTCGCTTGACGCCGCCGACGCCGCCATCGCGGCGGTCGAGGCGCTGATCGCCGCCAAGTCCTGATCCGACCGGCGGTGCCGCGCCATAACGCGCGGCCCCGCCCGGCCCACCGGCCCCGCGCGCGGCGATGTGATCGCGGCTTTGCCCCGGCCCGGCACAATGCCGGTGAAATCGGCCGGTTTTCGTGCTAGACCCCGATCAAAGAAGCAAGAAACGGGGCAGGGGACATGTGTCGCTGGGCGGCTTACATCGGTGAGCCGATCTATCTCGAGGAGATCGTCAGCCTGCCGGCGCATTCGCTCGTCCGGCAAAGCCTGTCCGCGATCCGCTGCCATACCCCGGTGAACGCGGACGGCTTCGGCCTTGCCTGGTACGGCGACCGCTACGATCCGGGGCTTTACCGCGACGTGCTGCCCGCCTGGTCCGACCCGAACCTTCGCAGCCTGACCGCGACCGTCAAGTCGCGCCTGTTCATGGCCCATGTCCGCGCCTCCACCGGGACCGCGACCAGCCGCAACAACTGCCATCCCTTCGCGGTCGGGCGCTGGTCCTTCATGCATAACGGCCAGTTCGGCGGCTATGACGGCTGGCGGCGCGCGGCCGAGGCGCTGATCCCCGACGATCTTTACGCCCACCGCAAGGGTGCGACCGACAGCGAGGCGCTGTTTCTTGCCGCGCTGGGCGAGGGGATGGCGGCCGATCCCGCGGGCGCGATGGAACGGGCCACGCTGCGGTTCCAGGCGCTGGCCGAGGCGCGCGGCACGCTGCCCCACGTTCGGCTGACGGCCGCGTTCTCGGACGGGCGGCGGCTTTACGCGGTGCGCTACGCCAGCGACGATCAGGCGCCCTCGCTTTATTACCGCTGGTCGCCGTCACGCTCGGGCTTTGCGGTCGTATCCGAACCGCTCGAGGCGGACGAGCCCGGCTGGCTCGAAGTGCCGCCGGGGTCGTTCTGCGTGTTCGACGGGCAGGAGGTCGCGATCCGGCCGTTCCGGCCCGTGGCGGAGCGTGCGGCGGCCTGACTTGTCGGCACCGCCCCCGCGTGGCACAGCGGCGGGCAAAAGGACTGCCGCCATGACCGACGCCCCCGACCCCACCGAAGCCGTCGCCGGCCTGCCCGTCGTCCGCCTGCGCCCCAAGGCGAACGCCCGCGCGATCCGGCACGGGTTCCCGTGGGTGTTCGCCGACGAATTGGTGGTGGACCGCCGCACCCGCGCGATCCCGGCCGGCGCGATGGCGGTGCTGGAGGATGCCGAGCGCCAACCGCTCGGCGTTGTCACCGTCAACCCGAACTCCAAAATCGTCGCCCGGATGATGGACCCGCGGGCGGACGCGGTGATCGACCGCGACTGGCTCGCCGCGCGGCTGTCCCGCGCGCTGGCGCTGCGCGAGCGGCTGTTCGACGCGCCGCTCTACCGCCTGGTCCACGCGGAATCCGACGGGCTGCCCGGCACCATCATCGACCGCTTCGGCGACGCCGCCGTGATCCAGCCGAACGCGGCCTGGGCCGACGCCATGATCGACGACCTCGCGCAGGCGCTGGTCGATGTCACCGGCGTGTCCACCGTGGTGATGAACGGCAGCGGCCGGGCGCGCGGGCTGGAAGGGTTGCAGGACCGCACCGAGGTTCTGCGCGGCGCGCTCGGCGGTCCGGTCGAGGTGCCGATGAACGGGGCGATCTACCTTGCCGACCTGATCGGCGGGCAGAAAACGGGGCTGTTCTTCGACCAGCGCCCGAACCACGCCTTTGCGGCCCGTCTGGGACGTGGGGGGCATGTCCTCGACGTGTTTTCCCATGTCGGCGGCTTCGGCCTTGCCGCGCTGGCGGCGGGCGCCGCGCAGGCCACGCTCGTCGATGGATCGGCGGCGGCGCTGGAGCTTGCGGCGGGGGGCGCTCGCGCGATGGGCGCGGCCGACCGCGTCACCACGCGCCAGGGCGATGCCTTCCAGCAGATGGAGGCGCTGGGCGCCGAGGGCGCGCGCTTCGACCTCGTGGTCTGCGATCCGCCCGCCTTTGCCCCCGCCAAACCGGCGTTGGAGGCGGGCTTGCGCGCCTATGAACGGGTCGCGCGCCTTGCCGCGCCGTTGGTCGCGCCGGGGGGCTATCTCGTCCTGTGCTCGTGCAGCCACGCGGCCGACCTGACGGCGTTCCGCAACGCGAGCGCGCGCGGCATCGGCCGTGGCGGACGGCGGATGCAGCTGGTCCACACGGGCTTTGCCGGGCCCGACCACCCGATCCTGCCGCAGCTCGCGGAAAGCGGCTATCTCAAGTCCCTGTTTTTCCGGCTGGACGGATGAAGGCGGTCCTGGACGCCTGCGTCCTTTACCCCACGGTTTTGCGCGAGATCCTGATCCTCGCCGCCGACGCGGGGCTTTACGAGCCGGTCTGGTCGCACCGCATCCTTGCCGAATGGCGTCACGCCGCCGCGCGGCTGGGGCAGGGCGACGTGGCGGGGGCCGAGATCGCGCTGCTGACGGCCGCCCGCCCGGCTGCCTTTGCGCCGGATGACGGCACCGCCGCCGAAGGGATCGACTGGCCCGACCCCGCCGACCGGCACGTGGCCGAAGCCGCGCTGGCGGCCCGCGCGGACCTGATCGTCACCGCCAACCTGCGCGATTTTCCCGCCCGCGCGACGGCCGCGCTGGGACTGCGCGCGGTCCACCCCGACGCCTTCCTGACCGGCCTTTACGCGTCCGCGCCCGACCCCGTCGCGGACGCCGTCCGCATCGTCCATGCGCGCGCCGTCGGCGCCGGCGGCCCGGTCGAGTTGCGCGACCTTCTGCGGCGCGCGCGGCTGCCGCGGCTGGCCAAGGCGCTGGCTCGTTCGGGCTGACCCCTGTCCGCCCGGGCTTGCCGCCCCCCTTCGTCCGGTGTCTAACCCAAGCGCGAAAGGATGGTCCCACATGGTATCGCGTGTCATCCCGGTCGAAGATTTCGACCTGATCATCTTCGGCGCGACGGGCGACCTGTCCCGCCGCAAGATCATGCCAGGCTTGTTCCGGCGCTTCGTCGCGGGCCAGATCCCGCCCGGCGCGCGCGTGATCGGCAGCGCCCGGTCGGCGATGACGGCCGACGAGTTCCGCGCCGATGTCCGCGCCGCCATCGCCGAACACGACAGCCGCCGGGCCGATCATCCGCAGCTGGACGAGTTCCTGGCGCGGCTGGACTATGTCGCGCTGGACGCGACCGACCAGGCGGGTGCCGGGCCCGCGTGGCAGGCGATCCGCGACAAGATGCGCGACGGGGTGATCCGCGCCGCCTATTTCTCGGTCGCGCCGTTCCTGTTCGAGCCGCTGGCCCGCGGGCTGGCGCAGCACGGCCTTGCGGGCGAGGGGATCCGCATCGTCGTCGAAAAGCCGTTCGGCCACGATCTTGCCAGCGCGCGCGACCTGAACGCGATGCTGGCCCAGCATTTCGACGAGGCGCAGATCTACCGGATCGACCATTACCTGGGCAAGGAAACGGTCCAGAACCTGATGGCCGTCCGCTTCGCCAACATCCTGTTCGAGCCGCTGTGGAACGCGCAATACGTGGACCACGTGCAGATCACCGTGGCCGAGACGGTGGGCGTCGCCGGGCGCGGCAGCTATTACGACCAGGCCGGCGCGATGCGCGACATGGTCCAGAACCACATGATGCAGCTTCTGTGCATGATCGCGATGGAGCCGCCGTGGCATTTCGACCCCGACGCCGTGCGCGACGAAAAGCTCAAGGTGCTGCGCGCGCTGATGCCGGTTGACCCCGGCGACATCATCCACGGTCAGTATCGCGGCGCGGGCGACGTGGCGGGGTACGGCGCCGATGTCGAGAACCCGGACAGCCGCACCGAAAGCTTCGTGGCGCTGAAGGTGCGGCTTGCGAACTGGCGCTGGCAGGGGACGCCCTTCTACCTGCGGACCGGCAAGCGCCTGCGCGCCCGCACCAGCGAGATCGCGGTCGTGTTCCGCACCCCGCCGCATTCGATCTTCGACGCGGCCGATCCGCCGCGCGCCAACGAGTTGATGATCCGCCTTCAGCCTGACGAAGGGATGGACCTCAAGGTGATGATCAAGGAGCCGGGGCCGGGGGGCATGCGGCTGGTGCAGGTCCCGCTTGACATGTCCTTTGCCGAGGCGCTGGGCGAGGACGGGGCGGAACTGCCCGATGCGTACGAGCGGCTGGTGATGGACGTGATCCGCGGCAACCAGACCCTGTTCATGCGCGGCGACGAGGTCGAGGCAGCCTGGGCCTGGGCCGATCCGATCGTCGCGGCGTGGGCGGGATCCTCTGCCGCCCCTGCGCCCTACGATGCTGGGTCGGCCGGTCCGGCCGAGGCCGCCGAACTGATGAAACGCGACGGGCGCCGCTGGCGCGAGATGCGCGATTGACGCCCGCACGCACGGGCGAATGAGGAAGACATGAAGCTGATCGAATATCCCGACCGCGAGGCGCTGGTGCTTCAACTGGCCCAGGACATCGCCGGCCGCCTGCGCCAGGCGCTGCGCTCGGACGGCCGCGCGACGCTGTGCCTGCCCGGCGGGTCCACGCCCGCGCCGCTGTTCTCGCAGCTGTCCGAGCTGCAGCTGGAATGGGACCGCGTGATCGTGTTTCCCGGCGACGAACGCTGCGTGCCGCCCGCCGACGCGCGGTCGAACGCGCGGCTGGTGCGGCATCAGCTGATGCAGGGCCCGGCCGCCGCGGCGCAGTTCATCGACCTGTTCACCGGCACCGGCACGCCCGAGGAAGAAGCCGCCGCCGCGACCGAGCGTCTTGCGCCCGCGCTGCCGATCACCGTCCTGCTGCTGGGGATGGGCGAGGACATGCACATCGCAAGCCTGTTTCCCGACAACGACGGGACCGCCGCCGCGCTTGACGCGGGCGCGCCGCCGGTCGTGGCGATCCGGTCCGAGGCGCTGGCCGAGGCGCGGCTGACGCTCAGCGGTCCGGCGCTGAAAACCGCGATGGACCCGCATCTGATGATCTTCGGCGCGGCCAAGCGCGCGGCGCTGGAACGGGCGGCCAAGCTGCCCCCGGCGCAAGCGCCCGTGCGGGCGCTCTGGGGCGATCTGAACGTGCATTGGGCCGAATGACGGGAACAAACGCGATGACGACCTGGAACGACCTTCACGCCCACCGGCAGGCTAACGCCGACCGCCCGATCGCCGCCCTGTTCGCGGCCGAGCCGGACCGCGCCGCGAAGCGTTCGACAGAAGCCTGCGGCATGGTGCTGGACTGGTCCAAGACCACGCTGGACGACCGCGCCGTTGAGCTGCTGCTGGACCTCGCGCACGACGTGCCGGCGCGGCGCGAGGCGATGTTCACGGGCGAGCGCATCAACGAAACCGAAGGCCGCGCCGTCCTTCACGCCGCGCTGCGGGCGGTCGTGGCCGAGAACCCGGCGCCGGTCGTGGTGGATGGCCGCGACGTGCTGCCGGGCGTCGCCGACACGCTGGCCCGGATGCGCCGCTTTGCCGAACGCATCCGCGACGGCAAGATCGCCGGGCAGGGCGGCAGCTACACGGACGTGGTGAACATCGGCATCGGCGGGTCCGACCTTGGCCCCGCGATGGCGGTGCGCGCGCTTGCGCCCTATCACGACGGGCCGAGGGTGCATTTCATCTCGAACGTGGACGGGGCCGACGCGCACGACACGCTGAAGGACCTGGATCCCGAACGCACGCTGGTGATCGTGGGGTCCAAGACCTTCACCACCATCGAGACGATGACCAACGCCGCGACCGCGCGCGATTGGATGGGGCGGACGGTCACGAACCCCGCCAGCCAGTTCGCCGCGCTCTCGTCGGCGCTGGGCAAGACCGCGCAGTTCGGCATCGACGCCGACCGCGTGTTCGGGTTCGAGGACTGGGTCGGCGGGCGCTATTCCGTCTGGGGGCCGATCGGGCTGTCGCTGATGATTGCGATCGGGCCCGAGCGGTTCGACGAGTTCCTGTCGGGCGCTGCCGCGATGGACGCGCACTTTCGCGAGACCGCGCCGGACCGGAACATGCCGGTCATGCTGGCGCTGGTGGGGCTGTGGCACCATCAGGTCTGCGGCTATCCGACCCGCGCGGTTCTGCCCTACGACCAGCGCCTGCTGCGGCTGCCGGCCTATCTGCAGCAGCTGGAGATGGAATCGAACGGCAAGCGCGTGTCGATGGACGGCGCGGACCTGCCGCGCGTGTCCGGTCCCGTTGTCTGGGGCGAGCCCGGGACGAACGGGCAGCACGCCTTCTACCAGCTGATCCACCAGGGGACCGAGGTGGTCCCGTGCGAGTTCATGGTCGCGGCCCAGGGCCACGAGCCCGATCTGGACAAACACCACAAGCTGCTGCTCGCCAACTGTCTTGCGCAAAGCCAGGCGCTGATGCGCGGCCGCTCGCTGGACGAGGCGCGGGCGCTGATGCAGGCGAAGGGGCTTGGCGGCGACGAACTCGACCGGCAGGCCCGCCACCGGGTGTTCCCCGGCAACCGCCCGTCCACGACGCTGGTCTATCCCAAACTGACGCCGTTTCGGCTTGGGACGATCATCGCGCTGTACGAGCATCGGGTGTTCGTCGAGGGCGTGGTGCTGGGCATCAACAGCTTCGACCAGTGGGGGGTGGAGCTGGGCAAGGAGCTTGCGCTGGCGATCGCGCCGCTGCTCGACGGGGATGCGGACGCGCGGCAGGGCCAGGACGGATCGACGCTGCGGCTGGCCGGGCTGGTGGACGAGATGCGGGGCGCGGACGCCTGACCGTTCAGAAACGCCGAGCGCTCAGCCGCCGCGCCCGCTCAGGCGCTGGCGTGGAAATGCGCGAGTGCCGCGTTCATGAAGCGGGTGCGGCGTTCGGGCGTTTCGAACATCGCCTCGTGCCGGCCGCCGTCGATCCGCATCAGCTTCGCGCCCGGCCAGCGGTCCACGCGGGCGCGGATCGCATCGGGCGCGACGATCTTCTCGCGGTCGCCAAGGGCCACCAGAACCGGGATGTCGGGCAGGCCGGATGCGGGGACCGCCGCCAGCCGCTCGATCTCGGCGAAGGCCGATCCGACCCAGCCGTAGCTCGCGCCGCCCAGCGTCAGGTCGGGCCACGCCGCCGCCTCGGCCACCAGCCGGCCCCATTGCAGCCCGTCCTCGGTCAGCAGGTTGTCGCGGAACGGCCCGTCCAGGACGAAGCTGCCGCGCCCGCCGGTTCCGATCGCGGGCAGTCCCGACCGGCCCAGCCTGCCCGCCACCCGCGACAGCCCCGTTCCCAGAAGGCGCATGGCGGGCCGCGCCATGATCCCCCACATCGGGGCCGAGAACACGGCGCTGCGAACCGGCAATTCGTTGACAAGCGCCGCAAGCCCGATCGCCCCGCCCATGGAATGGGCCAGCAGGTGCCAGGGCTGCGGCAGGTCCAGGTCCTGCGCGGCGATGACGATTTCCACCACGTCGCGCTGGAAATCGGCGAAGTCGGCCACGTGGCCGGGGCGCGGATCGGCTTGCAGCCGGTCCGACATGCCCTGGCCGCGCCAGTCGGCGGCGATGACGTGAAACCCCTCGGCCGCAAGCTCGCGGCCGACCCGGGCGTATTTCTCAAGGTATTCGGTGCGGCCCGGAAACAGCAGGATCGTGCCTGCGGCGTCGCGGTCGCCGGCGGCCGGCCAGTGGGCCAGCCGCAGCTTCACGCCGTCATCCGCCTGCGCCCAGAAGGCCTGCGCGGGTGCCGGCGCATCGCCGGGCAGCAGGTGAAAGGGCGCAGGGGTCACGCGGCGGACCGGGCCGGGCGGTTCCGTCCGGTCAGGACAGCGCGCCGCCGAGCTTCATCGCCGCCGGCAGCGAGCCGTCGATCTTCAGCTTGCCGCTCATGTAGGCCATCGTCGGGTTGCTGGCCCCGGTCATGATGCCCTCGAACGTCTCGCGCGAGGCGGTCAGCGTGACGTCGGCTTCGCCGTCGCCTTCGCGGGCGCCGCTCTGGTCGATGAAAACGGTGCCTTCACCCGTGATGACGAACTTGGCGGTGCCGTCGTAGCTGCCGCCGAGGCGGGCGTTCAGTTGCTGGACGGCGGCGTCGATGACCTGGCTCATTCACAATCTCCGTTTCTGCTTTCGCTGGCGAACACCGCTGCGAAGCGATACATCCCCCTTATGCGCGGCCTTTTGCCAATGTTCCATACTGTCGTGGCGGCAACTGCACTGTCGATCGCCGCGGCCCTGTCGCCGGTGGCCGCGGCGTTGGCGCAGGATGCGGCGTCGCCGCCGGTTTCCGCCCCCGACATGGACGCGCTGTTCGCCGAACTCGCCCAGGTTGAGGGCGAGGGCTGGGCCGCCGCCGAAAGCGACATCCTGCGCGAATGGTCCCGCTCCGGGTCGCCGGTGGCGGACCTGCTGCTGAAACGCGGCTACGGCGCGCTGGATGCGGGGGATACCGTGGGCGCCATCGGGCACCTGACCGCGCTTGTCGAACACGCGCCCGATTTCGCGCCCGGCTGGGCCGCGCGGGCCGAGGCGTTCTACCTGCACGGCCAGATGGGCCCGGCGGCAGCCGACCTCGAACGCACGCTCGTGATCGAGCCGCGCTACTGGCCCGCGCTGACGCAGCTTGCCACCATGCTCGAGGAACTGGGAAGCGAGGGCGCCGCGCTCAGCGCCTATCGGCAGAGCCTGTCGATCAACCCCCATCAGGTCGAGGCCGAGGACGGGCTCGCGCGCCTGCGCGCCGCCGCCGAGGGAACCCCGATCTGATGGCCGGCACGATGAGCGCGTCGGTCGAACGCGCCCGCGTCACGGCCGTCCTCGGGCCCACCAACACCGGCAAGACGCATTACGCGATCGAGCGGATGCTGGCGCATCGCACCGGCGTCATCGGCCTGCCGCTGCGGCTGCTGGCGCGCGAGGTCTATGACCGCATCGTCAAGGCGCGCGGCCCCTCGGTCGTGGCGCTGGTCACGGGCGAGGAACGGATCGTCCCCGAACGCACCGCCTACTGGGTCGCCACGACCGAGGCGATGCCCGACGTGCTGGCCGATTTCGTCGCCATCGACGAGATCCAGCTGGCCGCCGACCCGGAACGCGGCCACGTATTCACCGACCGCCTGCTGAACATGCGCGGCCTGCACGAGACGCTGCTGCTGGGGTCCGATACCATGCGTCCGGCCATTGCCGCGCTGGTCCCCAACGCGCAGTTCATGCGGCGCGAGCGGTTTTCAACCCTCAGCTGGGCCGGGTCCAAAAAGCTCAGCCGGATGCCCGCGCGGTCGGCCATCGTGGGCTTCAGCGTCGATGACGTCTATGCCACCGCCGAACTGCTGCGCCGCCAGAAGGGCGGCTGCGCGGTCGTGATGGGCGCGCTGTCGCCGCGCACGCGGAACGCGCAGGTGGCGATGTACCAGGCGGGCGAGGTCGATTACCTCGTCGCCACCGACGCGATCGGGATGGGCCTGAACCTCGACATCCGCCACGTCGCGTTCGAGGCCACGCACAAGTTCGACGGCCGCCGGATGCGGCCCTTGTTCCCGCACGAGCTGGGCCAGATCGCCGGCCGCGCGGGCCGCCACACCGAACCCGGCACCTTCGGCGTCACCGGCGAGGCGCAGCCGCTGGAAGACGGGCTGATCGAGGCGATCGAGAACCACCGCTTCCAGCCGATCAGCCGCCTGATGTGGCGCAACCCGTCGCTGGAGTTCGGGACCGCGGACCGGCTGGTCCAGTCGCTGGAACAGCCCTCGGGCAGCGAATGGCTGGCGCGCGGGCGCGAGGCGGACGACCTGCGCGCGCTCAAGGTGCTGCGCGACCTGCCGGAAATCCGCGACCGCGTGACCCACCCCAAGGACGTGCGCCTGCTGTGGGACGTCTGCCGGGTGCCCGATTTCCGCAGCATCTCGCCGGTCGAGCATACGACGCTGCTGTCGCGCATCTTCGGCTTCGTCCAGGACGGCGGCATCCCCGCCGACTGGCTGGCGCGCGCCGTGGCCCGGATCGACAAGCCCGCGGGCGACATCGACGCGCTGTCCAAGCGCCTGGCGTATATCCGCACCTGGACCTACGTCGCGCAGCGGGGCGGATGGGTCCGGGACGAAGCCCATTGGCGGGGCGAGACGCGCGCGGTAGAAGATCGCCTGTCGGATGCGCTGCACGCGGCGCTGACGCAAAGATTCGTGGACCGCCGCACCTCCGTTCTGTTGCGGCGGCTCAAGCAGAAGGAGAGCCTTGTGGCCGAGGTGAACGACAAGGGCGAAGTGACGGTCGAGGGCGAGTTCGCCGGCCGGCTGGAAGGCTTCCGGTTCCGCACCGATCCGACCGCCACGGGCGACGAGGCGCGGATGCTGACCCGCGCCGCCTACGAGGCGCTGCGGCCCGAGTTCCACCTGCGGTCCGACCGGTTCTACAACGCGCCCGACACCGAACTGGACTTCACCGAACAGGGCGGTCTGATGTGGGGCGCCTCGGCGGTGGGCAAGCTCGTCAAGGGCGGCGACGCGCTGAAACCGGGGATCGAGGTTTTCGTCGACGAGGAAGCCGGGCCCGAGATCGCGGAAAAGGTCCGCCGCCGGCTCCAGCACTTCATCGACCGCAAGATCGCATCCGGGTTCGAGCCCTTGATCGCCATGCGCGACGACGAGACGCTGAACGGCCTTGCCCGCGGCGTGGCCTTCCGCCTGGTCGAGGCGATGGGGGTTCTTCCGCGCGAGGGCGTGGCGCAGGAAATCAAGGACCTGGACCAGGACGCGCGCGGCAGCCTGCGCAAGCACGGGGTCCGGTTCGGGCAGTACACCATCTTCCAGCCCGCGCTGCTCAAGCCCGCGCCGACGCGGCTGCGGCTGCTGCTGACGGCGCTGTGGGACGGCGCGGACGAGTTTCCGGGCAGCCCGCCCCCCGGCCTCGTCACGATCCCGAACCTGCCCGACGTGCCGCGCCGCGCCTATACGCTGTCGGGCTATCACCCGGCGGGCGAGCGCGCGATCCGCATCGACATGCTGGAACGGCTGGCCGACCTTCTGCGCGGACAGGACAGCCGCGCGGGGTTCGAGGCGACGCCCGACATGCTGTCGATCACCGGCATGACGCTGACGCAGTTCGCCGACCTGATGCGCGGCCTTGGCTACAAGGCCGAGCCGGGCGAGCGGCCCAAGTCGAGCGCGGCGCCGGTCGCGCCCGAGCCCACGCCCGCGCCCGAGGCGGCGCCCGCGTCCGACGCGCCGCTGACCGAGGAGGAAAGCGTGCTGGCGGCCGAAACCCGCGCCCGCTGGGAAGCCGAGCAGGCGGCGCGCCGCGCGGCCGAAGAAGCGGCCGAGGCCGCCGCCCGCGCCGAGGCCGAGGCGCAAGCGGCCGCTGCGGCGGGTGGCGAGGACGGACCGCTGGCGATGGACGCCGCCCCGGAAGGCGGGTCGGGCGACGCGGGCGCGGACATGCGTTCGGACGCCGGGGCAGAGGCGGCCCCGGTGGAAACCGAGGCGTTCTTCACCTTCACCTGGGCGCCGCGCGCGCGGGGCGGGCAACGTCGCGGCGGGGGCGAGGGCGAGGCGCGGGGTCCGCGCCGCAACTTGCGCGGCCGCGACGGCCAGCATGGCCAGCAGGGCGACCGCCCGGCCCACGCCGCCGGGGGGCAGACCGTCGACGGTGCGCCGGCGTCGGAAGCGTCGGCGTCGGATGGGCAGCCGCATGAAGGACAGCCTCGCGACGGACAGAATCGTGGCGGGCGGAACCGTGGCGGAAAGCCGCACGGCCAAAATCAGGGCCAGGGCCGGGGTGAAGGTGGCGAGCGCCGCTTCGACGGCAAGGGCGACCGCAATCAGGGCGACCGTGGCAAGGGCAACCGCAATCAGGGCGGGCAGGGCGACCGTACCGGTGACCACGGCGACCGCGGTAATGGCGGCCCGCGCGGCAAGGGCGGTCCCAAGGGCAAGCCCGAGCCGGTTCGCAACTACGAGGCGCGTCCGCCCCGTGCCGAAAAGCCGATCGACCCCGACAACCCCTTCGCCGTCTTGGCGGCGCTGAAGAACCGCTCGTGACGGCGCGCAAGCAGGTCCTCGCCTGACGTGGCGCGGGGTCGCGCAGGCCTGCCCCCCAGGGACGCCGCCCCGGTGGCCAGTGCCGTGCGGCTGGACCGCTGGCTGTGCTTTGCGCGCGTGTTCAAGACCCGCACCCTCGCCGCCGACCGGATCGCCGCAGGCGGCGTGCGGCTGAACGGCCAGCCCTGCCGCAAGCCCGGCCAGACGGTGCGCCCGGGCGATGTCGTGACCGCCGCCACGCCCGGCAAGGTCCGCGTGCTGCGCGTTGTCGCCTCGGGCGAGCGGCGCGGGCCCGCGACCGAGGCGCAGGCGCTTTTCGAGGATCTGACCGATCCCCCGGACCCCGCCGCCGCTGGCGTGGACCCGGACCCCGGTGCCGCGGCCGACGAATGAACGGGACGGCACGGCCCGCGCCTGCGGCTTGAACCCTTGGGCGACAAGGTCTAGGTCAGGTCCACTCATCTGGGGGCGCCGCGATGACCTATGTGGTCACTGACAACTGCATCATGTGCAAGTACACCGACTGCGTCGAAGTCTGTCCCGTGGACTGCTTCTACGAAGGTGAGAACACGCTGGTGATTCACCCCGATGAGTGCATCGACTGCGGCGTCTGCGAACCCGAATGCCCGGCCGACGCGATCCGCCCGGACACCGAGCCGGCCATGGAAAACTGGGTCGAGTTCAACCGCAAGTATTCCGAGCAATGGCCGGTCATCACCCGCAAGAAGGACCCGCTGCCCAGCGCCGCCGAGATGGACGGGCAGAAGGGCAAGCTGGAAAAGTACTTCTCGGAAGCGCCCGGCGAGGGTGATTGAGGCCGTCCTGGCGAGCCGGTTCCCTGCGGGTTCGTGCCCGCCCGCTCAGTCGTCCAGCACCTGACCGTCGGCGTTCCGCAGGTCGTTGTGGATCGCCACCGCCGCGCGCGATCCGGTGCCCATCGCGAAGCTGATCTGATCGAGCCCCTCGACCGCGTCGCCTGCCGCGTAGACGCCCGCGACCGAACAGCGCTGGTGTTCGTCGGTGACGAAACAGGCGTCCCCCGACAGGTCCAACCCCAGCCCGTCACCCAGTTCGTTCCGCGTCCGCGATCCCAGCGCCGCATACAGCGTCTCGACCCGCAAGCTGCGTCCGTCATCCAGCGTCAGGCCGACATCGCCGCCATCGAAGTCGAACGCGCTGACCGGCACCGCCTCGATGGCGATGCCCGCCTTGGCCGCCTGCGCGGAGAGGTCGGGGTTAAGATCGGGCGCGGCCAGCGCCAGCACGACCACGTCGTCGCTGTAGCTCCGCAGAAACATCGCCTCGGCCAGCCCGTGCGCGGTCAGGCCCAGGACGCCGATCCGGCGGCCCGTCTGTTCGAACCCGTCGCAGATCGGGCAGTAGCGCAGCTGCCCCGACGCCACCGCCGCGTCGTGGACGTCCGGGTCGATCGGCGGGCGCAGGTTCAGGACGCCGGTCGCCAGCAGGACGGTGCGGGCGCGGACCGGGCCTGCCGTCGTCCGGGCGCGGAACCCGCCGCTGTCGCGCGAGATGGCCGTGACCTCGCCCCGGCGCAGGTCACAGGCGTAGCGGCCTGCTTGCGCGCGCATCTGCGCCAGCAGGTCGCAGCCGCGCACCCCCTCGGGGTAGCCCGGCATGTTGTGCGACCGGGGGATCATGGCGAGCCGCCCTTCGTCGGCATCCACGAGCACCACCCGGCGGCGGAACCGGCCGATGTAGATCGCGGCCGTCAGGCCCGCAGGCCCGCCGCCGATGATCAGGCAATCGACGCGGTCGGGGTTTGCGGTGTCGTCCACCGCCTCGCCCCCCGCCTCGTCCGCCCGCCCATGCCCCATGTCAGCCGCCCCAGGTCCGGTCCAGCACGTCCACCCAGTTCCGCCAGGCGATGCGCTCGATCAGCGCCTCGCCATAGCCATGCGCGGCCATCGCCTGAACCAGCCGCGCGGCGCCGGTCACGTCGGCGATGTCCGTGGGCATCAGCGCCCCGTCGAAATCCGACCCCAGCGCCACCCCGCCTTCGCCGAGGATGCCCAGCAGGTGGTCCAGGTGGCGCAGCATCAGGTCGATCCCCGGCACCGCCTCGCGCCGCCCGTCCGGGCGCAGGAAGCCGATGGCGAAGTTCAGCCCGACCAGCCCGCTGCTGTCGGCGATCTGGCGAAGCTGCCGGTCGGTCAGGTTGCGCGAGCTTGGGGCAATGGCGTGGGCGCAGGAATGGCTGGCGACCAGCGGCGCGTCGGACAGGCGCGCGACGTCGTCCACGCCCTTTTCGTTCAGGTGCGACAGGTCGATCATGATCCGCAAGGCGTTGCATTCGGCGACCAGCGCGTGGCCCGCGGACGTCAGCCCGTCACCGGTGTCGGGGCTGGACGGGAACGCGAACGGAACCCCATGGCCGTAACGGGTCGGCCGCGACCAGACCGGGCCGAGCGATCGCAGCCCCATCGCGTGCCAGGCGTGAAGCGCGTCGGGGTCCAGGATCGCCTCGGCCCCTTCCATGTGCAGGATGGCGGCGATCCGGCCCGCATCCATCGTCGCGCGCAGGTCAGCGGCGCTGCGGCAGATCGACAGCTCGCCCGTCCGCTCGATCGCGAACAGCGCGGCCGCCTGCCGGAATGCGGACGGCAGCGCCAGGTCGTGCGGGATCTCGGCCGGCAGGTCCAGCCGGAACGGCGGCGTCCAGTCGGGGGCCGGCACGGGCCGGATGTCGCCGAAGTCGGGCTCGGGCACCCACATGGCGAAGAAGCCGCCGGCGAAGCCGCCCGCGCGCATCCGGGGCAGGTCCAGATGCCCGGTCGCGTCGCCGTTCAGGAACAGCTCGGCGACGCCGGTGCGGTTCCCGCCCGCGCCCGCCGCCACCAGCCGCTGCAGCATGTCGTTATGGCCGTCGAAGATCCGCATCATGCCCGTCTTTCCCGTGGAACGGGCCGACCATGCCCGCGCGATCCTGCGGACACAACCGGCCAGTTCGACGATGCCTTGACGGTGCTGCGACCCGGATCAAGTTCCGCTCGGACGTCGCGCCAGAGCGGTCAGCCGCAGGTCACGTCGCCCACGATCCCGTCCGTGCCGACATGCAGGTTCACGCGGCCTTCCATGCGTTCCATCGTGACCATCATGTCGGGGGTGAGGACGCGGACGTTCGCGCCGTCGGGGATCGGCACCTCGGCTCGCGGCTTGCCGATATAGGCGCGGAAGCTGTCGGCGTCGCAGCTGTCGGTCCCCGCGCCTGCGGGTGTCGGGGACGGCGTGGCGGGTTTGGCAGACGGCGCGTCCGAGTTCGCCGCAGGCGGCGCGGTCGCTGCGGGCGGCGTCGCGGCGTCCGCCGCGCTGCCGGTCGCCGCGGCGGGTTGCAGCAATTCGGGCATGTCGCCGAACGGGGCGGTCATCTCGGCCGTCTTGTTCTGCTTGTTGTAGATGCAGACCATCCGGTCGGCCGTCCCGTCCTTCAACGTGACCGTCACCAGCGCCGCGCCGTAGCTTTCGCTGCCGAAGGGGTTCACCGCATAGCTGGCGCTCGCGCCCTCGGGGACGTCGGTGATCTGCGCGCAGGCGGCCTGCACGTCCGTGCGGAAGGTGGCCCAGGCATCGTCGGACGATGCGAGCGCGGGGGTCGCCAGCAAAGGCCCAAGCAGGGGCGCGGCAAGGACGGCAACGGCAAAGATCGAACGCTGCATGGGGGATCCTTTCATGAGGTCCGGCCGAACGCGCGCCGCGGCGCACGGTTCAGCCACGTTCGGGTGAACGCCCGGCGCGGCCCAGTCGCCATACAGCCCAGCCCGCCAGCAGAAGCGCCAGCCCCGAGGCGGCCGTGCGAACGACGTTCCAGGTCTGCCAGCGCGGCGAATACGCGTCCCAGATCGCGGCGGCGGCCGCCCGGTCGGTGGGCACCGCGACCTGCGCCAGCGCCTCGTTCATCGGCACGTTGACCGCCATCGTGAGGATCAGCCCGAAGCCAAGGTAGATCGCGGATGCGGTGGCGAAGGCCAGGCTGGCGGGCCGGGCCGTCCGCCACGCGGCCCAGGCCGCCGCCGCCAGCACGACGGGCGTCCCGAAGAAGGCGGGCGCGAAGACGGCGTTGCGGACCGATGCGTTCATGGCCTGCATGGCGGCGATGGCCACCCGGGGATCGGCAGCGTCGAGCCCCCACATGGTCGAGCAGACCCAGGCATAGAAGAAGCCGAAGATCGCGCCGGTGAATATCAGCGATACGAGCGCCAGGGGCATGTCCGGGCCTTTTCGTTGGTGCAGCGCGATCATCTAGCGCGCCTGCGCGCGTGAGGCCAAGCCGAACCGCCTTTGCCCCCTCAGCGCCCGCGCTTCGACCGCTTGTTGCCGCCGCGCTGGCCCGCGCGGCCTGCCGTGGACCGCCCCGACGACCGCACCGCGGCTTCCGCCGCCTCGTCCACCGCCGTCTGCCGGGCGAGGGGGTCGTCCGACACGGCAAGCTCCACCGCTTCCAGCCGCTTGACCTCGTCGCGCAGGCGCGCGGCCTCCTCGAACTCCAGGTTCTCGGCGGCCTTGCGCATCTGCGTCCGCAGCGCATCGAGATGGGCCGCGAGGTTCGATCCGACCAGCGGCTTGTCGATCTTGGTCGTGATCCGCGACTGGTCGGTGTCGCCGGCCCACAGCCCCGCCAGCACGTCGTCCACGTTCTTGCGGACCGTTTGCGGGGTGATGCCGTGCTCGACGTTGTAGGCGTGCTGCTTGGCGCGGCGGCGCTCGGTTTCCGCCATCGCGCGTTCCATGCTGCCGGTAATGCTGTCGGCGTACAGGATCACGCGCCCGTCCACGTTCCGCGCCGCCCGGCCGATGGTCTGGATCAGCGAGGTTTCCGAGCGCAGGAACCCTTCCTTGTCGGCGTCGAGGATCGCCACCAGCCCGCATTCGGGTATGTCCAGCCCCTCGCGCAGCAGGTTGATCCCCACCAGCACGTCATAGGCGCCAAGGCGCAGGTCGCGCAGGATCTCGATCCGCTCGATGGTGTCGATGTCGCTGTGCATGTAGCGCACGCGGATGCCCTGTTCGTGCAGGTATTCGGTCAGGTCCTCGGCCATGCGCTTGGTCAGCGTGGTGACAAGCGTCCGGTAGCCCGCCTTTGCGACCTGCCGCACCTCGTCCAGGAGGTCGTCCACCTGCGTCTCGACCGGCCGGATCTCGATCACCGGGTCCAGAAGGCCGGTCGGCCGGATCACCTGTTCGGTGAAGACGCCGCCGGTCTGGTCCATCTCCCAGGTCGCGGGCGTCGCGGACACGAACACCGACTGCGGCCGCATCGCGTCCCATTCCTCGAACTTCAGCGGGCGGTTGTCCATGCAGGACGGCAGGCGGAAGCCGTGTTCGGCCAGCGTGAACTTGCGCCGGAAGTCGCCCCGGTACATGCCGCCGATCTGCGGCACGCTGACGTGGCTTTCGTCGGCAAAGACGATGGCGTTGTCGGGGATGAACTCGAACAGGGTCGGCGGCGGCTCGCCCGGCGAACGGCCGGTGAGATAGCGGGAATAGTTCTCGATCCCGTTGCAGACGCCGGTCGCCTCGAGCATCTCCAGATCGAAGTTGGTGCGCTGTTCCAGGCGCTGCGCCTCGAGCAGCTTGCCCTCGTCCTGAAGCTGGCCCAGCCGGGTGGTCAGTTCCGACCGGATGCCCTTGATCGCCTGCTGCATGGTGGGGCGGGGGGTGACGTAGTGGCTGTTGGCGTAGATGCGGATCTGCTTGTAGTCGGCTTCCTTCGCGCCGGTCAGCGGGTCGAACTCGACGATGCTTTCAAGCTCGTTGCCGAAGAAGGAAAACCGCCACGCGCGGTCGTCCAGGTGGGCGGGCCAGACCTCGACCACGTCGCCGCGCACCCGGAACGCGCCGCGCTGGAACGCGGTGTCCAGCCGCTTGTACTGCTGCGCGACAAGCTCGCCGATGAACTGGCGCTGGTCGTAGGACTTACCCACGACCATGTCCTGCGTCATCGCCGAATACGTCTCGACCGAGCCGATGCCGTAGATGCAGCTGACCGAGGCCACGATGATGACGTCGTCGCGTTCCAGAAGCGCCCGGGTGGCCGAGTGGCGCATCCGGTCGATCGCCTCGTTGATCTGCGATTCCTTCTCGATATAGGTGTCGGACCGCGCGACGTAGGCTTCGGGCTGGTAGTAATCGTAGTAGCTGACGAAGTACTCGACCGCGTTGTCGGGAAAGAAGCCCTTGAACTCTCCGTAAAGCTGCGCGGCGAGGGTCTTGTTCGGGGCAAGGATGATGGCGGGGCGCTGCGTCGCCTCGATCACCTTGGCCATGGTGTAGGTCTTGCCGGTCCCGGTCGCGCCCAGCAGCACCTGGTCGCGTTCGTTGGCCAGCACGCCTTCGGTCAGCTCTGCGATGGCCGTGGGCTGGTCGCCCGCCGGCTGGAACTCGGACTGCATGACGAACCGGCGGCCACCTTCCAGCTTGTCGCGCTTCTGGGGGGTCAGCAGCAGCGGGATCGGGGCGTTCGAGTTGTTGTGGGCCATCGGCGTTCCTTGGCTGCGGTGCTGAAAGCTTGGGGATCGGGGGGGCGGTTTTCAAGCGGGCGGCTGCGGGGTCCGCGCATGGAAAGGGGCCGCCCTTTCGGACGGCCCCGGCTGTTCAGTCGATCAGGCGAACGGGCGGGTCAGGCGCCGGTCGACTGGATCACGCCGCAGGCCAGACGGTCGCCCGAGGCGCCCGACGGCTGCGTGGTGTAGTCGTCCTGCCCGGTGTGGATCACGAAGGCCGAGCCGTCGCTGTCCAGCACGTCGTCCATCGTCACGTCGTTCTTGAAGAACTCTGCCTTGACGGTCCCGTCGGGGGCGACGGTCACGTTGGGCAGGTCGCCAAGGTGCATGCCTTCGGGCGAGTGGATGCCGTGGGCATGGCCGCCCGAAAGATGCGCGCCGGCCGATTCGAAGGTCGGGCCGTCGCAGGCGCCGGTTTCGTGGATGTGGACGGCGCGGACGCCCTCGCTCAGGTTGCCCAGGTCCAGCATGACGTGGATCGCGCCGGATTCGGTCGCCATCAGCGACACGCTGCCGACATCGGTGCCATCGGCGGTCGCGACAGTGGCCTCGGCCGTCTTCATGTCACCCATGGGCGCCGGCATGGAGCCGCTGGCGTCCGACGACGGCGTCGGTGCAGTCGTCGGCGCGGGCGTCGGCGCGGCGCCGGGTGCGGGCATCGGCATCGGCATCGGGGCCGCGCCCGGTGCGGGCGGCGGGGGAACCGGCGCGCCTGCGGCCGGTGCATCGGCGGCCGGTGCATCTGCGGCGGGCGCGGTGCCGGGCGTCGTGGTGACGATCACGCCGGTGACCGGGGCGGGTGCGTCGGTCGTCGTGGTATCCGTCGCGCCGTCGTCCGACGACTCGCCGATCGTGGTGCCGGATTCGCCGGTGCCCGAGGTGCCGGTGCTCGAATCGTCCAGATCAGGGACGGGCGCGCCTTCGGTGCCGACCGCAGTCGGGGTGGTGCCGACCGAGTCGCCGCTTTCGCCGGTGCCGCTTTGGCCGGTGGCGGATTCGTCGGTGGTGGCGACCGGTGCGGGCAGGGTGCCGGTGCTGGTCGGGGTTTCACCGACGGTGGCACCGCTTTCGCCCGAGCCGCCCTGGCCGGTGGCGGTGGCGTCGGTGGACGATCCATCGGTCTGGGCAAGAGCGCCGAGGGGCAGAGCAACGGACATCAGCAAGGCCATAACTGTCGTGCGGGTCATCGAGACTCTCCTGGGGATAGGTGGACGTTCAGATGCGTGGTGATGCCAGGGGAACGCGTGACAACTTGATGATGTTCCAAGACTTCATACTTTGTTTACCTGGCGGTGATGCGGGGGACGGCTTGCCGGCTGCGTCTTGATCCCGGCGCGCGGCTACGGCATGAACGGGGCCAGCCAACCCCCCGGGATCACAGCCATGCGCGTCCGCATCTACCAGCCTGCCCGCAGCGCCATGCAGTCGGGAACCGCCCGCACCAAGGCGTGGGTGCTGGACTTTCCGCCCGCCGACCCGCGCAGCATCGACCCGCTGATGGGCTGGACCAGCAGCGACGACACGCAAAGCCAGGTGCGCCTGCACTTCGACAGCCTGGACGAGGCGGTGGCCTATGCCACCGACAAGGGCCTGGACTTCATCGTGCAGGAACCCAAGCGGCGTGGCGTGAACGTGCGCCCGCGTGGCTATGGCGAGAACTTCGCGACCGATCGCCGGACGCCCTGGACGCACTAGCCTTGTGATCCCGGCCGCATCGAAAAGCCTCGGCATCGCTGCCGGGGCTTTTTGCTTGGTCGTCGCGGCGGATCAGCCGTTCCCGTCGCTTTGGGGCTGATCCAGCGGATCGCCGCCCTTCTTGTTGTGCCGGCTTTCCTGCCGGGTGCCTGCGGGTCCCGGGCTTCCGTCGGGGCTGCCGATGTCGGTGGCGCGGTTCGACAGGTCGGTTTCCTCGATCCGGTCGCGCACGTCTTTCGGGGCGTCCAGATAGGGGCGCGGGTCGAAATCCTTGTCGGCGTTGGATGTGTCCACGCCCTTTTCGATGATTTGCCGCTGCTGCTGGTGGGTCTTGTCGCCGCTCATCGTCGTCTCCCGTGATTGCTGGATTGACTTGGCCTTGATGGGGGTCGCGCCGCTCGCTTCGCTCAGCGAGACGTGCCACCCGTGTCCGCGTCGTCGTCGGTGGGCCGCTCGTCGGCGAGCTTTTCGCTGTCAGGCACCGCGTCGCCGGTCTGGTCGCTTTCGCGGTCCTGCAGCTGCTCGTTCTGGACGTGCCGCGAATCCAGTCCGCGCTCGTCGGAATGGCGCGAGGTGTCGCGGTTGGACAGGATCTCGGTGCGCGGCGTGATCTCGGGGTCGGCGGGACCCATCCCGCCAGAGCCGTCGCCCTTGCCCTGGTCCTGCTGGCCGGGCCCGAACTTCTTGCCTGCGTTCGCCATGTCGCGTCTCCCTTTCGGATTCACGAACACAACGTCGCGCTGTCGCCGATGTTCCGCTTTCGGCGGCATGGCGACATTCGGGACGTATCGGGCGCGGCGGACTGGCGACCCCGGGAGGGCTCGAACCCCCAACCTTGGACTTAGAAGGTCCCTGCTCTATCCGGTTGAGCTACGGGGCCGCACGCGGCCTGCTTGCGACAAAGCCGGGCGGCGCGCAAGTCGGTGGCCCGGGATGCCGACCGACGCCACTTGCCCCCGGCGCAAACAAAAGGGCCGGCGTGGCGCCGGCCCTTCGATCAGTGTCTGGAAAGGATCGCGATCACTCGCGGTTGCCCATGAACTGCAGCAGGAACATGAACAGGTTCAGGAAGTCCAGATACAGGGTCAGCGCGCCCATGATCGCGGACTTGCCCAGGAAATCCTGGTCCGAGTTCGCCAGCTGAAGGTAGGTGTTCTTGATGTTCTGCGTGTCGTAGGCGGTCAGGCCCGCGAAGATCAGGACACCGAGGGACGAGATCGCGAACTGCATCGCCGGCGACTTGAGGAAGATGTTGATGAGCATCGCGACGATCAGCCCGATCAGGCCCATCATCAGGAAGCGGCCCATGCCCGACAGGTCGCGCTTGGTCGTGTAGCCATAGATCGACAGCGCGGCGAAGCCGGCGGCGGTCGCAACGAAGGTCTGCACAATCGACATGTCGGTATAGGCGAGGAAGATCCAGCTGAGCGACGCGCCCATCGCGGCCGAGAACACGTAGAACAGGACCGTGGCCCCCGCCGTGGACAGCCGGTTCACGGCCGCGCCGAAGGCGAACACCAGCACCAGCGGCAGGAAGGTGATGACCCATTTCAGCGGCGAAAAGTAGATCGCCTGGCCAAGCTGGGTCGCCTGTCCATCCGGGCCGATGGCCAGCGCATGCAGGCCGTAGGCGGTGCCCGCAGTGACGAGCATCGCGATGCCCATCAGCGAGTACACCTTGTTCATGTAGCTGCGCAGGCCCTCGTCGATCGCGGCGCTGCGGGGCGCAGTGCCGGCGCGGGGGAATGCGTTGTAATCGGCCATCGAAGCCTCCCTTTGACGTGTCGACCTGCGGGCTGGCCGCAGTTGCGAGGAATATCGGGGCGCGCACCCCTCGTTTCAACCGTTTCCGGGTGGCGGAAGCTCTTTTTCGCGCCGGCGATTCCCTTGCGGGACACACGCGGTGCGGGAACCACCCCCATCCGACGCCACGATGGCCTTATGCAAACCTCACATGACACAAATATGGCAAGGCCCGGGGTTCCTGTCCGGAAATCTGGCCATCTCACCTATCCTTTTGGACACTTCGGTGACGTTAGCCCTACAAATTATGCGCGACTTGGCGGATAAGAATTCTTGTTAAACGGTTCTCTGTCACACAGGTTTTCCACTTCATGGCACATTCAGTTGATCTTCACGTCGGGCGAAAGCTCAGGCAGCGCCGCTGGCTCATGGGTATGACCCAGCAGCAGCTTGCCGACCGGGTTGGAATCAAGTTCCAGCAGATCCAGAAGTACGAGACCGGGGCAAACCGGGTCGCGGCGTCCCGCCTTTGGGAAATGGCCGAGGCTCTGGACGTGTCGCCGGCCTATTTCTTCGACGGCCTGCTTGAACACGGCGGTTCCGAACCGACGGCCGATGTGCTGAACGACAAGGAAGCACTTCAGCTGATGCGGTCCTACTACGCCATGCCGCAGGCGCAGCGCCGCCAGATCTTCGAACTGGCGCGGGTCCTGTCGCACGCCGCCTGAACGGCGCGGACGACAGCCGGCTTCTTTTTCGTGCAGCTCATTGTCCGCCGCGGTGCAGATCGCGGCGGACAAATCTTTTTGGGTCACCGTCGCCGGTGGCGACGCCGCGCGTCTGGCCGTCCGGGCGGCGGACGGCTAGACTTGCCGCGCTTTGCAAGGGGCCGCCCGGATGACCGACAGCCACGACCTGGTCGCGACCGCCCACGCGCTGGCCGATGCCGCGGGTGCGGCGATCCTGCCGTTCTTCCGCTCGCCCGACCTCGCCCCCGAAAACAAGCTGGCCTCCGGCTTCGACCCCGTGACGCAGGCCGACCGCGCGAGCGAGACGGCGATGCGCGCGATCCTTGCCCGCGACCGCCCCGACGACGCCATCCTGGGCGAGGAGTTCGGGGCCACCCCCGGCAACAGCGGCCTGACCTGGGTGCTGGACCCGATCGACGGCACCCGCGCGTTCCTGTGCGGCGCGCCCAGCTGGGGCGTCCTGATCGCCGTTACCGACCGCGCGGGTTGCCCGCTGTACGGCTTGATCGACCAGCCCTGGACGCGCGAGCGGTTCGAGGGTGGGATGGGCCACGCCTCGGTCCGGTCGCCGCACGGAACGCTGCCGCTCGGGGTCCGGCAGGGCCGGTCGCTGGCCGACGCCACGCTGATGACGACCTTTCCCGAGGTTGGCACCGCGACCGAGGGCGCAGCCTTCCGGCGCGTGGCGGGCAAAGTGCGGCTGACGCGCTATGGGCTCGACTGCTACGCCTATGCGCTGCTGGCAATGGGGCAGGTCGATCTGGTGATCGAGGCGGGCTTGCAGCCCTATGACATCGCGGCGCCCATGGCCGTGGTCGAGGCGGCGGGCGGGATCGTCACCGACTGGACCGGCGGGCCCGCGTGGAACGGCGGCCGCGTGATCGCCGCCGCGACGCCCGACCTGCATCGGCAGGCGATGCGGCTGCTGGCCGACGACTAGGCCCGCCCGGACCACGTTGCCCGCCCGCGCCGGTCCTTCTATGGTCGCGCCGACCGGGCACGCCCGCGCGCCCCGCAATCCGCCACAGCCGAACCGAAACGAGGTGCCGCATGTCCGACCCGCGCCCCCGCGAGCCTGAGTCCGAGGACGATTTCGTCCCCGCGCGCACCGTCGTGGCCGACATCGACGAGGCGGTGGACACGGGCGACGCCGCGCGTCTGGACGACCTGCTGGAACCGCTGCACCCCGCCGACATCGCCGACGTCATCGAGCAGCTGACCCCGCGCCGCCGGGGCGAGTTCGTGCGGCTGTATTCGCGCGAGATCGACGGCGAGATCCTGTCCGAGATCGACGAATCGATCCGCGACGAGGTGATCGAGGCGCTGCCCGACCACATCCTCGCCGACGCTGTGCGCGAGATGGACACCGACGATGTCGTCGACCTGGTCGAGGACATGGAAGGGCCGGAGCGCGAGACGATCCTTGCCGCGCTGGACGAGCCCGACCGGGTCGCGGTCGAGCAGTCGCTGACCTATCCCGAATACTCCGCCGGCCGCCTGATGCAGTCCGAGGTGGTGGTCGCCCCCGAACACTGGACGGTGGGCGAGACGATCGACTTCCTGCGCGCCGAGGAATGGCTCCCCGACCAGTTCTACCACGTCATCCTGATCGACCCGCGCCGCCACCCGGTGGGCTACGTCACGCTGGGCCGGCTTCTGTCGGCGCGCCGGGGCATGCGCCTGCGCGACCTGACCGAGGACAGTTTCCGCACCGTGAACGTCCTGCAGGAAGAAGGCGAGGTCGCCTATGCCTTCAACCAGTACCACCTGATCTCCGCGCCCGTCGTGGACGCCGACAACCGCCTTGTCGGCGTCATCACTATCGACGACGCGATGAACGTGCTGGACGAGGAACACGAGGAAGACATCCTGCGCCTTGCCGGGGTGGGCGACGAATCCTCGCTGTCGGACAGCGTGATCGAGACGCTGCGCCAGCGGCTGCCGTGGCTGGCGGTGAACGTCTGCACCGCGCTGATCTCGGCCACGGTGATTTCCATGTTCGAGGCGTCGATCAGCAAGCTGGTGGCGCTGGCGGTGCTGATGCCGATCGTGGCGTCGATGGGCGGGAACGCGGGCACGCAGACGCTGACGGTCGCGGTGCGCGGGCTTGCGACCAAGGGGCTGACGCCGGGCAACGTGCGCCGGGTCATGCTGCGCGAGGTGCTGGTGGGAATGCTCAACGGGCTGGTGTTCGCGCTGGCGCTGGCGGTCATCGCCTATGTCTGGTTCGGCGGCGTGCAGCTGGCGGCGGTGATCGCGGTCGCGATGCTCATCAACCTGACAGTCGCGGCGGCGGCGGGCATCGCCATCCCGCTCGCGCTTGAGAAATGGGGCGCCGACCCGGCGCTCGCGTCCGGCACGTTCGTGACCACCGTGACCGACGTGATCGGGTTCTTCGCGTTCCTGGGGCTGGCGACCTGGGTCCTGCTGTGACCGACGCGCCCGGCGCCAAGACGGCGCTGCGGGCGCAGGCCCTGGCCGCGCGCGGGGCGGGGGGCGATCAGGCGGCGCTGGATCGCTGGCTCGCCCGGGCGCTGAACCCGCATCGCGGCAAGACGCTGGCCGGGTACTGGCCGATGCGGGGCGAGCCCGATCCGCGCCCGGCGATGGCGGCCCATGACGGCCCCGTCTGCCTGCCGGTGGTCATGGCGCCCGCGACGCCCCTTCGCTTCCGGCGATTCGCGGGCGAGGTCGAGGCGGGCGCCTTCGGCACCTCGCACCCGCCCGAGACGCACGAGATCATGGTCCCGCAGGTGCTGATCGTGCCGCTGGTGGGCTTTGATCGCCACGGCAGCCGGATCGGCTATGGCGGCGGGTTCTACGACCGCACGCTGGCCGAACTGCGCGGGCAGGGGCCGGTGACGGCCATTGGCCTGGCCTGGGCGGGGCAGGAGCTGGCGCATATTCCGGTCGAGTCGACCGACGAGCCGCTGGACGCGATCGTCACGGACCGCGGCATCCTCGTGGTCTGACGGGGGCCGCGATGGCTGGGGACAGCTTGGTGGAGATCGCGTGAGGACGCCCCCGCAAGTCCCTAAAAACGCACGAAGATAATCGCTTGTCCACAGGGTGTTCAAACGCGTGTTAACCAATTGTTAACCAAACGAGTCGCGGGCAGAACGCGGCCGGCTTCACCGGAATGTCAAAGGATTTACTCGCCTCAGCCGAACAAAAAGTTTCTTGCGACACGCGAACCGACGCGGCATTTTGTGCGGACGGGATCAAGCGACCACCACATCTGGTAAGCCCTGAGTTGGTGGCGCCGCTTTGCAGAAACAACGATTGCGCCTTGGCATTGCGCCGGGCCGCACGGGTCCTTGGGCCCGGGCGGGCTGGCCCCGCACGACGGCGCGCGCACGAAGGGACAGGCGAGAAATGAAGATCGAGCGGCGCTTCACCACCACCGAAACCGGCTTCGGCACCGGCGCGTACGGCGACATCGCATTCTCGACCACGGTCAGCGAGATCCGCAACCCGGACGGCACCGTGGTGTTCCGCAACGAGGCCGTCGAGGTCCCCGAGGGGTGGAGCCAGGTCGCCTCGGACGTGATCGCGCAGAAATACTTCCGCAAGGCGGGCGTTCCCGCGGCGCTGAAGCGGGTCAAGGAAAAGGGCGTGCCCGAGTTCCTGTGGCGCTCGGTCGCCGATGACGCGGCGCTGGCGAAGCTGCCCGAGGGCGAGCGGATGGTGGGCGAAACCTCGGCCCGGCAGGTGTTCGACAGGCTTGCGGGCGCCTGGGCCTATTGGGGCTGGAAGGGCGGCTATTTCACCGCCGAAGCCGACGCCCGCGCCTATTACGACGAGATGCGCCACATGCTGGCACGGCAGATGGGCGCGCCGAACAGCCCGCAGTGGTTCAACACGGGCCTGCACTGGGCCTATGGCATCGACGGGCCGAGCCAGGGCCATTTCTACGTCGATTTCCAGACGGGCGAGCTGGTCAAGTCCGACAGCGCCTATGAACACCCGCAGCCGCACGCCTGCTTCATTCAGTCGGTCAGCGACGACCTGGTGAACGACGGCGGGATCATGGACCTGTGGGTCCGCGAGGCGCGGCTGTTCAAATACGGCAGTGGCACCGGCACCAACTTCTCGTCGCTGCGCGGCGAGGGGGAGCGGCTGTCGGGCGGCGGCAAGTCGTCGGGGCTGATGGGTTTCCTCAAGATCGGCGACCGGGCGGCGGGCGCGATCAAGTCGGGCGGCACCACGCGGCGCGCGGCCAAGATGGTGATCTGCGACATGGATCACCCTGACATCGAGGCCTTCATCAACTGGAAGGTCATCGAGGAACAGAAGGTCGCCAGCCTCGTGGCCGGGTCCAAGGCGCATGAGGCGAAGCTGAACGAGATCTTCGCCGCGATCCGGCAGTGGGACGGCTCGTCCGACGACGCGACCGACCCGGCTAGAAACGCCGCGCTGAAGGCCGCGATCCGGTCGGCGAAAAAGGCGATGATCCCGGAAACCTACGTCAACCGGGTGCTGCAATACGCGCGGCAGGGCTTCGACTCGATCGAGTTCCCGACCTACGACACCGACTGGGACAGCGAGGCCTACGCCTCGGTCTCGGGCCAGAACTCGAACAACTCGGTGCGGGTGACGGACGCGTTCCTGAAAGCCGTGCGAGAGGATGCCGATTGGGCGCTGGTCCGCCGCACCGACGGCAAGGTCGCAAAAACGGTCAAGGCGCGCGAGCTGTGGGACCAGATCGGCCACGCCGCCTGGGCCTGCGCCGATCCGGGCATCCAGTTCCACGACACCGTCAACGCCTGGCACACCTGCCCGGCGGACGGGCCGATCCGCGGGTCGAACCCGTGCAGCGAATACATGTTCCTCGACGACACCGCCTGCAACCTGGCGTCGATGAACCTGCTGACGTTCCTGCAGGGCGGCACGTTCGACGCCGATGCCTACGTCCACGCCACGCGGCTGTGGACCCTTACACTGGAAATCAGCGTGCTGATGGCGCAGTTCCCGTCGAAGGAAATCGCGCAGCGGTCCTACGACTTCCGCACGCTCGGCCTCGGCTACGCGAATATCGGCGGGCTGCTGATGAACCTCGGCCTCGGCTACGACAGCGACGAGGGGCGGGCGCTGTGCGGTGCGCTGACCGCGCTGATGACCGGCGTCAGCTACGCCACCAGCGCCGAGATGGCGGGTGAACGCGGGGCCTTCCCCGGCTATGCCCGCAACGCCGACGCGATGCTGCGGGTGATCCGCAACCACCGCGCCGCCGCCCACGGCACCGGCGCCTATGACGGCGTCAACGTGAACCCGGTCGCGCTGGATGTGGAAAACTGCCCCGACGTGCGGCTGGCGCAGATGGCGCAGGCCGCCTGGGACGAGGCGCTGACGCTGGGCGAGGAACACGGGTTCCGCAACGCGCAAACGACGGTGATCGCGCCCACGGGCACCATCGGCCTGGTGATGGATTGCGACACGACCGGGATCGAGCCCGACTTCGCGCTGGTGAAGTTCAAGAAGCTGGCCGGCGGCGGCTATTTCAAGATCATCAACCAGTCGGTCCCCGCGGCGCTGGAAACGCTGGGCTACGGCTCGGCCCAGATTGCCGAGATGGTGGCCTATGCGGTGGGCCACGCATCCCTTGGCAACTGCCCCGGCATCAACCACGCCGCGCTGGTCGGCCACGGCTTCGGCCCGCGCGAGCTGGAAAAGGTGGACGCGGCGCTGGCGTCCGCCTTCGATATCCGCTTCGTCTTCAACCAGTGGACGCTGGGCGAGGATTTCTGCAAGGGCGCGCTGGGCATCCCCGCCGACAAGCTGTCCGACCCCGCCTTCGACCTGCTGCGCCACCTTGGCTTTACCAAGGCCCAGATCGACGCGGCGAACGACCACGTCTGCGGGACGATGACGCTGGAAGGCGCGCCGTTCCTGAAACCCGAACACTACAGCGTCTTCGACTGCGCCAACGCTTGCGGCAAGACCGGCACACGCTACCTGTCTGTGGACAGCCACATCCGCATGATGGCGGCGGCGCAAAGCTTCATCTCGGGCGCGATCTCGAAGACGATCAACATGCCGAACTCGGCCACGATCGAGGACGCGCTGGCGGCCTATGAGCTGTCGTGGAGCCTGGGGATCAAGGCGAACGCGCTGTACCGCGACGGCTCGAAGCTGAGCCAGCCGCTGGCATCCGCGCTGGTCGAGGATGACGACGAGGCGGCCGAGGTGCTGGAAACCGGCAACGCGCACGAGAAGGCCACCGTCATCGCCGAGAAGATCGTCGAGCGGATCATCGTCAAGGAAGCCGTCCGCAGCCACCGTGAAAAGCTGCCCGGCCGCCGCAAGGGTTATACGCAAAAGGCGGTGATCGGCGGTCACAAGGTCTATCTGCGGACCGGCGAATACGACGACGGCAAGCTGGGCGAGATCTTCATCGACATGCACAAGGAAGGCGCGGGCTTCCGGGCGATGATGAACAACTTCGCCATCGCGGTCTCGGTCGGCCTGCAATACGGCGTGCCCCTGGAGGAGTTCGTGGACGCCTTCACCTTCACCCGGTTCGAGCCGGCGGGGATGGTGCAGGGCAACGACTCGATCAAGAACGCGACCTCGATCCTGGACTACATCTTCCGCGAGCTGGCGGTGTCGTATCTGGATCGAACCGACCTCGCCCACGTTAAGCCCGCGGGCGCCGCGTTCGACGATCTCGGCGGCGGCGAAACCGAGGGGCGCAACGTCGCGGCAGTGAGCGACGAGAAGTCCAAGAGCCTGGAGATGCTGCGCCAGATCAGCTCCACCGGGTATCTGCGCAAACGTCTGCCGCAAGAGCTGATGGTGCTGCAGGGGGGCGCGTCGTTGGTGGCGATGGCGACCGGCATGGCCGAGGCGCGGGGCGGGTTCCAGGCGGCGACCGTCGAGGCGGTCACCACCGTGTCGATGGACGTGCGCGCGAAGGCGAAGATGCAGGGGTATGAGGGCGACCCCTGCGGCGAATGCGGCAACTACACGCTGGTGCGCAACGGCACCTGCATGAAGTGCAACACCTGCGGCGGCACGAGCGGCTGCAGCTGAGACATCCCGGGCCGCGCCACCAAGGCGCGGCATCGCGGGACGAGGGACCCCCGTCCGACTGGACGGAGCGGCAGGCGGAAGACCACGAGCAGCATAAACCTTACCCGCGCATTGCAAGATGCGCGGGCATTTCCTTGCCTCAGCCCTGGCCCATCCGGTCCAGCTCCGCCGCCGCGAGGTCGGCCACGCGCAGGTCGATGGACATGTCCGCGCCGTCCTCGGCGAACCACGCGGCGGACAGCCCGCACCATGCCACGATCCACATCAGCAGGCGGCGGCGATCCAGCCCGGCCGCTTCGGTAACGATGTCGAGGCGGCGCAGGAACCGGTCCGGCCGGACCGCCACCGGCGGCTCGGCCCGGGCGAGGTCGGGATTGGTGAAGATGTTGGCGTAGTCGAAGCCGCGTTCGCCGATCAGACCCTTGGGGTCGATGGCGAGCCAGCCGCGCGGCCCGAAATCCAGCACGTTGTCGTGGTGCAGGTCGCCGTGCAGGACCACCGGGTCGCGGGGGGCGGCCAAGAGCGCCCGCGCCACGTCTGCGCTGCGGCCGAAGAAGCGGTCCCGCGCGCCCGCCGCCGTCCAGAGCGACCGGAACCAGCGGTCCAGCGGCACGAGCGTAGGCGGCGGGTCCGGTCGCGGCACGTGCAGCCGGGCGGCGGTGGCGCAAAGGATCCGGCTCGCCAGATCGTCCTGACCGCAGTCCTTTTCGTCGCGCGCCATGGCCGACAGCGACCCCGCGCCGGTCGCCCGTTCGATCAGCAGCGCGTGGTCGGCGTGCCTCAGCACCCGCGCCGCGCCGTCTCCGTTCCAGTGGACCATCAGCGCGGCCCCGCCACGCTCGTGCGGGTCGTCCGACAGCTTCAGCATTGCCGGCGTCTCGCCCGTGCGCACCGGCAGCAGCCGCGCGCCCGCCGTAACGATCGGCGCGCCGTCGGGCCGCAGGTTCCAGGCCGTGAGATAGGGTTGGAACGCGGTCATCTGTCTTGTCAGGACCGCCCGCACCGCCGCCGCAAGCTGCACGCAAGGCGCGAACCCGGCGCGCAGCGACACTCCGCCGATGCGCTTCAATCAACGGCCGATTTCCGCCGACGATGTCACCGGGCGTTCACAACCCCTTCAAATCGCTCGGTCGGGGCGGGTCCGAAATGCGTGGACAGGCCGAAATGCCGCCGCCATCATCTTGGCAGGTTGACGCTGTAAATCCGCGATAATCGATGCGAGCCGCCGCGCTGCGTGGTCGGCTCCGGCAGCATCAACCACACAATTTGTCGCACAGGGAGTGCCAAGTTATGCCGGCTCCGATACCAGCAGACGACCAGTGGTGGATCAACGACCAGACCCCCGACAATCCGTTCGGCAAGAGCGATGACTACGAATCCTTCCTCAGCTACGTGGGCGCGCTCAACCGCAGCCTGACTCCCGCGATCGCCGCGCAGCCGCTGCGGATCAACCTTTCGGAACTCAACGACCATCCCGACTACAAGGCGGCCGCGATCGGCGCGTTGGAAAGCTGGGCGGCGGTGACGCCGCTGCGTTTCATCATCGTCGATGACGCGCCGTTCGACCCCGCGACCGACTGGATGGAAGTCGTCAGCCCCGAGATCGGGGAAGAAGATGACGGCAGCGCCTATTCCAGCAACCGCTACGTCAGCATCGGCCAGCGCTTCCACGACAGCGAACCGAACCTGACCGACATCGGCGGCTACGTTTTCGATTCGTTCGTCCACGAATTCGGGCACGAGTTCGGACTGAATCACCCCGGCCTCTACAACTACTCGGGCCCGGGCGGCGTCCAGATCAACTATCTCAACAACGCCACCTGGATCTACGACCGCCAGCAGTACAGCGTCATGTCGTACTTCGACGGCATCGACGTGGGCGAGACCAGCCGCTGGTCCGCCACCGGCCCGCTGATGGCCGACATCGAGGCGGTGATCCGCCGCTTCTTCTCGACCGTGGATGCCGAGGGCAACCGCACCTACCAGACCATTGACCTGAACACCGGCGACGACGTCTACGGCTTCAACGGCACGCTGGACAACTTCACCCTGACCGCGTCGGGGATGCAGCACGACATCGGCTTCACCATCCACGACACGGGCGGGAACGACACGATCGACTTCTCGGGCTCGACCGCGGGAACGATCCTCGACATGCGCGCGGGCCAGTTCTCAAGCGTCAACGGCCACACGAACAACGTGTCGATCTTTGCCGGCCATAACGCCGACGGGACCGAATACTACATCGAGAACGGGATCGGCAGCGGCTACGCCGACGTCATCATCGGCAACGACGGCGCCAACGTCATCGACGGGCGCGCGGGCGCCGACAGCATGGCGGGCTACGGCGGCGACGACACCTACTTCGTGGACTCGGCCGACGACATCGTCCGCGAGGACGCCGACGGCGGCAACGACACGATCATCGTGCTGAACGGCGGCATCGACCTGGGCGACGTCGCCAACGTGGAAAACATCATCTACGTCGACGGCACGCCGGTCGTGCCCGGCAACGGCTCGGGCAACGGCAGCCAGCCGGGCAGCGGCGCTGCGATGGCCAGCATCATCGTGGGCACGGACGCCAACGAGACGCTGACCGGCGGTGCGGGTGGCAACACCATCATCGGGCGCAACGGCGACGACCTCATAATCGGCGGGCGCGACTCGCTCGACAGCCGCGACATCAACAACACGATCCCGATCGAGGATCTCGAGGACCAGACCGAAAGCGACGACGGCGCCGACTCGCTGTTCGGCGGCAACGGCAACGACACCATCATGGGCGGCGCCGGCGACGACACGCTCGACGGCGGGCAGGGCGACGACGTCCTGCGCGGCCAGGCCGGCGTGGACGTGTTCCGCGGCGGCGCGGGTGTCGACACCGTGGACTACAGCGTCGAAAGCCCGTTCCAGCTGCTGGTGAACCTTGAAACCAACGTCGCCGCCGGCGGCACGGGTTCGGGCGACACGTTCGACAGCATCGAGAACCTGATCGGGTCCGACGACCGCATCGACCGCTTCGTCGGCAACGGCGCGGCCAACCACTTCTGGGGCCGTGGCGGCGGCGACTTCTTCAACGGCCGCGCCGGCAACGACATCCTCGATGGCGGCAACGACGGCGACATCCTGTACGGTGAGGCCGGCAACGACACCATCATCGGCGGCTCGGGCCAGGACTACCTGGACGGCGGCGAGGGCGTCGACACGGTCGTCTATGCCGGCAGCTCGGCCGGGGTGACGGTGGACCTGGCGGCAGGCACGGCACGCGGCGGCGACGCCGACGGGCCAGTGCAGATCGTCGGCCGCGGCACGGTGATCCGGCACGACATCCTCGCGGGCTTCGAGAATGCCGTGGGCTCGGTCCACAACGACCGGCTGCTCGGGAACGCGCAGGCGAACGTCCTGTCGGGCGGGTTGGGAGACGACACCCTGGCGGGTGGCGCGGGTACCGACACGCTGAACGGCGGCGCGGGCCGCGACACCGCCGACTACCGGTCCTCGACCTCCGGCGTGTCGATCGCGCTGGGCGGCGGCCGCTCGGGCGGTGACTTCTACACCTCGATCGAGAACCTGGCCGGTTCGGGTTACGCCGACCGGATCAGGGGCGACGACGCGGCCAACCTGCTGACCGGGCAGGGCGGCAACGACCAGCTGTTCGGCAACGGCGGCGACGACACCCTGCTGGGCGACTTCGCCCCCGCAGGCGAGGTGCCGCCGCGGCCGGGGATGGGCACGGGCTACGCCACGCTCGGGCCGGACGCGACCAACAACTCGATGGCCACCGCGTTCGACATTTCGAACAACTTCTCGCTGACCGCGGACCCCGACATCTTCGACTCGACGACCGTCCTGCACACGACGGTCAACGCGACGGGGAACGGCGGCGGCGGCTACTACGCCGTCAATCTTGCGGCCGGCACGGTCATCACGATCGACATCGACCACATCGCCGATCCCAACGTCCACGACAGCTGGGTGCGCCTGCTGAACGCGGACGGCGAGATCGTCGCCGAGAACGACGATGGCGGCGCGGACCCGGGCTCGACCAGCTCGCGCGACTCCAGCACGGTGTTCACCGTCACGGAAAGCGGCACCTACTACATCCTCGAAGGCCAGTGGGACCCCGAGCTTCCGGGTAGCGGCTGGTCGCCGACGGTGCCCGAAGGCTCGACCTACGAGCTGAACGTGTCGGTCGAGTTCCCGCCGGCCGAGATCCAGCCCGGCAGCGCCGGTGCCGACCGCCTGTTCGGCGGCGCGGGCAACGACCTGCTGGACGGCGGCCTTGGCGCCGACCGCCTGACCGGCGGCACCGAGGAAGACACCTTCCGCTTCTCGACCGCGCTCGGCGGCGGGAACGTGGACGAGATCGTCGACTTCAACGTGGCCGACGACATCATCTTCCTTGCCCGCGACATCTTCGAGGGCGTGGGGGCCGCCGGCACGCTGGCGCTCACCGCGTTCCACCGCAGCGCGGCGGGCACGGCGCAGGATGCAAGCGACCGCATCATCTACGACACCGACAACGGCTACCTGTCCTACGACGCCGACGGCTCTGGCAGCGGCGCGGCGATCCGCTTCGCCCATCTCTCGGCCGGGCTGGCGCTGTCGGCAGACGACTTCTACCTCATCTGATCCGGCGGAGAGGGGGGCACGCCCCCCTCACGTCACCCACGAAAGCTGGCGATCCCGTTCCGCGGGGTCGCCGTTCCCGTCAAACGAAAGGGACACGCGGACATGACGCGCACGAGCCCCCGCGCGACCATGCTGATGGCCGCCGCAACCGCCGCCCTGACAACCATCGCAGGCACGAACTTGGCTGAAGCATCCGACATCCAGGGCACCGTCGCCTTTGCCGACGACGCCGCGATCCCCAAGGGCCGGATCGAGATCTACATCGACGACCCCGCCGCCAAGGGCGCACGCCGCCCGGACGCCGCGGCGACCCAGGTGGAAAGCGACGGCGGTTCCAGGACGATCGCCTTCACGCTGGCCGCACCTTCGGACGCCCCGGCGACGCAGGTGGTCGCACGGCTGGAACGCGAGGACGGCTTTTTGCTGGCCCGCGGCAGCGCCGCGCTGGAACCCGGCGCCCCGACGACGATCACGCTTTATACGGTGATGTACTAGGCGTGGCCGCAACCCCCGGCGGCCAAGCGCCGCCGGACATGCGGACGATGACGCGCCGCGCCTGCGCGCTTCGGCCTCATAAAGAATAGATGGATTTGGTGGAGCCAAGGGGAGTCGAACCCCTGACCTCTTGAATGCCATTCAAGCGCTCTACCAACTGAGCTATGGCCCCACCGGAGGTCCGGGTGGCCTGTGTCGACCGCCCGCGTGGGGGTCGTATATGGGCAGGGCCGGACCCCTGCAAGCGGAAAAATCGGGGTCGGGCCGCGCGCATGCGGCAGGATGCAAAAAGGGGCCGCGCGGGCCCCTTTTCCTTGTCGGCTGGTCGGTGGGACCCGGCGGGCGCTGCGGCCTCAGTCCTCGTCGGGCTCGGCCACGTCGGCGATGTCGTCCAGCGACACGTCGCCGTCGTCATCGTTGTCTTCCAGCAGGTCGTCGTCGAGTTCGGTCGAATCCTCGTCCAGATCCTCGTCGTCCAGCACGGCATCCTGGTCGTTGTCGAGCGCCGCGCTTTTCTCGGCGATCATGGCGCGGGTGCGGCCGTTCTGCAGCGCCTCGACGGTATAGACCGCGCCGCAGGACGGGCAGGTCATCGGGTCGTGCTGCAGGTCGTAGAAGCGGGTCGAGCACTGCGGGCACAGGCGCTTGGTGCCCCATTCTTCCTTGGGCATGGTCTTGTCTTTCTGTCCGTGTCAGGTAAATCCGACGACCCCTGCCATACGCATCGGGACGTGTAAAGTGTTTCCGGGGCAGGTCCGCGACGGCTGCGACGGCCACTGCAAGGCATGAGGGGACGCGGGCGCGTGGCATCGGGCGACGACCGGATCATCACCATCGACGGGGACATCCCGGTCAGGCTGCGCCGCAACCTGCGGGCGCGGCGGATGACGCTGCGGGTGTCGCGCGCCGACGGCGCCGTGGTCCTGACCCTGCCCCCCCGCGCGTCCGAGGCAGATGGCGCGGCCTTTGCCCGGTCGCGCGCGGGCTGGATCCGGGGCGCGCAGGCGGCGATGCCGGCGCCGCAGGTCGCGGCTTTCGGGGCGGCGCTGCCGGTCGAGGGGCGAGCGCTGATCCTGTCGCCCGCGCCGGTCCGCGCGGCGCGGGTGGACGGCGATGCGCTGCTGCTGCCGCAAGCGCGCGCCCCCGGCCGGGTCGCCGAGGCGTGGCTGAAGCACCTGGCGCGCGATCGCCTCGCCGCCGCCTGCGACCGCCATGCGGCGGCGCTGGGGCGGCCCTTTGCCGCCATCGCGCTGCGCGACACCCGGTCGCGCTGGGGCAGCTGCACGCAGGACGGGCGGCTGATGTTTTCCTGGCGGCTGGCGATGGCCCCGCCCGAGGTGCTGGACTACGTCGCCGCGCACGAGGTCGCGCACCTCGCGCATATGGACCATTCGCCTCGGTTCTGGGCCGCGGTCGCCGGGCTGATGCCGGACTATGCCCCGCGCCGCGCATGGCTGCGCCGGAACGGCGGCGACCTGATGGCGTGGTCGTTCCGGTCGGACGGACCCGGCGGCGCTTGACGCCGGGCGGTTGTGATCACAAGGTCGGGCATGGCGAACCGCAGCACCCCCGCACCCCCGGCACCGCCCGCGTCCTCCGCATCCGTGGCGTCCACCGCGCCCGCGCAGCCCGCGACGCATGAGCGCGTGTATCGCGCGCTGCGCGGCCGGATCATGCTGGGGGAACTGCCGCCGGGACGGGCGCTGACCTTGCGCGGCATCGCCGCCGACCACCGCGTCAGCATGACGCCCGCGCGCGAGGCTGTGCGGCGCTTGGTGGCCGAGGGCGCGCTGACGCTGTCCAGTTCGGGCCGGGTCGCCACGCCGGAACTGTCGGTCGAGCGGATCGAGGAACTCGCCGCGCTGCGCGCCCTGATCGAGCCGGAGCTTGCGTCACGCGCCTTGCCGCGCGCGCATTTCGCGTTGATCGACCGGCTGGCGGCGATCAACGCCTCGCTCGGCGACGCGGCGCAGAACCACGACGCGGTCGGCTATATCCGCTTGAACCTCGAGTTTCACCGGACGCTTTACCTGCGCGCGCAGGCGCCCGCGATGCTGGCTGTGCTGGAAACGATCTGGCTGCAGCTGGGGCCGACAATGCGCGCCGTCTATCAGCGGATGCGCCGGAACGAGCCGCCGCGCCATCACCGCCTGATCCTGGCCGCGCTCAGAGCGGGGGACGAGCCAGGGCTGCGGCTTGCCGTGCGCGCCGACGTGACGCAAGGGCTGCGCCACCTGATGAACCAGGACGCGCCGCGCTGAGCGGTCCGGTCAGACCTCCTCGATCCGCAGCTCCACCGGCTCGCCGACGATGACGCCGGTGCGGGGCAGGGCGCCGATGGCGAAGTCGATCGCGTCGGGCGTCGTCTTGTGGGTCACAATCAGCACCGGCGCGTCGCCGCTGGCGTGACCGTACTGCCGCATCCTGTCGATCGAGATGCCCGCGTCGCCCAGGACCGTCGCCACCTTGGCGAGCGCGCCGGGCTTGTCGGCCAGCGTCAGCCGCAGGTAATAGGCGGCGGGCACCGCCGTCCGCGCGGGATGGGCCGAGCGCAGGCCGGTCGCGGGCTGGCCGAACACCGGCAGCCGCACACCGCGGGCGATTTCCACGATGTCGGAAAGGACGGCGCTGGCGGTCGGGCCCTGTCCCGCGCCCGCGCCGCGCAGGACCAGCTGGCCCACGGCATCGCCTTCGATCACGACCATGTTGGTGCCGCCTTCCAGCTGGCCCAGCGGGCTGTCGCAGGGGACGAGGCACGGCGACATGCGCTGTTCCAGCCCCCGCGCGGTCATCTGCGCGACGCCCAGCAGCTTGATGCGGTAACCCATGTCGGCCGCGCGGTTGATGTCGTCGATGCTGACGCGCTCGATCCCCTCGATCTCGACCCCGTCGAAGGCGGGTTTCGTGCCGAATGCGATGGCGGCGAGGATGGCCAGCTTGTGGCTGGCGTCGATGCCGCCCACGTCCAGCGTCGGATCGGCCTCGAGATAGCCGAGCTGGCGCGCCTCTTCGAACACGGTGTCGTAGGGCAGGCCCGCCGACTGCATCCGCGTCAGGATGTAGTTGCAGGTGCCGTTCATCACGCCCATGACGCGGCGGATCGCGTTGCCGGCAAGGCTTTCCGTCAGCGTCTTGATGACCGGGATGCCGCCCGCCACCGCCGCCTCGAACCGCAGCGACCGGCCCAGCTGCTCGGCCCGCTCGGCCAGCGCCTGCCCGTGGACGGCCAGCATCGCCTTGTTCGCCGTCACCACGTCCTTGCCGCTTTCCAGCGCGATCAGGGTGGCGTCGCGCGCGACCCCTTCCTCGCCGCCGATCAGTTCGACGAACACGTCCACGTCCTCGCGCCGCGCGAGATCCGCCGCGCTGTCGGCCCAGACGAAATCCGACAGGTCCGCATCGCGGTTGCGGTGCCGGTCGCGGGCGCAGACGGCCGTGATCTGGACCGGGCGGCCGCAGCGCGCGGCCAGAAGGTCGGCGTGGGACTGGATGATCTTGACGACGCCGATCCCGACGGTGCCAAGACCGGCGATGCCGAGACGGAGGGGGGCGGACATGGGGGCCTCGTGACTGGGAAGAAGGGCGGGTCGGGCGGGTTTGGGGGGCGTCCGATCGGTGTTAGCCTGCCCGCGCGGGTGATTGCAACGAGGGGCGGGGCAGGCAGGCGTGCGCCCACCGCGCTTTCGACGCGCGCCCGGCCGCGCCGATCAGTCGCTGCCCTTCCAGTCGGCGACCAGCGCCGCCTCGATCACCCGCCCGACCCGCTGCGCGGCAGCGAGCGTGCGGTCGCACAGCGCCGTCAGGTCCGCGGCGCTGAGCGCGCTGTCCACGACCTCGCCCCGGCTGCCCGAGAACGCGGGCACCCAGCCTGCGGGGGTCGGGTGCCAGGCCGCGTGGCACAGCACGTTGCGCCAGGTCTTGATCTCGCCCAGTTCGGCGTCGAGCGCTGCGTCCATGTGGTTCGCCCGCCGCAGCGTCTGGTCGAGCCGCTCGATCAGGTTGCCCAGCGAATCCGTCTCGACATGTTCCATCCGGCGCAGCCAGGCGGCAAAGTCGCGTTCCGTGATCTCGCCCGGCAGGCCGTCGCGTTCCAGCGCGAAGACCGCGCGTTTCAGCATGTCCTCCAGGTGGCCGAACGCGGCGATCGTGCGGCCAAGCGCCGCCGCCATCGCGTCCGGCAGCGGCTGCCAGGCCGAGGGCGCGGCGGTCAGTCGCGCCACAGCCGGGCGACCCAAGGGGTGGGGCGGACGTAGTGGCGCAGGTGACGCGACAGGCTTTCGCGCCGCGTCCCGTCAAAGGCCGCGCGCAGGTGGTCGCGGGGGGCGCGGGGGGTGTCGTCCTCGCTCCACCGGCCGGCGATGGCGTCGGGGGGGTTCAGGCTGCCGGCGAAGATGACGATCTTGGCGCCATCCGGCACCTGCGGCGTCCGCCAGTAGCGCAGGGGAAAGGCGGGCACGCAGTCGGCGCGGAAATGGACGACCCATCCCTTGGGCCAGAACTTGACCCCGCCCGGCGCGCGGCGGGTGACGAAGCGCTGCTCGAACCGGTATTCGTCGGCCACAGCCTGCGGATCGGCGCGGAAGATGTCCTGCAACCCGGCGAGCTTGCCGACCCGCATCCGGTAGACCGAGGTCTGGCCCAGCTTCTCGAACGGCTTGATGCGGGCGGGGTTCGTGGCCAGCACCGTGTCGTCGGGATCGCCGAAGGTGAAGAAATCGTCCAGGTTGCCGGTGACGATGACGTCGAGGTCCAGGAACAGGACCGTGCCGGTCACGTCGCCCAGGTCCCCCCACAGGCGCGATTTCGGCCATTTGCCGATGGTGTTCTTGGGCGGCTCGTAGTCGAACCGGGGCAGGGGGCGCACGACGATGTCGCCGTGCAGCCCGTTGCCGTCGTCGGTGAAGCAGATCAGGCGGAACGGCGGCGTGATGTTGCGCGCGATCATGCCGTGCAGGCGGTTGACGTATTCGGGGCCGAACTTGGTGCCCCACTTGATGCAGATGATCTGCTTGGCCTCGGTCATGCCTGCCTCGTGCTTCTGGGGCCGACCCTTTCACGCATGGGCGGGAGCGGCAAGTGACCCGCCCGCCGCCATCCCGGTCGCCCGTCTTACGCGGCGTCGAGCGCCGCGACGATCGGGCCGAAGTCGGCCGCCTTGAGGCTCGCGCCGCCGACCAGCGCGCCGTTGACATGCGGGATCGCGAAGATCTCGGCCGCGTTGCCGGGCTTGACGCTGCCGCCGTAGAGCAGGCGGAAGTCGGCGCCGTCCGCGAACCGCGCGGTCAGCGCGTCGCGGATCGCGGCATGGACCTCGGCGATCTGGGCGCTGTCGGGGGTGCGGCCGGTGCCGATGGCCCAGACGGGTTCGTAGGCGACGACGGTGTTCCCGGCGCGGGCGCCGTCGGGGATCGAGCCGGCAAGCTGGCGCGCGATCACGTCCAGCGTCTCGCCGCCGTCGCGCTGCGCCTCGGTCTCGCCCACGCAGACGATCGCGGTAAGGCCCGCCTTGTGCGCGGCCTGCGCCTTGGCGGCGACGGTGGCGTCATCCTCGGCATGGTCGGTGCGGCGTTCGGAATGGCCCACGATCACGTATTCCGCGCCTGCGTCGGCCAGCTGCGCGGCGGCGAGGTCGCCGGTATGCGCGCCGTTCGCGTCGGCATGGCAGTCCTGCCCGCCGACCGCCACCGCCGCGCCCGCAATCCGCGCGACCATGGGGTGGATCAGCGTCGCGGGCGGGCAGATCAGGACCTCGCAGTCGCGATCCTCACCCAGAAGCGCGTCGAGTTCGGCCAGCGACGCCAGCGTTCCGTTCATCTTCCAGTTGCCGGCGGCAAGCTTGCGCATGGTCCATCCCTTCGGTTCCGTTGTGAAAACGGCTTAGGCGAGGACGGCGGCGTGGATCAAGCCGGGAAGCCGCGGGTGAGCGGGGATCGGATCGCGGTCGGGCGGCTGTCAGGCGACAGTCAGGCGTCGGCGGTGCCGCGCGGAATGGCGAAGCTGACCGATTCGCCGCAGCCGCAGCTGTCGGTGACGTTGGGGTTGCGGAACCGGAAGCCGCTGTCCAGCAACGCGGTCTCGTAGTCGATCTCGGTCCCGAACAGGAACATCTGCGCGGTCGGCGCGATCAGGACCCGGGCCGCTCCCTGTTCCACCACCTCGTCGCCGGGCGCGGGCACGTCGGCCATTTCCATCGTGTATTCCATTCCCGCGCAGCCGCCCTTCTTCAGGCCGATCCGCAACCCCGCCGCGCCCTTGCCGGTCATCAGCCGGGCGATCTGCGCCTCGGCCGCGGGGGTGATGGTGACGGGGGACTTGCCGGGGATCGAGAACATGGTCGGACCTTTCGGGTCGGGGCGTGCGCGCCTGACCGCCAAGATAGGGGCGCACGGGCCCGGGCTCAAGCCACGGGCCCGTCGCGCGGATCGGGCGGGGCTATTCCAGCCCCAGCTTGTCCTTCAGCGCGTCGATCCGGCGCGACGCCTCGGCCTTGTTCACCGTCTCGTCATAGGCGTCGGGGTCGTCGGCCTGCTCGCTCAGCGTCTTGAGGTACGACGCCTGCGCGCCGGTCATCGGGTCGTCGCCGCTGACCCAGTCGTCGGGGTCCTTTTCCGTGTTGCCGTTCTCGGGCGTCTGCGACTTGGGGTTCTGTTCGTCGGCCATGGTGATCTCGCCTGAATGTGTCGGGCAGAACCCCTTTCGCCGGGGCGAAGTTCCCGTTTTGTGCCGGGACGTGGCGATCCGCCCGGAAAGTTGCTACATGGCGCGCATGACGATGCCCCGCCCTTCCCCTGTTCAGCCGCTGCCCAACGCCGCAAGCGATGCCGCCGTGCGCGATGCCGCGCGGCTTTCCGTGGCGCCCATGATGGACTGGACCGACCGTCACTGCCGCGGTTTTCACCGCCGGCTGAGCCGGCGGGCGCTGCTTTATACCGAGATGGTGACCTCGGCCGCGATCGTCCACGGGGACCGCGCGCGGCTTCTGGACTTCGCACCGGGCGAACATCCCGTCGCGCTGCAGCTTGGCGGGTCGGACCCGGCCGAACTGCGTCAGGCGGTGCAAATCGCCGCCGACTGGGGCTATGACGAGATCAACCTGAACATCGGCTGCCCCAGCGACCGGGTGCAGTCGGGCTGCTTTGGCGCGGTGCTGATGAAGTCGCCGGACCTGGTGGCGGACTGCGTGGCGGCGATGGCGCGGGCGAGCGCGGTCGAGGTCACGGTGAAGTGCCGGATCGGGGTGGACGACCAGGACCCGGCCGAGGTGCTGCCCGGCTTTCTTGCGCGGATGCGCGATGCGGGCGTGCGGCGGGTCACGATCCATGCCCGCAAGGCGTGGCTGCAGGGCCTGTCGCCAAGGGAAAACCGCGAGGTGCCGCCGCTCGACTATCCGCTGGTCCACGCGATGAAGGCGGCGTTCCCGGACCTGCACCTGTCGATCAACGGCGGGATCGCGACGGTGGACGCCGTCCGCGACCAGCTTTCGCACATGGACGGGGTGATGGTCGGGCGCGCCGCCTATCACCAGCCCTGGGACATGCTCGGCGACGCCGACGCGCTGTGGGACGAGGGACCGCGCTTCGCGTCGCCCCTGGAGGTCGCCGAGGAAATGCGCGAGGTGATCGCCCGCCATCTGGCCGAGGGGGGGCGGATGCACCAGATCACCCGGCACATGCTGGGGCTGTTCCACGGCCGCCCCGGCGCGCGGGGATGGAAGCGGATCCTCTCGGAGCGGGGGTCGTCGGGGACGCTCGCGGACTACGACGCGGCGCTCGCGGCGGTGCGGGACGGGGCGATGGCGGCGTGATCGGGTGTGCCCTGCGGCGGTCCTGCTGAAGGAAACGGGCCACGAGCCCGTTTCCATGCGGTCCCGTGACGCCAGCACTTCGGAGGAACGCGTCCGCCTCGTGGGTGCGAACGCACCCGCCTGGGGCGGGCGGGCGCGTCCCGGTCCGCTTTGGGCGGACCGGGGGGTGGATCGAAGGACTGTTGCAAGGCTGGATTATTGGTTCGGAGCCATGCGTGCGGGGCGCTGAGTGGGTGCCGGGCGGCGCGTTCCCCCCCCGTTGCGCAGCCTTCCGCCACCGCTATCCTTCAACCATGACCCCGCCCTATTCCCTTCCCGATCACCTCTCCACCGACCGCTTCCTGCTGCGCCGCGCCAGCCCGGACAACGCCCACGCGGCTTTCGACGCCTATGCCTCGGACCCGCGCGTCACCCCTTACCTGGCCTGGCGCACGCACCGGCACCCGGACGGGACGCGCGCCTTTTTCGTCCGCGCAGCGGCCAAATGGACCGCCGGCACCGGCTTTCCGATGGTCATCCTGCCGCGTGAAAGCGCGCGAGAGGTCATCGGCATGATCCACCCCGAGGTGACCGGGGATACCGTTGTTTACGGATACGTCCTTTCCGCCCGCTGGTGGGGCCGGGGCTGCATGACCGAGGTGCTGCGCCGCCTCGTCCGGCACGCGCTGGCGCATCCGGCCGTCCGGCGGGTCGAGGCGACCTGCGCCCCCGAAAACACCGCCTCGGCGCGGGTGCTGGAGAATGCGGGGCTGGTCCTGGAAGGGGTTATGCAGCGGCACATGGTTCGTCCCAACCTGTCGGACCAGCCGGGGGACTCGCTCGTCTACGCCGCCACTCGGTAAGCCGGCCCCGTCACGCCCGCGCCGCCGCCGCCCGCTCCGCGATCTTCGCCGCGTCCCACAGCGCGTCCATCTCCTCCAGCGTCGATTGCTGCGGCGTGCGGCCGTCCGCCGCCAGCGCCGTCTCGATCGACCGGAACCGCCGGGTGAACTTGGCGTTCGCCGCTCGCAGCGCCTCCTCGGGGTCGATGTCGAGGTGGCGGGCGAGGTTCGCCATCACGAACATCAGGTCGCCCAGTTCCTCGGCCATGTGCGCGCGGTCGCCGCCGTCCTTTGCCGCGACCAGCTCGGTCGTCTCCTCGCGCAGCTTGTCGAGCACCTGGTCCGTCGCCGGCCAGTCGAAGCCGACCCGCGCCGCGCGGTTCTGCAGCTTCACCGCGCGGGTCAGCGCCGGCAGGCCCATCGCCACGCCGTCCAGCATGCCGCGCTCGGCCTTGGCGGCGCGTTCGGTCGCCTTGATCGCCTCCCAGTCCTTCACCTGCTGCGCGGCGGACTTGTCGCGGTTTTCGTCCCCGAAGACGTGCGGATGCCGGCTCACCAGCTTGTCCGAGATCGCCCGCGCCACGTCGGCGAAGTCGAACATCCCCGCCTCGGCCGCCATCTGCGCGTGAAACACCACCTGCAGCAGCAGGTCGCCCAGTTCCCCCGGCAGCTCGGCCCACGCCTCGCGCTCGATCGCGTCGGCGACCTCGTAGGCTTCCTCGATCGTGTAGGGGGCGATGGACGCGAAGTCCTGCTCGATATCCCACGGACAGCCGGTCGCGGGATCGCGCAGCGCGGCCATGATGGCGATCAGCCGCCCGGTTTCGTCAGTCGCGTCGGACATGCGCCGCCCCCCGATGGACAATGCGTCCCGGTTGGGACTGAATGGCCGCACGAAACACGCACCCTGCGAAAGAGTCCATCATGCCCGTCCTCAACCGCATCGCCGGCTACGCCGAAGACATGACCGCGTGGCGGCGCCACCTGCACCAGCACCCCGAACTGCGGTTCGACCTGACCCAGACCGCCGCCTTCGTGGCCGAGCGCCTGCGCGAGTTCGGGGTGGACGAGCTGCACGAGGGGATCGCGCAGACCGGCATGGTCGCGATCATCAACGGGCGCGATGCGGGCGAGGACGGCCCCACCATCGGCCTGCGCGCCGACATGGACGCGCTGCCAATCGCCGAGACGACGGGCAAGGACTATGCGTCGAAGAACGCGGGCGTCATGCACGCCTGCGGCCATGACGGGCACACCACGATGCTGCTGGGCGCCGCGCGCTACCTGGCCGAGACGCGCAACTTTTCGGGCCGGGTCGCGCTGATCTTCCAGCCGGCCGAGGAAGGGGGCGGCGGCGCCAAGGTCATGGTGGACGAAGGGATCATGGACCGCTTCGGGATCACCCAGGTCTTCGGCATCCACAACTCGCCCAACGTCGAGCCGGGCAGGTTCGAGACCAATCCGGGCGCGATCATGGCCGCGGTCGATACCTTCGACATTCGTATCGCAGGCCGGGGCGGGCACGGGGCCAGGCCGCACGAGACGGCCGACCCGCTGGTCGCCGCCGTGGGGATCGTGCAGGCGATCCAGACCATCGTCAGCCGCAACCACTACGCGATGCAGGATCTCGTGGTGTCGGTGACGCAGATCCATTCCGGCTCGGCCGACAACGTGATCCCGGACACCGCCTTCGTGCAGGGCACGGTGCGCAGCTTCGACCCGGACGTGCGCGAGATGGTCGAACGCCGGATGACTGAGATCGTCGCGGGGCAGGCTGCGGCCTATGGCGTCACGGCGGAACTGGACTTCGACCGCGGCTATCCGGCGACCATCAACGACGCCGACCGCGCGGCCTTTGCCGCCGACGTCGCGGCCGAGGTGTCGGGCGAGGACCAGGTGAACCGCGAAAGCGAGCGCGAGATGGGCGCCGAGGATTTCAGCTACATGCTGCAGGCCCGCCCGGGCGCGTATCTGTTCCTGGGCCAGGGGCCGGGCGCCGGGCTGCACCACCCGGCCTACGACTTCAACGACGAGATCGCGCCGGTGGGGGCGAGCTTCTTCGCCCGGCTGGTGGAACGCGCGCAGCCCGCGCGCGCCTGAGGGGCGCGGCGAGGCCGCGCAAAGGCGGCAAGCGCGGCCCGGTCAGGCCGCGTCGGCCCGGCCCAGGTCGGCCGCGTCCATCAACCGCGTCTTCGACCGCAGCGCGTTCAGCGCAATGCGGTGGACGACCTCGGTCGGCGCGGTGCAAAGGTCGCCCACCACGCGCACCTTGTAGGGGTCTGCGTCGCGCGACATCGCGGTGAAAACCACGCAGTTCTGCGTCATCATGCCGCAGACCAGCAGCTCGCCCGAGCCCGGCAGGTGGCTGGCAAGGTCGGTGTCCTGAAACGCGTCGGCCACGTGTTTGGTCACGACCGGCGCGCCGCCCGCCGCGTCCAGGACCGCCTGGCGGATCAGGACGCCGCTGCCGCCCGCCGCCATGAACCCGGCGGGCGCGGTCGAGACGTGCTGCACCAGCACGATCCCGTCGCCGCGTTCACGGGCGGCGTGGATCGCGGCGACGATCCGCGCTTCGGTCTCCTCGGCCTGCCACAGGGGCAACAGTCCGCCGGGGAAATAATCGTTCTGGATGTCGATCACGAGAAGAGTGCGGTTCATGCGCGGTGGCCCCAATGCAGCATTCCGGTTGCGATGGGCCACTTTTGTCGCGGTTCGGGCCTGCGTGGTAGTGGCCCTGCGGACAAGTTTCATGTAGATCGGGCCAATGCGCGTCGCAGTCATCGCCTATGACCGGATCAGCCCCTTCATGCTGTCCACTCCGCTGGCGGTGTTCGGCGAGCCGTTCCTTGCCGCCGGTCACCGCGTCGATGTCTGCGCCGCCGAACCCCGGGTCGCGGCCGGTGCGGGGCTGACGATCGAGGTGCCGCATTCGCTTGAAACCGCGCGGACCGCCGACGTGATCGTCCTGCCGGGCTGGCGCAATCATGCCGAGCCGGTGCCGGGCGCGATCGTGGACGAACTGCGGCACGCGGGCGCGCGGGGGGCGGTGGTGGCGGGGCTTTGCCTCGGCGCGTTCGGCGTGGCGCAGGCGGGCCTGCTGGACGGGCGCCGCGCGACGACGCACTGGGCCCGCGCCGACGATTTCGCCGCGCGGTTTCCGGCGGTGTCCGTCGATCCGGGGGCGATCTTCGTGGACGAGGGGCCGGTTCTCACCTCGGCGGGCGTCGCATCGGGGCTGGATTGCTGCCTGCATCTGCTGGCCCGCGTCGCGGGCGCGACCGAGGCGAACCGGGTTGCCCGCTATCTGGTCGTGGCGCCGCAGCGGTCCGGGGCGCACCCGCAGCTGGTCGCGCGTCCCGTGGATTATCACGGTGTACTGCCGCCCGAGCCGGGCGCCGGGGAAAGGCCGGTGATGATGGGCACCGGCGCAGGTGCGCCGGCGCGGCCCAAGTTCAAACCGGTCGCCAGCCGCGACGAAAAGCCGGACTATGCCGACGAAGAAATCGAGTTCTGGATGCAATACGGCGACATGATCGGTCTCGATCCGGACGAGATTGAGGAAACGTTGAAGGAGAAGCGGAGCGACGATACTTTCAATCACGACCAGCGCCGTGACCGGAGCTGACGCTGGTCGGCACCAGGCGCATCCGGGACTCCTTGGGGGGCGGAGGGACGACCTCCGCCGTTATGACGTAATCCACCTACGCGACCACAGCGAAGGCCGCGCGCGCCAGCCACGGCGCGCGGAGGGCGGTGGTGAACGTCGCCGAGAGCGCCCAGCCAGTGGCTCGCCCGCCAGCGACGGGACTGACCGGCGCGGGCCCGGCCGCGCCGGTCATCCGCGCGCTCGACACGGCCGGCGGGGGCGGTGCGGGCCCGGTGCGGCGCCCGCCACCCCTTTTCTGGACAAGCGCGCGCCCCGTCGCTAGGTTGCGCGCCAATCCGCCGGAGGCTTTGCCGCCGGTCGCCGCCTTCCGCCTGCCCTCATGCCCGCTGCGCCGACCCTGCGCGGGGCCCCGACCAAGGAACGCCGATGTTCGTGACGCCCGCCTACGCCCAGGCCACCGCCGCCCCCGGGGGCGCTGCCGCCTTCGCTCAGTTCGTGCCGCTGATCCTGGTGTTCGCGATCATGTATTTCCTGATCCTGCGCCCGCAGCAGCGCAAGCTGCGCCAGCACCGCGACATGGTCGCCGCGCTGAAAAGGGGCGACGAGATCATCACCAACGGCGGCCTCATCGGCCGTGTCGTGTCGGTGCGCGACGACGAAGTCGACGTCGAGATCGCGCAGAACGTCAGGGTGCGCGTCGTGCGCGGCATGATCTCGCAGGTCGTGAGCCAGGCCGCGACCGCCGCGCCCGCCGCCAAAAGCTGAGAAAAGACCGGCGCCATGCTGCAAATCCCCTTCTGGAAGCGCGCCCTGATCCTGGGTCTGGTCGCGATCGGCCTTCTGTTCGCGATGCCGAACCTGTTCTACGGGCGGGTCGAGCAGCATAACGACGCCGTCACCGCCGCCGAGCGCGCGGGCTTCGAGACGCCCGAGCAGGCCGAGGCCCGCAAGAGCTGGCCGGACTTCCTGCCCTCGAACCTCGTCAACCTGGGCCTGGACCTGCGCGGCGGCGCCCATCTTCTGGGCGAGGTGCACGTGGCCGAGGTCTACAAGTCGCGGATGAACGCGCTGTGGCCGGAACTGCGCGAGGCGCTGGCGAAGGAACGCGACGTGATCGGCGCGGTCCGCCGCGTGCCCGGCCCCGAGGACCGCCTGACCATCGAGATCGGCGAACCCGCGCAGATGGCCCGCGCGGTCGAGATCGCGCGCACGCTGGCGACGCCCGTCGCCTCGCTGTCGGGGGCGGGGTCGAGCGACCTCGACATCACCGCCAGCGGCGCGAACCTGATCGTCGGCCTGTCCGAGGCGGAGCGCGCCGCGACCGACGACCGGACGATCCAGCAGTCGCTGGAAATCGTGCGCCGCCGCGTGGACGAGGTCGGCACCCGCGAACCCACCATCCAGCGCCAGGGCGCCGACCGGATCCTGATCCAGGTGCCCGGCATCGGCTCGGCCGAGGAGCTGAAGGAGCTGATCGGCACGACCGCGCGCCTGACCTTCCACCAGGTCGTGGGGCAGGGCGTCGACCCGAACGCCCGGCCCGGCGCGGGCAACATCCTGCTGCCGTCGCTTGAGCAGGAGGGGGTGTATTACACTCTGGACGAGACCCCGGTCGTCACCGGCGAGGAACTGACCGACGCGCGGCCCAGCTTTGACCAGGACGGCCAGCCGGCGGTCGAGTTCCGCTTCAATCCCAATGGTGCGCGCCGCTTCGGCGCCTATACGGCCGCGAACGTGGGCCAGCTGTTCGCCATCGTGTTGGACGACCAGGTGATTTCCGCGCCCAACATCAAACAGCCGATCCCCGGCGGTCAGGGTCAGATCTCCGGCGCGATGACCGTGGACGAATCGAACCGGCTTGCCGTCCTGCTGCGCGCGGGCGCGCTGCCCGCGGAAATGACCTTCCTCGAGGAACGGACGATCGGCCCGGAACTGGGTCAGGACAGCATCAACGCCGGCACGCTCGCCACCCTGGTGGCGACGGTGCTGGTGGTGGGCTATATCGTGGCAAGCTACGGTCTGTTCGGCGTGTTCGCGTCGATCGCCGTGATCGTCAACGTGATCCTGATCCTGTCGATCATGTCGATGATCGGGGCCACGCTCACGCTGCCCGGGATCGCAGGGATCGTGCTGACGGTCGGCACCGCGGTCGATGCCAACGTCATCATCTACGAACGCATCCGCGAGGAGCTGCGCGCCGGCAAGCGCGTGGTCGCCGCCATCAGCGACGGCTTCAACGAGGCGATGAGCGCGATCATCGACGCGAACGTCACGACCTTTATCGCGGCGCTGGTCATGTTCTTCCTGGGTTCCGGCCCGGTCAAGGGCTTCGCCGTGACGCTGACGATCGGGATCGTGACCTCGGTGTTCACCGCGATTTTCCTGACGCGGCTGCTGATCGTGCTGTGGCTCGAGTGGCGCAAGCCCAAGACGCTGGTCCTGTAAGGGGAATATCGTGGCATTCCGTCTCAAGCTCGTCCCGGACGAAACCCGCATCAACTTCTTTCGCTGGCAGGCGCTGACCACCGGCATCTCCATCGCGGCGATGGTCGCGTCGGTGATCCTGATCTTCACGATGGGGCTGAACCTCGGCATTGATTTCAAGGGCGGCACGACCATCCGCGCCGAAAGCAGCACCGCGTTCGAGGTGGGCGAGTATCGCGCGGCCCTTGAACCCGTGGTGCAGGGCGATCTGTCCATCACCGAGGTGTTCGACCCGACCTTCGGACCCGACCGGCACGTGGCGCAGATCCGCATCGGGCTTGCGAACGAAGCCGGGTCCGTCACGCCCGAACAGCTGAACGAATACGAGGCGGCGCTGAAGCAGGTCGATCCGGCGGTGCGGTTCGCCGCGGTGGAATCGGTCGGCCCCAAGGTGTCGGGCGAGCTGCTGAAGACCGCGCTTTACGCGGTGGGCGCGGCGACGCTTGGCATCCTGTTCTACATCTGGCTGCGGTTCGAATGGCAGTTCGCGCTGGGGGGCGTCGCCGCGCTGGTCCACGACGTGCTGCTGACGATGGGCATCTTCTCGCTGTTCCAGCTGAGGTTCGACCTGACCACGATCGCGGCCCTGCTGACGATCCTGGGGTATTCGATCAACGACACCGTCGTCGTGTTCGACCGGCTTCGCGAGAACCTCATCAAGTTCAAGACCCGGCCGCTGATCGACGTGATGAACCTGACCGTGAACGAGACGCTGTCGCGCACGGTCATGACGGCGGTGACCACGCTGCTCGCCCTGATCCCGATGCTGGTGCTGGGCGGAGACGTGATCCGCAACTTCGTCTTCGCGATGATCTGGGGCGTGATCGTGGGCGCGTATTCGACCGTCTATCTCGCCAAGTCTGTGGTGCTGTGGCTGGGCGTCAAGCGCGACTGGTCGAAGCCCGCCAAGGCCGCGCCGGGCGAGAAGGACGAGCTTGCGGGGACGCCCTTCAAGGACATGCCCTGATGCCGATGAACCCGACCGATTTCGGCGGGGCGCTGTCGCTGGACGGCTATGGTCCGGGGTTCTTCCGCATAGGCGGACAGGTTCACCGTGGCCCGGTGATCGCGACCGCGCAGGCGGTCCGCGCCTGGGGCGGGCTTGACGACACCGCGGCGCTGCTTGATCTCGCGGCCGAGATCGATCTGCTGTTCGTGGGCATGGGCGCGGACATCGCGCGGCTGCCGGGCGATCTGGCCGGGCGGCTGCAGGACGCGGGCCTGATGGTCGAGGCGATGTCGAGCCCGTCGGCGGCGCGCAGCTACAACGTGACGCTGGCCGAGGGGCGGCGCGTGGCCTGCGCCCTGATCCCGGTCTGACCCATGGCGCCGCTGCTGACGGTCACGATGCTCGCCGTCGCACGCGGCGGGCGGCGCGCGGTCGAAGGGGTGTCGTTCCAGCTGGACCCCGGCGCGGCCCTGATCCTGCGTGGCCCGAACGGGATCGGCAAGACGACGCTGCTGCGGACCGTCGCCGGGCTGCAAGACCCGGTCGAGGGGCGGATCGACCTTGTCCCCGACAGCGTGGCCTATGCGGGCCACGCGGACGGGCTGAAGGGCGCGCTGACCGTGGCCGAAAACCTGGCGTTCTGGGCACAGCTGTTCGGGGCGGGGCGCGCGCAAGTCGATGCGGCGCTGCGCGCGCTGGACCTCGGCGATCTTGCCGACCGTCCGGCGGCGATGCTGTCGGCGGGGCAAAGACGGCGGCTGGGGCTTGCGCGGCTTCTGGTCACCGGACGGCCGCTGTGGGTGCTGGACGAGCCGACGGTGTCGCTGGACGCGGCGTCCGTCCTGCTGTTCGCGTCCGCCGTCCGGGCGCATCTGGCCTGCGGCGGGGCCGCGCTGATCGCGACCCACGTGGACCTCGGGCTGCCCGAGGCGGCGGTGCTGGACCTGACCCCGTATCGCGCCGACCCCGCCCGGCCGGCTGGCCGCGCCCCGGCAAGCTTCGACGAGGCGTTCGGGTGAGGCCCGCCCCGTCCAGCCGGCGGCACCATCCATGAAGGCCGTGTTCCTGCGCGACCTGCGGCTTGCCTTCCGCGCGGGCGGGGGCGTGGGCCTTGGCCTCGCCTTCTTCCTGATCGTCTGCACGCTGGTCCCGTTCGGCGTGGGCGCGGGGGGCGACATCCTGTCGCGGATCGCGCCCGGCATCATGTGGGTCGGCGCGCTTCTGGCCTGCCTTCTGTCCCTCGACCGCATCTTCGCCCTGGACGGGGAGGATGGGAGCCTGGACCTTCTCGCCACCGCCCCCCTGCCGCTGGAAGGCGTGGTGCTGGCCAAGGCGGCCGCGCACTGGGTCACGACCGGGCTGCCGCTGGTGGTCGCGGCGCCGCTGTTCGGGCTGCTGCTGCACCTGCCCACGCCGGCGCTGCCTTGGCTGCTTACGTCGCTGGCGCTGGGGACGCCTGCGCTGTCGATGCTGGGCGCGTTCGGCGCGGCGCTGACCGTGGGCGTGCGCCGGGGCGGGCTGCTGCTGTCGGCGCTGGTCCTGCCGCTTTACATCCCGACCCTGATCTTCGGGGCCGAGACGGTGCGGCTGGGCGCGGCGGGGCAGGACCCCGCGACGCCGCTTGCGCTGCTGGCGGGGATCACGCTGGCGGTGGTCGCGGCGATCCCGTTCGCGGCCGCCGCGGCGCTGCGGGTCAATCTGAGGTGAGCGGGCTTCACCCCGGCCACGCGCGCGGATAAGGGACGACCATGTCGCTGTGGGAATACGCCAACCCCGTTAAGTTCATGCGCCTGTCGGGCGCGGTTCTGCCGTGGCTGTCGGCCGCGGCCGCCGTCGCGCTGGTCGCGGGGCTGGGCTGGGGCTTTGCCACCCCGCCCGACTACCGGCAGGGCGCGACGGTCAAGATCATGTTCGTCCACGTCCCCGCCGCGATGATGGCGATCAACGCCTGGATGATGATGCTGGTCGCGTCGCTGATATGGATCGTCCGCCGCCACCACGTCAGCGCGCTGGCCGCCCGCGCCGCCGCGCCGGTGGGCGCCGTGATGACCGTGATCGCCCTTGTCACCGGGGCGATCTGGGGGCAGCCGATGTGGGGATCGTGGTGGGAATGGGACCCGCGGCTGACAAGCTTCCTCGTCCTGTTCCTGTTCTACGTGGGCTACATCGCGCTGTGGTCCGCCGTCGAGGACCCCGACAGCGCCGCCGACCTCACCTCGGTCCTGTGCCTCGTGGGGTCGGTCTTTGCGCTCTTGTCGCGCTACGCCGCGCTGTTCTGGAACCAGGGCCTGCACCAGGGCGCGTCCCTGTCGGTGCGGGCGGGGGAGCGGATGGCGCCGGTCTACAAGCAGCCGCTGTATCTGTGCATGCTGGCGTTCTTCCTGTTGTTCCTGGCGCTCGTCCTTGCCCGCACCCGGACCGAGATCCGCCGCCGCCGCACCGCCGCCCTGATCGCGCGCGAGGCGCGCCCGTGAAGGAGGTTGCATGATCGAACTTGGCAAACACGCCGTCCCCGTCCTGTCGGCATGGGGCGTGGCCGCCGTCCTGCTGGCCGCGCTGGTCGTTCAGACGCTGGTCGCTGGGGCGCGGGCGCGGCGCGACCTGGACCGGGTGGAACGCCGCCGTGGCTAGGATCCCGCCGCTCGCCCTGCTGCCGCCGGTGCTGTTCGCGGGCATCGCCGCGATGTTCCTGTGGGGCATGGGGCGCGAGAACCCCGACGACCTGCCATCGGCCCTGATCGGCCGGCCCGCGCCCGCGCTGCCGCAGACGACGCTGGAGGGCGCGCGGCAGCTGACCGACGCCGATCTGCGCGCGCCGGGCGTCAAGCTGGTGAACTACTGGGCCAGCTGGTGCCCGCCCTGCCGGGCCGAACATCCGACGCTTACCGCGCTCGCGCAATCCGGCCTGCCGGTGCTGGGCGTGGACCTGAAGGACCCGGCGCCCGCGGCGCAGCGGTTCCTGGACGAGCATGGCAATCCCTTTGGCGCCTTGGCGACGGACCCGCAGGGGCGGGCGGCGATCGACTGGGGCGTGACGGCCCCGCCGGAAACCTTCATCGTCGACGCGCAGGGCCGCATCCTTTACCGCCACGCCGGGCCCCTTGTCGGAGCCGACTACGAAAACCGGTTCCGCCCCGAGCTGGAAAAGGCGCTGGCCGCACAGTGAACGGCCGGTCCGGCGCAGGCGATCGCCGCGCGCGACCCCGCAACGCAGAAGGCCCCGCGTTTGCGGGGCCTTTGCGTGATGTCGTTCGGGTCCGGTCGGATCAGAAGGTGTAGCCGATCTTCACGCCGACGCCGAGGGCGTGGTTGTCCTCCATCTCGGCGCGCGCGGTGTCGGGCGTGCCGGTTTCGGCGGACGCGTCGCCCAGCTTGAAGTAGCTGATGCCGGTCGTGACCTTGAACTTGTCCTGCGTGTAGATCGCGGCCAGCGAGATGCCCTTGCGCCCGTTCGTGGGCGCGAGCGGCGACACCAGGTCGTCGTCCTCGGCCTTTTCGTACGAGAACGAGGCTGCGCCCGACCAGTTGTCGGTGAACTTGCGGCCGACACCCAGCGTGAAGGTCGTGGTGTCTTCCAGGTCCACGAGACCGTCCGAGATGCCGAAGCCCGCGGGCGGGGCGGCGACGAAGACGGCGGGGTTCACCTTGAACTCGGACCACTTCACCCAGCGGATCGAGCCGAACACCAGCGTGCCCGGCGCGACGCCGGTCTGGCCTTCAAGGTTCCAGCTGCGCGGGGTGTGGACCTTGGTGCGCGATTCGCCACCCAGCGGGAAGCCACTGAGGCTTTCGCGGGTATCGAACTCATGCTCGATGTCCGAGTTGTAGGTGAGCGAGACGCGCGCCGCGATCTCGGGCTTTTCGTAGCTGACGCCGACGACGTAGCCCGCGGCCCAATCGTCATCGACCTTGAGGTTGTAGCCGCTGATCGGGCCGTAGGCGAGGCCACGCAGGTTCACCTCGGCATCCACGCGCGACCCGCGCAGACCGCCGTGGACCCCGAAACCGTTGTCCATCGTGTAGCGCAGCAGGGCCGTGTAGGTGGTCGAGTTGACCTCGGCCGAGGTGCCGCCCAGTGCGACGGACTCGCCGACCGGATATTTGATGTCCGTGCCGTAGGGCTGTTCGACGATGAACGCGACCGACAGGTTGTCCTGCAGCTGCTGCTTGTAGGCGAAGCCAACGAAGCCATAGTCGTCGGCCACGCCGCCGGTGTCGCGGCCGCCGAAGATCGCCACGTCACGGCCCGACACGTCCGGGTTCACCTTGCCGAAGCTCAGCTCGACGTAGTTGCCCGGCTCGAACAGCGCGCCGAGCGATTGCGGCGCCCGCTCGATCCCGCCCGCCATCAGCGGCGCGGCACCCAGCATCAGAACGGCCGAGGCCGTAAGTGTCTTTTTCATTGTTGTCCCTCCCCTCCGCCGACAGGCGGGTCTCATGCGGACTGTGGCGCGCAAAGAAACGTGAAGCAAACATGACGCAACGTCGGCGTCTTCTTGCCGCCGTTGTCGTGGCGCGCCCGCAACGCCCGCGCGCGGCGCGCGGCGCGCATCGCCAGCGAGGAGCGGCGCGGCGCGGCGGGGCGCCCGCCTGTCCGCTGGACTTCGCCCGGGATGCGTGACAGGGGGACTTGCCAAACGAAGCTCTGACAGGATCGATTCCCATGCAGATTCGCGAGGCGCTGACCTTCGACGACGTCCTTCTCGTGCCGGCCGCGTCCAGCGTGCTGCCGTCCACCGCCGACGTGGCGACGCGCCTGACGGCAAGGATCGCGCTCAACATCCCGCTGGTCAGTTCCGCGATGGATACCGTGACGGAAAGCCGGATGGCGATCGCCATGGCGCAGGCGGGCGGGATCGGCGTGATCCACCGCAACCTGTCCACCCAGGCGCAGTCGGACGAGGTGCGGCGCGTCAAGCGGTTCGAAAGCGGAATCGTCTACAACCCCATCACCCTGCGCCCCGACCAGACCCTGGCCGATGCGAAGGCGCTGCAGGACCGCTACAACGTCACCGGCTTTCCGGTGGTGGACGAAGAGGGCCGGATCCTTGGCATCGTCACCAACCGCGACATGCGCTTCGCCAGCGACGACGCGACCCCCGTCCGCACGATGATGACCGCCGACAACCTCGCCGTGCTGCGCGAGCCCGCCGACCGGGCCGAGGCGCTGAGCCTGATGAAGGCGCGCCGCATCGAAAAGCTGCTGGTCACCGACGAGCGCGGCCACCTGACCGGCCTTCTGACGCTGAAGGACAGCGAAAGGTCGGTTCTGAACCCGCTCGCCTGCAAGGACCACAAGGGCCGCCTGCGCGTCGCCGCCGCATCGACCGTGGGCGACGACGGGCACGAGCGCAGCCTTGCGCTGGTGGACGCGGGCGTGGACCTGGTGGTGATCGACACCGCGCACGGCCATTCCGAAGGGGTCGCGCGCGCCGTGGCCCGGCTCAAGGCCGAACATCCCGACGTGCAGGTCTGCGCGGGCAACGTGGCGACCGCCGCCGCGGCGCGGGCGCTGGTCGATGCGGGCGCGGACGCGGTCAAGGTCGGGATCGGCCCCGGCTCGATCTGCACGACGCGGATCGTGGCGGGCGTGGGCGTGCCGCAGCTGACGGCGATCATGGACGCGGTCGCGGGCGCGGGCGACGTGCCGGTCATCGCCGACGGCGGCATCAAGTATTCGGGCGACTTCGCCAAGGCGATCGCGGCCGGGGCAAGCTGCGCGATGGTCGGCAGCGCCATCGCCGGCACCGACGAAAGCCCGGGCGAGGTGATCCTGTACCAGGGCCGGTCGTTCAAGTCCTATCGCGGCATGGGCAGCCTGGGCGCGATGGCGCGCGGGTCCGCCGACCGCTATTTCCAGAAGGACGCGGCGTCGGACAAGCTGGTCCCCGAGGGGATCGAGGGGCAGGTGCCCTACAAGGGCACGGCGGCGGCGGTCATCCACCAGATGGTCGGCGGCCTGCGCGCCGCGATGGGCTACACCGGCAACGCCACGATCGACCAGATGCGCCGGGGCTGCGAGTTCGTCCGCATCACCGGCGCGGGGCTGAAGGAAAGCCACGTCCACGACGTGCAGATCACGCGGGAAAGCCCGAACTACCGGCTGGGGTGACCGCCGGGCGGCCGCCGCCCGCGATGGCCGGCGTGGCGCCTCGATCGGCGGATTTCCGGCCGTGGGTGGCGCGCGGCTGTCATCAGAAGGACAGACTAGATAAGGCAGACAGCAAGGCGCGGCCCGTGGACGGCGCAGGCCGCGCATCCCGTCACCCGTCCCGCCCATAGGTCGAGAACCCGATGAAGATCCTGCTTGCCAACGCCCACCCCTATATTCCCCAGATGGTCGGGGGCGCGCAGTCCAGCATCAACGACCTCGCGCGTGAGTTCGCGGCGCGCGGGCACGAGGTCAGCGTGTTGTCGGGGCTGACCGGCAAGGGCCGCCTGGGCGTCGTGAGCCGGGTCAAGCTCAAGCTGAACCGGCGCGGCTATGTCGTGGACCGGACGCTCGGCTACCCGGTCTACCGCGCCTGGTTCCCGTGGGAAGTCGCGGCGGACGTGGCCCGCCGCGTGGGGGCCGACGTGGTGGTGCCGCAGTCGCTGTTTCCGGTGAAGATCGCGCAGGCGCTCGACGGGGTGGATACCCGCGTCGTGATCTACCTGCGCAACGCCGAGATCGAGGATCTGGGCGGCAGTCTGGATACGCTCAGGAACGTGGGCTACGTCGCCAACTCGAACTTCACCGCCGGCCGCTTTCGCGAGCTGTTCGGGATCCACGCCGACGTGGTCTATCCCCTGATCCGGCGCGAGACATACCAGACCGAGACGACGCGCGAGAACGTCACCTTCATCAACCCCCACCCCCGAAAGGGGCTGGAGATCGCGCTGGGCGTCGCCGAACGCTGCCCCGAGATACCGTTCGTCTTCGTCGCGGGTTGGATGCTGGAACCCGACGACAAGGCCCGGCTGATGGAACGCTTGGCGGCGCTGCCCAACGTGACGCTGAAGCCGTCCACCGGCGACATGAAGTCGGTCTATGGCAAGGCGCGGATCGTGCTGGCCCCCAGCCAGTGGGAAGAAGCGTTCGGCCGCATCGCGGTCGAGCCGCAGTTCAGCGGCATCCCCGTCGTCGCATCCGATCGCGGCGGCCTGCCCGAGGCGGTGGGGCCGGGCGGGGTGCTGATCGACCCTGCGGCGCCCGCCGACGAATGGGCGGCTGCGGTCCGCAAGCTGTGGCACGACGAGGCCTATTACCAGGCCACCTCGCGCGCCGCCCGCGACTTTTCAGCCCGACCCGACATGGACCGGCACGCGCAGGTGGACAAGCTGCTGTCGATCTTCGCGAACGCACCCGCGCGCCGGTAGCGCCGCTGTCGTCAGGCGAGGGGCGGGTTGTGGGGGGCTGCCTGCGCTCGCCCGGCGCCGATCGGCAGGAAAACCGGCCCGATCCCGCTGCCGCGAACGTGTCGTGGCGGATGGACCGTGCCGCAGCGCGCTCACGCGGCGGTTGAAAAACGTCGCCCTGTATACTGTCCGAAAGGACAGGTCGGCTTTCCTTTACAGGAATCGCCCCGAGGGCCAGCATCGGCAGATCGCCTGGCGCATGTTTCCGAGTCTCATTTTCAAGCAGATGGTCGAATGACAAGATCATTGAAGCGGCGGCTCGCCCATGTCGCCGCCCGGCGGTTCGCGCAGCGGAGCGCCCCCGTTTTCCTCGACCGCGCCGTCGTCAGTTTCAGCTTCGACGATTTCCCCAAAAGTGCCGCCACGACCGGGGCGCGGATCCTCGAGGATCGCGGGCTGCGCGGCACGTTCTATGCCACCGCGTCGAACATGGGCCGCGTCGTCAACGGCGTGCGGCAATACGATGCCGAGGATCTTGCCCGCCTGTCCGAACGGGGGCACGAGATCGGGTGCCATTCAGCCACCCACCCCTGGCTCGCGCGCGAGACCGAGGATCGCATCCTCACCGAGTTCGAGGCGAACCGCGATCACCTTGCGCTGCTGGGCCACACCAAGCCGCTGCGGACCCACGCCTATCCCTATGGCGATGTCAGCCCGCGGGTGAAACGCCACGCGGGACGCTGGTTCGCGGCCAGCCGGGGCATCTGGCCGGGGCTGAACGAGGGGCACATCGACCTGGCGCTGCTGCGCTGTGTCAGCCTTGAGCCGCATATCCTCGTCCGGCGTTCCGCGCGCGACTGGATCGACCTCGCCGTCCGGCGCAAGGCGTGGCTCATCTTCCTGACCCACGACGTGACCGAGGATCATTCGCGCTACGGGACCGACCCCGGCGCGCTTGCGGGCGTGGTGGACCACGCCATAGCCGCCGGGGCGGCCGTGCTGCCGGTCGCCGAGGCGCTGGACCTCGCGCTGGCCCGCCCGCGCGAGCCGCAGGCAGAAACGCGGCTTGAAGGGCTGGCCGACGGGCGCGGTCTGGCGGCCGGCGGTCTGGCGGCAGGTGGTCTGGCGGCAGGTGGTTTGGGGACTGGTGGTCTAGGGCGGGCGCTTTGCCGACCGTTGGCGCGGTGACAGGCGGAATGGCGCGGGCCTGACGGGTGGCGCGTTGCTCAGGGCCGCCGGTGGCGGCATAAGGGCGCGCGTGACGAATGGCCGGGTTCGCGGGCCGACCACGGGCGGCGCGGGACCGGCACGGCAGGGCAGGGGCGATCGCGTTGCGCCCTTCCGATATGATCCCCCCATATGAACCCCCGTGCGCCTTTCGCGCGCGGCGCGGCGGATACGAGGACCGATGGCAAGCCTTGGCGACATGCAGACGACGGATGCGGCGCGGTTCCCCCGTGCCGCGCGCCCGGCTGCGCGCCCGGCCGCGTATCCGCCCGCACACCCGTCTGCTCGTCGCCCGGGGTTCGTCCTGACCTATTCGCCCACGGTCGTCGTGGGGTTCCTGTGCCTTCTCGGCGCGGCGCTGCTGCCGATGCTGGGGTCCAAGGGCGCACTGGTGTTCCTGCTGGCGGGCGCCGGCCTGATCGCGATGCGGCCCGGTGCCACCATCGCCGCGATGGGGCGCAACTGGCTGATCGTGGCGCTGGCGCTGTGGTGCCTGTGTTCGTTCACGTGGTCCGATTACCCGGGCGTCACCGTGCGCTACGGGGTCCAGCTTCTGCTGACGGTGATGATCGGGATCACGCTCGCGGACCGGCTGCCGCCTGCGATCTTCGTCAAGCTGGTGCTCGTGGCGCAGCTGATGGCATCGCTCGCCAGCTTCGCCACGGGCCGGTCGCGGGGCGACGGCGGCGGGTATCTGGGGATCTACGCCAGCAAGAACGCGCTGGCGGCGGCAAGCGGGATCCTCGTGATCGCGGCGGTCGCGGTGCTGTTCGACCGGCGCGCCACGCGGCTGTGGCGGGTGCTGGCGCTGGCGGGCCTTGCCGCGGGCGGAATGCTGCTTTTGATGGCCAAGTCCACCGGCGCGATCCTTGCGGTCGGCGGCACGGTGGGCGTGTTCGGCCTGCTTTACGTGCTGCGCAGGCTCGACGGGCCGGTGCGGCTGGCGGTCGTGGCGCTGGCGACGCTGCTGGTCGCGGTCGTGACGGTGATCCTTACCGGCATGTTCGACGAGCTGTCGCAGGCGTTTCTCAGCGCGACCGGAAAGGACCTGACCCTGACCGGCCGCACCGAGCTGTGGGCGACCGCCTTCGGCGAGATCGCGCGCCATCCGTTTGCCGGCACCGGCTACCAGGCGTTCTGGGTGGTGGGAAACCAGCTGGCCGAGCAGCTGTGGGCCGAGTTCGGGATCGAGACCCGCACGGGGTTCAACTTTCACAACACCCTCATCTCGAACGCGGTCGAGATCGGGCTGATCGGCATCACGATCCAGGCGGTGCTGTTTTACGGCGCGCTCTGGGCGATGCTGTCATGGACCATCCGCAGTCCCGGCGCGGGTTCCATCTTCTTTGCGCTGTTCATGGTGCGGCAGTTCGTGCTGATGCAGGTCGAGCTGGTGTTTTTCTTCCAGTTCGACTTCTCGTCGATCATCACCATCGTGGCGATCTGCCACGCGGCCGGGTTCAGACAGGCCGCGCGCGCCGTGGACCGGATGCCCCGGGCCGCTTACGGACGGGCGGGTCGGGCAGGCTCGTTCGCCGCCGCCGCGGGGCGCGGCAACCGGCCAAGCTGGCCCGCCTCGATCCACGCGCCTTCGAGCAACCAGTGGCCCCGCGCCCGCAGGCCGATCCGCCGCGACGGGTAATCGCCCGCGTTGCTTGCCGCGACGTCGCCGGACACTCGCGTGTTGAGCCTTTGGCGCCGAGCGGGTAAGAGCCGGGCGACCTTCGGAACGGGATCAGATCCATGCCGGACCAGACCGCCGCACGTCCCGACCCCGCCCGCCCATCGCCGCAGGTGTCCGTCGTCGTCACCGCCTACGACGCCGAGGCGACGATCGCCGACGCCGTGCGCTCGGCCCTGGCCGAACCCGAGGTGGCCGAGGTGATCGTGGTCGACGACGCCTCGCGCGATGCCACCGCGCACGCGGCCGCCCATGCGGCGGGCGGCGACCCGCGCCTTGTCGTCCTGCGCCAGCCCCGGAACGGCGGGCCCGCCGCCGCGCGCAACCGCGCCTTCGCCGCCGCGCGCGGGGACTTCGTGGCGGTGCTGGACGCCGACGACTTCGTCCTGCCGGGGCGGTTCGCGCGCCTGCTCGCGGTGCCCGACTGGGACCTGGTGGCCGACAACATCCTGTTCGTGACCGAGGCGACGGTGCCCGACGACCTGCCCCCCGTGCCCCGCGCCGCGGGCAAGGGCGTGATCGACATCGACCTGAACGGCTTTGTGCGCGCGAACCTGTCCAGCAAGGGCTCGGCCCGGCACGAATGGGGCTTTCTCAAGCCCGTCATCCGGCTGGACTTCCTGCGCCGCCACCGCCTTCGCTACGACGAAAGGCTGCGGCTGGGCGAGGATTACGACCTTTATGTCCGCATGTTGCAGGCGGGCGCGCGGTTCCGCGCCATCCGCGAGGTGGGCTATGCCGCCCGCTGGCGCGAGAACTCGCTGAGCTCGCGCCACCGCACCGAGGATCTGGAGGCGCTGTGGCGCGCCTCGGAAAGCCATCTGGCGGCGTGGCGCGCGGCGGACGGGGGCAAGCGCGTGGGGACGGATGGGGGCGCGGCCGTGGCGGCGCTGGCGGATCACCGGCGCGACCTGCACCATCGGTTCGCGCTGCGCGATTTCCTCGACAACCGCGCGCGCATGGGCCGGGCGGGGGCTATGGTGTCGGCCCTGCGCCAGCCCGAAACGATCCTGCCGATCGCGCGCGGGATCCTGCGCGACAAGCTGGCCGCGCGCCGGCCCGACATTCGTCCGACCCGGATCGGCCGCCTGCTGATCGAGGACTGATCGGCACCTCGCCGCCTGCGCGGCCCCGCCTCGCGCGCCGCGCGACCGTCACATAAAGGTGCGCCACTGTTGATAAAGCCGCCCGGATCGCCCGGTTTTACCGCGGCGCGACATCGTTTAAGGGCGTCCGTGTGATTGCAACTGGATCATTTGCCAGCCCGGCCGGGGCCGCACGTCCCGCCCCGATCGCGGACCGGATCGCGGCCCCGCCCGCGGCCCCACCCGCGACCCCAGACGTCGGAGAGCATGCTTGCGCGTGACCTATCTCGCCCACGACCTTGACGATCCGTCCGTGTGGCGGCGGGTCGAGATGCTGCGGCGCGGTGGCGCGACCGTGGCCGTCGCGGGCTTTCGCCGCGGCGGGGGCGCGCTGCCCGACGCGGCCGTGGTGCTGGGGCGCACCGCCAACGGCCGCATGGTCCAGCGCGTCCGCGCGGTGATCGCGGCGCTGCCCCGGATCGCGCGGCTGGTGCCCGAGACGTCGGCCGCAACAGGTGACGGCGAGGCGGCTGGTCCCGAGGTCGTGCTGGCCCGCAACCTGGAAATGCTGGCGCTCGGCGCGGCGCTGGTCCGCAGGCGGGGCGGGCGGCTGGTCTATGAACTGCTCGACATTCACGGGATGATGCTGGGGCAGGGGATCGCCAAACGCGCGCTGCGCCGGGTCGAGGCGGGGCTGCTGGCCGCCACGCGGCTGATCGTGATCTCGTCGCCCGCCTTCGACACCCGGTATCTGCGCGGCTACGGCCAGCCCGACGTGCCGACGCTGCTGGTCGAGAACAAGCCTTTCGCGCAACCCTCGGACGACGCGCCCCGGCCCTCGCGCACCGCGCCCGCGCCGGGCGGGATCGAGGACGGGGGGCCGCTGATCGTCGGCTGGTTCGGGATGCTGCGCTGCCGCTGGTCGCTGCTGACGCTCGACGCCGTGACGCGCGCCGAGCCGGGGCGCTGCAAGGTGCGCCTGCGCGGCCGCCCGGCGCTGGACGTGATCCCCGATTTCCACGCGGTCGTGGACGCGAACCCGGACCTGGAGTTTCTGGGCCCCTATGACTGGCCGGGTGACCTGCCCCGCATCTATGCCGAGGTTGACGTGGCCTGGCTGTTCGACCGCTATCAGGCCGGCCAGAACTCGGACTGGCTGCTGCCGAACCGGCTGTACGAGGGGTGCCTGAACGGCGCGGTGCCGGTTGCGCTGGACGGGACCGAGGTCGCGCGGCGGGTGCAGTCGTGGGACTGCGGCGTGATCGTGCCGGGCGCGGGCGATGCAGGCCCGGCGGTGCCGGTGGTGGCGCGGGCCCTGGCCGCCATCGACGCGCCCGCCCTTGCGGCGCGCCGCGCCGCCGTGGCCGCGATCCCGCGCGACCGACTTGAAATGAACGAGGCCGAATGCCGCCGCCTGACCCGCGCGATCTGCGGCGAGAACGCGGGGACCACGACATGAGGTCAGCCATGCCCGATCCCCGCGCCCTCAAGGTGCTGGTCGTCATCCCGACCCTGAACGAGGAAGCGCATATCGCCCAGGTGCTGGACGGGATCGCCGGTTTCGCCGCCCGCCACGACGCGCTGGTGGTGGTTGCCGATGGCGGGTCGAACGACAGCACCTGCGAGATCGTGCGCGCCCGCGCCGTCCGCGACGACCGGGTCCGGCTGATCGACAACCCGCGCCGCCTGCAGGCCGCCGCCGTGAACCTTGCGGTCGAGCGGTTCGGCGACGGGCGCGACTGGCTTTTGCGGCTGGATGCCCACAGCGCCTATCCAGCCGATTTCGGCGACGTGCTGCTGGCCGAAGCGGCGCAAGGCGGGGCCGACAGCGTCGTCGTCTCGATGCAGGCGCAGGGGGACGGCTTCCTGCAGCGCGTGATCGCGGACGCGCAGAACTCGCGCATCGGCAATGGCGGGTCGGCGCACCGGCTGCTGGGCGCGGGCGCGTGGGTCGAGCATGGGCACCACGCGCTGATGCGGATCGCCGCCTTCCGGGAGGTCGGCGGCTACGACCCGACCTTCAGCCACAACGAGGATGCGGAGCTTGACCGCCGCCTGCTCGCCGCCGGGCACCGGATCTGGCTGACCGGCAAGACCCGCCTGACCTATTTCCCGCGCCGCCGGATCGGCCCGCTGATGCGGCAGTATTTCAACTTTGGCCGGGGCCGGGCGCGCAACCTTATCAAGCACCGCGCAAGGCCGGGGCTGCGGCAGGCGGTGGTGGCGCTGCTGGCGCCCGCCGTGGCGCTGGCGGTGCTGACGCCGCTTTCCCTTGTGTTCGCGCTGCCGTTGGCGCTGTGGCTGCTGGCCTGCCTCGCGGGCGGCGCGGGTATCGCCGTCCAGACCGGCCGCGTGGCGGGGATCCTGTCCGGCTTCGTCGCCGGGTCGATGCACATGGCCTGGTCGGTCGGGTTCTGGCGGCAGTGGCTCGCGCCCCGCCGCGCGCCCGCAATGGCAGCAGCGAGGTAAGCGCCGATGTCACCCGCATCCCCGATGACGCCCGGGTCGCCCGACACCCCCGACATCTGGATCGGCGTCTGCACCTTCCGCAGGCCCGAGCTGGAGGTCACGCTGAACTCGCTGGCGCGGATCGACCGCACCGGGACGGCCGTCGGCGTCGTCATCGCCGACAACGATTCCACCCCGTCGGCGCAGGCGCTGGTGGAACGGATCGCCGCGACTTTTCCGATGCCGCTCATCTATCTGCATGCGCCCGAACGCAACATCTCGATCGCGCGGAATGCGCTGCTGGACCATGCGCGGGGGGCGGGGGCGCGGCTCTTGCTGTCGATCGACGACGACCAGTGGGTCGGGCCGGACTGGCTGGACCAGATGTTGAAACCCTGGCGCGAGGGGCAGGACGGCGCCCCGGAAAGCCGGATCGGCGCGGTCCTTGGCCCCGTCCACGGCGTCTATCAGCCAGGCACGCCGGACTGGATGGCACGCGGGCGGCTGCACGACACCGTGCCGGTGCGGCGCCGCGACGGCGCGATCGTCAGCGGCTACACCGGCAACACCCTGCTGGACCTGGCCGACCCGGCGCTTTCCGACCTGCGCTTCGACGTCGCGCGCGGCCGTTCGGGCGGCGAGGATACGGCCTTCTTCTCGGCCTACCTGCGCGCGGGCGGGCGGATCGCCTTTGCGCCCGACGCGACCGCCGAGGAAACCGTGCCCGCCGACCGCGCGAGCCTGCGCTGGCTTCTCAAGCGCCGCTACCGGATGGGGCAGACCCATGCGAGCCTGATCGCCCGCGACAAATCGCGGACCGGGCGGCTGGGGCAGGCGGGAATCGCTGCCGCCAAGGCCGCGGCCTGCGGCGGAATGGCGCTGCTGGGCGCCGGCAGGCCCGCGTGGCGCAACCGCCAGTTGATGCGCGCGGCCCTTCACATAGGCGCAGGCGCGTATCTTGCGGGCGCGCCGCGGATCGAGCTTTACGGAACCCCGCCGGTCTGCGCAGGCTCCGTCCAGCCTGACGGGCAGGGCGGACCAAAGGGGTCGAAAGGAACATGATGTCGCGCGAACTCAGACCCTACGACCCGGGCAACGCCTACGGCATCGCGCCGGGATCGCAGGTCCAGACCATCGACCTGCGCCGGATGATGGTCGCGCTGCGCCGCCAGCGGACGACGATCCTTGCCCCCGCGCTGCTGATGGGCGCGCTTGGGCTGATCTACGTCAAGTCGCTTCCCGACACCTACGACGCCTTCGCCAATCTGCTTCTCGACAGCAATCAGAACAGCGCGATCAAGCAGGCGGGCGGCATCGACACCATGCTGACCACCGACATGATCGAGAACGCGCGCGTGGTGCTGGGGTCCGACAAGCTGGCCTATGACGTGCTGGACCAGACCGGTCTGGAAACCAATCCGCAGTTCCTAAACCCGCCGGAATCCGCGCTGTCCCGCGCGGTCGAGGGGGTGTTCGGCACCGTCCTTGCGCCGGTGTCGTGGGTCAAGAACCAGGTAGAGGCGCTGGTCGCCCCCGCCGACACGGTGGTTCAGGGCACGCTGCCGACCGGGGCCGATCCCCGCACCGGCGGCGCGGTGGCGGTCGATCCGCAGCGCCAGCTGGCGGCGATGAAGCTGAAGGCCGGGGTGCAGGTGTTCCGGGTCGCGAAAAGCACGGCGGTCGCGGTGCGCGTGACCTCGCACGATCCGGTGATCGCCGCCGACATCGCCAACGCCTATGCCGACGCCTACGTGCAGGACATCCTGACCTCGAACGCCGAATCCGTCGGCCGCACCAACGCATGGATGCAGACGCGGCTCGACGAGCAGCAGGAACAGGCCCGCGCCGCCGCCGACGAGGCAGAGCGGTTCGCGTCGGAAAACGGCCTTGTCGCGTCTTCGACCGGGGCGCTTCTGACCGAACAGTCGCTGGGCGAACTGAACGCGAGCCTGTCGGAGGCCATCAGCGAGGCGGCGCGGGCGCGGGCGGTTCTCGACACCTACGACAAGGCGGTGGCCGGCGGCGTCGAGGGGCTGACCGAGGGCAACGCCCTGTCGATCGGCGGCGAGATGTCGGACGCGCTGGTGGCGCGGCTGGACAACTACAACGACGTCCGCGCGCGGCTCGAGGGTCTCATCAACGACGGCGGCCCGAACCACCCGCAGGTGGCGGGGCTGCGGCGCACGCTGGCATCGACCGCCGAGCGGCTGTTCGTCGAGCTTCAGGGCCAGCGGCAGGAAGCGACGAGCGCGCTGCGGGTGGCCGAGGCGCGGGTGGAGGCGCTGCAGACGAGCGTGAAGCAGGCGACCGAGCGCAACACCGACCAGGCCGCGAACTTCGTCCGGCTGCGGGCGCTGCAGGAACGGGCGGCGACCCTGTCGGCGCTGTACCAGGCGACGCTGACCCGCGCGCAGGAGATCGAGCAGCAGCAGTCGTTCCCGGAATCGAACGTTCGGATCCTGTCCTACGCGCAGGTGCCGCCCAAGGCGTCGGGGCCAAGCACGATCCGCGGCGTCCTCGCCTCGACGTTGCTGGGGCTTTTTCTCGGCGGCGGGCTGGCCGCGATCCGCGAAAGCCGCGACCGCTTCCTGCGGACCGGGTCGGACGTGACCGACACCACCGGGCTGCGCTTTCTGGGCCACCTGCCGGTCCTGCCGCGCGGCGCCCCGCCCCGCGCCGCCCGCGCCGGCCGGGCCGAGGGCGGCACCCGCGCGGCCCTGCGCCGGGCAGAGGCGGCGGCAGATCATGCCCATGACCAACAGGCCGAACATTGGCCGGACCACCGGCCGTCGGGTGAGACCCTGCCTGCCATCAAGAAGCCCGACGTGCCCGAGATCCGCGCCTTCGTTCCGGTGCTGATGTACCCCAACTCGGTCTATGCCGAGACGCTGCGCCACGTGCGGCTGGCAGCCGCGACGCGCGACCGCGACATGCGCGTGACCGGCGTGACCTCGTTCCACCCCTATGCCGGCCGGTCCGAGGTGTCGCTGAACCTTGCGGCGCAGCTTGGGCTCGGGTCCGACGCGGTGCTGCTGATCGACGCCGACGGGCGCGGCCGGGTTCTCAGCCGGATGCTGCGGCTGGACCGCAAGCCCGGCCTGACGGATGCGGTGTCGGGGGATGGCGGATGGCACGCATCGCTGTTCAAGATCGCCGACACCAACATCTACGTCCTGCCGTGCGGGCTGGAAGGGGGCGGGGCGTCCGACGACCTGCTGACCAGCCAGCTGCTGCGCAATGTCGTGCAGGATGCCCGCAAATCGTTCAGCGCGGTGATCGTCGACGTGCCGCCGCTGTATCCCGTCGCGCAGGGCCGCGCGGTCCTGGCCGAGTTGCAGCAGTTCGTCGCCGTGGGCGAATGGGGCCGCACCCCGCGCAGCATGGTCGAGACGACATTGGCCGATCATCCGCGCCTGACGGATAAATGCCTGGGCGTCGTCTATGACCGGGTGAACCTGCGGCGGCTGCGTTCGTATCTGGTGCCGGAAGCGATGGAGAACTATCTCAGCCGCTCCAAGGGCTACCTCTCGTTGAGGACGAAAAAAGACAGTTCTATTTAAATTTGTGCAACGGATTGTGAAAATCAGTCATCTCCGGGGTGGATCGGTTTAAATATCAAGTCTACCCTTGCGTGTAGGGGGTGACTGATGTTCGTGATTCGATTTCTGATCGCAGAGCTGGTCGTGCTTGGCGGTATCATCGGCGGCGGGATCTCGCGGGACGTCTCTGCCGGGACGATCGCCTGGATCTGCTTTGGCGCGTTGATCGTCATGCAGGTCGCCGTCGTGATCGGTATCGCTGTCGCGGCCAACCGGCCCGCACGCCGGGCGGCTACGAAACCCGCCAAGTCCTCGGACCGGCTGGTGCCCGCCCACCGCTGATCTTTGGGCACAGTTGACGCGTGCCCGCCGCTGACGCTCACCTACGCTGACTCTGCCGTCTCAAGCATGTGCCGCAGATGCGTCGGTCAAGATCGGTTCTGAACGTGCGGGCGGGGGCCCTCGGCAAATCGTGCAGCATCTTTGCGCCCTGCGCCGGCGCTCAAGATCGCCTTCCCCACTCCACGCCAGCCGAGCCGCGCCCGCGTCCGCACCCGCTGCGTGCATAGCAGCTACCCGGCGATTCTTCACAAACTTGCCTTAAATGCAGGGCATACAGGCCGTGTTGGCGCTATCACCGGCATCTTCGCCGGAGTGCGTCAGCCCGACTGCCCGTATGTTATCCTGAACTCGCCCCGCAATGCCCGATTGCGAAAGATTCTTCTCTCTCGACGTCCCGATTTGGTTGCTCGGCGCTCAATTGCCAACGGACCGGATCGGCGGTGGTTTTCGCCTTGTCAGCAGGGTACTTTGACCACATGTTGCCCGTGAATTTCGAGTGGCGTTGTTTCTCTCCATTCGGGACGGCTGCGTGGTCGAGTGGTTCGTTTGGTTGAACAGGTGACGTTATGCAGTTGGCTCCGGCTGAAGATTTCATATCCGTACACGAACAGGACCTTCCTGCGATGGCACTCGGCAAGATGGCGACCCCGAACGATGTGATGAAACCGGCGCTCGGCTTGGGCGATGCGACCACCCGGGACGCATACCCGACGGCCCCGGTGGGCGGGCTGGCCAAGCGGATGATGGATGTCCTGCTGGTCGTGCTCAGCCTGCCGCTGCTCTTGCCGATGGTGATCGCGCTGGCGGTGCTGCTGAAGCTCACCGATCCCGGCCCGCTGCTTTACGGACACCGCCGGGTCGGTTTCCAGGGGCGCGAGTTCCGCTGCTGGAAGTTCCGCACCATGGTCGTGAACGGTGACGAGGTGCTGGAACGCCACCTGCGGGACAATCCCGCGGACGCGGCCGTCTGGGCGCTCAAGCGCAAGCTGGTGAACGATCCGCGCGTGACGCCGCTGGGCGCGATCCTGCGCAAGCTCAGCCTGGACGAGCTGCCGCAGCTGCTGAACGTGCTGTCGGGCGAGATGAGCCTGGTCGGCCCCCGCCCGGTCGTCGAGGCCGAGCTGAGCAACTACGGCGTGTCGGGCAAGTACTACCTGGCGACCCGCCCGGGTCTGACCGGCCTGTGGCAGATCAGCGGCCGCAGCGACACGACCTATGCCGAACGCGTCCGGCTGGACCGCTTCTACGTTGCGAACTGGGGCCTGCTGCGCGACCTTCGGATCGTGGTCATGACCGTGCCCGCGATCCTGATGTCGCGCGGGGCGCACTGATCGCCCGATCCCGACCGGATCACCCGGCCGACGAAATCGAAAGACCGCCACGCTTGTGGCGGTCTTGTTCGTTTGCAGGCCCGCCCGTCACGGCTGGCAGGTCACCGATTCCGGGAACAGGCACTTCTTGCCCGGCGGCGTGTAAGCGACCCAGTCGATGTCGTACCGCTGCATCTTCGCGTCCGGGTTCAGCGGCCCCATCCAGTCCACCAGCGTGGTCGTGCTCCAGAACGACATGTAGAGCTTCTGGGGAAAGTCGGGCAGCGCCGCGCCGTCGGGCGTGCGGTGGACCTGCCTGCCGTCGATGTACCAGCGAATCCCCGTCGGCTCCCACCGGATCGCGACGCGGTGGAAGGCCTGTTCGGTGCGGGGTTCGACCGAAACCTTCTGGCCGTTCATCGGCTTGCCCTCGACATAGGTGTTGAATTCGACCTTCGAGGTGTCGCGGGTCAGGATCTCGATGTCGATCTCGCTGTGCGGATATTTGTGGGCCGGGCCCGAGTAGGTAAAGACCGAGGCGTTCATGCCCGACACCCGGGCCGTGCGGATCCGCGCCTCGAACGTGCCATAGCGGAAGAAGGCGTTTGTCTGCACCTCGCCGCAGCGGGCCTTGGGGTCGTCGCCCGTCTCGGGGGCGGGGATGCGGAACAGGGTCAGCATTCCGTCGCGCACCTGCACCGCGCCCGCCGACCAGACGCAGTCCTGGTGATCGCCGTTGGTCCAGCCGTCGGACACGTACCAGCGCTTCTTGTCGAGCGCGTTGAAGTGGTCGCGAAAGCCCGCCTGCTCGGACGCGGGCGGGAACGGGGCGTTCGGGTCGGTCTGCGTCTGGGCGCCGGCACCGCCCAGGCCAAGGGGCAGCATCGCAAGGGCAAGCGTCATGCCGAGAACTGGGTTTCGCATCTGATTTCCTTGTCTGCACAACCGCGCGGGGAGTCCGGTTGTCGCGTTCATCAGCCCGGGTTATCAGAACAGCGAAGGCGCCGATCAACCTGAGGGTGAGTTGACGCATGTAACGGATTAAAGTCGGTGCAATGATCCCACAGGCCGCGCATTCGCACGACGAATCGAACCGCGCAAATCCGCTGATTTCCGTCATCATGGCGAATTATCGGGGCGCGCGCTATCTCGCCGCGTCGATGAAGGCGGTTCTTGCGCAATCCGAACCGCGGTTGGAGCTGATCCTTGCCGACGACGCGTCCGACGACGACAGCGTTGCCATCGCGCGCGCGATCGCGGCGGGCGATCCCCGGGTCAAGGTCATCGCCTCGCCCCGGAACGGCGGGCCGGCGGTCACGCGCAATCTTGCGCTGGATGCCGCGCGCGGCGACTGGATCGCGGTCGTGGACAGCGACGACCTGATCCACCCGCAGCGGCTCGCGCGGCTGGTTCAGGCGGCGACCGCCGCAGGCGCGGACATCGCCGCCGACGATCTGGTTCATTTCGGCGCGGCCGAGCGGGCGCAGGGGCGCACGCTGCTGCAGGGCTTGCGACTGTCGTCGCCGATGCGGCTGACGCTTGATCTTTACCTGCAGGGCAACGCGCCGGGCGCCGACCTGCCGTCGTTCGGCTATCTCAAGCCGTTGATCCGGCGGTCGGTGCTGGGATCCCGCCGCTACGACCCGGCGCTGCGGATCGGCGAGGATTACGACCTGATCCTGCGGCTGCTGATCGACGGCGCCTCGTTCCTGCTGCTGCCCGATCCGCTTTACGCCTATCGCCGCCATGCGGGGTCGGTGTCGCATCGCCTGTCGGTCGAGACGGTGGGGGCGATGCTGGCCGCGCACGAGGCGCTGCCGCCGATCGCGGACCCGGCCGCGCGGCGCACGGCGGCGGCGATCGGGCGCGATCTGCGCGCGGCCCTGCGCTATGAGCAGCTGGTGCTGGACATCAAGGCGCGCCGCGCGGGGGCGGTGCTGCCCCGGCTGGCCGATCCGAGAATGCTGAAGCGGCTGGCCGGCAGCGTGCTGGACAGGCGTCGCCGCAAGGCCGCCGAAGCCGCTGCCGGGCAACCGGCGCGTGTCGAAAAAGCCGCGCCGCCGCCGATGCCCGAGGCCGGGGACGCCTGGTCCGAACCGCCCGCCGATGCGGCAGCGGGGATCGCCGCCCGCGCCTCGACCGGTGCGCCGGTGCCCGGCCCCACAGCGCCCAACTGGGCGCAGTGGCTCGCCCGCGCCGCCGCGACCTGACCCGCGCCGCTCAGTCGTCCGACGGCTCCGCCGCGTTCCAGTAGGCGGCGAGATGCGCCCGCGCCTTCGGCACCGCGAGGGTGTCGAGGATGGCGCGCTTCAGGGGCTTCAGCCGCGCCTTTTCCGTGGCGAACCAGTACTGGTCCACCGGCGGCGCGGCTGCGATCTCGGCGGCGACTTCGGCTTCCGCGTGGGGGCGGTGAGTGATCGCTAGGCCGGGATGGGTCGGAAAGGGGTAGTCGGGGCGCGCGCCGAACAGATGCGCCGCGATCCGCGCGGTCGGCGCCTGCGCGGCGATGATGCGGGCGAGCGCCGGATAGGCGGTCTCGTCGCCGCCGATCGCCAAGGCTTCGCCGCGCGGGATGCCGCCGCCGCCCGGCCCCGTCAGCCCGACCTGGGCGCCCGGCCGTGCCGCATCCAGAAACCCGCAGACGCGCCCGCCCGGATGAACGAACACGTCCGTTTCCAGCCAGCCCGCGTCGGCGTCGATGCCACTGATCGTGTACGCGGGCCGGTGCAGCCTGTCGGGCCATTCGGTCCGGCCGGCGGCGTTGAGACGCGGCCAGACCGTCGGCTGCCCATCCGCGCGGGGAAGGGCAAAGCGGAAATGGATCATGTCGCGGTCGAGACGGGCGAGATCGCGCCCCTCAAGCCGGACGCGCAGAAAATCGGCTGTCAGCCGCTCGATCCGGGCGACCCGCGCAAGGCTGAAGTTCGGCGGCAGGTGCCCCGCCGGGCGCGGACCGGTCCAGACCGGCGCGGGCGTGCCGGGGGCGTGGTGGGCCAGGTGTTCGTCCACCGACTCGCAGATCGCGTGCAGCCAGTCCGGGTCCGGGGCGCGCACCGACAGCACCGCCAGCCCGCCGTCGTGGCGCAGGCCCAGCGTCCCGCCCTCGACCTCGGCCCAGATCCCGCCGTCGGGGCCGGGGCGAAGGGTCAGGTCGTGTTCCTCGGCCTCGTGGCGCAGCAGGGCGTCGAGCGCCTCGAACGGGATCGCCAGGCGCGCCTCGGACCGGCAGGGGTTCGGCGTATCGTGGATCATGCGGCTGGCCTTGCTGGACGGTTTCGGGCGGTGGGCAGGATCAGGGCCATGGCAAGGGCGGCGGCGGCGGCGATGCCGAACACCGTATCGTAGCCGCGATATTCCGCGCCTAGCCCGACCAGCACGCCCAGGGCCATGCTGATCGTGGCGTCGAGGCACTGGAACACCGTGAAGTCCACGCCCCCCTGCGCGGGGTCGGCCCAGGCCATGAACTGCGCGTAAAGCGCGGTGAAGCCGATCGCGGTCACGGCGGACGACGCCAGCATCGCCGCCCCGACCACCACCGGACGCGGCACCGCAACGCCCGCGGCGCTGAGCGCGATGATGACCAGCATCAGCGCCTGAAGCGCCAGCGCGATCCGCATCGTGGCGCCGATCCCATAGACCCGCACCAGCGCCCCGCCGAGGATCGCGCCGGCGAGCCCCAGCCCGATGCTGGACGCGCCGCCGAGAAGGCCCACCGTTTCCAGCGACAGTCCAAGGTCGATCAGGTAGGGGCCCAGCATCTGCTGCGAGGCCTTTTGCGCCACGACGAAGCCTGCGGTCAGGATCAGGCCGCGGCGGATTTCGGGGCGCGACCAGGTGCGGCCGAGGCTGGGCAGGGGGGCGCCTGCGGGCGCGGACGGGCCGCCCCGCGCGGCCAGCGCGAAAGCCGCCAGCAGAACCGCGACCAGCGCCGCCATCGACAGCGTGCCCGCGGTCCAGCCCCAGCGCGCGACCATGACGACGAACAGCCCGCCGCCGATCGCCGCGCCGACATAGGCGCCGCCCACCTGCGCCGCGTTCCCCCAGCCAAGCGCCCGCCCCTCGAGCGCGCCGACCGCGTGGCCATCGACGGCGATGTCGACGGTCGCGGTCGCGAAGGCCACGACCAGCAGTGCGGCAAGGACCGGCAGCAAGGGTTGCAGCGGCAAAAGCCCGGCCATGGCCAGGCCCGCGACGGCGACCGCGCCCCCGATCATCGTCACCGCCGCGGTGCGGACCGGGCGGCCGCGGGGAACCCGCGCGCGCTCGACGAAGGGCGACCACAGGAACTTGAGCGCCCAGGGCAGCATCAGCAGCGACACAAGACCGATCTGGTCCAGCGGCAGGCCCCGGTCGCGCAGGACAGTGGCGAGGCCCCCCCAGGTCAGCCCCCCGATCACGCTTTGCGCGGCATAGGCGGCCCACAGACCGCCCAGCAACCCCGTCTGCCGACCCGGACCCACGCGTCAGAACCGCTTGCGAAGGCTGGCGGTCCAGGTCCGGCCCTCGTCGCGGTAGCAGTAGCCCGAGGTGCAGGTCTGCTTTTCGCTGTCGAAGACGTTCTTGACGTTCAGCTGCGCCTGCACGCCCGGCGCCTGCGGCACGTCATAGGTCGCGGCCAGGTCCACGAACACGCGGTCGTCGTTCTCGATCGTGTTCAGGTCGTCGCCGAAGCTTTCGCCGACATAGCGGATGCCCGCGCCAAGACCGAGGCCCGCGGCCGGGCCGTCCTGGAAGTCGTACTTGCCCCACAGCGACAGCACGTCGTTGGGCGTGCCGGACAGCTCGTTCCCGTTCGTGCCGGCCGCGCCTTCCTCGATCTTCAGGCGCATGTGGGTGTAGCTGGCGATGGTGGACCAGCCGTTGTCCCACGACGCGGCGGCTTCCAGTTCGATCCCGCGGCTGTTCAGGTCCAGCTGGCGCTGCTTGTTCGGCCCGGTCGAGGCGTCGTAAACGACGCCATCGCGCTGGTCGATGTCGAAGAGCGAGGCGGTGACGAGCAGGTTGGTGTCCTCGGGCGCGTATTTCAGGCCGATCTCGCGCTGGGTGGACCGGGTCGGGTCGGCGGGGCGCGTCTCGTCCGAGGTGATGTCGTCATAGACGACGCCGATGTTGGGTGCGAAGGACGTGGACAGGTTGGCATAGGCCACCAGCCCCGAATCCCAGCGGTAGCTGCCGCCCAGCCGGCCCGAACGGCCGCTGTCGTCCTGGTCGCTGCGCGAGCGGTCGGCCGCGATCGAGGTGGTGTCCACCTTGTCGAACCGGACGCTGGCGAAGCCGCTGAACCGGCCCCAGCCGATCTGGTCGTGCAGGTAGATCCCGGTCTGCGTGGTGTCCTGCCCGTTCGCGAACGGCACGTCGCCCGCATCGGCCGAGGCGGACGACACGAAATCCAGCAGGCTCCGCGCCTCGTAATAGGCGCGGGTCACGTCGATCCCGGCCAGCACCTCGTGCGTGACCGAGCCGGTCTGCCCATTCCATTGCAGCGCCGTGTCGACCGACCGGCTGTCCACTTCCTCAAGGTAGTGGCCCCAGAACCGGGCGAGCGTGCCGGTCCCCGTCGGATAGTGGTTGCTGTATTCGAGATCCGCGTCCACATGCGTGATCCGCGCGTTCTGGCGCAGGGTGAAGGCGTCGGTGAGGCGATGTTCGACCTCGTAGCCGAAGCGCCACTGCTGCTGGCGGAAGTCGTTGTAGTCCGGGTCGCCCTCATACAGGTCCGAGACCTCGCCGAAGGCCGGGTTGAAGAACGCGGCCGTCCCGCCGGTCAGGCTTTGCGACAGTTCGGCCAGCACCGTCACCTTGGTCGTGCCGTCGTCGTAGCTGAAGGCGGGGGCGAGGTAGGTCTTGTCGTCGGCGTAGCCCGGCAGGTCGGTATTGGCGTTGCGGTGCAGCGCGGTCAGGCGATAGGCGAAGCGGTCGTCCTTCAGCGGACCGGACACGTCGAAGGCAAGCTGCGCGCGGTCGTTCGCGCCGGTCACGGCCTCGATCTCGCGGTAGGGCTTGTCCAGCGGGCGCTTGGTCACGATGTTCACGATCCCGCCCGGACCGCTCACGCCATAAAGCGACGACGCCGGACCCTTCAGGATCGCGATGCCCTCGGTCCCGTAGGGTTCGGCCTTGTAGATCGCCGTCGGCGCGTTGAAGACGCGCAGCCCGTCGCGGAAGACGCCGTTGTAGTAGGCTGGGAAGCCGCGCAGCGTGAAGGCGTCGAAGCGGGTGTCGAAGCCGTAGTTGTTGGGGTTCGCGCTGGCGGTGTAGTTCAGCGTCTCGTTCAGCGTGCGCGGGCGCTGATCCTCGATCTGGTCCTGCGTCACGACCGTGACCGCCTGCGGGATCTCGGCCACCGGGGTATCAAGCTTGGTCGCCTGCCGCGCGGTCGTGGCGACGTAGCCGGACTGGTTCAGCGTCTCGTCGCTTTCCGCTTCAAGCACGATCGTGTCGAGGACGATGGCCTCCTGCGCGGATGCAGGGATGGCCACGCTGGCCAGCAGCAGGAACGGAAGGGAGCGGCGCATTCTAAACCTTTCGGGCATGTGGCGGACCGGCCCGGGCAGGGGTGCGCCACCCCGCCCGGTCCGCAGCAAGGCGCCAAGGGCGCGGCGGGCGGCGGGGGCGGGGGCGTGCGGCATGACAGCTCCGGGTGACAGCATGAGGGGCGGGCCGGCGCGGGGATGCGGGCAGACCCAGGATGACCTGACGCTGGCGAGAGCTGGCGTGACAGCCGCTCGATATTAATCCTGATCGAATGAGTCAATGATCCCGTTCGCAGAACCTTGCGGATGCGGACGGGATCGGGTCGGACCGCGGCTTTCCGGCGTCAGGGCTGGCCCGCGTCCACGCGCAGGTCCAGGATCTCGACCGACGACGGCAGCTCGATCAGGTATTCGGGATCGCGCGGCAGGTGGTGGATCTCGGCCGGGTCGCCGCCCGAAAATCCGGTCATCGCGTCGAAGTCCGGCCAGTAGCTGATCGTCATGAACTCGGTCTCGTCCTCGCCGTCCTTGCGGAAGGTCTGCACGGCAGACGCCTTTTCGATCAGCGGGCGGATGCCCTCGTCGTAGTTGTAGCGCTCGTATTCGTCGGCGATGTCGCGGCGGGTGCGGCCGCGCCAGATGCGGGCGACGGCGATCTTGCGGGGCTCGGGCATGGGCTGGGCGCCTTTCGCTGCTATGCAAGCCGAACGGGCGCGCGCCGTCCCGGTTCCCGGGTGGCGGATCAGCGGATGGTGGCGATCAGGTCGTGGGCGTCGCGGATCGGCCTGCCGCCGAAATCCGCGACCTTCGTCAGCGACCCCTTTAACGCGCGCAGGTACAGATCGCGCGGGATTTCCTTGCCGCCCATGCTGGCCAGGTGCGGGGTCAGGAACTGGGTGTCGCACAGGGTGAAGCCGGTGTCGGCGAGGTGCCGCGACAGCCAGATCAGCGCCATCTTGGACCCGTCGGTCCGGTGCGAGAACATGCTTTCGCCAAAGAACGCCGTGCCCAGCGACACGCCGAACACCCCGCCCGCCAGCTTGTCGTCGTGCAGAACCGCCAGCGCGTGGGCGTGGCCCGATCCGTGAAGCTGGGCGTAAAGCCGCGTCAGCGGCGCGTTGATCCAGGTCTCGGCCCGGTCCGCGCAGGCGGCGACGATCGCGCCAAAGTCAAACCGGGTGTCGGCCCGCCACCCGCCGCGCGCGAGGTTGCGCCTGAGCGAACGCGAGCAGTGGACGCCCCCCACCGGCAGGATCCCCCGCAAGGGCGGGCTGTACCAACGCAGGACGGGATCGTCGGCGGTCTGCGCCATCGGAAAGATGCCGTTCGCGTAATTGACCAGCAGTTCGTCGGCCGTGAGCATGGCAAGCTTTTTGTTCGGCGGCGGGGCGGCGATTGCGGCGGCGGGGCGGGCGCTACGGCTGGGGCGTCACCCCTGCGTGCTGATCCACCAGGTGGTGCCGTTTCCGTCCGAGATGCCGCCGCGCAGGTCGCCGTCGCCCTGCCGGCCGGGTTCCTGCACCACGGTTCCGCCCGCCGCCCGCGCGCGTTCGAATGTCGCGGTCGCGTCGGCCACATAGACATGGACGTTGATGTCCGCGCCGGGCGCGTCGTCGCTGCTGGTCCGCGGCATCTCGCCCAGCATCACGACGCTGTCGCCCACCCGGATCTCGGCATGCATGGTGCCGCCGTCCTCGCGCGGCATGACCCGCAGGCGGGTGCCGTCGAACACCGTCTCGATGAACGCGAGCGCCCGCCCGGCATCGCCGACGATCAGGTAGGGGCTGACGCTGGTGTAACCTTCGGGCTTCCAGGACATGGCCGGATCTCCGCCAGACGAGGGGGGTGGTGCGCGCGTAAGCCTAGAACCGCGCCCGCCGCCGTGCAAGCGGGCCGCCCGCCGCATGGGCGCGTCCGATCCGCCGCGCGCAGGACAGGCGCGGCGGATGACGGGTCGTCAGTGGTAGTTCCGTTCCAGCCAGCGTTCCAGCCAGTGGATCGAATAATTGCCGCTCTGGATGTCCGGGTCCTTCAGCAGTTCCCGGAACAGGGGCACGGTCGTGTCCACGCCGTCCACGATCAGCTCGCTCAGGGCGCGGTTCAGCCGCGCCAGCGCCTCGGGCCGGTCGCGGCCGTGGACGATCAGCTTGCCGATCAGCGAATCGTAATGCGGCGGGATGCTGTAGCCGTCGTAGATCGCGGAATCGACGCGCACGCCAAGGCCGCCGGGCGCGTGGTACTGCGTGACGCGGCCGGGGCAGGGGGCGAAGTCGGGAACCCGTTCGGCGTTGATCCGCACCTCGATCGCGTGGCCGCGGATCGACAGGTCCTCCTGGCGCAGGGTCATCTCGTTCCCGGCCGCCACGCAAATCTGTTCGCGCACCAGATCGACGTTGAAGATCGCCTCGGTCACCGGATGTTCCACCTGCAGGCGGGTGTTCATCTCGATGAAGTAGAACTCGCCGTCCTCGTACAGGAACTCGACAGTTCCCGCGCCCGCATAGCCGAGCTTGGCCATCGCGTCCGCGCAGACCTTGCCGATCCGCGCCCGTTCCTCGGCCGTGATCGCGGGGCCGGGCGCTTCTTCCAGCACCTTCTGGTGGCGGCGCTGCAGCGAGCAGTCGCGCTCGCCCAGGTGGACCGCGCGGCCACGCCCGTCGCCGAAGACCTGGATCTCGATGTGGCGGGGTTTCTGCAGGTATTTCTCGATATAGACGTCGGGGTTGCCGAAGGCGGCCTTGGCCTCGGCCCGGGCGGTGCGGAACGCGACTTCCAGCGCGCCGTCGTCATGCGCGACCTTCATCCCGCGCCCGCCGCCGCCGGCGGTGGCCTTGATGATGACCGGATACCCGATCTCGGCCGCGACACGGCGGGCGGTTTCGACGTCGTTCACGCCGCCCTCGGACCCCGGCACGACCGGGATTCCCAGCTGCGCGGCGGTTTCCTTGGCGGTGATCTTGTCGCCCATGATGCGGATATGTTCCGCGCGCGGGCCGATGAAGGTCAGGCCGTGATCCTCGACCATCTGCACGAAGGTCGCGTTTTCGGACAGGAAGCCGTAGCCCGGATGGATCGCCTGCGCGCCCGTGATCTCGCAGGCCGAGATGATCGCGGGCATGGACAGGTAGGACGAGGCCGAGGGCGGCGGGCCGATGCAGACGGATTCGTCGGCCATGCGGACGTGCATAGCGTCGGTGTCGGCGGTGGAATGGACCGCGACCGAGGCGATCCCCATCTCGCGGCAGGCCCGGATGACGCGAAGCGCGATTTCGCCGCGGTTGGCGATCAGGATCTTGTCGAACATCTTATTCGATGACCATCAGCGGCGTGCCGAACTCGACCGGGGTGCCGTCCTCGACGAGGATGCGGCGCACCGTGCCCGCGCGGGGGGCGGGGATGTGGTTCATCGTCTTCATCGCCTCGACGATCAGCAGCGTGTCGCCTTCGGCGACCTGCTGGCCTTGGGTTACGAAGGGCGCGGCGCCGGGTTCGGCGGCAAGATAGACCGTGCCGACCATGGGCGAGGTCACGGCGCCTGCCAGCGCGGCCGGATCGCCGTTGCCGGCGGATGCGCCGCCCGCGGCGGAGGGACCGGCGGGCGCGGCCGCGCCGGGGATCGCTGTGGGCGCGGGGGCATAGGCGGGGGCGTAGCCGGGCGCCTGAGCCTGCATGACGACCTGCTGCGGGCCCTGTTTCGACAGCTGCACGGTCAGCCGGTCGCTCTCGCCGTATTCCCGCTCGACCGACAGCTCGGTCAGGTCGTTGCGGTTCAAGAGCTCGGCGAGGGCCTGGATGAAGGCCACGTCACCTTCGTGGTTCTGGTCTCTGTCGGTCATGCGGTCTCTGCCCTGTGCCGTACTGATATGTCGTTCTGACGTGCCGTTCTGACGTTGCGGCGATCGCGGCGGTTATAGACGGTTGTCGGGTTCAATGGAAACCGTTTCGGGGCCCGGCGCCGGCAGCGCCGGGTCGTCGCCGCGCATCCGCTTCTGCCGCCGGGGCTTCCAGCGCCGGTGAATCCAGAACCACTGGTCCATGTGCGCGCGTACGACCCGCTCGAGATCGTCGTTGAGCGCCTGCATCATCGCCTCGGGTCCGGCGGGGGCGACCGGCTCGCCCACCTGCACGGCGAAGCGCAGCCCGTCAGGCTGGCGGATCGCGGCGATCGGGATCAGCGCGGCATCGTAGCGCAGAGCGAGTTCGGCGGGCGTCAGCACCGTCTCGCTGGGCAGGCCGAAGAAGCTGAGCGTGCGCCCGTGCCGGTCGAACTGGTCGAACCCCAGGCACAGGATCCCGCCGCCGCGCAGAAACCGGATCATAGCCGACAGCCCCGCGCGCCCGCGCGGAAACAGCGGCTCGGCGATCGACTTCATCGCCGGGATGTAGTGGCGGTTGAAGGCGCGGTTGTTCATCGGCCGGTAAAGCCCGCCGACCGTCCAGCCCCGCGCGGAAAGCGCGGCGCGCGCGGCATCGTAGTTGCCGAAATGCGCGCAGGCGAGGATCACCGGCCGCCCCGCCGCGACCGCCTGTTCCAGCGCCGGCAGGCCGGGTCCGGTCAGCGGGTCGGCCGCGGCCACGCGGGCGGCGAAGTTGGTGCCGGAATAGATCTCCATGATCGAGCGGCCGGCGTTGTCGGGAACGGCATAGGTCAGGCGCCGCACCTCGGCCGGGTCCAGATCGGGGCGGGCGAGGGCGAGGTTCTCGCGGATGCGCGCGCGCCATCCGGCCAGGGGCGCGGCGAGATGGGCGAAGGCCCAGCCCATCGCGGGGATGCGGCGGCGATAGGGCAGCAGCCGCAGCACCCGGATCAGGCCGATGAAGGCGGCGCTGGTCAGGCGGTCGGACCACGGGACCGGCCGTTCGGGGGCGGCCGCGGCACGGGCCATCAGACGGCCGCCCCGTCGGTGCGCGCCGCCTCGATCCGGGCCAGCGTCGCCTCTGTCTCGCGGTGGGCGGCGCGGGCGGCCTGCGCCTCGCGCGCCCAGACGTACAGCCCGGCCGCGACGATGATGGCGGCGCCGACGAAGGTCCACAGGTCGGGCACCACGCCGAAGAACAGCCACCCCCACAGCCCCGCCCAGATCAGCCCGGTATAGCCGAACGGCGCGACCGCCGCCGCCTCGGCCAGCGAGAAGGCGCGGATCAGAAGCGCCTGCGCGGCGGTGCCGAACACGCCCATCGCCGCGAAGGCCCACAGGTCCCCCTGCTGGATCGGCTGCCACACGAAGGGCGCGACCAGCGACGCGCCGATGGTCGCGACGCCGGTGGACCACAGGATCGAGGTGGCGGTGCTGTCGCCCCGCACCATCCGGGTCATGACCGCGCCCGCCGCATAGCTGAACGCCCCGATCAGCGGCAGGACGGCGGCCGGGTGCAGGACGCCCGCGCCGGGGCGGATGATGATGAGCGCGCCCGCAAGCGCCACCGCGATCCCCATGATCCGGCGCAGGCCGATCCGTTCGCCCAGGAACAAGGCCGCGCCCAGGGTGATGAGGACCGGGTTGATGTCCATGATCGCCGTCGCCTCGGCCAGCCCGATGAACTGGATGGCGGTAAAGAAGCACGCGATCGACCCCAGCTGCGTCAGCCCCCGCCCGACCTGCAGAGCGGGCGAGCGCGACCGGATCACGCGCCCGAGCCGGGGCGCGAAGATCACGAGGACGATGGCGAGGTTCAGCGCCATCCGCGCCCAGATGATCTGCGCGGGGTGGTAGCTGCCGGTCAGGTGCTTGCCGGTCGCGTCCATCAGCGTGAACAGGAACACCGAGGCGAGCAGCAGAAGGATGCCGGTGGTCTGCGTCTGGCGCGGAGTGCGCGCGGCGGCCGCGTTGTCCGACGCGGCGGTGGAGCGGGACGGCGCGCGCATCAGCGGCCCCCGGCGCGCGAAGCGGCCTTGCCGGACGCTCCGCGGGGTATTTTTGGGGACAGAAGATGGATGCGCGCGCCCGGGGGGGTCACAGCAGGGCCTTGACCTTTGCCACCGTATCCTCGGGCGTGATGCCGAATTCCTGATACAGCCGCTCGGCCGGGGCCGAGGCGCCGAAGCCGGTCATGCCGACGAAGTCGCAGCGTTTCCAGTCGCCGCGCTCGCCCATCAGGAGCCAGTCCCACGGCTGGCGCACCGCCGCCTCGACCGCGACGCGGACCGGGCCTTCGGGCAGGATGTCGGCGCGGTAGGCTTCGTCCTGGTCGCGGAACAGTTCCATGCAGGGGACCGAGACGACGCGGGTGGGGACGCCGTCGGCCTCGAGCTGCTCGGCGGCCCTGACCGCGATTTCCACTTCGGAGCCGGAGGCCATGAGGATCGCGCGGGGGGCGGCCGATGCCTCGCGCAGGGTGTAGGCGCCGCGGGCGGTCAGGTTCTCGTCCGTGTGCGTGGTCCGCACGGTCGGCAGGTTCTGGCGCGACAGGGCCAGCACTGAGGGCGTGCCGTCCGTCGTCAGCGCAAGCTCCCACGCCTCGGCCGTTTCCACCACGTCGGCGGGGCGGAAGGTCCAGGTGTTGGGCGTCGCGCGCAGCATCGCCAGATGCTCGACCGGCTGGTGGGTCGGGCCATCCTCGCCCAGGCCGATCGAGTCGTGGGTCATGACATAGACGACCGGCGCCCCCATAAGCGCCGACAGCCGCATCGCGCCGCGCGCATAGTCGGTAAAGGCCATGAAGGTCCCGCCGTAGGGGCGGAACCCGCCGTGCAGCACCAGCCCGTTCATCGCCGCCGCCATGCCGTGTTCGCGGATGCCGTAGTGGATGTAGCGGCCCAGCCGGTTCTCGGACGAGAACACGCCCAGGTCCTTCGTCCGGGTGTTGTTCGATCCGGTGAGGTCGGCCGAGCCGCCCAGCGTTTCCGGCAGGATCGGGTTCACGACCTCAAGCACCATCTCGGACGCCTTGCGGGTCGCGACCTTGGGCTTGTCCTCGCTCGCCTTGCGCTTGAGGTCGGCTATGGCGGGGGCGAGCCTGTCCGACGCCTCGCCCGAGACGCGGGCGGCAAAGGCGTTGCGCTTGCCTTCGTCGAGGCTGTCGACGCGGGCGGCCCATGCCTGCCGGTCGGCCGCGCCGCGCCGGCCGAGTTCGCGCCAGCGCGCGACCAGTTCGTCCGGCAGCTCGAAATCGCCGTGGTCCCAGGCGTAGGCGAGGCGGGTCGCCGCGATCTCCTCGATACCCAGGGGCGAGCCGTGGACGCCCGAGGTGCCGCCCTTCGCGGCCGAGCCGAAGCCGATGATGGTCTTGCACGACACCAGGACCGGGCGGCCGTCGTCCTGCTTGGCCTCTGCCAGCGCGCGCTCGATGTCGGCCGGGTCGTGGCCGTCGCAGGACAGCGTGCGCCAGCCCGACGCCTCGAACCGCTTCAGCTGGTCGGTCGAATCCGACAGCGACACCGCGCCGTCGATGGTGATGTCGTTGTTGTCCCACAGCACGATCAGGCGGCCGAGCTTCAGGTGCCCGGCCAGCGCGATGGCTTCCTGGCTGATCCCTTCCATCAGGCAGCCGTCGCCGGCGATGACCCAGGTGCGGTGGTCGCAAAGCTCCGCCCCGAACTCGGCCCGCATCTTTTCCTCGGCGATGGCAAAGCCGACCGAGGCGGCAAGGCCCTGGCCCAGCGGCCCGGTCGTCGTCTCGACCCCCTCGGCATGGCCGTATTCGGGATGGCCCGCCGTCGCCGCGCCCCACTGGCGGAAGTTCCTGATCTGGTCCAGCGTCATCTGCTCGAACCCGGTCAGGTGTAGCAGCGAATAAAGCAGCATCGACCCGTGGCCCGCCGACAGGATGAAGCGGTCGCGGTCGAACCAGTTGGGGGCGGCGGCGTCGAACTTCAGATGCCGTCCCCACAGCACCGTCGCCACGTCAGCCATGCCCATCGGCATGCCCGGATGGCCCGAGTTCGCGGCCTGCACGGCATCCATCGACAGCACGCGGATGGCGCTGGCGAGGCTCCAGTGGTCGGGGTCGGCCAGGCGGTGCGAGGTCAGATCCATGGCGGGCGGTCCTTCATGCGCGGGGGTCGGCCCCTGATAGGCAGGGGGCGGTCGGGTTGCAAGCGGCGGCGGGGCGGTTGTGCGCGGGCGGCGGGGGCGCTAGGCAAGGGCGCACGCGCGAACGGGACGGCAGCAATGACCGACGATCCGGCCATCATCGGCTTCCGGCAGGACCGTGTGGGCGCGCGGATCACCGGGATCATCAGCCTGATGCGGCTGGCGCACGCCTTCGGGGCCAGCACGCGGTTCAAGTGGCTGGCCCAACCGGGCGGCCCGTGGCCCGAACTGGACGACCCGACCGCGTTCTTCACCCCCGCTTTCGTGGACCGCCATATCGACGTGGTGGACCGCGAGCCGCCGCTGCGCGGGCGCCGCAATCTGCATGCCGAGTCCGCGCATCTCAACCGCGCGAACTTTGCCCGCGCGCTGGAGAAGGGCGACCGGTTCCACAGCGACGCCGCCTTCTCGGTCGCGAGCTTTCAGGGCGAGGGCGCGGCCCAGGTCGAAGCCGAGGTGCGGGCGGTCGCGCCGCTCATCGAGCTTGCCGCGCCACTGGCCGAGGCACTGGCGCGAATGGACGAGGCCGTCGCCCGGATTGGCGGAGAAGGCCAGACGCGGGCGGCGGCGATCCACGTGCGGCGCGGCGATATCCTCGACAGCTTTCCGTGGTCCTACAGCGCGTGGCCCGGCAAGTTCGTCCCCGACGAGTTCCTGCGCGCCTTTGCCGACATGCAGGACGGGCCGGTGATCGCGTTTTCGGACACGCCGGCGGCGATCGCGCATATGGCCGAAGGGCTGGTTGACGGGCGGGCGCGGATCGTTCCCGTGGACCAGTTGCTGGCCGAGCATGCGCCGTGGGTGGCACCCGACAGCGCGGTGCGCGACGTGCTGGAGCTGATGCTGATGGCGCGCTGCGGATCGGTCGGCGCGCCGTCGCAAAGCGCGTTCTCGCGGGCCGCGCATATCGTCGGCGGGGTCGCGATCGTGCCGCTGGCGGCGGGGCTGCCCGCGCCCGTGGCCCATGCCGCGCACGAGGCGCTGCTGGACCGCCTGATCGCGGCCCCCGACAGCTTCTTCGCGCCGGGCGACATGGCGCAGTGCGTGGCCTATGCCGCGCCGCACGCGCAGTCCGTGGGCCGGATCGGCGAGTTGATCGAGGCGTTCCGGGCGCGGCCGGACGTGATGGCCCGGTTCCCCTTTGTCCCGCGCCACCTGGCGGTGGCGGCCGAAGGCGCCGGGCTGACGGACGCCGCATACGACCTGGCGCAGCTGGCGCTGGGGCAGAAGCTGCTGCGGGCCCGGGACCGGGTCTATTGCGACAGCATCGTCCTGCTGGCCGAGGCGCGCCGGTGGGCGGCGGGGGATGCCGCGCAGGAAGAGGCACGGATCCACGCCCGGTTCGTCGATCAGGCGTTCGCCGGCAAGGGCGACGAGGGGCGCGCGGCGCGCACCGTGGCGTCGCTGGTCCTGTCGCGGGCAGGCGTCGCATCGCGGCATCTGCTGTTTCCGCCTGCACTGGCCGCAGTTATTGCCGACGCGCCGGGCGCCGTGGCCGGTCAGCTGCCGCACTGGGCGTTCTTGTGCGACTGGGAGGAGCTGGTCCAGCTGGACAGCACCCGCGCCACCCTGCGGCGCTGGCCGGCGCTGGACCTCAAGCTGGGCCCGGCCCGCGAGCCGCTGACGTTTCTTGAAGAGGCGCTGGCCGAAGGGCTGGACCTGCCGCAGCCCGACGACGACGTGGCCATGCTGCTTGGCCACGCGGCAAGCATCCTGACGCTGCACGGGCGGCTCAAGCGGTCCTTCGCGGTGCTGGACTGGCTGGACGCGGTGCGCCCCGGGCAGGCGATCACGGCCAAGCGCCTGGCCGACGCCTGCTTTCAGGCGGGCAACACCAAGCGGGCGTGGCAGCATCTCGACCGGGCCATCGCGCTCGATCCCGGCAACGCGCTTTTGCACCTGTCCGCCGCCGTGCGGGCCGAGGCGCAGGGCTTTGCCAACCGCCGGCTCAACCACCTTACCGCCGCGAACGAGCGCTGGCCCGAACTGTCGCGCCCCGCTCGCGCGCTGAAGCGGACGCGGAACGAGGGCGCGCGGGCGCAGAAGGCAGCTGCGCAGGCCGGGTCCGCTCAGCCGCCGTCGGCAAGCGGGTGACGCTTCAGCACGAGGTCGCGTTTGCGCGCGTCCAGGACGTGGGTGTAGATCTCGGTTGTGCCGAGGTCGGCGTGGCCCAGCAAGGTCTGGATCGACCGCAGGTCGGCGCCGCCCTCCAGCAGGTGGGTGGCAAAGGCGTGGCGGATGACGTGCGGGGTCACGCGGTACGCGGGCAGCCCCGCCGCCGCGGCGATCCGGGCCAGAAGCGCGTGGAACGCCTGCCGGGTCATGTGGCCCGCAGCACCCGCCGCCGGAAACAGCCAGCGCCCCCCGTTCCCGCGCACGAGCCGGCCAAGCGGCGTATCGGCCCCAGCGCCGTCGCGGTGGGACAGCCAGTCCCGCAAGCCCGCCTGCGCCGGCCGGGTCAGCGGCACCATCCGTTCCTTGCCGCCCTTGCCCCGGATCATCAGCAGCCGGGGATCGCCCCGGCAGGCATCGACGGGCAGGCCGACCAGCTCGCTTACCCGCATGCCGGTCGCGTACAGCAGTTCCATCGCGCAGACGGTGCGGGCGCGGTCGGCCGCAGACACGTCGATCGTAGGGGCCGCGTCCAGAAGCGCGGTCATCTCGGCCTGCGACAGCGTCCGGGGCAGGCGCTGCGCGCGGCCCGGCCCCGCGATGCGGATCGCCGGGTCGTCGCCGCGCCAGCCTTCGTCCAGGGCAAAGCGGCAAAGCTGGCGGATCGAGGACAGGCGGCGGGCGCGGGTGGCGCGCGACAGCCCCTCGGCGTCGCACCGCGACAGGTAGCGTTCGATACCGTCGCGGGTGACGGTGTCCAGCGTCAGGTCGTGCGCGGCCATCCACTCGGCAAAGTCGCGCAGGTCGCGGCCATAGGCGAGGATCGTGTTGCGGGCCGCGTCCGCATCCGCCGCCTGCGCGTCGAGGAACGCGGCGATGCGGCGCAGGTCGGCCGCAAGCGGCGCGGACCTTGGCGCAGTCGGGGATGCAGGCGCGGACGCCCGCGCCGTCATTGCCCCGCCCGCGTGAGTTGCGGCAGGATCATCAGCTCGACCGCCGCCTGCCGGGCGGTGTCGCCGTAGCCGAGCGCGACCAGCTGCGTCAGCCCCCGCGCCGCGCGGTTCAGATCGCCGTCGAGCCCCGCGTCCACATCGGCCATCGCCGCCAGCGCGGCCAGCCCCGACCCGGGCTGAGGCGCGGTCGGCGCGGCGGCAGCGTCGTCCCGAGCGGCGGCCTCGCCGTCCACCGCCGCGGCCAGCGCCGCCGCCCGCCCCTGCGGGTCGTTCGTCGCCGGACCGGCCGATGCGCCCCCGGCCGCGAAATCCGCGATCCAGGCCAGCAGGCTGGGCGTGCCCTCGGGCGGCTCGACCGGGAGGCCCGCCAGCAGGCGCAGCGTCACGACCGCCTCGGCCGCGTCGCCGGGCCCCGGCGCGTCGGGCAGGTTCGCGGCGACCATCCCCGCCAGGCGCGGCGCCAGCCCGGCCTCGCCGAAGCGCGCAAGTGCGGGCGGCAGGACGCGGTCGAGCGACGCCATGTCGCCGCCGTTCATCGCCCCCAGCAGCGCCTGCAGCGCCGCCGCGCGGTCCCAGACCCCGCCCGACGCGGCCGGGCGCTGTTCGGTATAGATCGCGGCCAGCTGCGCGGGGGGCAGCACGCCCGCCCGGCCCAGCCTTTCGGCCGCCTCCAGCCGCGCCTTCCAGCCGCCGTTCTGGCCGAGGTCGGACCACGCGTAGATCAGCGGCAGCGACCCGGTGGCAAGGGGCTGGCCCACCGCCTCGTGCAGGTGAAAGGCAAGCGGGGTCACGGCCTGCGGCTCGGGCAGGGTGTCGGCCACCTCGGCGTAGCTGTCGTCGAGAAACCGCGCGAGCAGGGCCGCGGTCGCGGGATCGACGACGCCCAGCGGCTCGGCCCCTTCCAGCGTCAGCGCGGCGGCGCCCCAGTCGCCGTTCAGCGCAAGGCAGTAGATCCGCACCGCCATGTCGCGGGCAAGGCCCGGGCGGCGGCCAAAGGCGGAGCAGGCGCGCAGATCCTCGCCCGTCAGCATGTCCAGGTCGAAGCTGCGCGCGAAGCGGTCGGCGTCGTCGCCGCCCGCCGACTGCAGCAGCGCGCGCGCGAACGGCAGGTTGCCCATCCGGATCAGGCGGTCGACGCGGGCGATCAGCAACTGGCCCTGCGCCATCTCGCCCCGCGCGGGGACGGTCAGCTGGGCGGTCAGGATGCGGTCGAACAGTGCCTGCGTCGCGGGCAGCCGCGGGTCGCCGGCAGCAAGGGCCTGCGCGACGTCGGTGGCGGCGGCGCCGTCCCACAACCCGGCGGGCAGCCCGGCCGATCGGGCCGAGCGCAGGCCGGCCGCGTCGGCATCGGCCTGGTCCAGCCGGGTCACGGTGACGGGCGCGGGGCGCGCGTCGGCGGCGACCGGCGCGGTCGGGACGGGGGTGCCGTCCGCGTCCGTGGCGGGCGCGCGGCCCGCCGGACGCGCGGGCGGCGGGCGGCGGCGGGCCGCGTCGGGCGGCACACCGTCGGCGGGTCGCCACCCCGACGACGGCGCGGGCGCGGGCGCCTTGCCCGACACCCAGTCGTTTGCGGACAAGGGCGCTTCGGCATGCGCGGGCATGGCGGCCGTGCAGGCGAAAAGAGCGATCAGCGCGACGCGGGCGAACGGCAGCGCGCGCATCCGCGCCCGGTCAGTCGAGGTCATCGGACCCGCCTGCGGGTGCCGCCGCGTCGGCATTTCCGGTCGCGTCGGCCGCCGCGTCGTCTGCGGCCGGTGCCGGCATCGGGGCGTTCGGGGTGACGGTGGTGCCGGGTGCGGGGGCCTGCAACTGCAATTCGACCGGCACCCGCATCTCGGACGGGTCGGCGGCCATGTCGCCCAGATAGGCGTAGCCCGTCAGACCCAGCAGCGCCAGAATCAGAAGAATAATCACCAGCCGCAAAAGCCGCATCTCGATCGCCTCATCCTTGCTCGTCCGTCCAGTCTGTCTGGCGCCCGGATCTGTCTGGCCGTGCCCGCCGGTTCGGCGCGATTATAGATGGCAATTCCCGAAAGATCACGCCATTCACGAAAACCGGCACAAGACGGAACATCACGGCGGACGAGGTCGGCGCGCGGGCGCGCCCGGCCGGGTCCGGGCAAGCGGGGCGCCATGAGGCAAAGCATCGTCCTGATCGGCATGATGGGCGCGGGCAAGACCGCCGTCGGGACCGAACTTGCGCGCCAGCTGGGCGTCCGCTTCGTCGATTCGGACGCCGAGATTGAAACCGCCGCCGCCCTCACCGTGTCCGAGATCTTCGAGCGCTTCGGCGAAAGCTTCTTTCGCGACCGCGAGACGCAGGTGCTGGAACGCCTGCTGTCCGGCCCGGCGGGGATCCTCGCCACTGGCGGCGGCGCCTGGGTCCAGCCGCGCAACCGCGATCTGATCGGCCGCTCGGCGGTGTCGGTCTGGCTGGACTGCGACCTTGAAACGCTGTGGCGGCGGGTCCGGTCGCGCCCGACCCGGCCGCTTCTGAAAACGCCCGACCCGCGCGGCACGCTGAAGCGCCTGCTGGCGGAGCGCCGCCCGGCCTATGCGCTGGCGGACGTGACTGTCGCCGTGGGGCAGGACGACCTGCTCGGCGTGACCGTGGACAAGGTGCTGGCCGCGATCCGCGCCGCCCGCCCCGATGCGCTGGAGCCCGTATGACCGCCCCCACCTTCCAGACCGTTCCCGTGGACCTTGGCCCGCGATCCTACGAGGTCCGCATCGGCCCCGGCCTGATCGCGGATGCGGCCACGCATCTTGCGCCGCTGCTGGCGCGCCCGCGGGTGGCGATCCTGACCGACCAGACGGTCGCCGCGATTCACCTGCCGCCGCTGGTCGCGGCGCTGGAAGGGGCGGGGATCGCCGCGTCCTCGCTGGCGCTGCCCCCGGGCGAGGCGACGAAGTCGTGGGACCAGCTTGGCCGCGCGGTCGAATGGCTGATCGGCGAGCGGGTCGAGCGGGGCGACCTGGTGGTGGCGCTGGGCGGGGGGGTGATCGGCGATCTTGCCGGGTTCGCCGCCGCGATCCTGCGGCGCGGCGTGCGGTTCGCGCAGGTTCCGACGACGCTGCTGGCGCAGGTGGACAGCTCCGTGGGTGGCAAGACCGGGATCAATTCGCCGCAGGGCAAGAACCTGATCGGCGCGTTTCATCAGCCGAGCCTCGTTCTGGCCGACATCGACGCGCTGGCGACGCTGCCCGACCGCGACTTCCGCGCGGGCTATGGCGAGGTCGCGAAATACGGGCTGCTGGGCGACGCCGCCTTTTTCGGCTGGCTCGAACGGCACGGCCCCGCGCTGCGGCAGGACCGGGGCGCGCTGCAACGGGCCGTCGCGCATTCCGTCGCCATGAAGGCCGGGATCGTCGCCCGCGACGAGACCGAGCAGGGGGAACGCGCGCTTCTGAACCTTGGCCACACCTTCGGCCACGCGCTGGAATCCGTGACCGGCTATTCCGACCGGCTGCTGCACGGCGAGGGGGTGGCGATCGGCTGCACCCTCGCGTTCGAGATGTCGGCGCGGATGGGCCTGTGCCCGCAAGAGGACCCGTCGCGGGTCGCCGCGCATTTCGCGGCCATGGGGATGCCGTCGCGGCTGGCCGACCTGCCGGGCGATCTGCCGGGGGCAGAGGCGCTGATCGCGCTGATGGGGCAGGACAAGAAGGTGGTGGACGGAAAGCTGCGGATGATCCTCGCGCGCGGGATCGGGCGGGCGTTCGTCACCGACGATGTGGATTTCACCGCGCTGCGGGCGGTGCTGGGGGGCTGAACGCTCCGCCGCTCCGGGACGCCTCAGACCATCCGTTCCAGGTCCTTCGCCGCGCGCACGAAGTCGCGGAACAGCGGCGCGGGGGCGAAGGGCTTGGACTTCAGTTCCGGGTGCGACTGCACGCCGATGAACCAGGGGTGGTCCTTGACCTCGACCACCTCGGGCAGCCGGCCGTCGGGCGACATGCCCGAGAACCACAGCCCGCACGCCTCGAGCGGCTCGCGGTAGCGCGCGTCGATTTCATAGCGGTGGCGGTGACGGTCCTCCATCTCGGATGCGCCGTCATAGACCTCGCTGATCTTCGATCCGGGCGCGAGCGTCGCGGTGTAGGACCCCAGCCGCATGGTGCCGCCCTTGTCGTCGGTGATCTTGCGTTCGACCCGGCTGTTGCCCTGCACCCACTCCTTGAGGTGATAGACGACCGGGGTGAAGCGTTCCTCGCCCGCCTCGTGGTCGAACTCTTCGGAGCCTGCGTCGGTGATGCCGGCGAGGTTCCGCGCCGCCTCGATCACCGCCATCTGCATGCCCAGGCAGATGCCGAGATAGGGCACCTTGCGTTCGCGCGCGTATTTCGCGGCGGCGACCATCCCTTCGGTCCCGCGCTCGCCGAAACCACCGGGGACGAGGATCCCGTGGAAGCCGTCGAGCAGGTGGACGCCGTCGGGCTGTTCCAGCTTTTCGGCATCGATCCATTCGGGGCGGACCCGGACGCGGTTGGCCATGCCGCCGTGCGTCAGCGCCTCGGAGATGGATTTGTAGGCGTCCTCGAGCTGCGTGTACTTGCCGACGATGGCGACCCTGACCTCGCCCTCGGCGTTGGTCAGGCGGTCGTTCACGTCTTCCCAGCGGCGCAGGTCGGGGCGGGGGGCGGGGCTGATCTGGAACGCGTCCAGCACCGCGCGGTCAAGGCCGACGCGGTGATAGGCCAAGGGCGCCTCGTAGATCGACTTGAGATCATAGGCGGGGATGACCGAATCCGGGCGGACGTTGCAGAACAGCGCGATCTTGGCGCGCTCGCGGTCCGGGATCGGGTGTTCGGACCGGCAGACCAGCACGTCCGGCTGCAAGCCGATCGAGCGCAGTTCCTTGACGCTGTGCTGGGTGGGCTTGGTCTTCAGCTCGCCCGACGCGGCAAGATACGGCATCAGCGTCAGGTGCATCAGGATGCACTGGCCGCGCGGGCGGTCCTGGCTGAACTGGCGGATCGCCTCGAAGAAGGGAAGGCCCTCGATGTCGCCGACGGTGCCGCCGATCTCGCACAGCATGAAGTCGACCTCGTCCTCGCCGATGGCGAGGAAGTCCTTGATCTCGTTGGTGACGTGCGGGATCACCTGGATCGTCTTGCCCAGGTATTCGCCGCGCCGTTCGCGTTCCAGCACGTTGGAATAGATCCGGCCCGCGCTGATCGTGTCGGTGCGCCGCGCGCTGACGCCGGTGAAGCGTTCGTAGTGGCCAAGGTCGAGGTCGGTTTCCGCCCCGTCGTCGGTGACGAAGACCTCGCCATGCTCGAACGGGCTCATCGTGCCGGGATCGACGTTCAGATAGGGATCGAGCTTGCGAAGCCGCACGGTGAAGCCGCGCGCCTGCAACAGCGCGCCGAGCGCGGCCGAGGCGAGGCCCTTGCCCAGGGATGACACCACGCCGCCGGTAATGAAGATGTAACGCGCCATGCGGGCCCCCGTGATGTTGTCATTCAATGCAAACGCACGGTCCCGAAGACCGGCATCACGGGAGCCGAGCAATACCCGATTCTCCGCAATCCCGCAACGGACCGCGACAAATGTGGTGGGGGCGCCCGGAAGCGCCCTCAAGCTGTGGTGTTCAGTTCGTGGGCGGCGTGACGGGTGCCGCAGGGGTCTGGGTCGGGGCGGCGACGGGGGCGGGCGAGACGGGTGCAGGCGTGACGGGCGCAGGCGAGGCGGGCGCGGGTGTCGCGGGAACAGCCGTGGCGGGCGCAGCCGTCTCAGCGGCCGGCGCGGCCGGCGCGGCCGGGACGACCGGCTGGGTGGTCGCGGGCGTATCGGCAGCCGGGGCGCTGGACGCCGCGGGCGGCACGATCGGCTGGCCCACGCCGGGCGGGGGCGCGTATTCGGGCAGCGCCGGCAGGCCCTCGGGCGTGTTGTCGGTGGTGCCGGTCGTGGCGTCGGCCGGCGCGATCCGGTCGAGGACCGATCCCGTGCCCGAGTTCCGGGCCGCAATCACGGTGAGCGCGATGGATGTCACAAGAAAGCCCGCAGCCAGCAGCCAGGTCGCGCGGGTCAGCGCGTTCGCGGCCTGCCGGCCGGTCATCACGCCGCCGCCGGTGCCGCCGCCGAGGCCAAGGCCGCCGCCTTCGGAACGCTGCAGCAGGACGACGCCGATCAGCAGCACGGCGAGGATCAGATGCACGGTAAGGACGACGTTCTGCACGGGGTGGCCTTTCTCGTCTCGCGGGACGCGCCTTACTAGTCACGCGCGGGGATGTTGGCAAGCAAGGCCGACACGGTGGGCGCCCGTGCGCCGGGGCCGCAGGCCAGCGCCCGCAAACCCGCGCCCGCAAACCCGCGCGGGGCCCGTCAGGCCAGCGCCGCCAGCGCCTGACCCAGGTCCAGCGCGCCGTCATAAAGCGCGCGGCCCGAAATCGCCCCCGCGATCCCGCCCGCATCGCGCAGCGCGATCAGGTCGTCAAGCGACGACACCCCGCCCGAGGCGATGATCGGCACGCTGACCGCGCGCGCAAGCGCCTCGGTCGCGGCGACGTTCGGGCCCTGCATCGCCCCGTCGCGGTCGATGTCGGTATAGACGATCGCGGCCACGCCCGCGTCCTCGAACCGGCGGGCGAGGTCGGTCGCGGTGACCTCGGTCTGCTCGGCCCAGCCGCGCGTTGCGACCCGGCCGCCGCGGGCGTCGATGCCGACGGCGATGCGGCCTGGAAAGGCGGCCGCCGCCTCGGCCACCAGCGAAGGGTCCTCGACCGCCACGGTGCCAAGGATCACGCGCGTGACGCCCCGGTCCAGCCAGCCCTCGATCGTATCCATGTCGCGGATCCCGCCGCCAAGCTGCACCGGCACCTCGACCGCCTGCAGGATCGCCTGCACCGCGTCGCCGTTGACGGGGCGTCCGGCGAAGGCGCCGTTCAGGTCCACCAGGTGAAGCCATTCGGCCCCCGCGCCCGCGAACGCCGCCGCCTGCGCCGCCGGATCGGTGCCGAACACGGTCGCCGCATCCATGTCGCCGCGCAGCAAGCGGACGCAGGCCCCGTCCTTGAGGTCGATTGCGGGATAAAGGATCATCCTTCGGCTCCTTCCATGCGCCGGGACCGCCCGGCCGTTCGCGCCGCCAGCAGGGCGTATGTCACAGCGCGGGCGGCGGGGAAAGCCGCGCGCAGGGCGGGGGGCCGCCCGTGAACCCGCACGCGAACCCGCATGTGGCCCGAAACCCCGACCCTACGTCACGCTTGCGAGAATCGCCTTCGACGCGGCTGAATCGGCCCCAGCTTTCCAGGGAGGGGAAACTTCATGAAGACTTTTGCGCTCGCCACCGCCTTTGCGCTGATGGCCTCGGCCGCGATGGCCGCCGACCCGATCGAGGGGATGTGGCAGACCCAGGCCGACGAGGGGGCGCTGGCCATCGTCAGCATCGCGCCCTGCGGTGGCGCGTTCTGCGGCACCATCGTCAAGTCCTACAAGGACGGGGCGGAATACGCGTCCCCCAACGTCGGCAAGCAGATCGTGCGGAGCATGAAGGCGACCGGCGACGGCAACTACGAGGGCCAGGTGTGGCGGCCCGCCAACGACAAGGTCTACAACGGCAAGGCCTCGGTCGCGGGCACCACGATGAAGCTGTCGGGCTGCGTCGCGGGCGGGCTGATCTGCAAGGCGCAGACCTGGACCAAGCTGAAATAGGCTGCCGGCCCTCGGGCGAACAGGAACGCCCCGCCGGTCGCCCCGGCGGGGTTTTTCGTCAGCGGACCGCGATGCCCGCGCCTTCGTCCGCGGGCCCGACATGGGCGCGGAAGGCGGCGAACAGCTCGCGCCCCATGCCGTGCGCGCTGGCATCGGGGTCGTAGGTCGCTGGCGTGCGGTCGGCGAAGTCGGGTTCAAGGCATTCCAGCGTGCCCGCGACCGCGTCCACCCGCACAAGATCGCCGTCGCGCAGCCGCGCCAGCGGGCCGCCGGTCGCCGCCTCGGGCGTGACGTGGATGGCGGCGGGCACCTTGCCCGACGCGCCCGACATCCGCCCGTCGGTCACCAGCGCGACCCGCAGGCCGCGATCCAGCAGGACCGACAGCGTCGGCGTCAGGCTGTGCAGTTCGGGCATCCCGTTCGCGCGCGGCCCCTGGAAGCGGACGACGACCACCGTGTCTTGGGTGAACTCGCCCGCCTGGAACGCCGCCTTGACCCGGTTCTGGTCGTCGAAGACGCGGACCCGCGCCTCGACCACGTGCAGGTCGGGCTTGACCGCCGACACCTTGATGACGGCGCGGCCAAGGTTCCCGGTCAGCATATGCAGCCCGCCGGTCGCCGCGAACGGGTCGGCCGCCGGGCGCACGATCTTGTCGTTCAGGCTGGCGCGCGGGCCGTCCACCCACGCGATGCCCGCGTCGGTCAGCCGCGGCTCGGTCGCGTAGCGGCCAAGGCCCTGGCCCATGACGGTTGTCACGTCCTCGTGCAGCAGCCCCGCCGACAGAAGCTGCCCGACCAGATAGGCAAGCCCGCCCGCCGCGTGGAAGTGGTTCACGTCGGCCAGCCCGTTGGGATAGACCCGCGCCAGTAGCGGCGTCACCTGGCTGAGGTCGTGGAAATCCTGCAGGTCCAGCACGATCCCCGCCGCCCGCGCCATCGCGGGCAGGTGGATGATGTGGTTGGTGGACCCGCCGGTCGCCATTAGCCCGACCATCCCGTTGACGAAGGCGCGTTCGTCCAGGATCGCGCTGACGGGGGTGTAGTCGTTGCCCAGCCGGGTAATCTGCGCCGCGCGCGTCACGCCCGCGACCGTCAGCGCGTCGCGCATCGGCGTATTGGGGTTCACGAAGCTCGCGCCGGGCAGGTGCAGGCCCATGAACTCCATCAGCATCTGGTTGCTGTTGGCGGTGCCGTAGAAGGTGCAGGTGCCAGGCGAATGGTACGAGGCCATCTCGGCCTCCATCAGCTTGTCGCGGCCGACGCGGCCGGCGGCGAAATCCTCGCGCACGCGGGCCTTTTCGTCGTTGGGCAAGCCCGAGGGCATCGGCCCGCCCGGCAGGAACACCGCCGGGACATGGCCGAAGGTCGCGGCGGCGATGACGAGGCCGGGCACGATCTTGTCGCAGATCCCGAGCCATACGGCCGCGTCGAACGTGTCGTGCGACATCGCGACCCCCGCCGCCATCGCGATCACGTCGCGGGAAAACAGCGAAAGCTCCATCCCCGCGCGCCCTTGCGTGACACCGTCGCACATCGCGGGCACGCCGCCCGCCACCTGGGCCGTGGCGCCCGCGGCATGCGCGGTGCGGCGGATCAGCGCGGGATACGTCTCGTACGGCTGATGCGCCGACAGCATGTCGTTATAGGCGGTGACGATGCCGATGTTGGGGCGCGCGGTCATCGCCATGTCGGCCTTGTCGTCCATGGCGGCATAGGCGTGGGCCTGGTTGCCGCAGCTCAGATGGGCGCGGCGGGGACCGTCCTCGGCAGAGCGGGCGATGGTGTCGAGATAGACGGCGCGGCGGTCGGCCGAGCGTTCGCGGATGCGGTCGGTGACGCGGGCGATGGTGTCGTTGAGCATGGCGGTTCCCCTTCGTGGGCGCTGTGCAAGACATAGGTCGTTAGCGATAACGGCGCAATGCGGGGGGGTGGCGGGTTTCCCGCATCGAACGACCCCGCTACCGTTCCGGGCCGGGCGGAATCATGGTATCGTCAGGTCCAACCGGTCCGTTGATTCCAGGAGCTTCGATGCGCCCGCGTTTTCCTGCGGCGTTTATCGCCGCCGCGCTGTTCGCTGCCGCCGTCACCGCCGGTCCCGCCGCCGCCGAAATGCGGCAGTTCGGCGGGCTGATCTTTCCGGTGCCGCCGCAGTTCGACGATCCCGTAGGGACCGACCCGTCGCAGCGGGCGATGTGGTCGAACCTTCCCGACGACCGCTGCGAATACTGCCGCATCCTGATCGGCCCCGAGGCGAAAGCCAGCGGTTCGATCTCGCGCTGGCTGGACCAGAACCGCGAGGCGTTCGTGGATGAGGACGAGCGCGGCGATTTCAAGGTCGGCAAGCCCGCGACGAATACCCCCCTCGGCAAGCGCGACGCGGCGATGCTGGCTCAGTCCGACGGGTCCGACATGCAGGTTCTGGTCGCGATCGAGGCGGGCGGGCGGTTCCACCTTCTGGGTTTCGACGGCGACGGCGGCGACGAGGACGAGCTGGCGGAAACCGGCGCCGTCCTGACCGAGACGTTCCTGCCGTGGCTTGCGACCCTGCGGTTCAGGGCCGAAGGCGCGCCCAGCCTGCTGCCCGAACCCGTCGCGGGCGGGATGGAGGGGCTTTGGTGGGGATGGCGGTCGGACGTGACGCTGGGCACCGACATGATGATGAAAACCCAGAACAGCTATCGCACCGTGACCTTCTGGCCCGACGGCACCTTCTATGACGGAACCCCGCCGCTGGGTCTGGCCCCGCCCGACCGCGCGGCGCTGGATGCCGGGCGCGACACCGACTGGGGCAACTATGTCCGGCAGGGCGACGGCATGGTCCTGACCTATGCCGACGGCCGCACCGAAAAGGCTGCCCGCGAGGGGGACGGCTGGACGACCGGCGACTACACCCTGAACCGGGTCGAGCCGCTGCCGGACGGGACGCGCATCGACGGGCGTATCTCGTGGATCAGCTTCTCCGGCTTTGCGCCGGGCACCGGGATGACGGGCGGGGCGGGTGGCGGCGGCGAGACCGTGTTCCACCCCGACGGCCGCTACGAGGGGTCGAGCTTCGGCACCGCCTTCGGCAGCTTCGCCGAGGGCGGCGGCTTTTCGGTCGGGGGCGGCGACGACGCGGCCGGCGGACGCTACGAGGTCCGCGACGGGCTGCTGGTCTTTGCCCCGCAGAAGGGCAAGGCCGAACGCGCGGTGCTGGCCTTCAGCGCCGATGACAGCGTGATGCTGGGCACCGACTTCCTCGAAGGGTCGGTCAGCCCCCCGCGCTGACGCCCCGTTCCGAAGCGCCGCCTTTCCCCTTGGGCGCAACGACGCTATACCCGCCGCGAAACCGAGCAGGGAATGTGGAATGGCGAACGTGGTGGTGGTCGGCGCCCAGTGGGGCGACGAGGGCAAGGGCAAGATCGTCGACTGGCTGTCCGAGCGTGCCGACGTGATCGCGCGCTTCCAGGGCGGCCACAACGCCGGCCACACGCTGGTGATCGGCAACGAGGTCTACAAGCTGTCACTGCTGCCCTCGGGGATCGTGCGGCCGGGCAAGCTGGCCGTGATCGGCAACGGCGTCGTGCTGGACCCGTGGGCGCTGTTCCGCGAGATCGAGAAGCTGGCGGGGCAGGCGGTCGAGATTTCCACCGACAACCTGATGATCGCGGAAAACACGCCCCTGATCCTGCCGCTGCACCAGGACCTCGACCGCCTGCGTGAGGATGCGGCGGGGGCGTCCAAGATCGGCACCACCGGCCGGGGCATCGGCCCCGCCTACGAAGACAAGGTGGGCCGCCGCACGATCCGCGTGGCCGACCTCGCCGACGAGGAGACGCTGGACCAGCGGCTGGACCGCCTGCTCGCGCACCACGACCCGCTGCGTCAGGGACTGGGCGCGACCCCGGTCGATCGGGCGGAACTGAAACGCACGCTCTTGGATATCGCGCCGAAGCTGCTGCCCTACGCGCAGCCGGTGTGGAAGGTGATGGCCGACGCCCGCCGCGCCGGCAAGCGCATCCTGTTCGAGGGGGCGCAGGGCGCGCTGCTGGACATCGACTTCGGCACCTACCCTTACGTCACCTCGTCCACCACCATGTCGGGGATGGCCGCGTCGGGTACCGGCATGGGGCCGGGCGCGATCGACTACGTCCTGGGGATCGTCAAGGCCTACACCACCCGCGTCGGATCCGGGCCCTTCCCGACCGAGCTCGAGGACGCGGACGGCCAGCGGCTGGGCGAGCGCGGGCACGAGTTCGGCACCGTCACCGGACGCAAGCGCCGCTGCGGCTGGTTCGACGCGGCGCTGGTGCGCCAGACCTGCGCGATCTCGGGCGTGAAGGGCATCGCGCTGACCAAGCTGGACGTGCTGGACGGGTTCGAGACGCTCAAGATCTGCGTGGGCTACGACGTGGACGGGCGGCGCTACGACTATCTGCCCACCGCCGCCGCGCTGCAGGCCCGCGCGGTCCCGGTCTACGAGGAAATCGAGGGCTGGTCGGAATCGACCGAGGGCGCGCGGTCCTGGGCCGACCTGCCCGCCGCCGCCATCAAGTATGTCCGCCGGATCGAGGAGTTGATCCAGTGCCCCGTCGCGCTGCTGTCCACCAGCCCGGAACGCGACGACACGATCCTTGTCCACGATCCCTTCGCGGACTGAGGCGCGGGGATGGACCAAGGACCCCGCAAGGGCTGGGCGCTGTTTTTGCTGGTGGTGTGGCTGCCGGTCTATCTGGTCGCCGCGTGGTGGGTGCTGAACTGGGTCTATGACCGATGGGGGCGGTTGCCGATGTGGGTGGAACTGCCGCTCTACGTCGCGCTGGCGTTCCTGTGGGCGATTCCGTTCCGCAAGGTCTTTCACGGCACCGGCAAGTGACCCCCGTCATCCGCACCGCGGCCGGCGTCACGCTGATCGGCGGGGGCGACGTGGCGGCGGATGACGTGGCCGCGGCCCACGAGATCGCGCCGATGGTGATGGCGGCCGACAGCGGCGCCGACAGGGCGCTGGCGCTGGGGCTGATGCCCGACGCGGTCGTGGGCGACTTCGACAGCATCGGCGGTGCGGCGCGGGCGGCGATCCCGGCCGAGCGCCTGCACCGGGTCGCCGAACAGAACAGCACCGATTTCGACAAGTGCCTGCGCAACATCGACGCGGGCTTCGTGCTTGCGCTGGGCTTCGCCGGACCGCGTCTGGATCACGCGCTGGCGGTGATGTCCACGCTTTGCCGCAGGTCGGGCCCGCCCTGCCTGGTGATCGGGGCGGCGGACGTGGTGTTCGCCGCGCCGCCCCGGCTGGCGCTGGACCTGCCCGCCGGGACGCGGGTGTCGCTGATGCCCTTCGGCCCGGTCGCGGGAACGAGCGACGGGCTGCGCTGGCCCATCGACGGCGTGGCGCTGTCCCCGGTCGAACGGGTCGGCACCTCGAACGAGGCGACCGGGCCGGTGCGGCTGGCGCTTGACGGCCCGTGCCTCGTCATCCTGCCGAAGGCGCATCTGCGGGTGGCGCTCGCGGCGATCGCCCCGCCGCGATGAAGAAGGGCGCCGTGAGGGGCGCCCTTTTTCCGGTCCTCAGCGGCCCAAGGCTCTCAGCGGCCCCGGATCCGGGGGTCCATCGCGTCGCGCAGGCCGTCGCCGATGTAGTTCACGGTCAGCACCGTCAGCGAGATGAACACGCCCGGCAGGATGACCCGCCACGGATACATCTGCATCTGCTCGATCGCGTCGTAAAGCAGCCGGCCCCAGGTCGGGAAGTCGGGCGGAAAACCCAGGCCCAGGAACGACAGCGCCGATTCCGTGATGATCGCGGTGGCGATCCCCAGCGTCGCCGCCACCATGATGGGCGACAGCACGTTGGGCAGGATGTGGCGCGTCATCATCCGCAGGTTCGGCGTGCCGATGGATCGGGCGGCAAGGATGAACTCGCGTTCCTTCAGGCCCAGCACGTCGCCCCGCACGATCCGCGCGGCCTGCATCCAGCTGGTCGCGCCGATCGCCGACACGATCAGGACGAAGGTTCCCAGTCCCGGGCCCATCGCCTGGCCCAGCGGCTCGCGGAACAGCGTCACCATCAGCAGCAGAAGCGGCAGCAGGGGCAGCGCCAGGAACAGCTCGGTCATCCGCATCAGGGGCGCGTCGAGCCGGCGGAAGAAACCCGACAGGATCCCGATCACGGTGCCCAGCGTCACCGCGATCAGCATCGCGGTCAGCCCAACGGCGAGCGATACCTGCCCACCCTTCATCAGCCGCGCCAGCATGTCGCGGCCCAGCTGGTCGGTGCCCAGCGGATGCGCGGCGCTGAAGCCCTTGTTGCGCGCGCGGATGTCCACGAACGTCGCGTCGATGGTCCAGATGTAGGGTCCGACCGTCACGAACAACACGATCGCGGCGAACAGGACCAGCGCCACCATCGCTCCCCGGTGGCGCCGGAACTGGCGCCACACGTCGCGCCACTGGCTGCGGCTTGCGGGCGTGAGGTTGGGGGCGGCCGCGACCGCTGCGGGATCGCCCGCGGGCAGCAGGGCGCCGCCGGGACCGGCGGCCGCGGTGGCGGCGCTGTCGCGGATCAGCTCGGCGCTGCGAAGGGCGTCGTGAGGGTTCTCAGTCATAGCGGATCCGGGGGTCGAGGATGCCGTAGAGGATGTCGGCGATCAGGGTGAAGACGACGATCAGGATGGCGAAGATGAAGGTCAGGGTCAGCACCATCGGAATGTCGTTGGAATGGATGGCCGAGATCAGCAGCTGTCCGAGCCCGTTCACCTTGAACACCTGCTCGGTGATGATCGCGCCGCCGAACACCGCCGGAAGCCCCAGCGCGATCACGGTCACGACCGGGATGAGGCTGTTTCTCAGCACGTGTTTCAGGACCACGGTGCGTTCCGACAGCCCCTTAGCGCGGGCGGTGCGGACGTAATCCTGACCAAGGTTGTCCAGCATCGACGCGCGCATGAAGCGGCTGATCTGGGCCGCGTTGTAAAGCGCGAGCACGGTCACCGGCATCGCCATCTGCCGCACCTGCTGCCAGAAGCTGGCCCAGTCGGTGACCTTCAGCGTCGTGTCGTAGATCGACGGGAACCATTGCAGGTTCACGGCGAACACGATGATGAACACGACTCCGGTAAAGAAGGTGGGCATGGAAAAGCCCACCATCGAGATGAACGTGCCCAGCTGGTCGAACCACGAATACTGCTTGTAGGCCGAGATGATCCCGATCGGGATCGCGATCAGCACGCCCACCAGATAGCTGAACCCCACGACCTTGAGCGTCTGCGGGATCCGCTCGGCGATCACGTCGAACACCGGGCTGCGCGACTGGAAGCTGATGATCCGCTGCGCGCCCCGGCTGAAGTCGGTGCCGAGCAGCTGGTCGACCCAGTGCAGCGGCTCGATCCAGAAGAACTGCTTGAGCCACAGGACGTAGCGGATGTACCAGGCCTGGCCCAGCCCCAGCGCCTCGCGCATCTTTTCCTTGACCTCGGGCGGTACGGTCAGGGGCACGTCCCCCAAGGGGTCTCCGGGCGACAGTTCCAGCAGCAGGAAGATCACCAGCGAGATGAAAAGAAGCGTCGGGATCGCGAGCATGATCCGTCGCAGGGCGTATGTCAGCATCGGGTCCCTCACATGGGATGGGGCGTCGCGGCCGCGTGGCGGCGGGCCGGTAAGGCGGACCTTGCCCGTGGGGCCGGGTCCGCCCTTGTTTCACTGGACGCGTGTTACTGGGCGCGGGTCCAGTCGGCGACGTTCCAGAACTCGGTGTCCCACGGGTTCATGTCGAAGCCCTGAAGCGAGTTCGACACCGCCGACACGCGGCCGCGCCAGGTCAGCGGCAGCATCGCCATCGACTGTGTGGTGAGCATAGCGTTCATCTGCTTGGCAAGCTCGGCCCGGCGGGCGGGATCGGCGGTCTCGCCCATCTCGTCGATCAGGGCGTCGTAGGCCGGGTCGCAGAAGCGGCCGGTGTTCTCGCCCTGCCACTGGTTCGCGGGCGCCGGGATCTTGGAACAGGCGCGCTCGGCCATGAACGTGCCCGGATCGGTCCCTTCGTAGACGTCGGTGAACATCTCGACATCGGCGTAGAACTTGTTGATCGTGTCGGGCGATCCCGGGTCGGTCCCGAAATAGACCGAGGCGTCCACCGTCTTGAGCTCGGTGCCCACGCCGATTTCGGCCCACCACTGCTTGATCAGCGCCTGATAGTCCTGCCGCACCGGGTTGACCGAGGTCTGGAACAGCAGTTGCAGCTTGCGCCCGTCCTTTTCGCGGATGCCGTCGCCGCCGACCGTCCAGCCGGCTTCGTCCAGCAGCGCCTTGGCCCCCTCGATGTCCTGCGCCATGCAGTCCTGCGTGTTCGAGGCGAAGGCCTCGGGCGCGTTCACCACGTCGCAGGTCGCGCGGCCGGTCTCGCCATAGCCGATCTCGGTCAGCAGCTGGCGGTCGATCGCCTTGGACAGCGCCTGCCGGACCTTGATGTCGCCGAGGATCGGGTGCGGGTGGGCGACGGTCGAACGCTCGCCCTCGGGCAGTTGCGGCGAGGGGTCGGTGAGGTTGAGGAAGATATGCTCGACCTGCGCGCCGAACGCGGTCGGAAAGTCGCCGCGGCCGGCCGCGACCATCTGGCCCATCGTCTCGGGCGCGAGCTGCATGTTCCAGGCATAGTCGTATTCGCCGGTTTCAAGCACCGCGCGCGCCGCGCCGGCGGAATCGCCGCCGCCCTTCAGGTTGACGGTCGCGAAGGCGGGCTTGTCGGCCTCGCGGTATTCGGGGTTCGCCTCGAACGTGGCCACGTCGTTGGTGCGGAACTCGGTCACGCGATAGGGGCCGGTGCCGATCGGGGCGAAGTTCTGTTCGGTGCAGGTGGGCGCGCGTTCGCCGGTGCAGTCCTGGAACTGCGCCTTCTGGATGATCGGCGCCTGGCCGCCCACGAAGGCGGAATAGGGATAGGGACGCGCCTCGGTAAAGTTGATCTTCACGGTCAGCGGGTCCACCACCTCGACCGAGGCGATGCCAGTGAACTTGGCGGCCTGCGCGCAGCCGCCGCTTTCGTCCATGCAGTAGTCGGCGGTGAACTTGACGTCCTCGGCGGTCAGGGGCGTGCCGTCGGACCACTTGACGCCGTCCTTCAGCTTCCAGGTGATCGACTTGCTGTCCTGCGCCACGCCGCCGTTTTCCAGCGTCGGGATCTCGGCCGCGAGCTTGGCCACCAGGTCGCCCTTGGCATCGAAGTTCGCGAGCGGTTCCAGCACCAGCGAGGCGGCGGTGATGTCCTTGGTGCCGGTGGAAAGATACAGGTTCAGGGTGCTCGGGGCCTGCCAGAAGATCATGTTCATCTGGCCCTGGGCGCCGCGCTCGGCGTGGGCGGCGGGCGAAAGGGCGGCAACGGCGGCGCCGGCAAGCAGCAATGTTCTGGTGTTCATGTGGGCCTCGGTCGGAAATGGATGACGGGGTGGGGCCCGGCCGCGCGGGGGACGCGCGGCCGGGCGGTTCGCTCAGGCGCGGATCACTTCACGCGGAACCAGTCCGACGCGTTCCACAACTCGCTGTCCCAGGTGTTCAGGACGACGCCGCCAAGCGCGTTCGAATGCGCCGACAGGCGGCCACGGTCCACCAGCGGCACGACGGTCATGCTGTCCTTGGTCAGCATGTCGTTCAGCTTGCGGGCGATAGCACCGCGTTCGTCGATGCCCGAGGTGCGCGACAGTTCCGCCACCAGCTTGTCGTATTCCGGGTCGCAGTAGCGGTTGTTGTTCTCGCCCTGCCACTGGTTGTCGGGGCTGGGCGCCTTGTCGCAGGTGTACATCGCCAGATACGCCTCGGGGTCGGTTCCGGGGAAGTTGTTGGCGTACATCTGCACGTCGGCATAGAACTTTTCCAGCGTGTCGGGCGAACCCGCGTCGCCGCCGAAGAAGACCGACGCATCGACCGTCTTGAGCTCGGTTTCCACGCCGATTTCCGACCACCACTGCTTGATGAGCGACTGGAAGTCCTGCCGGATCGGGTTGACCGAGGTCTGATAGACAAGGCTCAGGCGCTGTCCGTCCTTCTCGCGCACGCCGTCGCCGCCCGGAACCCAGCCGGCCTCGTCCAGAAGCTTCTTGGCGCCCTCGATGTCCTGGGTCAGGCAGCCGGTGTTGTCGTTCGAGGCGTATTGCTCGGGCGCGGGGACCAGGTTGCAGGTGGGGCGGCCGGCCTGGCCGTAGCCCACCTCGACCAGCAGGTTGCGGTCGATCGCCATGCTGAGCGCGCGGCGCACGTTCACGTCCGACAGGAACGGGTTGGGGTGGGCCTTGGTGGACCGCTCGCCCTCGGGCAGGTCCGGCGAGGCGTCGGTCCAGTTCATCTCGATCCGCTCGACAAGGGTGCCGAACGCGTTCACGAACTTGCCCTTGCCGCCGCCTTCCATCTGCGCCTGAACCTCGGGCGCGATCTGGGTGTTCCAGGCATAGTCGTATTCGCCGGTCTCCATCACAACGCGGGCCGCCGCGGCCGCGTCACCGCCGCCCTTGAGCATGATGGTCGCGAAGGCGGGCTTGGCCGGGTCGCGGTATTCGGGGTTGGCTTCCAGCTGCACCACGTCGTTGGTGCGGAACTCGGTCACGCGGAACGGGCCGGTCCCGATCGGCTTGAAGTTCGCGTCGGTGCAGGTCGGCGCGGCGGCGCCCATGCAGGGGGTGAACTGCGCCTTCTGCACGATCGGCGATTCGGACCCGACGAACGCCGTGAAAGGGAAGGGCTTGGCTTCCTTGAAGGTCACCTTGACGGTGGTCGGATCGACCGCCTCGACCTTGTCGATGCCGTCGTACTTGGCCAGCTGCGCGCAGCCCCCATCGGGGTTCATGCAGTATTCGGCGGTGAACTTGACATCTTCCGAGGTGAAGGGCGTGCCGTCCGACCACTTCAGGTCGGGCTTCAGCTTCCAGGTGACGCTCTTGAAGTCCGCGGCGATGCCGCCGTTCTCGACCGTCGGCAGCTCGGTCACGAGGCGGGGGAACATGTTGCCCTTCTCGTCATAGCCGGCCAGCGGCTCGATCACGAGCGAGCTTGCCTCGACGTCCTTGGTTCCCGACGAAAGATAGGGGTTCATCGTCGAGACAGCCTGAAAGTACAGGATGTTCGCCTGGCCGTCGCTGCCGCGCTCGGCCATCGCGGCGGGGGCCATCGCCATCGTGGCGGCGGCGCCCAGCAGCAGGGTTCTTATCTTCATGGGACGCTCCTTGTTGGTGTTGCCCCGCACGGGGCTGCGGAAACGGCGGGCCTGATGCCTTTGCGGCGCTCTTCTAGCCTTTTGCATGCCTTTTCCGGGTCGTCTGTGCCCTTGCGGAATGTTCGAATAGTTAGGCACCGTCCTGAAAACGCAAGCCGGATTTGATGTTGCAAACCGGGGACGCCTGCATCAGCCTGCGATGCTGACGCCGCGCGCACCGCCGTGCCACGGCCGGACGGTCTGCCTGAAACGAGGGATCTTCGATGCTGGACGACGCCGCGCCGCTTGTTTCCGTCGAGGGCCTGAGGGTCGAGTTCGAGACGCAGGACGGCCCCGTCACCGGCGTCGAGGACGTCAGCTTTTCCATCAGGCCCGGCGAATGCGTCTGCGTCGTGGGCGAATCCGGGTCGGGCAAGTCGGTCAGCTCGCTGTCGCTGATGCGGCTCGTCGAGTTCGGGGGCGGTCGCATCGCAGAGGGGCGGATTCTGTTCGACGCCGGCAAAAACGGCCGCGTCGACCTGGCCCGGCAGCCCGCCGACGTGATGCGCGACGTGCGCGGCAACGAGATCGGGATGATCTTCCAGGAGCCGATGACGTCGCTCAACCCCGTGTTCACGGTGGGCGAGCAGCTGGCCGAGGGACTGGTCGTCCATCGCGGTCTCAGCCGCGCTCAGGCCCGCGCGCGGTCGCTTGAACTGCTGCGCGAGGTGCGGATCCCCGAACCCGAGCGGCGGCTGAACCAGTATCCGCACGAGCTGTCGGGGGGGATGCGCCAGCGGGTCGTCATTGCCATCGCGATGGCCTGCCGCCCGCGCCTTCTGATCTGCGACGAGCCGACGACCGCGCTCGACGTGACGATCCAGGCGGAAATCCTTGCGCTGATCGACCGCCTGAAGCGCGAGAACGGGATGGCGGTGATGTTCATCACCCACGACATGGCCGTGGTCGCGCAGATGGCCGACCGGGTCGTCGTCATGTACCGCGGCCGCAAGGTCGAGGAAGGCACCGCCACCGAGATCTTCGAGAACCCGCGCGAGGATTATACCCGGGCGCTGCTCGCCGCCGTGCCGCGCCTGGGCGAGATGACGGGCAAGCCCGCGCCCGAGCCGATGCGCCTGATGCGAAATGCCGACGGCAGCACCGCGACCCGGCCCATCGTCGTGGCCGACCCCAAACCGCTGCTCGAGGTCCGCAGCCTGTCCACCCGCTTCGGGGTCAAGGGCGGCATCCTGCGCCGCACCGTGGCCCAGGTTCACGCGGTCGAGGATGTGAGCTTCACCGTCATGGGCGGCGAGACGCTGTCGCTGGTGGGCGAATCGGGGTGCGGCAAGTCCACCACCGGCCGCTCGATCCTGCGGCTGGTCGAGCCGACGGCGGGCGAGGTGCGGCTGGGCGGCACCGACATCCGCGGCCTGTCGCCATCGGCGCTGCGCCGGGCGCGGGCCGACATGCAGATGATATTTCAGGACCCCTTCGCGTCGCTGGACCCGCAGATGCGGCTTTACGACCAGATCGAAGAACCGATGCTGAACTTCGGCATCGGCAGCCGGTCGGAACGGCAGGACCGGATCGCGGGCCTGTTCGACCGGGTCGAGCTGCCGCGCAGCTTCATGCGCCGCTATCCGCACGAGATGTCGGGCGGCCAGCGCCAGCGCATCGCCATCGCCCGCGCGCTGGCGCTGAACCCCAAGCTCATCATCGCCGACGAGGCGGTGTCGGCGCTCGACGTGTCGGTGCAGGCGCAGGTGCTGAACCTGCTGATGGAATTGCAGCAGGACCTCGGCATCTCGATGCTGTTCATCAGCCACGACATGGCGGTGGTGGAACGGGTCAGCCACCACGTCGCGGTGATGTACCTGGGCCGGATTGTCGAGATCGGGACCCGTCGGCAGGTGTTCGAGAACCCGCAGCACAGCTATACCCGCCAGCTGATGGCCGCCGTGCCCGTGGCCGATCCGCGCAAGAAGAAGATCAGCGAGGACCTGAAGTTCAAGCCGATCCCGTCGCCGATCTTCCCGGTCGGGCACGACGCGCCGCGCTCGACCTACCGCGAGGTGGCGCCGGGCCACCGGGTGCTGGTCGATCCGGTCACGCACGGAACCTGAGGCGGGACGGGGGCGGCCGATGCAAACGGGCGGACCCATCGCCGCAACCGACCCGGTCCGCTTTCCCGGGCCGATCCCCGACGCCACCGACGTGGTCATCATCGGCGGCGGCATCGCCGGGATCGCCACGGCGCTGTATCTCGCCCGCGCGGGCGTCGCCGTCACCGTCTGCGAAAAGGGGCGCGTCGCGGCCGAACAGTCGTCGCGCAACTGGGGCTGGGTGCGCCAGCAGGGCCGCGACCTGGACGAGCTGCCGATCATGATCGAGGCGCTGCGGCTTTGGGAAGGGCTGCAGCCGGAGCTGGGCGAGGCGGCGGGCCTGCGCCGCACCGGCGTCACCTACCTTGCCCGGACCGAGGCGCAGTTGCAGGCCTATGAGGGCTGGCTGGTCCACGCCCGCGCGCACGGGCTGGACACGCGGCTTCTGTCGCGGGCGGAACTGGACCGGACGCTGCCGAACGCTGCCGGGTGGCTCGGCGCGCTCACGACGCCATCCGACGCGCGGGCCGAGCCGTGGACGGCGGTGCCCGCGATGGCGCGCCTTGCGGCCGACGCGGGCGCGGTGATCGTCGAGGAATGCGCCGTCCGCACGATCGAAACCGAAGCCGGCCACGTCAGCGGCGTCGTGACCGAGAAGGGAACCATCCGCGCGGCCCGTGTGCTGCTGGCGGGCGGGGCGTGGTCGTCGCTGTTCGCAGGCAACGCCGGGCTGTCGATCCCGCAGCTGTCCTCGCGCGCGACCGTCGCCGCGACCGAAGCCATGCCCGATTTCTGGCCCGGCAACGCCGCCGATGATCGCTTCGCCTTCCGCAGGCGCGCCGACGGCGGATACACCCTCGCCCCCGGCACCGTCAGCGACTTCTGGATCGGCCCCGGCGCGTTCCGCCATGTCCGCAGCTTCGCCCACCAGTTCCTGCGCGACGTGACCCACACGCGGCTGCACCCCTTCGCGCCCGCGGGCTTTCCCGACGCCTGGCGCACCGCCCGGCGCTGGCGCGGGGACGAGCAATCCCCGTTCGAGCGAATGCGCGTCCTCGACCCCGCCCCGAACCTGCGGCTGGTCGAAAAGCTGCAACGCGACTTTGCCGAGACGTTTCCCGCCCTCGGCCGCCCCCGCATCAAGCGCGCATGGGCGGGCATGATCGACGCGACGCCCGACATCGTCCCGATCCTCGACGAGACGCCGATCCGGGGCTTCTTCGTGGCCACCGGCCTGTCGGGCCACGGTTTCGGCATCGGCCCGGGCATCGGCCGCGTCATGGCCGACCTGATCCGCGGGCGCGATCCCGGCCACGACCTGACCCGCTTTCGCTTCGGCCGCTTTTCGGACGGCTCGCCCGTGACGCTCGGCCCGACCTTGTGACTTGCGGCGGTGCCTGCGCCGCGCCAACCTGTCCCGAGAACAGGAGACAATCATGCCCGTCAAGAACCGCATGGCCGAGCTGCTGCCCGAGATCACCGCCTGGCGGCGCGACTTTCACGAGAACCCGGAACTGCTTTACGAAGTCCACCGCACCGCCGGCAAGGTCGCCGAGCTGCTGCGGAGCTTCGGCGTGGACGAGGTCGTCGAAGGCGTCGGCCGCACCGGCGTGGTGGGCGTCATCAAGGGGCGCAGCGACAGCAGCGGCCGCGTGATCGGCCTGCGCGCCGACATGGACGCGCTGCCGATCAACGAGATCACGGGCGTCGACTACGCATCCAAGACGCCCGGCGTCATGCACGCCTGCGGCCATGACGGCCACACCGCGATGCTGCTGGGCGCGGCCCGCTACCTCGCCGAGACGCGCAACTTCGACGGCACGGCGGTCGTGATCTTCCAGCCCGCCGAAGAAGGCGGCGCGGGCGGCCTCGCCATGGTCGAGGACGGGCTGGTGGACCGCTGGGGCATCCAGGAGTTCTACGGGATGCACAACATGCCCGGCATCCCGACCGGCAGCTTCGCGATCCGCGAGGGCGCGATGATGGCCGCCGCCGACCAGTTCGACATCGTCGTGACCGGCAAGGGCGGGCACGCCGCGAAGCCCCACGAATGCATCGACACGACGCTGGTGTCGGCGCAGATCATCGTCGCGCTGCAATCGATCGTGTCGCGCAACATCGACCCGTTGAAGAACGCGGTCGTGTCGGTCTGCGTGGTCCAGACGGATTCGACCGCGCACAACGTCATCCCGCAGACGGTGACGCTGAAGGGCACCGCCCGCAGCCTCGACGCAGGTGTCCGCGACCAGCTGGAGGCGGGGATCAGGCGGGTTTCGGAAAACATCGCCGCCGCCTTCGGTGCCACCGCCGACATCGACTACCGTCGCGGCTACCCGGTGACGGTGAACCACGCCGACGCGACGGAGCACGCGGCGAACGTCGCGCGCGAGGTCGCGGGCGACATCGACATGACCGTGCAGCCGATGATGGGCGGCGAGGATTTCAGCTACATGCTGGAACAGCGCCCCGGCGCCTACATCTTCGTCGGCAACGGCGACACGGCGATGGTCCATCACCCGGCCTACAACTTCGACGACGACGCGATCCCGGCGGGGTCGAGCTGGTACGCCGGCATGGTCGAAGCGCGGATGCCCGCTGCCTGATTTCGCCTGTCGCTCGCCAAGGGAACCCCGGCCTCTGCGCCGGGGTTCGTCGTTGGATTCCGGATGAGGAGGGCGCGATGGCCGGGGATTTCCACAAGGGACAGCGGGTCAGCTGGAACAGTTCGGGCGGGAAGGCGCACGGCAAGATCGTGCGCAAGATCACCTCGCGCATGAAGATCAAGGAACACGAGGTCGCGGCCACCGAGGACGATCCGCAATGGCTGGTCGAGACGGACGAGGGCGCGCAGGCCGCGCACAAGCCGGACGCGCTGAAGGCGGAGTGAGGACCGGGCCGGGCGGTCGCGGACCCGCCGCTCAGGGTTGTGCGATGGTCTGGCCGCGGCGCAGGCGTGTCTGCTCGATCGTCACCGCTTCGGCCGCGGGATCGGTCGCGCGCAGGATGGTGACGGTGCCGCTGCCGATCACCCGCGTCGTGCCGTCGCCAAAGCGGACGATCCCGGTATCCTCGTCGATGCCGATGCCGATGAGGTCGGGGTGCATCTCGACCGCGCGGGTAAGGCGCTGCAGCCGTCCGCGCTGGCTGAAGTGCTGGTCGATGATCGCGTCCCGCCACAGGCCCAGCCCGCGCGCGAGGACCGGATGCCGAGTCCCCTCGGACTCGCGCCGCGAGGTCTCGATCATGACGTCGGACATGATGCTCGCGCCCGCGCTGGTGCCGGCGATGATGCCCCTGCCGGCGGCGAAGCGGCGGCGCATATCCTCGATCAGCCCGGCCTCGCGGAGCGCGCCCGCCAGCCGCCGCTGAAGCCCGCCCGACATCCAGATGATGTCCGCGCGCGCGATCTGCGCGCGGGCGTGATCGACCCGCGACAGGTCCAGCCCTTCGACGTCGTGCGCGCCCGACCGGGCGAACAGCCTGCGGTTGTCGTCAACCGCGTCGCGGAGGTCCGCGGCGGGGGCGGCATGGGGGATGATCAGGATCTTCGGGGCGGGCCGACCGTAGAGCTGCAGGACGTCGGCATAGATCCCGCGCCGCGCGCCGCCGCCGATGGCGACAAGCGCGCCGTCGGCCGGGGCACCGGGGATGGCCCGCGCCGGCATCGCGGCGGCGGCCGCGGCAGCCAGCAGCAGGAGCATCCGCCGGCCGATCGAGGCCCGCGCTCCCCCGTCTCCACGCGTCGTCGTCATGCGATGCTCCCCCGGTGTCCGGCGTCCGTATGCATACCGCGTTTCGGAGTGCCGGCTGCGCGTCGGTGTTCGCGCCGGCCGGCGCTCCGCTTCAGAAATGGAGCGCGCGCTTGTAGGCGTCCAGCACCGCCTCGTGCATCGCCTCGGACAGGGTCGGATGGGCGAAGACCGTTTCCATCAGCTCGGCCTCCGTCGTTTCCAGAGTGCGGCCGATGACGTAGCCCTGGATCAGCTCGGTCACTTCGGCGCCGACCATGTGCGCGCCCAGAAGCTCGCCCGTCGCGGCGTCGAACACCGTCTTCACCATGCCCTCGGGCTCGCCCAGCGCGATCGCCTTGCCGTTGCCGATGAAAGGGAAGCGGCCGACGCGGACCTCGTGCCCGGCTTCCTTCGCCTTCGCCTCGGTCAGCCCGACGGATGCGACCTGCGGCTGGCAGTAGGTGCAGCCGGGGATCGAGTTCGGGCGGATCGGGTGCGGATGGCCGCCGGCGATCAGCTCGGCCACCATAACGCCCTCGTGGCTGGCCTTGTGGGCGAGCCACGGCGCGCCCGCGACATCGCCGATGGCGTAGACACCATCGACGCCGGTGCGGCAGTATTCGTCCACGACGACGTGGGTGCGATCGATCTTCAGCCCCGCCTCCTCGAACCCGCAATCCTCGACGTTGCCGACGATGCCCACGGCGGAGATGACGGTGTCGAACTCCTGCGTCTGGACCTTGCCGCCGACCTCGATATGGGCGGTGACCTTGTCCGTCGCGCGGTCGAGCTTCTTCACCGTGGCCTTTTCGAGGATCGTCATGCCCTGCTTGACGAACTGCTTCTTCGCGAAGGCCGAGATCTCCTCGTCCTCGACCGGCAGGACGCGGTCCATCACCTCGACCACGGTCGTGTCGGCGCCCATCGTGTTGTAGAAGCTCGCGAACTCGATCCCGATCGCGCCCGAGCCGATGACGAGCAGCTCCTTCGGCATGTGTTTCGGCACCATCGCCTCGCGGTAGGACCAGACGCGGTCGCCGTCGGCTTCCAGCCCCGGCAGGTTGCGGGCGCGGGCGCCGGTGGCGACGACGATCGCCCTGGCCGCGACGTCCTCGCTGCCCTTGTCGGACTTGACCGAGATCTTGCCCGCCTCGGCCAGCCTGGCCGCGCCCTGGATCACGGTGATCTTGTTCTTCTTGAGAAGATGGGCGACGCCGCCCGACAGCTGCTTGGCGACGCCCCGCGACCGTTTCACGACGGCGTCGAGGTCGAAGCCGATCCCGTCGGCCTTGAGCCCGAAGTCCTTCGCGCGCTCCATCAGGTGGAATATTTCGGACGATCTCAGCAGCGCCTTGGTGGGGATGCAGCCCCAGTTCAGGCAGATGCCGCCAAGCTCGGCGCGTTCGATCACGGCGACCTTCAGGCCCAGCTGCGCGCCGCGGATCGCGCAGACGTAGCCGCCTGGACCGGAGCCGATCACCACCATGTCGAAATCCTGCGGCATCGCGTTTCCCCCGTGGTTCGTTTCGTCGTGATCCGATAGCGTCAGTAACCCAAGGTTCGCAGCGTCACTCGGGAACGGCAAGCTTGACCTTGCCCGATACCAGCGCGCCGTAGCCGCCAGCGTCCAGCAGCTCCTGTTCCTCGGGCGTCGATTCGCGCCCCAGCGCGGTGTTGCGCCACGGAAAACGGCCGAACCGCGCAATGGTGTCGCGGTGCATCTGCGCGTGCAGCAGGTTCTCGCCCGGCATCCGTTCGGAAAACAGCGCCACGGCGCGGTCCTGCAGGGCAAGATCCTCGGCATGCTCGAACGGCATGTAATAGAACTGCCGCGCGGGTTCCGGGGTCTGCAGGTCGTGCCCCGCCTCGATGGCCGCGCCCGCGATGGACACGGCGAGCGGATCGGTCGCGAAGGACCGGCTGTCGCCCCGGAAAATGTTGCGCGGGAACTGGTCGGTCAGGATCAGCGAGGCCAGTGTCCCTTCGGGCGTCCCGGCCCATTCGCGGGTCAGTTGCCGCGCGTCCTGCCACGCCGACTGAAAGCGCGCGCGGACCTGTTCGTCCAGGCCGTCGGACTGCTCGTACCAGCCCTTGGGACCCACGTCCTCAAGCCAGAAGCGGTTGATGTCGTCGGGGGTCATGCGGAACTCTCCCTCAGGGTGGATGGTGGGTTCGCCGGCCTCGGACAGCGCGGTCTCGACGGCGAGGGTGGTTGCGGCGGGCGACAGCATCGCGAAGGCGCCGGTATCCGCGACCTGGGGCGAGGCGCGGCGCGTCATGCGCCAGGCGGCATAGCCGGACAGCGCCAGCAGCAGGACGCCCATGTAGGCCCAGAAGCCGTCGGGCCCCATCGCCGCCATCAGCCACGCGGTGACGATCGGGCCGAAGAACGATCCCGCCCCGTTGATGAGCAGCAGCCCCGCCGACCCCGCCGCCATGTCGGACGCGTCGAGGAAGTCGTTGGTATAGGCGATGAGCAGCGAATAGGTCGGGTTCGCGACCCCGCCCAGCAGCGCGGCGGCCAGCAGATAGCCCCAGATGCCGGTCTGGAACGCGAACACGGCGACGGTGATCGCCGCCCCGAACAGCGCCATCGTCATGATGAGGACGCGGCGGTCGGTGCGGTCCGATGCCCAGCCGATCGGATACTGGCAGATCAGCCCGCCAAGCCAGATCGCGGCGACAAAGGCCGACACGTCGCGGACGTTCATCCCGATCACCGATCCCCAGACCGGCGACATGCCCTGCAGGGCCGCGAACACGCCGCCCATCAGGAAGATGCCGACGCAGCCCAGGGGGGACGCGCGGAACAGCCTGCGGATGCTCATCGGCGCGATCGTCTCGAACCTTGGCGCGGGGGTGGTGGCCAGCAGCATCGGCGTGAACGCGACCGACACCAGGACCGACGGGATGACGAACAGCACCCAGCCGCCCGGATCGCCGAAGTTCATCAGGAACTGCGCGCTGACCAGCCCCAGCATCTGCACGATCATGTAGGTGGACATGGTCAGGCCGCGATTCTCGTTCGTGGCCCCGGCGTTGAGCCAGCTTTCCGCGACGATGTAGACGCCGCAGAAGCAGAACCCGATCAGGAACCGCAAGAGCGCCCAGGCAAGCCAGTGCGGCATCGCCGCATACAGGACCAGCACGGCCGAGATCATGGACGCGAGCGCCGCGAAAACGCGGACATGGCCCACGCGCTGGATCAGCCCCGGCACGGTCCGGCTGCCGACGACGAAGCCGCCGAAATAGCCCGCCATCACCAGCGCCATCAGGCCGGTCGGGATCCCCTCGATCCCGCCGCGCACGCCCAGCAGCGTGCCCTGCATGCCATTGCCGACCATCAGCAGCATGATGCCCAGAAGCAGCGGCCAGCTGGAGCGGACGACGGTCAGCATGCGGCGTCCGGGATCAGAAGCGAGGCGTCGCCGTAGCTGAAGAAGCGGTAGCCGCGTTCGACCGCGTGGGCATAGATGCGGTCCACCAGGTCCTTGCCCATCAGCGCCGACACCAGCATCAGCAGGGTCGATCGGGGCAGGTGGAAGTTGGTCATCAGCGCATCGGTCACGCGGAAGCTGTAGCCGGGATAGATGAAGATTTCCGTGACGGCGTCGTAGGGGTGGACGGTTCCGCCCGCATCCGCCGCGCTTTCGATCAGGCGCAGCGCGGTGGTGCCGACGGCGACGACCCGCCGCCCTTCGGCGCGGGCGGCGTTGATGGCGTCGGCGGCCGTCGCGTCCACGATGCCGCGTTCGCCGTGCATCCGGTGGGTGGTCACGTCATCGACCTTGACCGGCAGGAAGGTGCCCGCGCCGACATGCAGGGTAACGGTGGCGAAGCGCACGCCCATGTCGGCCAGGCGGTCAAGCAGCGGCTGGTCGAAATGCAGGCTCGCCGTCGGGGCGGCGACCGCGCCGGACGTGCGGGCCCAGACGGTCTGGTAGTCGGTGCGGTCCTGGTCGTCGGGCGCGCGCAGCGCGGCGATATAGGGCGGCAGCGGCATCGCGCCGACCCGCGCCAGCGCCTCGTCCAGCGCCGCGCCGTGAGTGTCGAAGCGCAGCGTCAGGTCGGTGTCGGACATCGCGTCCACGACCGCCGACAGCGTGTCGCCGAAGCGCACCGTCTCGCCCGCGCGCAGCTTGCGCAAGGGCTTTGCCAGGGCGCGCCAGTTGCCGCCGGGGGTGGGTTCCAGCAGCGTGATCTCCACCTTCGCGGTGGCCTCGCCCTGCGGCGTCGCGCGGGTCCGGCTGCCGGTCAGGCGGGCGGGAATGACGCGGGTGTCGTTCAGGACCAAGAGGTCGCCCGCCCGCAGGAACCGCGGCAGGTCGGCGACGGTCGCATCCGTCATCGCGTCGCCCTGCGCCACCAGCAGCCGCGCCGCCGTGCGCGGCCGGGCCGGGCGCGTGGCGATCAGCCCCTCGGGAAGGTCAAAGTCGAAATCGGACAGGCGCATGGGGCGGTTGTCGGCGCGGGCAGGGCCAAGGTCAAGCCTTGCGCCGGGCCGCGGCGTTGGCGCCCAGCCAGCGCTGGGCAAGGTCCGGCAGCCCGGCGAAGTCGTGCAGCAGGTAGTCCGGCCCCAGCCGGTCGATCTCCGGCCCCTCGGGCCCGAACCCCACCAGCGCGACCTTGACGCCGGCGGCGCGGGCGGTCTTGACGTCGGTTTCCGTGTCGCCGACCAGAAACGACCGCGCGACCTCGCCGCCCGCGCGCGTCACCGCCTCGCGGTAGGCGGTCGGGTCGGGCTTTCGGACCGGCAGCGTGTCGGCGCCCACCAGCGCCGCGAAGCGGTCGCGGATCCCCAGGACCGCCAGCAGCTTTTCGGCCAGCGCGCCGGGCTTGTTGGTGCAGATCGACAGGATCAGCCCCATGTCCTGCAACCGCGCCAGCGCGTCGTCCACGCCGTCGTAAAGCGTCGTGTGGCGGGCGATGTCGGCCTCGTAGAAATCCAGCAGGCGCGCGAAATCCACGTCCTCGGCGTCGCCGGGCAGGATCATGCCGGCGGGCATCCGCGCATAGCCCGCGCGCAGCATCGCCCGGCCGCCGTGGAACGCGATCCCCGCATCCGCGACCGGGTCCAGCAGCGCCCCCAACCCGCGAGAGGAAAAGCAGCCATTCGCCGCCGCCACGAGGTCCGCCGCCGTGTCCGCAAGCGTCCCGTCCAGGTCGAAGACCACCGTTCCCGTCATCGTCCGTAACCTTCCGTCAAAGCTTGTGAATGCCGCGACCCTTGCCGCCACGGTCGGTGGCTAGTTAGAACGCCGGCAATGAAACATGAACCGGGAAATCGCGGCATGACGGAACAGGCAGTGGCCTTGGTGGTGCTTGCGGCCGGGCAGGGCAGCCGGATGCTTTCGGACCTGCCCAAGGTTCTTCACCGGCTGGGCGGCGTGCCGCTGGTCGGCCACGCGCTGGCCGCGGGCCGGACACTGGACCCCGAGCGTGTGATCGTCGTCGCGGGCCACGGCGCCGAGGCGGTGACGCGCGCGGTCGGCAAGCTCGACCCCGACGCGCAGGTGGCGCTGCAGGAACAGCAGCTCGGCACCGGGCACGCGGTCGCGCAGGCGCTGCCGATGCTGGACGGGTTCGCGGGCAAGGTGGTCGTGCTTTACGGCGACACGCCCTTCATCGGCGCGGACACGCTGGCGGCGCTCGCGTCCCATACCGCCGACGTGGTCGTGCTGGGGTTCGAGGCGGCGGAACCCGGTCGCTACGGCCGCCTTGTCGTCCGCAACGGAGGGCTTGACCGGATCGTGGAGTTCAAGGACGCCGACGAGGCCACGCGGCGGATCGCGCTGTGCAATTCGGGCGTGATGGCGGCGGATGCGGCGCTTCTGCGCGATCTCGTGGGCCGATTGGGCAACGACAACGCGGCCGGCGAATACTACCTGACCGACGTGGTGGGCCTTGCCCGCGCCGAAGGGCGGACAGCCGCCGTCGTCACCTGCGACGAGGCCGAGACGCTGGGCATCAACACCCGCGCCGAACTCGCCGCCGCCGAGGCGCAGTTCCAGGCCCGCGCGCGCGAGGATGCGCTGGACAGCGGCGTCACCATGTCGGACCCGGCGACGGTCTGGTTCGCGCTGGACACCGTGATCGGCCGCGACGCCATCATCGGCCAGAACGTCGTCTTCGGCCCCGGCGTCACCATCGAAAGCGGGGCCGAGATCCTGCCCTTCTGCCACCTTGAAGGCTGCCACGTCTCGTCGGGTGCGACGGTGGGCCCGTTCGCGCGGCTGCGCCCGGGGGCCGAGCTTGGCGGCGACGTGCATGTGGGCAACTTCGTCGAGGTGAAGAACGCGGTCCTCGACGAGGGGGTGAAGGTCGGGCACCTGACCTATCTGGGCGACGCGCATGTGGGCGAGCGCACGAACATCGGCGCGGGCACCGTGACCTGCAACTACGACGGCGTCGGCAAGCACCGGACCGAGATCGGGGCCGACGCCTTCATCGGCTCCGACACGATGCTGGTGGCGCCGGTGCGGATCGGCGCGCGGGCGCTGACCGGATCGGGGTCGGTCATCACCCAGGACGTGCCGGACGACGCGCTGGCCCTTGGCCGGGCGCGGCAGGTGGTCAAGCCGGGGCTCGCCACCCGGATGATGCAGGCGCTGCGCGGGGCAAAGGCGAACGCGGCGGCGGGATCTGCGCGGGGGAACGGCTGAGATGTGCGGGATCGTGGGCATTCTGGGCGGCCACCAGGCCGGCCCGCAACTGGTCGAGGCGCTGCGGCGGCTGGAATACCGCGGCTATGACAGCGCGGGCATCGCCACCATCGACGACGACGGCGCGCTGGACCGCAGGCGCGAGGTCGGCAAGCTTGTCAACCTGTCGGACGCGCTGGTGCACGACCCGCTGGAAGGGCGCACCGGCATCGGCCACACCCGCTGGGCGACCCACGGCGCGGCGACGCAGACGAACGCCCACCCCCACCGCTACGGTGCCGTCGCGGTGGTCCATAACGGCATCATCGAAAACTTCCGCGAGCTTCGGGCCGAACTCGCCCGCGACGGCATCGTCCCGGAAACCCAGACCGACACCGAAACGGTTGCGCAGCTGACCGGCCACCTGATCGGCCAGGGGCTCACCCCGGTCGAGGCGGTGCGCGCCACGCTGTCGCGCCTGCACGGCGCGTTCGCGCTGGCCTTCCTGTTCGAGGGGCAGGGCGACCTGATGATCGGCGCCCGCAAGGGATCGCCGCTGGCGGTGGGGCACGGGTCGGGCGAGATGTTCCTTGGCTCGGACGCGATCGCGTTGGCGCCCTTCACCGACCGCGTGACCTATCTCGAGGACGGCGACCATGTCGTCCTGACCCGCGCGGGGGCAGAAATCTATGACGCCGAGGGGCGGCTGGCGAACCGGGCCGTCGCGCGGATCGACGTGGGATCGACCGCGATCGACAAGGCCGGGCATCGCCACTTCATGGCCAAGGAAATCGCCCAGCAGCCGGTGGTCCTTGGCGACGCGCTAGGCCACTACATCAAGGACGGGCGGATCGTCCTGCCGGAATCGCTCGACTTCTCGCAGGTGGACCGGCTGACGCTGGTGGGCTGCGGCACAGCCTTCCTTGCCGCGAGCGTCGCGAAATACTGGTTCGAGCGGCTCGCAGGACTGCCGTGCGAGGTCGATATCGCGTCCGAGTTCCGCTATCGCGAGCCGCCGCTGTCGCCGCAAAGCTGGGCGATGTTCGTCAGCCAGTCGGGCGAGACCGCCGACACGCTGGCCGCGCTGCACTATTGCCGCGACAAGGTCGCCCGGACCGTGGGGGTCGTGAACGTCGGCACCTCGGCCATCGCACGGGAATCCGACATCGCGCTGCCGATCCTCGCCGGGATCGAGGTGGGCGTGGCGTCCACCAAGGCCTTTACCTGCCAGCTTGCGGTGCTGGCGGTGCTGGCGTTGAAGGCGGCGCATGATCGCGGCCGTCTGGACGACGCGGGCCTTGCGGCGCATGTCGCGGATCTGCTGGCGGTGCCGGGCCTCGTCAGCCAGGCGGTGGCGGCGGGCGACGACTGCCGCCGTATCGCCGCGTGGCTGGCCGAGGCGCAGGACGTGCTGTTCCTGGGGCGCGGCGGGCTTTATCCGATCGCGCTTGAGGGGGCGCTGAAGCTTAAGGAAATCAGCTACATCCACGCCGAAGGTTATGCGTCGGGCGAACTCAAGCACGGCCCCATCGCGCTGATCGACCGCAACGTGCCGGTGATCGTGCTGGCGCCCTCGGACCCGCTGTTCGAAAAGACCGTCTCGAACATGCAGGAGGTGATGGCCCGCCACGGGCAGGTCCTGCTGGTGTCGGACGCAGGCGGGATCGAGGCGGCGGGCGAGGGTGTTCACGCCACGCTGACCATGCCCGCGGGCGGCGGCGTCTTCGCGCCCATCGTCTATGCGGTGCCGATGCAGTACCTCGCCTACTACACGGCGGTGGCCAAGGGCACCGACGTGGACCAGCCGCGCAACCTCGCGAAATCGGTCACGGTCGAATAGCCCCCGTGGTGGCCCCCGGTGACGGCCCCCCGTGACGGTCGCGTGAAACTGCGGCGGCAGGGGTCGCGCGCGGGCAACTTTCGGCGGCCGGCGTGGTTGATCGGGCATGGATGACACCGACAATACGGCAAGCGCCGAAAGCATCATCGACGACCTGCACGAGGCGGACGTGGACCTCGCCGTCGATGCGGGCCAGCTGCGCCACACCACCTTCATGGCGGTCGCGGGCCCCCTGAGCGAGATCGCGGACCAGCCGCCCGCCTTCACCCTGGCGACGGCGGCGATGATCGGCGGCATCGTGACCGGCCGGCCGCGCCTTGCCCGGACGGGTGCGCGGGTGCTGGCCTCGTTGGCGGTGGCGACGTGGATCAAGGCCACGATCAAGTCCAAGGTGGTGCGGACCCGCCCCTACAAGCTGCTGGACGAAGGCCACTACGAGACCGGGCTGAATGGTCCGGACGAGGGGCCGTACAACTCGTTCCCCTCGGGCCACACGGCGAACGCGGTGGCGGCGGCGCGGGCGATCGGGCGCGCGGCGCCGGGCGCGCGGGCACCGCTTTACCTTGGCGCGGCCGCGCTGGGGGCGGTGCAGGTGCCGCGCGGCAGCCACTTCGCCGCCGACGTGGTCGCGGGCGCGGTGGTCGGGCTGGTGTCCGAGGCGCTGGTCGATGCCGCGTTCAAGGCGTTCGTGCCGGGCCGCGACCATCGGTGAACGTGGCCGCCGGACCGGCTTGAAAAAGGGGCGCAGGGGCGCCCCTTTCCGTGTGAATGGTCAGGCCGATCAGGCGCGCCAGACCTCGATCGTCGGCAGGTCGGTCAGGCTTGCGCCCAGCGCCTGCAGCGCCGGCAGCGAGACCTGGCTGCCGCCCGAGGCGGGGCCGCCCAGCGGGATCAGGTCCACGTTGGCGGACTTGCCGGTCGCGGGATCGACGATGCGCCCCTTGCCTGGCGCGGTGACCAGCGGGGTCTTGATCCAAAGCCCGCCCTGGCTGGCGTCCCCCAGCGACGCAACCGTGGTGCCCAGGCGCCCGGCCGCCGCATCGCTGCCCGGCGTCACGCCCGCGCCGGTCCCCGGCGGGGTGGCGATCACGACCGCGCCCTCGCCGTCGGCGGTGGGCGCGGCGACGACCTTGGTGCCGTCGGGCGCGGTGGCCTTGGTCACGACGGGCTTGTTCAGGAACCCGGTCTCGCCGCAGGCGGCAAGCGCGAGAAGGGGCAGGATGATCGTCAGGCGGGAAAGCTTCATGGCGAGGCCCTTTTCTGTGGTGTCCCCCTTGGGTGACACGCGCGCGGGCTTGCGTCCATCCGCAACCCGCGCGGGCGGCTTTGCCGGGGTCGCTTCTTGTGCCGATTGGGCCACGGTCCTATCTTCGATCCCATGAACGCGCCATCGCCCCCGCCTGCGCCGTCCCGTCCCGCGCCCGCGTCGTCCGATGCCTCGCAGGTCGCGCCCCTGATCGACCCGTTCGCGCGCGCCATCACCTATTTGCGCGTGTCCGTCACCGACCGCTGCGATTTCCGCTGCACCTATTGCATGGCCGAGCACATGCAGTTCCTGCCCAAGGCCGACCTTCTGACGCTGGAGGAGCTTGAAAGGCTGAGCGGCGCGTTCGTCGATCTTGGCGTCCGCAAGCTGCGGATCACGGGCGGCGAGCCGCTGGTGCGGCGCAACATCATGTCGTTCCTGCGCGCCATGTCGAGACGGCTTGGAAGCGGCCTGGACGAGCTGACGCTGACCACCAACGGCAGCCAGCTTGCGCGGTTCGCGGACGAGCTGGCGGATTGCGGGGTGCGGCGGATCAACGTGTCGCTGGATACGCTTGACCCCGACAAGTTCGCGGCGATCACCCGCTGGGGTCGCCTGCCGCAGGTGCTTGACGGGATCCGCGCCGCGTCTGCCGCGGGCATCCGCGTCAAGATCAACACCGTGGCGCTGAAGGGCTTCAACGAGGACGAGCTGTTCCCGCTGCTCGACTGGTGCGCGGGGCAGGGGCACGACCTGACCTTCATCGAGGTCATGCCGATGGGCGACATCGACGGCGGCGATCGGCTGGACCAGTACTGGCCGCTGAGCGACCTGCGCGCGCGGCTGGAATCCCGCCTGACCCTGACCCCGCTGGCCGAACGGACCGGCGGCCCCGCCCGCTACGTCCGGGTCGAGGAGACGGGCCAGAAGATCGGCTTCATCACCCCGCTGACGCACAACTTCTGCGAAAGCTGCAACCGTGTCCGCCTGACCTGCACGGGCGAGCTGTTCATGTGCCTGGGGCAGGAAGACCGCGCCGACCTGCGCGCGGCCCTGCGGTCGGGCGGAGACGACGCGGTGCTGCGCAACGCGATCCGCGAGGCGATCGCGCGGAAGCCCAAGGGCCACGACTTCGACTATTCGCGCGGGGTCGGCGGCAAGATGTCGCGGAACATGAGCCACACGGGCGGCTAGGCCGCCGTCAGACCGCCGCGCCGTCGTAGTGATACGAATCCAGCGCCCGCGGATCGACCCCGTCGAGGCAGTTCACGTTCACGGCCACCACCGCCTCGCCGTCCTTTTCCCCCAGCGCATAGGCCTCGATCCCGCAGGTCGGGCAGAAGCGGTGCGAGATGGCGTGCTTGTTGAACCGGTATTCGGTCGTCCGCCCGTCCGCGGTCAGCTTGAAGTCCGACGCCGGAACCATCGTCAGGACCGAACCGAGCCGCTGGCAGCGCGAGCAGTTGCAGGTGACGGTCTGGTCCAGGTCCGCCTCGACCTGAAAGGCGATGGCGCCGCACTGGCAGCTGCCGGTATAGGGACGCTTGGTCATGGTGCTCCTCCACTCTGACCGCGCCAGCCTGCCACGTTTCGGCCAGCCTGAGAAGTTCCTTGTTCGTTCCCATTTCAAGGTTGCCTTTCGGACGCGGCTGCCTATCTCATGCGCTTGTCCAGCGAAGGTCGACCCATGGAACAGAAGTTCATCGAGATCCGCGGTGCGCGGGAACACAACCTCAAGGGTGTCGACATGGACATCCCGCGCGATTCGCTGGTCGTGATCACGGGGCTGTCGGGGTCGGGCAAGTCGTCGCTCGCCTTCGATACCGTCTATGCGGAGGGGCAGCGGCGCTACGTCGAAAGCCTGTCGGCCTATGCGCGCCAGTTCCTCGACATGATGGGCAAGCCCGATGTGGACCACATCAGCGGCCTGTCCCCCGCGATCTCGATCGAGCAGAAGACGACCTCGAAGAACCCGCGTTCGACCGTGGGGACGGCGACCGAGATCTACGACTACCTGCGGCTTCTGTTCGCACGGTCGGGCACCCCGTTCTCGCCCGCGACCGGACTGCCGATCGAGGCGCAGCAGGTCCAGGACATGGTGGACCGGGTGATGGCGATGCCCGAGGGCGTCCGCGCCTATCTGCTTGCCCCCATCGTCCGCGACCGCAAGGGCGCCTATGAGAAAGAGCTGCTGGACCTTCGCAAGCGCGGCTTCCAGCGGGTCAAGATCGACGGCGCGTTCCACGAGCTCGACACGCCGCCCGCGCTCGACAAGAAGCTGCGCCACGACATCGACGTGGTGGTGGACCGGATCGCCGTGCGCGAGGGGCTGGAAACGCGGCTTGCCGACAGCTTCCGCACCGCCCTGAACCTCGCCGACGGCATCGCCATCATCGAGACCGCGCCGGCCGAAGGCGAGGGCGATCCCGAGCGCATCACCTTCAGCGAAAAGTTCGCCTGCCCGGTCAGCGGCTTCACCCTGCCGGAGATCGAGCCGCGGCTGTTTTCCTTCAACGCGCCGATGGGCGCCTGCCCAGCCTGCGACGGGCTGGGGGTCGAACTGTTCATCGACGACCGGCTGGTGGTCCCCGACGAAGGGCTGTCGCTGGCGCAGGGCGCGCTTGCGCCGTGGGCCAAGTCGAAATCGGCCTATATCACCCAGACGATCAACGCGCTCGCCACCCATTACGGCTTCGACCGTCGCACCCCGTGGCGCGACCTGCCGGAAAACGTGCGCGAGATGTTCCTGCGCGGCTCGGGCCCCGAGGAAATCCGCTTCCGCTTCGACGAATCCGGCCGCGTGTACGAGGTCACGCGCACCTTCGAGGGCGTGATCCCCAACATCGAACGCCGCATGCGCGAGACCGACAGCAACTGGGTCCGCGAGGAGTTCGAGCGTTACCAGAACAACCGCCGCTGCCACGTCTGTGACGGTTACCGCCTCAAGCCCGAGGCGCTGGCGGTCAAGATCGCGGGCTTTCACATCGGCCAGCTGACCGAGCTGTCGATCCGCGACGCGCTCGACTGGGTCAACGCAGCACCCGCGCATCTGTCCAAGCAGAAGATGGAGATCGCGACCCCGATCCTGAAAGAAATCCGCGAGCGGCTGGGCTTTCTCGTCAATGTCGGCCTCGACTACCTGACGCTCGCGCGGGCGGCGGGGACGCTGTCAGGCGGGGAAAGCCAGCGCATCCGGCTCGCCAGCCAGATCGGGTCGGGGCTGACCGGGGTGCTGTACGTGCTGGACGAGCCGTCGATCGGGCTGCACCAGCGCGACAACGACCGGCTGCTGGAAACGCTGAAGGGCCTGCGCGACGCGGGCAACAGCGTGTTGGTGGTCGAACACGACGAGGACGCGATCCGCCATGCCGACTACGTCTTCGACATGGGGCCGGGGGCGGGGGTCCACGGGGGCACGGTCGTGGCCAAGGGCACGCCCGCCGAGATCGAGGCGAACCCAGACAGCCTGACCGGGCAGTATCTGTCCGGTGCCAAGCGGATCGGCCTGCCGGACGAGCGCCGCGCGGGCAACGGCAAGGCCGTGACGATCGAGGGTGCGACGGGCAACAACCTCAAGGACGTGACGGTCGATTACCCGCTGGGACGCTTTGTCTGCGTGACCGGCGTGTCGGGCGGGGGCAAGTCCACGCTGACCATCGAGACGTTGTTCAAGACCGCGTCCATGCGCCTGAACGGGGCGCGGCAGACGCCGGCGCCCGCTCGCGCGGTGAAGGGGCTGGAACATCTCGACAAGGTGATCGACATCGACCAGCGCCCGATCGGCCGCACCCCACGGTCGAACCCGGCGACCTACACCGGCGCCTATACCCACATCCGCGACTGGTTCGCGCGGCTGCCCGAATCCAAGGCCCGCGGCTATGGCCCCGGCCGCTTCAGCTTCAACGTCAAGGGCGGCCGCTGCGAGGCGTGCCAGGGCGACGGCGTCATCAAGATCGAGATGCACTTCCTGCCCGACGTCTACGTCACCTGCGAGACCTGCCACGGCAAGCGCTACAACCGCGAGACGCTGGAGGTGGAGTTCAAGGGCCACACCATCGCCGACGTGCTGGACATGACGATTGAGGACGCGCAGGACTTCTTCAAGGCGGTCCCGTCGATCCGGTCCAAGATGGACGCGCTGCTGGAAGTGGGGCTGGGCTACGTCAAGGTCGGGCAGCAGGCGACGACGCTGTCGGGCGGCGAGGCGCAGCGGGTGAAGCTGGCCAAGGAGCTTTCGCGCGCCTCGACCGGCAAGACCCTGTATATCCTGGACGAGCCGACCACGGGGCTGCACTTCGACGACACGCGCAAGCTTCTGGAAGTGCTGCACAGCCTGGTCGATCAGGGCAATACGGTGGTGGTGATCGAACACAACCTCGACGTCATCAAGACCGCCGACTGGATCATCGACATCGGCCCCGAAGGCGGCGACGGCGGCGGCCGGATCGTGGCCGAGGGCACGCCCGAGGACGTGGCCGAGATCGAGGGCAGCCACACGGCGGTCTATCTTGCGCCGCTTCTGGGCGGGGTGGCGCAGCCCAAGCGCGCGCCCGCGCGCAAGCGCAAGGCGAAGGCGGCCTGAAGGGGTGGTGCGCGGGGGGGGGGCACGGCCCCGCGCGTCGGAATGCCCCGGCCTGGGGCGGGGCCGAGCAGAAGGAACGGGCCGCAGGGTTTTGCGCGAGGAAGCGGATCGCCGATCCGGCCGACATCGCGGCTGCCGCGCCGTTCCTCGAAAGCCCGGTGTCGAGCATCATGGCCGGCTTCGCGTTCTGGGCCGACGGGGGCTCAAGCCGCAGTCGCGTGACGCCCCGTCGATCAGCCCCTGCGCGGCCCGCACGGCGCGGCCGGGCAGGGGGACCCGCATGCGACATATGACTGGTCCGGCTTGGATTGACCCTATCGGGGCAGGGGTCTAAACGAGGCTCAGCCAAGCCACGCGGCGGATGCCCGCCGCGACGTCAGGGAGCCGCATCGTGGACTATCTTCTGTCCGAATATCTTCCGATCCTGGTCTTTCTCGGCATGGCATCCGCGCTTGCGATCATCCTGGTGGTGGCCGCGGCGGTGATTGCCGTGCGAAATCCCGACCCGGAAAAGGTCAGCGCCTACGAATGCGGCTTCAACGCCTTCGACGACGCGCGAATGAAGTTCGACGTGCGGTTCTACCTTGTCTCGATCCTGTTCATCATCTTCGACCTTGAGGTCGCGTTCCTGTTTCCGTGGGCGGTCAGCTTCGTCGGTCTCAGCGAAGTCGCGTTCTGGTCGATGATGGTGTTCCTGACGGTGCTGACGGTGGGCTTCGCCTATGAATGGCGGAAAGGGGCACTGGAATGGGCGTGATGGACAGGGCGAACCAGCCAGAGACGGGCGGCGCGGGCGTGAAGCCCGGCTCGATCGACAATCCCGCCTTTCACGGCGCGCATCCGACCGGCGTTCAGTCCGGCCTGATCCAGACCGGCGCGAACACCGCCGGGGCCGACCGCGACGTGGCCACGCGGGCGCTGAACCGCGAATTGAAGGACAAGGGCTTTCTGCTGACCACGACCGAAGACATCATCAACTGGGCGCGCAACGGCTCGCTGCACTGGATGACCTTCGGCCTGGCGTGCTGCGCGGTCGAGATGATCCAGACCTCGATGCCGCGCTATGACGTGGAACGCTTCGGCGCCGCGCCCCGCGCCTCGCCGCGCCAGTCGGACCTGATGATCGTCGCCGGCACGCTGACCAACAAGATGGCGCCCGCGCTGCGCAAGGTCTACGACCAGATGCCCGAGCCGCGCTACGTGATCTCGATGGGGTCGTGCGCGAACGGCGGCGGCTATTACCACTACAGCTATTCCGTCGTGCGCGGCTGCGACCGGATCGTGCCGGTGGACATCTACGTCCCGGGCTGCCCGCCCACGGCCGAGGCGCTGCTTTACGGCATCCTGCAATTGCAGCGCCGGATCCGCCGGACCGGCACGCTGGTGAGGTAATCCATGGCCGTCTATCCCGATCCCGCGGCGCTGGCCGAACTCGGCACCATGATCGCCCACCGCCGGCAGAACGACGTGCTGTCGTCGAGCGTCGAATATGACGAGCTGACGCTGACCGTGAACGCGTCGGGCATCCCCGGCCTGATCGAGTTCCTGCGGTCCGAGCCGACCTGCCGTTTCAGCACGCTGGTGGACATCACCGCGATCGACCACCCGAACCGCGCGGCGCGGTTCGACGTCGTCTGGCAGCTGCTGTCGATGTACACAAACCAGCGCATCCGCATCAAAGCCGCGGTGCGCGAGGACGACCTGGTCCCGTCCATCACCCGCATCTATCCCGCCGCCGACTGGTTCGAGCGCGAGGTGTTCGACATGTTCGGGGTCATGTTCTCGGGCCACCCGGACCTGCGCCGCATCCTGACCGACTACGGCTTCCAGGGCTTTCCGCTGCGCAAGGACTTTCCCACCACCGGCTATGTCGAGGTCCGGTGGAGCGATACCGAGAAGCGGGTGATCTACGAGCCGGTGAACCTGACGCAGGAATACCGGCAGTTCGACTTCCTGTCGCCGTGGGAGGGCGCGAAATACGTGCTGCCCGGCGACGAAAAGGCGCCTGCGACGACCGGCGTCACCGCGGAGGGCAAGAAGTGATGGACGGCGACATCCGCACCAACGTCTATGACGACGGCAGCGTGGACACGCTGACCGGCGAGCAGCGCATCCGCAACTTCAACATCAACTTCGGCCCTCAGCACCCGGCCGCGCACGGCGTGCTGCGGATGGTCATCGAGCTTGACGGCGAGATCGTCGAACGCTGCGACCCGCATGTCGGCCTGCTGCACCGCGGCACCGAAAAGCTCATGGAGTCGCGGACTTACCTGCAGAACCTGCCCTATCTCGACAGGCTCGACTACGTCTCGCCGATGAACCAGGAACACGCCTGGTGCCTGGCGATCGAGAAGCTGGCGGGGGTGGAAATCCCGCGCCGTGCGAGCCTGATCCGGGTCCTGTTCTCGGAAATCGGCCGGGTGCTCAATCACCTGCTGACGCTGACCACCGGCGCGCTCGACATCGGCGCGCTGACGCCGCCGCTGTGGGGGTTCGAGCAGCGCGAGCAGCTGATGGTGTTTTACGAACGCGCATCGGGCGCGCGCCTGCACGCGGCCTATTTCCGGCCCGGCGGCGTTCACCAGGACCTGCCGCCGAAGCTTCTGGACGACATCGACGACTGGGCGATCCAGTTCCCCAAAACGGTCCGCGACCTCGACATGCTGATGACCGAGAACCGGATCTTCAAGCAGCGCACCGTCGATATCGGCGTGGTCAAGGAACAGGACGTGCTGGACTGGGGCTTTTCCGGCGTGATGGCGCGCGGGTCGGGCCTCGCCTGGGACCTGCGCCGGTCGCAGCCCTACGAATGCTATGATGAGTTCGAGTTCGACGTGCCGGTCGGCACCAACGGCGACTGCTATGACCGCTACCTGTGCCGGATGGAAGAGATGCGGCAATCCACCCGCATCATCCGCGACTGCATCGCCCGGCTGAAGGCCGAGCCTGCGGGCGAGGTGCTGGCGCGGGGCAAGCTGACGCCGCCCAAGCGCGCCGACATGAAGCGCGACATGGAAGCGCTGATCCACCACTTCAAGCTTTATACCGAGGGCTTCAAGGTCCCGGCGGGCGAGGTCTATGCCGCGGTCGAGGCGCCCAAGGGCGAGTTCGGCGTCTACATGGTCAGCGACGGCACCAACAAGCCCTACCGCGCCAAGCTGCGCGCGCCCGGCTTCCTGCACCTGCAAGCGATGGACTGGATGGCCAAGGGCCACCTGCTGGCCGACGTGACCGCGCTGATCGCGACCATGGACATCGTGTTCGGCGAGGTGGACCGGTGACCGCCGCCCTGACATTCGCTACCGGAGTTTCCGCCTGATGCTGCGCCGCCTGTCCCCCGTCCAGCCCGCCTCGTTCGAGTTCCTGCCGCAGAACCTCGCATGGGCGCGCGCGCAGATGACGAAGTTCCCCGAGGGTCGCCAGCAGTCGGCGGTGATCCCGCTCCTGTGGCGCGCGCAGGAACAGGAAGGCTGGCTGTCGCGCCCGGCGATCGAATACGTCGCCGACATGCTCGGCATGGCCCATATCCGGGTGCTGGAAGTCGCGACGTTCTACTTCATGTTCCAGCTGCAACCCGTTGGCCGGATTGCCAACATCCAGATCTGCGGCACCACGACCTGCATGATCTGCGGCGCGGGCGAACTGATCGAGATCTGCCGCGCGCGGATCGCACCGACGCCGCACACCGTGTCGGCCGACGGCAACTTCAGCTGGGAAGAGGTCGAGTGCCTGGGGGCGTGTTCCAACGCGCCGATGGCCCAGATCGGCAAGGATTATTACGAGGACCTGACGGCGGCGAAGCTGTCCGAGTTGCTGGACGCGCTGGCCGCGGGGCAGCTGCCGGTGCCGGGGCCGCAGAACGGCCGCTTCTCGTCCGAGCCGCTGGGCGGCGCGGTCGCGCTGGCCGGCACGAAGGGCGGCGAGGGGGACAACGCCTCGGTCGCGCTGGCGTTGAAGCTGCGCGACACGGTGAAGCGCATCGACGGGTCCGAGGTGCCGATCCTGACCCCTTGGCAGCGGCGCCCGGCCGAGGCCGAGGGGCACGGCGACGCCGATCCGCAACCCGCGGCCGGGCGTCCCGCGGACGAGACCGGGGCGACGGTGCAGGAAGCGCCTGCCACGTCGGCCGCCCGTCCGGTATCCAAGCGCGAACCGGCGGGTCAGCCCGCCGACGCCAAGGACACGGAGTGAACACGGCCATGCAACAGGACGTCTGCAAGCGGAACTGCTGGATCGCGGGCACGGTCGTCGGCCTGATCGTGCTGATCGTCACCGGCTCGGGCATCGGGCTTGCGGGTGCGGTCATCATGGGCGTGATCGCGGCGCTTCTTTCGGGCGGGTTGTTGCAGTGGCTGCTGTGCAGCGGCCATTCCGGCGACAGCGCGGGCGACCACAACCGCAACGAGGCGATCGAGGGCCGCGACATCGGCATGGACCGCCACGCCGACGCGGGCCCCGAGGGGACGGTCATAACCGGATCGGGTTCCGACGAGCGCACGGTCGCCCCGGTGGGCACGCTTGCGCCGCCCGCCGGGATCGTCGCGGGCGCGCTGCAGACCATGTCCGACGGCGCGGTGCTGGCGCGGACCGGCAGCGGTCAGGCGCCGACCTTCGGCAAGCCCGCAAGTGCGACAGCGGCCGCCTCGCCGCATGCCCCCCAGCCAAACGCCACGCCTGCGCCGATCGCCGGCGGCAGCCCGCTTGAGGACACACGTTCGGTCATGGCCGTGCCATCGCAGTCGGAACACCACGACATGCCGGGCGAGGCCGTGCCCGCGGCCGAACCGGACGGGGCGCAGGACGACCTGCCGCCGAACGGCGCGACGGGCCGCAAGGGCAAGGCGCCCAAGCGTGACAAGGCGACGGTGGCTTCGGGCGACGACGCTGTCGCAGGGCCGTCCAAGCGCAAGCGCGGCGGCAAGATCCGGGTGACCGGCGGCGATGACGTCGGCCCTGCCGGCGGGGACGCCGTTTGAACGCCGGCCCGCCACGGGACGACAGCGGCCAGATGCGGCTGGTGGGTGCGGTGATCGCGCTCACGATGCTCGTGTGGCTCGCGGTGAACTGGGCCGGGCGGCAATACGGCTGGCCCGTGCACTATGCCTTCCTCGCCGATCTGGCGGCGATGGGGGCGCTGGTCTGGTCGCTGCTGGTGACCTGGCGGATCTGGCGGCGCCGCGACGGCGGGACCCGCAAACGATAGGACGACGACGGACATGCTGAGCGATCAGGACCGGATCTTCACCAACCTTTACGGCATGGCCGACCGTTCCCTGCGCGGGGCGCAGGCGCGCGGCCACTGGGACGGCACCGCCGACCTGATCGGGCGCGGCCGCGACGGGATCATCGACGAGATGAAGAAGTCGGGCCTGCGCGGGCGCGGCGGCGCGGGCTTTCCAACCGGCATGAAATGGTCCTTCATGCCCAAGGAAAGCGACGGCCGCCCGTCCTACCTCGTCATCAACGCCGACGAATCCGAACCCGCGACCTGCAAGGACCGCGAGATCATGCGCCACGATCCGCACACGCTGATCGAAGGGGCGCTGATCGCCAGCTTCGCGATGGGGGCGCACGCGGCCTATATCTACCTGCGCGGCGAATACATCCGCGAACGCGAGGCGCTGCAGGCCGCGATCGACGAATGCTACGACGCGGGCCTTCTGGGCGCGAACGCGGCCAAGTCGGGATGGGACTTCGACCTGTACCTGCATCACGGCGCGGGCGCCTATATCTGCGGCGAGGAAACCGCGCTGCTGGAAAGCCTTGAAGGCAAGAAGGGCATGCCGCGCATGAAGCCGCCGTTCCCGGCCGGCGCGGGGCTTTACGGTTGCCCGACGACCGTCAACAACGTCGAATCCATCGCGGTCGTCCCCACGATCCTGCGGCGCGGGGCCGAGTGGTTCGCAAGCTTCGGCCGCCCCAACAACGCGGGCGTCAAGCTGTTCGGCCTGACCGGCCACGTGAACACCCCCTGCGTCGTCGAAGAGGCGATGTCGATCCCGATGCGCGAGCTGATCGACAAGCACGGCGGCGGCATCCGGGGCGGGTGGAAGAACCTCAAGGCAATCATCCCCGGCGGCGCGTCCTGCCCGATCATCCCGGCGCATATGTGCGAGGACGCGATCATGGACTTCGACGGGATGCGCGAGCTGAAGTCGAGCTTCGGCACCGCCTGCATGATCGTCATGGACCAGTCGGTGGACGTGGTGAAGGCGGTGTGGCGGCTGTCCGCGTTCTTCAAGCACGAAAGCTGCGGCCAGTGCACGCCCTGCCGCGAGGGCACCGGCTGGATGATGCGCGTCATGGACCGCCTGGTCCGCGGCGAGGCGGAGGTCGAGGAAATCGACATGCTGCTGGACGTGACCAAACAGGTCGAGGGGCACACGATCTGCGCGCTCGGCGACGCCGCCGCATGGCCGATCCAGGGCCTGATCCGCCACTATCGCGAGGAAATCGAGGACCGGATCAAGGCCAAGCGCACCGGCCGGATGGGGGCGATGGCCGCGGAATGATCCGCAACGGCGAATATCGGGCAACGGGCCGCGACCCTGCCGATCACGGGCAGGTGACGGTCCCGTGCAGCGCATCGGCGCGCCGCAGGTCCTATCTTGGTGTCATCTTGAAGGAGATGACGCGATGAAAGCCTTTGTTCGCACCCGCCTTGCGACCGCCGCCGCGCTGCTCTGCGCCGCCACGCTGGCCACCCCCGCGCTCGCGCTGGAACCCCTGTCCAGCGAACGCTACGTCAACGACCGTCTGATCGCCGCGCGGATCGCCGACCAGATCCGGCGCAACTGCCCGACGATCGAGGGGCGGATCGTGTTCGCGTTCCAGCAGGCGCGGGCGCTTCAGCGCTATGCGCTCGACAAGGGCTACAGCAAGGACCAGATCGACGCGTTCCTGGACAGCAAGCCCGACCGCAAGCGCATCTATGCCGTGGCCGAGGACTACATGGCGTCCAAGGGCGTGCGCGAGGGCGACGAGGCCAGCTACTGCAAGCTGGGCCAGGCCGAGATCGCGGCCAACAGCGTCACCGGCTCGCTTCTGGTGGCGAAATGAAGCGCGCGGTGCGCTGGCTGGGTTTCGCGATCGTGGCGGCTGCGGCGGCCACGATGCTGATGGCCGACATGGTCCTTGCGCGCCCCGCCACGCTGGCGCAGACCGCCATGCAACAGTCCGCGGGGCAGACCACGCACCAGACGGCGGGGCAGACCGCGCCGCGGACCACAATGCAACAGCCCGCGTCGGCGTTCGCGATCCCCGGTGAAACGGGCGCGACGACCGGGTATAAGGACATGAGCCGCGGGTCCCGCTGACCCGAGGCACGAGCGCAAGGCACGGCAGGATGAGCAATCTTCGCACCATCAAGATCGACGGCAAGCTGATCGAGGTCGATCCGAACCTGACCCTGATCCAGGCCTGCGAACAGGCCGGGATCGAGGTGCCGCGCTTCTGCTATCACGAGCGGCTGTCGATCGCGGGCAACTGCCGCATGTGCCTGGTCGAGATCGTGGGCGGCCCGCCCAAGCCCGCCGCCAGCTGCGCCATGCAGGTCAAGGACCTGCGCCCCGGCCCCGACGGCGCGCCGTCCGAGGTCCGCACCAACTCGCCCATGGTCAAGAAGGCCCGCGAAGGGGTGATGGAGTTCCTGCTCATCAACCACCCGCTCGACTGCCCGATCTGCGACCAGGGCGGCGAATGCGACCTGCAGGACCAGGCGATGGCCTATGGCGTCGATTTCAGCCGCTACCGCGAGCCCAAGCGCGCGAGCGAGGAACTGAACCTCGGCCCGCTGGTCGAGACCCACATGACCCGCTGCATCAGCTGCACCCGCTGTGTCCGCTTCACCAGCGAGGTCGCGGGCATCACCCAGATGGGGCAGACCGGGCGCGGCGAGGACAGCGAGATCACGAGCTACCTCAACAACACGCTCGCCTCGAACCTGCAGGGCAACATCATCGACCTGTGCCCGGTGGGCGCGCTGGTCAGCAAGCCCTATGCCTTCACCGCACGGCCCTGGGAGCTGCGGAAAACCGAGACGATCGACGTGATGGACGCGCTCGGCTCGAACATCCGCGTGGACACGAAGGGGCGCGAGGTCATGCGGATCCTGCCCCGCAACCACGACGGCGTGAACGAGGAATGGATCAGCGACAAGACGCGCTTCGTCTGGGACGGGCTGCGCCGCCAGCGGCTGGACAAGCCCTATATCCGGGAAAACGGCCGCCTGCAGCCGGCGACCTGGCCCGAGGCGCTGGATGCAGCGGCGAACGCCATGCGCGGGCGCAAGGTTGCGGGGCTGGTGGGCGATCTCGCGCCGGTCGAGGCGGTGTTCGCCCTGAAAAACCTTATCGAGGCGATCGGCGGCACAGTCGAGTGCCGGACCGACGGCTCGAAACTGCCGGCCGGCAACCGCGCGGGCTATGTGGGCACCGCGTCGATCGCCGATATCGACGACGCGCAGATGATCCAGCTCATCGGCACCAACCCCCGGGTGGAAGCGCCGGTCCTGAACGCCCGCATCCGCAAGGCCTGGACGCACGGCGCCCAGGTCGGGCTGGTGGGCGAGGCGGCGGACCTCACCTATGACTACGCCCATGTCGGGACCGACCGGGCGGCGCTGGAACGCCTGTCGGGGCTGACCATCACCGACGAGACGCGCGACAAGCCGACGATGGTGATCGTGGGGCAGGGCGCGCTGCGCGAGGCGGACGGCGCGGCGGTGCTGGGCCACGCGATGCAGCTGGCGCAGAACTCGAACTCGGGCCTTCTCATCCTGCACACGGCGGCGAGCCGGGTGGGCGCGATGGACGTGGGCGCCGTGACCGAAGGCGGGCTAGCCGCCGCGATCGAGGGCGCCGATGTGATCTGGTCGCTGGGCGCCGACGAGGTCGAGATCGCCCCGCGCGATGCGGGCGGCCCGTTCGTGATCTACCAGGGCAGCCACGGCGACCGTGGCGCGCACCGCGCCGACGTGATCCTGCCGGGCGCCTGCTACACCGAGGAAAACGGCCTGTTCGTCAACACCGAAGGGCGGCCGCAGCTGGCGCTGCGCGCGAACTTCGCGCCCGGCGAAGCCAAGGAGAACTGGGCGATCATCCGGGCGATGTCGCCGCTGCTGGGCAAGACGCAGGCGTGGAACAGCCTGGCCGAACTGCGCCGCGCGCTGATCGACGCGGTGCCGCACCTGGCGCGCATCGACGAGGTGCCGGAAAACGCGCCGGCCGCCGTCGAGGCGGGGCAGCTTGGCCGCGCCGACTTCCGTCCGGCGCTGAACGACTTTTACCTGTCGAACCCGATCGCGCGCAGCTCGGCCCTGATGGGCCAGCTGTCGGCCATGGCGGCCGAGCGCTCGGCGCCGGCCATCGCGGCGGAGTAGCATCATGACCCGGCACGCAGCCCGCCCGGTCGCAGCTTTCCTGGCCTTTGCGGCGCTGGCCGCGACGCTGGCGGGATGCGACAGGTCGTCCGATCCCCGCCCCTCGGCCAAGCCCGACGAACTGGGCGTGGCCGTGGTCCAGAACGGCAAGGGCGGCAAGCAGCTGACCCGCGGCCGGGTGTCCACCAAGTCGGGCGACATCCTGATCCTGGAAGCGGACGGCACCGTCAGCGAGGTCGCGCTGGACAGCCCGAGCGGCCGCGACGCCTTCGACGTGTCGCAGGAAGAGCTTGAGGCGCTGTCGGTGAACCTTGGGCTGGACCTGTCGGCGGCCCCGGTCGTGGCGGGCTTCGCCACGGGCGGCCATCGCGGCGGCGATGCCTCGCCCGGTCCGGTCAAGGGCCCGACGGCACAGGAAAAGGCGCTCGAGGCGTTCGCGGCGCGGACCCAGCCCGCTTTCCCCAAGCTGCCCGACGGCTTCAAGGCAAACCCCGAGAACTTCATCGCCGTCAACGTCAAGACGCTCGGCTCTGACAAGCGCGGCTCGCTGGTCGAAGTCTCGGCCGACCTGCAACCGGGGGTGGACGCCGACGTGGCCATGGCCTATGCGACGTGCGCGCTGGCGGGCTGGGCGCAGGGCGAGGGCCGCGATTTCGCGCGCCACGTCCGCACCCTGCAGGACAAGCGCGGCGGCAAGCTGATGGTCGGGTCGGTCTTCACCACCTCGAGCGAGAAGCCGATGGGCCTGCGGGTCATGGAAACCAACGCAACCTTGCGCGAGTGCAAGGATCGCGGCATTCCCGTCGCGTGAACGAAGGTATGGACGTGAATGGCTGAGTTCCTGGCATCCCCGTTCGGGGCAACCCTGATCCTTCTGGCGCAGGGCCTTGCGATCATCGCCTTCGTGATGATTTCGCTGCTGTTCCTGGTCTATGGCGACCGCAAGATCTGGGCCGCGGTGCAGATGCGGCGCGGGCCGAACGTCGTGGGCCCGTGGGGCCTGCTGCAGTCAGTGGCCGACGCGCTGAAATACGTCCTCAAGGAAATTATCGTCCCGGCGGGCGCGGACAAGTTCGTGTTCTTCCTGGCCCCGTTCATGTCGATGACGCTGGCGATGTTCGCGTTCGTCGTGATCCCGTTCTCGGACGGCTGGGTTATGGCCAACATCAACGTGGGCGTGCTGTTCATCTTCGCCGTCTCCAGCCTCGAGGTGTACGGCGTCATCATGGGCGGCTGGGCCTCGAACTCCAAATACCCGTTCCTCGCCTCGCTGCGGTCGGCCGCGCAGATGATCTCGTACGAGGTGTCGCTGGGTCTCATCATCGTGGGCGTCATCATCTCGGCCGGCACGATGAACCTGTCGGGGATCGTCGAAAGCCAGCGCGGCGCCTACGGGCTGTTCAACTGGTACTGGTTCGCGCATCTGCCGATGCTGGCGCTGTTCTTCATCAGCTGCCTTGCGGAAACGAACCGCCCGCCCTTCGACCTGGCCGAGGCGGAATCGGAACTGGTCGCGGGCCACATGGTCGAATATTCGTCCACGCCCTATCTGCTCTACATGGCGGGCGAATACATCGCGATCTGGCTGATGTGCGCGCTGATCTCGGTCCTGTTCTTCGGCGGCTGGCTGTCGCCCATTCCCGGTCTGCCCGACGGCGCGCTGTGGATGTTCCTGAAGATGGCGTTCTGGTTCTTCATGTTCGCGATGGTGAAGGCGATCGTGCCGCGCTATCGCTACGACCAGCTGATGCGGATCGGCTGGAAGGTGTTCCTGCCCCTGTCGCTCGTCTGGGTGGTGCTGATCGCGTTTCTCGCGCGCTACCAGGTCCTGGGCGGCGCATGGGCCCGCTGGGACCACCTGACGCAGATCGGCGCAACCGTAGTCGGAGGATAAGCCATGACCAACAACGAAATCGCACTCGCGCTCAGCCGCGCCACCGAGATCGAAAAGGCCGAGCTGGCCCAGCACCTGCTGGACGCGCTGGCGCCGCACGGGCTGACCCAGGACGAGGTCGCCAAGCACGTCATCGTCGGCGCGCTGGACAACTTCGGCCCCGCGCAGGACGCGCCCGAGCGTGACGGGGGTCCGCTGTAAGATGGCCGTCGATCTGGTCCGCGCGACCAAGTATTTTCTGCTGTGGGACTTCATCAAGGGCTTCGCGCTCGGGATGCGCTACTTCGTGTCGCCCAAGGCCACGCTGAACTATCCGCATGAAAAGGGGCCGCTGTCGCCTCGGTTCCGCGGCGAGCACGCGCTGCGCCGCTATCCCAACGGGGAGGAACGCTGCATTGCGTGCAAGCTGTGCGAGGCGATCTGCCCCGCGCAAGCGATCACGATCGACGCCGAGCCTCGCGAGGACGGGTCGCGCCGCACCACGCGCTACGACATCGACATGACCAAGTGCATCTATTGCGGCTTCTGCCAGGAAGCCTGCCCGGTCGATGCGATCGTCGAGGGTCCCAACTTCGAGTTCGCGACCGAGACCCGCGAGGAGCTGTTCTACGACAAGCAGAAACTGCTCGACAACGGCGCCCGGTGGGAGGCCGAGATCGCCCGCAACCTGCAGATCGACGCGCCCTATCGCTGAGCCCCTGCCGCCAAGCCCCTGACGCCAAGCCCCGACCGTTCTAACCCGCCTGACGAGTCCCGCCCGATGAGCGACGCTTTCACCAAGATGTTCTCGCAGATGCTCGCCTCGGGGCAGGAAATGGCGCGCGCGTTCAACCCCGGGCTGGAAAACCTCGACACCCGCGCGATCGAGAAGATGTTCCCCACCATGTCCGCCGACATGATGGAGATGTGGTTCGGCCGCACCTTCAACCGCGAGGGGCTGGACGCCAAGACCCGGCTTCTGCTGACCATCGGCGCGCTGACGGTGCAGGGCGCGGTGGCCGAACCGCAGCTGCGCCTTGCCGTGCGCCACGCGCGCGAGGCTGGCGCCACCCCGCGCGAGATCGCCGAGACGATCTGGCAGATGAGCATGTTCGGCGGGATGCCCGCCATGCAGAAGGCGCTGGACGTGGCCCAGTCCGTCTTTGCCGAAGAGGACGACCGGAAATGATGACCTTCGCCTTCTACCTGTTCGCGCTGTCCGTGGTGGTCGGCGGGTTCATGGTCGTGATCTCGCGCAACCCGGTCCACTCGGTCCTGTGGCTGATCCTGACCTTCCTCGCCTCGGCCGGGCTCTTCATCCTGCTGGGGGCCGAGTTCGTGGCCCTGCTGCTGGTGATCGTCTACGTGGGCGCGGTGGCGGTGCTGTTCCTGTTCGTCGTCATGATGCTCGACGTGGACTTCGCGCAGCTGAAGGGCGAGCTGGCGCAGTATCTGCCGCTGGGCGCGCTGATCGCGCTGGTGATGCTGGCGATGCTGGTCGTGGGCTTCGGCGCCTGGGATTCGGCGGCGACGGCTGACGCTGCCCGCGCGGTCCCGATCGTGGAAAACACGCTCAACACCAACGCGATCGGCGCGGTGCTGTATGACCGCTACCTGCTGGCGTTCCAGCTGGCGGGGTTGATCCTGCTGGTGGCGATGATCGGGGCGATCCTGCTGACGCTGCGCCACCGCCGCGACGTGAAGCGCCAGGACGTGCTGCAGCAGATGTGGCGCGACCCGGCAAAGGCGATGCGGATGACGAACCCGAAGCCAGGGCAGGGGCTGTGAGGCAGCGAGTTTGACTTCCGCCGCCCGGCCGGTGGGGCCGCGTTCGCGGGGCTGTTCCATGCGAACAGCGTAAGATAGGACGGCGCGGCATCCACGCCCGACAGACAACACCGGCAATCGACCGGAGGGACAGACAGATGATCGGACTGACACATTACCTTGTCGTGGGGGCGATCCTGTTCGTCACCGGCGTGTTCGGCATCTTCGTCAACCGAAAGAACGTCATCGTCATCCTGATGTCGATCGAGCTGATCCTGCTGTCGGCCAACATCAACTTCGTCGCCTTCTCGTCGCTGCACGGCGATCTCGCGGGGCAGGTCTTCACGATGTTCGTGCTGACCGTCGCGGCGGCCGAGGCGGCGATCGGGCTTGCCATCCTCGTGGTGTTCTTCCGCAACCGCGGCACCATCGAGGTCGAAGACGTCAACGTGATGAAAGGCTGAGGGCCCGGGCATGGAAAAGTTCATCCTCTTCGCGCCCCTGGTCGCCTCGATCATCGCGGGCTTCGGCTGGCGCGTGATTTCGGAAAAGGGCGCGCAGGTCCTGACCACGATCGTGCTGTTCGCGGCTTGCGCGATGTCCTGGGCGGTGTTCCTGGGCTTTGACGGCACCGTCCGCCACATCCACGTCATGGACTGGATCGTGACCGAAGGCTTCAACGGCGCGTGGGGCATCCGCATCGACCGGCTGACCGCGATCATGCTGATCGTGGTGACGACCGTGTCCGCGCTCGTCCACCTGTATTCGCTGGGCTACATGGCCCACGACGACAACTGGACCGAGGACGAACCCTACCGCGCCCGGTTCTTCGCCTATCTGTCGTTCTTCACCTTCGCCATGCTGATGCTGGTGACGGCCGACAACCTTCTCCAGATGTTCTTCGGCTGGGAAGGGGTGGGCCTCGCGTCCTACCTGCTGATCGGCTTCTACTACAAGAAACCCAGCGCCAACGCCGCCGCGATGAAGGCGTTCGTCGTGAACCGCGTCGGCGATTTCGGCTTTCTGCTCGGCATCTTCGCGCTTTACTGGCTGACCGGCACGATCCAGTTCGACGAGATCTTCGCCGGAGTGCCGCAGATCGCGCAGACGCAGCTGCATTTCCTCTGGCGCGACTGGAACGCGGCCGAGGTGACGGCGGTGCTGCTGTTCATCGGCGCGATGGGCAAGTCGGCGCAGCTTGGCCTGCACACCTGGCTGCCCGACGCGATGGAGGGTCCGACGCCGGTGTCGGCCCTGATCCACGCCGCGACCATGGTGACGGCGGGCGTGTTCCTCGTCTGCCGGATGTCGCCGCTTTATGAATTCGCGCCGGACGCCAAGGCATTCATCGTGCTGGTCGGCGCCTCGACCGCGTTCTTCGCGGCCACGGTGGGCCTGGTCCAGAACGACATCAAGCGCGTGATCGCCTATTCGACCTGTTCGCAGCTGGGCTACATGTTCGTGGCCGCGGGCGTCGGCGTCTATTCGGTCGCGATGTTCCACCTGCTGACCCACGCCTTCTTCAAGGCGATGCTGTTCCTTGGTGCGGGTTCGGTCATCCACGCGATGCACCATGAACAGGACATGCGGAACTACGGCGGTCTGCGGAAGAAGATCCCGCTGACGTTCTATGCGATGCTGATCGGGACGCTGGCGATCACGGGCGTCGGCATTCCGCTGACCACCATCGGCTTCGCGGGCTTCCTGTCCAAGGACGCGATCATCGAAAGCGCGTTCGGGGGCGGGGCGACCTATGCCTTCTGGCTGCTGGTCATCTCAGCCATGTTCACCAGCTTCTACAGCTGGCGGCTGATGTTCCTGACCTTCTTCGGCGCGCCGCGCCCGCAGCAGGTCTGGGACCCGCAGATCAAGGCCGAGGAGGAGATTCAGACTTCCGCCGCCGCCGATCATCATGATGGGCACGCGCACGGGCATGGCCATGACGATCACGCCCACGGCCATCACGGCGGCCTGCACGCCTATGAACACGCCCACGAAAGCCCCGCCGTCATGCTGGTGCCGCTGGGCGTCCTCGCGGTTGGCGCGATCTTCGCGGGAATGGTCTGGTATGCGCCGTTCTTCGGCGACCACCACCGCGTGACCGAGTTCTTCCACATCGCGCAGGCCGAAGGCCACGGCGAGGCGGGCGCGCCCGCCGACCACGGCGCCGAGGCGGCGCAGCCCGCCGACCACGCGACCGCCCCGGCCGAAACCGCCGAGCCCGCCGCGGCCCACGCGCCGGAAGGCGAGGGGACCCCGGTCGATGGCGAGGACACGGGCATCCGCACCGATGTCGCGGCCCCGGTCGGCGGCGCGATCTACATGCACCCCGACAACCACGTCCTGGACGAGGCGCACCATTCGCCCGTGTGGGTCAAGGCCGCGCCGTTCTTCGCGATGCTCGCGGGTCTCGCGTTGGCGTGGATCATGTATATCCGCAACCCGTCCGCGCCCGCGCGGCTGGCTCAGACGCAAAAGCCGCTCTACCGCTTCCTTCTCAATAAGTGGTACTTCGACGAACTGTACGACGCCGTGTTCGTGCGGACCGCGCGTTGGCTTGGCCGCGCGCTGTGGCACGGTGGCGACGGGCGGACCATCGACGGCGCGATCAACGGCGTTGCGATGGGCCTGATCCCGCGCGTCACCCGCTTCGCCGGGCGGGTGCAGTCGGGATATCTGTTCCACTACGCCTTCGGCATGGTGATCGGCCTCGTCGGCCTTCTGATCTGGGTGATGACGCGGGGCACGCTCTGAAATGACCAACCTTCTGTCCTTCATCACCTTCCTGCCGATCGTGGCGGCGCTGATCCTGGCGCTGCTTCTGCGCGGCGACGACGAGGCCGCGGCCCGCAACGCCCGCTGGGTGGCGCTGGTCGCGACCACGGCGACGTTCATCCTGTCGTGCTTCGTCCTGGCCGGGTTCGATCCCCAGAACACCGGGTTCCAGTTCGTCGAGGACCAGCCCTGGATCATGGGCCTGCGCTACAAGATGGGCGTGGACGGCATCTCGATCCTGTTCCTGATGCTGACGACGTTCCTGATGCCGCTGGTGGTCCTGTCCACCTGGAAGGTCACCGACCGCGTCAAGGACTACATGATCGCCTTTCTGGTGCTGGAAGGGCTGATGATCGGCGTTTTCACCGCGCTCGACCTGTTCCTGTTCTACCTGTTCTTCGAGGCCGGGCTGATCCCGATGTTCCTCATCATCGGGATCTGGGGTGGGGCGAACCGGATCTACGCGACGTTCAAGTTCTTCCTTTACACCTTCCTCGGCTCGGTCCTGATGCTGGTCGCGATGGTCACGATGGTCTCGCTTGCCGGCACCACCGACATCCCGACGCTGATGGGCTTCGATTTCCCCAGCGATCCGATCCCGGTCTTCGGCACCTACCTGCTGGGCGGCACGCAAACGCTGCTGTTCCTCGCGTTCCTTGCAAGCTTCGCGGTCAAGATGCCGATGTGGCCGGTCCACACCTGGCTGCCCGACGCGCACGTTCAGGCGCCGACGGCGGCGTCGGTGCTGCTGGCGGCGGTGCTTCTGAAGATGGGCGGTTACGGGTTCCTGCGCTTCAGCCTGCCGATGTTCCCGGAAGCGTCCGCCATCGCCCAGCCCGCGATCCTGTGGCTGTCGGCCATCGCCATCGTCTACACGAGCCTTGTCGCGCTGGTGCAGACCGACATGAAGAAGCTGATCGCGTACTCGTCGGTCGCGCACATGGGCTACGTGACCATGGGCATCTTCGCCGCCAACCAGGCGGGCGTGGACGGCGCGATCTTCCAGATGATCAGCCACGGCTTCGTGTCGGGCGCGCTGTTCCTGCTGGTCGGGGTGATCTACGACCAGCTTCACACGCGCGAGATCGACGCCTATGGCGGGCTTGCGAACCGGATGCCGATCTATGCGCTGATCTTCCTTTTCTTCACCATGGCGAACGTGGGCCTGCCGGGCACCAGCGGCTTCGTGGGCGAGTTCATGACGCTGCTCGGCACCTTCCGGGTCAACACCTGGGTGGCGCTGGTCGCGACCTCGGGCGTGATCCTGTCGGCTGCCTATGCGCTGTGGCTTTACCGCCGGGTGGCGCTTGGCGATCTCATCAAGGGCAGCCTCATGTCCATGCGCGAGATGTCGCCGCGCGAGCGCTGGATCTTCGTCCCGCTGATCGCCATGACGCTGCTTCTGGGCGTCTACCCGCGCGCCGTCACCGACATCACCCGGCCCGCCGTCGCGGCGCTGCTTCAAGACTATCACGCCAGCCTGCCTGCGCCCGCGCCCGTCGCGGTCGTGGCCACGGCCGGCCACTAAGGGGGCGCGGCCATGACCTCGCTTGATTTCTGGACCGTCCTGCCCGAAGCGGCGCTGGCGCTGTTCACGCTGGTGGCGCTGCTTCTGGGGTCGTTCACCGGCAAGGACGCGCAGGGCCGCACGATCCTGTGGCTGACCGTCGTCGCGCTGCTGGTCGCCGCCCTCGCCATCGGCCGGGGCTGGGGGGCCGCGCCCGACGGGCCCGAGGGCGGGCAGGCGTTCTTCGGCATGTTCATCGACGACGGCTTTGCCCGCTTCGCCAAGATCGTGATCCTGATCTCCGCCGCTGCCGTCCTGGGGATGAGCGTCGATTACCTGTCGCGCCACGGCATGATGCGGTTCGAGCTGCCGTTGCTGGTCGTCCTCGCCGTCATCGGCATGATGGTGATGGTGTCGGCCGGCGATCTCCTGACGCTCTACATGGGGCTGGAGCTGCAGTCGCTGGCGCTTTACGTCGTGGCCGCCCTGCGCCGCGACAGCGTCCGTTCGTCCGAGGCGGGGCTCAAGTACTTCGTGCTCGGCTCGCTCAGCTCCGGGATGCTGCTTTACGGCGCGTCGCTGGTCTATGGCTTTGCAGGCACGACCAACCTTGCGGCGATCGCGAACGTGGTGGTCAGCGGCCAGCTTCCGATCGGGCTGCTGTTCGGGATGGTGTTCCTGCTGGTCGGCCTTGCGTTCAAGGTCAGCGCGGTGCCGTTCCACATGTGGACGCCCGACGTCTACGAGGGCTCGCCCACGCCGGTGACCGCGTTCTTCGCGACCGCGCCCAAGGTGGCCGCGATGGCGCTGCTGGCGCGGCTGATGTTCGGCGGCTTCGGCAACGCCATCGGCGACTGGACGCAGATCGTCGCGCTGCTCGCCGTGCTGTCGATGTTCCTGGGCTCGATCGCCGGGATCGGCCAGCGCGACATCAAGCGGCTGATGGCCTATTCCTCGATCTCGCACATGGGCTTCGCGCTGGTGGGCCTGGCCGCGGGCACGGCGGTCGGGGTTCAGGCGATGCTGCTTTACATGGCGATCTATGCCGTGATGGGGGTCGGCAGCTTCGCCTTTATCCTGTCGATGGAACGCAACGGCCGTCCCGTGACCGGGCTCGACGACCTGAACCTGCTGGCGCGCACCGAGCCGTTGAAGGCGGCGGCCATGCTGATCCTGCTGTTCAGCCTGGCGGGTGTGCCGCCGTTCCTGGGCTTCTTCGCCAAGTTCGCGGTGCTGTCGGCGGCGGTCGATGCGGGGCTTGGCTGGCTGGCCGTTCTGGGCGTGATCGCGTCGGTGATCGGCGCGTTCTATTACCTGCGGATCGTCTACTACATGTATTTCGGGGCCGAGCGTGACGGCGTGCTGACCACCCGCATGGGCGGGTTCCAGTGGCTGGCGCTGGTCGGATCGGCCGCGATCATGACGCTGGGCGCGGTCAGCATGCTGGGCGTGGACGACGCGGCGGGCCGCGCGGCGGCGACGCTGGTCGCGGAAAAGCCTGCCGTGGCGGACCCGGTCGCGGTGGCGACGGCCCACGTTGACTGACACCCGCCCTGCGGCCTGGCCCGATGGCGTGGCGCGCCACGTCCTCGACCGCACCGACAGCACCAACGCCCACGCGATGCGGCTGGCGCCGCAGCTCAGCGGGCCCGCGTGGATCATGGCGCGGGAACAGACCGCCGGCCGGGGCAGGCGCGGGCGGCCCTGGGTCATGCCCCCCGGCAACTTCGCGGCGACGCTGGTGATGCGGCCGTCGGGGCAGGCGCAGGACGCCGCGCGGCTGGGCTTCGTCGCCGGGCTCGCCGTCCATGACGCGCTGGCGGCGGCCTGCGGGCCTGCGGCGCGGCTCGCGATCAAGTGGCCCAACGACGTGCTGCTGAACGGCGGCAAGGTGTCGGGCATCCTGCTGGAGGGGCTTGGCGCGGGCGGCACGGCCGGCGTCGACCTGCTGGCCGTGGGGATCGGCGTCAACCTGGCCGCGGCACCGGCCGCGGCCGAGGTCGAGGCCGACGCGCTGCCGCCCGTCTCGGTCGCGTCCGAAACCGGGCACGCGGTTTCGCCCGACGACTTTCTGGACCTGCTCGCCCCGGCCTTCGCCCACTGGCAGGCGCGGCTGGCTCGGGACGGCTTTTCCCCCGTTCGCGCCGCCTGGATGGCGCGGGCCGCGAAGCTGGGCCAGACGATCACCGCCCGCACCGGCCACCATACCCGCAGCGGGCGCTTCGACGGCATCGACGAGGCGGGCGCGCTGATCCTGACGACGGCGCAGGGGCGCGAAGTCGTGCCCGCCGCTGACATCTACTTCGCGGAAGGCGCCTGACATGCTTCTGTGCATCGACACCGGCAACACCAACACCGTGTTCTCGATCTGGGACGGGAACAGCTTCCTCGGCCACTGGCGCATCTCGACCGACCACCTGCGGACGGCCGACGAATACTTCGTCTGGCTGTCCTCGATGATCGCGCTGCGCAAGCTGGACGTGTCGATCGACGCCTGCATCATCAGCTCGACCGTGCCGCGCGTGGTGTTCAACCTGCGCGTCCTCTGCAACCGCTACTTCGACCTGCGGCCGCTGGTGGTGGGCAAGCCCGACTGCCTGCTCCCGGTCCAGCCCCGCGTGGACGAAGGGACGACGGTGGGCCCTGACCGGCTGGTGAACACCTGGGCCGCGTTCGACCGCTACGGCCCCGACCTGACGGTGGTCGATTTCGGCACCGCCACCACCTTTGACGTGGTGGACATCGACGGGGCCTATGTCGGCGGGGTGATCGCGCCCGGCGTGAACCTGTCGCTCGAGGCGCTGCACATGGGGGCTGCGTCCCTGCCGCACGTGGACGTGACCCAGCCGCAGCAGGTGATCGGCACGAATACGGTTGCCTGCATCCAGTCGGGCGTGTTCTGGGGCTATGTCGGCCTTGTCCGCGAAATCTGCGCGCGGATCCAGGGCGAACGCGGCCGCAAGATGACGGTTATTGCAACCGGGGGACTGGCCCCGTTGTTCGACCAGGCTGACGGTCTGTTCCACAGCTGGGACGAAGATCTGACGATGCACGGGCTTCGGCTCATCCACGATTACAACAAGGAGATGGGCAATGGCTGAGCGCCTGATCTATCTGCCGCTGGGCGGCGCGGGCGAAATCGGGATGAACGCCTATGTCTACGGCTACGGCGAGCCGGGGCGCGAACGCCTGATCCTCGTCGATCTGGGCGTGACCTTCGGCGACATGGACAGCGCGCCGGGGATCGACCTCATCATGGCCGACATGGGCTGGCTGGAAGACAACCGCGACCGGCTCGAGGCGATCTTCATCACCCACGGGCACGAGGATCACGTGGGCGCGCTGGGGCTGCTTTACGGCCGCCTGAAGGTGCCGGTCTATGCCCGCCGCTTCACCGGCACGCTGGCGCGGATGAAGATGGAAGAGGCGGGCCAGCCCACCGACAAGCTTCGCATCGTCGCCCCCCGGCCCGAAATCGTGCATGCCGGTCCCTTCGACGTGCAGTTCGTGCCGCTGAGCCACTCGATCCCCGAAAGCTCGGCGCTCATCATCGACACGCCGGCGGGGCGCGTCGTGCATACCGGCGACTTCAAGCTGGACGGAACCCCGGTCGTAGGCGAGCCCTTCGACCCGATGCTGTTCCACGAGATCGCGAACGAACGCCCGGTCAAGGTGCTGGCCTGCGATTCCACCAACGTGTTCAGCCCCAACCCCGGCCGGTCCGAGGCGATGCTGGCCAACCCGCTGCTCGACTTCGTCGTGGCGCAGAAGCAGATGGTCGTGGCGACCACCTTCGCGTCGAACGTGGCGCGGTTGAAGACGCTGGCGGATGCGGGCATCGCCGCCGGGCGGCAGATCTGCCTCCTGGGCCGCGCGATGCGCAAGATGGTGACGGCGGCGATCGAAACCGGCGTCCTGACCAGTTTCCCCGACGTGATCGGCCCCGAACAGGCGGCGGAGCTTCCGCGCAACAAGGTCATGCTGATCGTCACCGGCAGCCAGGGCGAGCGCCGCGCCGCATCCATGCAGCTGTCGATGGGCCGGTACCTTGGGCTCGAGCTGAAGGAAGGCGACAGCTTCCTGTTCTCGAGCCGGACGATCCCGGGGAACGAGCGCCCCGTGATCCGCATCATGAACAACCTCAGCCGCCGCGGCGTGGACGTGTTCGATGCCGATGACGGGTTCTACCACGTCTCGGGCCACGCGAACCGGCCCGACCTGCAGGCCGTCCACGACCTGCTGAAGCCCGAAATCCTGATCCCCATGCACGGCGAGCACATGCACCTGCGCGAGCACGCAGCCCTCGGTCAGGCCAAGGGGATCGCGACCGCCATCGCCACCAACGGCACGATGCTGGACCTGACGGGTGCCACGCCGCGCGTGGTGGACGACGTGGCGACCGGCCGGCTGTATCTGGACGGCACGGTGCTGATCGGGGCGATGGACGGGATCGTCCGCGACCGCATCCGCATGGCGCTGAACGGCCACGCGACCGTGTCGATCATCATCGACGAGAACGACGAGCCGCTGCCCGACGCCTGGGTGGAAACCATGGGTCTGGCGCAGCAGGGCCGCGCGGGCGTGCCGCTGGCGCGTCACCTGGAATCCGAGCTGGCCGAGTTCCTGGACCGGGTCGATGCCCGCACAGTCATGGACGACAAGAAGCTGGACGAGGCGATACGCAAGATCACCCGCAACGTCGCCATGGAAGAGATCGGCAAGAAGCCCGAGGTCAAGGTCATCATCAGCCGCCTCGCCGCGGACTGACGCCGAGAGCGGGGCGGGCAGGCACTTGACCTCCGCCCCGCCGCGCGGCATCGCCCGCCCATGACCGAGTTCGACCCGACCCCGCCCCGCCGCAACTTCTACGGCCGCCGCCACGGCAAGACCCTGCGGCAAAGCCAGAAGGGCTACCTGTCCGAGGACCTGGGCGACCTGCGCCCGCGCGGGATCACGGTCCACGAGAATCCGGACCGCACGCCGGTCGACCCGCGCGCGATCTTCGGCGACGACCGGCCGCTGTGGCTGGAGGTCGGGTTCGGCGGCGGCGAGCACATGGTCGCGATGGCCGCGCGCTATCCCGGTATCGGCATCATCGGCTGCGAGCCGTTCATCAACGGCGTGGCGATGCTGCTGGGCAAGATCCGCGCGGCGGGGGTGACGAACGTGTCCGTCCATCCAGGCGACGCGCGAGACCTGATGGACGTGTTCCCCGACGCCTCGATCGCGCGGGCGTTCCTGAACTATCCCGACCCCTGGCCCAAGGCGCGCCATCACCGCCGCCGCTTCGTCACGCCCGAGCATCTGGTGCCGCTGCACCGCGTGCTGGCACCGGGGGCGGAGTTCCGGGTCGCGACCGACATCCCCGACTACATGCGCCAGACGCTTGAAGAGGTGCCGAAGGCGGGCTTCACGCTGGTCGCTGAAGGACCCGAGGCGTGGGACGACTGGCATTCGACGCGCTACGAGCAGAAGGCGCTGCGCGAGGGCCGCGCGCCCCACTACGCGACGTTCCGGCGGTAGGCGCGGCGCCTCCGGCGGGGATATTTCGGGACAGAAGATGGCAGGGCCGCGCCGCCCGCGCTAGTGTCGCGCCCGAACACGAGGAGCCGCCATGCCGCACGACGCAGAACCCACGCCGTTGACCGCCCGCCGCGCCGGACCGCTGAGGGGGGAGGCGCGGGTGCCCGGCGACAAGTCAGTGAGCCACCGGGCGCTGATACTCGGCGCGCTGTCGGTGGGCGAGACGCGGATCACGGGGCTTCTGGAAGGGCAGGACGTGTTGGACACCGCGCGCGCGATGCAGGCGTTCGGGGCCGAGGTCGAGCGGCTGGGCGAGGGTGCGTGGTCGGTTCACGGGGTGGGCGTCGGCGGGTTCGCCGAGCCTGCGGGCGTGATCGACTGCGGCAATTCCGGGACCGGTGTGCGGCTCATCATGGGGGCGATGGCGACGACGCCGATCGTTGCGACGTTCACCGGCGACGCCAGCCTGTCACGGCGGCCGATGGGGCGGATCACCGATCCCCTGCGGCTGTTCGGGGCCGAGGTGACGGCGCGCGGGGGCGGGCTGCTGCCGGTCACGATCCTGGGCGCGGCGGATCCCGTGCCGGTGCGCTATGCGACGCCCGTCGCCAGTGCGCAGATCAAGTCGGCGGTGCTGCTGGCCGGGCTGAACGCGCCCGCGCAGACCGTGGTGATCGAGGCGGAGCCCACGCGCGACCATACCGAACGAATGCTTGCGGGCTTCGGCGCCACCATCCGCACCGAGATCACGGACGAGGGCCGCGTCATCACCCTGACCGGCCAGCCCGAATTGCGGGCGCACGCGGTGGCGGTGCCGCGCGACCCGAGCTCGGCCGCGTTCCCGGTGGCGGCGGCGCTGCTGGTGCCGGGGTCCGAGACTCGGGTGCCGGGCGTCAGCCGCAATCCGACGCGGGACGGGTTCTACGTCACGCTCACCGAAATGGGCGCGGACCTGACCTGGGAAAACGAGCGCGAGGAGGGCGGCGAGCCGGTCGCGGACCTGGTCGTGCGCCATTCGGCCCTGCGCGGGGTCGAGGTCCCGCCCGAGCGCGCCGCGAGCATGATCGACGAGTTCCCGATCCTGTCGGTGGTGGCGGCGCTGGCTCAGGGCACCACGGTCATGCACGGCGTGGCCGAGCTGCGGGTCAAGGAAAGCGACCGCATCGACGCGATGGCCCGCGGCCTGAAGGCGAACGGGGTCAAGGTCGAGGAGACGCGGGACAGCCTGACCGTTCACGGCACGGGCGAGGTTCGGGGCGGGGCGACCTGCCTGACCCATCTCGACCACCGGATCGCAATGAGCTTTCTCGTCCTCGGCATGGCGGCGCGCGATCCGGTCACGGTGGACGACGCGGGCCCGATTGCGACGAGCTTTCCGGACTTCCTGCCGCTGATGCGGGCGCTCGGGGCCGATATCGGCTGAGTGCCCGCCCCCGATTTGCCGTCGGTCAGCCGTAATGGTCGACCGGGGTGCCCGCGAGGGCCGAGATGTTCAGCAGCCCGCGCGTCGTGATCGAGGGCGTCACGATATGGGCGCGGTTGCCCATCCCCATCAGGATCGGCCCGACCTCCAGCCCCTCGGCGCGAGTTTTCAGGATGTTGCGCACCCCCGAGGCCGCATCCGAGCCCGCGAAGATCAGCACATTCGCCGCGTCATTGCCCAGCCGCGAGCCGGGGAAGATCCGTTCCCGCACCGACGGGTCGAGTGCTGCGTCGACGTGCATCTCCCCCTCGTAGATGAAATCGACCTGCGCCGCGTCCAGCAGCGCCAGCGCGGCCCGCATCTTGCGCCCCGAATAGGTGTCGAGGTTGCCGAACTGCGAATGCGAGCAAAGCGCGATCTTCGGCGTTAGGCCGAAGCGGCGGACGTGGCGGGCGGCGCCCACCGCGGACGCGGCAACCTGTTCGGGGGTCGGGTCGTGGTTCACCTGCGTGTCGGCGATGAAGATCGGCTCGTCCTGCAGGATCATCATCGACAGCGCCCCGATCGGGTCCAGCCCGTCGCGCCCCAGCACCTGCCGGATGAAGTCCAGATGCCACGAGAACTGCCCGACCGCGCCGCAGATCAGGCTGTCGGCCTCGTTCCGGTGAACCATGATCGCGCCGATCGCGGTGGTGTTCGTCCGCATGATCGACCGCGCGACGTCGGGGGTGACGCCGCGCCGGGCCATCAGCCGGTGATAGGTTTCCCAGTAGTCGCGGTAGCGCGAGTCGCTTTCCGGGTTCACGATCTCGAAGTCGGTTTCCGGCCGGATCGGCAGGGCCGCGCGTTCGCAGCGCGTCGCGATCACGTCGGGGCGTCCGATGAGGATCGGCACCTCGGTCGTTTCTTCCAGCATGGCGTTGGCGGCGCGCAGGACCCGCTCGTCCTCGCCATCGGCAAAGACGATGCGGCGGGTGGCGGTCGCCGCCGCCTCGAACACAGGGCGCATGATGAGGGCCGAGCGGAAGACCGAGCTGTCCAGATTGCGCTTGTACGCGTCGAGGTCGGCCACGGGCCGCGCGGCCACGCCCGACTGCATCGCGGCGCGGGCGACGGCGGTGGCGACGACGCCGATCAGGCGCGGGTCGAAGGGCTTGGGGATCAGGTAGTCCGCGCCGAAGCTCAGCCGCTCGCTGCTGTAGGCGGCGGCGGCTTCGGCGCTGGTGGTGGCGCGGGCCAGCGCCGCGATGCCTTCGACGCAGGCGATCTGCATCTCGTCGTTGATGCGCGTCGCGCCCACGTCCAGCGCGCCGCGGAAGATGAAGGGGAAGCACAGGACGTTGTTGACCTGGTTGGGATAGTCGCTGCGGCCGGTGGCGATGATCGCGTCCGGGCGGGCGGCGCGCACCTCCTCGGGCATGATCTCGGGCCGGGGGTTGGCGAGAGCGAAGACGATCGGCGGCGATGCCATCCGCGCGACCATGCCGGGCGCCAGCACGCCGGGGCCGGAAAGGCCCAGAAACAGGTCCGCGCCGTCGATCACGTCGTCGAGCGTGCGCAGGTCGGTCATCTGCGCGAACGCCGCCTTTTCGGCGTTCATGTCGATTTCGCGGCCCGCGTGGACAAGGCCGTGGATGTCGCACAGCCACACGTTCTCGCGCCGGACGCCCAGCTTCAGCAGCATGTTGAGGCAGGCGATCCCCGCCGCGCCGCCGCCGGTCGAGACGACCTTGATGTCCTCGAACCGCTTTCCCGCGACCAGCAGCGCGTTGGTCGCGGCCGCGCCGACCACGATGGCGGTGCCGTGCTGGTCGTCGTGGAAGACGGGGATGTTCATCGACTCGCGGCACAGTTTTTCCACGACGAAGCAGTCGGGCGCCTTGATGTCTTCCAGGTTGATCGCGCCGAAGGTCGGCTCGAGCGCGCGGACGATGGCGGCGAGCCGCTCGGGGTCGGATTCGTTCACCTCGATGTCGAAGCAGTCGATGTTGGCGAACTTCTTGAACAGGACCGCCTTGCCCTCCATCACCGGTTTCGAGGCGAGGGGGCCTATGTTGCCCAAGCCCAGCACCGCCGTTCCGTTGCTGACCACGGCGACGAGGTTCCCGCGCGAGGTGTAGCGGGCGGCGGTCGCGGCGTCGGCCTTGATCTCAAGACAGGCCTCGGCCACGCCGGGGGAATAGGCGCGGCTCAGGTCGCGGCCGTTCGCGAGCGGCTTCGTTGCGCGGATTTCCAGCTTTCCCGGGCGCGGAAATTCGTGGTAATCCAGCGCCGCCTGCCGTGCCGTGTCCTGCCGCCGTTCGTCCATTCCTGCCCTCGTTTATGCTTTGGTCGAAGGCTAGACCCGTTCGCCGGCACGTCCAACCCCGTAGCGCGCAGTCCGGTCCCGGTCGCGCGCCGCTTTCCCTGCCTGAAAGGAGCTTTCCCCCCGTGACGCTGATCGACGAGGCCCGCAAGGTGCGGGAACTGGCCTACGCCCCCTATTCCCGCTTCAAGGTCGGCGCCGCCGTCCGGGGCCGCAACGGCGTCGTCTACGTCGGCTGCAACGTCGAGAACGTGGCCTATCCCGAGGGCACCTGCGCCGAGGCCGGCGCCATCGCCGCGATGGTGGCGGGGGGCGAGACCGAGTTGGTCGAGGTCTGCGTCATCGCCGAAAGCGGCAAGCCGATCCCGCCCTGCGGCGGCTGCCGCCAGAAGCTGGCCGAGTTCGGCGACGCCAACGTGCCCGTGCTGCTGGCGACGACCGGCGGGCAGACCCTTGCGACCACCATCGGCGACCTGCTGCCGGGCCGGTTCGACGCGACCCACATGGCGGATGTCGCGCCCCAGTGACGGGGTGTGGCGGCCGCTTGGCTGATCGCGCCCGATCGGGCATCAAGGGCGCATCGCCCGCCTGCAAGGACCCTCGCATGACCGACGCCCCGCATCTTACCGTGATCGATCATCCGCTGGTCCAGCACAAGCTGACGATCATGCGCGACAAGCGCACCTCGACGTCGGGGTTCCGCAAGCTTCTGCGGGAAATCAGCCTGCTTCTGGCCTATGAGGTCACGCGCGAGCTGGACCTGACCACGACCGAGATCGAGACGCCGCTGTGCCCGATGCAGGCCCCGGTGCTCGAGGGCAAGAAGCTTGCGCTGATCTCGATCCTGCGGGCCGGGAACGGGCTTCTGGACGGTATCCTGGAACTGATCCCGGCGGCGCGGGTGGGCTTTATCGGGTTGTACCGCGACCCGGTGACGCTGCAGCCGGTGCAGTATTACAGCAAGGTCCCGGCCGATCTGGACCTGAGGATGGTGATCGTGGTGGACCCGATGCTGGCCACGGGAAACAGCTCGGCCGCGGCGATCGACCTGCTGAAGAAAGCGGGGGCACGGAACCTGCGCTTCCTGTGCCTGCTGGCCGCGCCCGAGGGCGTGGCGCGGATGCGCGAGGCGCACCCGGACGTCCCGATCTTCACCGCCGCGCTGGACGAGCGGCTGGACGAGCAAGGCTACATCCTGCCGGGCCTTGGCGACGCGGGCGACCGCATGTTCGGCACGAAATAGTGGCGGCCTTAACCCGGAATTAGCTGCTCACCCCGTAGCGTCGGGAAAAGGGTTGGCGAATCGGGTGGCATCATGCGGGTGAACGGACTGGGCGCGTTGATGGCGGCGATCGCCGGCACGTGGGCGCTGCTGCTGTCCTGTCAGGCGGGGCATGCGGACGGGGCGGCTGCAGGGCCCGTCGCAGGTGCGACGGTGGCCGGGGGGCGCCCGGCCGAGCCGCCGCCGGCCGATTTCACGGGCGGGCAGTTTATCGACAGCGCGGGCTGCGTCTTCGTGCGCGGCGACGGGGTCTGGGACGCGCGGCAGGCCCGCGACGGCTCGCCGATCTGCGGCTATCCCCCGACCTTCTCGGCCCGCCGAACGGGCCCGGACCGGCTGACGCCGCTGTTCCCCGACACGGTCGAGGACGAAGGCACCCGCATCCGCCGCGAACTGACGGAGACGGTAATGGCCGGGCTTCAAACCGGCGAACTGGCAGGCGCACAGAGCAGTGGCGAGCGCGACGGGCCGTCGACAGGGCCGACGGGATCTACGATGGCGACGGGAGCGCATGATCCGTCCCCGCTTCCCGTCGCGGCAGCGCCAGGGGAACTGCCCGACCCAACGAGCACCCTTGCCGCAAGCATCGCGGCGGCGCCCCGGTTGCGGGCCGGCATCGCCCGCGCAGGTGCGGGCGACCACTCGGCCGAATTGTGCGAACTGCTGGGCGCGAATGCCGGAACGACCGGCACTCTGGGTGCGCCGGACACGCTGGGCATGTGCGGGGGGATGGACGATGTGCTGGCCGGTCGTCGCCGGGTAGCAGCGGTGGAACCAGCTGACGTTGCGCCGCAGACAATCCACTCCGGTGTCAAGGCAGCCGCTGCGGAACGAGCCTCGGACAAGGCCGCGGATCGTCGCTCGGGTCGCGTTGCGCCGACGACCCGCGCGGTAAAGCAGACGAAGTCGCGTCCCGACCTCAAGGCTAACCCCGGCGCGGGCGCGTTCTCGACGGCGATGATCCCGGCGGGGGCGCGGTTCGTGCAGGTGGGCATGTTCGGGGACCCGGACAACGCCCGGCGGGCGGCGAAGCGCCTGTCGTCGATGGGGCTGCCGGTGTCGCAGGGGCAGACGGCGGTGCGGGGGCGGCAGTTGCAGACGATCATGGCGGGGCCGTTCGACAGCAGGCAGGGGATCGTCCGCGCGCTGGACCGGGTGCGCCGGGGCGGGTTTCCCGACGCCTATCCGCGCTGATCGTTTGGTAACCCGTCCGAACCAGCCCCTGGCAGCACCGTGCGCGGGCCTGCGCTCGGGCGGTTTGCGATCGGACCGGCCGCGCTCGACCGGATTGCGACCAGACGGACTGCGGTCAGCCGGACTGCGACCAGACGGGCGGCGCTCAGGCAGGCGGCGGATCGGGGTCGCAGATGCGCTGCAACTGCACCCATTCGCCGTCGCTAAGGACCGGCGCATCGGGCGCGCCCATGCGGAACGGATCGGCCTCGATCAGCCCCAGAACGGATTCGCCGCTCGGGTCGATCGAGCGGGCGTAGGGCGTGCTTGGAATGCCGGATTTCTGGAACGCGGCCAGCAGCGCGTCGTCGGGCGCGCGCGCGGGCGGGTGCGACAGCAGCTGCTCGGCATAGCCCGCAAGCGACGCGTCGGGCAGTGCGCCCGACGTCAGCAGCGTCACCGCCGCACCAAAACCCGCGAACTGAAGCGCGCCGGCCATCGGGTCCTGACCCTCGGCCGCCACCTGCGCGGCGACCACGTGGCCGATCGCGACCTCGGGGGCGGCCTGGCCCGCAACCAGCTCGTTGCCAAGGACGATCAGCTTGCCCGGCAGCGCGCGGGCGCCGCGCAGCGTCGTGGGCAGTACCAGAACCCGGCTGTCGGGGCCGAGCGTGCGCTGCGCGACCCGGTCCAGCACCGCCGAACCCGCCGCCCGCGCGCAAGGCGCGCCGGTCGAGACCTGCAACTGCGCGAGGATCTGGCGACCGACCGCGTCGCGCTGCGCGGGCGGCGCGATCAGCGCCGCGTGGCGGATCACCGCGTCGGGCAGCCAGACGATGCCCGCCGTCAGCAGCGCCAGCGCCGCCAGCGCGACCAGCCCGCCGCGCACGCGGCCGGGCCGGGGGCGGCTCGCGCGGATCGCGAGATGAACCTTTTCGATCGCCGAGATCATCAGCTCGTCGTCGATTTCCAGGATCTCGTCGTTGTCGGGCGGGCCGGGGGCGAAGATCGCGGGACGCTGCCCGGGGTTCAGCCGCGTGACCGCAGGCAGCGACCAGTGTGAGAGCGGCCGCTCGGACCGCGGATCGCTCAGCACCAGCGTCGCGTCGCCGACCGACACGACCACGTCCTGCAGCCGCGCACCCGGGCCCTCGCGCCAGACGCCGGGCGATTCAAGCCGCTGGAACGCGCTGAGCACCGTCACGATGCGCCGTCCGGCTGCGGCGACGGCGTCTTAGGCAACGCAGCGACGGCACCGAAACCCGTGCGACCAAAGCCCGCGCACCGATCGTTCCGCCGGTCGCGTCCGCCCTGCCGCTGTCCTGCCATGCCGCCCCTCGTGCCGCCCCGTGTGCGCCCGTGTGACCCCTACGCGCCGCGCCGTCAGGATACGGCGACGGCGCACGCGCCCGCAATGGCCGCGACCTCAGCCTTCATGCGAGATCGTCATGCCGCGGTCGCGGGCCAGATCGCGCATCCGGTCCTGCAGCTTCTCGAAGGCGCGGACCTCGATCTGGCGGATGCGCTCGCGCGAGACCTCGTAGCGGCCCGACAGCTCTTCCAGCGTCAGGGGATCGTCGCGCAGGCGCCGTTCCATCAGGATGTCGCGCTCGCGATCGGTCAGCACGTCCATTGCCGCCGTCAGCATAGAGCGGCGGGTTTCCAGCTCGTCCGCCTCGGCAAAATCCGACGCCTGGTCCGCGCTTTCATCCTCCAGCCAGTCCTGCCACTGCGCGGTGGAATCGCCGTCCGCCGACCCCACCGTCGCGTTCAGCGAAGCGTCGCTGCCGGCGAGGCGGCGGTTCATCTCGATCACTTCCTGCTCGGTCACGCTCAGGTCGTGGGCGATCTGTTTCACGTTCTCGGGACGCAGGTCGCCTTCCTCCAGCGCGCCCAGCTTGGCCTTGGCCTTGCGAAGATTGAAGAACAGCTTCTTCTGGGCCGAGGTCGTGCCCATCTTCACGAGGCTCCACGACCGCAGGATGTATTCCTGGATCGAGGCGCGGATCCACCACATCGCATAGGTCGCAAGCCGGAAGCCGCGTTCCGGGTCGAAGCGTTTCACCGCCTGCATCAGGCCCACGTTCGCTTCCGAAATCACCTCGGCCTGCGGCAGGCCGTAGCCGCGATAGCCCATTGCGATCTTGGCCGCGAGCCGCAGGTGCGAGGTGACCAGACGATGCGCGGCCTCGCTGTCCTGGTGATCGACCCAGGCCTTGGCGAGCATGTATTCCTCTTCCGGTTCCAGCAGGGGGAACTTGCGGATCTCCTGCAGGTAGCGGTTCATCCCCTGTTCGGGGCTTGGCGCGGGAAGGCCGGTGTAGTTTGCCATGACGGTCCTTGGCGGGTGCGTGCGGATGGGTGCCGGGGGAGGGGGCGGGGCCTGATCGAACGCCCTCAGCCGCCGGGGGTTCCTGCATGCAGAGTTTGCAGCAAAGCCGCCATGTCTTGCGGCATGGGGCTGTCGAAGTCCAACCAATTGCCCGTGACCGGGTGGGCGAAGCCAAGCTGCGCCGCGTGGAGCGCCTGCCGGGGAAACGCCTGCACGGCCGCCGCGGCCTCGGGGCCGAGCGCCTTGGTGGACGCCTTGCGCGCGCCGCCATAGGTCGGATCGCCCATCAGCCCCAGCCCGCAATGGCCCAGATGCACGCGGATCTGGTGGGTGCGGCCGGTTTCCAGCCGGCATTCCACCAGCATCGCCGAAGGCGGCGTACCGAAGCGTTCCAGCATCCGCGCGCGGGTGACCGCGTGGCGGCCACGGTCAAAGCTGACCGCCTGGCGCTGGCGGTCGGTCGGGTGGCGGCCGAGCCTGGTCGTGATCCGCAGGACGCCGCCCGGCTCGAACGCGACGCCGGGCAGGCCGCGCAGGCGGGCGTCGGCCGGATCGATCGTGCCGTGCGCCAGCGCGAGATAGCGGCGGGCGGCGCTGTGATCCTCGAACTGCCGCGCCAGTCCCTGGTGCGCGCGGTCGGATTTGGCCGCGACCAGCAGGCCCGAGGTGTCCTTGTCGATCCGGTGAACGATTCCCGGCCGCGCCTCGCCGCCGATCCCCGACAGGCTGCCCGCGCAATGGGCAAGAAGCGCGTTCACCAGCGTTCCCGACGGGCTGCCCGGCGCGGGGTGGACGACCATGCCGGCGGGCTTGTCGATGACGATCAGCTCGTCGTCCTCGTAAACGACCGCCAGCGGGATCGCCTCGGGCAGGGTCTCGACCGGGGCGGGGTCGCCCAGGGCGATGCGGTAGGTTTCGCCCGCCGTGGGTCGGGCCTTGCCGTCGCGCACAGGCCCCGCGGGGCCATGGACCGCGCCTTGGGCGATCAGCCGGGCCAGGCGTGACCGCGACAGCGCCGCGTCGTCTGGCGCAGCCAGCGTCAGCGCCTTATCAACGCGGTCGGGCGGGTCGTCCGGGATGGTGAGGAACAGGTCGGGCATGGCTCAGGACGATACGCGCGACGGCGATGCGGCGAAAGTGCCGGAACTGCGCTGGTTACGGGTGCTGGTGACGGTGCTTGCGGGGGCGATGGTGCTGGGCGTGACGTCGATCGCGGCGATCCTGTGGCTGCGCCTGTCCGAACCGCCGCTGCCGGTGCTGCCCGCCGGCATCGCGCTGCCCGCTGGGACGTCGCCCGCCGCCGTCACCTTCGCCCGCGATTGGACGGTGGTGGTGACGGACGCGGGCGAGATCCTGCTGTTCGCCCGCGACGGGTCGCTGAAACGCCGCGTGCCCGCCGACTGAACCCTTAGCCCGGCGGGGTCGCGCCGTGGTCGGGCCGCTTCAGATCGTCGATCATCGCCCGCAGCTCGGCGTTTTCCGTCCGCGCCTTCACGGCCATCTCGCGCACCGCCTCGAACTCCTCGCGGGTGACGAAGTCGCGGTCGGCGAGCCACCGGTCGATCACGCCCTTGAACGCCGTCTCGGCCTCGTCGCGGGCGCCTTGCGCCACGCCGACCGCGTTCGTCATCAGGCGCGAAAGATCGTCGAACAGGCGGTTCTGCTGGGTCATGGCTGGTCCTTACGCCGGCGGATGCGGATGTCAGCGCCTATATGGCCCCGGCCGCCCCTCGCTTCAATGCACCAAAGGGTGCACCCGCGCCGGCTGTCCGGCGGCGGCAGGCGTTGACTTGGGGCCCCCCGGCGTCCAAGCGTGCCCCCGACCGATCCCGGCCGCACATCCGACCGCAGCCCGGATCACCCCCGACCGGACCGAACAGCCCGCATGATCCCGTTTCCCGACATTTCGCCTGAAATCTTTTCCATCACCGTGGCGGGGCGAGAGTTCGCGCTGCGCTGGTATGCGCTGGCCTATCTGGTCGGTTTGCTGGCCGGCTGGCGGATCATGGTGGCGCTGATGCGCAGGCCGGCGCTCTGGGGGGACCGCGCGCCGATGGCGGCCGAGCAGGTCGAGGAACTGATGACCTGGATCGTCGTCGGGGTGGTTCTTGGCGGGCGGCTGGGGTTCGTCCTGTTCTACGAGGCGGACTACTACCTCGCCCACCCGGCCGAGATCGTGCGCGTCTGGCAGGGCGGCATGTCGTTTCACGGCGGGTTCCTGGGCGTGGTGCTGGCCGCCTGGGTGTTCGCGCGCAGGAACGCGATCCCGCCGCTCAGGCTTGCCGATGCGCTTGCGGTCGCCACCCCGGTCGGGCTGGGGCTGGGGCGGGTCGCGAACTTCATCAACGCCGAACTGTGGGGCCGCCCGACCGACCTGCCCTGGGGCGTGGTGTTTCCGGGCGAGGCCGCGCAGGCCTGCGCCACGGCGACGATGGCCTGCGCCCGCCATCCGAGCCAGCTTTACGAGGCCGCGCTGGAAGGCGTGCTGCTGCTGATCGCGCTTGTGTGGCTGGTGCGGCGCGGCGGACTTGGCCGTCCCGGTCTGGCGCTGGGTGTGTTCCTTGCGGGATACGGTCTGGCGCGCTTCGTGGTCGAGTTCTTCCGCCAGGCCGACGCGCGCTTCATCACCCCCGACAATCCGCTGGGGCACGTGCTGGGCGGTCCGGTCTGGGGCGTGACGATGGGGCAGCTTCTGTCGCTGCCTATGGTGGTCGTCGGCGCGGGCTTCATCCTGTGGGCCTTGCGGCGGACCGGGATGCGCGCGCCGTGACGCCGCTTGGCCGCCTGATCGCCGCGCGGATCGCCCGCGACGGCCCGATGCGGCTCGACGACTACATGCAGACCTGCCTGCTGCATCCCGAACACGGCTATTACAGCACCCGCGATCCCTTCGGGGCGGCGGGCGATTTCACCACCGCGCCCGAGATCAGCCAGATGTTCGGCGAGCTTGCGGGCCTTGCGCTGGCGCAGGCGTGGCTGGACCAGGGCGCGCCCGCGCCGTTCACGCTGGCCGAGATCGGGCCGGGACGGGGCACGCTGATGGCCGACATCCGCCGCGCGACGCGGGCCGTTCCGGGCTTTGCCGACGCCGCGCGCCTGTCGCTGGTCGAGGCGTCGCCGCATCTGCGGCAGGTGCAGGCACAGGCGCTGGGGCCGGTTGCGCATCTGGACAGCGTGACGGACCTGCCCGACGCGCCGCTGTTCCTGATCGCAAACGAGTTTCTGGACGCGCTGCCGATCCGCCAGTTCGTGCGGGTCGAGCGCGGCTGGGCCGAACGCATGGTGACGGTGCGGGACGGTGCGCTGGGCTTCGCGCTGGCCGCCCCCGTGGACCTGCCGCGTGAAGGGGCCTTGGGCGAGGTGTTCGAGGACCGGCCCGGCGCGGCCGCCGTCGTGGCCGAGGTCGCGCGGCGGATCGTGGCGCGGGGCGGGGTCGCGATCCTTGTCGACTACGGCACCTGGGATGGGCGCGGCGACAGCCTGCAGGCGCTGCGCCGGCACGGGTTCGAGGATCCGCTGGCCAACCCGGGCGAGGCCGACCTGACCTCGCACGTCGATTTCGCGCCGCTCGCGGCCGCGTCGATGGACGCGGGCGCCGCCGTTTCGGCCCCCGTGCCGCAGGGCCAATGGCTGCGCGCCCTGGGGATCGAGGCACGGGCCGCGCGCCTTGCGCAGGCGGGGGACGCGGGCGCGGCGGACGCGCTTCACCGCTTGACCGACCCCGCCGCGATGGGGCACCTGTTCAAGGCAATGGCGATCTGGCCGCGACACGCACCCGCCCCGCCGGGTTTCGCCGGATTGGAGGATCATGCAGCCCACGCTTGAAATCCTGACCCATCCCGCGCTCGCGCCGGTGCGGCACGGCTTCTTCACCCGCAAGGGTGGGGCGTCGTCGGGGCTGTTTTCGGGGCTGAACTGCGGGCGCGGATCGTCGGACCAGCAGGACGCCGTGGCGGTTAACCGCAGCCGCGTGGCCGACGCGATGGGCGTCGCGGCGGGCAGGCTTGCGACCGTGCATCAGGTCCATTCCGACGTGGTAGTGACGCTAGACGGCGACCTGGACGTGGCGGCGCTTGCCGAAACCCGCGCCGACGCGCTGGTCACGGCCCGGCCGGGCATTGCGATCGCGGTCCTGTCCGCCGACTGCCAGCCGGTGCTGTTCGCCGACCCCGAGGCGGGCGTCATCGGCGCCGCGCATGCGGGCTGGAAGGGGACGCTGGGCGGCATCCTGGACGCCACCGTCGCCGCGATGCGCGCGCTCGGCGCGACCCGCATCCGCGCGGTGGTGGGCCCGTCGATCAGCCAGCGCGCCTATGAGGTGGGCGAGGACTTCATGGACCGCTTCCTGGTCGAGGATCCCGAAAGCAGCCGCTTTTTCTCGGGCGGGCCGAACGGGCGGCCGATGTTCGACCTGCCCGCGCTCGGCGTCGCGCGGTTGCGCGACCTGGGGGTCGAGGCGGAATGGTCGGGCCACTGCACCTATTCCGACCCCGAGCGGTTCTTCAGCTATCGCCGCAGCACCCATCTGCACGAAGCCGATTACGGCAGGCTGATCTCGGCAATCTCGCTGTAGGGCACGGCGGCCCGCCCGTCAGTGCCCCGCCCGCGCCCGCGCCTCGACCACATCGAAGGGCACGCCCGGCTCGTCCTTTGCGTCGCGGATCACCAGCGAGGTCTTGACCGACGCGACGTTCGGCGCCGCCGTCAGCTGATCGGTCAGGAAGCGCTGGAAGCTCGACAGGTCGGACGACACGCATTTCAGGATGAAATCGACCTCACCATTCAGCATGTGGCATTCGCGAACCAGGGTCCAGTCGCGGGCGCGCTGCTCGAACGCCGAAAGGTCGCGCTCGGACTGGCTGACCAGGCGAACCATGGCGAAGACATGGACCTCGAACCCCATGGCGCGGGCGTCGATGTCGGCGTGGTAGCCACGGATGAACCCCTGCTCCTCGAGCGTGCGGACGCGGCGCAGGCAGGGCGGCGCGGATATGCCCACGCGGCGCGCCAGCTCGACGTTGGTCATCCGCCCGTCCGCCTGCAACTCGGCCAGGATACGGCGGTCGATCTCGTCCAGCTTCGCACCCGCCATGTCGTCCTCGGCCCGTTGATCGTTCCGGCCAGTTAGTCACGGGGCGGCGATCGCGCAATAATCTTTCTCATCACGGCTGCGATGTTGCGCGGCGGCGTCAGGGCGCATAGCTGTGCCGGATCACGCATTCCTGCAACTCACAGGGCCCGTTCCGATGACCGACACCGCCGCACCACGCCATGTCCGCCTTCTTATCGTCGGTTCGGGGCCCGCGGGTTACACGGCCGCGGTCTATGCCGCGCGCGCGATGCTGCAGCCGGTGCTGATCCAGGGGATCCAGCCGGGCGGGCAGCTGACGATCACCACCGACGTGGAAAACTGGCCGGGCGATACCGCCGTCGAAGGCCCGGCCTTGATGCAGCGGATGGAGGATCATGCCCGCGCGATGGGGGCCGAGATCGTCACCGACCTCGTGACCCGGCTCGACCTGCAGCAGCGGCCCTTTGCCGTCGACTGCGACAGCGGCTCGCGGCTGACCGCCGACGCGGTGATCCTTGCGACGGGCGCGCAGGCGCGCTGGCTGGGCCTGCCGTCGGAATCGAAGTTCCAGGGCTTCGGCGTCAGCGCCTGCGCGACCTGCGACGGGTTCTTCTACCGCGGCAAGCCGGTCGTGGTCGTCGGCGGCGGCAACACGGCGGTGGAAGAGGCGCTGTTTCTTACCAATTTCGCGACCAAGGTGACGCTGGTCCATCGCCGCGACAGCCTGCGGGCCGAGCGGATCATGCAGGACCGCCTGTTCCGCAACCCGCGCGTCGAGGTGATCTGGAACCATGAGGTTGACGAGGTGCTGGGGACCGAGGCGCCGCTGGGCGTGACCGGCGTGCGGCTGAAATCCACCGCCGACGGCAGCACGCAGGTGGTTCACGCCGACGGGCTGTTCGTCGCCATCGGCCACACGCCCGCGTCGGAACTGGTCGCGGGCCAGCTGCCGCTGCGCGACGGCGGCTATGTCGAGGTGGCGCCGGGCACCACCCGCACCGCGATCCCGGGCGTGTTCGCGGCGGGCGACCTGACCGACGACACCTACCGTCAGGCCGTCACCAGTGCGGGCATGGGCTGCATGGCGGCGCTGGACGCCGAGCACTGGCTTGCATCGCAGGGCGAGGCCGAGGCCGGCCCGGACGCGCCGGCGATGGCCGAGATCGTCGCGGGCTGATCCGCCCGGGGCGTTCGCGCCCGACCGGGGCCGCGCGACGCAATCCTCCGCGCCACAGCGCGCCGACGAAGTTCCGCCGCGTTCGCTCGGCGGTTGCACGCATGGCGTGAGCCGCGTAAGGGGCGGGTGGCGCGCGTTCACCGCCGGCCCTTCCCAGCAACAACTGAAGTTTCGCCATGACGCAGTCCAATCTGACCCCGATCCCGGAACTCTACGTCAACGCCGATTCGGCGCAGAAGCTGAAGGCCGCGGCGGGCGAGATGCCGTCGTGGGACCTGACGCCGCGCCAGCTGTGCGATCTTGAACTGCTGATGAACGGCGGCTTCTACCCGCTGAAGGGCTTTCTGACCGAAGCCGACTATGACGGCGTCGTGAACGACATGCACACGACCTCGGGCGATCTGTGGCCGATGCCGATCACGCTCGACGTGTCAGAGGCGTTCGCGGGCCAGGTCGAACCCGGCACCGACATCGCGCTGCGCGACCAGGAAGGCGTGATCCTTGCCATCCTGTCGGTCACCGACAAGTGGACGCCCAACAAGTCGGTCGAGGCGGAAAAGGTCTTTGGCGCCGACGACGTGGCGCACCCGTCGGTGAACTACCTGCACAACGTGGCAGGTCCGGTCTATCTGGGTGGTCCGATCACCGGCATCCAGGCGCCGACGCATTACGATTTCAAGGCGCGGCGCGACACGCCGAACGAACTGCGCGCGTTCTTCCGCAAGATGGGCTGGCGCCGCATCGTCGCCTTCCAGACTCGCAACCCGCTGCACCGCGCGCACCAGGAACTGACCTTCCGCGCCGCGCGCGAGGCTCAGGCAAACCTGCTGATCCACCCGGTCGTCGGCATGACCAAGCCCGGCGACGTGGACCATTTCACCCGCGTCCGCTGCTACGAGGCGGTGCTGGACAAGTATCCGGCCGCGACCACCCATCTGTCGCTGCTGAACCTGGCGATGCGCATGGCGGGCCCGCGCGAGGCGGTGTGGCACGGCATCATCCGCCGCAACCACGGTCTGACCCACATGATCGTCGGCCGCGACCACGCCGGGCCCGGCAAGAACAGCCAGGGCAAGGATTTCTACGGCCCCTACGACGCGCAGGAGCTTTTCCGCCAGAACCAGGCCGAGATCGGCGTCGAGATGGTGGACTTCAAGCAGATGGTCTACGTTCAGGAACGGGCCCAGTACGAGCCGCGCGACGAGGTCGAGGCGGGCGCCACGATCCTTGACATCTCGGGGACCGAACTGCGCCGCCGCCTGCGCGAAGGGCTCGACATTCCGGAATGGTTCAGCTTCCCCGAAGTCGTGAAGCAGCTGCGCCGCACCTCGCCCCCGCGCGACAGGCAGGGCTTCACGGTGTTCTTCACCGGGCTTTCCGGGTCGGGCAAGTCTACCGTCGGAAACGCGCTGATGGTCAAGCTGATGGAGATGGGCGGCCGTCCGGTGACGCTTCTCGACGGCGACGTGGTCCGCAAGCACCTGTCGTCCGAGCTGGGGTTCAGCAAGGAACACCGCGACATCAACATCAAGCGGATCGGCTATGTCGCGTCCGAGATCACCAAGAACGGCGGCATCGCCATCTGCGCGCCGATCGCGCCCTACACCGCGACTCGCCGCGCCGTCCGCGAGATGGTCGAGGCGTTCGGCGCCTTCGTCGAGGTTCACGTCGCGACCCCCATCGAGGAATGCGAGCGCCGCGACCGCAAGGGCCTCTACAAGCAGGCGCGCGAGGGCAAGATCAAGGAGTTCACGGGCATCTCGGACCCCTATGAGGAGCCGCTGAACCCCGAGCTGCGCGTGGACACGTCCGACATCGACGTGGACAACGCCGCGCACCAGGTCTTGCTGAAGCTGGAACAGATGGGGCTGATCGGGCTTTCCTGAGCCTTTCGCGCCGGGCCTGCGCCGCGGGCTGCCCGCGCCCGTCGGCGGTTGACAATGCAGGCGTCCCCCGGACACACCGGGGGACGCTTTCGTCTTTCAGGGCCGCGCCATGTCGAACCCCATGACACCCCGACAGGCCGACCCGGACGCCCAACGGGATGCCGTGGGCAGACAGGCCCCGGTCCTCATCCTGTGCATGAAATGGGGCACGCTTTACGGCGCGCGCGACGTCAACAACCTTGCGCGCGGGGTGCGCCGCCACCTGTCCCGGCCCCATCGGTTCATCTGCTTCACCGACGATCCCTCGGGCCTGCACCCCGGCGTCGAGGCGCGGCCGCTGCCCGACCTGGGCCTGCCCCCCGGCAGCGGCGACAGCCGCTGGCAGAAGCTCGCCCTGTTCCGCCGCGATCTCGGCGGGTTGGCGGGGACGGCGCTGTTTCTGGACCTCGATCTCGTCGTTACCGGGCCGCTCGACCCGTTTTTCGCGCATCCGGGCGACGTCTGCATCATCCGCGACGACGACCTGTTCCGCCCCAAGCGGCTGCGGCGAGTCCGGCGCAGGCGCGACCGGTTCCTGCACATGGTGGGCAACACCTCGGTGTTCCGGTTCGTCGTCGGCAGCCATCCCGAGGTGCTGGAAACCTATCTCGCCGATCCGGCGGCAGCCGCCGCGCGCTACGAACACGAGCAGCAGATGGTCAGCGACATCCTGGACCAGCGGGGCGCGCTGTCCTACTGGCCGCCCGGCTGGTGCGCCAGCTTCAAGAACCACTGCGTCGGGCGCGGCATCCGCAGCTACCTGCGCGATCCGCGCTGTCCCGATGACGCGCGGATCGTCCTGTTCGCCGGAAGCCCCAAGATGGCCGACGTGCTGGCGGGGCGCGGGGGGCGCTGGTATCGCCGGATCGGCGACGTGACATGGCTCAGGCGCGCGTGGGACGGGCAGGGATGACGCTGCATGTCGTCACCGGCGCGGATGACAACTACGCGCCCGGCGTGCTGGTCCTGATCGCTTCGGCCGCGTGGCACAATCCGGGCGCGCGGTTCACCGTGCTGGACATGGGGATTTCGGCCGCGAACCGCGACCGGATCGACGGGCTGGGGCGCGCGCTTGGGGTCGCGCTCACGCGGATCGCGATCGACGAGGCGCGGCTGGCCGCGCTGCCGGTCCTGCGCGCGCATCTGACCCGAAGCACCTTTCTGCGGCTTCTGATCCCCGGGCTGATGCCGGACGCGGACCGGGTGATCTACATGGATTGCGACATGGCCGTGACCGGCTCGCTCGCGCCGCTGGGGGGAATGGACCTTGGCGACCACCCCATTGCGGCGGTGCCCGATCCCAGCCCCGACGCGCGCGAGCTTGCCGCGACGGGCGTGCCGCGCGGGCGCTACGTGAACGCGGGGCTTCTGGTCATGAACCTGCCCGTCTGGCGGCGCGAGGACGTGGCCGGGCAGTGCATCGCGCTGCTGTCGGACCCCGCGCGCCCGGTGCGGGCCGAGGATCAGTCGGCCGTCAACATCGCCTGCGCCGGCCGCATCCTGCCCTTGCCCCCCGAGTTCAACGTGTTCACCGACCCCGCCGCCTGGACGCCCGCGACGCTGCCCGCGCGGCTGGTCGTCGCCCATTACGTCGTCAACCAGAAGCCCTGGCGCGCGCATGCGAAGATGGGCGGGATCTGGCATGTGCACGCGGACCGGATCGCCGCGTTCATGCCGCCGTTGCCGCCGGTGTCCCTGAAAAGCCGCCTGTCGGCCCTGAACCGCAATCGCCGCATCGCGCTTGGCCTGCTGACGGGGCGAAAGAAATACCGCGACCGGCTGGCGGTCGCGGCACTGATGGAAGGGCGTTTCGTGCGCCCCTACCTTGCGGCGGAGCGCCCGCCGAAGGTCAGTGGACGCTGACGGGTTGCAGTTCGTTCTGCCGCGCCAGCACGAAGGCGAGGTTGCGGTCGCGCACCAGCGCCAGCCGCTCGCCATCGACGCCGTGGACGGCATACAGCGCGTCGGCGTCGGGCACCTGGCTGCGCACATCCTCGGGCAGGTCGGTCAGGTCCACGCGGCGGACATAGACGACGTTGCCTTCGGCGGCTTCGGGAAATTCATGCTTCATGTTCATTGTCGATCCCCTTTCACGTGCGGCTGATCGGTATGGTCTTGACGATGGTGTTCGGCTTGAGCCGGCGCAGGTCGATGTGAAGCAGCCCGTTTTCCAACGCCGCAGCCTCGACCTCGATCCCTTCGGCCAGCACGAAGCTGCGCTGGAACGCGCGTGAGGCGATGCCGCGATGCAGGAACACGCGCTCGTCCGCAGTGTCGCCCTGGCGGCCGCGGATCACCAGCTGGCGGTCCTCGACGGTGATCGACAGGTCGGCCTCGGCAAAGCCCGCCACGGCCAGCGTGATGCGGAACCCGTCGGGGGCGAGATGTTCGATGTTGTAGGGCGGATAGCCCTCGGCGCCCTTCGCGGCGCGTTCGGCCAGCCGTTCGAGCTGGTCGAACCCCAGCAGGTAGGGGTGCGTCCCCAGCCCCGTGCCCGGCCCCGTTTTCGACATGTGCAAGTCCTTCGCGCAGCGACTTCATCCGTGCCGGGCCCCTGATGCGGCGACCCGACGGGGGAAATATGGGTGCGCGGCCGCGTCGTCGCAAGAACCGCAAGATTTTGTTCACGATTTCATGCGAGTCCGGCTAGGATGAGGTCTCTCCCGGCCGGATCGACGGCCGGGCACCAAGGCGGACTGCCCCATGAACGCGCACTACGAGATGTCGCATGACGAGATCGCCCGCACCCGCCTGTCGGGGCTGCGGCGCCAGCACCGCGAACTGGACGAGGCGATCGGGCAGCTTGGGACCGGGGGCGTCGTCTGCACGATGACGCTGGCGCGGATGAAAAAGCGCAAGCTGGCGCTCAAGGACCAGATCGCCCGGCTCGAGGACGAGCTGACGCCCGACATCATCGCCTGACCGCCCTTTCGTTGGGGCGTGACCTGTCGGCCGGATTGCGCGCGCCGGAACCCGCGCTAATATGCCGCCTTCACCGCCGGAAGGGGCAAGGATGACGGTTCGCGTCGGCATCATCATGGGCAGCCAGTCCGACTGGGCCACCATGCGCGAGGCCGCGCAGATCCTGGACGAGCTGGGGGTCGCCTGCGAATCCCGGATCGTCAGCGCCCATCGCACCCCCGATCGCCTGTGGCGCTACGGGGTCGAGGCGGCGGATCGCGGGCTGCGGGTCATCATCGCGGGTGCGGGCGGGGCCGCGCACCTGCCCGGCATGATGGCGTCCAAGACACGGCTGCCGGTGATCGGCGTGCCGGTCCAGACCAAGGCGCTGGCTGGTGTCGATTCGCTTTATTCGATCGTTCAGATGCCCAAAGGCTATCCCGTCGCCACGATGGCGATCGGCGCGGCGGGGGCGGCCAATGCCGGGCTGATGGCGGCCGCGATCCTCGCGCTGGGGGACGAGGCGCTGGCGGCCCGGCTTGACGCCTGGCGCGCCGCGCTCTCCGCATCGATCCCCGAGGAGCCTTCGGATGACTGAGGCGCTGGCACCCGGCGCGACCATCGGCATTCTGGGCGGCGGGCAGCTGGGCCGGATGCTGTCGGTGGCGGCAAGCCGGCTCGGCTATCGCTGCCACGTCTACGAACCCGGCGCCGCGCCCGCGGGCGACGTGGCCGCACGGGTGACGACCGCCCCGTACGAGGACGAGGCCGCGATCCGCGCCTTTGCCCGCGCGGTCGATGTGGTCACCTACGAGTTCGAGAACGTGCCGGCCGCCGCGCTCGACCTGATCGAATCCATCGTCCCGATCCGCCCCGGCCGCCGCGCGCTGGCCGTGAGCCAGGACCGGATCGACGAAAAGGACTTCCTCTCCGGCCTGGGCCTTGCGACCGCGCCTTATGCGCGGATCGACAGCGCGGCCGACCTTGACGCCGCGATGGCGGGGCATGACCGCGCGATCCTGAAGACGCGGCGTCTGGGCTATGACGGCAAGGGGCAGCTGCGGCTGGCCACCGGCGACGACATGGCCGCCGCCTGGGCGCGGGTGAACGCGCCATCTGTGCTGGAGGGCTTCGTCGATTTCAGCGCCGAGATCAGCGTCATCGTCGCGCGCGGGACCGACGGCGCGGTCGCCGCCTTCGACCCCGGCCTGAACCTGCACGAGGGCGGGATCCTGCGCCGCACCACCGTTCCCTGCGGACTGCCCGCGCGGCTGGTGCAGGACGCGGTGCTCATCGCGTCGCGGATCGTGTCCGCGCTCGACTATGTGGGCGTGATGGGGGTCGAGCTGTTCGTGACGCCAGCCGGGCTGGTCGTGAACGAGATCGCGCCACGGGTCCACAACTCGGGCCACTGGACGCAGGCCGGCTGCGCGGTGGACCAGTTCGAACAGCATGTCCGCGCGGTCGCGGGCCTGCCGCTGGGCGACGGGCGGCGTCATGCGGACGTGGTGATGGAAAACCTGATCGGCGCCGACACCGACCGGCTGCCCGACCTGCTGCGCGCGCCGGACACGCAGGTTCACCTGTACGGCAAGTCCGAGGTGAAGCCCGGCCGCAAGATGGGCCACGTCAACCGGATCGTGCGGACCGGCTGATCCGTTGACGGCCCCCGGACGCGCTGGCAGGCTGGCGCCGACATTTCAGCACCACGGGGATTTGCCATGCAGGGTATGCTGCTGCTCAGCCTGTTGCCGCTCGCCTTTGCTCTTTCGGGCCTTGGGGGCGGCGGCTCCGACGAGGATGGGGACGATCAGGCGGCGATCCCGGGCACCGACGGCGCGGACGCGTTGCAGGGAACGCCCGCGCCCGACCTGATCGACGCGGGCGCGGGTGCCGACGCGATATTGGGCTTTGGCGGCGCGGATACGGTGCTGGGCGGCGACGGCGACGACGACATCTCGGGCAGCAGCGGCACCCGCGACGATCACATCGACGCGGGCGCGGGCGACGACACGGTGCGCTACGTGGGCGATCATTCGACCGTTCTCGGCGGCGCGGGAAACGACGTGCTGCGCGATCTGGGCGAGACCGGCGACGGGCTGATGGTCCGGGGCGGCGACGGCGACGACACCATCGCGGGCTGCGGAACGCTTGACGGCGGCGCGGGCGATGACGTCCTGGTCTACGACCACGGCGGGGTGGCGACGATGACCGGCGGCGACGGCGCGGATATCTTTGGCGTGACGGGCGGGGCGACGGCGCTGTCGCGCGACGACGCGCCCGTCATCACAGACTTCGACCCGGCCCACGACCGTATCCTGCTAAACGGCGTGGACGAGGCCGATCTGCACGACGGGCTCGTCCGCAGCACGGTCGTCACCCATGCCGACGGCTCGACCGAGACGCTGCTGGGCGATCCCGATGCGCCGCTGATGCGGCTGCAGGGCACCCACGCGCTGACCGCAGACAGCTTCCCGCAGGGCTTCCTGCGGGACGGAGCAACCCGCACCGGCACCGAAGGCGATGACCATGTCGACGTCTATCCGTTCCACCCCTGGGCCGGGGACGATCCGCTGGGGGCCACGCTGACCGACCGCGTGGATGCGGGCGCCGGCGACGACGTCATCGACGCCGCGCGCACGTCCGGTCCGCTGGGCCGCCTGAGGCTGGATGGCGGCGATGGCGACGACAGCATCTTCGGCGGCTCGGGCGCGGACAGGATCGACGGCGGCGACGGAAGCGACCAGCTTCTGGACGGCCCCGACGGGCGGCCGTTCACCGGCGCGCCGTTCCGCTTTGCCTCGGACGACGACCTGCTGCGGGGCGGGGCGGGCGGCGACACCATCGTGGCCGGGAACGGCGCCGACACGCTTCTGGGCGGCGACGGCGACGACGTGCTGGACGACGGCTATCTTACGCTGGACCTGGGCCCGGACCCGAACCGCATCCTCGTCGACGATGCGGCGACACTGGACGGCGGCGCGGGTGACGACACGCTGACGTTGAGCGGCGGGGACGTGGCGATGCTGGGTGAAGGCTCGGACGAGGCCTTTGTCCAACTGGACGAAACCCTGCCCGGCGATGCGGGCGGGGTGGTGACCGTGACCGATTTCACCCCGGGCGAGGACCGGCTGGGGATCCACGTCGCGGGCCCGCTGGGCAGCGCGCCGCCCTTGCTGCGGACCTGGGCCGCGGATGACGGGTCGGGGCTTTACGTCGGCATCGAAGGGCGCGACGAAGCGGTCGCCTTCCTGCGCGGCGTGTCGGCGGTGGCCGGGGGCGACCTGTCGGCGGCGGTCGTGCCGCCCGACGCGATGTAAGGGACGCCCGGCGGCGTCCCCCGCGCCCCCGCTCAGCCCGCCGGCAGCGTTTCCGACAGGTAGCGCATCATGTTGCCGCCCATGACCTTGGCGATCTGCGCCTCGGTCAGGCCCTCGTCCATGAGCGCCTGCGTCAACGCGGGAAGGTCGGCCGCGTCGATGCGCGTCTTGACCGCGCCGTCGAAGTCCGACCCCAGCGCCACGGCGTCCTCGCCCAGCACGTCGATGCCGCCCTTGATCGAGCGGGCGATCCCGGTCGGCGTGTCGTCGCAGGTCGCCTCTTCCCAGAAGCCGATGCCGACGATGCCGCCCTTGGCCACGATCTGCTGCATCAGGTCGTCGGGCAGGTTGCGGTGATTGTCGCAGACGCTGCGGATGCCGGTATGGCTCAGCATCGGCCGCGTGCCGGGCATCGCCAGCACATCGCTGACCATCTGCGGCGAGGCGTGGGCCAGATCGATGATGATGTCCTGATCGACCATGCGCTGCACCAGCTCGCGCCCGAACGCGGTAAGCCCCTGGTTGCTTTCGCCGTGCAGCGAGCCGCCGGTTTCGTTGTCGAAGAAATGCGTCAGGCCGATCAGGCGGAAGCCCGCCCCCTCCATCACGCCCAGATTGGCGATCTGGCCTTCCAGCGGGTGCGCCCCTTCCATGCCAAGGACGGCACCGACGACGCGGGCGCCCGCGGCGCGGTCGGCCAGCAGCTTGTCGAGGTCCGCGCGGCTGTGGATCACGCGCACGAGGTCGGGGTTCGCCTCGGCCATCCGGGTCAGCCGGTGGGCCTGGTCCAGCGCGCGTTCCTTGAGGCTGAACCACGACTGCACCGGGCGCAGCTGCGCGATCACCAGCGGCGTGATGTTGTCCGAGGTGTCGGCGCTGTTGCTGTCGTAATTCTGCCCGGACGGGCTTTTCGTGACGGTGGTAAAGACCTGGACGGCCACGTTTCCCCGGTCGAGGCGCGGCAGGTCCACGTGACCCTCGGACCGCTCGCGGACGAGGTTGCGGTCCCAGAGCAGCGGGTCGGCGTGCAGGTCGCCGATGACGAGGCGCCGGTGCAGCGCGCGGGCCTGTTCCGACACCGGCCAGTCCTTGCTGCGGTCCACGGGGTTCTGCGCGCCCGCGATGTAGCGCGGCGCGAACACGAGGACCGCGATCACGGCAAGCACGGCCAGCAGCAGCAGCCAGCGGAAGATCCGTCCTAGTCGCCTCATAGGGAAAGCCTCATGATGTGCTGGGGGCCGCGCGTGCCGCCAAGGAAATCCTCGCCCTCGTCCCGGAAGCCGGATGCGAGATACAGCGCCCGCGCGCCGGGGTTGAGGTGGTTGACCGTCAGCACGACCTCGCGGGCGCGGGGAAAGCGCGCGCGCACGTAGCCGCGCAGCTGCGCGAGCGCCAGCCGTCCAATCCCGCTGCCCTGCGCCGCCGCATCCACCAGCACGCCGCGCAGGCCGATGCTGTCGGCCCGGGCGAAATCGTGGCGCTGATGGAACAGCGGGTCGAGCTTGAAGCAGCCGACCACCCGGTTGCCGCGCCTGATCTCGTGAAACGAGATGCCGGGCGTGTCGTCCAGGATCATCTCGGCGCCGTCGCCTGCGTATTGCCCCGGCAACTGGCGCAGCGCGGCCAAGCGGTCGAGCCGCGCGGGCGGGCAGGGCGCAAGCGTGATTGCACCCTGGCCGGGCGGGGCGGCGGCAGCCGGGACGGGGGCGTCCCTCATTGCTCCATCGCTTCCAGCTCGTCGATGAAGCCTTCGATCATGGACAGGCCCTTGTTCCAGAACGCCGGATCGGCCGCGTTCAGGCCGAAGGGCCGCAGCAGCTCGGAATGGTGCTTGGACCCACCCGCGCGCAGCATGTCGAAATACTTGTCCTGGAAGCCCTGCGGCTGATCCTCGTAGGCCGCGTAGAGCGCGTTCACCAGCCCGTCGCCAAAGGCGTAGGCATAGACGTAGAACGGCGAGTGGACGAAGTGCGGGACGTAGGTCCAGAACGTCTCGTAGCCCGGCATGAACTCGAACACGTCGCCCAGGCTCTCGATCTGCACTTCCATCCAGATCGCGTTGATGTCGTCGGGCGTCAGCTCGCCTTCGGCGCGGGCGGCGTGCAGGCGGCATTCAAAGTCGTAAAAGGCGATCTGGCGGATGACCGTGTTGATCATGTCCTCGACCTTGCCCGCCAGCAGCGCCTTGCGCTGGACCGGGTCGGAGGTGTTGGCCAGGAGCGCCCGGAAGGTCAGCATCTCGCCAAAGACGCTTGCGGTTTCGGCCAGCGTCAGGGGCGTGGACGACAGCAGTTCGCCCTGTTCCGCGGCCAGCCGCTGGTGGACGCCGTGGCCCAGTTCATGCGCCAGCGTCATCACGTCGCGCGGTTTGCCGAGATAGTTCAGCATGACGTAGGGATGCACGGTCGTCACGGTCGGATGCGCGAAAGCCCCCGGCGCCTTGCCCGGCTTCACGCCCGCGTCGATCCAGCCATGATCGAAGAACGGCAGCGCCAGGTCGGCGAGCTTCGGGTCGAAACCCGCGTAGGCGTCCAGCACCGTGCTGCGCGCCTCGTCCCAGCCGATGGTGCGCGGGGCTTCCGTGGGCAGCGGCGCGTTGCGGTCCCAGACCTGGAGCTTGTCGAGACCCAGCCAGCGCGCCTTCAGGCGGTAGTAGCGGTGCGACAGGCGCGGATAGGCCGCGACGACGGCATCGCGCAGCGCCTGCACGACCTCGGGCTCGACGTGGTTCGACAGGTGGCGCGCGGTCTGGGGCGTGGGCATCCGGCGCCACTTGTCCTCGACCGCCTTTTCCTTGGCGAGCGTGTTGTGGATGCGCGCGAACAGCTTGACGTTGTCGCCAAAGACCCGCGCCAGCGCCCGCGCGCCCGCCTCGCGCCGGGTGCGGTCGTGGTCCGTCAGCAGGTTCAGCGTGGCTTCCAGCCCCATCGTCTCGCCGTCCACGTCGAACGTCAGCGCCGCCGTCGTCTCGTCGAAAAGCCGGTTCCACGCCGCGGCGCCCACGACCGAGTTGTCGTGCAGGAACCGTTCCAGCTCGTCCGACAGCTGGTGGGGGCGCAGGGCGCGCATGCGGTCGAACACCGGCTTGTAGCGGGCGGGGCCGTCGAGCGCGGTGAACACGCGCTGATAGACATCTTCGGGGATGCGGTTGAACTCGAGGCTGAAGAACACCAGCGGGGTCGAGAAGTCGGTGAGCTTCGCCTGCAGGTCGCCAAGCGCCTTGGCCCGGCGCGCGTCCATCGTGTCCTGATAATAGCGCAGGCCCACATAGGACATGAGCCGGCCGGAGATCAGGTCGATCCGCTCGTAGCGTTCGATGCATTCCAGCATTCCGGCGGGCGACAGGTCCGCCAGCCTGCCTTCGTAATCGGCGGCGAAGCGGGCGCAGGCGGCTTCCACCTCGGCCAGGTCGCGGGTGAGTTCCGGCGCGTCAGGGGCGGGATAAAGGTCCGACAAGTCCCAGTCCGGCAGCTTGCCCAGGGTCGCGTCGGTGGCACCAGGCTTCTCGGCATCGCGGACGGGGGTGCGGGTCATCGGCTGCTCCTGCGCGTTGGGATCATGCGGGCAACACTTGGACCTTTGGAGGACCGGGTTCAAGCGCGGCGGAGCCGGGCGGACGGATGGTCGTTCAGGCCGGTGGCCCGGCGGCGGGATATCTTTCCTGCCGCGCGGACATTCGCGCGACGCTCCGTCGCGGGCGATTGCGCGGCATTTTCGGCCCGCCTAGCCTTCGCGCCGTGCCATCACAGGGGAACGCCATGACCGACACGACCGCCGCCGCCCGCCCGCAGGGCTTCGACACGCTCGCCGTCCACGCGGGCGCCAAGGCCGATCCGGCCACGGGCGCGCGGCAGGTGCCGATCTATCAGACCACCGCCTATCAGTTCCGCGACGCCGACCACGCCGCCCGGCTCTTCAACCTGCAAGAGGTCGGCTACATCTATTCGCGGCTGACGAACCCGACTGTCAGCGCGCTGCAGGACCGCATCGCCGCGCTGGAAGGGGGCGCGGGCGCGGTCTGCTGTTCGTCGGGGCACGCGGCGCAGATCCTCGCGCTCTTGCCGCTGATGGGGCCGGGGCTGAACATCGTCGCCTCGACCCGGCTTTACGGCGGCACGGTCACGCAGTTCGGGCAGACGATCCGCCGCTTCGGCTGGTCGGCGACGTTCGTGGACCTCGACGACGAGGCCGCCGTCCGCGCCGCCATCGACGAGAACACGCGGGCAATCTTCGTCGAGTCGATCTCGAACCCCGGGGGCTACGTCACCGACATTCCGGCGATCGCACGTATCGCGGACGAGGCGGGGATCCCGCTCATCGTCGATAACACGCTGGCGAGCCCGTACCTGTGCCGCCCGATTGAACATGGCGCGACCCTGGTCGTCCACAGCCTGACGAAATACCTGACCGGGAATGGCACCGTCACCGGCGGCGTCGTGGTGGACAGCGGCAGGTTCGACTGGTCGGCGTCGGACAGGTTCCCCTCGCTCTCGCAGCCCGAGGCCGCCTATCACGGGCTGAACTTCCACCAGACCTTCGGCGCGGCCGCCTTTACCTTCCACGGCATCGCCATCGGGCTGCGCGATCTCGGCATGACGCTGAACCCGCAGGCCGCGCATTACACGCTGATGGGGGTCGAGACGCTGGCGCTGCGGATGCCGCGCCATGTCGCGAACGCGGTCGCCGCGGCGGAGTACCTGGCCGGGCACGACGGCGTCGCGGCGGTCAGCTATGCCGGCCTGCCGGACAGCCCGTGGCACGACCGGGCGGCGCGGCTTTATCCCAAGGGGGCGGGGGCGCTGTTCACGGTGCAGCTGAAGGGCGGCTACGACGCCTGCGTGCGCTTCATCGGGGCGCTGAAGCTTTTCAGCCACGTCGCGAACCTGGGCGACGCGCGGTCGCTGGCGATCCATTCGGCGTCCACCACCCACCGCCAGCTAACCGGGGACCAGCAGGTCGCGGCGGGGGCGGGGCCGGACGTGGTGCGGCTGTCGATCGGGATCGAGGATCCCGCCGACATCATCGCCGATCTCGAACAGGCGCTGGCGGCGGCTGGCTGAACGGTCCGGCTGAAAGGTCCTGTGCCGGAAAGCAAAGGGGCGCCCGCGGGGGCGCCCCTTCGTCGTGGCGGACTGGTTGTCGATCAGTTGGTTGCAGGCGCGGCCGCGCCGGGTGCGGGCTGGCCGGCAGGCGGCACCGGCGCGGCGTCTGCGGGCGGTGCGGTCACCGGGGCCGGTTCCGACACACCTGCCGAGGCATCCCCCGGCGCACCCGCCGCCGCGCCCGCCGCTGCTCCGGTCGGAACCGGCGGCTCCATCGGCGGTTTTGGCTCGCGCGGGCCGCCCTTGCGGTCGCGCCCGCCCTTCTGCCAGTCGCACTTGCCGGGACCCGCCGCGCCGTCCCCCATAAGCTCGAACGTGGCGCCGACCATGGCGGTAAAGCTCAACTCGCCCGCCTCGACCGGGGTCGCGCCCGCCGCCGCGCTGTCCTGCGCGGCCATCCGGTACATCGGCGCGGGCGGGCTGATCGGGCCCGAGTTGTTCAGGCTGACCAGCCCGCCCAGTTCCAGCCCCGACGCCTCCGCCAGCACCTCGGCGGTGTGGCGCGCGTTCTCGACCGCCTTTTTCAGCGCCTCGTCCTGGGTCGCCTGCGCGTCCTCGCGCCCGAAGCTGATCCCCTGCACCTCGTTCGCGCCCGCCGTCACCAGCCGGTCCAGCACCCCGCCGAGCGAGGCGAGGTCGCGCACGGTGATCGTCACCATGTTTTGCGCCTGGTAGCCGGTGATGACCGGCGGCTGCCCCTCGCGCGAATAATCCTGCAGCGGCGACAGGTTCAGCCCCGAGGTCTGGATGTCGCGCGGCTCGATCCCCTGCGCCTTCAGCGCGTCGATGACGGCGGTCTGGCGGGTGGCGTTGTCGGTCATCGCCTGCTGCGCGGTCGGGGCCTGCACCGTCACGCCGACGCTGACGGTCGCGATGTCGGGCTGGACGTTGGCCTTGCCCTCGCCCTGGGTGGTCAGCGTCGCGGGGTGGCGCGGCCCGCAACCGGGGGCCGCCTGTGCCGCCGGCGCAAGCGCGAGGGGCGCGAGGACGGCCAGCGCGACGGCGGGCAGAAGGCCCCGGCGGGCAGGGGTGCGGACGGGTGCATTGCGATGCGTGGTGGCGGTTCTGATCGGCATGGATGATCCCTGAGGCGGATTGACTGGATGGCCGATGATGGCACGCGGCGGGAACGCACGAAAAAACGTTCCGGTGCGCTCACGATATGGTGTTTCGCTTTCCACGAGGCCCGTTCTGAGGTAGGTGTGGGACGAGCAGCAAACGGATCGCACCGCGCACCAACGACGGGCGGCCACAACGAAAAGCACCGGCCATGACCACGCAAGCAGCGCCTCAGTTCGCCTTGTCTTTCAGCAATGACGCCGTGCATCTGCTGGAACGCACCGCCCCGCCCGAAAGCGCGGCCCCGTGGCGCGAAAGGGGGCGCGCGCTTTTCGACGCCCAGGACTTCCGCCTGCAGATCGGCGCGCTGCGCGACACCGCCCGTCAGTCTGACGGCAAGGCGGTGCCGGTGGCGCTGGTGATCCCCGACGACCAGATCCTGTACACCTCGGTCGCGGCCGGGGACGCGCGCGGCGCGGCCGCCGTGGGGCAGGCGCTGGACGGGCTGACCCCCTACCGGGTCGAGGAGCTGGCCTGGGACTGGCGTGCCGACGGGCCCGAGGGGCTGCGGGTCGCCGCCGTCGCGCGGCAGACGCTGCGCGAGGCCGAGGATTTCGCCCGCCGCTACGGCTTCGCGCCGGGCGGCTTCGTGGCCGATCCGCCCGAAGGCGTCTATCCGGGCGCGCCCCGCTTTTCGATGAGCGACGATCTGGCGGCGGACGCGGGCACGAGCGACGAGGACACGCTTCCCGGCGACGAGCTGGCGTCCCTCGACGAGGAGAAGGATAGCGCGGCGGAGGATGTCGCGGCCGAGGGTGCGACGGACGAGGGCGGGGTGGCTGACGTCGAGGCGGCTGAGGATGAAGCCGCCGCGGATGACACCCCTGACGATGAAGCGGGCCTGGACGAGAAGCCGACCAGCCGTTCGGTCGAGGCGACTATCGGCGACGATTTGGCGGAAGGCGACGAGGAGCCGGTGGAGTCATCGGTCGTGCCGACGACGCAAGCCGACGCTTCGGCTGCCAAGCCTGCGACGGCCGATGCTGCGGCCGCCGAAGCCATCCCGGAAGAGACTGCGACGCCGGCGGACGATGACGAGCCTGTAGAGAAGCGGGCTTTGTCCGCTCCCGTGAGCGAGGAAACTTCGGCGACGTCGCCCGTCCACCCAGAAACCGCCGCGCCCCGGCTGGTCGCGCCTGCCGCGGCCCCGCCCGCGACCGGCGGCGCGCATGTCACGGCGCGCCACCCCGACGGGACCGATGCGCTTCCCGCGGCCGAACCGGCGCGCGCGCGCCAACCGGCCGATGCCGATGCCGCGCTTGCCGGACAGGCCGCAGCCGCTGCCGCCGCGATCGCGGCGCCCGCGACCGCGTTTACCCCGCAGCCGCTGCCCGAGCGTGCGCAGGCGGTACTTGAGCGTGCCGCCCAAGCCCGGGCGCTGCGCGCCGAGGCGGTGCCCGTAGCTGCGCCCCGCAAGCCGGGCCAGCGCGGCGGCGTCGGCGGACTGGTCCTGATGCTGGGCGCGCTGATCGTCGCGCTGGCGCTGATCTGGGGCCTGTCCAGCGGCCGCCAGCCGGCCGAGATCGCCGCCCCCGCGGTCCAGCCCGATGCGCCCGTCGATGTCGCTGCTGATGTCGCTGCCGACGTCGCTGCCATTACCGCCGCCGAGCAGGCGGTTGAACCGGACCTCGCGCCCGGGATCGAGCCTGCTGTCGAGGCGACGGCCCCGTCTGCGACTGAAGCCGTCCCGGCGGTCGAGCCCGCCGCGACCGCCCCGGCAATCGCTGCCGCGCCCGAGTCCGTCGTGGCAACTCCGCCCGTCGTTGCGCCGCCTGTCATTGCCCCGACCGCCGTTGCTCCGACCACGGTGGTCCCGCCTGCCGCTTCTCCGATCGCCCTTCCGACGACCGCGCCGACCATCGCCGATGCGGCGCCGGAACCCGCGTTGCCCGAAGCGCAGGCCCAGGCTGCCCCCGACGCGGCCGTGACCGACACCGCGACGGCGACGACTGAAACGCCCACCCCGGCGGGCGGCGCAGCGACGGCGCCCGCCACCGCGAGGCCCCCGGCAACCGCGCCGGTGACCGCGACGGCACCGGCGGTCACACCCGAACCCGCCCCTGCGGACACCGGCGCCGTGGACCGCGCCGGGATCGAGGCCGCGCTGGCCGAGGCGAACGGGTCCTCCGCGACCTCGACCCAGCCTTCCGTTCCCGCCACCGCGCGCAGCACCGCGACCCGGCCCGCGCCGGCGCGGCCCGAGCCGTCGTCCGCCGATCAGCCGCCCAGCGGCGCCGCGCCCAGCGGTTCGGCCTTGCGCAGCTCGCCCCGGCCCGAGGCGCGTCCGGCGCGCCGCGCGCCGTCGGCGTCCGCTGCGCCCGCAACGGAACGGGCGACCCCGCAGGCGGCCCGCGCGTCATCCAGCGCGGCCCCGCGCCCCAAGGCCGCCGCAGCCGAACCCGCGACCAGGGCCGCTGCCACCGACGCCGCCAGCAAGCCCGCCGCCCCGCGCACCTCGACGGCACCGCCCGCGCGCCGCAGCGCGCCGCAGGCGGAAACCCGGCCCGACACCGTCGCCGACCGCCCTGCCTCGCGCCCGACCCGCAAGCCCGCGACCTCGGCCATGATCCTGCCGCGCGTTCAGCCCCTGCAGGTCGCGTCCGCCGCGTCCGTCCTGCAGGCAAGCTGGCCGTCGCAGGACCGCGTCGCAGCCTCGGTCCGCGCCCGGGTTGCCGACGCGCGCCCGTCGCGCCGCCCCGCGGGGGCTACCCGCACCGACGCGGCCGAGAAGTCGGCGATCGAGTCGGCGGTCGAACAGGCGGCGGCCGATGCCTCTGCCGCGCCCGCGCGCAAGGGCGCGCCCGCCGCGAAACCTTCCGCCGCAAGGAAATCGGCGGCGAAGGCAACCGAGAGCGACGTGACCAAGGACGCCGCCAAGCCGCAGGCCCGGTCGGCCATCGACGAGGCCGTCGCCGAAGCGGCAAAGCCCGCGACCCGCACCGCCTCGGCGGCGGGGCGCCCGGCGCATCGGCCGTCGAAGGCGGGTTCCGCCAGCGACAGGGCGACCGACAGCGCCGTGGACAATGCCGTCGACAGCGCCGTCGCCGCCGCCGTGGCGGGGGCGGGCGCCAGCACGGTGCCCCTGAAGATGGCGGCGCTCAGCTCTCCGTCGCCGCTGGCCCGCCCCAAGGGGCTTGCGAGTTCCAGGACGCAAACCGCCCCCGCCGACACGTCCAGCGAGGACAGCGAGGCCGAGGCGGTCGCGTTGGCCGCCGCGCGCGGCCCGGCGACGGCACCGGCCGCCCCGCCCGCCGCCGCGCTTCCGCCCGCGACGCCCGATCCCGCCGCCGTGGCCAAGCAGCACGCGATGGACGAGCAGCTGCAGGCGCAGGCCGAGGCGCGGGCGCGGGCCGAAGCGGCCGCCGACGCGCAGCGCGAGCAATCCGAGCGCACCGCCGCCGAAGCCCGCGCCCGCGCGCAGGCCGCCGCCGAGGAGCGCGCGGCCATCGCCTCGACCGGCACGTACAAGCCGCCGGAAGCCGATGCCGAGCCCGAGGTCGCAACCGCGACCGCCAAGTCGCCGCAGTCGAACGCCGTCACCAAGAACGCGACGGTGGGCGGGCTCGACCTCGCCAAGACGCAGGTGATCGGGGTGATCGGCGCGGGCAAGGCCAGCCGCGGCCTGATCCGCCTTCGCAGCGGCAAGGTCGTGACCGTGCGGCTGGGCGACCGGATCGACGGCGGAGCGATCAACTCGATCGGCAAGGGCCGCATCAGCTACGTCAAGGCGGGCCGCCAGTACGACCTGCCGATCCTCGGCGGAAGCTGAGGACCGGCGCCCGCCGCCCGCAGACCCGGCTCAGCGGCAGTAGTCCTGCCGCCGGGTCCAGGTCGCAAGCTCGCCCCGTTCCTTGCCCGAGCGCAGGGTCAGAAGATCGCGCGCGGCACCGCGCCAGCTGCGCCCTTCGCCCCCGGCCGGGGCGCTGATCGCGCCGTCCCGGGCGACGTTGCGCGCCATGATCCGCACGCCGCATTGCAGGTTCGCGCGAACGTCCGACAGCGACGTGGCGCAGCCGTTGCTGCGCGCCGCCCGTGCCGTGACGCCAAGCAGCCCCACCGCCTCGCCACGCCGCGACAGCGGGTTCCAGCCGCTTTCCTGACCCGCGACCTTGGACATGAACCCGGCCCAGAACGCCGCGCGGTCCTGCGGCGTCTGGCGCTGGTAGCCCGGGCAGTATTCCAGCACGTCGGCGGGCATCGACGACATCAGCGTGACGCCCTCGGTTTCCAGCGCGTCGAGCATGGCGGCGGTCCATTCCTCGGACTGGGCCTGCCCTTCCCACGCCATCGGCGGGGGCTTGCCGCCGGGCAGGGCCGCGCGCAGGCGGCCGACCGCGCCGGGCTTGTCCTGGGGCACCATCGTCGGTGCCGTGACCGCGTCCCGCACCGCGGGCGATCCGCAGGCGGCGAGCGCCGCCACCGCAACAACCACCGTCGCCGCCGCCCTTGCCGCCGTCTTGCGCATCGTCCTGTCCGTCCATGATTTTTCGCCCGTTCCGCATAGCAACGGGCCGGCGCGGTTCACAAGCAACGATCCCGCGACCGAGGCCGCCGCCTGACCGCCGCCTGACCGCCGCCGCCGGACCGGCTTGCCGAACCCGGCACCGGGCCGTAGAAAACCCCGATTGATGCCGGAGGCCCAGATGCTCGACCACCTCACCTATACCGCGCCCGAACCCAAGGTCATCGCCGGGGCCAAGGGCGACTGGGAACTGGTGATCGGGCTCGAGGTGCATGCGCAGGTCGCGTCGAACGCCAAACTGTTTTCGGGCGCCTCGACCACCTTCGGGGCCGAGCCGAACTCGAACGTCAGCTTCGTCGATGCGGCGATGCCGGGGATGCTGCCGGTCATCAACGAATTCTGCGTGGCGCAGGCGGTCCGCACCGGCCTTGGCCTGAAGGCCGCGATCAACCTGTTCAGCGCCTTCGACCGCAAGAACTACTTCTACCCGGACCTGCCGCAGGGCTACCAGATCAGCCAGCTCTACCACCCCATCGTGGGCGAGGGAGAGATCATCGTCGACATGGCCCCGGGCGTCGCCCGGCGGGTCAGGATCGAGCGGATTCACCTGGAACAGGACGCGGGGAAGTCGATCCACGACATGGACCCGGCGCTGTCCTTCGTGGACCTGAACCGCACCGGCGTCGCGCTGATGGAGATCGTCAGCCGCCCCGACATCCGCGGTCCCGAGGAAGCGGCGGCTTACGTCGCCAAGCTGCGCCAGATCATGCGCTATCTCGGCACCTGCGACGGCAACATGCAGAACGGCAACCTGCGCGCCGACGTGAACGTCTCGGTCTGCAAGCCCGGCGACTACGAACGCTTCATGGAGACAGGCGACTTCGGCGTCCTTGGCACGCGCTGCGAGATCAAGAACATGAACTCGCTGCGTTTCATCCAGGCCGCGATCGACTTCGAGGCGCGGCGCCAGATCGCCATTCTGGAGGACGGCGGCAAGATCGTGCAGGAAACCCGCCTCTACGACCCCGACCGGGGCGAAACCCGGTCGATGCGGTCCAAGGAGGAAGCGCACGACTACCGCTATTTCCCCGACCCCGACCTGCTGCCGCTGGAGATCGAGCAGGCGTGGGTGGACGACATCGCCGCCTCGATGCCCGAACTTCCCGACGAGAAGAAGGCACGGTTCGTGCAGGCGCTGGGGCTGTCCGAATACGACGCAGGCGTGCTGACGGCGGACGTGGAAAGCGCCGACTTCTTCGAGGCGGTGTCGGCGGGCCGCGACGGCAAGCAGGCCGCGAACTGGGTCATCAACGAGCTGTTCGGGCGGCTGAACAAGCAGGGCGTGGCGATCGGCGACAGCCCGGTCAGCGCGGGCCAGCTTGGCGGCGTCCTCGACCTGATCGGATCGGGCGAGATTTCCGGCAAGATGGCCAAGGACCTGTTCGAGATCGTGTGGACCGAGGGCGGCGATCCGGCCGAGATCGCGGCGGCGCGCGGGATGAAGCAGGTGACGGATGCCGGCGCGATCGAGGCGGCGGTGGACGAGATCATCGCCGCAAACCCCGCGCAGGTGGAAAAGGCCCGCGCGAACCCCAAGCTCGCGGGCTGGTTTACCGGGCAGGTGCTGAAGGCCACGGCCGGCAAGGCGAACCCGGCCGCGGTCAACGAACTGGTGGCCAAGAAGCTGGGGCTTTGACCCCGCGCGGGCCGTCGCGCGCCCGCGTGCAACGATGGGCCGGGCTCGCGCGTTCGGTCGGAACGTCATCGCAATCGTGACATGAGGGGCAGCATGCAGACCTTTGAATACACCGTCATCCCCGCTCCGGTCCGCGGTGAAAAGGCGAAGGGCGCCCGGACGGGCGTCGAGCGGTTTTCCTATGCGCTGCTGACCGAGATGAACCGGATGGCGGCGAACGGCTGGGAATATGTCCGGGCCGAGACGCTGCCCTGCGAGGAACGCAGCGGGCTGACCAGCCGCACGACGGTCTATCACAACGTGCTGGTGTTCCGCCGCGCGCTTCACAGCGAACAGCCCCGGAACACCCTGCCGGCCGGCCGCCACGAACCGACCCACGCGGTGATGCCGGGAGCTCCGGCCCTGCAGGCGGCGCACGCCGCGCCGGTCCAGCATCCGGCACCCGCGAGCGTCCCGCCGCTGCCCGCGACCCCGATCCCGGCCGGGCGCGCTGAGGCTGCAGCGCCCGCGCGCCAGCCCGATCCGCCGCCAAGCTGGCCGGACGGCCCTTCGGGCGATGCGACCCCAACCGGGCAGCCGGTGCCCGACCGCATCCCCGCCCAAACCCCGGACCGCACCCACGTGCCCGAGCGGGTTTCGGATGACACGTCGGACCTGGACGCCTATCCGCTCGTCATCGACGACGAGCCGGCAGTCTCCGCGCCGTTCCGTCCCGCGTTCGGCGAAGCGATGCCGCGCCGTGACGATGCCGACCTGCCGGCGGACCCCGCGGCCCCGCCGACCCGCCTCGGCCCCGCGCAGCGCTGATCGCCTGACCGCTGCCCGTCCCGTGGCGCGGGCACGCGCCTGACCGCCCGCGGGGGATTCCCCCGCCGCCCGCCGCGTGGCAGAGTGGCGACACGCCAACCGACCGGACCACGTCATGACCCAATCCCGAGTTTCGATCAGCGCGCTGGTGTTCTTTGCGCTGATGGTGCTGGTCGGCCTGTACTTCGCCATCGCCGCCGTGCAGGGCCCGTCCGGCATCCTGCGGCGGGTCCAACTGGACGCCGAGACGACGGAACTGGTGGCCGAGCGCGACCGCCTTCGTGCCGAGGTGGACCGGATGAAGAACCTGACGCGCCGCTTGTCGGACGAATATCTCGACATCGACCTGCTCGACGAACGCGCCCGCGACGTGCTTGGCTACGCCCGCGCCGACGAGATTGTGATCCGCTGACTTGCGAGCCATACTCCGGTGGGCTAGGTTTGGTTTAACGCTGAACTATCGCCAGCCGGAGGAGCCCGCATGGCAAGGAAGCCCGCAGCCGAAGCCTCGCTCAAAGAGCCGGCCAAAGACTCGGCCGAGAGCGCGCCGCCCGTCGCGACCAACATCCCGCGCGACGATCTGCTGAAGCTTTACCGCGACATGCTGCTGATCCGCCGGTTCGAGGAAAAGGCGGGCCAGCTGTACGGCATGGGCTTGATCGGCGGGTTCTGCCACCTCTACATCGGCCAGGAAGCGGTCGTCGTGGGGCTGGAAGCCGCCGCCAAGGAAGGCGACAAGCGCATCACCAGCTACCGCGACCACGGCCACATGCTGGCCGCCGGGATGGAGGCGCGCGGCGTCATGGCCGAGCTGACCGGCCGCATCGGCGGCTATTCCAAGGGCAAGGGCGGCAGCATGCACATGTTCAGCCGCGAAAAGCACTTCTACGGCGGCCACGGCATCGTCGGCGCGCAGGTGCCGCTGGGCGCGGGGCTGGCCTTCGCCGACAAGTACCTGGGCAACGACAACGTCACCTTCACCTACTTCGGCGACGGCGCCGCGAACCAGGGCCAGGTGTACGAGACCTACAACATGGCCGAGCTGTGGTCGCTGCCGGTTGTGTTCGTGATCGAGAACAATCAGTACGCGATGGGCACCTCGGTCAAGCGCTCGACCAAGTCCACGACCTTCTTCGGCCGGGGCGAGGCGTTCGGCATTCCGGGCGAGCAGGTGGACGGGATGGACGTGCTGGCGGTCAAGGCGGCGGGCGAAAAGGCCGTCGCGCACTGCCGCGCGGGGAACGGGCCCTACATCCTCGAAATGATGACCTACCGCTATCGCGGCCACTCGATGTCGGATCCGGCCAAGTACCGGACCCGCGAGGAAGTGCAGAAGATGCGCGAGGAAAAGGACGCGATCGAACATGTCCGCCAGATCCTCGTGTCGGGCGGCCACGCCTCGGACGACGACCTCAAGGCCATCGACAAGGACATCAAGGACATCGTGAACGATTCGGCCGATTTCGCGCGCGAAAGCCCCGAGCCGCCGGCCGAGGAACTGTGGACCGACATCTACGCCGAAGCGAACGCCTGAGGGGACGACGAACATGGCAATCCAGATCCTGATGCCGGCGCTGTCCCCCACGATGGAGGAAGGGACGCTCGCCAAGTGGCTGGTCAAGGAAGGCGACGCGGTGAAATCCGGCGACATCCTGGCCGAGATCGAGACCGACAAGGCCACGATGGAATTCGAGGCGGTCGACGAAGGCACCATCGGCAAGCTGCTGGTGGCCGAGGGGACGCAGGGCGTGAAGGTGAACACGCCCATCGCCACGCTGGCGGGCGAGGGGGACGAGGCAGGCGACGCCGCGCCCGAGGCCGCTGCGAGAACTAACGACGCACAGCCCGACGCCGCGCCACGGGCGGACGAGCCGCCGGCCGAAAAGGGCAAGGGCGAAAACAGCCGCGACGAAACGGGCGAGGCGCCCGACAAGGCCCCGGCCGCGCCGAAATCGGCGGTCGAGACCGTCAGCACGCCCGAACCCGACGCGAGCCCCGACTGGCCCGAAGGCACCCCGGTCAAGCAGATGACCGTGCGCGAGGCGCTGCGCGAAGCCATGGCAGAGGAAATGGAACGCGACGAGGCCGTGTTCCTGATGGGCGAGGAAGTCGGCGAATACCAGGGCGCCTACAAGATCAGCCAGGGCCTGCTGGACAAGTTCGGGCCCCGCCGCGTCGTGGACACCCCGATCACCGAGCATGGCTTCGCCGGCATCGGCGTCGGCGCGGCGTTCGGCGGGCTGAAGCCGATCGTCGAGTTCATGACCTTCAACTTCGCGATGCAGGCGATCGACCACATCATCAACTCGGCCGCCAAGACGCTTTACATGTCGGGCGGGCAGATGGGGTGCCAGATCGTGTTCCGCGGCCCGAACGGCGCCGCCGCCCGCGTGGCAGCCCAGCACAGCCAGGATTACGCCGCGTGGTACGCCGCGATCCCGGGCCTCAAGGTCGTCCAGCCCTACACGGCGGCCGACGCCAAGGGGCTGCTGAAAACCGCGATCCGCGACCCGAACCCGGTGATCTTCCTGGAAAACGAGATCCTCTATGGCCGCACGTTCGACGTGCCGGTGCTGGACGATTTCACTGTGCCGTTCGGCAAGGCAAGGATCGCACGCGCGGGCAAGGACGTGACCATCGTCAGCTTTGGGATCGGCATGGCCCACGCGCTGGAAGCCGCCGAGACTCTGGCGCAGGACGGGATCGAGGCCGAGGTGATCGACCTTCGCACCGTCCGGCCGCTGGATTACGCGACGATCTTGACCTCGGTGCAAAAGACCAACCGCTGCGTCACGGTCGAGGAAGGCTTCCCGGTCGGCTCCATCGGCAACCACCTGAGCGCCTGGCTGATGGAGAACGCGTTCGACTGGCTGGACGCGCCGGTCATCAACTGCGCGGGCAAGGACGTGCCGATGCCTTATGCGGCGAACTTGGAAAAGCTGGCGCTGATCACTGCGGCCGACGTGGTCGAGGCGGTCCGCAAAGTGACCTACCGGTAAGGGGCGCGCGACATGGCAACCGAGATCCTGATGCCCGCCCTGTCCCCGACGATGGAGGAAGGGACGCTTGCCAAGTGGCTCGTCAAGGAGGGCGACGCGGTCAAGTCCGGCGACATCCTGGCCGAGATCGAGACCGACAAGGCCACGATGGAGTTCGAGGCGGTCGACGACGGCACCATCGGCAAGATCATGATCGCCGAGGGAACGCAGGGGGTGAAGGTCAACACGCCGATCGCGCTGCTGCTGGAGGAGGGCGAGGACGCCTCTGCCGCGCCCGAGGCGTCCGAGACGAAAGAGCCTGTTGAGAACGCGCCCGAGCCGACGGGTGGTGAGGCGGACTCCGGCACGGCGCAATCCGGTGAGGCGCCGCAGAAGGCCAGGGGTTACGGCGGCGCGAGCGATGCGCCGGCGTCGGCCGACGGGCAGGCGGATGCGGGCGAGGCCGCGCCCGCGAAAGCGGCCGCCCCGGCCGACAAGGCCGCGCCTGCCAAGGGCAAGGGAGGGCGCGTCTTTGCCTCTCCGCTCGCGCGCAGGCTTGCGGCCGAGCGCGGGATCGACCTTGCGGGCGTGACCGGCAGCGGGCCGAAGGGCCGGATCGTCAAGGCCGACATCGAGGGCGCCAAGGGCGGCGCGGCCCAGCCCGCCGCGGCGAAGGGCGCGAGTGCCACGGCCCCGGCGGCAGAGGCGCAGCCAGTCGCGGCAGCGTCGGCGGCCGCTGCACCGGCCGCTGCGGCACCCAAGGGCATGTCCGCCGAGACCGTCCGCAAGATGCTGGACGGGCGCGAGATCGAGGAGGTGCAGCTTGACGGCATGCGCCGCACCATCGCCGCGCGGCTGGCCGAGGCCAAGCAGACCATCCCGCACTTCTACCTGCGCCGGTCGGCCAAGCTGGACGCGCTGATGGCGTTCCGCGCCGACCTGAACAAGCAGCTGGCCGCGCGCGAGGTGAAGCTGTCGGTCAACGACTTCATCATCAAGGCCTGCGCGGTCGGGTTGCAGCAAGTGCCCGACGCGAACGCGGTCTGGGCCGGCGACCGCATCTACAAGGTCAAGCCGTCTGACGTGGCGGTTGCCGTGGCGGTCGAAGGCGGGCTGTTCACGCCGGTCCTCAAGGACGCCCATCTCAAGACCCTGTCGGCGCTTTCGGCCGAGATGAAGGATCTGGCGAACCGCGCGAAGTCCAAGAAGCTTGCGCCGCACGAATACCAGGGCGGCAGCTTCGCGATCTCGAACCTCGGCATGTTCGGGATCGAGAACTTCGACGCCGTCATCAACCCGCCCCACGGCGCGATCCTTGCGGTCGGCGCGGGCATCCCGACGCCGGTGGTCGAGGACGGGCAGGTCGTGATCCGCAACGTGATGTCGATGACGCTGTCGGTCGATCACCGCGTCATCGACGGCGCGCTGGGGGCGCAGCTTCTGGCCGCGATCGTGGAAAACCTCGAGCATCCGATCTCGATGCTTGCCTGATCCGAACTGACCCCGGACCAAATCCCCAGCCCGCCCCGCGTGACGCGAGGGCGGGCTTTTTGTTGCCCGTGTTACTCGGCGGGCGCCTTGCGTTCCGCGTTCAAGCCCACCACCCGGCGCAGGAACCGCCCGGAACGCAGCTGCATGCCGTCCACCAGCGAGAACAGCGACGGCACGAACAGAAGCGACAGCATCGTGGACAGAAGCAACCCGCCGATGACGGCGACCGCCATGGGTGACCGGAACTCGCTTCCGTCACCCTTGGATAGCGCCGACGGCAGCATGCCCGCCGCCATTGCGATCGTGGTCATGATGATGGGGCGCGCGCGTTTGTGGACCGCGTCAAGGATCGCCTCGCGTTTCGGGACGTTGTCGGCCATCGCCTGCAAGGCGAACTCGACCAGCATGATCGCGTTCTTGGTGACGATCCCCATCAGCATCAGGAAGCCGATCACCACCGGCATCCCGATCGCGAAGTCAAAGATGTAAAGCGCAAGGATCGCGCCCCCGATCGCCAGCGGCAGCGACAGAAGGATCGAGATGGGCGTGATGAAGCTGGCAAACAGCAGCACCAGGACGACGTAAACAAGCAGCACCCCCGCCGCCATCGCTAGGGCGAAGGCCCCGAACACCTCGGCCATGATCTCGGCGTCGCCCGAGCTTTCGAACGCGGTGCCCGGCGGCAGCTTCATGGTGTCCTGCAGCGCCTTGACCTGCGCGTCCACCGGACCCAGGACCGCGCCATCGGCAAGGTTCGCCGTGACCGAGGTGCGATAGCGTCGGTCGTAGCGTTCGATCTGGGTCGGGCCGGCCGACAGGGTGACGTCGGCCACGACCGCCAGCGGTACCTGTCCCGCCGCGGACGGCACCCGCAGGCTCTGGATCTGTTGCAGGTCGTCGCGGGCGGCGGCGTTCAGCCGCACCACGATCGGGATCTGCTCGTCGCCCGCGTTGAACTTGGCAAGGTTCGCCTCGGCGTCGCCCAGCGTCGCCACCAGAAGCGTCTGGGCAAGGCTGCTGGCCGAGACGCCGAGCTGCGCCGCGATCTCGTCGCGGGGCGTGATCTGGATTTCCGGCCGCCGCATGGCCGACGACGACCGCACCCCTTCGAGCGTGTCGAGCTTGCGCATCTCGGTCACGAGCATCTCGGCCGCCTGCGCCGCGCCGTCCTCGGTGTCGGCCAGCACGCTGACGCTCAGGTCGTTGCCGCCCGCCTCGTTCTGGAAGTTCAGCCGCACGTCGGGCAGGTCGGCCAGGTCGCGCTTCAGCTGTTCCTCGATCGCGAACTGGGTGCGCTCGCGTTCCTCGCTGGGACCGTAGTTGACGCGCAGCTGGGCTTTCGACACGGCGTCCTCGACCCCCTGCACGAAGACCGAGCGCACTTCGGGCACGGCCGAGATGCGGTCGATCAGGGTCCGGGACACGGATTCCGTCTGCTCGACGGTCGATCCGGGCGGCAGTTCCAGCTCGATCTGGCTTCGGCCCTGGTCGGCGGGCGCGATGAACTCGGTCGGCAGCAGCGTCGCGGAAAAGATCGAGCCCGCGAACACGCCCAGGCCGAGGATCAGGGTCAGGAACCGGTGGCGCATGGTCCAGCGCAGCGTGCCCATCAGCCCGCGCAGGAAGAAGCCGTCGCGTTCCTCTTCGGTATGGCCGCTGCGGATCAGGTAGGCGGCCATCATCGGCGTGATGATCCGCGCGGTCAGCAGCGAGAACAGCACCGCCACCGCGACCGTCAGCCCGAACTGGCGGAAATATTCGCCCGCCACCCCGCTCATCACCCCCACCGGGGCGAATACCGCCACGATCGAGAAGCTGATCGCGATCACGGTCGTGCCGATCTCGCTCGCCGCCTCGATCGCGGCTTCGTAGGGCGGGGTGCCCATGTGGATGTGGCGTACGATGTTCTCGATCTCGACGATCGCGTCGTCCACCAGGATGCCGGTCACCAGCGTGATCCCCAGCAGGCTGATCCCGTTGAGCGAGAAGCCGAGCAGGTCCATCACGAAGAACGTGGGCACGACGGACAGGGGCAGGGCGGCGGCGGCGACCAGCGTCGCGCGCCAGTTGCGCAGGAACAGCAGCACCACGATCACCGCAAGGGCCGCGCCCTCGTAAAGCGTGTGCATCGCGGATTCGTAGCTTTGCCGGGTGTAGGTCGTGGAATCGTCGATCAGGGTGATCTGCGCGTTGGGGTAGCGCTTGCCGATCCCTTCAAGCGCGGCCTTGGTCCCGTCGCCCGCCAGCAGGTCGGATGCCCCGACCGCGCGAAAGACCGCGAAGGCGACGACCGGCCGGCCGTTCAGCAGCGCGAAGTTGCGCTGTTCGCTCGCGCCGTCGGTCACGCTGCCCAGCTGGTCCAGACGCACGGTCCGCCCGTCGCCGATCTCGATCGCGGTGGCGGCAAGCTGGTTCACGGTGTCGGCGGCGCCGAGCGCGCGGATCGAATATTCCCGCCCCGACACGTCGCCCCGGCCACCGCCCATGTCGATGTTGCGTGCCCGCAGCTGCTGCGAGACGTCGGCCGCCGTCAGGCCAAGGGCGAGCAGGCGGCTGGGATCAAGGTCCACGCTGATCTCGCGGTCGGCGCCGCCGATGCGGCTGACCTCGCCCACGCCCGGGACGCTGGACAGCTCGCGCCCGATCACGTCGTCCACGAAGTCCGAAAGCTCGCTCACCGAACTCGTCTGGTCGCTGACCGCATAGGTCAGGATCGGCATGCTGGTCACGTCGATACGGCGCACGATGGGTTCCAGGATCGAGCCGGGAAGGTCCGACCGCACGCTGGAAATCGCGTCCTTGACGTCATTCAGCGCCCGGTCGCTGTCGGCTTCAAGCTCGAACTCGACGATCAAATTGGCGACGCCGTCGGTCACGGTCGTCGTCATGTGGCGCACGTCGGGTATGGTCGAGATCGCGTCCTCGATCGGGCGCGCGACCTGGCTGACCAGCTCGCTCGGGCCGGCGCCCTGCTGGGATACGGTTACGTTGATAAGCGGCAGGTCGACCGTCGGCATGGCGGTGATCGGCAGCCGGGCGAAGCTGACCAGACCGACGATCAGCAGCACGAGGAAGATCGCGATCGGCGGGACCGGCCGCTTGATCGACCAGGTCGAAAGGTTCATCGCACCGTCCCCTGCGGATCGGGCCGGGCCGTCGATGCCTCGAGCGTCGTGCCTGAGGTGGCGGCTTTCCTCGCCGCGTCCTCGACGGCGGGGGCGGGGGCTGGGGCGGGGGCCGCCTTGGCGGGACCGGCCGCGCCTTGCGGGGCCGGCGCTTCGGCCATCGGCGCGGGGGCCGGTTTCTGCGGGGCTGACGGCGCCGCGCCTTCGGCCACGGGATTCACCGGGTCCCCGTCGCGGAAGAAGGCGCCCGCGCGCAGCAGGACGGGTTCGCCCTGCGCCAGCCCCTCGGCGATCTCGCGCCGGTCGTCCCACAGGACGCCCGCGCGGACCATCCGCGTCTCGATCCGGTTGTCCCGCACGACCTGCACCCGCTCGCCGTCACCATCGGCAAGAACGGCAGTGGCCGGCACGGTGACCGCTTCGCGTTCGTCCAGCACGATCCATCCGTTGGCGAACAGGCCCGGCCGCAGCCGCCCGTCGCCGGCGAGCGCCACCCGCACGACCCCCAGCCGCGTCACCGGATCGACGCTGGCGGGGATCAGCCGCACGCGGCCCTCGACCGGGCCCACGCCGGTCACCGACAGCGTCACGGGATCGCCCGCCTGCAGGCCGGACAGGGCGGTTTCCAGGACCTCGCCCTCCATCTCGACCTCGCCGTCGACGATCAGGCGGAACATCGGCTCGGCGGCGGCGCCCGACAGCGCGCCCCGGGTGGCGTTGCGTTCGGTGATGATCCCGTTCGCGGGCGAGGTGATGGTCGCGCGCTCGAAGTTCAGCTGCGCGATACCCCGCGCGGCCTCGGCCTGGGCAAGCCCGGCCTGCGCCACGGCGAGCCCGCCCTGCGCCGACGCGGCGGCGGCGGCGGCCGACGCCTGCGCGGCAATCGCCTCGTCCAGCACCGCCTGCGTGGTGTTGCCGCTGCGGTTCAGCCGCCGGGTCCGGTCAAGCGACGATCCGGCCTGCGCGGCGGCGGCGTCGGCGCTGGCGATCTCGCTTTCCGCCTGGCCGATGGCGGCGCGGGCGCGGGCGAGTTCCGCGTCGGCCTGGGTCAGTTCGGCGCGCAGCGTCGTGTCGGTCAGGCGGGCCAGCGGCTGTCCCGCCGTCACGCTGTCGCCGACCTCGACCAGCAGCTCGTTGATCTCGTAGCCCGACACCTGCGGATAGACCTGCACCTCGGACCGGGCGACCAGCGTGCCCGACACCGGCACCCGTTCCTGCACGGTGCTGCGGATCGCGGGCGAGATGGTGACGGTGGGCACGATCGACGCGACCGCCGGGGCCTGATCGGGATCGGCGGCGCGGACGGGATGGGGCAGCGCCAGCATCGCCATCCCCGCCGCAAGCAGGGATGCCGGCAGGATGCGGCCAAAGGTGGTCAGGCGGCGCCGAGGTTGCATTGCTGCCCTGCAGGTTGAAGCTCAGCGCCTGTTTAAGCCAGACGCGGTCCTGCAACAATGCCGCTGCCCGGGCGGCAGGCGCGCCCCTGCCTAGAACGCCGCGTTCACGCCCGGAAGTCGCAGTTCCGTGACCAAGTCGCGCAGTTCCTGCCGCGCGGCGATGTTGGACATCGACAGTTGCGCGGTGCCGATGTCGCGCAGGTCCAGCAGCGTCAGGCCGCGCGGGAACAGCTCGCGAAAGATCACCCGCTCGGCAAAGCCCGCCGCCACCCGGAAGCCGATCCGCTTCGACAGCGACGCGAGCGCGGTGCCGACCTTGCGCTTGTTGTGCATTTCCTGCGTGCCAAGGCGGTTGCGCAGCACGATCCAGTCGATCGGGCCCGCGCCCGCCTGCCCACGCAGCTGGCGCGCGTTCCACACCATCTCGGCATAGATCGACGGGGCCAGCACCTTGCCCTCGGGCGACATCCGCGCAAGCAGGTCGAAGTCGATGAAGCTGTCGTTCATCGGCGTGATGAGCGTGTCGGCCAGCGCATGCGCCATCTGCGCGAGTTTGGTGTGCGAGCCCGGGCAGTCGATCAGGATGAAGTCGCAGCTTTCGTCGAGCGCCCCGACCACGGCCGACAGCGGATCGTCGCCGCCGTCATTGCCGTCGCGCGAAAGCTCGGCCAGCAGCGGCGTCGGCAGGTCCAGCCCCTCGCGCGCGGCGAACGCGGCGCGGTTTTCCAGATAGCGCCCGAAGCTGCGCTGGCGCACGTCTAGGTCCAGTGCGCCGACGCGGTGGCCCATGCGCGAAAGCGCCGTCGCCACGTGCATCGAGGTCGTGGACTTGCCCGACCCGCCCTTTTCGTTGCCGACGACGATGATGTGCGCCACGCGATTCCCCTTGCCGCCCCACTGTCTAGCCAGCCCGTCCAGGGGTTGCAAAGCGGCTGTTCACCATCGCGTGCGCGCAGGGTAAGGTCCGCCGAAAATCTGCAAGGGTTCCAAGACATGCCTTCCAGCCAGCCCGGCGAACCGATCCACGAAGCTGCCGGTCGGCCCGTCGTCGAATGTTTCTTCGACCGGCCGACCGGCAGCCTGCAATATGTCTTCCACGATCCCGCGACGATGAAGGGCGCGATCGTGGACCCCGTCTGGAACTTCTGCGGCCGCGCGGGCGCGACCAGCACGACCGAGGCAGACCGCATCCTCGCCCATGTCGAGGCGCGGGGGATCGAGGTGGAATGGATCCTCGACACCCATCCCCACGCCGACCACTTCAGCGCGGCGGTCTATCTGTCCGACCGCCTTGGCGGCGTGCCGCGCGGGATCGGCGCCCGGGTGGTCGAGGTGCAGCGGATGTGGCGGACGTTCTACAACGACGACCGGATCGCGGCCGACGGGCGGCAGTGGGACCGGCTGTTTCACGATGGCGACAGCTTCATGGTGGGGACGATTCCGGTGCGGGTGATGCTGTCGCCGGGCCATACGCTCGCGTCGATCAGCTATGTCGCGGGCGACGCGGCCTTCATCCACGACACGCTGATGATGCCCCATTGCGGGACCAGCCGGACCGATTTTCCGGGCGGCGGGGCGGATGACCTGTGGAACACGATCCGCGCGATCCTTGACCTGCCGGCCGACACCCGGCTGTTCACCGGCCACGACTACCCGGCGCCCGGCGTCGAGCCGGGATACCTGTCCACCGTGGCCGAGCAGCGCGCGTCGAACATCCACGTCCGTGACGGAACCTCGCGCGAGGAGTTCATCGCCAGCCGCGAGGCGAGGGACCGGACGCTGGCGCTGCCCGACCGGATGCTGCACGCGCTGCAGGTCAACCTGCGCGGCGGCCGCCTGCCCGAGCCCGAGGCGGACGGCCACAGCTATCTGAAAATTCCGCTGAACCGGTTCCGGCCGCTGGCGGGCTGAGCTTTGGCGCGCGTTGCCCGCTGCCCGTCGCCCGCCGTGCCCCTGAATGCAGAACGCCGCCCCGGGGGGCGGCGTCTCGCGTTCGCGTCGGGTGTGGGGATCAGAAGCCCAGGCCGGCGTACTTGTTCTTGAACTTCGACACGCGCCCGCCGGTGTCCATCAGCTTGGACGAGCCGCCGGTCCACGCCGGGTGCGAGGTGGGGTCGATGTCCAGCGACATGGTGTCGCCTTCCTTGCCCCAGGTCGAGCGCACCTGGTAGGTGGTGCCGTCCGTCATCTTGACGGAGATCATGTGGTAGTCGGGGTGGATTTCGGCTTTCATCGCGCGCGACCTCAGGCTTTGACGTTTGCGTCGGCCGAAACAGCGGCCTTGTCGGCCTTCGGCTTGTAGTTGGTGACTTCGGCGATCCGGGCCGATTTGCCGCGGCGATCGCGCAGGTAGTACAGCTTGGCGCGGCGGACGCGGCCGCGGCGCACGACCTCGATCGACTCGATGTTGGTCGAGTACAGCGGGAACACACGCTCCACGCCCTCGCCGAACGAGATCTTGCGGACGGTGAACGAGGCGGCCAGCGTCTCGCCGCCCTTGCGGCTGATGCACACGCCTTCGTAGTTCTGGACACGGCTCCGGGTGCCCTCGGTCACCTTGTAGCCGACGCGCACGGTGTCGCCGGCCTTGAAGTCGGGAATGGTCTTGCCGAGCGCGGCGATCTGCTCGGCTTCGATCTGGGCGATAAGGTTCATCGCGGTTGGTCCTTGTCATGCTCGCGGCTGTTCCGCGATTGGTCTGATGCGCCCGAGAGCTGTCGGTCCTTTGCCGGGTCCACATGCCGGTCGGCATATGCCCGCCACAGGTCGGGGCGGCGTTCCTTGGTCAGGCTTTCGGCCTGTAGGGCGCGCCATTGCGAAATGGCCGCGTGGTTGCCCGACAGAAGAACGTCGGGCGTCGCGCGGCCTTCCCAGATGGCAGGCTTCGTGTACTGCGGATGTTCAAGAAGGCCGTGGGAAAAGGATTCCTCGGCCAGCGAATCCTGATTCCCCAGCACGCGCGGTATAAGGCGAACCGTCGCGTCGATCAAGACCTGCGCCGCGATCTCTCCCCCTGTCAGGACGTAGTCGCCGATGCTGACTTCGGTCACGTCGAATGCGTCAAGGACGCGCTGGTCCACGCCCTCGAACCGGCCGCAGATCAGGGTGACGCCCGGACCCTGGGCGAGGCTGCGGGCAAGCGCCTGCGTCAGCGGTCGGCCGCGCGGCGACAGATAGACGACCGGCAGGCCGGGGGCCGCGCCCCGCGCTTCGCGCAGCGCCGCCGCCATCACGTCCGGGCGCAGCACCATGCCCGCGCCGCCGCCCGCAGGGGTGTCGTCCACGTTGCGGTGCCGCCCCTCGCCGAACTGGCGCAGCGGGATCGTGCGCAGGTTCCACAAGCCCTCGGCCAGCGCCCGGCCCGTCAGGGACAGGCCCAGCGTGCCGGGAAACGCCTCGGGGAACAGGGTCACGATCTGCGCGGTCCAGGCGCCCGCGACCTGCGGCTCGGCCATCAGCTCGCGCGGGCGGAGCGATGGCGTCGCGCGCAGTCGGCCGTGGGAACGGGGCGGCTCGTCGGTCATCGGCGCAGGAACCCCGGCGTGACGGCAAGGATCGCGCCCGCGGCCGTGACGGCCAGCGGCAGCCAGCCGGGGATGCCCCCCAGGGGGCCGATCCGCCCGCCGACCCACCACAGCGCCAGCGCGAGGGCGCCGATCGCAAAGAACATCGCCGCCAGCCGCAGCGACGCCTGCAGGTCCTGCCGCGCGCCGATTGGCAGGCTTGCCACCGCGATGACTGGCGCGAACAGGTAGGCGTTCGGGTCGCTCGCCCCGGACAGACCCTGCAGCAACGGGCCTGCGAACATGACGACCAGCGCGGGGATGAAAGTCGGGGAAACCCTGTTCATTCGTCGCTTTCGGGCGGGTCGGCGACGATGCGGCCCGCGGTCAGGTCCACGGTCGGCACGGCCGCGCGCGTGAACGGCACCAGCAGCACGCCCGAGGGACCCAGGACTTCAAGGATGTCGCCTGCGCCATGGTCGTGGACGGCCCGCACGCGGCCCAGCGACACCCCGCCGGTATCCACGACCTCGAGCCCGATCAGGTCGGCGTGATAGAATTCGTCATCGGGAAGCGAGGGCAGGGCGGCCCGGTCTGCCCACAGCGTCGTGCCCTTGAGCGCGTCGGCCTGTTCCTTGGTATCCACCCCGGTCAGCCGCGCGCCAAGGCCACCATTAACGGGCCGCGTCAGCTTGACGGCGAAGCTGCGCTTGCCGTCCTCGGTCGCGAGCGGGCCGTAGGTCGCGATGTCCTCGGCCCTCGCGCAGAAGCTTTTCAGCCGCACCTCGCCGCGCACCCCGAAGGCGCCGGCGATGGCCCCCACACAGATGCGGTCGGTCATGCGGGAATGCTCCGTCACGATGTGGACGGCCGGGCAACGTCATGCCCGGCCGCCAGGTTGCAGCCGATCAGGGCGTTTCGGTGCCGCTGGTGGCTTCCGATGCGTCCAGCGCCGTCTCGTCGGTGGCGGTCGCTTCTTCGGCTGCCTCTTCGACGACGGGCGCGTTCTTCGCGGCTTCCTCGGCCTCGCGGGCGGCGGTCTCGCGCGCGGCGCGCTTCTCGGCGCGGTCCTTCGCGGCCTTGCCGGGCTCGCCCTTCTTCAGGTTCTTGCGCTCGGTCTTTTCGGTCGCGCCGGCGGCTTCCAGGAAGCGGGCCACGCGGTCGGTCGGCTGCGCGCCCTGGCCCAGCCAGTACTGCACGCGCTCCATGTCCATCTTGATGCGGTCTTCGCTGTCGCGCGGCAGAAGCGGGTTGTAGGTGCCCAGCTTTTCCAGGAAGCGGCCGTCGCGCGGCATGCGCGAGTCGGTGGCGACGATGGCGTAGTGCGGGCGCTTCTTGGAGCCGCCGCGGGCCAGTCGGATCTTCATTGCCATTCGATATTCTCCTTTGAAATGGCGGGTGGCGGGGAACCCGCCGTCAGGGATGGTCAGGATTGGAAGTGCTCGTGGTGGCGGATGACTTCCGCGATCACGAAGTTGAGGAACTTGCGCGCAAAGGCGGGGTCCAGGTCGGCCTCGCGCGCAAGGCGTTCCAGCCGCTCGATCTGCTGGCTTTCGCGCGCAGGGTCCGAGGGCGGAAGCTCGTGGTCCGCCTTGAGCCGGCCCACGGATTGCGTGTGCTTGAACCGCTCGGCGAGGGTAAAGACCAGCACGGCATCCAGCCGGTCGATCGAAGCGCGATGATCGCGCAGCAGCGCCGCCGCGCGGGCCACGGGATCGTCGCCGCCCGGCGCGGTTTCCGTGGCAGCGTCGCGCTTGGCGTCGGTGGCGGAGGGGTCCTGCATCGTCATGCCGCAGTCTTTCCGGGGTGGCGCCATATGTGGCAGGGGTGCCCCATGAACTCGATCTCGCGCTCGATCGTCGCGCCAAGGCGGCGGGCGAGGTTCTGCGAGCGGATGTTTTCCGGGTCGATCAGGGAGATGAGGCCGGTCAAGCCGAAAAGCCGCGCGCCCGCGTCGCGCGCGGCCGACGCCGCCTCGAACGCGTAGCCCTTGCCCTCGAACCCGTCGAAAAGGTGCCAGCCCAGCTCCGGCTCGGGCCATGTCGCGGGATACAAAAGGCCGATCCGGCCCACGGGCGCGCCGGTCGCGCGTTCCTCGACCATCCACATACCATAACCGCGCAGCGCCCAGTGGCCGATCTGGCCGGCCAGTCGCCCCCAGACCTGGAACGGGTCGACCCTGCCGCCGATGAACCGCGTCCGCTCTTCGCCCGCGTAGAACGCGACCATCGCATCCAGATCGGACAGCCGCGGCTCGCGCAGGACCAGCCGTTCGGTCTCGATCACCGGGATGTCGGGGGTAAGGGCGGTCACGGCGCGACCCCGTGGCGGAAGCGCAGCATCGGGCCGTATGGGGTGGTCCACATCCCGTCGCGCACCGCGCCCATCCGTTCGGCCAGCTGGATCGAGCGGTGGTTGCTGGCCTCGATCGACGACATGACGCGGTTCATGCCGAAATGCAGCGCAGCCCCTTCGCGGGCGGCGGTCGCGGCCTCGCGCGCGAGGCCCCGGCCCTCATCTGTCCCGGCGTAGATCATCCAGCCAAGCTCAGGCTCGGGCCAGCCGTCGGGGTGATAGATGCCGGCGCGGCCGACGTTGCGGCCGGTGGCGCGATCCTCGATTTCCCAGAATCCGTAGCCGCGCAGCAGCCACTGTCCGGCGCCCGATGTAAACCTCATCCAAGCCTCCACGCGGGTCAGACAGCCGCCGACCGGCTGCGAGCGCGGGTCGGCATAGAAGGCGGCGACGGCGTCGAAATCGCCAATCGCCGGACCGCGCAGAACCAGCCGTTCGGTTTCCAGAACGGGGACGGAACCCAAGGGACTGGATGAGACGGCGGTCATCACTTTTTCCCGAACAGGCCCGACAGGCCGCCGGGCAGGTTCAGGTTGCCCAGCTGGCCGCCAAGGCCGCGCGGGTCCTGCAACATCTTCGTGGCCTCGGCCATGCGGGCGGGATCGGCGTCGGCGAGGTCGGGCAACCCGCCGCCCTTGCCGGTCATGGACCGCATCGCCTGCTTCAGCATGGCGCCCTTGCCCATCTTCGAGACCTTCTTCATCGTGTCGGCCATCTGCCGCTGCATCTTCAGAAGCCGGTTCAGTTCCGCCACGTCCAGCCCCGCGCCCGCCGCGATCCGCTTCTTGCGGCTCGCCTGCAGCAGTTCGGGGTTCGCCCGCTCCTTCTTCGTCATCGAGTTGATGAGCGCGATCTGGCGGCGGATGGCGCTGTCGTCGAGGCCCGCGGTTTCCGCCTGCTTGGCCATCTTCCCCATGCCCGGCATCATGCCCATGATCGACTGCATGCCGCCCATCTTGAGCATCTGTTCAAGCTGGCCCTTGAGGTCGTTCATGTTGAACAGACCCTTGGCGAAGCGCTTCATCATGCGCTCGGCCTGCTCGATCTCCAGCGTTTCCTGCGCCTTTTCGACCAGGGCCACGATGTCGCCCATGCCCAGGATGCGGCCCGCGACGCGGCTGGCGTCGAAACCTTCCAGCGCGTCCATCTTTTCGCCGACACCGACGAAGCGGATCGGCTTGCCGGTGACCGCGCGCATCGACAACGCCGCGCCGCCGCGCCCGTCGCCGTCCATCCGGGTCAGCACCACGCCAGACACGCCGACCTTGCCGTCGAACTCGGTCGCGACGTTGACCGCGTCCTGCCCGGTCAGGCCGTCGACGACCAGCAGCGTCTCGCGCGGGTTCGCCACGTCGCGGACGGCCTGCACCTCGTCCATCAGCACTTCGTCGATGTGCAGGCGGCCGGCGGTATCGAGCATGTAGACGTCGTAACCGCCCAGCGTCGCCTGCTGCTTGGCGCGCTTCGCGATCTGCACCGCGTTCTCGCCCGGCACGATCGGCAGCGTATCGACGCCGACCTGCTGGCCGAGGATCGCCAGCTGTTCCATCGCGGCGGGGCGGTTGGTGTCGAGCGACGCCATCAGCACGCGCTTCTTCTCGCGGTCCTTCAGGCGCTTGGCGATCTTGGCGGTGGTCGTGGTCTTGCCCGACCCCTGCAGGCCGACCATCAGGATCGGCGCGGGCGGGTTGTCCACGCGGAGCGCGTCGGCCGCACCCTCGCCCTGCAGCATCGCGATCAGCTCGTCATGGACGATCTTGACGACCTGCTGGCCGGGGGTGATCGACTTGGTGACGGCGGCGCCGGTCGCCTTGGCGGTGACGGCGCGGACGAAGTTGCGGACCACGGGCAGCGAGACGTCGGCGTCCAGCAGCGCCTGACGCACCTCGCGCATGGCCGCCGTGACGTCGTCGGGCGTCAGCGCGCCCTGCTTGGTCAGCCTGTCGAAGACACCGCCAAGGCGGTCTGAAAGGCTCTCGAACATCTCGCGGGTCCTCCTGTTCAGGGCCGCTGCAAATACGCTGTCGGCCCCCGTGGGCGCAACGCGCTGACGGGGGGCGATCCCCGGCAGTCGGGGACCGGAAGGATTTGCCTTCCGGGGAATCTGGCGGTGACTAGCGCAGGCGGGCTGCGGGAGTCAAGGCCGAGGGGCTAGTGCAGGATGCCGACGGCCAACTCGGCGAACACGAGCAGGACAGTCGTCACAATCGCGAGGATCGCGGCAGTGCGCGCGGGGCGGCCGGGGACGGTGCGCACCGCAAGCTCGACGCCGCCGCAAAGCGCCAGAAGCAGCGCGGCGAGGGCAAGGATATCCTCGTCGCCCCAGTCCATCGCTGGCACGATGGCGCTTGCCACCATCGCGGTCGACAAAAGCGTCCCCGCCCCAAGCCACATGTGACCGCGTCATGTCAGGACGGAACGAGTCGTCATCGGCAATCCTCCAGATCACCGGATCAGCACGTGGCACGGATGGTTCGCGTTTGTCCAACACCCACGCCACGCCCACGCCAAGCTTGCGCTTGCCCGGCGCCGAAGTAGCCTGCGCCGGAACAATGGGAAGGGAAGACCCATGGACAGCCTGCCGACCAACACCGCGATCAGCCGCTTCGCCGTGCCCGACATCGCCGCCCTGCCGCAGGACATGCAGGACATGATCGCCAAGGTGCAGGAAAAGTCGGGGTTCGTGCCGAACATCTTCCTTGCGCTCGCGCATCGCCCGGCCGAGTTCCGCGCGTTCTTCGCCTATCACGACGCGCTGATGGACAAGGACGAGGGGCTGTCCAAGGCCGAGCGCGAGATGATCGTGGTCGCGACCTCGGGCCTCAACCGCTGCCAGTATTGCGTGGTGGCGCACGGGGCGATCCTGCGGATCCGCGCCAAGGACCCGCTGATCGCCGACCAGGTGGCGATCAACTGGCGCAAAGCGCCCCTGAGCGCGCGCCACCGCGCGATGCTGGACTATGCCGAGCTGGTCGCGCTGGACGCCGAAGAGATCACCGACGACGACCGCGAGGGGATGGCCGCGGCGGGCTTCACCCCCGACGAGATCTGGGACATCGGCGCGATCGCCGCGTTCTTCGGCATGTCGAACCGGCTCGTCAACATGGCCGACATTCCGCCCAACGAGGAGTTCTACATGCTCGGGCGGGAGCCGCGGACGTGAGCGACGCGATCCGCGCCCGGATGAGCGGCAGGGAATGGGGCCTGATGCTGCTTCTGTCCGCGCTGTGGGGCGGGTCGTTCTTCTTCATCGGCACGGCGGTCCGGGACATGCCGGTGCTGACGATCGTGCTGCTGCGGGTCGCCCTGGCGGCGGCAGCCCTGTGGATCGTGGTGCTGGCGACCGGGCGGCGGGTCCCGCGCGGGGCGGCGACCTGGGGCGCGTTCCTTGTCATGGGGCTGCTGAACAACGTCATTCCGTTTGCCCTGATCGTCTGGGGGCAAAAGCAGATCCCGTCCGGCCTCGCCTCGATCCTGAACGCCAGCACGCCGTTGTGGACCGTCCTGGTCGCCGGCGCGCTTCTGAGCGACGAGCGGGCGAGCGTGCGCAAGCTCGCGGGCGTGGTCATGGGACTGGGCGGAGTCGCCGTGATGATGGGGATCGACGTCATCGGCGGCCAGCACCCGCTGCTGCCGCAGCTGGCGGTGGTCTGCGCGTCCATTTCCTACGGGTTCTCGGCCTGGTGGGGGCGGCGGTTTCGTCAGATCGGGGTCGATCCGATGGTCACGGCGGCGGGGATGCTGACCGCCTCGACGCTGGTCCTCGCGATCCCGGTGCTGGCGCTGAACGGGCCCCCGGTCGGCTACCCGGCGACCAGCTGGGCCGCGGTCGCGGCGCTGGCGCTGCTGTCGTCGGCGCTGGCCTACGTCATCTATTTCCGCATCCTCGCCTCGGCCGGGGCCACCAACATCTCGCTGGTGACGTTCCTCGTGCCGGTGTCGGCGATCCTGCTAGGGTGGCTGTTTCTGGACGAGCGGCTGGGGTTCGCGCAGCTGATCGGCATGGCGCTGATCGGGGCGGGGCTTGCGTTGATCGACGGGCGGCTGTTTGCCCGGCGCGCGCCGCAGGTGCTGTCGCGGCGTTGAGCCGCCGCGTCACCCGAACGCCGCGACGATCCGCCGGGCAGGGACGCCAAAGGCCGCTTGCACCCGGCGCGCGCGCGCGGCGATGGGGCCGCTGCCGGCCATCAGCCGGTCGAACTGCCATGACATCAGGGTGATCGCCGCGATCAGGGCGATGCTGCCCGCCAGCGGCTGGCGCTCGACCAGATCACGCGGGGTGAGATACAGGAGCGTATTCCCGAACGCGAAGGTGAAAAGGCTGGTGCGGCCGAAGAAGGTCAGGCGCCGCAGCCGCGCCTGCGTCCCCTCCGGCGCCCCGGCGGTCGCGGCCACCGCCAGGGTCGTGGCCAGAACCGCGATCGGCAGGTTGAACAGGTAATAGATCGGGTGGCCGATCTGGCGCAGCGTCATGTCGGCAAGCCCGCGCGGACCGTGCGGACCCGGCAGCAGCGCCAGCACGGCGACGGCTGCGGCCGCAATGCCCCCCAGCGGCAGCGCCCGTTCCCGCAACGCCGGCGCGGTGCGGCCGGCGGCGGTCAGGACGCGGCCCAGCACCATGCCCGCCACGACGAAGCTCAGGCCGCGGATCACCGACGGGCCGCCGAGATCGGGCGCGCCGACCTCGAACATGAACTTGGCGAGGCGGTCGATTTCCTGCGGCATGCCAAGCGCCGCGGGCGAGGGCAGGTCCCTGGCCAGCGGCCATGCCGCGTGCAGCAGAATGGCGGCCAGCGCCAGCGGCCACAGCCCCAGGCGGTTGCGCGCGATCAGCAGCAGGGGCGCGATCGCCAGCACGACCGCGTAGAACTTGAGGATGTCGGTGAACGGCGTTACCCCCATGAACAGCATCGTGGCCACGCCGAACGGCAGCGAATAGTCGGGCCACGCGACGATCAGCGCCACGACCGACAGCGCGTAAAGCGCCCAGCACTGCAGCGCCCGCGCGATCAGCCGCGCGGCGACGTCGGCCCGGCCGCCGGGCACGAACTTCGGCCGGTAGGCAAGCTCCAGCATGCTCCCGAACAGGACGATGAAGATCGGCGCGCTTGTCTGAAGCGCGATGCGGAACAGGTGGTCGGCGGCGGGGGCCGGAAGCGTGAGGCCGGTCATCACGACCACATGGCTCAGCATCGCGCCGCAGATGGCGACCGAACGCACGAGGTCGATGCCGATAATGCGGCCGGAACGGTTCATGCGACACCCGCGACTCGTCATCACTGCGCCGCGCGCCCGTGCCGGAACGCGAGGCGGCTGGCCTTCGGGTTTCACGTTCCGCTTGCGGCGGACAGCACGGATCGGCGCAACTGTGGCTCAACGCCGGTTTCGGCGGGGTCCGGCCCGTTTGCGCGTGATGGTCGGCAGGATCGTTCCACACGCTTGGGTTGTGCGACGCGGCGAAACGGAGAGGGGCCGCCCCGAAGGGCGGCCCCGAAGCGGCGGCAAGGTTTAGGCGGGATCAGATCGCGGCGTCGCGGACGTCCTGATCGACCTTGTCCTCGTATTTCTTGAAGTTCTCGCGGAACATGCCCTTCAGCTTTTCCGCCTGCGCGTCGTAGGCCGCGCCGTCGGCCCAGGTCTGGCGCGGGTCCAGGAGCTTGTCCTCGACCCCCGGGACCGAGACCGGAACCTCGAAGCCGAAGTTCGGATCGCGGCGGAACTCGACATCGTTCAGCGATCCGTCCAGCGCCGCCGACAGCAGCGCGCGCGTGGCCTTGATCGGCATCCGCTTGCCGGTGCCGAACGGGCCGCCGGTCCAGCCGGTGTTCACCAGCCAGCACGTCGCGCCGGACTTCTGGATCCGCTCTTCCAGCAGCTTGCCGTAGACTTCCGGGCGGCGCGGCATGAAGGGCGCGCCGAAGCAGGTCGAGAAGGTCGGCTGCGGTTCCACCACGCCGTCCTCGGTCCCCGGCGTCTTGGACGTGAAGCCCGACAGGAAGTGATACATCGCCTGCTGCGGCGACAGCCGCGAGATCGGCGGCATCACCCCGTAGGCGTCCGAGGTCAGCATGATGACGTTCTTCGGCTGGCCTGCGACGCCGCTTTCGGACGCGTTCGAGATCGCATCCAGCGGATAGGCGCAGCGCATGTTTTCGGTGATCGAGCTGTCGGTGAAGTCCAGTTCCAGCGTGTCGGGGTGGTGGACCATGTTCTCGATCACGGTGCCGAAGCGCGAGGTGGTGGCGAAGATCTCGGGCTCGGCTTCGGCCGACAGGTTGATGGTCTTGGCGTAGCAGCCGCCCTCGAAGTTGAAGACGCCCTTGTCGGACCAGCCATGCTCGTCATCGCCGATCAGCGTGCGCGACGGGTCCTGCGACAGCGTGGTCTTGCCGGTGCCCGACAGGCCGAAGAACACCGCCACGTCGTTCTCGTCGCCGATCGCGTGGTTGGCCGAGCAGTGCATCGGCATCACGCCGCGTTCCGGCAGGATGTAGTTCAGCAGCGTGAAGACGCTTTTCTTGTTCTCGCCCGAATAACCGGTGTTGGCGATCAGGATCAGCTTTTCCGCGAAATTGAGCGCGATCACGGTGTCGGTGCGGGTGCCGTGGCGGGCGGGATCGGCCTTGAAGGACGGGCAGTTCACGATCGTCCAGTCGGCCTTGAACCCCGCCAGCTCGGACGCGTCGGGGCGGCGCAGCAGGTGGCGGATGAACAGGTTGTGCCACGCCAGCTCGCTGACCACGCGCACGTCCAGCCGCTGTTCGGGGTCGGCGCCTGCATACAGGTCCTGGACGAAGTATTCCTTGCCCTTCATGTGGGCCAGCATGTCGTCGTGCAGCAGCTTGAAGTTGTCGGGCGACATGGGCGGGTTGTTGTCCCACCAGATCGTGTCCTCGACGCCCGGCGTCCTGACGACGAACTTGTCCTTGGGCGAGCGGCCGGTCTTGGTGCCGGTATGGACGAGGAAGGTTCCGCCCAGGCCCAGCTTGCCCTCGCCGCGGCGCACCGCCGCCTCGACCAGCGCGGGTTCCAGCAGGTTGTAATGGGCCTGACCCACCCCGGTTATGCCCTGATCCTCGAGGCGGAAGTTCGGGTTGACGCGGGTGTCGGTCATGCTTGTGCTCCTTGGACGGCGCGGAAGACGCGGGTCCGCCTATAGCACGGGCTTTGTGCGATGAAAGTGCCCTTGCGGACGGTTAGCGCAATCATTCCATGTTAGCGTTATACGACTGACATGTGACTGAAAGCGACGCGGCGTCAGACGGAAAGCGAGATGGCTGGGGAAACGGGAACGGTCCACGCCTCGGCGGTGGTGATGGGCGGACGGGGGCTGCTGGTCACAGGTCCGTCGGGGTCGGGGAAGTCGGCGCTGTGCCTGTCGCTGATGGGGCGCGGCGCGGTGCTGGTGGCCGATGACAGGGTCCGCCTGTGGCGCGACGGCGACCGCCTGATGGCCGACGCGCCCGCGTCGTTGCGCGGGCTGATCGAGGCGCGGTCCGTGGGCATCCTGCGGGCGGACGCGGCGGGTCCGTCGCCCATCGACCTGATCGTCGATCTTGGCCTGGTCGAGGATCAGCGCCTGCCGCCGTGGCGCACGCGCGAGGTGCTGGGGTTGCAGCGCCCCCTTGTGTTCGGCCCCCTCACGCCACATCTTGATGCTGCGCTGCGGCAGTACATGCTGGCGGGGCGGGCTGGATAGGATTTCCGGGCAGGACGGGCCGATGCGCTCCGACACGACTTCGATCTCATTGCATGACCGCACCCCGCGCCAGCAGCGGGTGGTGCTCGTCACCGGTCCGTCCGGGGCCGGGCGCTCGACCGCGATCCGCGCGCTCGAGGATCTGGGGTTCGAGGTCATCGACAACCTGCCCCTGTCGCTGGTGCCGCGGCTTCTGGACGGGCTGACGCGCCCGACGCCGGTCGCGCTTGGGCTCGACGTCCGCAACCGCGACTTTTCGGCCTCGAACGTGATCGACCTGATCGACCGTCTGACCCGCGACCCGGCCTATGCCTGCGAGGTCCTGTTCATCGACTGCGCGCCGGAACGGCTGGCCCAGCGTTACAACGAGACGCGGCGCCGCCACCCCCTGTCCGAAGAGGGCACCCCGCCCGACGCGATTCGGGTCGAACGTGACCTGCTGGGCCCGATCCGGTCGCGCGCCGACGTGCTGATCGACACGACCGAGCTGTCCCCGCACGACCTGCGGGCCGAAGTCGGGCGCGTGCTGGACGCGCGCGAGGGCGCCGAACTCACGCTGTCGGTGCATTCGTTCAGCTACAAGCGGGGCGTGCCGCGCGGGATTGACATGATGTTCGACTGCCGCTTCCTCGCCAACCCGCACTGGGTGGACGGGTTGCGCCCGTTCGACGGGCGCGACCCGCAGGTGCGCGACTTCGTGATGTCGGATCCGCGCTACGCGGAATACTTTCAGCGTGTGCGCGACCTGATTCTATTCGCCTTGCCCGCACAGGTGGAGGAAGGCAAATCGCATCTGGCAATCGGTTTCGGGTGTACCGGCGGGCAACACCGTTCCGTCACAATCGCCGAAAACATGGCCGATGCGCTTGCGCAGGCGGGTTGGCAGGTGTCAAAACGCCATCGGGAACTGGAACGCCGCGATGCGGCCCCCGTGCTGTCGGCCCCGGCCGGCTGCGACAAGGGGGCGGCATGACCGACGCGGTTGCAAGTGGTAGGTACCTTTGATCGGAATCGTCATCGTCGCGCATGGGGGACTGGCGCGGGAATATCTGGCCGCCATCGAGCACGTGGTGGGCCCTCAAAGCGGGATCCGCGCGATCACCATGGAAGAAGACCATGATCGCGGCGACAAGCAGGACGAGATCTGCGCGGCGGCCCATGCCGTCGACACGGGCGATGGCGTCGTGGTCGTCACGGACCTGTTCGGCAGCTCGCCGTCGAACCTGTCGCTGCCCGCGTGCAGTCACAAACAGCGCATGATTTTGTACGGCGCGAACATGCCGATGCTGCTCAAGCTCGCCAAGTCGCGCCATTTGCCGGTCGCCGACGCCGTGACGCTGGCTCGCGACGCCGGCCGCAAGTACATCAACTGCTACGACCTGTCGGTGGACAACGCGCCGACCGAACTGCGCCGCGCCGCCACATGACGGCAGGCACCGGGCACGCCCCCGGCGCGCAGGATGCGGACCGCGCGGCAGAGCCGGATACCGGCCCCATCACCCGCGCCCTGAAGATCGTCAACGAAAAGGGGCTGCACGCGCGCGCGTCGGCCAAGTTCGTGGAAACGGTCGAACGCTTCGACGCGACGGCGCTGGTCGAAAAAGACGGCGAGCGGGTTGCGGGCAACTCCATCATGGGCCTTTTGATGCTGACCGCGCCGCGCGGCAGCTCCATCACCGTCACCACGATCGGACCGCAGGCGGCGGCGCTGATGGCAGCGCTGTCGGCGCTGGTTGCCGATTTCTTCGGCGAAGGCATGTAGGCGGCAGCTTGGGCCGCGAAAGCTATCATCACGGCAATCTGCGGCAGGCGCTGGTCGATGCGACCGTCGGCCTGATCGAGGACAAGGGCCCGATGGGGTTCACCCTGGCCGAGGCCGCGCGGCTGGCGGGCGTCAGTGCCGCCGCCCCCTATCGCCACTTCTCGGGCCGCGACCAGCTACTGGAGGAGGTGGCGCGTCAGGGTTTCCACGACTTCGCGCTGCGGCTGGAATCGGCCTTCGACGGCGGCAAGCCGTCGGCGCTGTCGGCGTTCCTGCGGATGGGGCAGGCCTATCTGCGCTTCGCGTCCGAAAAGCCCGGCTTCTACATGGCGATGTTCGAATCCGGCTTGTCGATCACCGGCAACGCGGATCTCACCGCCGCCGCCGACCGCGCGCAGGACGCGATGCAGGGCGCGTCGGCCGCGCTGTTCGAGCGGCTGGCACCTGACAGCCGGCCGCCCGCGCGGATGGTGGCGAACCACGTCTGGGCGATGTCGCACGGGGTGGTCGAGCTGTTCGGGCGCGGGCGCCCGGGCGGTCGGGCGCCCATCGGCGCGGACGACATGCTGGAAAGCGGCGTCCTGATCTACCTGCGTGGCTTGGGCGTCATCCCCGCCGATCCGACCCGCTGAAATTTGTTCGCCGATTTGCGCGCCGCGGCATTGACCGCGGGCTCGTCGCTCCCACATTGTTAATGTGATTAACATTCACATCCAACAGGAGCCGACCATGAACACCCCCGCCTATCCCTATCAGCCCGCCGCGTCGTCCGGCGTGTCCGTCGCGGGAGTCCTGATGCAGGCCCGCGACTGGCTGGACCAGCGCGGCAAGCCCGCCTGGATCGTCGCCATGATCCTGGGTTTCGTTTTCGTCTGGCCGCTGGGCCTCGCCATCCTTGGCTACATGATCTGGAGCAAGCGCATGTTTGGAAGCTGTCACCACCGCACCCACCGCACGAACGGCCGTTCGCACCGGTTCCACCGCGCGGAATCGACCGGAAACGCGGCCTTCGATGCCTACCGCGACGAGACGCTGAAGCGCCTGGAGGATGAGAACCGCGCCTTCGTGGACTTCCTGCAAAAGCTGCGCGACGCCCGCGACAAGGCCGAGTTCGACCAGTTCATGGACGAACGCAAGCAACCCGACGCGGCCTGATCTCAGCGGCGAATCTCTGCGGCCAATCTCTGCGGCGACGATCTGCGCGACGATGGGCCGGGGCAACCCCGGCCCGTTGTCGTCAGTAGGTGTAGTTTGCCGTCAGTAGCTGTAGTAGCGGTAGATGTTGGACAGGTCGCCCTGCCATTCGCCGTGATACTTGCCCAGAAGCTCGTCGGCGGGCGTCATCCCGCTGTCCACGGACTCGCGCAGCGCATTGAGGAAATGCGTCTCGTCCGCGATCAACCCGCCCGCGCCAGGACGCGCGCGCGACTTCAGCCCCGCCTCGGCGATGTCGAGCACCTGACGCGACAGCTCGTCCAGCCGCACGCCGGCCGCCTGACCCGCCAGCCCGTCGCGGGCCGCGGCGCGGCGCAACCCCTCGCGCGTCTCGTGGTCCCAGCCCTTGATCAGGTCCCATGCCGCATCCAGCGCGCCCTGATCGTAAAGCAGGCCGACCCACAGCGCGGGCAGGGCGCAAAGCCGCCGCCACGGGCCGCCGTCGGCACCCCGCATCTCGATGTATTTCTTGACCCGCGCCTCGGGGAACACGGTCGTCATGTGGTCGGCCCAGTCCGACAGCGTCGGCACCTCGCCCGGCAGCGCGGGCAGGCGGCCGTTCAGGAAGTCGCGGAACGACTGCCCCAGCGCGTCGATGTAGCGCCCGTTCCGATAGACGAAGTACATCGGCACATCGAGGACGTAGTCCACCCAGGCGTCATAGCCGAACCCGTGCTCGAACACGAAGGGCAGCATGCCGGTGCGCGCCTCGTCGAGGTTCTGCCAGATATGCGCGCGCCACGACTTCATCCCGTTGAGCTTGCCGTCGAGGAAAGGCGAGTTCGCGAACAGCGCCGTCGCGACAGGCTGCAACGCCAGGCCCACGCGCAGCTTCTGGACCATGTCCGCCTCGGACCCGAAGTCGAGGTTCACCTGCACCGTGCAGGTCCGGTACATCATCTGCGTGCCGAGCGTGCCGACCTTTTCCATGTAGGGCGTCATCAGCGCGTAGCGCCCCTTGGGCATCATCGGCATGTCCGCCTGCGACCATTCGGGCGCCGCGCCAAGGCCGATGAAGCCCGCGCCGATCTCGTCGGCGACCTGCCGCACCTCGGCCAGGTGCGCGTTCACCTCGTCGCAGGTCTGGTGGACGGTTTCCAGCGGCGCGCCCGACAGCTCGAACTGCCCGCCGGGTTCAAGGCTGATGTTGGCGCCGTCGCGTTCCAGCCCGATCAGGTGGTCGCCTTCCAGCACCTGCTTCCAGCCGAAGCGGTCGCGCAAGCCTTCCAGCATCGCCTTGATCGAGCTTTTGCCGTCATAGGGCAGGGGCTTCAGGTCGTCCCAGGTGAAGCCGAACTTCTCGTGTTCGGTGCCAATGCGCCAGTTCTCGGCCGGCTTCTCGCCGGATGCGATGTAGTCGGCAAGCTGCTCGCGCCGCTCGATTGGGCCGCCGCCCTGTTGGGGAATGGACATGACGCCTCTCGCGGTGTTGCTGCAGACAGGTGGGCTGCAGACAGGTGGCTTGCGGCTGGGCCATAGTCAAGGTGAGCCGGGCGTCACGTCGGGGACTTGCGGCTGGCGCGCGGGTTGCGGGACGGCGGTCGGCGGATCAGCCGATCCTGCCCCGCATACCGCCGGTCTGCGCCCGGTCCAGCAGCAGGTGGTCCAGGATCACGCAGGCCGCCATCGCCTCGGCCACCGGGACCGCGCGGATGCCGACGCAGGGGTCGTGGCGGCCCTTGGTGATCAGGTCGATCTCGCGCCCATGCGCGTCGATTGTCCGGCGCGGCGTCAGGATCGAGCTGGTGGGCTTGACCGCGAACCGCACCACGATGTCCTGCCCGGTGGAGATCCCGCCAAGAATCCCGCCCGCGTGGTTCGACAGGAACTCGGGCCCTTGCGGCCCCATGCGGATCTCGTCGGCGTTCCCGGTGCCGCGCAGGCGGGCGGCGGCCATCCCTTCGCCGATCTCGACCCCCTTCACGGCGTTGATCGACATCATCGCGGCGGCAAGGTCGGTGTCGAGCTTGCCGTAGACCGGCGCGCCAAGGCCCGGCGGACAGCCCTGCACCACCACCTCGATCATCGCGCCGACGCTGTCCTGGTCCTTGCGGATGGCGTTGAGATAGTCCGTCCATTCGGGGACCGCGCTTGCGTCGGGGCAGAAGAAGTCGTTGCGCCCGATTTCCTCATGGTCGATCCGGCCGCGGTCGATCGCCAGCGTCCCGATCTGCACCATGTAGCCCGTGATCCGCAGCTGAGGCGCCAGCTCGCGCAGCACCGCCTGCGCGACGCCCCCCGCCGCGACCCGCGCCGCCGTCTCGCGCGCGCTGGACCGCCCGCCGCCGCGATAGTCGCGGTGGCCGTATTTCAGGTGGTAGGTGATGTCGGCATGGCCGGGGCGAAACGCCTGCGCGATCTCGCCGTAGTCGCGCGAGCGCTGGTCGGTGTTCTCGATCATCAGCTGGATTGGGGTGCCGGTGGTTTTCCCGTCGAACACGCCCGAGAGGATGCGGACCTGATCGGCTTCCTGCCGCTGCGTGGTCATCTTCGACTGCCCGGGCCGGCGCCGGTCGAGGAAGGGCTGGAGGGCGCTTTCGTCCAGCGGGACGTTCGGCGGGCAGCCATCAACGGTCGCGCCGAGGGCGGGGCCGTGGCTTTCGCCCCAGGTGGTGAAGGTGAAGATGCGGCCGAAGGTGTTGGTCATGGGGGGAACTCCGTTGGGGTTCCGTTTACGCGAGGGGCGGGGGCGGGGGAAGGCGCACGGACGATGCACAAGCGATGCACGGGTGATGCACGGGCGGTGCGAACGCCGCCTTCACCCCGCGTTAACCCGCCCGCGCCAGAGTCGCCGCATCAGGCAGGGGGCGCGCATGGGCGGGATCACGAAGGCGGAGACGGCGAGGCGGATCAACTATCACTACATAGCCGACGCGATGCGGCGGCCGGAATGGGACCTGCACCAGAAGCTGCTGACCGAGGGGCGCATCCCCGAGGCATGGCACGAGATCGCGCTGGAACGCGGCGAGGCGAAGCGGGTGCGGGTCACGATCGCGCTGGAGGAGGACGTGGTCCGCTTCTTCCGCGGCATGGGCGCGGGCTACGGCCCCCGCATGAACGCGGTCCTGCGCGCCTTCATGCATGCGCGGCTGGCGGGGCTGCTGCGCGGGGGCGAGACGATGGACTACCTCGCCCGGCGCTAGGCGGAGGGTCTGGACGGTTACAAGCCGCTATGGGGCGACACGCAGGAGGGCTACGAAACCCTCGCCCCCGGCGCCGCCCGGCTCTTGAGCGAGGAGCCGGGGGTGCCGATCGGGGAGGAGGAGCGGGCGGCGCGGGCGGATACGTTGGCGTGGATGAGGGGGAGGTAGGGGAGTTTGACCCTTACGGTTTGGTGCGGTGTGGTGAACTCACTCTACTAACTGCAACGAATCAGATGGCGCTGTAAGAGGGCGGTCCTCGCAAGAGCCGCCCCCCCGTTTTTCTAGGCGCTAGCCGCAACAGCGGCGATGGGCACGGACGAACTCCCAGCGGCCCAAACGCCACCGAAAGTAGGCCCGCACACGATGACAGAGTCGGTTTGACCGGCGCATCGCATACCTCCTTTCTCAAGGAGCCTTGACTTGGACTTGCCCGGCTTTTGTGGAGAGCGTTTAGCTCACTTCGCGGGCCTTTCGCTCGAAGGCGATGGGGCTCTGGAA